>CAVRJZ010000001.1:0-649045 GCA_963721665.1 uncultured Alphaproteobacteria bacterium
GGGGCATCCCCGTGTCGCGCTTTCCGGGTCGGCGGATCGCACCAAGTGATCGTGTATCGAGTGATCATGAGGCGCGAGTCGTTTGTCAGGACAGCGGGGAGCAAGGGGAAGTTCCATCGGTGCCTGTCGCACTAGGCGGATACGGAACCCTCTCACGATAACCAACGTTTGGAGGTTCAAGATGAATATGGTGAAAAGCCTACTCCTCGGTAGCGCGGCGGGTCTCGTTGCGCTTTCTGGGGCGCAGGCCGCGGATCTTCCCGTAAAGGCCAAGCCGGTCCAGTACGTGAAGATTTGCAGTCTGTATGGTGCGGGGTTCTATTACATGCCTGGCACCGATACCTGCATCAAGATCGGCGGCGCTGTTCGGTCCGAAGTGGACATGAACATGGGCGGCTCGGGCTCTGTCCCGGGTACGCTCCATCTTAATAATCGCAACGAGTCTTGGAGTGACTGGCGGACGCGCTCGTACCTGACTGCCGATGCTCGCAGCCAAACCGAATACGGCACACTGCGGGCGTATTTGGCCATTGCGGCCACGAGCGACAATAGCGGTACATCGAACTCGGCCTTCCCGGCTCCGAATAATGCCAACGGCGATTCGGCCTATGTCCGCATTTACGCTTATGCGGCGTACGTCCAGTTTGCCGGCTTCACCTTCGGTAAGACGGATACGTTCTTCGACTTCGACACGATGCCCTACACCAACACGACCGTGTATTGGGGCACCAACGAAGGTGGCAACGGCGTCGAGGTGTGGGCTTATACGGCTCAGTTCGGCAACGGGATGTCGGCTTCGCTGTCCGTCGAGGACCCATCGTCCGAACGCAACGGCATCGGCTCTATTACGGCTTATGCCCAGACACAGTGGCCCGACTTCGTAGCTAACCTGCGCGTTGACCAGGCTTGGGGCAGTGCGCAAATCATGGGTGCCATCCACCAAGTTAATGCCCAGGATTGGAATCCTACTCTCGGTCATCCCAGCGACGAGGTTGGCTGGGCCATCGGCGGCGGCCTGAAGGTCAACCTGCCGCAACTCGGCAAGGGGGACAACATCATAGGTCAGGTGACCTATACGGAAGGTGCCCTGCGCTACCTCACCGGCAACAACGGCACCGGTACCTTGCAGACTGTGACCTCGGGTTACCCCACACGGAAGCCCTGCATTCGGCCCGACGTATGACGCCGTGGTTACGAACTCCGGCACCACCGCCAATCCTTGAGCCTGACCAAGGCTTGGGCGTTCACCGGGGGTATCGAGCACCATTGGAACCCCAACTGGAGAACTTCGCTGTGGGGTGACTACGGCCATGTCAGTTACGACACCGGCGTGGGATCGGCGAGCTTTTGGCTTGGCTATAACGATGCCAGCTGGTCGCTGTGGCAGATCGGCTCCCGCACGGTGTGGACGCCGGTTGAAAACCTCGATCTGAGCCTCGAAGTTCTCTACAACAAAATGAACGGGGCCGATACCGGCGTCGGCCTCGACGACTAACAATCAAGACTGGGTCTCCGGCATGATCCGCGTGCAGCGGAACTTCATGCCCTGATCACCTGATCAAAGTGAAGTACGCTTGAACAACAGCCCCCGGCGGGAAACTGCCGGGGGTTTTTGCTTCTCAACGGACATCGCGCGCCGTCGACGTATTGACCGATGCCGCGCCGAGTCTGCCTGCATAAAGTCTGGCTGCATAAAGTCTGGCGGCGCGAAGTCCGGGGATATGTACTTACTCGCCAAAGAAGGCTATGGCCGAGACCGACCCATCGGACAAAGCTTGAGCTCGGGCCATTCTACTAAGCCGCCAGATTAGGTTGCGCGATGAATTCTAACCCTGGACCGTTTCTCAGCGCGCTCAGGCTTTTCCAGAACAACAAGCTCCCGGAGGCGGAGAGGGCTCTACGCCGCATTCTGAAGGCGCAGCCGGACCATTTCGATAGCCTGCTCCTTCTCGTCATCGTCTTGCTAATGCAAAGCCGGCACGCCGAGGCGGAGCCTTACGCGGCCCGGACCGTGCGCCTCAATCCGCAGCATGAAGCGGCCTTAAGCAACTACGCTCTCATCCTCATGGCGCTCGGTCGCCATGCAGAAGCGCTCGGCTATTTGGATCGAGCGCTCGCGCTCAACGCAAGCAACATTCTTAGCATCTACAATCGGGGTGCGGCGCTTTCCGAGCTTCGCCGATTTCGTGAGGCCAGCGACGCATTCGATGCAGCTTTAAGACTCGATGCCCGCTTTGCCCCCGCTCACGTCGGTAAGGGGAATGCTCTCTGTGAACTCGAATCGCCTGCGGAAGCGTTGGTCGCCTATGATGCGGCGCTGCGCATTGCCCCCGATCTCGCCGACGGCTGGCTCGGCCGCGGCCATGCCTTGACCGATCTCGCGCGCTACGACGACGCGCTTTCCGCCTACGAGAAGGCCTTGCAGCTCAAGCCCGACCTGGAGGCCGCCTATGTCGGTCGTGGCAACGTCTATTTGCAAACAAAACGTCTGGCCGAAGCTTTGGCTCAGTATGAGAAAGCATTGTCGTTGCGCCCCAACGCGGCAATACCGCGATTCAGCCGCGGCAATGTCCTTTATCGAATGAAGCGCTACGACGAAGCGCTCGCCGATTACGACGCGGCATTGTCGCTTGATGCCGGGTTGGCGGATGCGTGGCTCGGCGCCGCCAATGTCCACTATCAAGCCAGGCATTTCGAGGACGCCGCTTCTCGCTACGACAGGGCGCTCTCGCTCAAGCCCGAGCTGGCGGATGCCTGGCTCGGGCGCGGCAATGTTTTCAACGAGGCGGGCCGTTACGACGAGGCTCTTGCCGATTACGATCGCGCGTTGACAATCAAACCGGATCTTGCAGCCGCTTGGCTTGGCCGCGGTAACGTTTTTTACGAGCTCAAGCGCTATGACGAGGCCAATTCGGCATACGATAAAGCACTCGAACTCGCGCCCGATCTGGCGAGCGCCTGGCTTGGCCGCGGCAATCTATTAAGCGACCTGCAGCGCTATGATGATGCCTTGGCGGCTTACGACAAGGCGCTGTCGCTCGAGCCCGATCTCGCAGCAGCCTACAACAGCCGTGGCTTTCTCTTCCATCTAATGATGAAAGTGGACCGGCGGTTGCTGATTTTAATCGGGCGGTTGCGATTACGACCTAATGACGCTCACGCGCGCTACAATAGATCGTTGGAACTGTTGCTTGTTGGCGACTTCGAGCAAGGGTGGAAGGAGCATGAATGGCGATGGAAGACCAAGCAACAGAGATCAACAATCAAACAGTTCTCTCAGCCATTATGGCTGGGAAACGAATCGTTGGCTGGGAAGACAATTCTGCTCTACAGCGAACAGGGCCTTGGCAACTCAATTCTGTTTTGTCGATACGCTAAGTTGGCTGCGGAGTTAGGCGCCAGGGTCATATTGGAGGTACAGAAACCACTTTTGCGAGTTTTCTCGACATTAGCGGGTGTGACGGAGCTGATTGAGGCCGGCAATCCGCTGCCGGCGTTTGATTATCAATGTCCGTTAATGAGCTTGCCTTTGGCATTCAAGACGACCCTAGAGACCATACCAAACGACGTGCCCTATCTTCGAAGTGACCCGGGCAAATCGAATTACTGGAAAGAGAAGCTTGGTGTGCGCAGAAGGCCAAGAGTTGGGCTTGTCTGGTCTGGCGGATATCGTCCGACCCAGCCGCATGTTATGGCGCGTTAACGAGCGGAGAAATGTGCCCTTGGCTAAGCTTGCTGCGCTAAAGGGCGTTGACGTCGAATTTTTCAGCTTGCAGAAGGGCAAACTTGCAGAAGCAGAACTGGCCGAATTAGTTAGCCAGAACTGGGATGGCCCCGCCATTATCGATTTCACGAACGAGTTGGACGACTTTGCGGATACGGCGGCATTGATGGACAATCTTGACCTTATTGTCACTGTCGATACGTCGACCGCGCACCTGGCGGGCGCGCTAGGAAAACCGGTCTGGATTTTGGTTCGATTCGAGAGCGACTGGCGTTACCTGTTGGAAGCGCTGCTGATAGCCTATGGTACCCGACCGCAAAAATCTGTAGGCAGGCGCGCCCAAACGATTGGGACGATGTGGTTCGGTGCGTCAGGCAGGATCTGTTGAGCAAATCGATATAGCGAGACGCTACCCCCGCTCCCTTTTCAGCCGCGCTGGCAGCGCGACGGGCGACGAAGTCGGCAAGCCACCGCCGCTTAGGCGGTCGAGTGTTCGTACGAAGCGGATTTCGAGCACAATATTGCCGGATTTTGACTCGCGGCAATGTTTGGCGGAAATCGCTTGCATCTCTATTTTGGGTGAACTAATGGATGCGCGCAGGCCGTACATTGGCGTTATTACGCGATGGATGTCAGAGACTGATTGAAGAATTCGGCGAGTTTCCCTGACATGTTTGAAACGACACAAACTCTCATTTTCGTGGCGCTTGGCGTTGTCGGAGCAATTCTAATCGTTGTTGGAAATCGGGAATTGAAGGCAAGCGAGTTTCACGCTCCTATCATTTCGTCGCGTGCAAAGCACGCTATCGGCATATTCTTCATAATTGTCGGGTTGAGCGTGTTCGTATCTCAATTTTTTGCGCATAAGTAGCCGAAATCTCTTCGCTATTCATTTTCCCGATCGGTGAGTTGCGCAAGAGCTTGCGTCTTTTTGATCGGGCCGAATGTGCAGCTGCTATGAAAAGTTCCAAATCATTTGATATCCGATTTTTATTGGCAGATTGCCGATTTTGTCGAAGTAGTTCGCAAGAATTTTTCCATTACCATCGAGTTGGTTGCCTTTGACCCAGTTGTCATCAACGCAAACGAGCGCTCCCACTTTGAGAGATCGACTGATTGTAATGAACTCGTATAAGTGGTGAACCGCGGATTGAAAGACGATTTCCGGTCTATCACGGGGAGCATCCATACTGTCCAAATATAGTAGATCGATCTTTTCGTTGGTCTGGAGAAGTTTCTGATTGAGCTGAGAAAGACATTTTACGCTGTCGCCGAGAACGACTTGAGTTTAATTTGAGACGTGACTTTTGCAGAAATTGACGCTTTCTTCTGAAATATCGACGGTGATGAACTTGCCACCATGTTCCTGAACGTATCGATCAAACAATAGGCTGCTTAATCCGTCGCCAAGCCAGTTGTCTTCTTTTCTTGCGCAG
This sequence comes from uncultured Alphaproteobacteria bacterium, assembly GCA_963721665.1. Lineage (GTDB taxonomy): Bacteria > Pseudomonadota > Alphaproteobacteria > Rhizobiales > Xanthobacteraceae > Pseudolabrys. Next base: position 5,161 of record CAVRJZ010000001.1, read on the forward strand.
CCAGTCTCTAAAATAAATGGCTTATGTGTCTTCCGAAGATATTCAAAAATGAAATCGAAGCCGCTCTGACAATGTTCGCCGAGCTTCGGTCTAACGGTGTCGTAGAAGGTCAGGGACATTTGATGCAACAACATTGCGCACATTAAATAATAAAAGCTCTAAAAAGAAAGACAAAAAGTAGACAAACGGCGAGATATCGTCGGCCTCTATGTCGACCCAGCATGTACCGCTAGAAGAGCCAAATCCAGGCGAGAAAGAAAGGAGAAAGGTATGCGGATGAAGAGGGGTGGACGGGACGATGACGACGACATAAGCGCCACGAGAAACGCTGTACGCTGCCCTCAAGTCTCGACGGAACGTATCGGTCGCAACATGCAGCACGATCGGCACCACGACGCCCTCAAACCGTCGAGGCCAAGTACCGGCACGAAAGGCGATCCACGCCAGTCGACAACTACGCGACGCAGAAACACGCCAGGGTGCGACCCCGTGGCCAGGCAACCGCTGGACGTTCCACTGCACACCGACCTCCGTGTTGGCTCAACGCAGTCGAAGGGTTCTTCGCCAAACTCGAGAGGATAACTAGCGAAGAGACGCAGGCGCATTCTACAGCACAACGCAAGCAGCAGGAAGGGTAGTATGGCCCGCGCATCGTCGATTTTACCAATGAGCTGAATGACTTCTCCGATACGGCGGCGCTCATGGACAATCTGGATTTGATTGTCACGGTCGATACGTCGACCGCACATTTGGCGGGCGCGATGGGAAAACCGATCTGGATTTTGAATCGATTCGATAGCGACTGGCGTTACCTGTTGGAGCGCACCGATTGCCCCTGGTACCCGACCGCAAAGATTTACCGGCAGATGCACCCGAACAACTGGGACGATGTCATCGAGCGTGTCAGGCAGAACCTCATGGGCGTTTAGTGCGCCGATCGTCGCCCGAGTTGAATACGCCCAAAGCCCCCGGCGGGAAACCGCCCGGGGTTTTCTTATTATCCCTTTCGCCGATCGGTAAGCGCTTCCCCGGCTACCGACAGGGCCGTTTATCCATGGCTTTTGCCGGGCTTATGCCTACCGGGAACCTCGGTTGCGCCGCTTTGCGCATTGCCAGCCGGCCGCCTTGGCCTTAATACGGTCGCGTTTCGCGCCATCTAGCAAATCGGCATAGCAACATGACCGCACGCATCTACAAGCCGGCGAAAACCGCCATGCAGTCGGGCCGCGCCAAGACCAAGGACTGGGCTCTCGATTTCGAGCCGGAGACCCCGCGCACGGTGGAGCCGCTGATGGGCTGGACCTCCTCCGGTGACATGCGCCAGCAGGTGCGCCTGCGCTTCCACACCAAGGAAGAGGCGATCGCCTATTGCGAGCGCCACGGCATCGCCTATCAAGTGACCGAGGAGCTGCCGCACGTGCGCCACGGCATGTCCTATTCGGACAATTTCTCGTTCAAACGCCGCGACGCCTGGACCCACTGAGCCTCAACGCGCAACCGCGGCTTCGCGCGAGGTCGCGCCCGCGCGCTGGCGCAGCAGCGCGATAAAGCGCTCTTCCGGCATCGGCTGGCCGAGCAGGAAACCCTGGCCGTAATCGCAGCCTAGGCTCACCAGTGCCACGGCGTCGGCGGCCTTTTCGATGCCCACGCCCGCCGCGCTCGCCCGGTGGCTATGGGCGAGGTCGATCACCGATTTACATAACGGCATGTTGACGCGGTCGGTGCCGCAGTCGGCGATGTATTTGCGCGCGAGCTTGAGTTCGGCGAAAGGCATTTGCTCCAACCGCGCCAGCGCCGCGTAACCGGCGCCGAATTCGTCGATGGCGAGCCGCAGATTGAGCGGCGCCAGCCGCTTGGCGATCTCGCCGGCAAGCTTGAGGTCGGAAATGATGTCTTCCTCGCGCATATCGACGATCAGGCCGGGCCATGTCTCGGTGCCCGGCCGGTGCGTCTTGACGATGTCCTCGACCGGCAGCTTGGCGAACGCGTCGGGGTGAATGTTGACGGTGAGCGGGATATTGACGCCGAGCTTGGAAAAAATGACGCCGGTCTTCAGCGCGCTGGCCAAGACCAACTCCGACAGTTTGATGAGGCTCGCTTCCCCCGCTCCAGGCATGAATGCGCTGGGCATCAGGACGCCGTGTTGCGGATGGCGGGCGCGGGCGTAAGTCTCGGCGCCAGCGAGCCGTTTTTTGCGTAGGTCGATCTTCGGCTGATACCAGAACTCGATCCATTTATTGGCGAGCGCTTGCTCGAGTTCGATTTTGGTGGTGGCCACCGACATGCCGAGCTTGAGCTCCCGGATGATCTTGCCGATCGCCTCGGTTTCGTATGGTTTCTTGAGCACCGGCAGCATATTGAGCTTGTGCTCGGCGCCGATGCTTTTGACGTGCTCGAGCACCGCGGCGCCGCGGCCGCTGGTCAGTTGCACGGCGCCGGCAAATCCGCGCGCGCCGAGCGCGGCCATCGAATCGATGGCGTCGCCGGAGTCGAGCGCGATGTTGTGGAAAATGAGATCCGGAACGCGTTCTTCCGCCGCCTGGCGCAAGGCCGCGCCGTCGGCGAATTCGACGCTGTCGATCCCGGAGCCGTGCAGCACCAGCGCCAGAAAATGCCGGATGCTGGCGTCCTCGTCGACCACGTAGCAGAGCGGGGCGGCGCCGGGCGCGAGCGGCGGGGCCTTGACGCCGGGACTGGCGGCGGGTTTAGCGGACGATTTGGCGGCGGACGCGGGCATTGGCTTCAGGGCATTGCAATAGCGAAAAGCGGGTCTTCAGCGTGCCGCTATAGGTGTGCCAAACTCCTTAAAGTTGAGTTTTCCCGCATCCCGTCTGTGCAATGGCGCGGTGGGCTAAATCCCACAAAACATTGAAGTAATTTGGCGACCCCGGCTGGATTCGAACCAGCGACCCCCAGCTTAGAAGGCTGGTGCTCTATCCGGCTGAGCTACGGGGTCAAGCCTAGCGCAAGCTTTACCCGCGCCGCGGGCTGAATGAAAGGTGCGCGGGCGGCGAGCTGCGGCTAACCTGCCCCTCGAGGCCCCGCCATGACCGCCATTGCAGACCTAAGCGGCGCAGAACTGACGCAACTTTACCGGCGCGGCGCCGTGTCGCCGGTCGAGGTGGCGCGCGACTGCCTCGAGCGTATTGGCCTTCATGCCGCGCTCAATGCTTTTGCCGTCATCGCGGCGAAAAGCGCGTTGACGCAGGCCGCCCAGTCGGAGGCGCGCTGGCGCGCGGGGCGCCCGCTCGGCGCCGTCGACGGTCTGCCGGCCACCATCAAGGACAATGTCCCGGTCAAGGGCCTGCCCAACCGGCGCGGCGCGAAGACGAGCGACCCAAATGCGGCTACCGCCGACGCGCCCGCGGTCACGCGGCTGCGCGAGCAAGGCGCCGTCATCCTCGGCAAGACTTGTCTGCCTGAGCATGGCTGGATCGGCGTCTGCCACAGCCCGTTCACCGGTATCACGCGCAATCCGTGGAATCCGGACTACACGCCGGGCGGCTCGACCGGCGGCGGGGCGGTGGCGGCGCTGCTCGGCCTCGGCGTGCTGCATCTCGGCACCGACGGCGCCGGCTCGTTGCGCATTCCGGCGGCGTTTACCGGCGTTGTCGGCATGAAGCCGAGTTTCGGCCAGGTGCCGGTCTATCCGCCGTCGATGCTCAACGTGCTTGCGCATCAGGGGCCGATCGCCCGCACCGTCGCCGATGCCGCGCTGATGCTGTCGGTGATCGCGCAGCCGGACGCGCGCGATATGGCGGCGTGGAATGCGCCGGCGCCGGATTTCACCGCCGGCCTCGACGAGGGCGTGCGCGGCCTGCGCGTCGCGCTGTCACCGCGGCTCGGCCAAGGACCCGGCCATGTGAAGCTGCTCGACCCGCAGATCGAGGCGGCCGTGCGCCAAGCCGCGCGCGCCTTAGAAGAGCAGGGCGCCTTGGTCGAGGAGGCCGATCCGCCGCTCGGCGATACCTCAGACCTGATCCGCAAGATGTGGTGGCCGGTGATGACCGGCCTGGTCGAGGCCGTCGCACCGGGGCGCCGCGGCGAGATCGATCCCGGCCTGCGCGCGATGGCCGAGCGCGGCCGGCGCTTCTCGGTCGGCGATTACGTGTCCGCTTATTACGCGCGCAACGAGCTGCACCAGGCGATGTTGCGCTTCCACGAGCGCTACGATCTGCTGCTGACGCCGACCATGCCGATCACCGCGCTCAAAGCCGGCCTGGTCGTGCCCGACACCGGCGAATTCGGCGACGACTGGATCAATTGGTCGCCTTACACCTATCCGTTCAATCTGACGCAGCAGCCGGCGGTCTCCATGCCTTGTGGGCTTGCCGGCAACGGATTGCCGATGGGCGTGCAGATCGTCGGCGCCTTGCGCGCCGACAAACTGGTGTTGCGGGCCGCGCGCGCGCTCGAAATGGCGCAGCCAATGGCGCGTCTGCCCGGTGCAGCATAATCGCATTTTTACCAGTTAAAATAATAATTTAGGGCAGATTGCTACAGTAATTAATCCAACTTCTCAAAAATTTCGACTAGCGCCTTGGGCGGACGGTTCGTTACGCTCTCGGAAAGCACGACCGCGTGCATCGAGCCACATCTTGAGTCCGCCCACAGTTCGTTCATCGGGCGGCCACGACCTCGACACCTTCGCGCGTTGAACTGATCGTGGCGGCCGCCGCTTCGCGGCATTCCGCCCCCGCCCTGGGAGGCTCCCCGATGTTCACTACCGTCCGCGCCGGTTTTGCCGCCGCGCTCGTTGCTTTTGCCGTCATTCCCGCACTCGCCGCCGACAAGCCGTTCAAACGCGCCGATCTCGACGACGCGGCGATCAAGCTCGAGGCGCAGATCAAGAGCGACGCCGGCGCCGTGACCAAGTCGGCGGTGAACTTGCGGCACGACGCCGACGCCGCCTTCCAGAAAAACGATTTCCGCACCGGCATGACGGTGCTCGGCCAACTGGTCACCGTGGCGCCCAATGACGCGGCAAGTTGGCTGCGGCTGGCGCGCTCGGTGCGCCAGATCTGGCCGCGCGACGAGCGCGAGAAGGCGCTGTTGCTCGACCGCGCCTCGACCGCCGCCTACATCGCCTACCAGCGCGCCGACGACCGTAATCTCGAAGCCGACAGCTTGACACTGCTCGGCCAAACGCTCGCCGACCGCAAATTGTGGCGTCCGGCGCTCGATTCGCTCCGCTTTGCGCTCGATCTGCGCGAGAGCGCCGACCTGCGCGGCCAATATGAGCGCCTGCGCGGCGAGCACGGCTTCCGCCTGCTGGATTACTCCGTCGACTCGGACGCGATTTCGCCCCGTGTCTGCTTCCAGTTCTCCGAAGACCTGCCGGGTAAGCGCACCGATTTCTCGCCCTACGTCGCGCTCGCCGGCCAGGACAAGCCGGCGATTTCGGCCACTGACAAGCAGCTTTGCGTCGAAGGCCTCAAACACGGCGAGCGCTACCAGATCACGCTGCGCGCCGGGCTGCCCTCGACCGTGCGCGAGACGCTGGCGAAGTCCGCCGACTTCACCATCTTCGTGCGTGACCGCAAGCCGTTCGTGCGCTTTTCCGGCAAGGCCTATGTGCTGCCGCGCACCGGCCAGCGCGGCATTCCGGTGCTCAGCGTCAACACCAAGGCGGTCGTGCTGTCGGTCTATCGCGTCGGCGACCGCAATCTCATCGACACCGTGCTCGGCTACGACTTCCAGCGCAACTTGAGCCAGAACGACGCCGAGCGGCTGGCCAATGAGCGCGGCGCCAAAGTGTGGAGCGGCGAACTCGCCGTCGAGCCCAAGCTCAACACCGAAGTCACCACCGCCTTTCCGGTCGATTCCGCGCTCGGTGAGCTCAAGCCCGGCGTCTATGTGATGACGGCGCTTGCCAAGGACCTGATCGCCAACGATTACGACGCGCGCGCCACGCAATGGTTCATCGTCTCCGACCTCGGGCTGACCGCCTATAGCGGGCATGACGGCATCGACGTCTTTATTCACTCGCTGGCGAGCGCCGAGCCGGCGGCCCAAGTCGCCGTGCGGCTCATCGCGCGCGACAACGAGGTGCTGGCGGTCCAGCCGACCGACAAAGACGGCTTCGTGCATTTCGCCGCCGGTTTGACGCGCGGGGAGGGCGGCCAGGCGCCGGCCGCGATCGTCGCCGCCGACAAGGCCGACTATGCCTTCCTCAGCCTGAAGACGACGCCCTTCGATCTCTCCGACCGCGGCGTCGGCGGCCGCCAGGTGCCGACCGGGCTCGACGCCTTTGTCTATACCGAGCGCGGCGTCTATCGCAGCGGCGAAATTGTGCACGTGACATCGCTGTTGCGCGACGCGCAGGGTTTTGCGGCGCCAGCGCCACTCACGCTGGTGATGGAGCGGCCGGACGGCGTCGAATATCGGCGCAACGTTGCGGCCGATCAGGGCCTCGGCGGCCATAGCTGGAGCGTGCCGCTGGTGCCCTCGGCTTCGACCGGCACCTGGCGCGTGCGCGCTTATACCGATCCCAAGCGTCCGCCGGTCGGCGAGGCGACCTTCCTGGTCGAGGATTATGTCGCCGACCGCATCGAATTCGATCTCGCCTCGGCGGTGAAGACGATTCCGCGCGACGCTTCGGCGCAATTCAGCGTCGACGGGCATTTCCTCTACGGCGCGCCGGCCTCCAAGCTCGATCTCACCGGCGCGGTGACCATCTCGGCGGCCAAAGAGCGGCCGGGTTACGCCGGCTACACGTTTGGCTTGGCGGATGACGAAGTCACGAACGTGCGCCAGGAGCTCGACGATCTGCCGGCGACGGATGCCGCCGGCAAGGCGACGTTCCCGGTCAAGCTCGACAAAATCCCGACCACTTCGCGCCCGCTCGAAGCGACCGTCACGATCAGCATGGCGGAATCCGGCGGCCGCGCGGTCGAGCGCAAGATTACGCTGCCGATCGCACCCGCGGCGCCGATGATCGGCGTCAAGCCGGCTTTCTCCGGCCGCTCGCTCGACGACGGCGCCAATGCCGATTTCGACCTGGCGATGGTCGCGCCCGACGGCAAGCTCATGGCGCAAAGCGGCCTGCGCTACGAACTGCTGCGCGTCGAAACCTCGTATCAGTGGTACCGGCAGAACGGCCAATGGGACTACGAGCCAGTCAAGCGCACCGAGCGCGTCGCCAATGGCAGCGTCGACGCCACGGCCGAAACGCCGACGCGCATTTCGCTGCCGGTGAAATGGGGCCGCTACCGCCTGGAAGTCTCGACCGCGGACCCGAATGGGCCGGTTACGTCGCTGACATTCGACGCCGGCTTCTACGCCGACGCCAGCACCGATACGCCCGATCTCCTCGAAGTGGCGCTCGATAGACCGGATTACAAATCCGGCGACGCCATGACCGTCTCGGTGACCGCGCGCACCGCCGGCCGGCTGACGCTCAACGTATTCACCGACCGGCTGGTGGCCAGTACATCGCAGGACGTGAAAGCGGGCGCCGTTCGCGTGCCGCTCACGGTCGGCAAGGACTGGGGCACCGGCGCTTATCTCGTTGCCACGCTGCGGCGTCCGCTCGACGCCCCGGCGCAGCGCATGCCCGGCCGCGCCATCGGCGTGCAGTGGTTCTCCATCGACCGCAACGAGCGCACGCTCGCGCTCGACATGAATCTGCCGGCGACGCTGCGCCCGGATTCGACGCTCAACGTGCCGATCAAGCTCGCGGGCTTGAGCGCCGGCGAGGAAGCCTACGTGGTCGCCGCCGCCGTCGACGTCGGCATTCTCAATCTGACCAATTACAAGCCGCCGGCGCCGGACACTTACTATCTCGGCCAGCGCCAGCTCACCGCCGAAGTGCGCGATCTTTACGGCCAACTGATCGACGGCATGCAAGGCGTGCGCGGGACGATCCGCTCCGGCGGCGACGAGGGCGCGGCGCTTGCCGGCCCGCCGCCGACGCAGGCGCCGCTGGCGCTTTATTCCGGCATCGTGCGCGTCGGCTCAGACGGCAACGCGCAATTGACGTTCGACATCCCGGCCTTCGCCGGCAGCGTGCGCGTGATGGCGGTCGCCTGGAGCAAGGACAAAGTCGGCAAGGCGTCCGGCGACGTGATCGTGCGCGATCCCGTGGTGCTGACCGCGACGCTGCCGCGCTTCTTGCGCACCGGCGATAAGGGCGCCGTGCAGCTCGAACTCGACAATGTGGAAGGGGCGGCCGGCGACTATAGTATTGCCGTAAGCGGCGAGGGCACCGTCAAGCTCGACGCCGACAAGCCGTTCACCCTCAAGCTCGCCGCCAAGCAGCGCGACCATGTCACGGTGCCGGTCTCCGCGTCGGGCGCCGGGCCGAGCACGGTCAAAGTGAGCGTGAGCGGGCCGAACAATTTCACGCTCGAGCGCAGCTACGCGCTCGACGTGCGGCCGGCCAACCAGATCCTGACCCGTCGCACCGTGCGGGCGCTGGCGCCGGGCGAAACGCTGACGCTGTCGAAGGACATGTTCGCCGATTTCGTGCCGGGCACCGGCCGCGTCGGCGTGTCGGTCGCGATCTCCGCCTCGCTCGATATCGCCACGCTGCTGGGCGAACTCGATCGCTATCCGTTCGGCTGTTCCGAGCAACTCACCAGCCGCGCGGTGGCCATGCTTTATGTCAATGAGCTCGCAGCCCAAGCCAAGCTCGCGCTCGACGGCGACATCGACGCGCGCATCAAGGACACCATCCAGCGTCTCTTGGCGCGGCAGGACTCGAACGGCTCGTTCGGGCTGTGGTCGGTCGGCGGCAACGATCCCTGGCTCGATGCCTACGTCACCGATTTCCTCACCCGCGCGCGCGAGCGCAAATTCGAGGTGCCGCAGGCGGCCTTCACGCTGGCGCTCGACCGCTTGCGCAATTTCGTCGGCGCCGCCGCCGATTCGAGCAAGAACGGCGGCCGCGATCTCTCCTATGCGCTCTACGTGCTGGCGCGCAACGGCGCAGCTCCCGTCGGCGACCTGCGCTACATCGCCGACACCAAGCTCGGCGAGATCGCGACGCCGATCGCCAAGGCGCAAATCGCCGCGGCGCTCGCCATGCTCGGCGACAAGGCGCGCGCCGACCGCGTCTATCTCGCAGCCCTTAACGCCATCTCGCCGCAGCCCAAGCTCGATCTCGGCCGTGCCGATTACGGCTCGGCCTTGCGTGACAGTGCCGCGCTGGTAACGCTCGCCGCGGAAGGCCGCGCGCCGCAAAAGACCATCGACGGCGCGGTCGTGCGCATCGACGCCGCCCGGGCGCTGGTGAGCCGCACCTCGACGCAGGAGGATGCTTGGCTGGTGCTCGCCGCCCGCGCGCTGGCCAGAGAGGTGAACGCCATCGCGCTTGTCGTCAACGGTGAGGCCAGGCAAGGCGCATTCTACCGCAGCCTGCGCGCCGACGAACTCGACGCGCCGCTGGCGGTGACCAACAAAGGCGCCGGCGCGGTGCAGGCGGTGGTATCGGTTTCCGGCTCGCCGACGACGCCGGAGCCCGCCGCCGAGCGCGGCTTCAAGATCGAGCGCAATTATTTCACGCTCGACGGCGAGCCGGCCGATGCGACCAACGCCAAGCAGAACCAGCGCTTCGTGGTGGTGCTGAAAATGACCGAACCGCAGCCGCAGTTCGGCCGCGTCATCGTCGCCGATTATCTGCCGGCCGGCTTTGAGATCGACAATCCGCGCCTGGTCTCGTCCGGCGATACGGGAACGCTCGCCTGGATCGCCAACGCGGTTGCGCCCGTGAACAGCGAGTTCCGCGACGACCGTTTCACCGCGGCCTTCGACCGATCCGAGCAGTCGACGCCGGTGTTTACGGTGGCCTATGTGGTGCGCGCGGTGTCGCCGGGCAGCTACGTGCTGCCGCAGGCGATGGTCGAGGACATGTACCGGCCCGACCGTTTCGGGCGCACCGCGACGGGCAAGATCGAGGTGACGGCGGCAAAATGAAACCCTGGCGTCTCACTTTGGCGGCTCTTGCCGGCGCGGCGTTCTTGACCGCGCTCGCCGGCACCGCCTGGGTCTATTCGCTCGGACGCCCGCCGCTCGGCCAGGACCTCGAGACCTCGCACGTGGTGCTCGATCGCTCCGGCAGACTGTTGCGCGCCTATGCCACCTCGGAAGGACGCTGGCGGCTGCCGGCGACGGAGAAAGACGTCGATCCGCGTTTCCTCAAGCTTTTGTTCGCCTATGAGGATAAGCGCTTCTATGAGCATCGCGGCGTCGATATCTTGGCGCTCGGCCGCGCCGCGTTTCAGTTCGTCACCAGCGGGCACATCGTGTCGGGTGGCTCCACCCTCACCATGCAGGTGGCGCGCCTGCTGGAGCCGCGCGAGCACCGCAGTCTCGGCGCCAAACTGCGCCAGATGACGCGCGCGCTCGAGCTCGAACACGAGTTGAGCAAAAAGCAAATTTTGTCGCTTTATCTGACGCTTGCGCCTTACGGCGGCAATCTTGAAGGCGTGCGCGCGGCGTCGCTCGCCTATTTCGGCAAGGAGCCGAAAAAACTCACGCTGGCCGAGGCCGCGCTTTTGGTGGCGCTGCCGCAATCGCCCGAATTGCGCCGGCCCGACCGCTATCCGGACGCCGCGCGCGCGGCGCGCAATCGCGTGCTCGACCGTGCGGCGGCGGCCGGGGTCGTGCCGCGCGACGAAATCGCCCGCGCCAAGGCCGCAAGCGTCCCGCACGCCCGCAAGCCGCTGCCGGTGCTGGCGCCGCATGTCGCCGACCAAGTGGTCGCGGCCGAACCGAAAGTCCGCCTGCACCGGCTCACCATTGACGCTACGTTGCAGAAAACCTTGCAGGAACTGGCGCTGGAGCGGGCGCGCGCGTTGGGTCCGAAGATTTCCGTCGCCATCCTCGCGGTCGATAACGAGACCGGCGAGGTGCTCGCGCGCGTCGGAAATGCCGATTATTTCGACGAAAGCCGCGCCGGCCAGGTGGACATGACGCAAGCGCTGCGCTCGCCCGGCTCGACCTTGAAACCGTTCATTTACGGCCTCGCCTTCGAGGACGGGCTGCTGCACCCGGAAACTTTGATCGACGACCGGCCGGTGCGCTACGGAAACTACACGCCGGAGAATTTCGATCTCACCTTCCAGGGCACGGTGAGCGTGCGCCGCGCGCTGCAAATGTCGCTCAACGTTCCCGCCATTGCGGTACTGAGCAAAGTCGGCGTCAACCGGCTCAGAGCGCGGCTGACGCAGACCGGCGCGGCGCTGGTGCTGCCCAAGGGCGAGGCGCCCGGGCTCGCCATGGGGCTCGGCGGCGTCGGCATCAAATTGTGCGACCTGACGATGCTCTATGTCGGACTCGCGCGCATGGGCGCGGCGGTACCGCTGATCGAGCGGGAAGGCGACATCGCGCAAAATCCGGGCCGGCTGCTCGATCCGGTCGGCGCCTGGTATGTCGGCAATATTCTCATCGGCGCGCCGCCGCCAGACAACGCGATGCCCGGCCGCATCGCTTACAAGACCGGCACGTCCTATGGCTATCGCGATGCCTGGGCGGTCGGCTTCGATGGCCGCATGACGGTCGGCGTCTGGGTCGGCCGCGCCGACGGCGCGCCGGTGCCCGGGCTTTACGGCCGCGCCGCCGCGGCGCCCATTTTGTTCGACGCCTTTGCACGCAGCGGCAATGCGCCGGCCCCGCTCGCGCCAGCGCCCAAGGGCGCGGTATTTGCGACCAACGCGAAATTGCCGCCGCCGCTGCGCCATTTCACCGCCGACGGCGAAGCGCAAGCCGCGACCGAGCCGCCGCGCATCATGTTCCCGCCCGACGGCGCGCGCTTGGAGCTTGCCAAAGGCGCTGCGCCCGAGCCGGTCGCGCTCAAGATCGCCGGCGGCGCAGCGCCGCTCACCGTCATGGTCAATGGCGTGCCGCTGAAAAGCCAAGGCGGCCGCCGTACCGTATTCTTTAGGCCCGACGGCCCGGGCTTTGCCCGGCTCACCGTCATGGACGCCCGCGGCTCAACCGACAGCGTCAGCATCCGTCTGCAATAACCTTAGTCTAAGTCCCCGGAATGACAGGGCTTACGCTTGGGCCTATGGTCCGCCGTAATGCGCGGAATCAGCCCCCTAGAGCGAAATGAGCACGGCCACACCTGACGCGCGGCAAAACCCGCACCCGGCGCGCGGTCCGGCGGCGGCGCTCGACTATGCCAGCGCCTCGCATAGCCGCGCGGCCTTGCTGCTGGTGGTCTTTTCGCTGATCGCCTTCCTGCCCGGCTTTTTCCAGATTCCGCCGGTCGACCGCGACGAGGCGCGCTTCGCGCAGGCCACCAAGCAGATGCTGGAGACCGGTCAATACGTCGATATCCGCTTCCAGGACGAGGTCCGCTACAAGAAGCCGGTCGGCATTTATTGGCTGCAGGCATTGGCCGTGAAGGCGGGCGAGGCGGCCGGCGTGCCGCAGGCGCGCACCACCATCTGGCTCTACCGGCTGCCGTCGCTATTCGGCGCCATCGGCGCGGTGCTGCTCACCTATTGGACCGCGCTCGCTTTCGTTTCCCGGCGCACCGCGCTTCTTGCGGCGCTGATGATGGCGAGTTCGGTGCTGCTCGGCGTCGAGGCACGGCTCGCCAAGACCGACGCCATGTTGCTGTTCACCTCAGTTGCGGCAATGGGCGCCATGGCGCGCGTTTATCTGATGAGCCGACGCACGCCGGACGTTGCCGTCGGCTGGCGGCTGCCGGCAATTCTGTGGACGGCGCTCGCCGCCGGCGTGCTGATCAAGGGGCCGTTGATCCTGATGTTCGTGACGCTCGCCGCGCTGACGCTGTCGATCGCCGACCGCTCGGCCCGCTGGATCTGGTCGCTGCGCCCGGTCGCCGGCTTCGCCTGGCTGCTGCTCTTGGTACTGCCTTGGTTCGTCGCCATCCTGGTCAAATCTGGCGGTGGTTTCTTCACGCAGTCGGTCGGCGAGGACATGCTGGCCAAGATCGTCGGCGGACAGGAGTCGCACGGGGCGCCGCCGGGGCTTTACTTTCTTCTGTTCTGGGTGACGTTCTGGCCGGGCTCGATCCTCGCCGGGCTTGCCGCGCCACGCGTCTGGCAGGCGCGGCACGAGCCGGGCGCGCGTTTCCTCTTGGCTTGGCTGCTGCCGTCCTGGGCGGTGTTCGAGGCGGTGGTGACGAAACTGCCGCATTACGTGCTGCCGCTTTATCCGGCGATCGCGATCCTCATCGCCGGCATCCTCGAAGGCGGCGGCCTCGTCACCAAACGCTGGCTGGTGCGCGGCACCGCCGGCTGGTTCATCTTTCCGGCGGCGATCGCCATCGGCGTCGTGCTGCTGTTCATTATCGTCGGCCGCGACCTCGGCATCGTCGCGTGGCCGTTTGCGGCGGCGGCCACGGTCTTCGGTCTGTTCGCCTGGTGGCTCTACGAAGTGGACGGGCCCGAGCGCTCGCTGTTGCGCGGCATGGTCGCCTCGGTGCTGATCGCCATCGCGGTATATGCCGTGACGTTCCCATCGCTGCCGGCGCTGTTTCCGAGCGAGCTGATCGCCGCGGAACTGCGCAACGGCGATTGCGTGGAGCCGCGCGTCGCCACCACGGGTTACTACGAAGAGCCGAGCCTGGTGTTTCTGCTCGGCACCGACACCCGCTTCACCGACGGCGCCGGCGCCGCCGAATTCTTGGCGAAAGGCGCGTGCCGCTTCGCGTTGATCGACGCGCGCAGCGAGCGCAGCTTCGTGCAGCGGGCGGATGCCATCGGCCTGCATTACGCGCTCAGCCAGCGCGTCAATGGCTATAATATCAGCATCGGGCGGCCGGTGATGCTCACCGTGTTCCGCTCGGTGGAAAACCCATGAGCGCGGCCGGCAAAACGGATTCTTATGCGAGCGGCGCGCAATTGACGGTGCGCCGCGCCGTTGGCAATGCGGCCGCGAGTCTTGCGGCGCTGGCGCGGCCGGTCCGCACGCACACGGAAAACCCGTGGCCCATGACATTGCAGCAGATCGCCGCCGTCGGCGGCGTGGCGCTGCTGGTTTTCCTCCTGACGATGTTCCTGATCGATGCCGCCGCCATCCGCGGGGTCGGTCATCTGCCGCGCTTTATCGTTTGGTTCTTCGAACAGATCACCGACTTCGGCAAATCCGGCTGGTTCCTCTGGCCGCTCGGTATTTTGTTTCTGGTGCTGGCCGCGCTGCCCAGCCTGCCGCGAATGCCGCAACTGGTGCTCACTGCCGTGACGGTGCGCGTCGGCTTCCTGTTCGCCGCCATCGCCGTGCCCGGCATAGTCTTGAACCTGATCAAACATATTTTCGGCCGGGCGCGGCCAGGGGTCGGCGGTAGCCTCGATCCTTATCAGTTTCACCCATTCAGCTGGCCGGCCGCCTATGCCAGCCTGCCGTCCGGCCATGCCGCCACCGCGTTCTCGGTGCTGGTCGCGTTCGGCACGCTGTGGCCGCGCGCGCGCACCGTGTTGTGGGTCTATGCGCTGCTGATCGCGGTGAGCCGGGTCGTGGTGACCGCGCATTTCCCGAGCGACGTGCTGGCGGGCGCCGCGGTCGGCGTTGTCGGCGCATTGTTGGTCCGGCGCTGGTTCGCCCTGCGGTCCTTGGGCTTTTCGATCGGCGCGGACGGCGTTTTGCACCAGAAACCGGGGCCTTCGCTCAGGCGGATCAAGGCCGTTGCGCGCGCTCTCTTGTCTGAATAAGAAGCGGGCGCAGTCGGCGCCTGGCCGGCCGGCGGGACCTCAAGAATGAACAGCAATAATCCAGCGGTTGCCGTCGTGGTGCCGGTGCGCAACGAAGCCGGCAATATCGCGGGGCTGGTCGCCGAAATCGCCCAGGCGCTCGGCGAGCAATGGCCGTTCGAGATCGTCTACGTCAATGACGGCTCGAGCGACGGCACCGACGCCGAGCTCAAGCGGCTGATGGGGCAACACACCTTTCTACGCCGGGTGCACCACAAGCAATCCTGCGGTCAATCGGCGGCGGTGCGCACCGGCGTCAAGGCGGCGCGCGCGCCGCTGATCGTGACGCTCGACGGCGATGGGCAGAACGATCCGGCCTTTATTCCAGCGCTGTTGCGCGCGCTCGAAGCGGGCGCACCGCGTGTCGGCCTGATCGCCGGCCAGCGGGTCAAGCGCAAGTCGAGTGGCTTCAAGAAATTCCAATCGCGCATCGCCAATGCGGTGCGCGGTGCGGTCTTGCGCGACGGCACCCGCGACACCGGCTGCGGGCTCAAGGCGTTCCCGCGCGAAGTGTTTCTGAGCTTGCCCTATTTCGACGGCTTGCACCGATTTCTGCCGGCGCTGGTGAAACGCGACGGCTATTCAATCGGCTATGTCGATGTGGTCGACCGGCCGCGCGCCTCCGGTGTGTCGAATTATGGGATGTGGGACCGGCTGTGGATCGGCATCCTCGATCTCGCCGGCGTGTGGTGGCTGATCCGCCGCCGAAAACGAATTCCGGAGATTGAAGAGGACTAAATTTATGTTGATCGACATCACGCGCTCCGTCGGCGGCTATCTGCAAGACGTGTTCATCGGCAATGCCGACTGGGGCATCCTGATCGGCTATGTGGCGCAACTCTTGTTCGCCATGCGCTTTGTAGTGCAGTGGATCGCTTCCGAGCGTGCCGGCAAGAGCGTGGTGCCGACTGCGTTCTGGGTATTCTCCATCGGCGGTGGGATCATGCTGCTCGGCTACGCCATCTACCGCCGCGACCCGGTGTTCATCGTCGGGCAGGCGTTCGGCGTCTTCGTCTATCTGCGCAATCTTCAGTTCGTCATCCGCAGCGGCGGGCAGGGCGCGCCGGCGTAAATTTATTTGGCTTTATTATTGGCGCGTGATCTTGTCCGAAAACGGTTCCCACTTTTCGGGATCACGCGCGAGTCATCGCCGCGAAGCCACGTTCGAGATCGGCGATGAGATCGCCGGTGTCTTCCAATCCGATATGAAAGCGCAGCGTCGGGCCGCCCGGCGTCCATTTGGTCGCCGTGCGATATTCGCTGCAATCGAACACGATCACCAGGCTTTCGAAGCCGCCCCAGGAAAATCCCATACCGAACAGTGTGAGTTCATTCATGAAGGCGTGCACAGCCTTTTCGCTCATCGGCTTCAACACGACGCTGAACAGCCCGCAGGCGCCGGTGAAGTCGCGTTTCCAAATGGCGTGTCCGGGATCGTCTTCCAGCGCCGGGTGCAGCACGCGCGCGACTTCCGGCCGCTGCGCCAGCCAGCGCGCGACGCGCAAACCGGATTCGTTGTGCCGCGCCAGGCGCACCGCCATGGTGCGCAAGCCGCGCAGCGCGAGGAAGATGTCGTCGGGCCCGACGCAAAGCCCGAGCAAATTCATTGTCTCTTTGAGCTTGCCATAGGTCTTCGCGTTGGCCGATACGCAGCCGAACATGATGTCGGAATGGCCGCCGATATATTTGGTGCCGGCCTGGATCGACAAATCGACGCCTTTGTCGAAAGCTTGGAAATAAAGCGGCGTCGCCCAGGTATTGTCCATCAGCACCACGGCGCCTTTGTCGTGCGCGACATTTGCGATGGCCGGAATGTCCTGCATCTCGAAGCTTTGCGATCCCGGCGCCTCGACGAACACTGCCTTGGTGTTCGGCTTGAACAATTTCGCGATGTCGGCGCCGATCAGCGGGTCGTAATAGGTGGTGGTGACGCCCATGCGCTTGAACACGCTTTCGCAGAAGTTGCGCGTCGGCCGATAGACGCTGTCGGTGACCAGGATGTGGTCACCGGAACCGGCGACCGAGAGGAGCGCGGTCGAAATCGCCGCCAGGCCCGAAGGCAATAGGACAACGCCGGCGCAGGCCTCGCCTTCGAGCGCGCCCAGCGCTTGTTCAAGTGCCTCCGAAGTAGGCGTTCCGCGGCGGCCATATTGATAGCGCGAGCGGTGCGCCACCTGGTCCTCGGCGGTCGGGTAAAGCACTGTCGATGCATGGTAAACCGCCGGATTGACGAAGCCATATTGGCCTTTGGTGTCGCGCCCGGCGGAGACCAGGCGCGTTTCCGGCTTGAGCGGGCCTTTCGGTGTCTTCGCCATGGTCGTCGGCTCGATCCGGTCTTTCGGGCGCAATGGAACCGCGGCGCCGGGCGCCATATACGTCCGCGCCGACGGCAAGCGTCAACCCCTTGACCTCGCGGCCCGATCGGTTTGTGATGCCGGCAGTCAGGGGGATCGCACAAAGGGCTAGCAACTAGCATTGTCCATCGACGGATCGTCGGTCCGGCGGTGGTGCAAATGCTTCACGGATCCGCCAAAGGGGCACGCGTCCCGGTACGCGTTGTGTAGAGGTCGTCAGATGAATCGAATAATCAGCATTTTTGCGTTCATGCTCGTTCTCGTCGCGCAAGCCGCTTCGGCGCAGACGCTCAAGGCGGTGAAAGACCGCGGCATGCTCAATTGCGGCTCCAACGGTCAACTCGCCGGCTTCGGTCTGCCCGATGCACAAGGCAAATGGACCGGCCTCGACGTCGACGTGTGCCGCGCCATCGCCGCCGCCGTCTTGAATGACCCCACCAAGGTCAAATTCGTGCCATTGTCGGCCAAGGACCGCTTCACCGCCTTGCAGTCGGGCGAAGTGGACGTGCTGGTGCGCAACACCACCTGGACGTCGTCGCGCGATTCATCGCTCGGCCTCATCTTCACCGGCGTCGATTACTACGACGGCCAGGGCTTCATGGTGCGTAAATCGCTGAAGGTGAATTCGGCGCTCGAACTCGGCGATGCCTCGGTCTGCGTGCAGCAGGGCACCACCACCGAGCTCAACCTTGCCGACTTCTTCCGCGCCCACAACATGAAGCTCAAGTCGGTGACCTTCGCCACCGCCGACGAAACGATCAAGGCCTACGATAGCGGCCGCTGCGACGCCTTCACCACCGACGCCTCCGGCCTCTATGCGGAGCGTCTGCGGCTGGCCAACAGCGACGACCACATCGTGCTGCCCGAAATCATTTCCAAGGAGCCGCTCGGACCGTCGGTCCGCCAGGGCGACGATCAATGGATGGGCGTCGTCAAATGGGTGTTGTTCGCGATGATCAACGCCGAGGAACTGGGCATCACTCAGAAGAACATCGATGAGATGATGAAATCGACCAACCCGGCGATCAAGCGCTTCGTCGGCACCGAAGGCGCATACGGCGAGCAGCTCGGTCTGACCAAGGATTGGGCGGTGCGCATCATCAAGGCGGAAGGCAATTACGGCGAGGCGTTCGAACGCAACGTCGGCATGGGCTCTCCGCTCAAGATCGCCCGCGGATTGAACCGGCTGTGGGACAAGGGCGGCATCCAATACGCGCCGCCGATCCGCTGATCGAATACATAATGCCGGATCGCCGGGGCGCGACTGCCCCGGCGGTTTGGCGCTGGACGCCGTCGGGGGCGTCACGACGTCGACGAGGGGCAAATGTCGATTGACGTTCCGACGGGGGACCTCCCCGCGCGGGTTGCGTTCTACAACGACCCGAAAGTACGCAGTATCGCCTACCAGGTCGTGCTTTGCGCGGTCATCGGCTTTCTCGTCTGGGGCGCCGCCAGCAACGCCATCGAAAATATGCGCAAGGCGCATATCGCCTCCGGATTCGGTTTCTGGTCGCACACCGCCGGCTTCGATATCAGCCAGACGCTGATCCATTTCGACTCGCAATCATCGAGCTACGGCCGCGCCTTCTGGGTCGGCCTGCTCAACACGCTGCTGGTGGCCAGCCTCGGCATCGTGTTCGCCACCATCCTCGGTTTCATCGTCGGCATATCGCGGCTGTCGAGCAACTGGCTGGTGTCCAAGGTCGCCACCGGTTACGTCGAGACCATCCGCAATATCCCGCTGCTGCTGCAATTGCTGTTCTGGTACAACGCGGTGCTAAAGGCGCTGCCCAGCTTCCGCGACAGCATCGTCTTCCCCGGCAGCATCTATCTCAACAATCGCGGGCTGTTTATGCCCGATCCCATCTTCCTCTCCGGCTTCGGCTTCGTGGAGGGCGCGATAATCGTCGGCATCATCGGCGCGATCGCCTTCTATATCTGGGCGCGTAAGCGGCAGGAGGCAACCGGCCAGCAGGCGCCGGTGTTCCTGGTCACGCTGGCGCTGGTGATCGGTTTGCCGCTGATCGTGTTCGCGCTGATGGGCTTTCCGCTCAAGTTCGATCTTCCGGTCGGCGGGCGCTTCAATATTTCCGGCGGCATCGCCTTGCAGCCGGAATTCACCGCGTTGCTGTTCGGTCTGTCCATCTACACCGCCTCCTTCATCGCCGAGGTGGTGCGCGCCGGCATCCTGGCGGTGTCGCGCGGACAGACCGAAGCCGCCTATTCGGTCGGCCTAACGCCGGGACCGACTTTGCGGCTGATCGTCATACCGCAGGCCATGCGCGTGATCATCCCGCCGCTGACCAGCCAATATCTCAATCTGACCAAGAACTCCTCGCTGGCCGTGGCGATCGGCTATCCCGACCTGGTGCAGGTGTTCACCGGCACGGTGCTCAACCAGACCGGCCAGGCGGTCGAGGTGGTTGCCATCACCATGGCGGTCTATCTCACCATCAGCCTGACGACCTCGCTGCTGATGAACGTCTACAACGCCCGTATCGCGTTGGTGGAAAGGTGAGGGCGCCGCCATGACCATGTCCGAAGGCGATCTCGCCGTCACCGAAATCAAATTCGTCGCCGCCTCGGCCATCGAGTCGCGGCCGCCGCCGGCGGCTATGAGCGGCGCCGTCGGCTGGCTGCGGCAAAACCTTTTGTCGACGCCGACCAATATCGCGCTGACCATCCTGGTGTCGCTGCTGCTACTCTGGATCATCCCCGATCTGATCAAGTTCCTGTTCGTCGACGCAGTTTGGACCGGCGACAACCGCGATGCCTGCCGCGAGATCGTGCAGCACCGGCCGATCGGCGCCTGCTGGCCCTTCGTCTACGATCGCTGGGCCTATTTCGTCTATGGCTCCTATCCGATCCCGGAGCGCTGGCGGGTCGACGTCTTCTTCGCCATGCTGGCGATCGGCGTTGTCTGGCTGCTTTGGCTCGAAGCGCCGCGCCACGATATCGGCACGATTTATTTCTTCGTCGTCGTGCCGATCGCCTCATTCATCTTGTTGAACGGCTGGAAAGCGATCGGCTTGCCGCCGGTCGACACCGTGCTGTGGGGCGGCATCTTGGTGTCGATCGTGCTCGCGTCGGTCGGCATCGTGGTTTCGCTGCCGTTCGGCATCATGCTGGCGCTCGGGCGGCGCTCGCGCATGCCGGCGGTGAAGTTGTTTTCGGTGATCTTCATCGAATTCGTGCGCGGCGTGCCGCTGGTCACCGTGTTGTTCATGGCGAGCGTGATGCTGCCGCTGTTCGTGCCCGAACAGTTCTCACCCGACAAGCTGATCCGCGCGCTGGTCGGTATCGCGCTGTTCGCCTCCGCCTATATGGCGGAAGTGGTGCGCGCCGGATTGCAGGCGATCCCCAAGGGCCAATTCGAAGGCGCCATGGCGGTGGGCTTGGGCTACTGGCAGATGATGCGGCTCATCGTTCTGCCGCAGGCGCTCAAGATCACCATCCCCAACATCGTCAACACCTATATCGGCTTGTTCAAGGACACGACGCTGGTGTTCATCGTCGGGCTGTTCGACTTCCTGCACACCGTCGAAACCTCGCGCATCGACCCGAAATGGGCGACGCCGGTCACCTCGACGACCGGTTATGCTGTCGCCGCCTTGTTCTATCTAGCCTTCTGCTACGCCATGTCGCGTTACGCCCGCGCCACCGAAGCCCGGCTTGCCAAGGCCGAAAAACGCTAGCGACTTAGAGGAACTGCCGTCATGAACGCAACCGCTTCGCCCACCCTCAACATCAAGCCGACCCAGCTCAATACGCCGGTGGCGGTCGAGCTCGTCGACATGAACAAGTGGTACGGCGAGTTCCACGTGCTGCGCGACATCAACATGAAAGTCATGGGCGGCGAGCGCATTGTCATCTGCGGGCCGTCCGGCTCGGGCAAGTCCACCATGATCCGCTGCATCAACCGGCTGGAGGAGCATCAGCAGGGCCGCATCGTCGTCGACGGCGTGGAGCTGACCAACGACCTGAAGAAGATCGATGAAGTGCGCCGCGAGGTCGGCATGGTGTTCCAGCACTTCAATCTGTTTCCCCACCTCACCGTGCTGGAGAATTGCACGCTGGCGCCGATCTGGGTGCGCAAAATGCCCAAACGCGAGGCCGAGGAAATCGCCATGCACTATCTCGGCCGCGTCAAGATCCCCGAGCAGGCGAACAAATATCCCGGCCAATTGTCGGGCGGCCAGCAGCAGCGCGTGGCCATCGCGCGCGCTTTGTGCATGAACCCGAAGATCATGCTGTTCGACGAGCCGACCTCGGCGCTCGACCCGGAAATGGTCAAGGAAGTGCTCGACACCATGGTGGGCCTGGCCGAAGACGGCATGACCATGCTCTGCGTCACCCACGAAATGGGTTTTGCCCGCCAGGTCGCCAACCGGGTGGTGTTCATGGACGGCGGGCAGATCGTCGAGGCCAATGTGCCGGAGGAGTTCTTCAATCATCCCCAGCACGAGCGGACGAAACTGTTCCTCAGCCAGATTTTGCATTAGCGCATAAACATACACGGCCTCGCATCGTCTAATTCGATCCAAAGCCTCGTCAGGCCTTGCGAGCGCGTGCTTCGTGCCAGTGCCACCAAACGACCGCCCCAATTCCGAGCACCGCGACCGCGATCAGGACGACGATCAGTGCCGATGCCTCGATCCACGCAGCCGCCGGAACGCAGACCGCCAAGATGACTCCGAGAAGGCAAACTTGCCAGGAAAGAACTTGAACGCCTGCAGTAAAGGTGCCGAGCGCCAAAAGGGTGAGAATCGCAAGCGCGGTCGCGCTGGGATTGAGAATCTTCTGAACGCTCGGCAGCAGCAACATATTCATCACCAGCAGGAACGCGAGCCAATGCAGGGCCTGGGTAAAAATCAACCGCAACCGCGCCTTGTTATCGTTGGCGCTCAGCCATCCGGCGCCGATACAGACGAGTCCGATGACCGGCGCGAGAATCTCCCAAAAACCTACGATCGGCTGTTTCACGAAACTCGTATAGGCGACACCGAGTAGCGTCAAAATCAGTACGAGACTGAACGGCAGTTCTCTGATCCAAAAGCTTGCGTGTGGCGAGTTGCGCGGCGCCGTAGCTTGCCGATCGGCTGATGGTGCGCCTTGCGAGCCAGGTTCCGTGCTGCTGGTCATGGTGGCCGCTCCACGCTGATTGATGTTGACAACAATTCTCTCGGTCGCCTTTAAGCGGCCCAGCCGGGCGACTGTCAATCCTGCAGAGCGCGTAGCCTAAAGCTCAGAATCAGCCGCTCGACTGTCCGGTATGCGCGCATCGCGCGCCAAAGTACCAGGCGGGCTAAGCGCTTCCTCAGCCAGATTTTGCACTAACGCAAGGTTTAGCGCGCCAGCGCGCCGCCGGCGCGCTTCCAGGCGTCGATGCCGCCTTCGACATGCAGCGCGGCGATGAGGCCGGCGTCTTGCGCGGCCTGCACCGCCATGGCCGAGCGCTCGCCGAAGGCGCAGTAGAACACCAGGCGCTTGTCGCTGGCGCGCGCCAACTCGCGCAGAACGCCGCCGGCGCCGATGTTTTCCTGCAGTTCGCCGTAGGGCGCGTGCAGCGAGCCGGGAATGCTGCCGTGCTTTTGCCGCTCGCCCGCTTCGCGCAGGTCGATGAAGGCGACGTCGGGCCGGCCGACCAGCGCCATCGCCTGCGCCGGCGACAATGCCCAGCCGCGCCGCGCGATTTCCTGCTGCGCCAGCCCGATCTTCATGTTGGACGGCACTGCGACGTCCATCATTTTCGGATTGGGCAGATTGAGGCCCGCCATCAGCGCGACGTAGTCGTCGATCGACTTCACCTGCAGGCGCGGATTGTAGCGCTTCTCCTCGCCGATGGTGGAGACGGTGTCGCCCTTGTAGTCGTGCGCGGGGAACACCATGGTCGCGTCGGGCAGCCGCAACAGTTTGCCGAACAGCGAGTCGTATTGCGCGCGCGCGTCGCCGTTCTGGAAATCGGTGCGCCCGGTGCCGCGGATCAGCAGCGTGTCGCCGGTGAACACGCGGTCGCGCATGAGAAAGCTATATGAATCGTCGGTGTGGCCCGGCGTGTAGAGCACGTCGAGCACGAGCCCCTCGATGGTGAGCTTGTCGCCTTCGGCCAGCCGCATGGAGACGACGTCGGCCTTGGTGTTCTCGCCCATGACGGTGATGCAATGCGTGCGGTCGCGCAGCGCGCCCAGGCCCGTGATGTGGTCGGCGTGCAGATGCGTGTCCACCGCCTTGACCAGCCTGAGGTCGAGCTCGCGGATCAATTGCAGATAGCGGTCGACCTTCTCCAAGACCGGATCGATGATCATCGCTTCGCCGCCCGCGCGGCTGGCGAGCACGTAGGAATAGGTGCCGGAAACGCTATCGAACAATTGCCGGAAGATCATCGCAGGCCTCGCAATGCCGCATTCTCACATGCAGTATATCATATATATGCAGGGTAGGGCGCCGTGCCTAGGCGCGCTTCACACCGATTATTTTGGCTTGTTCGGCGCCGATCGCAAACCGATGTCAATTCAATTACTTGCGCCCGGGCCCAACAGAATGAGCCGCCGCTGCGACAGCATGGCGATGCGCGAAGCCTTTTTGAGCCGGGTCAGCGCGCGCGACACGGTTTCTGTCGTCAGCCCAAGATAATCCGCGATGTCGTTGCGCGGCATCGGCAGGTCGACATGATTGCCGTTTGCGCCGCGTCGTTGCATATCGCGCAGGAACTCGAAAACGCTTTCCGTCACGTCTTTCAGCAGAAGAAGATTGTGGGTTCTGATGCGCTGCAGCTCATTGGTCGTGGCGCGCAACAGAAAATTTGCCACCTCGAGATTGCCGGCCGCCTGTGCCGTCAGTTCCCGCCGGCCGAGCAGGAGAAGCTCGCTGGGCGTGACGGTTTCGGCGCGGACGCCGTGCGATTCACCGGTTTCCAATCCAAAATAGTCGCCGGGACAATAAAATGCATGCACACGGCGGCGGCCGTTGCCGATATTGCTGCAGGTTCGGATGCAGCCGGACAGGACTTTGTAAATAAACTCCGCCGCTTGGCCTTGCTTGAAGATCGTATTGTTGCTGGCCAGCAATTTTGCCTTGCCCGAGCGGTCGAACAAATCGCCCAGCGGCGCTACACTTATCCGACGCGGCCTTCTGCGTCGCGACACGGCGCGTGTTGCGCGTTTTCGGGAGGTCTTGCTTGCCACGGCACGAGCCTCTGTCCTTGCCGAATTTTACCTCACTCCAGCACATTTTAGGACCGTAGCCGCGCTGTTGCGGCGCACCATGATCTAGGACTATGAAAACAACGGTATTTCAACGCGGTATGGCGTTGTAGCGCCAATCGAATTGAACGGAAACAAGCGCCTTGCGCGCGCCGGCGATGACGCGGCTTGCTCAGTCCTTCACCACCGGCAAATCCGGCCTTCCGCCCCATTCCGACCAGGAGCCGTCGTAGATGCGCGGCAGCGGTTTGCCGAGCGCGTCGAGCCCGAGCGCCAGCACCACGGCGGTGACGCCGGAGCCGCAGGTGGTGATCGTCGGCTTGTCCAGATCGACGCCGGCTTTGGCGAAGGCTTGCGCGATTTTGTCCGGCGCGGCGAGCCGCCCATTGTCGAGAATATCCGCGAAGGGCACGTTGCGCGCGCCCGGCATGTGGCCCGAGCGCAGGCCGGCGCGCGGTTCCGTCTCCTTGCCGGCAAAGCGGCCGGCCGAGCGCGCGTCGATCACCTGCACGCTGCCGTCATTGAGCGCGATTTGCACGTCGGAAACCATCGCCACCGCGCCGGTGTCCATTATTGCCTTGAACGTGCGCGCCGGCCGTTTCACCTCGCCTGCTTCGAGCGGGCGGTCTTCCGCTTTCCACGCGGGCAAGCCGCCGTCGAGGATGAACACGTTCTTGGCGCCGAAGATGCAGAACGTCCACCAGACGCGCGGCGCCGAATAGAGCCCGGTGCCGTCATAGACCACGATGGTGTCGGTCTCGGCGATCCCTAGCGCGCCGACCGCGGCGGCGAATTGATCCGGCCCGGGCAGCATGTGCGGCAGGTCGGTGGAGGCGTCGGCGATGGCGTTGATGTCGAAGAGCACCGCGCCGGGAATGTGGGCGGCGATATATTCCGCTTTCGGATCGCGTTTTTGCGTCGGCAGATAATAGGAGGCGTCGACGATCGACACGCCCGCTTTGCCGATCTGGCCCGCCAGCCATTCGGTCGATTTGAGCCAGCGGCTGGCAGACATTGGGTTCGGCATAAGCGGCTCCACGGGGCTTTGGCGGGCGAGGGCGGGCGTAACCCACATATGGTCGACGCCCGCCTCGGCGGCAAGCCGCATGGCTGCATCGCAAAACCGCGCGGCGGTGGAAAAACCGCATTGACCGTGTTGTCTGGTCATCATACAACGCAACTATAATCCCAGCGTCGAGGTGACCCATGAAAACCACCGCCGTTTCCCCCGCCGATCTCGCCGCTTCCGTGTTGTCGGTTCCCCCGCTGGCCCGGCGCGCCGATCTGACCATCGACCAAGCGCAAAACGCCCGCCTGCTCGACCATCTGCGCAGCGGCGGGGTGCGTACTTTCATGTATGGCGGCAACGCCAATCTCTACAACATGGGCGTCAGTGAATTGCGCGCGCTCGCCGACATGTTGGTCGCCTTGGCGCGCGACGGCGACTGGATGATCCCCTCGGTCGGCAGCGATTACGGCAAGGCGCGCGATCAACTGCTGCTGTTGCGCGACTACCCGTTCGCGACCGCCATGGTGCTGCCCAACCGCTTTCCCTCGACGCCGGCCGGCGTCGCCACCGGCTATCGCAAATTGGCCGACGCTTACGGCAAGCCGGTGATCGCCTACGTCAAGGACGACGGCTTTGTCGAAGCCGCCGATCTCGGCCGGCTGGCGCTCGACGGCGCGATCTGCGCCATCAAATACGCCGTCGTGCGCGCGGAGCCGAAGACCGACCGCTTCCTCGACGAATTGCTCGATTACGTCGACCGCAGCATAGTGATTAGCGGCATCGGCGAACGCCCGGCCATCGATCATCTCACCAAATTCGGCTTGCAGGCTTTCACCTCGGGCAGCGTGTGCGTGGCGCCCGGCCTGTCGACGGCGCTGTTGCGCGCTATCAAGCGCGGCGATCTCGCCGAAGCCGAACGCTTACGCGCGCTGTTCATCCCGCTCGAGGATTTGCGCGACAAGCACTCGCCGCTGCGCGTGCTGCACGAGGCGGTGCGGCTTGCCGGCATTTGCGATACCGGCCCGATGCTGCCGTTCCTCTCCAATATCGACGACAAGGCGATTGTCGCGGCGATCGAGCAGGCCGCGCGCGCGCTGCTTGCCGCCGAGCGCAGCGCCACCGCGCAGGCAGCTTAAAACCTCAAGCGAGCGCCAGCCGCACGCGGCGGTTCTGCTTGCCCTTCTTTTCGATCTGCGTGACGCACACGGCGCCGATCTCCGTGACGTTGCGCACATGCGTGCCGCCGCAGGGCTGCAGATCGAGCCCGGCGATCTCAATCAACCGCACTTTACCGGTGCCCATTGGCGGTTTCACCGACATGGTCTTGACCAGGCCGGGATTGGCGGCGAGCTCGTCGTCGCTGATCCAGCGGCTGGTGATCGCGGCGCCGCTTCCGATCATCTCGTTCACTTTGGCGGTGATCGCGTCCTTGTCGAGGCCGGCTTCCGGAATGTCGAAATCGAGCCGGCTCTCGGCATCGCCGACCGCGCCGCCGGTCACCGCATAAGGCAGCGCGGCGGAGAGCAGATGCAGCGCCGTGTGCATGCGCATGCGGCCGTAGCGTTTGTCCCAGTCGATGGCCGCGGTCACCGTGTCGCCGATTTTAAGGGCAGGGGAGCCCGCCGCCGGCAGATGCGCGATCTCGCTTTTGGCCGCGTCGGTGTAAATGGCGTTGTCGATCGCGATGCGCGTACCGTCGGCCGCGGTGAGCGAGCCGGTATCGCCCGGCTGGCCGCCGGAATTGGCGTAGAACACCGTGCGGTCGAGCACGATGCCGCCTTGCTCGGTCAGCGCCACGACGCGCGCCGAGCATTCTTTCAGATAACTGTCATCGCGGAACAGGCACTCGGTCGGCATCGAATTCTCACTTCTTCTCGAACGGAATAGAAATGTCGGACTTGCGCTCCAGCCATTCCGGCACCGGCAGTTTTTTCGAGCGCAGGAAGTCCGCGTTGAACAGCTTGGACTGGTAACGCGCGCCGGAGTCGGCGAGCACGGTGACGATGGTGTGGCCGGGGCCGAGATCCTTGGCCAGGCGAATGGCGCCCGCGACATTGATGCCGGACGAGCCGCCGAGACAAAGCCCCTCGTGCACCAAGAGATCGAAGATGATCGGCACGGCCTCCTCGTCGGCAATGAGATAGGGTCTGTCGACCTTCAAACTTTCGACGATCGGCGTCACCCGGCCGAGCCCGATGCCCTCGGTGATCGAACCGCCCTCGCTTGCCTTCACCTCGCCATGCGCGAACAGATTGTACATCGCCGCACCGTGCGGATCGGCGAGACCGATGACGATGTCGTTTTTCTTTTCGCGCAGAAATGCCGACACGCCTGCGAGCGTGCCGCCGGTGCCGATGGCGCAGATGAAACCGTCCACCTTGCCCTCGGTCTCGCGCCAGATTTCCGGGCCGGTGGAAACGTAATGCGCTTTGCGATTGTCCAGGTTGTTCCACTGATCGGCGAAGATGACGCCGTTCTTTTCCGTCTTCTTCAATTGCTCGGCGAGCCGTCGCCCGACATGCTGATAGTTGTCCGGATTGCTGAACGGCAGCGCCGGCACCTGCACCAGTTCGGCGCCGGCAAGCCGAAGCATGTCCTTCTTCTCTTCGCTCTGCGTCTGCGGAATGACGATGAGCGTGCGGTAGCCGCGCGCATTGGCGACCAGCGCCAGCCCGATGCCGGTATTGCCGGCGGTCGACTCCACCACTAACCCGCCGGGGCGCAGCTCGCCGCGTTTCTCCGCCTCCAAGATCATCTGCTTGCCCGGGCGGTCTTTCACCGAGCCGCCCGGATTCATGAACTCGGCCTTGCCCAGAATGGTGCAACCGGTCGCCGCCGACGCCCGCTCCAGCTTGATGAGGGGCGTGTGGCCGATGGCCTCAACGATGCCGTCGCGGATCTGCATGGCGTTTCCGGGTGGCGGTGGGGACGAAAACGACCCTAGTGGAGCCCTTCCGGGGCGACAAGGCCGGCCGCGGGCGGCCGCAGCGGCTGAAAGCGGGGCAAATATCGCCGCCGGCCGTCGCCCCCGGCGTCGCAAAACGCGTCCCTTTGCTCGTTCCGCGTGCGCTATCGGCCCGTCCGTTAAACATGGCGGCGGCTCGGAAACGTCCTCGAAACCATATCGCTGCATTGGCCGCCGGTAACCGGGCACATTCACCACTTTTTACCGGCCGCGGCCTCATCGTATTCCCTAAAGAACACCGCAAAAAGCATGTCCGGGTACAGGTTAGGCGGAATCGTTTGATGAGCCTCGACGTCAACACCCTCTTCATGGTGACGATCTATGTGGAGGCCATCCTCGGTCTGTTGCTGCTGTTCGCCTGGGTGCAAAACACGGCGATCCACGCCGTGGCCTGGTGGGGTTTCGCCCATCTGATCCGCGCCGCCTCGGTCGTGCTGTTCGGCATGTACGGCACGGCACCCGACCTGATCACCATCGATCTCGCCAACGCGCTGCTGTTCACCTCTTTCGCCGTGACCTGGACCGGCGCGCGCGTGTTTGACGGCCGCCCGGTCGAGCCGGTTTATCTGGTCACCGGCGCGGTGCTCTGGCTGCTGGTCTGCCGGCTGCCGGTGCTTGCCGACGCGCTCGACGCGCGTTCGCTGATCGCCACCGGCATCATCACCACGTACACCTGGCTCACGGCCTACGAATTCTGGCAGGGCCGCGGCGAACCGCTGGTCTCGCGCTGGCCGGCGATCTTTATGCTGTTCGCGCACGGCGCGCTGTTCCTGCTGCGCACGCCGCTGGTGGCGGCGCTGCCTTTTGCGCCGAGCAACCGCATGCTCGGCAGCGTGTGGCTGACCGTGCTCTCGTTCGAGGCGCTGCTGTTCACCATCTCGATTGCCTTCATCCTGCTGGCGATGGCGAAGGAGCGCACCGAATTGCGTCACCGCACCGCCGCCATGGTCGATCCGCTCACCGGCATCGCCAACCGCCGCTCGTTCCTGCAGGACGCCGCGCAGCTCGCCAAGCGTTATGCCGCCAATCCGCGTCCAACCGCCGTGCTGCTGATCGACCTCGATCACTTCAAGTCGATCAACGACCGCTTCGGCCACGCGCTCGGCGACCGCGCGCTCGAAGTTTTCGCCGAGGCCGCGCGCCAGTCCTTGCGTTCGTCCGATCTGCTCGGCCGCCTTGGCGGCGAGGAATTCGCCGCGGTGCTCTCCGATACCAGCCGCGAAAAGGCGATGATGGTGGCCGAACGCATCCGCGAAACCTTCGCCAAAGCGGCGCGCGAGGTCGACGGCCGTCCGGTCTGCGCCACCGTGAGCATCGGCCTGGTGCATTGCCAGGACGCCGGCTTCGACGTGGCTGAGCAATTGGCGCAGGCCGACCAGGCGCTCTATTTCGCCAAGGAACGCGGGCGCAACCGGGTCGAGGTCGCTTCGCTTGATATGGTGCTCAAGCGCAAGGACGAGGCCGCCGGCGACGCGGCTCCGGAGCCGGTCGCCACCCAGACCGCGGCCTAGCGCATGATCCCGAAAAGTGGGCGCCGGTTTTCGGAAAAGATCATGCGCAAGCAAAATGTTAGGTGGGCTAAGTAATTCAATCTAAGCGGATCACGCTCTAAACCGCATAGCCTGCGGCTTGCGAGGGCGGGCTTGCGGTCATAGTCTCCCTGCCGACCGGTGCGTAAAAGCCGGCGATCAGGGAGCCTCTCATGAATGTCAGCGCCCAGCCGCGCGGCGGTCTTGCTATCCCATTCGATCATGCGCGTCTCGACCGGCTGATGGACGAAGCCGGCATCGACCTGGTGATCGCGACGTCCAAGCACAACGTGCAATATCTGCTCGGCGGCCACCGCGCCAATTTCTTCGATTACATGGACGCAACCGGCGTCACCCGCTATCTGCCGGTCCTCGTCTATGCGAAGGGCGCGCCGGAAAAGGCCGCCTATATCGGCCACCGGCTGGAAAAATTTCAGACGCAGAACAACGCATTGTGGACGCCGGAGACGCAGACCAACACCGCCGGCTCGGTCGACGCCATGCAGAAGGCGGTCGACTATATCCGCAAGGCGGTCCTGCCGACCAAACGCATCGCCGCCGAATTCGGCTTTCTGCCCTATGACGCCTCGCTGGTGTTGCGCAAAGCCTTCCCCGACGCCGATTGGGTCGACGCGCTCTACGTGCTCGAGCGCCAGCGCGCCAAGAAATCGCCGGCCGAATTGAATCTCTTGAAGACGGCTTCGGAAGCGGTGGTCGCCTCCATGCAGGCGGTGATCGCGAATTCGGCGCCGGGCACGACCAAAAGCGAGGTGGTCGAGGCGCTGCGGCGCGAGGAGACCAACCGCGGGCTCATTTTCGAATATTGCCTGATCACCGCCGGCACCAGCATGAACCGCGCGCCCTCCGAACAGAAATGGGAGAAGGGCGACATCATGTCGATCGACTCGGGCGGCAATTATCACGGCTATATCGGCGACGTCTGCCGCATGGCGATCCAGGGCGAGCCGGACGCCGAGCTCGTCGAACTGTTGGGCGAAATTGAGAGCATTCAGCGCGCGGCGATGAAGCCGGTGCGCGCCGGCGCCATGGGGCGGGAAATCTACGCCGCCGCACGGCCGCTGGTGGAGAAATCGAAGCACCATAATCACATCGACTTCCTCGCCCACGGCATGGGGCTGGTCAGCCACGAGGCGCCGCGGCTCACCGACCGCGGGCCGGTGCCTTATCCGGCGAGCGATGCCGAGCGGCCGCTGGAAGCCGGCATGGTGGTGTCGGTGGAAACCACGCTGCTGCACCCGACGCGCGGCTTCATCAAACTGGAAGACACCGTGGCGGTGACCGATGCCGGCCATGAGGTCTATGGCGAAGGCGCGCGCGGGTGGAATAAAGCGGGGACCGCCGTTCGCGGTTAGGATTTTTCCGCTTTGCCGTCGGTCGCTTTGGCGAGGGCGCTGAGCGCGTCGGCGATCTGCACCGGATAGTCGAAGTCCGGTTCGAGCCGCGCCAGCGGCCCGGGCAGACGTTTGAGATCGCGCGCCGCGCGTTCGCGGATCTGCGCGAGCGTCGGCGAGGGGCCAATGCGTTTGCCGCCGCGCATCACCGGCACGATCAAAGCCTCGCCCGGCTGCGTGTCGGTTTCCAGCGACAGGATGTCGCCGCGCATGCGGCCATCGGCGTCGTAAGCGCGCCAGACCTGTTTGCGGCCCGGCCAGGTCGCCTTGCCCTCCGACAATTTGCGCTTCGGCTTGCCGGCATATTCCTGCAGCTTGTAGGCGCAATCGAGCGCCGGCGCGTCGACGGACGCGGCGAGATTGACGCCGATGCCGAAGCCATTGATCGGCGCCTTCTCCTTCATCATCGTTTGCAGCACGTCCTCGTTGATGCCGCCGCTCGCCAAGATAATGACATCCTGCAAGCCGCCGGCGTCGAGTATGGCGCGGACTTTTCGCGCATGCGCCGTCAAGTCGCCCGAGTCGATGCGCACCCCGCGGATGGCAATGCCGCCGGCCTTGAGCTTCGGCGCCAGCGCCACGACCTTTTGCGCGCCTTGTTCGGTGTCGTAGGTGTCGATCAACAGGATCACGCCCTCCGGCCGCGCGCGCGCGAAATTCTCGAACGCTTGGGCTTCGTCGTCGTGCACCTGCACGAAAGAATGCGCCATGGTACCGACGATCGGCACGCGGTAGCGCTCGGCGGCCTCGACATTGGCGGCGCCGCTAAAGCCGGCGATATAGCTCGCGCGCGCCGAAAAAAGCCCGGCCTCGGCGCCGTGCGCGGTGCGCAATCCGAAATCCGAGAGAATTTTGCCCGGCGCCGCCAGCACCATGCGCGCGGCCTTCGAGGCGATCAGCGTCTGGTAATGCAAGATGTTGATCAGCCGTGTCTCGACGAACTGCGCCTGCGGCAGCGGCGCCGTGATGCGGATCAGCGGCTCGCTCGGGAAGCACACGCTGCCCTCGGGGATCGCGTGCACGTCGCCGGTAAAACGAAACCGCTCAAGATAATCGAGCAGGTTTGGCCGGAAGCGGCCGGTGCTTTTCAGCCAGTCGATTTCGGACGCGGAAAAGCGCAACGTCTCAAGATAGCCGAGCGCGTCGTCGAGACCGGCGGCGAGCATAAAGCCGCGCCGCGCCGGCAGCCGGCGCACGAAAAACTCGAACACCGCTTCCTTGTCCTCGCCCCGATCCAGATAGGCCTGGATCATGTTGAGTTCGTAGAGGTCGGTGGTGAGCGGACTGGCCGAGGGCATCATGGCGCCTCGCGAAGGGCGGACCTGACAGGCATGTTGGACAAAAGGCGGTTGGCTCCCTGGGCTGGGATCGAACCAGCGACATTTCGATTAACAGTCGAACGCTCTACCGCTGAGCTACCAGGGAATACGCCGAGACCCGTAAGTATCGGGCCTATAACAAAGCCAAATTGCTTTGCAAAGCGTGAAGACTCACCCGATCGGGCCGTAGCCCGCCGTCGCGCTTCAAATCGAACGGGCTTGCCCGCCGAAGCCCGCCGCTACGGCGGGCGAAGGCGGGTGGAGGCCACGGCCGGAATCGAACCGGCGTGCACGGATTTGCAGTCCGCTGCGTAACCACTCCGCCACGTGGCCGTCGGAAGACGCAAGCCTCACATGCGCTGGCCGCGTTCCCCCGCAAAGTTAAGCCTATATAGGACCTGAGCCCTATCGACAACGCCGCGGCCGGCTTGCCTTTTGCGTATGGTTGCCGCACAAACGCCCCGCATTCCGCGAGCTTTCGCCGAGGTTACCGATGACCGATTTCGCAAGCGCGCGCCGTCATATGGTTGATGGCCAGATCCGTACCACCGATGTCACCGATCTGCGGGTGATTTCCGCCATGTTGGAGGTTCCGCGCGAGCGATTCATGCCGCCGGCCTCGACCGGGCTTGCCTATCTCGACATGGACGTGCCGGTGGGTGCGGGCCGCAAGCTGTTGCGGCCGATGGTCATGGCTAAATTGATCCAAGCCGCCGAATTGACGGCGACCGACCGCGTGCTCGATGTCGGCTGCGCCACCGGATATACCGCCGCCGTCCTTGCCCATATCGTGAACCACGTGGTGGCGCTCGAACAGGATACCGGCCTTGCTCAAGCCGCGCGCGCGGCGCTGTCGGGGCAGCCCAATGTCGAAGTGGTCAGCGGCCCGCTCGCCGAGGGCTGGGCGCGCGGCGCCTCCTACGACGTGGTGGTCGTCGACGGCGCAACCGAAGTGATGCCGCAGGCGCTCTGCAAACAGCTCAAAGACGGCGGCCGGCTGGTCTGCGTGTTCGGCTCGGGTCCCGCCAGCAAGGCCATGCTCTACCGCCGTAGCGGCGAGGAAGTGGGTGACCGGCCGGTGTTCGACGCCTCGGCGGGGCTGCTGCCGGGCTTTGCCAAAACGCCGGTTTTCGCGTTCTGAGCGCGGCACAGGTTCCAAACGTGGCTGAAAATCCTCAGGGTCCCGCCTTTTCATTGGATGGGGCCGTCCGGGGGGTTTTAACCCGCGCCGGGGGCGAATAAGGTTCCGGGTTCCTTGTTTTGGCGTGAAGGGTGCCTTGCGCCGGTCGCGCAAAGGTTGGGCAGGTATGTGGCGGTGTGCTGGTAAAGGTTGGATAGGTGCTTTGGCGGCAGCGGCCGCCACCTGCACTTTATTGCCGCTGGCGGCTTCGCCGGCATGCAGCCAAACGCTTGAATCCGCTTTGGTGCAGGCCTATCAGAACAATCCGACGCTCAATTCGCAGCGCGCCGCGGTGCGCGCCACCGACGAGGGCGTGCCGCAGGCGCTCTCCGGCTATCGGCCGAAGGTCACCGTCACCGCCTCAGGCGGCGAGCAATCGCTGTCGTCGACCGCGAAAACCAGCGGCATTGTTCCGGGCACCCCGACCAATTATTTGACGCAGAGCGGCTACAACGCACCCTACGGCGCTGGCGCCACGATCACGCAGACCCTTTTCAATGGCTTCCAAACTGCCAATAAAACGCGGCAGGCCGAGAGCCAGGTGCTGGCCGCGCGCGCGACCTTGCGCGTCACCGAACAGACCGTGCTGCTCAATGCGGCGACCGCCTACATGAATTTATTGCGCGACACCGCGATCCTCGATCTGCAACGGCGCAACGTCGAGGTCCTGCAGGAGCAACTGCGGCAGACGCGCGACCGTTTCAACGTCGGCGAGGTGACGCGCACCGACGTGGCGCAGGCGGAGTCGAGTCTCGCCGCCGGACGCTCGCAAGTGTTACTCGCGCAAGCCAACTACACCTCATCGATGGCGACCTACCGGCAGGTGATCGGCAGCAATCCGGGCAAGCTGGCGCCTGCGATGCCGGTCGACCGCTTCTCGCCGCGCAACCTGGCGCAGGCGGTCGGCGTCGGCACCGCCAGCAATCCGGCGGTGACCACGGCGGAATACAATGTCGACGTGGCGCAGCAGGCGGTGAAAGTGGCCGAGGGCGCGCTTTATCCCACGCTTTCGGTGCAGGGCAGCTTTCCAGAAGAATTGGATGAGCGCGTCAGAGCCTCAATGTCTATGAAAGCTACTCCGCTTCGGTGCTGGGACAGCTCAGCATGCCGCTCTACCAGGGTGGAGCCGAATATGCCGCCATCCGCCAGGCCAAGGAGACGCTGGGGCAAAAACGCATCGACCTCGATACCGCGCGCGACTCGGTGCGGCAAAACGTCGTGCAGGCCTGGGGCCAGCTCGATGCGGCCAAGGCGAATATCGATGCGACGAACGCGCAGGTGCAGGCCGCCGAAATCGCGCTGAACGGCGTGCGTGAGGAAGCCCGCGTCGGCCAGCGCACCACGTTTGACGTATTGACCGCCCAGCAGACTTTGGTGAATGCGCGCGTGGCGGTCGTCACCGCCCAGCACGACCGCGTGGTCGCCTCTTATTCCTTGCTGGCGGCGGTCGGCCGGCTCGAGCCGCAGGTGCTCGGCCTGCACGTGCCGGTCTATAGCCCCGAAGTGCATTACCGGCAGGTGCGCGACAGCTGGGCCGGCGTGCGCACGCCGGACGGGCGCTAAACCGTCCACAGATCATTGCGGCTGCCGATTTTCCACCTGCCACTCCGGCACGGCCCTGGCGTATAAAAGGGACTGAAGCGACGATTCGCTCAGCGCCCCGCCGGGCGGGTCGGTCGGCATAAGCACAAGTTGCTCTGCGGTCTGGAAGACGGGAATGAGCCAAACGGCAAAGGTGCAAGAGCCCTCGATGGAGGAAATTCTGGCCTCGATCCGTCGCATTATTGCCGACGACGACGCCAACAAGCCGGTCAAACCGCCGGAACCGACCGCCGCCAAGCCGGCGCCGGCTGCCGCCGCGCCGTCGCCGCGTCCGGCGCCGCCGCCGCGCGCGTCCGGCCTGCCGCCGGCGCCGCCGCCGCCGAGCGTCGCCAATAACCAGGACGCCGTCGACGCCATGCTGGCCAAGGCCGAACCGCCCGCGCCCGAAGTGCTCGATCTGACCGAGGCAATGGCGCAGCCGGCGCCGGTCGCGGAGACCGGCGTGGCCGCGACCTTCCGCACCATCGACGCCGCTTCCGATGTCATCTTCACCGACCGCGCGGCGGAACCGGCAAACGAGCCGGGCCTGCGCATCATCGAAGAGCGGCGGCCGCCGCCAGCGCCACCGCCCGTCGTAGCACCGGCGCCGGCAGCACCGCCGGCCGCGTTCGACCGCAGCCTAATCTCCAACACGACCATGGCGGCGGTCGACAACGCGTTTAATTCGCTGGCGCAAACGGTGATCGGGCAGAACGCGCGCACGCTCGAGGACCTGGTGAAGGAAATGCTGCGCCCGATACTCAAGTCATGGCTCGACGACAACCTGCCGGGCCTGGTCGATCGCATCGTGCGGGCGGAGATCGAGCGCGTCTCGCGCGGGCGTTAAGCCGCCGCACCCGGTCCCGCACTATTTTGCCGCCGCTTGAGCGCGCGCGAAAGCCCAGCCGAGCAGCAACAACGATGCCGCCGCCGCGTTGCCGCGCGGTGACGATGCGGATTCCGGTAAAGTTGACTCTTCGGTAGGTGGCGGGTTTTGTACCGCGCGACGCAAAGCGGACCCGCAGAAAATGATCGATAAGACCTATCAGCCCGGCGACGTCGAGGGCCGCATTTACAAGGCGTGGGAGGAGGCCGGCGCCTTCAAGGCGGGGCGGCCCGAACGCGCTGGGGCAGCCCCTTACTCTATCGTCATCCCGCCGCCCAACGTCACCGGCTCATTGCATATGGGCCATGCGCTCAACAACACGCTGCAGGACGTGCTCTGCCGCTTCGAACGCATGCGTGGGCGCGACGTGCTGTGGCAGCCGGGCACCGATCACGCCGGCATCGCCACGCAAATGGTGGTCGAGCGGCAATTGGTGGAGCGCCAGCAGCCGGGCCGGCGCGAGATGGGGCGCGAAGCGTTCCTCAAACGCGTGTGGGAATGGAAAGCGGAGTCCGGCGGCACCATCGTTAACCAGCTCAAGCGGCTCGGCGCCTCCTGCGACTGGTCGCGCGAGCGCTTCACCATGGACGAGGGGCTGTCGAAGGCCGTCATCAAGGTCTTCGTGCAGCTCTACAACGAGAAGCTGATCTACAAGGACAAGCGGCTGGTCAACTGGGACCCCAAGCTGCTCACCGCGATTTCCGACCTGGAAGTGATCCAGGTCGAGACCAAGGGCCACCTCTGGCACCTGCGCTATCCGATCGAGGGCAAGACCTTCGATCCCGCCGATCCCGCGACTTACATTGTGGTGGCGACGACGCGGCCGGAGACCATGCTCGGCGACACCGCGGTGGCGGTGCATCCGGACGATGAGCGCTACAAGGCGCTGGTCGGCAAGAACGTGATCCTGCCGCTGGTCGGGCGCAAGATTCCGATCATCGCCGACGAATATTCCGATCCGGAGAAGGGCTCGGGCGCGGTGAAGATCACCCCGGCGCACGACTTTAACGATTTCGAGGTTGGCAAGCGGCATAAGCTCGCGCAGATCAACATCTTCAGCGTCGAAGCCAAGCTCGCGCTCAAGGACAATGCCGATTTCCTCGCCGGCGTCGTTGCGTCGAGCGAACTTTCCGAGACGTTGACCCTGCACGGCATGGACCGCTTCGCCGCGCGCAAGAAAATTGTCGAGCGGCTAGAAGCCGGCGGCTTGGTCGACAAGATCGAGCCGCATTCCAACGCCGTGCCGCACGGCGACCGCTCGAACGTGGTGATCGAGCCCTATCTGACAGACCAATGGTACGTGAACGCGCAAGAACTGGCGAAGCCAGCCATCGCCGCCGTGCGCGAAGGCAAGACCAAGTTCATCCCGCAGAATTGGGAAAACACGTATTTCAACTGGATGGAAAATATCCAGCCGTGGTGCATCTCACGCCAGCTTTGGTGGGGCCACCAAATCCCGGCTTGGTATGGGCCGGACGGAAAAGCCTTCGTCGCCGAGACCGAGGCGGAAGCGCACAGCGAGGCGCAGAAATATTACAGCACGGCAACCGCGCTCACGCGCGACGAGGACGTCCTCGACACCTGGTTCTCCTCGGCGCTGTGGCCGTTCTCGACGCTCGGCTGGCCGGACGCGACGCCCGAATTGAAGCGCTACTACCCGACCAGCGCATTGGTCACCGGCTTCGACATCATCTTCTTCTGGGTCGCGCGCATGATGATGATGGGCATGCACTTCATGCCCGAGGTGCCGTTTGCCGACGTCTACATCCACCGCCTGGTGCGCGACGCCTCCGGCGCCAAGATGTCGAAGTCGAAGGGCAACGTGGTCGATCCGCTCGGCGTCATCGACGAATTCGGCGCCGATGCGCTGCGCTTCACGCTGATGCGCAATGTCGCGCCCGGCCACGACATCCGCCTCGGGCCGCAGGACGTCGAGAACAACCGCAATTTCGCGACCAAGCTGTGGAACGCCGCGCGCTTTGTCGAGTTCAACGG
Source organism: uncultured Alphaproteobacteria bacterium (assembly GCA_963721665.1). Classification (GTDB taxonomy): domain Bacteria; phylum Pseudomonadota; class Alphaproteobacteria; order Rhizobiales; family Xanthobacteraceae; genus Pseudolabrys. The sequence goes on from CAVRJZ010000001.1 coordinate 43,256, forward strand.
CGCCGCGCGCGTTGCCGGGTTCGATCCGAAATCGGCCAAGGAGACGCTCAACCGCTGGATCGCGCATGAGACGGCGAAGGCGGCGGCCGAGATCACCCAGGCGATCGAAACTTATGCTTTCAGCGACGCCGCCGGCGCCGCCTACCGTTTCGTCTGGAACGTCTATTGCGACTGGTACGTCGAACTGTCGAAGCCGCTGCTCACCGGCCCGGACGGCGCCGCCAAGGACGAAACGCGCGCCATGGCCGCCTGGGCGCTCGACGAAATCCTTAAATTACTGCACCCGTTCATGCCCTTCATCACCGAGGAATTGTGGGCGGTGACGGCGGAGCAGGGGCCGAAACGCGCCGCGTTGCTAGCGCTGAGCGATTGGCCGAAGCTCGACGGCCTTACCGACGACAAGGCCGAAGTCGAAATCGGCTGGCTGATCGATCTGGTCACCGCCATCCGCTCGGTGCGCGCCGAGATGAACATCACCGCCGCGATCCCCGTGGTGCTCGCCGGCGCCTCCACCGAAACGCAAACGCGCGCCGCGCGCTGGGCCGAATTCATCGAGCGGCTCGCCCGTGTGTCGGAAATTTCCTCGGCGCCAACCGCGCCGCCGGGCTCGGTGCAGCTTCTGGTGCGCGGCGAAGTGGCGGCGCTGCCGCTCAAAGGCGTCATCGATCTCGCCGCCGAGCGCGCGCGCCTCGCCAAGGAAATGCAGAAGGCCGACGCCGACATCGCCCGCGTCGATGCCAAGCTGAACAATCCGAAATTCATCGAGCGCGCGCCGGAAGACGTGGTCGAGGAGGAAAAGGAAAAGCGCGCGGAGGCGGCAGCCCGCAAAGCCAAGATCGCCGAGGCGCTGGAGCGGCTTAAGAACGCGATGTGACCTTGACAGGGCTGAGCGCCGGCGCAGTATTCGCCGAGGAATGGGGGCACGGCATGCGTGGTGTTGTTTCAGGCATTGCGCTTGATGGAACTTACGGGCAAATCGCGACCGAAGACGGGCACCGCTACAGTTACTGGACCAGCGAAGTTCGCAACGGCCAAGTGAAGGTCGGGCAAACGGTCGAATTCCAGATGTGGGAAAGCCAGCCGGTCGACATTTTCGTCGTCAACAACCCGCCGCCGCCGAATGCTGCTCCGCGGCAACGGGCTTCCGTGCCGCATCAGCGGGCAGCCGCAGCCGCTGCACCGGTAGGCAAAGCGGCCATGTCCGCCGGCTACGCCGCCACACCGGCAGGCAAAGCGGCCATGCCCGCTGGCTACGCCGCGGCTCCTGCGGGCTACGCGGCCGCGCCGGCCGGTTCCGCCGGCGCTATGCCCGGGGTTGGCGCGATCCCGACGGGGCGCGACTACTGGATCAAATTGTTCACCACGGCCGACGGCCGAATCTCGCGCAAGCAGTTCTGGCTGCATGGCGTGCTGCCGCTCATCGGCATCAGCATCATCCTCAGAGTGCTCGTCTATATCGCCCTGTTCATCATGCCGGTGACGATGATTCTGTATGCCGACCTGGTGATCTTTCTCATTTTGCTGTGGCCGCAGTTCCGCATCAGCAGCAAGCGGTTCCACGATGTCGGCTATCCGGGCTGGTACAACCTTCTTTGGATCGCACCGCTTTTCCTCGCGCAATTGCTGTCGAGCCTCGACTTGTTCTTGTACAAATTCGCCTATTTGCTCTACGTGGTCTCGTTGACGCTCTCGAGCGTTGGCGCATTGGTCGCGCTCGCGGCGTTGATCGTCGTCTACATCCGCGTCGGCCAACAGGGGCCGAACCAATACGGACCCGATCCACTGGCGGTCTAGTTTTTCTTGCCACGGCCGAGCGCCCGAAAGAAAGCAAGAGTCGGAACCCGTACTCCGTGTGCTATCGATAGGGCAGGGAGTATGGGTCCCCGCTTTCGCGGGGACGACTAAGCAATGACCATCGACCCCAACAACCGCCCGGGCGGGCCGCACCTCATTCTCACCGCCAAGAGCGCCAACAAGATCCAATTCTTCGACGCCTTAACGCTCGCTTTGACCGGCGAAATCGACATGCCGGCCTCCACCCACGAGATGGTGCGCACGCCCGACGGTAAAAAAATCTACGCCTCGGTCTATGGCGGCGGCATCTTCGGCAAAAACAAAGATCCCGACCGCCGCATCGCCGTCATCGATCTCGCCACAAAATCGCTCGAACGCCTGATCGACGTCGGCGCCAACGTCGCGCCGCATTCGCTGATGCTGGACGCGCGCGGCACACTGTGGTCGACCGCCGAACTCGCCAACGAAGTGCTCGCCATCGATCCCGGCAACGACCGCGTCGAGCGCATCGAGCTCGGCGGCGCGCCGCACTGGATCGCCGTCAGCCACGCGACCGGCAAACTGTTCGCCTCGTTCAAGACCAAGGAGGCGGTGGCGGTGGTCGACACCAAAACGCGCCGCAAGATCGACACCATCCCGATCCCGCACGGCGCCGAAGGCATCGCGGTGTCGCCGGACGGCTGGGCGCTCTATGTCTGCGCCCACCGCCAGGGCGTGGTGCACGCCTTCGATACGCGCACGCATGCGCGCCACCACACCGCCGCCATCGAAGGCGCGCCGGGCGAAGCCAACCAGCTGCGCCGCGCGCGCGTGTCGCCGGACGGGCGCTATCTCTGCGTCTCCTCGCATGTCGACAATTACGCGGCGATTTACGATGCCCACTCTCTCAAGCAGACTTGCGGCTTGCCGACGCCGAAGGCGCCGATGGGCTTCGGCTTTGCCGCCGACGGCCAGCACGCGTATTTGTGCTGCCACGACGCCGCGGTGGCCATGGAATTCGATCTCGCGCGCGGCCGCGTCACCCGCGAATTCGCCACCGCCGCCGGCTGCGAGTTTGTTATTTCGTATTAAGACGACGCTGCCGCGAACACTCTTTCCCTCTCCCCTTGTGGGAGAGGGTGGCGAGCGCGGAGCGATAGCGAGCGCGAGCCGGGTGAGGGGGCTGGACTCGCTCAAGCACTACCCCCTCACCCGTCCTCGCTCGGCTTCGCCTCTGCTCGGGCACCCTCTCCCACAAGGGGAGAGGGGAAGCGCGCCCGCCGCACCTTCAGCCAAACGGCTTGCTCAGAAACCGCGAGCCCTTGAGCCCGAAGCGCCACGGTTTCTCCACCGCCTTGCTGATGCCGATGCGCACGCCGCGCAGCACGGCGGGTCTGCCCTCCCGCGCGCGCAATTCGAACGGTGCGCGGTCGAGCGGCAGCCCGTTGTGGCGGTCGGTCACGCCCAGCGCCTGGCAGAGCTTGCCCGGCCCCGAACACAGCGCGCGCTCATCGCTTGCGCCCCGCCGTCGGCGCATGACGGCGAGCCCTTGCGTCGGCTCGAGCGCGCGGATCAGTACGGCGCTGGCCGAGCCTTCCGCCTCGCAGACGAAGTTGAGGCACCAGTGGATGCCGTAGGAGCGGTAGACATAAGCGACGCCGGGCGGTCCGAACATCACGGCGTTGCGCGCGGTTCGCCCGCCATAGGAATGCGCCGCCGGGTCGGTGTGGTGATAGGCCTCGGCCTCGACGATGACGCCGCCGGCGCCGTCGACGGTGAGCGTCGCGCCGATCAAATCGGGCGCCACTTCGAGCACAGGGCGGGCGAAAAACGCGCGGGTCAGGCGAGGGGGCATGGGCATGTTCAGTTGCGTGGATGTCTAGGACTATAATCACAATCGCGTGAGAACTTATCCCCGCGCTCCCGGGCGGTCTTATCATGGCCTCCGTCCTGCTCGTTCGAGGGCGTCATCTAGAGGCGTCTAAATGAAGGAGCAGGATGCGGCGCCCGCGGGCGGGGGATGAACGCTCCTCCTGCACTCGGGCGGCGCCGGGGCGCCGCTCGCGGGCACTATGACGCGCCGCGAGGAGCTCGCTGACACCGGGGCATAAGCCCCGGTAGAAAGCGCGGCCCGGCGCCGATAAGACGCTGCGATGGCGCGCCGAGAGGCGCCAAACCTTCGCGAGAAGGTGTGTACTGACTGCATGACGCGCCCATCGGTGCGCCATCCCCTCGATTTTTCGGGGGGACGGGAAATACGGGCGTACCCCGCGCCCGCCAAAGAACAGGGGCGGCGGAGCGTTGGCTTTTTCACCTCCCCGCAATGCGGGGAGAGGTCGGATCGCGCAGCGATCCGGGTGAGGGGCCGTGCAATGCCCCTCACCCGGCTCGGACCTGCCGGTCCTCGCCACCCTCTCCCCCGTAAGAACGGGGCGAGGGAAGAAGAGGGCCGCAAACAATACGGGCGCCGACGCTTGTCCAAACGTGCCCCGGCGTCCGCATCTGTGGCCAAGCTGCAACACATTTAGAAGATTTAAGCCATCGCCGCGTATCTTCCCCGTAACGCCGCGATTTGGCCATACCCTTCCACGAACACAAAGGGTGAGTGTGCAACGGCGCAACTCGTTGCAGGACTTTAAGGTTTTCGGGCTGGCGGGGCCCGCGCGACAAGCCGGCCGGGTAAATTCGGCGGCAATAATTGGGGCTGGGGGGACGACAAGGTTATGGACGCAAAAGCCAATTTGAAAGCCAAACTGCCGAGCCGGCACGCCACCGAAGGGGCGGATCGCGCGCCGCATCGCTCGTTTTATTACGCCATGGGGCTGTCGGCGGAACAGATTCACGCCCCCTTTGTCGGCGTTGCGACCTGCTGGAATGAGGCGGCGCCCTGCAACATCTCCTTGATGCGACAGGCTCAGGCGGTGAAGAAGGGCGTCGCCTCCGTCGGCGCCACGCCGCGCGAATTCTGCACCATCACCGTCACCGACGGCATCGCCATGGGCCACGCCGGCATGAAGGCCTCGCTGCCCTCACGCGAGGTGATTGCGGATTCGGTTGAGCTCACCGTGCGCGGCCACGCCTATGACGCGCTGATCGGCGTCGCCGGCTGCGACAAGTCGCAGCCCGGCATGATGATGGCGATGTGCCGGCTCAACGTGCCCTCGATCTACATTTACGGCGGCTCGATCCTGCCCGGCACTTTCAAGGGCAAGGAAGTCACCGTGCAGGACGTCTACGAAGCGGTGGGCAAGCATTCGGTCGGGCAAATGTCCGACGAGGATCTGCTGACGCTGGAGGAAAACGCCTGTCCCTCGGCCGGCGCCTGCGGCGCCCAGTTCACCGCCAACACCATGGCGACCGTCTCCGAGGCGATCGGTCTGGCGCTGCCCTATTCGTCGGGGGCGCCGGCGCCTTACGAATTGCGCGACCAGTTCTGCTTTTTGGCGGGCGAGATGATCATGGACCTGATCGTCAAGAATATCCGGCCGCGCGACATCGTGACGCGCAAGGCGCTGGAGAACGCCGCCGCGGTCGTCGCCGCCACCGGCGGCTCCACCAATGCCGCGCTGCATCTGCCGGCGATCGCGCATGAATGCGGCATCGAGTTCGACCTGTTCGACGTCGCCGAAATCTTCAAAAAGACACCTTATATCGCGGATTTGAAACCGGGCGGCCGTTATGTCGCCAAGGACATGTTCGAAGCAGGCGGCGTGCCGCTGCTGATGAAGACTTTGCTCGATCACGGCTACCTGCACGGCGACTGCCTGACCGTCACCGGCCGCAGCATCGCCGAGAACATGAAAAGCGTGAAATGGAACCCGGACCAGGACGTGGTGCATCCGGCCGATAAGCCGCTGCTGGCAACCGGCGGCGTGGTCGGCCTGAAGGGCAATCTCGCCCCTGAAGGCGCCATCGTGAAAGTGGCCGGCATGACCACGGGCCACCAGTTCTCCGGCCCGGCGCGCTGCTTCGACACCGAAGAAGCCTGTTTCGAGGCCGTGCGGAACAAGAAATACAAGGAAGGCGACGTGCTGGTGATCCGTTACGAAGGGCCGAAGGGCGGCCCCGGCATGCGCGAAATGCTCTCCACCACCGCCGCGCTCTACGGCCAGGGCATGGGCAACAAGGTCGCGCTGATCACCGATGGGCGCTTCTCCGGCGCGACGCGCGGCTTCTGCGTCGGCCATGTCGGGCCGGAGGCGGCAGTCGGCGGGCCGATCGCGCTTTTGCGCGACGGCGACATCATCGAGCTCGATGCCGACAAAGGCACGCTCAACGTCAAGCTTTCGGATGCGGAATTGGCCACGCGCAAGGCCGCGTGGAAGCCGCGCGAGAACGAATACGGCTCCGGTTATCTCTGGAAATACACCCAGCAGGTTGGCACGGCGCTCAAAGGCGCGGTCACCCATCCGGGAGGGGCGGGCGAGAAGGCGTGTTATGCGGATAGCTGAGTACCTGCTGCGTTTTGTGGTGATTGGTGCCGGCCTGATGGCCGTGCCAGCCATGACGCCTGCCTTGGCGTTTGACGGCAGCAAGACCGACGGCCAAGTGGCCGCCGCGCCGCCGGTCACCGCCATGGAGGCGTTCCGCTCCGGCGCGCAGTGGCTCAAGTCCGGCGACAAGGTCAAGGCCGTCCACTCGCTCGAATACGCCGCTGAAAAAGGCCACGCGCTGGCGCAGTGGAAGCTCGGCCGCATGTATGCCGAAGGCGACGGCGTCACCCAAGACGACCTCAAGGCGTTCCACTATTTCAGCGGCATCGCCGACCTGCATGCCGAGGACAATCCGAACACGCCGCAGGCGCGTTTTGTCGCCAACGCTTTCGTCGCCCTCGGCCAGTATTATCTCGACGGCATCCCGAAGACGCCGATCAAGCGCGATCCCGAACGCGCGCGCGAAATGTTCGGCTATGCCGCCTCGTATTTCCGCGATCCGGAAGCGCAATATTATCTGGCGCGGCTTTATCTCGACGGCGTCGGCGCGCCGCACGACCCGCGTACGGCGGCGCGCTGGTTCGGCCTGTCGGCGCAGAAGGGGCAGTGCCAGGCGCAGGCCATGCTCGGCGCCATGCTGTTTGCCGGCGACCACGTGCCGCGGCAGGCCGCGCGCGGCCTGATGTGGCTGACGCTCGCCAAGGACAACGCCAAAGTCGGCGCTGCCACCGACCAGGCCTGGATCAACCGGCTCTACGACAGCGCCTTCCAGCAGGCGACCGAAGACGAGCGCGCACTGGCGCTGGTCTATCTCAAGAGCTGGCTGGAGACGCGGCGGGAGTAATTCCCCGCGTTCAGCGACCGTCGATTTTCAGATCGATCCACACCGGCACGTGGTCGGACGGCTTGTCCCAGGAGCGCACGTGGCGGTCGATGCCGGCATCCACCAGCCGGTCGGCGGCCTGCGGCGACAGCAGCAGATGGTCGATGCGGATGCCGTCGTCCTTTTGCCAGGCGCCGGCCTGGTAGTCCCAGAAAGTGTAGAGGTCGCGGGCGTCGCTAACGGCGCGAATGGCGTCGGTGAGACCGAGATTGGTCAGCGCGCGGAACTTCTCCCGGGTGGCGGGCAGGAACAGCGCATCCTTGACCCAGGCGTCCGGGCGCTTGGCATCGGCGGGCGTCGGGATGACGTTGTAATCGCCGGCGAGAACCATCGGCTCTTCCCGTGTCATCCGCTCAAGTGAAAAAGCAATAAGCCGGTCCATCCATTTGAGTTTATAAGTATATTTATCCGTATCGGGCGGGTTGCCATTGGGCAGATAGAGGCTGACCACGCGCAGCACGCCGGTTTTGGTGGACACCTGCGCCTCGAGGAAGCGGGCCTGCACGTCGCCGTCGCCGCCGATCAAGCCAGGCGCCACCTCGTCGAACGGCCATTTCGACAGCAAGGCCACGCCGTTGAAGGCTTTCTGGCCATGCACGGCAACATTGTAGCCGAGGCTCTCGAACGCCTCGCGCGGGAAAGCCTCGTCCACGCATTTGATTTCCTGCAGGCAGACGATGTCGGGCGCGCGCTCCTTGAGCCAGGCCAGCATATTGTCCAGCCGCTGGCGGATCGAATTGACGTTCCAGGTGGCGACGCGCATCTCGCGGCTCCGGCGGGTAAGCCCGAATAAATCAAGGTTTTACGTGTTTACCAGTCAGCGCAGGTATATGCACATACCGCCGTTTATATGTTAGAAGGCGGCCAACGCGGCCCCTTCAAGTGATGGACGAACCTTTCCGCGGAATAAGGGAGCGCCTGGGCAGGGCCCTTGAACGAGCCCAGGCCGACAATCGACGATGACGAAGCGAAAGTGGCTATTTGGGGTGGCGGCGCTCGCCCTGATTGGCATTGTGTTGCTTGTCCGCGGCTTCTGGACCGGCGACGGCGTCGCCGCGCGCTCGCAAGGCGCGGCCCACGTGGTGCCGGTCGAAGTCGCCACCGTCGAGCGCAAGCCGATGCCTGTGCGGATCGATTCGCTTGGCAACGTCACGCCGATCGCCAGCGTCGCCATCAAGGCGCGGGTCGATACCACGATCACCGCCGTGCACTTCCGCGACGGCGCCGAGGTCAAGAAGGGCGACCCCCTGTTCACCCTCGACGGCCGCGCCATCGAAGCGCAGATCGCGCAGACCGAGGGCGCCATCGCCCGCGACCGCGCGCAGCTTGCCGGCGCTATGCGCGACGTCGTCCGCTACACCGACCTGGTCGCCAAAAACGCAACCCCGGTGGTCAATCTCGATAACGCCAAGACCCAGTCCGAGGTCTACACCGCGGCCATCAAATCCGACCAAGGCCTGCTGGAAAATCTGAAAGTTCAGCTCAGCTATTGCACCATCACCGCACCGATCGACGGCCGCATCAGCGCGGCGGCGGTGAAGGTCGGCAATTTCGTGCGCCAAGCCGATACCTCAGCCATGGCGACCATCAACCAGATGGCGCCGGTCTATGTCAGTTTCACGGTGCCGCAGAAACTGCTGCCGGAGATTCGCCATGCGCTCGCGGCGAAATCCGCCACCATCGACGCGGTCATCCCCGGCAACACTAAGCGGGCCAGCGGCCAGGTGACGATGATCGAGAACACCGTCGATCCGGCGACCGGCATGGTGACGATCCGCGCCACCATGCCGAACAAGGACGAGCTGCTGTGGCCGGGCACGCTGGTCACCACCGAATTGACCCTGCGGGTCGAGCCGCAGGCGGTGGTGGTGCCCTCGACCGCGGTTCAAGTCAGCCAGACCGGAAACTTCGTCTTCGTGATCAACGACGAGGTTGCCAAGGTGCAGCCGGTGCAGGTCGAACGTACGGTCGGCAACCAATCGGTGATAGCCAGCGGGCTCAACGGCGGCGAGACTGTCGTCACCGACGGCCAATTACTTTTGGCGAACGGAACCCGCGTCAACGCTCGCAAAGCAAAAGTTGCCGGCGGCTGATCCATGAACATTTCGGAAACCTGCATTCGCCGCCCGGTGTTGACGACGCTGATGACGGCGTCGTTGATCGTATTCGGTGCCTTCGCCTATCGGTTGTTGCCGGTGGCGGCGCTGCCGGCGGTGGATTTCCCGACCATCCAGATCAGCGCGCAGTTGCCTGGCGCGAGCCCCGAGACCATGGCGTCTTCGGTCGCCTCGCCGATCGAGCGCCAGCTGTCGACGATTGCCGGCATCTCGTCGATGAATTCGTCGTCCTCGCTCGGTCTCACGCAGATCACCGTCCAGTTCGATCTCGGCCGCAACATCGACGGCGCCGCGCTCGACGTGCAAACCGCGCTTTCAGTGGCGGCGAAAAACCTGCCGGTCGAAATGACCACGCCGCCGAGCTTCCGCAAGGTCAATCCCGGCGACTTCCCGGTGCTCTACGTCAGCATGCGCTCCGATACCATGCCGTTGTCGGCGGTCGACGATTACGCCGAAACGGTGCTGGCGCCGAACATTTCGCAAATGCCCGGCATCGCCCAGGTGCTGGTCTATGGCGCGCAGAAATTCGCCGTGCGCGTGCAGGTCGACCCCGTGGCGGCGGCCGCGCGCAATATTTCGCTTGAAGATGTCCGCAGCGTCGTCGCCAGCACGAATTCCAACGCGCCGGTCGGCACGCTGCAGGGCAAACAGCAGACGCTAACGCTGCTCGCCACCGCCGCCATGAACCATGCGTCGGACTACCGCGACGTGGTGGTCGCCTATCGCAATGGCGCGCCGGTCAAGCTTAACCAGATCGCCAATGTGATCGACAGCGTCGAGAACGACAAGATCGCCACCTGGTTCAACGACGAGCGGGCCATCGTGCTGGCGATCCAGCGCCAGCCCGACGCCAACACCGTCGCGGTGGTGGATGAGGTGCGCAATGCATTGCCGGGACTGCGCGCGCAGGTCCCGCCGGCGATCCAGATGCATCCGCTGTTCGACCGCTCGATCTCGATCCGCGATGCCGTGGTCGACGTGCAGTGGACGCTGTCGATTGCCATTTCGCTGGTGATCATGGTGATCTTCCTGTTCCTGCGCAAAGTGTCGGCGACCATCATCCCGGCGCTGGCGGTGCCGGTGTCGCTGATCGGCACCTGCGCGGCGATGTACGCCTTCGGCTTCTCCATCAACAACATGACGCTGCTCGCGCTCACGCTGTCGGTCGGCTTCGTGGTCGACGACGCCATCGTCATGCTGGAGAACATCGTGCGCCACATTGAGGGCGGCATGCGCCCGTTCGAAGCGGCGCTGAAGGGCTCGCGCGAAATCGGCTTCACCATCGTGTCGATCACCTTCTCGCTGATCGCGGTGTTCATCCCGGTGCTGCTGATGGGCGGCATGGTCGGCCGCGTGTTCCGCGAATTCGCCGTGACCATCGCGGTCGCCATCATCACTTCCGGTTTCGTCTCGCTGACGCTGACGCCGATGCTGTGCGCGCGCGTGCTCAAGGGTCACCACGGCGAGGAAAAGCAGAACTTCGTGCTGCGCTGGTTCGAGGCGCTGTTCGAGCGAATGGCAAGCGTCTACCAGGGCTCGCTCGACTGGGTGTTGCGGCACAAATCGATCATGCTGATGGTCACGCTGTCCACCATCGCCGGCACGATCTGGCTTTATATCGTGGTGCCGAAGGGCTTTTTCCCGACCGAAGACACCGGTTATGTGATCGGCATCACCGAGGCGAATACCGACATCGCGTTCCCGGCCATGGTCAAGCTGCAGCGGCAGATCGCCGATCTGGTGCGCAAGGACCCGGCGGTTGCCTACGTCAATTCGACGGTTGGCGCCGGCGGTCCCAATACGCTCGGTAATAGCGGCCGCATGTTGGTGGCGCTCAAGCCACAGGACGAGCGCGGCAAGCTGCAGACGGTACTGACGCGCCTGCGCCACGACGTCAACATCGTGGCCGGCATCGAAATCTTCTTCCAGCCGATCCAGAACATCAATCTCGGCGGCAAGCTGCAGAAGAGCCAGTATCAATACACGCTGCAATCGAACGATACCGGCGCGCTCTATCGTCTGGCGCCGCAGATGCGCGACAAGATGTCGAAGCTTAAGGCGCTGCGCGACGTCACCACCGACCTCTACATCAAGAACCCGCAAGTCACCGTCGAAGTCGACCGCGAGAAGGCGGCGGTCTACGGCGTGAGCGTCGATCAGGTGCGCCAGACGCTCTACGATGCCTTCGGCTCGCGGCAGGTCGCCACCATCTATACGCCGGCCAACGACTACGAGGTCATTCTGGAGACCAAACCGGAATTCCAGCAGAGCGCGAACGACCTCGAAAAGGTCTACTTAAAGACCGCCAACGGCACGGTGGTGCCGATGTCGGCGGTCACCCGTTTCGTGCGCACGGTCGGTCCCCTGCAGGTCAACCACCAAGGCCAGCAACCCTCGGTGACGATCTCATTCAATCTCGCGCCCAACTTCTCGCTCGGCCAGGCGGTCGATGCGATCCAGGGCCTCGAGCGCGAGGAAAGGCTGCCGGCCTCGATCACCACCGGCTTCCAGGGCACCGCGCAGGTGTTCCAGGATTCGTTGCGCGGGCAGGGCATCCTCATCCTGGCGGCGATTTTCGCCGCCTATGTGGTGCTCGGCATTTTGTACGAAAGCTTCATCCATCCGATCACCATCATCTCCGGTCTGCCGTCGGCCGGCATCGGCGCCATTCTGACGCTGATGCTGTTCCATATGGACCTGTCGGTGATCGCCATGATCGGTATCGTCATGCTGGTCGGTATCGTGAAGAAGAACGCCATCATGATGATCGACTTCGCCATCGAGCGCCGCCGCGTCGGTCTGTCGGCGGAAGCCGCGATCCGCGAAGCGGCGACCTTGCGTTTCCGCCCGATCATGATGACGACGTTCGCCGCCATTTTCGGTTCGCTGCCGATCGCGCTCGGCACCGGCGCCGGCGCCGAATTGCGCCAACCGCTCGGCGTCGCCGTGGTCGGCGGCCTCTGCCTGTCGCAGCTGCTCACCCTCTACATCACGCCGGTGATCTATCTCTACCTCGACCGCTTCGACCGCATGATCAAGCGTCGGCTCGAACCGCAGCTCGCCGAAGTGCAGGAAGCCCCGGCCGCGGTCGCGGCGGAGTGACCCCGATTGTCGTCCCCGCGAAAGCGGGGACCCATACGCCGTGTCCTATCGACAGACTGCTGAGTATGGTTCCCGGCTCGCGCTCGCTGCGCTCGCTTGGTCGGGACGAAAGAAAAGATTACAGCGCGAAACTCGTGCCGCAGCCGCAGGAGGCCTTGGCCAGCGGGTTCTTCACCTTGAACGAGGCGCCGATCAGATCGTCGACAAAGTCGATCTCGGAACCGGCCATGTAATCGACCGACACAGGATCGATCAGCACCACGGCGCCGTCGCGGGCGATGACGATGTCGTCGTCGGCCTTGGCGGTCTCAACGCCGAATTTGTACTGGAAGCCGGAACAGCCGCCGCCCTCGACCGAGACGCGCAGCATGGAGCCGGCCGGTTCGGCTTTAAGAATCTCGCCGATGCGCCGCGCCGCCCGTTCGCTGACTGTGACGCTTGCGTCCATTGTCTTGTCCTTTGGCCCAACCGATAGTTAAGTGCGCCGGATCGGCAGGTCAACGGGCAGGGCAGGATGGTCATCGAAACCGGACGCGCACGGGCCGTTTATGCCTCGGATCCGGCGCATAGCCAGGGCCGGCGCTATAACGAGCCGCCGAGCTCAACCCGCAACGCCTTCCGCCGCGATTGCGACCGCATCATCCACTCGACCGCGTTCCGGCGCCTCGCCTACAAGACACAGGTCTTCGTCTACCACGAGGGCGACCATTACCGCACCAGGCTGACCCACACGCTGGAAGTCGCCCAGATCGCCCGCTCGCTCGCCCGCGCGCTCGGCCTCGACGAGGACCTCGCCGAGGCGTTGGCGCTGGCGCACGACCTCGGCCATCCGCCGTTCGGTCACGCCGGCGAACGCGCGCTCGATGCGGCGCTTGCGCGCTACGGCGGTTTCGATCACAACGCGCAAGGCTTGCGCATCGTCACCGAACTCGAGCGCCGCTATGCCTCCTTCGACGGGCTCAATCTCACCTGGGAGACGCTCGAAGGCCTGGTCAAGCACAACGGCCCGCTCATCGACCGTGTCGGCCAGCCGCTCGCGCGTTATCGCGAACGCGGCGTGCCGGCGGCGATCCTCGCCTACAACAAAATCCAGAATCTGGAATTGTGGTCGCAGCCGAGCGCGGAAGCGCAGGTCGCGGCTATTTCGGACGACATCGCCTACGATGCCCATGACATCGACGACGGCTTGCGCGCCGATCTGTTTGCGCTCGACGATATCGCCGCCGTTGCGATCGTCGGCGACATCTTGCGCGAGATCGACGCCCGACCACCCGCGCTCGATCCGCCGCGCCGCGTGCACGAGACGGTGCGCCGCCTGATTACGCGCATGATCGAGGACGTCATTGCCGAGACCGACCGGCGAGTAGCTGCGCACAAGCCAACGGCAGGCGAGGTGCGCAAGGCCAAGGGGCCGCTGGTTGATTTTTCACCGTCGATGAAAAAAGCCGACGCCGACATCAAGGGCTTCCTGCGCCCGCGCATGTACCGGCACGAACGCATAATACGTGTGATGGGCGAGGCCGAGAGCGTCGTGCGCGACCTGTTCGCCCATTATGTCGAGAACCCCGCCGACCTGCCGGCGGAATGGACGGAAGGCTTTGCCGGGGCGGATGAAGGCGCCCGCGCCCGCCGCATCGCCGACTACATCGCCGGCATGACCGATCGCTACGCGCTGATCGAGCACGCCAAGCTATTCGCCTCGACGCCGCAATTGACCTGAGGCTGGCGCGCGCAGCCGCGCGTGCTATCCTTGACCCGCATGGCGCGGTTAGTCGGCAAAGTGGCGTTCATCACCGGGGGCGGCGGCGGCATCGGCCGTGCCACCGCCGAGCGCTTTGCCGAGGAGGGCGCCAAGGTCGTCATCGCCGAGATTGACAAGGAAACCGGCGCGGCGGCCGCGCAATCGGCCCGCGCCGGTGCGAAAAATTCCGGCGGCGACGCCCATTTCATTCACTGCGACATTCGCGAGCGCGCGCAGGTCGAGGCGGCCTTGGCGGAAACCGTGGCGCGCTTCGGCGGCCTGCACGTGCTGCACAACAATGCCGGCGGCTCGACCCCGCAGGACGGCCCGGTCACCGAGGCGCCGGAGGAGGAGTTCTGGCGCGCGATCCGGCTCGACCTCTACGGCACGTTCCTGTGCTCGAAGCTCGGCATCCCGCATATGATCAAATCGGGCGGCGGCTCGATCATCAACATGTCGTCGATCGTCGCCTTGAAGGCGCTGCCCGGGCGCGACTGTTACACCGCGGCGAAGGGCGCGATCGCCGCGCTCACCCGCTCGATGGCGGTCGAATACGCCGGCGACAAAATAAGGGTCAACGCCATCGCGCCCGGCGTCGTGCTCACCGAACGGGTGAAGAAGCTGCTGGCAGGCTCCAAGGACATCGAGAAGCTTGCCGCCACGCATTTGCTCGGGCTCGGCCTGCCGATCCACATGGCCGACATGGCGGTGTATCTCGCCTCGGACGAGTCCGCGATAACGACCGGGCAGATCCTGTCGGTCGATAGCGGGGCGACGGTGCGGTGACGGCGACTCCGGCGGCATTTTGACTTAACGGGCAAATTCCATTACCCGCTGCGCCACAATGGCCTCCGTTCCCCAACATCTCTTTGCCACCATGCTCGACCGCGTGCATGCGACCTGCGCCGCCGTGCTCGGGCCGAACGTCGATCTGTCGCGCGTGGTGGTCGAGCCGCCGAAGGAGCCGAGCCACGGCGACATGGCGACCAACGCGGCGATGGTGCTGGCGAAAGACGCCGGCAAGAAGCCGCGCGAGCTGGCCGAGGCCATCGCCGGAAAGCTGCACGCCGAAGCTAGCGTCGAGAAAGTCGACGTCGCCGGGCCCGGCTTCATCAATCTCACGCTCAAGCCGCACGTATGGGCCGAAGAATTGCGCGTCGTGCTGGCGGCGGGCAACGACTACGGCCGCAGCGACATCGGCAAAAGCGAAAAGGTCAACGTCGAATACGTTTCGGCCAATCCAACTGGGCCGATGCATGTCGGGCACGGCCGCGGCGCGGTGTTCGGCGATGCGCTCGCCAATCTGCTCGCCTTCGCCGGCTACGACGTGACGCGCGAATATTACATCAATGACGCCGGTGCGCAGGTCGACGTGCTCGCGCGCTCGGCGTTCCTGCGCTACCGCGAGGCGCTCGGCGATAACATCGGACCGATCCCGGACGGGCTATATCCCGGCGATTATCTCAAACCCGTCGGCGGCGAGCTCGCCGCCGAATACGGCGCCGCGCTTAGCGCCAAGCCGGAAGCCGAATGGCTGCCCGTCGTGCGCGCCAAGGCCATCGGTATGATGATGGCCTCGATCCGCGACGATCTCGCCGCGCTCAACGTGCGCCACGACGTGTTCTTCTCCGAGCGATCGCTGATCGAGGACGGCGATGCGGTCTCCCGCACCGTCGAGGAATTACGCAAAAGCGGAGAGGTCTACGAAGGCCGCCTGCCGCCGCCCAAAGGCGGCAATCTGGAGGACTGGGAAGACCGCGAGCAGACGCTGTTCCGCTCGACCGCTTTCGGCGACGACGTCGACCGGCCGCTGAAGAAATCGGACGGCAGCTACACGTATTTCGCCAGTGACATCGCCTATCACAAGTCCAAAGTTGCGCGCGGCTTCCGCAAACTGATCGACGTCTGGGGCGCCGACCACGGCGGCTACATCAAGCGCATGCAGGCGGCGGTGAAGGCGGTAAGCGCGGGCAAGGCGACGCTCGACGTGAAACTCGTGCAGCTGGTGCGGCTGTTGCGTGCCGGCGAGCCGGTGAAAATGTCGAAGCGCTCGGGCGACTTCGTCACCTTGCGTGAAGTGGTCGAGGAAGTCGGCAAGGATGCCGTGCGCTTCGACATGCTCTACCGCAAGAACGACGCGGTACTCGATTTTGACCTCGCCAAGGTGATCGAGGCGACGCGCGAGAACCCGGTGTTCTACGTGCAATACGGCCACGCCCGCGGACAGTCGGTGTTCCGCAACGCACGCGCCGACATGCCGGAATTACCGGCTGCGGCGGATGCGCGCGCACGATTCCTCAAGGACGCGGCGCTAGAGAAACTCAGCGATTCCGGGGAACTATCCATCCTCAAGCGCATCGCACTTTACCCGCGCACCGTCGAGGCCGCCGCGCAGGCCCATGAGCCGCACCGGGTTGCATTCTATCTATATGAATTAGCAAGCGAATTTCACGCTCAGTGGACGCGGGGAAAAGATTCGCCTCATTTACGCTTCATTATCCAAGATGATCCAGAAACGACCATGGCGCGGCTCGCATTGGTGCAGGGGATCGTCACCGTTCTCGCCTCGGGCCTTGAATTGCTTGGGGTCGAAGCACCGGAAGAAATGCGCTAAATTTCATCTCGCCGGGTGCGGCACAGGCCGGCCGGGAGATTGAGCCAGCGGGCGAGGGGACCACCGGGGACTGAATGGCGGACGATCAGAACCAACGACCCTATCCAACGAATGAACAACCGCCGCGCCGCGCGCCGGCCGGCAACGGCGGCAGCGATCCGCTCGCCGAACTCGCCCGCCTGATCGGACAAACCGACCCGTTCGCCGAATTCGGCCGCGACAACACGCGCCGCGCGGCTGCGCCGCCAGCCGTGCCGCCGCCCGCATTCGGGCCGCCCGCCGCGGCGCCGGCCTATGGCGCCAACGAATATTTCGGCGCCGCGGACGCGCCGCCCGCGCAGGCGCCGGTAGCGACGCCTTACGGCGCTCCCGAGCAAGCACCGCCTCCTTATGCCGACCCGACTTATGCGGCGGGCGCCGATCTCTATCACCACGAAGGCGACGTGCCCGGCTATCCCGGCGGGCAAGCCGGCGGCTACGCGGGCGGTTATCCGCCGCACCCGGCAGCCGACGACGAGCACGTTTACGACGATGCCCCGCCGGTACGCCGGCGCATGGGCATCATGGCAATCGCCGCGGTATTCGCCCTGGCGGTCATCGGCACCGCCGGCGCGTTCGGCTATCGCGCGCTGTTCGGCTCTTCGGCGCCGAGCCAGCCGCCGCCGGTGATTAAGGCTGATACCGCGCCGAGCAAGATCGTGCCGGCAACCGACAGCAAGACACCGAACAAACTAATCACCGACCGGGTGACCGATCACCAACAGGGCGAAAAACTGGTCTCGCGCGAAGAACAACCGGTCGCGATGAAGGACAAGCCGGTCGCGGTCGTGCCGCCGCCCGCAGGCAGTGCGCAACCGTCCGCCGCGCAGACGCCGGCACTCAACGGCGGTGACGTCATCGCCAACGAGCCGAAAAAGATCCACACCATCGCCATCCACCCCGACCAGATGGGCGCGAGCGACAACCGCTCGATGGCGCCCCCGGCCGCCGCGCCGGCTCCCGTTGCGCCGCCGGCCCCGATGGCCGCTCCGGCTCCGGTCGTGCACGCCGCACCGCCGCCGCGGGTCGCCAGCAATCCGCCGGCAGTAGCTAATCCGCCAACACCGCCGCCGCGGCGCGTCGAAGCGCGCGAGCCTACTCCCGTGCATCGCGCCGCGCCGCCACCGCCGAAGAATGCGCCGCTGTCGCTGAGCCCCGACGCGACTGCGCCGCCTGCCGCGCGCGCCCCGACGCGCACTGCGGCGATCGCCGCGCCGACGCCGATTGCGCCCGCCGCCAGAACGAGCCATGCGACCGGCGGCTATGCCGTGCAGGTATCCTCGCAGCGTAGCGAGGCCGACGCGCAAGCCGCTTTCCACAGCTTGCAGGCCAAATATCCCAAGCAGCTCGGCGGCCGGCAGATGCTGATTCACAAAGTCGAGCTTGGCGCCAAGGGCACCTATTACCGCGCCATGGTCGGTCCCTTCGCCACGCAAGCCGAGGCGAGCGAACTGTGCAGCGGTCTCAAAGCGGCCGGCGGCCAGTGCCTGATCCAGCGCAATTAACAGCCCTTCGCTTGACCCTCTCAGGTAGCGCGGGCTAATCCGCGCCGATGGCGGCGCGCGCATTCATTACCGGATTGAGCGGGCTCAGCATCACCGCCAATGAGCGCGCGTTTCTCCGTGAGGCCCGGCCCTGGGCCCTGATTGTCTTTAAGCGAAACGTGAGTACACCGCAGCAAGTAACTGAACTAACTAATTCTTTCCGCGAAATCGTCGGATGGGAAGCGCCCGTGTTGGTGGATCAGGAAGGCGGCCGGGTGCAGCGGCTCGGTCCGCCGCATTGGCCGGTCTATCCGGCGGGCGCCCGCTACGGCGCACTTTATGACCGCGAGCGGGCTGCGGGGCTCGCCGCCGCCCGGCTTGCCGGCCACCTGATCGCGGCCGACCTCAAGGGCGTCGGCATCGACGTGGATTGCCTGCCGCTGGCGGACGTGCCGGTTCAGGGCAGCGATACGGTGATCGGCGACCGCGCCTATGGAACCGAGCCGGGCAAGGTCGCGGCCATCGCCGGGGCCATCGCGGACGGGCTCATGGCCGGCGGCGTCCTGCCGGTGCTCAAGCATCTGCCCGGGCATGGGCGGGCGACGGCCGACAGCCATCACAAACTGCCCGTGGTCGATACCGACCAGGCCACCTTGGAAGCAACCGATTTTGCGGCCTTTAAGCCGCTTTCCGGCCTGCCGCTCGGCATGACCGCCCATGTCGTATTTTCTTCTATCGACCCGGGTGCACCGGCCACCACTTCGGTCACAATGGTGCGCCAAGTGATTCGCGGGTTTATCGGATTTAAGGGCCTGTTGATGAGCGATGACGTCTCGATGAATGCTTTGTCCGGCTCGATCGCCGAGCGCAGCCGCGCAGCTTTGGCCGCCGGCTGCGACGTCGTGCTTCATTGCAACGGCAACCTCGCCGAAATGACTGCGCTTGCCGGCGCAGCTCCGGAGCTTACGGGCGAAGCCGCGCAACGCGCCGAGGCCGCGCTCGCCCGGCGCCAGGCGCCGGAAGACTTCGACGTCGCCGCCGCGCGCAAAATGTTCACGCAGATGATGGACGCCGGACGTTCGTCGTCGCAACCGATGACCGCTTCATGAGCCCCGACGATTTCGACAGCGCGCTGCAAGCCGACCGCGGCACCACCGAGCCGGCGATGATCGTCGACGTGGAGGGTTTCGAGGGCCCGCTCGATCTGCTGCTGGCGCTCGCGCGCACGCAGAAAGTGGACCTTGCGAAAATCTCGATCCTGGCGCTGGCCGATCAGTATCTGCAATTCATCGACGCCGCGCGGCAATTGCGGCTTGAACTCGCCGCCGACTATCTGGTGATGGCGGCCTGGCTCGCTTATTTGAAATCGCGCCTGCTGCTGCCGGATTCCGGTCCCGGTGAGGGGCCGAGCGCCGAGGACATGGCGCTGGCGCTCGCTTACCGCCTGCGCCGGCTGGAAGCGATGCGCGACGTGGCGACGCGCCTGATGGGGCGGCCGCAACTCAATCGCGACGTATTCGCGCGTGGGGCGCCGGAGCCGATCGACGAGATCAAGCAGCCGGAATGGACGGCGACGCTCTACGATCTGCTGTCCGCCTATGCCACGCAGCGTGCCAAAAGCGCGCTCTCGCGCGTGCGTTTCAAGCAGCGCACGGTGTGGTCGCTGGCGGAAGCGCGCGCCGCGCTCGAGCGGCTGATCGGCATGTCGAGCGACTGGTCGCGCATCGACGCGTTCCTGATTTCTTACGTGGTCGAGCCGGCGTTGGCGGCGACCGTGATGGCGTCCTCGTTTGCCTCCGCGCTCGAACTGGTGCGCGAGGGGATTGCCGAGATTCATCAGAAAGAGTCGTTCGCGCCGATCTACATGCGCAAGCGGGTCGGTGTGAATGGAAGTGCTTTGACCTATGACCGACAAGAAAACACATAAGGGGACGGACTCGATGCCGAGTGTCGCCAAGAAGCTCGTAATCGTTCAAAACAACGATGCGCCGGCCGAGCCGCCGCCGGCCGAGACGGGAACGCGGCCGGAAGAACTGCGGCTGCTCGAAGCGCTGCTGTTCGCCGCCGGTCAGCCGCTCGACGAGGCGACGCTGTCGCGCCGGCTGCCCAACGACGTCGACGTCAAGGCCGCGCTTGCCGCGCTCAAGGCGGAATACGCAACGCGCGGCGTCAATTTGGCGCGCGTCGGCAAGAAGTGGATGTTCCGCACCGCCGACGATCTGTCCTGGCTGCTCACCAAGGAGACGGTGGAGACACGCAAATTGTCGCGCGCGGCGATCGAGACACTTGCCATCATCGCCTATCACCAGCCGGTCACCCGCGCCGAGATCGAGGAAATCCGCGGCGTGGTGGCGGCCGCCGGCACGCTCGACGTATTGTTGCGCACGGGCTGGATCCGCCCGCGCGGGCGGCGCAAGGCGCCGGGCCGGCCGATCACCTACGGCACGACGGAACAGTTCCTTACCCATTTCGGGCTGGAGGAGGTAGGCGATCTGCCCGGCCTCGAGGAGCTCAAAGGTGCCGGCCTGTTGGAGGGCAATCTGCCCCCTGGTTTTGCGGTGCCGATGCCGTCCGACGACAGCACCCTGCGCGACGACGAGGACCCGCTCGATCCCGGCGATCTCGATCTCGGGCTTGCCCCGCCGCCCTCGCGCAGCGAGACGTGACGCCGCGCGTCGTTGTCGCGCTTGGCGGCTTGGCGCTAAACACCGGGAACTTAAGGCGAATATCGGCCGTTCCGGCAGCTTTGCGCGTTCATTACAAAGGACGGAAGTCCTTGTTTTTGCCGTCTGCGGGGCATAGTTTCAGTTCAAATCATGGGCGGGGCGTGTAAACGCTCGCAGCCGCCGCGGAGGGTTTGCCAATGGGTTCGCTAAGTATCTGGCACTGGATGATCGTCATCGTCGTGGTGATGCTTCTGTTCGGCGGCCGCGGGAAACTGTCCAATCTGATGGGCGATTTCGCCCAAGGCATCAAAGCCTTCAAGAAGGGCATGTCGGAAGACGACAGCACGGCGCAGGCCAAGCCGGAGCCGGCCAAGAGCATCGACAATCAGGCCGCCGCCGCGGCGCCGAAGACGGAAACCGAGCGCGCAAGCTCCTAACTCCCTTCCGTCATTCCGGGACGTGCCGAAGGCGCGGACCCGGAATCCAGATGCAAACTCAGAGCGTGTGTCTGGATTCCGGGTTCGCAGGCTTCGCCTACGCCCCGGAATGACAGATCAGCTGAGGCCCGCGGTAAGCGGAGTTAAACTTTCCATGTTCAACCTTGGTTGGGGCGAGCTCCTCGTCATCGGCATCGTCGCGCTGATCGCGATCGGGCCGAAGGAGCTGCCGACCGTTTTGCGCACGCTCGGCCAGTGGATGGGCAAGGTGCGGCGCATGGCCAACGAATTCCAGGGCCAGTTCCAGGAGGCGCTGCGCGAGGCCGAATTCGCCGATCTGAAGAAGCACGCCGACGAGATTACCAGTTCGGTCTCCGAATTCTCCAACATCGATCCGCTCGCCGACGTGCAGAAGGACGTCGAGAAGAGCTTCGAGGAGCCGCCGATGCTCGAGACGGCGGCGCCCACCGAGGCGGCAGCGTCAGGCGAAGCGGCCGTCGAGACGGAAAGCGCGACAGCCGCTTTGCCGGAACCGGCGCCGCTGCCGGAGATCGACGTGCCGCTTCCCGAGCCGCCGCCCGCCGCCAGCCATGAGGACATCGCCGCCGCCGAACCGCCGCCCGCCGCCAAAGCCGGGGGCGGGGCATGAGCCAAGACGAGATCGAGGCCAGCAAGGCGCCCTTGCTCGATCACCTGATCGAGCTGCGCTCGCGCCTGATCAAGGCAGTGCTCGCCTTCGCCGTGATGTTCGCGATCTGCTTCCTATTCGCCAAGGACATTTATAACGTCCTGGTGTGGCCCTTCGTCTGGGTGGCGGGGCCGGAGAATTCCAAATTCATCTACACCGCGCTGCTCGAATATTTTATCACGCAATTGAAGTTGGCGATGTTCGGCGCGGCCTTCCTGTCGTTCCCTGTGGTGGCGGCGCAGCTTTATATGTTCGTCGCGCCCGGGCTCTATAAGCATGAGCGCAAGGCGTTTCTGCCTTATCTGATCGCGACGCCGATCTTCTTCACGCTCGGCGCGCTGGTGGTCTATTTCCTCGTGTTCCCGATGCTGATCCGTTTCTCGCTGCACATGCAGCAGCCGGGGGACGCGCACGATGCCGCCATCTCGTTGATGCCCAAGGTGGGCGAGTATCTGTCGCTGATGATGACGCTGGTGCTCGCCTTCGGCGTCGCCTTTCAATTGCCGGTGATCCTGACGCTGCTCGGGCGCATCGGGCTGATCACCTCCGAGCAGCTCAAGTCCAAGCGGCGCTATTTCATCGTCGGCGCCTTCATCCTGGCGGCGGTGCTCACCCCGCCCGACGTGCTCAGCCAGATGTCGCTCGCCGTGCCGCTGATGCTGTTGTTCGAGGGCTCGATCTGGTCGGTGCGCATGGTGGAAAAGCGCGCGGCGGCCGAGGAAGCCGCCAAGGCTGCTGCTGCTGCCGCCGCCGCTGCGCCGCCGCCGGACGACGCCACGGCCAAGCCCGCCGAGTAGGCGCCATTCTTTCCCTTTCCCCTTGTGGGAGAGGGTGCCGAGCGAACGGTAGTGAGTGAGGCGGGTGAGGGGGCCTACTTCTCGTTTGACATCCCCCTCACCCGGCTCGCGCTTCGCTGACGCTCCGCGCGATCCACCCTCTCCCACAAGGGGAGAGGGCAAGCGTGGCTCTATCCTCCTTTAACACGCCCCCGATTCCGACTAAGAAGCCCGCCATGTACGACATCAAATGGATTCGCGAGAACCCGGAGGCCTTTGATAAAGGCCTCAAACGGCGCGGGCTGGAGCCGCTGTCGGGCAAGTTGCTGGCGCTCGACGAAAAGCGGCGGGCGGCGATCACCCAATTCGAGCAGGCGCAGGCGCGCCGCAACGCGGCGTCGAAGGAGATCGGCGAGGCGAAGAAGAAAAAGGACGAGGCCGCGGCGCAAAAGCTGATGGCCGAGGTCAACGAATTGAAAGTCACGCTGCCAGCGCTGGAGGCGGAGCAGAAGAAATTCGCCGACGAACTCGACAAGGAACTGGCGCAGATCCCCAACCTGCCGGCCGATGACGTGCCAGACGGCGCCGACGAGAAGGGCAATGTCGAGCGTCATCAGCATGGCGCAAAACGCAATTACGCCTTCAAGCCGAAGCAGCATTTCGAACTGGGCGAAGCGCTCGGCATGATGGATTTCGAGCTGGCCGCCAAACTCTCCGGCGCGCGCTTTGTGGTGTTGCAGAAAGGTCTGGCGCGCATGGAGCGCGCGCTCGGGCAATTGTTTCTCGACACGCATACTAGCGAGAAGCATGGCTATACGGAAGTCAGCCCGCCGTTGCTGGTGCGCGACGAGGTGATGTTCGGGACGGCGCAATTGCCAAAATTTGAGGAGGACCAGTTTTCCACGTTCAAAGCTGCGGATATCAATACGTTCGCAAAATTTGCCACTACAATCGACTCCGAAAAAACGAAGGAGGAATATTTTCAACAGTTGAGACCAAATGAGTGGGTTTCGAACAAAAAGGGAGAAGATGCGTTTCGAGAATTTGCTCGTTCAGTTAATAAGCTCTGGCTCATCCCCACCGCGGAAGTGCCGCTGACAAATCTGGTGCGCGAGTCGATCGTCGACGAAGACAAATTGCCGATGCGGCTGACCGCCTGCACGCCGTGCTTCCGCGCCGAAGCGGGCGCGGCGGGAAAAGACACGCGCGGCATGATCCGCCAGCACCAGTTCACCAAGGTCGAGCTGGTGTCGATCACCACGCCGGAGAAATCCAAGGAAGAACACGAGCGCATGCTCGCTTGCGCCGAGGAAGTGCTGAAAAAGCTCGACCTGCATTATCGCGTGGTCACGCTGTGCACCGGCGACATGGGATTCGCCGCCCAGAAGACCTACGACATCGAGGTCTGGCTGCCGGGGCAGGGGATGTACCGCGAGATTTCCTCGTGCTCGAACTGCGGCGAGTTCCAGGCTCGCCGCATGAACGCGCGCTTCCGCGGCAAGGATGGCGTGCGCCATGTGCACACGCTCAACGGCTCCGGCGTCGCCGTCGGCCGCGCGCTGATCGCGGTGATGGAAAACTACCAGGACGAGAACGGCGCCATCGCGGTGCCGGACGCGCTCAAGCCTTATATGGGCGGCATCAGCAAGATCGAGCGCAAGGACCTGAAAAAGTAATGCGCATTCTCATCACCAATGACGACGGCATCCATGCGCCGGGGCTTGGGGCCTGCGAGCGGATCGCGCGCAAATTGGCCGACGAAGTGTGGATCGTGGCGCCGGAAAGCGACCAGTCCGGCGTGTCGCATTCGCTCTCGCTCAACGATCCGCTGCGTCTGCGCGAAGTCGCCGACAAACATTTCGCGGTCAAGGGCACGCCGACCGATTGCGTCATCATGGGCGCGCGCCATCTGATGCCGCAGCCGCCTGACCTCGTGCTCTCCGGCGTCAACCGCGGGCGCAACGCCGCCGAGGACGTCACTTATTCGGGCACCGTCGCCGGCGCCATGGAAGGCACCGTGCTCGGCATTCCGTCGTTCTCGCTATCGCAGGCTTACGCGTTCACCACCCGCCACGCGCCGCATTGGGAGACCGCGATCAAATTCGCGCCCGATCTGATCCTGCGCGTGCTCAAGGCCGGCATGCCGCGCGATGTGTTGGTCAACGTCAATTTTCCCGATTGTCCGCCCGAGGAAGTCGCCGGCACGGCCATCGTCACGCAAGGCAAACGCGACCAGGAACTGTTGCACATCGACGCGCGCCACGACGGGCGCGGCAATCCTTATTACTGGATCGCCTTCGGCCGCGGCGGCATCGCCGGCGCGGCGGCCGGCAGCGATCTCGCGGCGCTGAACGACAAGCGCATCGCCATTACGCCGCTGCGGCTCGATCTGACCGACGGGCCGTTCATGACCAAGCTCGCCGATGTATTTCGCTAAGCACCGGGCAACAGCGCGGCGAGCGCGCTCTTGAGCTGTTCGAGCTGGAACGGCTTCTGCAGCGCCGGGTGCTCGGTAAAGGGCGCCGGCAGGTTGCGCTCGCCATAGCCGGTGACGAAGACAAAGGGCAGGCCGCGGCGGCGGAGAATGTCGGCGACCGGAAAGATCTCCTGCCCGTCGATATTGACGTCGAGGATGGCGGCGTCGATTTCGCCTTTGGCCGCCACGTCGCTCGCCTCGGCAAGGGTGCCGACTGCGGCGGCCACCCCGTAACCGAGCTCGGCCAGCATGTCTTCGAGCAACATGCGGATAAGATATTCGTCTTCGACCACGAGCAGGCGTGGCGTCGCTCGCAAGGCATCGCTCATCGCCGGCTCCCGCCCCCAGACGCGAAGCGCCGGGGGTGAGCCCCGGCCGCTGCGCTTAACCGATCAAGCTTACATGAATTGCCGGCAATCGTGCTAAATTTACGGCAAGAGGATAGGGCCGTGCCGAGTCGATCCTGGGACCAGCAAGCCGAAGACCATATGGAATTCCTGCTGACGCTGCGCCGCCGCGGCATCGGCGACCAGGCGGTGCTGCGCGCCATGGACGAGGTGCCGCGCGGGCAATTCGTCGAGCCGGAATTCGTCGAGCGCGCCTATGCCGACCAGGCGCTGCCGATCGACTGTGGGCAGACCATCAGCCAGCCTTACGTCGTCGCCTATATGACCGAGCAGCTGGCCTTGCGCCCGCATCACCGCGTGCTCGAAGTCGGCACCGGGTCCGGCTACCAGGCGGCGGTGCTCTCGCGGCTTGCCCGCGACGTGGTGTCGATCGAGCGCTACCGCACGCTCGCCGAACGGGCGAGGGCGCGGCTCGCCGCGCTCGGCTACGACAATGTCGAGGTGGTGGTGGGCGACGGCTTTGCCGGCGTGCCGGCGCGCGCGCCCTACGACCGCATCATCGTCACCGCTGCCGCCGAACAGGTGCCGCAGACCTTGCTCGATCAGTTTGCCGACGACGGGGTGATGATCCTGCCGCTCGGCCGGCATGGGGGTGCGCAACACATTGTCAAGCTTACCAAATCGAAAACGGGGATCGGCCGCGAACAGCTGATCGCGGTGCGTTTTGTGCCGCTGTTGCCGGGGCAGGCAAAGGAATTGTGAAGTCGCGCGCGCCGAGTGTGGCATTTTTGCCGGACTCAGCCGCGCTGGCAAGGATTCGGTAATTCTTAAAAGCTTATTTACTCACTGCTGCTTTATTTCAAACTCTGCGTTTTCCGCGTACCCGTGAGTAACCACATGCAGCGTACCAAGGTGCCGTCTCGCCCGCGTGCAAGCTCGCGCGCAAGCTCGCACATAAGTTGGCGTTCTTGGCCGCGCGTTGCAGTCCTTGCTTTGGTCGGCATTGCCGCCGCCGGCTGTTCAGATTCCGCCCGCTTCGACAGCAATCCCTTCGCCAGCAATCGCCAGACGGTGCGGCCGCAGGACACGACCGGCTCGATCGGCGCGCGTCAGCCGGCCTCGAACCGCGTTTATTCGCAGCCGCTGCCGGCGCCGAGCCGGCCGGCGACGGTCGCCGCCGCGGGCGGTGTCGTCAATGGCGCGCAGGGCCTCGGCGCCTATCGGCCGGGCTCCCCCGACATCACCGGATCGGTGCCCGCTTATCGCGCGCCGCCGCCGCCCCCGGCGCCGGCCGGTCATTGGACCTGGGACGGCGGTCAGCCGGTGACCGTCAGCCGCGGCGAGACGGTTGAAACCATCGCGCGCAAATACGGCGTGCCGGCCTCGGCAATTTTCGAGACCAATGGCTTCCGCGAAGGCGCCGTGCTGCGGCCGGGCCAGCGCGTGGTGATCCCGCGTTACGTGTCGGCGAGCGCCGCGCCGGTGCCGCCTCCTGTCATGGCGCCTCAGGCCGCCGCATCGCGCAGCGCCGAAAACGTCCATATCGTCGAGCCGGGCGAGAGCCTGATCGGCATCGCGCGCAAACACGGCGTGTCGCTCACTGCTTTGGCGCACGCCAACAAGATCGAGCCCTATGCCAAAATCAGCATCGGCGACAAGCTGATCATCCCGGGCGGGCGCCCGGTCGCCGAGCGCCACGGTCCGGCGCCGAAGCTGGCGCAGGCGCCGCAGGTCGCACAGCCGCGCACGGTCCCGGCCCAGAAGGTGGCGAGCGTTCCGGCGCAGAATGCGCGCGTTGCCACGCCCGAGCAGCACACGCCGGAAACCGTCACCAAGACCGCGGAAGCCGCCGGCAGCATCCCGTCGTTCCGTTGGCCGGTGAAGGGCCGCATCATCGCGGCTTTCGGCGCCAAGTCGAACGGCGCGACCAATGACGGCATCAATCTGGCGGTGCCGGAAGGCACGCCGATCAAGGCCGCCGACGACGGCGTCGTCGCTTATGCGGGCAATGAGCTGAAAGGCTACGGCAACCTGGTGCTGATCCGCCACGCCAACGGCTTCGTCTCGGCCTATGCCAACGCCAGCGAACTCCTGGTCAAGCGCGGCGATACCATCAAGCGCGGACAAGTAATCGCGCACGCCGGGCAGACCGGCAACGTGAACTCGCCGCAATTGCATTTCGAGATCCGCAAGGGCTCGACCCCGGTCGATCCGACCAAGTATCTCAGCGGCGCGTAAAACCGGCATCGATCGTCCTAAGACGCGGTTGGCGGGGGGCTAGCCGAAGCATTTCTGCGCCCCGGTCACGTATGCCCATACCATTCGCGTGCCGGGAGGTACCGCCGGTACCGGCACGTTAAACATAATTTCATCGCCTCGGCCGGTTTTAGAAGCCGTTTCGCGTGCCCGTGCGTTAGTCCGGGCGCATAAGATTGATTTGAACCGGACTTCACGTCGGAGCGACGACGATGGACAACGTCGTTATTGAGCGGCCGCTCTTCATTTCGACCGCGCTTGCCAATGGTCGGGAGCGCCGCACCGCGCTCATGGCCATTCTGCTGTCGTTCGCGGTTTTCATCGCCATTGTTCCGTTCGCGCGCGTGCAACTGGCGCTGATGCCGGCCTTTATCCCCGTTTACGAGTCGTGGCTGGTCGTCGGCGATCTGATCACCGCCATCCTTCTGTTTGCCCAATACCACATGCTGCGCACCCGTTCGATCCTGGTGCTTGGCTGCGGCTACCTGTTCACCGCGGCTATGATCGTCCCGCACGCGCTGACGTTTCCCGGCCTGTTCGCGCCGACCGGCTTGCTCGGCGCCGGTCCGCAAACAACGGCCTGGCTATTCATGTTCTGGCACGGCGGCTTTCCGCTGCTGGTGATCGGCTACACGCTGCTCAAAGGCGCCGATGGCGAAACCGCCGCGCCACGCGGTTCGGGCCGCGCCGCCATCGTCGCGGCGGTCGCCGCCGTCATCGCGGCGGCGGTGGCGCTTACGCTGGTTGCGACGGCCGGTCAGCACTTTCTGCCCAGCGTCATGACAAACAACCATTACACCTCCGCGATGATCGTGGTGGTCGGCACGGTGTGGCTGTTGAGCGCGGCCGCGCTGGTCTTGCTGTGGATGCGCTGGCCGTATTCGGTTCTCGATCTTTGGCTCATGGTGGTGATGGCCGCCTGGCTGTGCGACGTAGGGCTGAGCGCGGTGTTCAATGCCGGACGTTTCGATCTCGGCTTTTATGCCGGGCGGATCTACGGGTTGCTGGCGGTGACTTTCGTTCTACTGGTGCTGCTGTTCGACACCACCTCGCTCTATGCGCAAGTCGTCCGCCTGCTGGGGGCCGAGCAACAGGAACGCCGGCGCGCGGACCAGCGACACCGCCGGATGTTTGAGACCTCGCTCGATCTTATTCTGGTCACCGATCGGCGCGGCAAATTCGTCGAAGTCAGCCCAAGCTCCATGGCGATCCTGGGCTACCGGCCGGACGAGATGACCGGCCGCACCGGCACCCAATTCATCCACCCGGACGACCTGGATAGCACGCGCAACGAGATGCGCCACGCCCGCCGCGGCGGCACGACGCGCAATTTCGATTGTCGCTACGTGCACAAAAACGGCCGCGCCGTCGCGCTCAATTGGAGCGGGGTCTGGTTGAAAGATGAGGATACGCATTTCTTCATCGGCCGCGACGTGACCGAAGCCAAGCGCAGCGAGCGGCTGAAAAACGAGTTCATCGCCACGGTGAGCCACGAATTGCGCACGCCGTTGACCGCCATCGCCGGTTCGCTCGGGCTGCTCGCCGGCCGTAGCACCGAGCGGGTTGCCAATCCTTCACGCCTGCTGGCCCTGGCGCAGGCCAACAGCCAAAGACTACTGCAGCTGGTCAACGACATCCTCGATATCGAAAAGATCGAAGGGGATAGGATGGTGCTCGAGTTCACACGCGTCGCGGTGCCGCCCCTGGTCGAGGAAGCGATCGAGGCGAACCGCGTTTTGGCCGAAAATTTCGGGGTGACGGTGCGCCTGGAACGCCAGGCCGTCGATGCGACCATCGTTACCGATAGCAACCGCCTTATGCAGGTTGTCATCAATCTCTTGTCCAACGCGGTGAAATTCTCACCGCGCGGCGGGGACGTCGTGGTGACGATCGAGGCGGCGGATGATCGGCTCGGCATTGCCGTGCGTGACCACGGACCCGGCATTCCCGATGAATTCAAGACCGGCATCTTCGAGAAGTTCGTCCAGGTAGATGCTTCGGACGCGCGCCGCCGCGGGGGCACGGGTCTCGGCCTGAGCATCGTCAGGCAGTTGACGATCCGGCTCGGCGGCGAGGTGAGCCACGAAGCCGCACCTGACGGCGGCACGATCTTCCGCGTTGATTTGCCCCGCGACGGTGCGCGGACGGCAGGCGCGGGGGTCACGAACGGCCGCTCCGTCACCGCGGCATCCGCTTGATTTCGCCGCTAGTCGCGCAGCTCGACCCCGAGCCGGCCGGCCAGATCCTGCACGAATTGCCAGGCGACGCGGCCGGAGCGCGAGCCGCGCGTGGTCGACCATTCGAGCGCGTCACGGTGCAGCGCTTCGCGACGTGCCGGAATCTTGTAGTGCGCGACGTAGCTTTCCACCATGGCGAGGTATTCGTCCTGGCTGCAGCGGTGGAAGCCGAGCCAGAGGCCGAAACGGTCGGATAGCGACACTTTCTCTTCGACCGCTTCGCCGGGATTGATCGCGGTCGAGCGTTCATTTTCCATCATGTCGCGTGACATCAGATGGCGGCGGTTCGATGTAGCGTAGAAGATCACGTTGTCCGGCCGGCCCTCGATGCCGCCTTCGAGCAGCGCCTTGAGCGACTTGTAAGTGGTGTCCTCGGCGTCGAACGAAAGATCGTCGCAGAACACGATGAAGCGGTATTGCGAGCTGCGGATGAGCGCCATCAAGTCGGGCAGGCTCTGGATATCCTCGCGGTGGATCTCGATCAGTTTGAGCGGCTCGCTCTTTGCCGTCCGTGCAAGCACCGCATTGACGCCGGCGTGCGCCGCCTTGACCAGCGAAGATTTGCCCATGCCGCGCGCGCCCCAGAGCAGCGCGTTGTTGGCCGGCAGGCCCTTAGCGAAACGTTCGGTATTCTCCACCAGCACGTCGCGCACGCGGTCGATGCCCTTGAGCAGCGACATCTCGACGCGGTTGACCCGCTTGACCGGCGCGAGCCGCCGGCCGTCGGGATGCCAGACGAAAGCGTCGGCGTCGGCGAAATCGGGCAGGGGGCTACGCTCCGGCGCCAGCCGTTCGAGCGCGTCGGCGATGCGCGTGAGCACCTCGCCGCCGCCCGCGGCGGACGGTTTGGCCTTGGACTTCGGCCGCGATTTCGCCGTCGTTTTGGACTTCGCTTTGGCCATGGGTACTGCTTTTTGAAAGTGCGCTGCTCTTAGCGCGCCGGGCCTTGCTCCCGCAAGCGGGCTTGCCCGGAAATGGCCAAAAATGGCCGGTTTTAAGAGGGCTTACGGCGTTGCAATTGGGGCTACGGCCGCTATAGTCCGCGCGAAATTACCCAAGATTGAGCCGGGCCGGGACGCCTGCCTGGCGTACCCCACCCAACACCAAGGGAAGCTTCGATGTTCATTTCGACGGCGTTCGCGCAAGGCTCGCTGGGGTCTCTGTTCGGCGGCGGGGCCGGTGGCGACGGCGGCGTGGTAATGTCGTTGCTGCCGTTCGCGCTGATCTTCGTCATCATGTACTTCCTGATCCTTCGCCCGCAGCAGAAGCGGGTGAAGCAGCACGCGGAGCTGGTCAAGAACGTCCGACGCGGCGATACCGTCATTACCAATGGCGGGTTGGTCGGCAAGGTCACCAAGGTAATCGACGACGATCAGATCGAAATCGAGATCGCGGACGACGTACGCATCCGCCAGATACGGTCGATGCTCACCGACGTTCGCGCCAAGGGCGAACCGGTGAAGGACGACGCGGCGGCCGGCTGATTGCCGGCGTCTTAAATTGTTTATCGCGAGTTTTCCGGATTAAGTCGGGACGTCATGCTTTATTTCACGCGTTGGAAGGCGGGAGCGATCGTTCTCACGGCATTGTTCATTTGCCTGTTCGCCGTTCCTAATTTCCTGCCTGAAAAAATGGTGGCGAGCTGGCCGAAATGGGCGCAGCGCCATGTCGTGCTCGGCCTCGACCTGCAGGGTGGCTCGCACATCCTGCTCGAGGTCGACACCAAGGCGGTGCGCAAGGAGATGCTGGAGACGCTGCGCGACGACATGCGCCGCGTGCTGCGCGAGGCGCGCGTCGGCTATACCGGGCTGGTGGTGCGCGGCAATAGCGTCGAAGTGCATATCCGCGAGCCCGCCCATTACAGTCAGGCGCTGGAAAAACTGCGCACGCTCTCGCAGCCGCTCGGCGGTATCCTCAGCGCCACCGGACAGCGCAATATCGACGTTAACGACGAGGGCGGCGGGCTGATCCGCCTCACCATTAGCGACCCGGCGATCGTCGAGCGCGTGCGGCAAGCGGTCGATCAGTCGATCGAGATCATCGGGCGCCGCGTCAACGAACTCGGCACCGTCGAGCCGCTGATCCAGCGCGAGGGCACCGACCGCATTCTGGTGCAGGTGCCCGGCCTGCAAGATCCGACCCGCCTTAAACAGCTACTTGGCAAGACCGCCAAGCTCGATTTCCGCATGGTCGATACTGGAAACTCGGTGGAGCAGGCGCTGCAGGGCCGCATACCGGCAGAAGACGATCTTCTCTATGGTTCGAGCCAGCAGAAGACGCCGTATCTCGTGGAAAAGCGCGTGCTGGTCTCGGGCGCCGATTTGACCGACGCCCAGCCCGGCTTCGACCAGCGCACCAGCGAGCCGATCGTCTCGTTCCGCTTCAACACCTCGGGCGCGCGCAAATTCGCGCAAGTGACGCAGGAAAACGTCGGCAAGCCTTTCGCCATCGTGCTCGACAACGAAGTGATCTCGGCGCCGGTGATCCGCGAGCCCATCCTCGGCGGCTCCGGGCAGATTTCCGGCAGCTTCACCGTGCAGAGCGCCAACGACCTCGCCATCCTGTTGCGCGCCGGCGCGCTGCCGGCCCCGCTCACCATCATCGAGGAGCGCACGGTTGGCCCCGGCCTCGGCGCCAACTCGATCGCCAAGGGCAAGATCTCGTCTTACGTCGGCGCGGCGATGGTGATCATCTTCATGCTCGCCACCTACGGGCTATTCGGCCTGTTCGCCAACATCGCGGTGGCGATCAACGTCTGCATGATCTTCGGCGTGCTGTCGCTGCTAAACGCCACGCTGACGCTGCCCGGCATCGCCGGCATCGTGCTTACCGTCGGCATCGCCGTCAACTCGAACGTGCTGATCTACGAGCGCATCCGCGAGGAGGTGCGCGGCGGCCGCACGCCGATCAACGCCATCGACGCCGGCTTTACCCGCGCTCTCGCCACCATCCTCGATTCCAACATCACCACCTTCATCGCCGCCGCGGTGCTGTTTTATATCGGCACCGGCCCGGTGCGCGGCTTTGCCGTGACGCTCGGCATCGGCATCATCACCACGGTGTTCACCGCCTTCACCCTGACGCGGCTGATCGTCGCCACCTGGGTGCGCTGGCGGCGCCCGCAACGCGTACCGATTTAGGAGCGCGCATGATCCCGAAAAGTGGGAACCGGTTTTCGGATAAGATCATGCGCCAGGAAAGCTAATGCGCCTGCTTCGCATCGTCCCCGACAATACCAAGTTCGATTTCATGCGCTTCCGGCGCATCAGCTTTCCCATTTCCGCGCTGATGTCGATCCTGGCGATCTCGCTCTATTTCTTCCACGGGCTCAATTTCGGCATCGACTTCAAGGGCGGCACGCTGATCGAAGTGCAGACCAAGGCGGGTAACGCGGATCTCGCCAAGATGCGTGCCGCGCTCAACGCGCTGGGCTTGGGCGAGGTGCAGTTGCAGCAATTCGGCGCGCCCAACGACGTGCTCATCCGCATCGCCGAGCAGCCGGGCGGCGACGAGGCGCAGCAAAAGGCGGTGACCAAGGCGCGCGGCGCGCTCGGCGATTCTTACGATTACCGCCGGGTCGAGGTGGTCGGTCCGCGCGTATCGGGCGAATTGCTCTCCTACGGCGTCATCGGGCTGGGCTTGGCGATCTTCTGCATTCTGATCTACCTCTGGTTCCGTTTCGAATGGCAGTTCGCGCTCGGCGCCATGATCGCCAACGTGCACGACATCGTGCTGACTATCGGCTTCATGTCGGTCACGCAGATCGACTTCGACCTCACCAGCATCGCGGCGCTGCTCACCATTCTCGGCTATTCGCTCAACGATACGGTGGTGATCTACGACCGGATTCGCGAGATGCTGCGGCGCTACAAAAAGCTGCCGATGCCGGAATTGCTCAATGCGTCGGTGAACCAGACTTTGTCGCGTTCGGTGATCACCCACGTGACCGTCAGTTTGGCCCTGCTATCGCTGCTGTTGTTCGGCGGGCAGGCAATCCACTCCTTCACCGCCACCATGATGTTCGGCGTGGTGCTGGTCGGCACCTATACCTCGGTGTTCATCGCCTCGCCGATCCTGATCTATCTCGGCGTCGGTCGCGGCGGCGACGCGCTCACCCGCGCGGCCGAGACGAAAAACGAAAAGCCCTGACGATGGCAACCGGCGTCGACGCCCCGCATCTGCCGGCCCCCGCGACCATCGATGCCTATGGCGACGGCGGCTTCCGCTTCGCCGGCATGTCGCACCGCGGCTCGCTGCTCTGCCTGCCGGACGGCATCTGGGCCTGGCCGGTGGCCCATGCGGGCGAAATCAACGAAGTGACGCTGGCGCCGGTGTTAGAACGAGCCGCGGAACTCGATCTCTTTCTCATCGGCGCCGGCCGCGACCCTTACGCGCTGCCGGAATGGCTGCGGGCGCGCTTCCGCGCATTGTCGATATCGGTCGATTGCCTGGGCACCGGACCGGCGGCGCAGACCTACAATATCCTGCTCGGCGAAAACCGCCGCGTGGGTGCGGGACTGATCGCGGTCGTTTGACGAACCGGCGAAAGCCGGCTCAGTTTCCGCTCGTCCCCGTACTCGGGTCCAGCCTTCGGCTGGCCCGAGCCCAGGCTCCAGCCGGGACCCAGGGCCAAAAACAGAGGCCTTCGATCGTGCCCCTGGAGTCCCGCTTGCGCGGGAATGAGCGGAATGTGAGGTGTCGTCCGCATGCTATCGAACTTCGACCATTGCACCGCGCTGGTGCGCGAAGCCGATCGGGATCGCTATCTCGCCACGCTGTTCGCGCCGGCAGAGCATCGCGCCGCGCTCTTTGCCCTTTATGCCTTCAATGTGGAGATCGCGCGCGTGCGGGATCTCGCGCGCGAGCCGTTGCCGGGCGAAATCCGCCTGCAATGGTGGCGCGAGGCGCTTGCCGGCGAGCGCGAGGGCGAGGCGGCGGCGAATCCGGTCGCGGCGGCGCTGCGCGAGACGCTTGTGCGCTATGGGTTTGTCGCGGCGCCATTGCTCGAATTGATCGACGAGCGCGCCTTCGATCTCTACGACGATCCGATGTTGACGGCCGGCGCGCTGGAGCTCTACGCCATCCGCACGCAATCGCCGATTTTCGCCATGGCCGCAGGAATCCTTAAATCCGGCGGCATGCCGGGCGAGCTGTTTACGCTGGACGCGAGCGTCGCCTTCACGATCGGGACAATTCTGCGCGGCTTCGGTCGGCGTTCGGCGCGGCGGCAGCTTTATGTACCGCAGGAAATCCTCGACCGGCATCAAGTCCGCCCAGTCGATATATTTGCCGCGCGCGAAAGCGCGCCGTTGCTGGCAGCGCTCGCCGAGATGCGCGCCTTGGCGCGGAAC
Organism: uncultured Alphaproteobacteria bacterium; assembly: GCA_963721665.1. Taxonomy (GTDB): domain Bacteria; phylum Pseudomonadota; class Alphaproteobacteria; order Rhizobiales; family Xanthobacteraceae; genus Pseudolabrys. The sequence goes on from CAVRJZ010000001.1 coordinate 78,676, forward strand.
CATCTCGCCGTTGCGCAGGAAAAGCTGAAAGCGGCGCCGGCGGAAATTTTGCCGGCGTTTCTGCCGGTCGCGCTGGTCGGGCCGCAGCTCCGCGATATGGAACGGCCCGGGTATCGGCCCTTCGCGGCGCAGCCGATGTCACCCTTGCGCCGGCAATGGTTGCTATGGCGCGCGGCGCGCGATCCGATGCGGATTTTCCGCGGCTGACTATTCCGCCGCGGCGGCCGGCAATTCGCCGGCGATCCAGCGATCGAGATCGGCCAGCGCGCGCTCGCTCAGCGCGCTCTTGCGCGCGAGGTTCTTGGCCGAGCCGCGGCCGAACTTGCGGCCATCGGTCGCCGGCGGCGCTGCAATCGGCGGGAACAGACCGAAATTCACGTTCATCGGCTGGAACGAAGACGGTCCGGCGTCGATCGTCTGCATGTGCCCGCCGGTGATGTGGGCGAGCAGGGCGCCATGCGCCGTGGTCGGCGGCGGGGCACTCAGCGTTTCGCCGCGCCGCTCGGCCGCGGCAAAGCGCGCAGCGATGAGCCCGATGGCGGCGGATTCGACGTAGCCCTCGCAGCCGGTGATCTGGCCGGCAAAACGCCAACGCGGATTGGCTTTCAGCCGCAGCGTTCCGTCGAGCAGCTTGGGCGAATTAAGGAAGGTGTTGCGGTGCAGGCCGCCGAGTCGGGCGAATTCCGCATTTTGCAGGCCGGGAATGGTGCGGAAAATGCGCACCTGCTCGCCGTGTTTCAGTTTGGTCTGGAAACCGACCATGTTGAACAGCGTGCCAAGTTTGTTGTCCTGGCGCAGCTGCACGACTGCATAGGGCTTGGCGCTGGCGCCGCGCGGATTGGTCAAGCCGAACGGCTTCATCGGGCCGTGGCGCAGCGTCTCGCGGCCGCGCTCGGCCATCACCTCGATTGGCAGGCAGCCGTCGAAATAGGGTGTCGTCGCTTCCCAATCGTGGAATTCGGTTTTATCGCCGGCGATCAGTGTGTCGATGAAGGCGTTGTATTGTTCGCGCGACAGCGGGCAATTGATGTAGTCGGCGCCGGAACCGCCCGGGCCGGTCTTGTCGTAGCGCGACTGGAACCAGGCTTGCTCGAGGTCGATCGTTTCGCGATGCACGATCGGCGCGATGGCGTCGAAAAAAGCGAGCGCGTCTTCCCCGGTCAAAGCGCGGATGCTGGCCGCGAGGTCGGGCGAGGTAAGCGGGCCGGTGGCGACGATCACGCTGTCCCATTCGGCGAGCGGTAGCGCCACTTCGCCGCGCTCTAACGTAACGAGCGGCTGCGCCGCGAGCGCCGCCGTGACGGCGGCGGAAAATCCGTCGCGGTCGACGGCCAGCGCGCCGCCGGCCGGCACCTGATGGGCGTCCGCCGCGCGCATGATGAGCGAGCCGAGCCGGCGCATCTCGGCGTGCAGCAGGCCGACCGCGTTGTGATCCTTGTCGTCGGAGCGGAACGAATTGGAGCAGACCAGTTCGGCATAGCCATCGGTCTTGTGCACCGGCGTAACGCGCAGCGGCCGCATCTCGTGCAGCACCACCGGCACGCCGGCTAGCGCCAATTGCCAGGCGGCCTCCGAGCCGGCGAGGCCGCCGCCGATGACGTGGACGGGTTGAGTTCGGGTCGTCATAAGACGATCATTAGGCTGCCGCCGGTGAGGCGGCAATGGCCGCGCTTTTTTTTGAGGTTCCGCGATGCGCCTGGGCATCGGTCTTGCGCTAGCCGTGACGGCAGCTCTGCTGCCGTCTTCCTTCGCGGCGGCGGATTCCGTCAACATCGCCGACGTCGTGGCGGTGACCTATCCGCAATATTCCATGCCGGCGCCGACCCCAAGCCAAGTGGTGGTCTGTCACGGCTTCGGCTGCAGACTGCGCGCGGAAGTGGGTTTGACCGGCGCCGACCGGGTGCGGCTGGCGCAGATCCTCGCCGGCGGACGGGGCTCACCCGCCGGCGAGCGCCGCGCGGTCGCTGCCGCCGGCGCCTGGTTCGACCGCCGCATCGCCGGAGCCGCCGGTACGCAGCACCATCGGGCGCATGCCGGCGTCGACCAGATGTTCGACAATGACGGCGAGTTCGATTGCGTCGACGCCAGCCGCAACACGACCAGCCTGTTGCTGGTGCTGGAAGAGCTCAAACTGCTGCACCACCATGACGTCGATGTGCCGGTGGCGCGCGGCTTTCTCTTCGACGGCGTCACCACGGCGCATGTTACGGCGGTGCTGCGCGAGAAAAAGACGGGACGGAAATGGTCGGTCGACGCCTGGACGCGCGCCTATGGGCAGGCGCCGGAGATCATGCCGCTGGCGCAATGGCAGGAGGGCGATTAGGCGCGGCCATAACGAAATCGCCCGCGCCGATGGGCGCGGGCGGTTTCAAATTCCGTGCTGAACGGCTTAGGCGTGGTGGGTGGCGTTCCACGCGACGCGCTGGATATCGCTGCGGCTGATGCCGATATCGGCGAGCTCGCGGTCTCCCAGGCGGGACAATTCGGCAATGCTGTTGTTGTAACGCTTCCACTGCCGGATAAGGCGGACGAGGTTGGTAAACATAGCGGTTTCTTTCTTGTAGCTCCGGCCCGACGCCGGCGGTTTCCATCGGGCTGAAAATAGGCTTCTTCGCCGGCTTTAAAAGCAATATTGTTGCGTCGCAGTAATGCGTAAAATGCATAGCTTAAGTAATTGATCGTTAATAGAAAAGCCGACTTTTCGCCACTTTTACATACCTCTTTCCGGTGTTTTTTGCCGCCCGGGCGACAAAAGTTCCCGTCCGCGCCAAAGTGGCGCCGCGGCCGTTATGCGGCCTGGACACGCGGGCGCTGGCGCTGATCAATGGGCCGCCGATTATCCTGTTATGGGCGATTTGGCGGCTGCGACGGGGATGCGAGTGCGTGACGATGCTGACACTGCGCACACTTTTTTTCGAGGATCTCTCGGTCGGGATGACCGAGCGGCTGGCCAAGACCGTGGCGTCGTCCGACGTCGTCGGTTTTGCCGAGGTCACCGGCGACCGCAATCCTATTCATCTGTCGGAGCATTTCGCCGCCAAGACGCCGTTCGGCACCCGCATCGCGCATGGGCTTTATACCGCGAGCCTGATTTCGGCGGTGCTCGGCACGCGGTTGCCCGGTCCCGGCGCGGTCTATATCTCGCAGACTTTGAATTTCCGCGCGCCGGTGAAGATCGGCGACACCGTCGAGGTGAGCGTTGCGGTCACCGAACTGCTGCCGGAAAAATTCCGCGCTCGGCTTTCCTGCACCTGTACCGTTGACGGCGAACCCGTGCTCGACGGCGAGGCCTGGGTGAAGGTGCCCTCCAAGCAAAGCGGCGGGCGCCCGCTGCCGCGGGTGTAGACGCTAAAGTCCATCGACCGTCAGCTTCCCGGCGGCGGCGCGAAGAAGCAGCGCGGCGTTCCGTCCGGCCGCTTGCAGCGCCAATAGGCGCCGTCAGGCGAGGGCAGCGACTGACTATAGGGCACGACCTCGTTGACGTTTTCCTGATGCGTCGGCCCGTCGAGGGCGTTGCCGGTGACGGCTTGCCCATACGTGACCGGGCCGCGCAACGAATAGCCGCCGGCCGTTGCCTTGACCGCATTGGGAGCGACCACGCCGCAGTCTTCGGCGCCGCAGCACCATTCCCCGGCGGGATTGCGATAGCTGCCGCGGCTGATCCAGACATCGTGGGCGAGCGCGGCTAAGCTGAACAGGGACAGAACGAGCACGAGCAGTGAGCGTACCAAGTTTCGCGACATCGGTGGCCTCCTCGAAGTGGCCCAGCGCGGCGTCACTAAGTTTCTTCTCTGCTCCTCCTTCTCCCGTAATGGATTGCCGCGGCTTCCCGGCGGCGGCAGCCTCGTTGCGCCCAACCTTGTGATCGGTTGTAACGAATCGTTTCAGTGAAAAAATGCTAGCACGATTGCCGCGACTCGAGAGGTAAAATTGTGCATTGCGGTATGATAGTCATGCGGGCCAGAGAACTGGAAAACGCGGCGTTGTGCCATGGTTCCCGGCGCGTTTTCGGCCGGCCGCGGCTGTTCGAGGGGCCGGCGTGACAAAGGCGCCCTGGCAGCTTTGGCGCGACCGGCGCGGCCGTCTGTCCGCCCTGCGCATCGCCGCGCTGGCGCTGTTGTTGTTTCCGCTCGCCAAGGCGGGTTTCGATGCGCAAGCGATCCTGCACGGCGCCCGCCCGCTCAACGACCTGATCCACCGCGCCGGTTTCTGGGCGCTCGTGCTGCTCGGCGTGACGCTTTCGGTGACGCCGTTCCGCCGTATCCTGCGCTACGGCAATTTGCTCGACGTGCGGCGCATGCTCGGGGTCGGAACTTTTTGCTACATCGCCACCCATCTGACGCTGTTCACCGCCGACCAGATGTTCGACCTCGGCAAGGTCGTGCACGAAATCAGCCACCGCTGGTATCTGATCGTCGGCGGCACCGCCTGGCTCGGCCTCGCAACGCTCGCCGCCACCTCGACCGACGGCATGGTGCGCCGGCTCGGGCCGATGCGCTGGCGGCGGCTGCACAGTGTCGTCTACGGCATCGCGCTGCTGGCGCTGATCCATTATTTCCAGCAGACCAAAGCCGACGTCACCGTGCCAGTTTTCGCCGCCAGCCTGTTCCTCTGGCTGATCGCGTACCGAGTGGTGGCCTGGTGGATGGGCACAAGCGAGCTGTCGACGCTGACGCTCTTGGCAATGAGCATCGCGGTTTCGTTCCTCACCTTTATTGGCGAGGCGGTCGGTCTCGGCATTGCCTTCCACGTTTCGCCCATGCGCGTGCTCAGCGTGGCTTTCGATTTTTCCGCCGGCATCCGGCCGGGCTGGCAAGTGCTGGCCGCGGGCCTTGTCGTGGTGGCGATCGATTTCCTGCGCTCGCGCCGGTCGCCGCGTGCGGCGCGCGCCGTGGCGGCGGAGTAAGGCACCGTCAAATCTTGCGGCTGTCATAGGCCCAGTGCAGCAGCGCTTGGCGCTGGCGGCGCCGGCACAACAAGTCGCCCGGCTCGCAGTGCTTTTGGATTTGCCGGACGTGGCGGCGTATCGCTTTCCAGCGCGCGATCTGCCGGCGGTCTTCGTCCGGCATCCTGCGGCCTATGTAATAACGGCAATACCACTGGAACCAGCCGCGCGGATCGTCGGGGTGGATCCAGCCTTTGCGCCGCCATTCCGTGAGCGGCTGGCTGGCATCGACGCCGAAGAAATTCAGTGCCGGATCGCGCTTGCGCGGCGCGAGCTTGGCGCGGGTGAACCAGCTCTTGGGAAACTCGCGCGCGCAATCGGTCATATATTTGCCGGCGAAAACGCCGAGGCTGAGCATCTCGGCCGGCGTCAGCTGCGGCTTGAACTCCGCATCGAAGCCGCGCCCTACGGCTGCGCTGAGCACGTAGCGGTAGCCTTTCTGCATCTTGTCGTTGACGGTGACGGTGCGTCGGCGCATGGGGGCAAAGCCATGCCGCGCGGTTTGCGTCATGTCAAAGCGGAACGAGGCGATCGCGGCTAGCGTTGCGTGTAAATATATGGGGCCGCATGTCGAAAATCGCCATTGTCGTCGGCAATCCCCAACACGACAGCTACAGCGAGGCGCTCGGCGAGGCCTATCTGCGCGGCGTCGAAAGCGGCGGGCATGAGGCCAAGCTTTTTGCGCTGGCGCGTATGAAATTCGACGCCATCCTGCGCGAAGGCTACCATCGCGAACAGGCGCTCGAGCCCGATCTGGTGGCGGCACGCGAAGCGCTGCGGGCGAGCGATCACCTGGTGTTCATTTTCCCGCTCTGGGCCGGCGACATGCCGGCGATCCTCAAGGGATTTTTTGAGCGCGTGCTACAGCCCGATTTGCTGGCGATCCAAAAAAGCGGCGACAAGGCGACGTGGAAAATCTTCAAGGGCAAGTCGGCGCGCATCGTCATGACCATGGGCATGGCCGGCTGGTTCTACCGCTGGTACTACGGCGCGCATGCGCTCAAATTGCTAAAGCGCAACATCCTGCATCTGATCGGCGTTACGCCGGTGCGTTCCACCGCCTACGGCATGATCGAGGCGGTCGGCGACGAAAAGCGCAAGGAATGGCTGCGCGACGTCGAGGCGCTCGGCCACCAGGCCCAGTGATTTCAGAGCGGTTTGCGCTTTGTCACCGGCAGCGGCTTGATCTCGCCGTGCTGCGGCCAGCGCGGCTTGAGATGGGCGGCGGCGTTGATCAGCGGATCGACCAGTTCGCCCTGCACCGTGTGTGCGTTCGGCTGACCCGGAAAGCCAAAGGTGAGCGGTTCGCGCTCCTTGGCCGGAATATAAAGCGTGCCGAACATCCAGTCCCACAGCGCCAGGCACGAGCCGAAATTCTTGTTGAAGTGTTTCGGATCGCCGGAGTGGTGGATCTGATGATGCGCCGGCGAGATGAGCACGCGCCCGAGCAAGCCGCGGAACGAAATCCACATATGCGAATGCTGCAGGTGCACGTAAGCGTGGATGAACAGCACCAGAATGATGTTGGTGTCGGCGAGCGCGAATTGGTAGGTCGTGTCGCCGAACATGTAATGGCCGAAGCCGTTGGCGACCGCGGCGGAGACGGCGAGGATGTTGGCGAAGATCCAGCCGTAGACCGGATGCACGCGGAAATTGGTCAGCGGCGTGAGCACTTCGGCGGTGTGGTGCACTTTGTGGAATTCCCACAAGAACGGCACCTTGTGGCTGAGCCAATGGTTGAACCAGTAGCCGAGCTCGTAGGCGAGAAACAGCATCAGCGTGATGACCGTGCGCGAGACATAAGTGGGAAGCGTCGAGGGCGACGCCGGGCCGAAAGCCGCGACCAGGCCGGCGATGATGCCGTTGGAAATGAACTGATAGGAGACGATCGCCCAGCCGAATATGATGCTGAACATGAACACGTTGAAGAACAGATAGAAGATGTCCGCCTGGTTGGAGCGGTGCATGAGGATGCGGCGCGGAAACAGCGCGCGCAGGATGGTGCGCGGACGGATGCGGCGGCCGCGCTTTTTCCGCTGCCAGGCGAAATAGAGCACGGAGACGACAAGCGCCGCGCCGAGCGACGTCAGCGAGAAATGCGAGCCAAGCGATAAAAACAGCTTGCTCAACTGGCCGAAGAAAAAGGCGATACCGGACGAAAAATCCAATGCGGGCTCCTGGGCGCGGGCGGCCCAATGTCTTACCGAAGGGTAAAGATTGCGTTAGGCGGCGCCTGCAAGGCCGCGCTAGTCGAGTAAATCCGCGTATTGCGGGTGCTTGGCGATATAGGACTTCACGAACGGGCAGAGCGGTTTGACTTTGAGCTTTTGCGCGCGCGCGATGTCGAGCAGCCCGCGCACCAGCGCCGAGCCGATGCCGCGCCCGTTGAGGGCTGCCGGCACCTCGGTGTGCATGACGGTAAGCAGGTTGCCGTCGCGTTTGTACTCGGAGAATGCCACATGCCCGTCGGCATTGAGCTCGAAGCGGTGGCGGGCGGCGTTGTCGCGGACTGGGCCGGTCATGGCGAGCGGCTTAATACGCGCGTCCGGCGGCGGCAAGGCCGGCGGATTGATGTCGACGCTGCGCCGCAGCGAAGGCAATCCTGCATCGGCCGTTCAGCGCGCATTCACCTCGTTTTCCCGATTGTGCGGGCCAATGGGGGGTATTCACCCGCCCGGAAGGAAACGTTCCATGCTGAAGAAGATCTCGCTTGTTGCTTCCTTCGTCGCCGCGCTCGGACTGGCTATCGCGATCTCGGCGCCGGCGGACGCGAAGGAAGTCAAGAAGACCGTTCACGTCAATAAGGCAGTGCACGTGAATAAGACCATGCACGTCAATAAGACCGTCACCGTCCATCGCAACGTCCGCGTCAATCGGACGGTGCGCAGCAAATTCGTCGTCGGCCGGACCTATAACAACCATGTCTTTTACGGCCACAAGCGCCACTTCTGGCACGGCCGCTGGTACGGCTATGGCGAAGGCGAGTGCTGGATCAATGTCGACGGCGAGTGGTTCTGGAATCTGCTGGTTTGCCCGATGTGATACGACGACGACCGGCATAACCGCAAAGCTCACCGCGCCCAATCCGGCTCACGCCGGGTTGGGCGTTTTGTTTTCGGGATGCCGGCGGCGCTGGCGGGACGGCAACAGGCCGGCGAGGCGGCCGGCATCGAGCAAAGGCAGCGCGAGGCGCAGGCATTGCGCCGGCTCGCCGAGGCAGCAATGCGCGCGGCGGCAGGCGCTGCGCGCGCAGAACTGCGACGCGCCGATGACGTTGGCGACCTGCCGCCGTTCGGCGGTGCGCGAGCAGGGCGGCGGCGGCTCGGGGATGAGCCGGTCGACGATGCGTTCGAGGGCGGCGACCACCTTGCGCTCCGTGCGGCGGATTTTTTTCTGCAGGCGCAGGCGGTGTTGAGTGTCGGTCGTTTTGTCGTTCATTGCGGGTAAGCTCCACCGTTCTCGCGGCGCGGATCGCGCCCGAGGTTTGATCCCGTGGCCCCCGCCTAAACAGGGGGCCCCGGGGAAGTCGACCCCCCGCACAAAGTGCGAGGGGGACGGCGCGCCAAGCGGCGCATCCAGTCCTTATGTGCACGCGAACCTTTTGGGCCCGCGTGGCGCCTCTCGGCGCGCCGTCTCGGCGTCTTTGCGGCGCCGGGCCGCGCTTTCTACCGGGGCTTATGCCCCGGTGTCAGCGAGCTCCTCGCGGGGGGTCATAGTGCCCCCGGGCGGAACCCCGGCGCCGCCCGAGCGCGTGCCTAGCGAAGGCGCGCCTGCGGGCACCGGCCCGATCCTCACGAGCCGGAGCAACCGGTTCGCGCCCCTCATGGGGATCGGGCGGCGAGGAATATAAGCCTAGATTGACGGGCGGGGATAAGTTTTTTCGCGCACGGCAAAGCCCGCGCGACGGCTTTCCGTCGCCGCGCGGGAGCCGGGCGCTAAAGCCGCGGCGCGCCTAGTGGCAGAGCCGGCGCCAGCCGCCGTAGGGGCCGCGCACGAACCAGCAGGGCCAGGACGGGCTGAGGTTGCGGCGGCAGCCGCCATAGGGACCGCGATGCCAGCCGATGCCGCAGCCTTGGGCGACCAGAACGACATCGGGCTGCGCCGCCGCGCCGAGCGGCGCCAGCGGTGCGGCACGAACGGAGACAATGCTGAGTGACAATGCGGCGAGCGCCGCGGCGACGAAAGCAAGTTTCATAAGGTCCTCCTGCACAAGAACCCAAAGCCCCCGCAGCCAAGTCTAAAACGGCGGCAGAGACGGGAGCAAGACAGGCGGAGGCCGTGCTAAACTTGCGCGCGGCGGGGTAAGGCAACGGAGCGATACAATGTTATGCCGTTTGCTGGCTCTGGCCGCGCTGTTCGCGCTGCTGCCCGCCGCCGCGCAGGCCGGCTGCCTGTACAAGCCGTTCGAATTTCACCCCGAGAAAAACGACGGTGTGGTGGTGGACGTCATCGTCGATGCCGGTTCGTTCTGCACGCATAATTTCGGCGAGGGGCAGGGCTACACGTTCACCGGCATTTTTTTCATGCACGAGCCGAACAACGGCACGCTGGTGCGGGCCGGCGCCAACCGTTTCATCTACACGCCGGACAAAGGCTTCACCGGCAAGGACGCCTATGTATTCAAAATCTGCGCCACAAAAGGCGGGCAGCAAGGCTGCTCGACGGTCGCATTCGTGTCGCAGGTGAAGTGAGGCGGCGAGGGCGGGAACGGTCGCGCGCATGCGCTAATTGCCGTTAAAGCCCTTGATGATGGCGCGGATCGACCACGGCTTGTCGGCGGGGCCGCCGCGGATATCGTCGATGCGCCAACGGCCGCGTTCGCGCACCATGTCGTAGCGCACGGTGAGGCGCGCCTTGGGGTCCGGCGGATTGCGCTCCTGCTCCTCGCGGGTGCTGCCGGGCGACCAACTGTCGAACGAGGCCGCGACCGTCGCGCGCCCGGCGTCGCTCTTTTCCAGCGTGACGGCGACGTTGCGCACCTTCGGATCCTGCGAGTCGCTGACCGGGTCGAAGCCGGGCGGCCCTTCGTCGCCGGGTGGCGTTTTGGCGTCCTCGGCGTTCCACAGCGCGGCGAGCGACGCCGACAAATAGCGCGCGCGATCCTTTTTCTCCAGCCAGACGAATTGGCCGCCGCTCTCGCCTTTGCCGGCGGCAACGCGCTTGTAGATCGCGGCAATCACCGCCTCGGGGCCGTCGGCCGCGCGCGCGGAAACGGCGGGCAAAGCGTTGCCGGTGAGCAAAGCGGCGATGGCAAGGGCAAAGACGGTGGCGCGCATAAGCGGGAGATTAGGACAGGCGGGAGGAGCAAGGAAAGCGGAGGCGACTTGAATTATTTGATCGGTGCATCGTAGTCGGCGTGCGAGCCGATCCAGAACCGGAGCGGGCTGTCTGCCGCCTCAACCCCGAGCGCGCGATAGCGCAGGCCGATGCGCACCGACCAGAAGCGGCCGACCTTCTTGAAATGCAGTCTGTAGCCCGCACGAGCGAAGCGAATGCGGGGACGATCTCGCCGCAAATGCCGATCCCGGATTTCGCTTCGCTCATCCGGGCTACGCTTGCTGTCACTATCTCAGGTTGAGTATCCAGCCGCGAAAGATATAAGCGCGCTCACTCCGCCGCCTGCTGCCCGCCCTTCTTCCGCTTATTCTCCCGCCGCCCCAGCACCGGCTTCAAAAACTGCCCGGTGTAGCTGCGCGCGACCTTCACGATATCCTCCGGCGTGCCTTGCGCGACGATCTCGCCGCCGCCGTCGCCGCCTTCCGGGCCGAGGTCGATAATCCAGTCGGCGGTCTTGATCACTTCGAGATTGTGCTCGATCACCACCACCGAATTGCCGGTCTCCACCAGCTCGTGCAGCACATCCAAGAGCTTGGCCACGTCGTGAAAATGCAGCCCGGTGGTCGGCTCGTCGAGAATATAGAGCGTGCGGCCGGTGGCGCGCTTACTCAGCTCCTTGGCGAGCTTGACGCGCTGCGCCTCGCCGCCCGACAGCGTGGTGGCCTGCTGGCCGACATGGATGTAGTCGAGGCCGACGCGGTGCAGCAGCGCCAGCACGTCGCGCACGCGCGGCACCGCCTTGAAGAATTCCAGCGCCTCTTCCACCGTCATGTCGAGCACGTCGGCGATCGACTTGCCCTTGAACAGCACCTCCAGCGTCTCGCGGTTGTAGCGCTTGCCCTTGCAGACGTCGCAGGTGACGTACACGTCGGGTAGAAAGTGCATCTCGATCTTGATGACGCCGTCGCCCTGGCAGGCCTCGCAGCGCCCGCCTTTGACGTTGAAGGAAAAGCGGCCGGGCTCGTAGCCGCGCGCCTTGGATTCGGGGAGCGCCGCGAACCATTCGCGGATCGGCGTGAAGGCGCCGGTGTAGGTCGCCGGATTGGAGCGCGGCGTGCGGCCGATCGGCGACTGGTCGATGTCGATGATCTTGTCGATGTGCTCGAGGCCCTCGATGCGGTCGTGCTTGGCGGGGGCGAGCGAGGCGCCGTTCAACTTGCGTGCCACCGCGTTGTACAGCGTGTCGATTAAGAGCGTCGACTTGCCGCCGCCGGAGACGCCGGTGACGCAGGTGAACAGACCGAGCGGGATTTCAGCGTCGATGCCTTTGAGGTTGTTGCCGCGTGCGTTGACGATCTTCAGCGTGCGGCGTGGGTTGCGCGGCTGCCGTTCGGGGACGGGCACGCTGAGCTCGCCGGAGAGATATTTGCCGGTCCACGAACGGGGAGCCGCGATGAGGTCGGCGACTGAGCCTTCCGCCACGATGTGGCCGCCGTGGATGCCGGCGCCGGGGCCGATGTCGAGCACGTAATCGGCGGTGCGGATGGCGTCCTCGTCGTGCTCGACGACGATGACGGTGTTGCCAAGATCGCGCAGGCGTTTCAGCGTTTCGAGCAGGCGCGCGTTGTCGCGCTGGTGCAGGCCGATGGAAGGCTCGTCGAGGACGTACAACACGCCGGTGAGGCCGCTGCCGATCTGCGAGGCCAGGCGAATGCGCTGGCTCTCGCCGCCGGACAATGTGCCGCTGGCGCGGGAGAGGGTGAGATAATCGAGCCCGACGTCCACCAGGAATTTCAGCCGCGCGCGGATTTCCTTGAGCACGCGGGTGCCGATTTCGATTTGCTGGGCGTTCAACTGCTTGGGGATGTCGGCAAACCAGTCGCCGGCCTTGCGCACCGACAATTCGGCGACTTCCGAGATGTTCTTACCGCCGATCTTGACGCAAAGCGCCTCCGGCTTGAGCCGCGCGCCGTGGCAGGCGGCGCAGGGCACGTCGGTGAAATATTTCACCAGGTCCTCGCGCGCCCATTCCGATTCGGTTTCCTTGAAGCGGCGCTCCAAATTGGTGATGACGCCCTCGAAGGGCTTTTTCGTCGTGTAGCCGCGCAACCCGTCGTCATAGACGAATTTGATTTCGTCCTCGCCGGAGCCGTAGAGGATCGCCTCCTGCGTTTTCTTCGGCAGGTCCTTCCATTTGGTGTCGAGGGTGAAGCGGAAGTGCTTGGCCAGCGCCTCCAGCGTCTGGATGTAATAGGGCGACGACGACTTCGCCCAGGGCGCGATGGCGCCCTTGCGCAGCGTGGCGTCGGGATCCGGGATGACGAGGCTCGCGTCGATGTGCTGCTCGAGGCCAAGGCCGCCGCAGGCAGGACAAGCACCGAACGGATTGTTGAAGGAGAACAGCCGCGGCTCGATCTCCGGAATGGTGAAGTCGGACACCGGGCAGGCGAATTTCTCCGAGAAGATGAGGCGTTCCGCGTTCGCATTACGGCCGCGGTTGGCGGCAGCGCCAGACGCCTTCGTATCGGCGAGTTCGATCACGGCGAGGCCGTCGGCGAGCTTGAGACATTGCTCGAGCAAATCCGCCAGCCGCGTGCCGATGTCGGGCTTCACCACCAGACGGTCGACCACCACGTCGATGTCGTGGGTGAATTTCTTGTCGAGCGGCCTGACCTCGGCGATTTCATAAAACGCGCCGTCGATCTTGACGCGCTGGTAGCCCTTGCGCAGAAAATCGGCGAGCTCCTTGCGGTATTCGCCCTTGCGCCCGCGCACGACCGGCGCCAGCACATAAATGCGCGTGCCCTCGGGCAGCGCCAGCACGCGGTCGACCATTTGGCTGACGGTCTGGCTTTCAATTGGTAATCCAGTTGCCGGCGAGTAGGGGACGCCGATGCGCGCCCACAACAGGCGCATGTAGTCGTAGATCTCGGTGACGGTGCCGACGGTCGAGCGCGGGTTCTTCGAGGTGGTCTTCTGCTCGATAGAGATGGCCGGGGAGAGCCCGTCGATCTGGTCGACGTCCGGCTTCTGCATCATCTCGAGGAACTGGCGCGCGTAAGCCGACAGGCTCTCGACGTAACGCCGCTGGCCTTCCGCATAGATGGTGTCGAACGCCAAGGACGACTTGCCGGAACCGGACAGGCCGGTGAACACGACCAATTGGTCGCGCGGAATGGCGACGTCGACGTTCTTCAGATTGTGCTCGCGCGCGCCGCGGATGGTGATGGCGCGGGCGTCGCGGGCCGGCTGGCTGGGTCTTTCGGGCATGCGTCTGGAACGTAGTAAGAACAGGTTGCTTTTGCCAGGGTGGCCGGCGCCGGAGCGGTTGAAAACCGGGGACAGAAAAAGGCCCCGCCGGGTGGCGGGGCCTCATTCGCACGGCAGAAGCGAAAGTCGGGCGTTCAGCTGCCGTAGTTCTTCGCCAGATAGTCGGCGATCGCCTTGGCGTCGGCGTCGTCGATAGGCGCGCCCATCACCTTGATCATCTTGGTGACCTCGCCGGTCCAGCCCGCCGCGTTGAGGAAGGGCGAGTTCATCGGGATGTAGGACAGGCTGTGGCAGGCTTGGCAATTGGCCTCCACCTTGTCGACGCCGGGCGCCTTCTTCAGCGCGATCTGCTGTTCGGCCGCCGCGGGAAGTGCGATCAGTGCGGCGACGAAAGCGAGTGCAAGTTTCCGCATGGTCTCCTCCCTTAGGCGGTCAGCGTGATGTTTTGCATGACGTTGTTGTGATAGCCGGCCGGGTTGAAGATCAACTCGGACGTCTGGCCTTGCCCGATCTTGTTGGTGGCGGTGACCATCACCGAGTTCTTGCCGCGCTTGGCGTTGAGCGTGAAGCTCCACGGGCGGAAGGCGAAGCGGCCGAGATCCTGGCCGAGCGTCGCCGTTTGCCAAGTCTTGCCGCCGTCGGTCGATACCTCGACTTTGTTGATGCCGTAGCCGCCGTCCCAGGCAAGCCCGCTGACGGTGAGCTTGCCGCGTTTGATCTTCTCGCCGTCGCGGTGGCTGGTGATCAATGAATTGACCACGATCTCCGTGATCGGCGTGTTCGGCGCGTATTCCTGCGAGGTGAAGCGCGCCACCACCGGGAACTTGCCGAGTGGGATACGGTAGGCTGGGTTCATCCAGAAACCACCCTGCGGCTTGGTCAGCGCGGTGACGCTGATCAGGTGCTTCATCCAATAGGTGCCGGTCCAGCCCGGCACGATCAGGCGGGCCGGGAAGCCGTTGAAATGCGGCAGCGGCGCGCCGTTCATTTCATAGGCGACGATGGTGTTCTCATCCGTCGCCTTCCACACCGGCAGGCTTTTGATGAAGTCCGGCGTCTTGTCGACCACCGGCCCATCGGCGCCGTTGAAGGCGATCTCGATTGCTTCCTTCTTGAGGCCGACTTTGTCGAGGATGTCTTTCAGCCGCGCGCCCTTCCATTTCGCGCAACCCATGGCGCCGTAGCCCCATTCGACGCCGGCGACGTGCGGCTTGGACAGGCCACGCCGGTTGCCCGAGCATTGATTGACCGCGACGATTTCGACCGCCGGCATCTTTTTCAGGTCGTCGAGCGTAATCTCGGCCTGGCCCATGGCGCCGTCGCCGCCGACCGAAATCTTGTAGGTCTTGGCGTCCACCTCTGGAATGTCGGCGAGGTGATAACGCACGAAGAACTCGTTGTTCGGCGTGATCGGCATGCGGAAATATTCGAGCGGGGATTCGTAGTTCGGCGGCTTGTCGGCGAGCTGGATCAGCGGCTTTTTGCCGGGCAGCGTGCCCATGGTCACGTAGCTGCCGATGCCGGACGGCACGCCGGGTGTCAGATCAACGCCGGCCGCTTCCGCAGCGAAAAATTTTGGCAGGCTCAGCGCGGAAACGGCCAGCGCCGCGCCGCCTCCCGCTGTCTCGAGCAAACGGCGTCGAGTAATCATCGTCGTCCTCCCTGATGATCGCCGCTTCGGCGCAAGAATCCGAGCGGCGTTAGTTAGTTATTTTGGAATATGATTCGCTGAATTAACGGCACGGTCAATTGGCCTGCGGGCTTTGCGCCCATAACGCGCGTGCAAATGCGGGAAGGCGTTGCAAATCCAACGCGAAAAACGCGGCGCGCCGCCGGTCGCGCGATGCGCAAGTGCAAGCGCTGCCGGAGTTTTTGCGTTGTCAACATATTCGCGATGCAGCATATAAATGCGGCATAAAATCCTTGTAAAACTTCCATAAACAGGGGACAATTTAGCATTGGCATGCTGCCGACCCGGTCCCGGGTAGAAAAATAATGCTCTCCGGCGCCTTTCGGGTCCTCGATGGATGGCCCAGCGAAGGTCGCGCCAGGCAATGGCCGCCGGAGCAAGTCAGGGAGAACGAGTTATGCTCAATCGACCATTCGCAAAATTATCGCGGCGCCAGTTCAATACGCTGGCCGGCGCCGCCGGCGTTTCGCTCGCCATGCCGCGGCTCGCGCTCGCGCAAGGCGCGCCGGATTCGGCGACCATCATCCACGGCAAGGCGAGCGGCATGATCATTCACAACGCCAAGCTCGCGGTGATGGAGACCCCGCTCAGCGAATTGCGCAAATACGCGCACACGCCGAAGAATATCCTGTTCAACCGCTTTCACTTCCCGCACGAGGGCGACGCCGCCTGGTACGTGACCACATCGCCGCCGAGCGCGGAGATGGTGAAGAACTGGACCATCCGCGTCGACGGTCTGGTCGAGCGCCCGCGCACGGTCACCATTGCCGAGCTGCAAGCGCGGCCGCAGGAAAAGCGCGTCTCGGTGCTGCAATGCGCCGGCAACGGCCGCGCCTTCTATGCGGCGAAACAGAAAGTCGCCGGCGGCCAATGGCACAACGGCGGCATGGGCAATGTCGAATGGGAAGGCGTGCCGCTGAAACCCTTCCTTGCCGATCTGAAGACGATCCCCGGCCCGAGCGCGCTCTGGCTCACCGCCGAAGGCTGGGACCAGCCGGGAACGCCGGAAGGCTCCGACTTCGCCAAGAGCTATCACATCGCCGACACCGCGCTCGACCACGCCATCCTAGCGCTGAAGATGAACGGCGAGGCGATCCCGTGCACCAATGGCGGGCCGGTGCGGCTGATCATCCCCGGCTACTACGGCAATATGAACGTGAAAATGCTCACCGAACTCTTGTACACCGCCGATCAGTCGCCGAGTGTGTTTCAGTCGGTTGGCTATCGCATGCCCAACATGCTGGTCGAACCGGGCAAGTTCGGCGCCAACGACTACAACGCGCAGAACAGCCGGCCGACCTACGGCCACAAGATCAAGAGCGTGATCTTCTCGCCGCTGCCGGAAGACAAGCCGAAGGCGGGCAGCGTCGAGATCACCGGCGTCGCTTTCAACGACGGCGCCGGCCCGATCACCCAAGTCGAAGTGTCGGCCGACGGCGGCAAGACCTGGCACAATGCCGAGATCAAGCCGCCGGAAAGCCCGTGGGCCTGGCACCATTGGTCGGTGAAGGCGCACTTGGCCGGCGGCAAACAGACATTGATGAGCCGCGCCACCGATGCGCTCGGGCGCTCGCAACCGATGGACGGACTCACCTTCTGGAATCCGCGCGGCTACGAGTGGAACGGCGTCGATCGCGTCGAGTTGACCGTCTGACGAGAGCGGGGAGCGCCGCGCGGCGCTCCCCATCATTTTCGGGAGAGCGATCGACATGCGGGGTGCGTCCCTTGCCGCGGGGGTCGTCGGCCTTTTGCTTTTGGCCGGCGGACAAAGCATGGCGGGCGTTCAGGATCTGCCAGCCGGGCCGGGCCGCGACCTGGTCTACGGGCAATGCCGCACCTGCCACGACCTGCAATATCTGAAAGAATCCGCCGGCATTCCAGGCAATGCCTGGAACGACATCATCGACAGCATGAAGCAATATGGCTTGCGCATTCCGCCCGAGCAGCGCGCGCGCATCCTCGATTATCTCGGCACCTATCTCGGACCTAATCCGCCACCGGCCGGTGCTGCGCCCGCCGCAGCGGCCGCGAAAGTCGACGGCGCTACGGTATTCGCCGACCAGTGCGCGGCCTGTCACCAGCCGAAAGGCGAAGGCGTCGCCGGGCAGTTCCCGCCGCTGGCGCATAATGCCGATTTGTACCTGGCGCGCGATTTTCCGCTGCGCGTGGTGCTGTTCGGCTTGAAGGGCAAGATCGCCGTCAATGGCCAGACCTTCGACGGCGAAATGCCGCCGCTCGACGTGCTGAGCGACGCGCAGATCGCGGCGGCGGTGGCCTATGTGCGCGGCGCCTGGGGCAATGCCGCCTTACGCCCGAAGACCATGCCGCCGGTGGATGCGACGGCGGTGGCGGCGTTGCGCGGCAAAAAGCTTTCGCCTGAGCATGTACATGCCGACCGCGCCCGATTCAAAGCAGCGGCCAAATAAGTTGACAAAAATGCGAAGGGCCGGCGCGAGGCCGGCCCTGCTTAGTCTGACACCCTGTCGAATTCGGCCGAAAGTTCGATCTTGCGGCAGCCGCGCCAACGCGTGCGCGCTCGCCGTAACCTGGATCGAAGCAGCCCCGCCTAGAAGCGGTAGTTGACGCCGACCCGCACCAGACTCGTCTTGAACGAGCCGTCAATCGTTGCGCCGCCACAAGTTGCCGCGTCGCATTCTGCACTGCCCAAATCAACATAAAGATATTCGAGCTTGGCCGACCAGGCGCCAAGGAAGGCGTATTCGAGCCCGGCGCCCGCCGTCCAGCCGATTTTGGTTTTTGATTCAGTTCCTAAGCCGCCGCCGCCGAGCTTGATATTGCCGCCGGCAGCGCCGCCGGTGATGTATGGAAGCCAGCGATCCCATGCATAGCCGACACGCAAGCGGCCGGTCGCAAGCCAATTGTTCTGCGTTTCGCAACCCGGCCCGCCGCAGGTCGTCGTGTCGGTGCCTTTAATCCAGCTGTAATCGAAGTCGCCTTCGATGCCGCAGACCCAGGCACCGGTCTGTAGGTTGTATCCGAGCTTGCCGCCGGCAACCGCGCCCTTGAGATCGAAATTGCCGGTCGAAACCGGAAGCCCGGTGGCTGTCCAATTCGAGGTGCCGAAACCGTAACCGCCGTTGATGCCGACATAGAAGCCGGACCCGCTGAACGGCGCGACGTAATAGGGCGAGGGCTGCGCCTTGTAGGCGGGCCGGGGCAGGTCGGCGGCGAACGATGGGCAGCCAGTAATGCGGCGCACGCCGCAAGAGCAAAGCGCTTCATCATAGGATCTCCTCCGAATTCGGCCGAAAAGACTGGTGACAGGAGGCGGACCCGATAGCGCACCAATGATACGCGCTGTGATAAAAAAGCATCAACGAACCAATTTGTTCAATTGAATCATATGACTAAATGGTGAATATCAACAGGAACAAAAAAAGAACAAGATTGCCGGATTGGATTTCGATAAAACCCGAAGGAAGCGCCGGAAGGCCTGTGGATTAAGGCCGAACGCGCTTGCCGCATGTGGATCAGGGTCTAGGGTGAAAAAGTTAATTTTCGGGGCGGCGCGCGGCGGGCGGCCCCATTACCGGCGAGCGGCGGCGGCTTTTGGACAAGCGCGCGGCCGCACATCGCCACGCGGAGAACATCATGGCAGGTAGCGTCAACAAGGTGATCCTCATCGGCAATCTCGGTGCGGATCCGGAAATTCGCCGCACGCAAGACGGGCGTCCGATCGCGAATTTGCGCGTGGCCACCTCGGAAAGCTGGCGCGACAAGGCGACCGGCGAACGCAAAGAAAAGACCGAATGGCATCGCGTCGTCATTTTCAACGAAGGCCTGTGCAAGATCGTCGAGCAATATCTCAAGAAGGGCTCGAAAGTTTATTTGGAAGGCGCGCTGCAGACGCGCAAATGGCAGGACAAAGACGGCCACGACCGCTATTCGACCGAGGTGGTGCTGCAAGGCTTCAATTCGCAGCTCACCATGCTCGATACGCGCGGCGGCGGCGGAGCCGGCGCCGATAGCGGCGACGATTTCGGCTCGAGCGGGCCGAGCGCTCAGCGCGAGCGCAAACCGGCGCTGGCCGGGGCCGGCAAATCGGCCGACATGGACGACGAGATTCCGTTCTGACGTCATCGGCTCGTCGCCGTGCCCGTCGAAGCCTTGGCGTAGACGGGTGCGCGGCAACGAGCGGAGCTAGCGAAACGCTCAGCTCGCCAATACGGCGCGCACGCCGTCGATGACGAATTGCACGGCGAGCGCCGCCAGCAAAACGCCGAGCAGACGCGAGAGCACCACATTGGCGGTGATGCCGATGAGCGTCGCGATACGCGCGGCGAGCACGAACACAGCAAAGCAGAGCACCAGCACCGCGGCGATGACGCCGAGCAGCACGCCTAAATGCATGAGATCGCCGTTGGCGCGGCCGGCGAGCAGCACCGCGGCGGTGATCGCGCCGGGGCCCGCCATCAGCGGGATGGCGAGCGGGAAGGCGGCGATATTGCGCACGCGCTCCTCGATCGCTTCCTCGGCCTCTCTCGATTGCCGCCCGATACGCACGCCGAACACCATTTCCGAGGCGATCGAGAACAACAAAAGCCCGCCGGCAATGCGGAAGGCTGGGAGCCCGATCGACAGCGTGCGCAACAGCCAATCGCCGATCAGCGCGGAGCCGGCAAGAATCGCCGCTGCGATCAGGCAGGCGCGCAGCGCCACCGCCCGGCGCGAGCGAATCGGCAGGTCGTGGGTGACGGCAATAAAGGCCGGCACCAGGCCGAGCGGGTCGACCACGACCAGCATGGTGACCAGAGCGGCGATGAGGAATTCGACAGGCATAAGTTCCGCGTAGCGGCGGGCATTGGCGGGGTCAAATGAGGGCGAAATCGCGCCCCGAAAAACGACTTTCCTCACGTCGCTTAAGTATTTGATATAATGAGTTAAAATAGCCTGTATGCGGAACGAATTCAGGTGGCAATGCAAGGGTGAATCAGTTAAGAAATTTGGTCCGTAATTCAGTCGCTGGAACCACCCTTTGGCCGATACAGAAAACCCGAAATCGGGGGACGCAAGTCCCTCCGATGTCCGACCGATCTCGATCACCGAGGAAATGAAGCGCTCGTACCTCGATTACGCCATGAGCGTGATCGTGTCGCGGGCGCTGCCCGATGTGCGCGACGGCTTGAAGCCGGTGCACCGGCGCATCCTGCACTCGATGAACGAGCAGGGGCATACGCCCGACAAGAAATACGTGAAATCGGCGCGCGTGGTTGGCGACGTGATGGGCAAATATCACCCGCACGGCGACCAGGCGATCTACGACGCGCTGGTGCGCATGGCGCAGGATTTTTCCATGCGCCTGCAATTGATCGACGGGCAGGGCAATTTCGGTTCGGTCGACGGCGATCCGGCGGCGGCCATGCGCTACACCGAATGCCGGCTGGCCAAACCGGCGATGGCGCTGCTCGACGACATCGACAAGGACACTGTCGACTTCCAAGCCAATTACGACGGCAACGAAAAAGAGCCGGTGGTGCTTCCGGCGCGCTATCCCAATCTGCTCGTCAACGGCGCCGGCGGCATTGCCGTCGGCATGGCGACCAACATCCCGCCGCACAATCTCGGTGAGTTGATCGACGCCTGTATCGCGCTGATCGGCGATCCGGCCTTGAGTATCGACGATCTCAACAAGATCGTGCTGGGGCCGGATTTCCCGACCGGCGGCATCATTCTTGGCCGCGCCGGCATCCGCAGCGCCTACCAGACCGGCCGCGGCTCCATCGTGATGCGCGGCAAGGTCGCCTTCGAAACGATCCGCAAGGAACGCGAAGCCATCGTCGTCACCGAGATCCCCTACCAGGTGAACAAGGCGTCGATGGTCGAGCGCATCGCCGAACTGGTGCACGAGAAAAAGATCGAAGGCATCGCCGATCTGCGCGACGAGAGCGACCGCGACGGCTACCGCGTGGTGATCGAGCTCAAACGCGACGCCGAGCGCGACGTGGTGTTGAACCAGCTCTACCGCTTCACGCCGCTGCAGTCCTCCTTCGGCGCCAACATGGTGGCGCTCGACGGCGGCCGTCCGCTGCTGATGACGCTGAAGGACATGCTGACCGCCTTCATCGCCTTCCGCGAAGAAGTCGTGTCGCGGCGCACCAAGCATCTGCTCGGCAAGGCGCGCGACCGCGCCCATATCCTGGTCGGGCTCGCCATCGCCGTCGCCAATATCGACGAAGTGATCAAGCTGATCCGCGGCTCGCAGGACGCCAACGAAGCGCGCGAGGCCTTGATGGCGCGCGAATGGCCGGCGACCACGGCGGCGACGCTGATCGAATTGATCGACGATCCGCGGCACAAGGTTTCGTCCAAGGGCACCGCGCGGCTATCGCTCGAACAGGCCAAAGCCATCCTCGATCTGCGCCTGCAGCGTCTGACTGCATTAGGCCGCGACGAGATCAAGGCCGAACTCGACAAGCTCGCCGCCGAAATCGCCGATTACCTGGAAATCCTGCGCTCGCGCGCGCGCATCCAGACCATCATCAAGGACGAGCTCGCCAAGCTCAAAGACGAGTTTGCTACGCCGCGGCGCACCGAGATCGCCGAAGAAGAAGGCGAGATGGAGGACGAGGACCTCATCCAGCGCGAGGACATGGTCGTCACCGTCTCGCATCTCGGCTACATCAAGCGCGTGCCGCTCTCCACCTATCGCGCGCAAAAGCGCGGCGGCAAAGGCCGCGGCGGCATGCAGGTGCGCGAAGAGGACTTCGTGTCGCGACTGTTCGTCGCCTCGACGCATACGCCGGTGCTGTTCTTCTCCTCGGCCGGTCAGGTCTACAAGGAAAAAGTCTGGCGGCTGCCGCTGGCGGCGCCGCAAGCGCGCGGCAAGGCGCTCATTAACATCCTGCCACTCGATCCGGGCGAGACCATCACCACCATCATGCCGTTGCCCGAGGACGAGACGACCTGGAGCAACCTCGACGTGATGTTTGCCACCACCAGCGGCACCGTCCGGCGCAACAAGCTCAGCGACTTCGTCGACGTGCGCCCGTCCGGCATCATCGCCATGAAGCTCGAGCCGGGCGAGGCGATCGTCGACGTCGCCATCTGCACCGAGAAGGACGACGTGCTGCTCACCGCCAACGGCGGCCAGTGCATCCGCTTCGCGGTGCCGGAAGTGCGTGTGTTCTCCGGCCGTACCTCGCGCGGCGTGCGCGGCATCACGCTCGCCGACAAGGACCACGTGATCTCGCTATCGATCCTGCGCCATGTCGACGTGACGGCGGAGGAACGCGCCGCCTATCACAAGCGCGCCAGCGCCATCCGCCGCGGCACCGGGCCCGAGCCCGAGGGCGTCGCCGAGGCGGAGGAGGCCGAAGCCGCAACGAATGGCGGCATCGAGCTGGGCGAAAAGCGCTATGTCGACTTGTCGGCGGCCGAGCAGTTCGTGCTCACGCTGTCAGAGCGCGGCTTCGGCAAGCGTTCGAGTTCTTACGAGTACCGCACCACCGGACGCGGCGGCAAAGGCATCGTGGCCATGTCGCTCACCGCCAAGACCGGCAAGATCGTCGGCTCGTTCCCGGTGGAGGAGGCCGACCAGGTCATGCTGGTCACCGACCAGGGCAAGCTGATCCGCACGCCGGTCGCCGGCATCCGCATGGCCGGCCGTTCGACGCAAGGCGTGATCGTGCTCAACACCGCCGAGGATGAGCACGTCGTGTCGGTCGAGCGGCTGAGCGAGGAAGAGGAAGAGTAGACTCTTTCCTCTCCCCGCACGCGGGGAGAGGTGAAGGAACCGCCCCATGAACTACCAACTCTTCTCCGCCTTCCTGCTGATCACCGTCTTGCTGTTCCTCACGCCGGGGCCGATCGTCACGTTGATCATCGCGACCGGGGCGCGGCAGGGCACGCGTGCGGCGCTGGCGACGGTCGCTGGTGCTACCACCGGCAATGCGCTGATGATCTCGCTGATCGCGGTGGGGCTCGGCTGGATCCTGAAAACCTCGGCGGAAGTTTTCGACTATCTGCGCTGGGTCGGCGCCGCTTATCTCGTCTATCTCGGCGTGCAGGCTTGGCGGCACGCCGGCGCTACCAGCGCGGCGCTGGCGCCGGCGGCGCATGTGCATGCCTGGCGCGGCTTCATCGTCGCCATGACCAATCCGAAGTCGATCGCCTTCTTCACCGCCTTCCTGCCGCAGTTCCTCGATCCGACGCTGCCGGTCGAGCGGCAATTGCTGGTGATGTGCATCTGCTCGGTGACGCTGGGCGGGATCCTCAACTCCGGCTGGGCCGTGGCCGCAGGATTCGGCCGCGCCTGGTTCATGAAGCCGCAACACAACC
The DNA here is from genome assembly GCA_963721665.1 of uncultured Alphaproteobacteria bacterium. GTDB lineage: Bacteria > Pseudomonadota > Alphaproteobacteria > Rhizobiales > Xanthobacteraceae > Pseudolabrys. Next base: position 102,156 of record CAVRJZ010000001.1, read on the forward strand.
GCCTGCTCGGGCGCCTGTCCGGCCTGGTGCTGATCGGCGGCGGAATTTGGCTCAGCCTCGCGCGCCGGCCGGGCTAACCGTTCACAGCGTCGCTTCGATCACCGCGCGCAGTTCCGGCGTGACCTCGGGCATGACGCCGAACCACGCCTTGAACGCCGGCCGCCCCTGATTGAGCAGCATGCCCAGTCCGTTCACCGTTTTGTTGCCGCGCTGGCGCGCCGCGAGGAGAAGCGGGGTCTCCTTCGGAATATAGATGATGTCGGACACCACCGCGCTCGCCGGCAGCTTGTCGAGGTTGAGATCGAGCGGCGGCTGGCCGGGCATGCCCTGGCTGGTCGAATTGACGACGAGGGCGGCGTCGGCGATCGCGTCGTGACGGCTCTCCCACGGCAAGGTGACGACCGGGGCCCCAAGATCGGCGGCCAGTTTTTGCGCGCGTTCCGGCGAGCGGTTGATCACCCTGATCTCGCGGGCGCCGCGTTCGGCGAGGCCGGCGACAACGGCGCGGGCGCCGCCGCCGGCGCCCAGCACCACGACCGGCCCCGCATCGGCGCGCCAGCCCGGCACCTCCTGCGCCAAGGACTCGGCATAGCCGAAGGCTTCGAAATTATGTCCCTCGAGCCGGCCGTCGGCGGTGACGACGACGCAATTCATCGAGCCGATTTTTTGCACCAGCGGCGCGAGATAATCCATGTAGGGAAGCGCCGTCTCCTTGTGCGGCATGGTCAGACTGCAGCCGGAAAAGCCGAGCGCCGGGAGCGCCCGCAGCGCTTTCTCGATTGCTTCCGGCTTGATGGCGAGCGGCATGTAGCGGCCGACGATGCCGTGCTTCTCCAGCCAATAATTATGCAGCTTGGGGGAACGCGAATGCATGACCGGAAATCCCATTACTCCGGCCATCAGAAAACGATCGGGCTCCGTCATCGCGTCTTTCCGTTTGTGATATTCATATGCGGCATTGCCGCGCGCGTGTGCGACGCGGCGGCGGCCGCCATTTCGGCCGCCCTCTTCACACAATTGGGCCGCTGCTTCAAGACGCGGATTGATGAGCCAAGGTTCTAGTTAGCGGCGAGGCGGTCGGTGGTGATGAGCCGAACGCGCGGGTTGCCGAATGGCGTGCCGACACAGTGAAGATAAGGCCAGGCGCGCTCGGTGCAGGCCTTCATCGCCGTTTCGACCGGCGCCGGCAGCGGCCCGGCGTCAACATGGCCGGTCGGCGCCGACAGCACGGTGAAAGCGGCTGCGATCGCGGCTGCGACCATGATGGCGGTTAAGGTGTTCGGCATGACGGCCCCCTGTTTTCGCGTCTTGCCGGTGGGTCGCGCCTGGCGGCCTTAAGGTTCAAGGGAACTCGGCCTTGCCGGGGGCAAAAACCCGGGCTAGACGGGTCGCCATGCCGCGGACCGCCCTTTACGCCGGGTCATTCGATCCCGTCACCAACGGCCATCTCGACGTGGTGCGCCACGCCGTGCGGCTCGCCGACCGGCTCGTGCTTGCTATCGGCCTGCATCCGGGCAAGGCGCCGATGTTTTCCGCCGAGGAACGGCTCGCCATGCTGGAGGAGACCTGCGGTCCGCTGGCGAAGGCGGCCAAGTGCGACTTGTCCTGCATCACCTTCGAAGGCCTGGTGGTGGCGGCGGCGAAAAAAGCCGGCGCCACCATGCTGATCCGGGGCCTGCGCGACGGCACCGATTTCGACTACGAAATGCAGATGACCGGCATGAACGAAGCGATGGCGCCGGAGGTGCAGACGGTGTTCCTGCCGGCGTCTCCCATGGTGCGCCCGATCACCGCCACATTGGTGCGCCAGATCGCCGGCATGGGCGGTGACGTTTCCGCCTTCGTGCCGGCTGCCGTGGCGGCGCGGCTGAAAAAGAAGTTCGCGAAATAATCAGGGGAAGTCATGGTCCGCATTCTCGCCGTCGTCTTCGCGCTTGTCTGCGCCGCGCCCGCGCTGGCGCAAGTCAAACTGCCGGCCGGGGTCGACCCGCAAAATGCGCTGGTGATCGATACGACCAAAGGCCGCGTCATCATCAAGTTGCGCACCGATCTTGCTCCGCACCATGCCGAGCGGATGAAACAGCTTGCGCGCGACGGCTTCTACAACAACGTACCGTTCCATCGCGTCATGGCAGGGTTCATGGCTCAGACCGGCGACGGCCAATACGGCAACGGCACCGGCGGTTCGAAATATCCCGATTTGAAAGCGGAATTCACGGCAACGCCGTTCAAGCGCGGCGTCGTCGGCATGGCGCGCGCGAGCAGTCCGGACTCGGCGAATTCGCAGTTCTTCATCTGCTTTGCCGACGCGTCGTTCCTCAACGGCAAATATACCGTGGTTGGCGACGTGGTGTCGGGCATGGACGTCGTCGACAAACTCAAAAAGGCGCCGCCGGGATCGCAAAGCGGAACCGTCGCCGATCCCGATAAGATGGTGAAGGTGCAAGTCGCCGCCGATATGAAGTAACCCGTCAAGGAGAGAGTAAAACCATGGCCAAGCCGGAAGACACGCTCACGCTGGAAACCACGCAAGGGCCAGTGGTGATCGCCATGCGGCCGGATCTGGCGCCCGGCCACGTCGCGCGCATCAAGGAGCTGGTGAAAGAAGGCTTCTACGACGGCATCGTCTTTCACCGCGTGATCGACGGCTTCATGGCGCAGACCGGCTGCCCGCAGGGCACCGGCACCGGCGGATCGGGCAAGAAACTCAAAGCCGAGTTCAATAAAGAGCCGCATGTGCGCGGCACGGTGTCGATGGCGCGCGCGGCCAGTCCGGATTCCGGCGACAGCCAGTTCTTCATCTGCTTCGACGACGCGCGTTTCCTCGACAACCAGTATACCGCCTGGGGCAACGTGATCGAGGGCATGGAGAACGTCGACAAGATCAAACGCGGCGAACCGGTGAACAACCCGGACAAGATCATCAAGGCGACGATGGGGGCGTAAAGCGCCTCAGACTACGTCGTCGCGGCGCTGCCACAAACTGGCGCGCCGGCGCCAGATGGCGTAGGCGACCAAAATGAAGGTCGCGGCGGCGCCGGCGTCCGTGACGGCGCCGAAGAACTCATAGCCGCGGCCAAGCGCGCCGAACGCCACGGTCGCAAGGCCGATGCCGATACCTGCCACCATGGCCGGACCGAAGCGCAAAATTTCGTTGCGCGCGCGGATGGTCAGATGAAGGAAATAGGCGACGATGACGGACGCCAGCAGGGCGGTTGACGCGCTCATGACAACTCCAACGCAACACGAACGGACGCTTGAGCCGCGGCCGATCATGGCCGCAACCGCCTAACGCCGCCTTACCGGCTCAATTAGAACACCGCAATTCGGGGCCGGAAAGCCCGATTTCGGGCGTCCCGCGGCGAGCGCGATTGCGTGCCCCGGCCCAGGGTGGCACTGAAAGGCCCATGCGCACCGACCTGTTCGACTTCACGCTTCCGCCCGACCGTATCGCGCTGCGGCCGGCGAGCCCGCGTGATGCCGCCTGGCTCTTGGTGGTACGGCCCGACGGCCTGGATGACCGCCAGGTGGGCGACCTGCCGGACCTCTTGCGTCCGGGCGACGCGCTGGTGGTCAACGACAGCAAGGTGATCGCCGCGCGGCTCAAGGGGCGGCGGATCGGGCGGGGGACGACCGAGCCGGAAATCGAGGCGACCCTGCATAAGCGTCTCGACGGCTCGCATTGGCGAGCCTTCGTGCTCGGGGCCAAGAAGGTGCAACGGGGCGATACCCTGCGCTTTGGCACCGAAGGCAAGGTCTGTTTCCTCGGCGAACTCGACGCTCAAGTTTCACAAAAAGATGAAGAAGGGGAGGTAACCCTTTCATTTTCCTTCCACGGTCCGGTGCTCGACCAGGCCATTGCCGAGCGCGGCGCGATGCCGCTGCCGCCTTATATCGCCTCCCGCCGGGAGCCGGATGAGCAGGACCGGGCCGATTACCAGACGGTCTTTGCGCAGCTTGAGGGCTCGGTGGCGGCGCCGACCGCCGGGCTGCATTTCACTGAAAAGCTGCTATTGCGGCTCGCCGAACGCGGCGTTGGCCTGCACAAAGTGACGCTGCATGTCGGCGCCGGCACCTTCCTGCCGGTGAAAGCCGAGGACACCGAAGGCCACAAAATGCACGCCGAATTCGGCACGGTTTCCGCCGAGACCGCCGCGGCGCTCAATGCGGTGCGCGGCAAGGGCGGGCGGATCGTAGCGGTCGGGTCGACCGCGCTGCGGCTATTGGAAAGTTCCGCCGGCAACGACGGAAATTTGCGCGAATTTGCCGGCGAAACGGCAATTTTCATCACGCCCGGCTACCGCTTCAAGGCGGTCGACCTGATGCTGACCAATTTCCATCTGCCGCGCTCGACGCTGTTCATGCTGGTGTCGGCCTTCAGCGGCTTGGAGACCATGCAGCGCGCCTATGCGCATGCGATTGCGACCGGCTATCGCTTCTATTCCTATGGCGACGCGTGTTTGCTTTATCCTCAAAGCCGATGAGCGAACCCTTCTGCTTCCGCCTCACCAAAACCGACGGCGCCGCGCGCCGCGGCGAAATCGTCACGCCGCGCGGCAAAGTGCAGACGCCGGCCTTCATGCCGGTGGGCACGCAAGGCACGGTGAAGGGGCTCGACCCGGGGGCGGTGGCGGCAACCGGCGCCGAGATCGTGCTCGGCAATACCTATCATCTGATGCTGCGCCCCGGCGCGGAGCGCATCGCCGCGCTCGGCGGCTTGCACGCTTTCATGAACTGGCCGCGGGCGATCCTGACCGATTCAGGCGGCTTCCAGGTGATGTCGCTGTCGCCCTTGCGTAAGCTGAGCGAGCAGGGCGTTACCTTCCGCTCGCATCTCGACGGCGCCATGGTGGAACTCACGCCGGAGCGGGCGATCGAAATCCAGGCGCTGCTGGGCGCTGACATATCCATGCAGCTCGACGAATGCCTGAAGCTGCCGGCCGCGCCTGAGGAAATCGAGCGCGCCATGCGCTTGTCGCTGGCCTGGGCCGAGCGCTCTAAACGCGCCTTCGAAAACGTGCGCGGCGGCCGCGCTTTGTTCGGCATCGTGCAGGGCGGCGACGATCAGGCCTTGCGCGAGCAAAGCGCGCGGGCGCTTACGGATATTGGCTTCGACGGTTACGCCATCGGCGGCCTGGCGGTGGGCGAGCCGCAGGAGACGATGCTCAGAATCGTCGCGGAAACCGTGCCGCTGCTGCCGCCAGATCGGCCGCGCTATCTGATGGGCGTCGGCACGCCGGACGATCTCCTGCAAGCCGTCGCGCGCGGCATCGATATGTTCGACTGCGTGCTGCCTACCCGCAACGGCCGCCACGGCATGGCTTTCACCCGTTATGGGTCGATCAACATCGCCAATGCGCGCCACGCCGACGATCCGCGGCCGCTCGACGAACAAAGCGCGCATCCGGCCGCGCGCACTTATTCGCGCGCTTACTTGCATCACCTGACCAAGGCGAACGAGATGCTCGGCCAGGTGCTGCTCTCGACGATCAATCTGGCATATTACCAAGCGTTGATGGCCGGCATGCGCGCGGCAATCGAGCAGGGGCGCTTCGCGGCGTTCGCGGCCGCGACCAAGGCGGGGTGGGACAAAGGAGATATCGCCAGCCTATGAACGCGCAGCCGTCCTTTTTTGCCAAACGCCGCAAGCCGAACTTCAAATTGCCGCCGGGCGCGACCGACGCGCATTGCCACGTGTTCGGGCCGGGCGACAAATTCCCTTATGCGGCGAAACGGCGCTACACGCCGGAGGATGCGCCGAAGGAAATGCTCGCCGCACTGCACGCGCATCTCGGCGTCAGCCGCGCGGTGATCGTGCAGGCGAGCTGTCACGGCACCGACAACGCGGCGATGCTCGATTGCATCGCCTCCGATCCACAACGCTATCGCGGCGTCGCTATCGTCGACGATACGTTCACCGACGCCGACTACGACCGCCTCGATGCCGGCGGCGTGCGCGGCGTGCGCTTCAATTTCGTCAAGCATCTCGGCGGCGCGCCGGACTCGGGCATGTTCAACCGCGTTATCGACCGCATCAAGGGGCGCGGCTGGCACGTGGTGCTGCATCTCGACGCCCCCGACATCGTGCCGCTCGCGCCGACGATCCGCGCGCTGCCGCTGCCTTTCGTCATCGACCATATGGGCCGCGTGCCGGCGGCGGCCGGGCTCGAACAGCCGCCGCTGCGCGCGCTGATCGAGCTTTCACGGCAGGAAAACTGCTGGATCAAGGGCTGCGGCGCCGAGCGCATTTCCCTGCCGCCTTATGCGACGGCCGTGCCGATTGCCCACAGGCTGCTGGAAGCCTCGCCGACGCGCGTGTTGTGGGGCACCGATTTTCCGCATCCCAACGCCACCCACAAGGCGGACGAAGCCGATCTGGTCGATCTCGTGCCGCAAATCGCCGCAACGGCGCTGGCGCAACAACGCCTGCTGGTCGACAATCCTGCGCGGCTTTATGGTTTCGGCTGACGCCAAAAAAAACGTTCGTTCAGGGAGGATCGTCATGCGCAAAGCATTGTTCGCGCTGCTGGTGGCCGCACTCATGGCGCCGGCGGGCCAGGCGCTAGCGAAATGGCCGGACAAGCCGGTGAAGATCGTGCTGCCGTTCGGCGCCGGCGGTGTCGCCGACGTCACCGCGCGCATTCTCGCCGACAAGCTCGGCCAGAAATTGGGCGAGCGGGTGGTGATCGAAAACATGCCGGGCCCCGGCGGCATCAACGCCGCGCACACCGTGGTGAACGCGGTGCCCGACGGCTACACTTTGGGCCTGATTACCAACGGCACCGCGATCAGCGTCGCCGCGTTCAAGAAACTGCCGTTCGACCCGGTCACCCAGTTCGCGATAATCTCCGGCCTCGGCCGCTTCAACTTGCTGTTCGCGGTCGATGCCAATTCCAAATACAAGACGCTCGGCGATTTTATCCAGGACGCCAAGGCCAATCCCGGCAAGCTCAATATCGGCACCATCGCGGTCGGCGGCACGCAGAATCTCGGCGCCGAACTGTTCACGTCGGAGGCCGGCGTCAATGTCGTCATTGTGCCGTTCAAACGCTCGCCCGACGTGATGGTCGCCCTGTTGCGCAACGACGTGCAAATGCTGATCGAATTCCCGGCCGCCATCAGCGGCCAGGTGTCGGCCGGCAAACTGCGCATACTGGCGTCGTCGGGAACCAAGCGCGAGGCCGCGATGCCCAACGTTCCGACCGTCGAAGAAGCGGGGGTCAAGGGCTACGAGGTCGCCTCCTGGAACGGCGTGTTCGCGCCCAAAGGCACGCCGAAGGAGATCGTCGACAGCATGGGCAAGGCGATGCACGAGGTGTTGGCCGACCCGGACGTGATCGCGCGCTACGCCAAGGTCGGCGTCGAGGCGCATGCCTCATCGCCGGACGAACTGATGAGCCTGCTCAAGAACGACATCAAAAAATGGAATGCGGTGATCGATAAAGCGGGCATTGCGAGGAAGTAAGTCTTGCTATCATTCCGGGACGGTGCGTGAGCGCCGGACCCGGAATCCAGAAACCAATTCAGCGTTTGTATTTGGATTCCGGGTTCGCGCACGTCGTGCGCGCCCCGGAATGACGGCTAAGGCCCGCCGTAGAGCCAGGCGATGCCGTCATAGGCCTGCTGCGGCGAGCGGCCGGCCAGCGCCATGTCGCGCAATTCGGCGGTGACCCCGCGCGCGTGATAGAACTCGCCGTAGACGCGCGCCATCACCTGCGTGCGCCCGGTTCGCAGATAGCGCGTCTGCTCGTAAGCCTGGAAGGCGGCCGGCAGGTCGCCGGGCGAGGCTTTCACTTTCTCCGCCAGCACCACCGCGTCCTCGGTCGCCATGCAGGCGCCTTGCGCGAGATATTGCAGCATTGGATGGGCGGCATCGCCGAGCAGGGTGACGCGGCCGCGCGACCAGTTCTTCACCGGCTCGCGGTCGCACAAGACCCACATGCGCCAGGTGTTGATCCGCTCGAGCATGCGCAGGACTTCGGGGCGCTGGCCCTTGAAATGCTGCCAGAGCAGCGCGGTGCTGCCTTCGGCGTTCCAGCCTTCCTCGTAGCGGTCGGAATGGAACACGGCGACGAGGTTATAGAGCTCGCCCCGGCGCAGCGGGTAATGCACGAAATGGGTGCGCGGACCGGCCCATAGCACCACGTCGGGCCGCCACAGGTCCTGTGGCACTTCCTCGCGCTTGAGCACGGCGCGGTAGGCGATGTGGCCGGACACGCGCGGCTTGCCGTCGCCGATGACGCGTTCGCGGATCACCGACCACATGCCGTCGCAGCCGATCAGTGCGCAGCCCTCGACCCGTTCGCCGTTTTCCAGCGTCACGGTGACGGCGGGCCCATGGTCCTCGAAGCCGTCGACGCGCCGGCTCGTCTCCAGCGAAATCAAATTGCTGCTTTGGCAGGCTTTCAGGAAGGTGGCGTGGATGTCGGCGCGGTGGGTGACCGCGTAAGGCTGGCCGAAGCGCTTGGTGAATTCGTCGCCGAGCGGGATATTGGTGATCAGCTTGCCGGTCAGCGCGTCGCGCATTTCCTGCGCGGGCGGGCGGTGGGCGTCGGCGAGGATGGCGTCCTTGAGGCCGATCTTCTCCAGCACGCGGAAAATATTGGGGCCGAGCTGGATGCCGGCGCCGACCTCGCGGAATTCGCTCGATTGCTCGAACACGCGCACCGGGAAGCCCTGATGGGCGAGCGCATAGGCCGCGGCGAGGCCGCCGATGCCGCCGCCGGCGACCAGAAAGGGCGCCGTACCTCCGTTCGTGCTCACCATGCGCGTTTCCTTGTCCCAAACCGTGCCGTTTTGCGGCTTACGATAAAACGCGCGCGCGCCGGACGCAAAGCGCCGGGTCGGCGAACGAAAAAGCCCGCCGGTTGCGCCGGCGGGCGTGGCAACGCGGGATGCGGTGCCGTCTATTTCATCAACTGGCCACGAATTTCGCCGCCCTTATTGGCTGCGGTGTGCACGTTGACATACAGTCGCCGTCCATATCAGCGCCTTGGCCTGGGCGTCGTTGAGCGTGGCCGAGCCTTCGAGCGGGCTGGTGGCAGGCGCGATCGGGATCATCACGCCGGCATTCTTGCCGACGGGTGCCGGCCCGTGGAAATGGGCGGCGGTGGCCGGGCCGGTGAGGCCGGAATACTGCCCTTCCAGGTGATCTTCTTGCTGTCGCTGTCGTAGGTCACGGTAACTTCGCCGGTGCCGCCGGTGGCATTCGCCGGGACTTCGCTTTTGCCGCTCAGATTGGCCTTGAACGTCATCATCGCGGCTATCGGACGGGCTGGCGAAAGCGAGCGCGCCGGCGAAAGCAAGCGCGGCCGCGGTGGACCGCAGAATTGTCGGTGTCATGGGTGCTCCTCCTTGGATCAGGCCGGGTCAGCCTGATCTTCAAAACACCGCAGACTAGCACCTATTCCCGCGGTTGGGCGGTCAATGGCTCGTGAGCGGGATGGCGGTTATGGAGCTTTCCCCGCAAGCATCGCATTCCCAGTGGTGGCGGATTTCGCCGCCTTCGACGAACTCGGACACCACGGGGGCGACCATCCCGTCGCCGCAATGCGGGCAACGGATAGGCGAGGAAAACACGCGGATACCGGCGAGCGTGGCCAATTGGGTCGCAAGCTGCATGGTCTCGGTCTCCTCTGCGTCGTCCCCCATGGGTGCTCGATAGAGGCGCATCGTGGCGAGGGCGCGACGCTGAGGTGAAATTGTGGTGGCCATAGCGCAAAAGTTCAGTGACACGACGAGCCAGGTGAGCCTGACCATATGAGGTCGAATATTCTGCGCGACGCTTGCAAGGACGGCGCAAAGTCCAACCGCCGGCCCAGCGCCGGCAGTTAGTTCGCCTGCATTCTTATTGCGTTTGCTGGATCGCGATCGGGTTGAGCGCGAATAACGCTAGTCTGGAGACGGCATGCCTCTTCGAGACGCGACGGGATTGAGGAGACCGCCGCCGTGTCTTTCGCGATATTTCGGTCCTGGCCCACGCATGTAATAGCGCTCAGGACGGTAGGAGCCGATTGTTGGCATCAGCATCACAAGCAGGCGGCGCCACAGCGAGGAGTGGAAGAGAGGCGGCCGTCCAGAGGGGAATACCATTGTTATCCTCCTGCGCCGACCGCTCTCACACCCCGAAGAAAGTAGGAATGAGGATTGCGGCGCATGCCGCGACGATCAAATAAGGTAACACATCCAAAACAAACCAAGACGTTCGCTCCAGCATGACGTGCCTCCTTGCATTGGCCGCCGTTCAAACCTTGATTTCATACGACACATTCATTTTCAAACAAGTGTTTGAGGCAGAATGATGACGCCTGCGCGTGGAAAAAGGTTGCATTTTTTGCGCCCGGATATTACTTTGTAGTTCAAACACTTGTTTGAATCGGAAGCGAGATGAGCCGTCCGGCCGAATACACCCGCCAGTCCATTATGAAGGCGGCTGTCCGTTTATTTGCCGACAGGGGCTACCAGGGCGCCAGCGTGCGGGACATCGTGGCCAAGGCTGGCGTCAATCAGGCGGCCATCAACTACCATTTCAAGGGCAAGGACGGGCTCTACCTGGAGCTCCTCGCGACAGCGATCAGGAAGTTGACCGAACAGGCGCGGTTCGATCCGGCACAGCTCAAGGCGCTTTCCCGCGACGAAGCGCTGCGGAGCTTTGTGCATCAGCAACTACGGCCGCTGCTCTTCCGCGATGAATTGAGCCTGTACATGCGCATGTTTGCCTGGGAGAGCGCGCGCCCGAGCAAGGTCTTCCTCAAGTTCATGGCGACAAATTCGATCCCCTACCTAACGGCGGCCATAGATATCGTGCAACGATTCCTGCCGCCGGGCGCGGACCGGCGGGTCGCGCTATGCGGGGCCATTTGGTTGATGGGGCAGTGCAGCACGTTTGTGCGGAACCGCGATCTATTAACGCAGGAACCCTTCAAAATTGGCCTGGATAGCGCATTCGTGGATGAATTGGCTGATCTCATCTCGCACCTGGCGCTCGGTGGCTTACGGCAAGCATCGCGGCGACCGGCGGTCACCTGAGCTTGTCTGAAGGACAACGTTGTACGACGGCGGCGGACCCGGAACGGCTTGCGAGCGCGGCGATGCTGTTTGCTTATCCCGAGAGCGTATCCGGAACAAAAATCGGCAAACCGAAGTTACGGTTTGCCCTTTGCAAGAAATACGCTCTGAAAGACACCAGTCATAAATTGAGCGACCTGAGAGATAGGTGACGGAACGTACCGGACACATGGGTAACACTTTTCGCTCTTTGGCGGGAGGTGTTGATGCCGTGGAGGGAGTGTTCGGTGACGCAGGAACGGCTACGCTTTGTCGCACGTCTTCTCGAGGGCGAGGGCATGAGCGAGGTTTGCCGGTCTTTCGGGATATCCCGAAAGACCGGCTACAAAATTTTCAATCGCTACAAGGACCAGGGGCTCGATGCGCTGGCCGATCGCTCGCGCCGGCCGGTGCGCTATGCCAATCAGTTGCCGGACCAGGTCGAGCGGTTGATCGTCGATCTCAAGCGCGACAAGCCGCATTGGGGCGCCCGCAAGATCCGCGAACTCCTGGTCCGCAAGCTCGCCGGCGACGTCCGCCTGCCGGCCAAGAGCACCGTGCATGCGGTGCTCGACCGCCACGGCCTGGTTAGGCGCGCCCGAGCGCGCCGCAACCGCGCCCAGGGCACGCCGCTATCGTCGCCAGCCGTGCCCAACGCGCTGTGGTGCGCCGACTTCAAGGGCGAGTTCAAGCTCGGCGATGGCCGCTATTGTTACCCCCTGACGGTGTCCGACCAGGCCTCGCGCTACCTGCTCCTGTGCGAAGCGCTCGAATCGACCCGGGAAGCCCCGGTCTTCGAGGCCTTCCAGCAGCTGTTCCGCGAACGCGGCCTGCCGGTCGCCATCCGCAGCGACAACGGATTGCCGTTCGCCAGTCCCAACGGCCTCTATAATCTCTCCCGCCTGTCGGTCTGGTGGCTGCGGCTCGGCATCGCCATCGAGCGCATCAAGCCCGGCCATCCGCAGCAGAACGGCCGCCATGAGCGCATGCATCTGACCTTGAAGAAGGAGACGACCCGCCCGCCGGGCGCCAACATCCTGCAGCAGCAGGCCAGGTTCGATGACTTCATCCGCGAGTTCAACGCCGAACGCCCGCACGAGGCGCTCGCCATGAAATGCCCGGCCCAGTTCTATACCGCCTCGCTACGCCCCTATAACGGGCTACCCGAACTCCAATACCCCTGGCACGACCGCGACATCCTGGTCACCGCCTGCGGCCGTATCTGCATGCATCGAAAGAAAATCAACGTCTCGAGCGTGCTCGCAGGTCAGAAACTCGGCATCAAGGAAGTCGACGACGGCATTTGGCTCGTCAGCTTCATGCAGTACGATCTCGGATATATCGACCTGGAACAGAGGACCTTGCAGACTATCGACAATCCGTTCGGCACGAGATTGTCACCCATGTCTTAGGTACAATCCGTCACCCATGTCTCCGGGTCGGACAAATGACGGATGGTGAGCGCGATGGGACTCGAACCCATGACCACCTGATTAAAAGTCAGGTGCTCTACCAACTGAGCTACGCGCTCTTATTAAGGCGGGGGTTTACGGGCGCTGCCATGCCCGGTCAATAGGCGGATTTCGCCCATTTGTTGAACTCGCATTCGACCCCGGCGGTTTGCTACACTGCCGGCCAACAGGGAGTTCGAAAATGCCAATCGTCAACCGGATCGCCGACCTCGCAAGCGAAATCGCCGAATGGCGGCACGATCTGCACGCCCACCCGGAACTGCTCTACGACGTGCAGCGCACGGCGGCGACCGTTGCCGAGAAGCTTAAGAGCTTCGGCTGCGACGAGGTGGTGCCGGGCTTGGGCAGAACCGGCGTGGTCGGGGTGATCCATGGCCGCAAGGGTCAATCGGGCAAGGTGATCGGCCTGCGCGCCGACATGGACGCGCTGCCGATCGAGGAGGCGACCGATCTGCCCTACAAATCGACGGTGCCGGGCAAAATGCACGCCTGCGGGCACGACGGCCACACCGCCATGCTGCTCGGCGCCGCGCGCTATCTCGCCGAGACGCGCAATTTCGCCGGCACCGCGGTGGTGATTTTCCAGCCGGCGGAAGAAGGCGGCGCCGGGGCGAAAGCCATGCTCGACGACGGGCTGGTGCAGCGCTTCGGCATTGGCGAGATGTACGGCATGCATAATTATCCCGGCCTGCCGGTCGGCGAATTTTGCATTCGCCCCGGCTCGATCATGGCGGCGGCCGACTACATCGCCATCGATATCGAAGGCAAAGGGGCGCATGCGGCGCGCCCGCATCTTGGCATCGACAGCGTGCTGGTCGGCGCGCAGATCGTCAACAATCTGCAGTCGATCGTCTCGCGCAATGTCGATCCGCTGGAGTCGGCGGTGGTGTCGGTCTGCGTGTTCCACGCCGGCACCGCCGATAACGTCATTCCGCAAACCGCCACGCTGCGCGGCACCGTGCGCAGCCTGAAGCCGAGCGTGCAGGACTTTCTGGAGAAGCGCATCCCGGAAATCGTCGAGGGCACCGCCAAGCTTCACGGCGCCAAGGTCACGGTGAAATATCGGCGCGGTTATCCGGTGCTCAAGAACCATGCGGCGCAGACCGACTTCGCCGCGTCGGTCGCCAAAGAGATCGCCGGCAAGGACAAAGTCGACACCGACATGGCGCCGGTTATGGGGGCGGAGGATTTCTCCTACATGCTCAACGCGCGCCCGGGCGCCTTCATTTTCGTCGGCAACGGCGACACCGCCGGCCTGCACCACCCGGCCTACAATTTCAACGACGACGCGATCCCGGTCGGTACTTCGTATTGGGTGAAACTGGTGGAAACGGCGCTGCCCGGCTGACGGGCGCCGCGCAACTGTTCAGCGCACGCGATAGGCGGCGTGGCAGGCCTCGCAGGCGGACGTCACCTCATGCAGCGCGCGGTTGACATCGCGCATGGCATCGACTGTCGGTGCGATCGATGCGTCTTGCAACACAATGACCAGCCGGCTTGCCGCGTGGTGCATGCTCGTTCCGATGTCCTGCATGGGCTTCGGCAGATACGGCGCCAAATGGGCGGCGCCGTGCAGGCTGAGCGAACTCATGCCCAAACGCCGTTCGGCAATCTTTGCCGCCGCGTCGAATTTGTCATTGGCGATATCGCCGATGATTTCATTCAGCGCCGCCAGATGGTCGCGCATGTTGCCAAGCAAATGCTCCTGCATGGGCGCCGGCAGGCGGACAAGCTCGCGAGCGTCTTGCGCCCAGGCTGCGCTCATTCCCACGCACAAATAGAGCAGCCCGGCTAAACGGATGCGCCGCATGAAATTGCCTCTTTGCCTGTATCGGTTTTGCGCGCGAGCGGCCTAGGGCACCAGCTCGGGCTGCTTGACCGGGGCGGCTGCCGCCGCGACCGGCGTTGGCGCGCCTGCCGGACGCCGCGCGAACAGTTCGCCGAGCCGTGCTTCGATCGCGCGGATGGCGGCGAAGTCGTTGAGCCGCGTACGCTCGAACACGGCGATGCCGACCGCCGCGATAAAGGGCAGGCTCTGCACCAGCAGCACCACCGCGAATATATCGATCTCGCGCACTTCCTTGATATTGGTGGCGTGCAGCACGATCGCGCCGAGTATCAATAGCCCGGCCATCACCGATTCCCAGAAGGCATGGAAATCGGTCGAGCGGCGCACGCCGCCTTTGGCGGTGCGCACGAAGGGCAGGTGGTCCTTGATCAGGCCGAAGCCGACCGCGCGCGCTACCGTCCATTGCACCGACATGGCGGCGAACACGGAAGCGGCGAGTTGGCCCTTGCCGCTGCGCACGCGCAGTTTGTAGAGCGCGACGAAATGGACGAGCGAGACGGCAAAGCTCGCCATGATCGGCACCGTCAGGATGCGGTCGGGCACCGCGATGTCGAGGAAGGCGACGACCGGCACCCAGAGGATATTGAGGATGGCGACGACGACGCCGAGCGTCTCGGCGCCGAGCCAGTTGAGCCAGCCGAGGGCGAACTCGCGCTTCTGGTCGCGGCTGAGCCGGCTGGCGCCGGGCAGGAAGCGGCGCCAGTGCTTCTTGAGGATCTGGAAGCCGCCATAGGCCCAGCGGTGGCGCTGTTTCTTGTAGGCCTCGAAACTATCGGGCAACAGCCCGTATCCGTAGCGTTTGTTGGTGTAATGCGCGCGCCAGCCGTTCTCGAGCAGCGTCAGCCCGAGATCGGTGTCCTCGCAGATGGTGTCGCTCGACCAGCCGCCGGCGGCTTCGAGCGCGGCGCGGCGGATCAGGCACATGGTGCCGTGCACGATGATGGCGTTGACTTCGTTCCGCTGCACCATGCCGATGTCGAAGAAGCCGGCATATTCGCCGTTCATGGCGTAGTGCAGGGGGCTGCGCTCGGCGTCGCGGTGGTCCTGCGGTGCTTGCACCAGCGCGACATTGGGATCGCGGAACAGCCGCGCCAGGTCCTTGAGCCAATCTGGCGCGACGACATAGTCGGCGTCGATGACGCCGAGCACCTCGGCGTCGGCGGCGGTGTGCACCATCGCGAGGCGCAGCGCGCCGGCCTTGAAGCCCTGCAGGTTGTCGGCGTTGACGAATTTGAAGCGAGTGCCAAGCTCGCGGCAATGATCCTCGATCGGCCGCCACATCGCCGGATCGGGCGTGTTGTTGATCACCACCACGCATTCGAAATTCGGATAGTCGAGGCGGGCGACCGCGTCGAGCGTCTGCTTGAGCATGTCCGGCGGCTCGCGGTAGGCCGGAATATGGATGGACACCTTCGGCACATAGTCGGCGGGTGCGAGCGGCGGCGCCTCGATCAGCCGCAACGGCTTACGGCCGAAGGCGATCATCGCGAGTTCCTCGATGCGCGCCATGGCGATGACGATCAGCGGAATGAGCAACAGCACGCCAAGACCGAGCGCGAAGGCGCTGCCGGGCACGAAGTAATGACCGTTCCAATAGGCGAACACGGTCGACGACCAGGCGCCCACGACGTTTGCGGCGGCGGTCAGCGTGACGGCTTGCAGCAGCGTGACGCCGCTCATCGCCAAAAGCGGCAACGACAGCAGCACGCTGACCAGGAGCGCGATGCCGGCGAGTTTCCAGTGATCGGGATTGCCGATCGGGCCGGTCCATTCGAATTTCGGATGGCGCGAGGCGTCGAACAGGCCCCAATAGGGACCGACGCCGCCTTCGAAAATCTTCCACGGCTGGTCGATCGCTTCGACGATGTTGTAGTCGATGCCGTAGGCTTCAGCGCGGGTGACGAAATCGCGCAGCACCGCGGCCTGCTCGGCCGGGCCGGGATTGGCGCTCTTGAGATTATAGCCGGCGCTCGGCCAGCCGAACTCGGCGATGACGATGCGCTTGCCCGGATAGGCGTGGCGCAGCTTGTCGTAGATCAGGATCGCCTGGTCGACCGCCTGCTTGTCGGAGAAGCCTTCCCAATAGGGCAGGATGTGCGCAGCGATATAGTCGACCGCCGAAACCAGCTCGGGGTGCTCCATCCACACATTCCAAATTTCGCCGGTGGTGACCGGCAATTTAGTCGCGCGCTTGACGCGCTGGATCATCGGGATCAGGTCGGCGACCGTCTGATCGCCGCGATAGATCGTTTCGTTGCCGACGATAATGCCGTTGACGTTGCTATGCCGTTTGGCGAGATCGATCACCGAGCGGATTTCGCGCTCGTTGCGGTCCTGGTGCTTGTCGATCCAGGCGCCGATCGTCACCCGCAGACCGAATTCCTGGGCGATGCCGGGCACGAGCTCGACGCCGCCGGTCGACGAATAGGTGCGGATCGCGCGGGTCAGCGGCGCCAGCAGGCGCAGATCGTCGCGGATTTGTGCGGCCTGTGCCTGGGTTCCGGAGTTGGGATGCGCGGTTCCACCGAACGGCGCATAGGAAACGCTGGCCAGTTGGCCGTTGAAATCGGGAGCGCTCAGGTTGTCCTGCGCGAGAGCCCACAGGCCGGCTTGCACGCACGCCACGAGGGCGATCACGGCAGCGACGGTGCGCATAACTTAAAACCAAATGGGGCGGGATTTCAGAGCCTTGAGCCCGTCCCCTGGGCTCAGCCGACGCTTTCTCTGCGGCAGTGCAACATAGCGCCGCATTGCGCACTTTTTCAAGTAAGGACCGGACATGGCAAATCCTTGACGGCCGCATGGCGACAATAAATTTTTCGCAATAGACAAACCGGCTCAGTGCGGAATGGTTCCGCCCGACGTGGCCGGCGGCTGCTTGGCGGCGGCGCTTGCCGGGGTGGGGGTAAGCGCCGGATTGAGCCAGCAGGCATGCACCCGGCCGTTCAGGCTGTCCGCGGCTTTTGGGTCGATGGGTCCCTGGCGCACCAGGCAGCGGAAAGTGGCCTGAATATGCGAACTTGGGCAGCCAAACCGGTCGTAAAGGTCGAGATGGCGGAAGGCGGTGTCGAGATCGTCGCGCCAGAGCAGGGTGACCACCCGGCGGCCAAGCCAGACGCATTCCGGGTTGCCGGCCGGTCCGGTGAGCAGGCGGGAGGCTTCGGCGATCTCGTCAATGCTTTTCTGACCTTCCTTGGCGGCATCGGCGGCCGATTTCTGCTTGTCCGGGGGCGCGACATTGCCGCTTTGGGATAGAGCCGGGCTGGCGGCGACACTCAGGGCCGCCACGCAGAATGCAGCGCGCAATAGGCGCAAAAAGGCTTTCGACATTGTCTCGCCGGTATTGTTGATGGAGGCCGCCCGCCCGCTGGCCGCTCTGCTATGCGACCGGATTGGGACGCGAATGCGGCGTTTTGCGCCGGCCGCTGCGCCGATACCTGTTTCAAAAGCCCGCACGCTGGACTCAAACCACCGTTGGGTGCGAATTTCCGCGCCCCCGAGAAAATCGAACCACGACTTGGCCCGAACCGGCCGCTTTTGTCCAGCGCCTTGCCGCGGCTTGCTTAAAGCCGGCCGCTTGGCAGCACCTTGGGGCGCGCTATAAGCCGTTCCGGTCGCAGTTTAATCCCACCGGGATGGGTCGACGCCGATGCGCCTTGCTTTAGCCTGCCTGGTCGGATCGGTGGCGGCGATCGTCGGCGCCTGGATCTGGCTCGGGGCGCCCGTGCCGATGCCGCAATCTCCGCTCAAACCCGGTGAAAAGCTCTATTGCCTGTCCTATTCGCCGTTCCGCGGAAGCCAGACACCGCTCGATCCCAGCGCGCAAATTTCCACCGCCCAGATCGAGGACGATCTCACGCGGCTCGCCAAGATCACCGATTGCGTGCGCACCTATTCGATCGATTACGGGCAGGACCAGATCGCCGGCATCGCCGCCCGCCACGGTCTCAAGGTGATGCAGGGCCTCTGGCTGTCGAGCCATCCCGACAAGAACCGCGAGCAGATCGACACCGCGGTTGAGCTGGCCAACCGCTATCCCGACACCATCCGCGCCGTGGTGGTGGGCAATGAGGTGCTGTTGCGCGGCGAAATGTCGGCGGAAGACCTCGCCGCCACTTTGCGCGCGGTGAAGGCGCGGGTGAAAGCGCCGGTCACCTATGCCGACGTCTGGGAATTCTGGCTGCGCAACCGGGAAGTCGCCGCGGCCGCCGACTTCATCACCATCCATATCTTGCCTTATTGGGAGGATTTCCCGATCGCCGCGGACAATGCCGCCGCGCATGTGGCCTCGATCCGGCATCGTCTGGTCGATGCCTTTCCCGGCAAGGAGGTGATGATCGGCGAAGTCGGCTGGCCGAGCGAAGGCCGCATGCGCGAGGGCGCACTGCCGTCGCCGGCGAACCAGGCGCGGGTGATCCAGGACGTGCTGGCGCTGGCCAAACGCGAAAATTTCCGCGTCAACGTCATCGAGGCCTTCGACGAACCATGGAAGCGCGCGCTGGAGGGCACCGTCGGCGGCCATTGGGGCCTGCTCGACGATGCGACGCGCGCGCCGAAATTCATCTGGGGCGAGACGGTGTCCGATCACCCCTTCTGGCGTTGGCAAGCGGCGGGCGGAGTGGCGTTCGCGCTTATCGTGTTCGGCTTGGCCTTTGCCGCGCGGCGCGGTGCGGCGCCGCAAGCGCTTTGGCTTGCGGTCGCGGCGAACGCGACCATCGGCGGCACGCTGATCGGCTGGAGCATCGCCAATGCGCCGGTTGAATCGCTCGGGCTTGCCGGCTGGCTGCGCTCGCTCAGTCTTATCGGCGTCGCCTTGCTGACGCCGCCGGCGGTGAGCGCCGCTGTGATGCGTGGCACCGCACTGCCGCGCTTCTCGGCGCTGATCGGCCCCACGGCTGAGCGCGTGCGCGATCCGCTGGCGCGGAGTATCGGCACGCTGTTGGTCGCGACCACGCTGCTGGCCATTCTCACCGCGCTCGGCCTCGTTTTCGATCCGCGCTACCGGGATTTTCCTTTCGCACCGCTAAGCGCCGCGGTCGCGCCTTTTGTCGCGCACAGCGTAAGCATGCCGCGGCCGCTCGGCCGCCAAGGTTCTGCAAGATTTGGCGCTGCGGAATTGGCCGCCGCCGGAATGCTGGCGCTGTCGGTGCCCTATATCGCGTTCAATGAAAGCTTCGCCAACTGGCAATCGCTGTGGCTATGCGCGGCGCTGATCGCGCTGGCGTTCAGTCTGGCGCGGGTGCGCGACGGGCAAAGCTGAGCGCGAGCAAGCCGAAGGCGAGCGCCGACAAGGCGACGTTGTAGAGAACTATGCCGAAACAGGCGAAGGCGAGCGCGACCGCGAACAAAACAAGTGATGGGCGTAGCAGATTGAGCGCGGCGACGGCGAGCGCCGCCCAACCGAACACCGTATGGTCGAACAGCGCGATCGCGATGCGGCGCGAAAAGCACAGCCAGGTGTCGGGCCCGGCGGCGCAGGCAAGCCCGACGCTCGACTGCTCGATAGCGAGATAGCGCAGATAAAGTGCATAGCCGAGCGAGCAGAAGCCCACGATGAGCAGATAATTGGTGGCGCGCGCGCCGGGCAGGAACAGTTTCATGGGACGAGGATTATGCCGCTCGCCCGGCGCGCCGGCAATCAATGCTCGGCCAGTTGCGCGCCGATGAATTTGGCCGGCCGGCAGCCGGTGCGCGTGGGCGGGAAGCGGGCGCAGAGTTGCGCGGCTTCCGCCACGTTCGGCAGCGGTCCCGCGACCAAGCGATAGTTAACGCCGGATGGGCGCCGCGGATGCGCGGCGGCGAGCGGCCGTAAGCCGACCAGCAGCGGCCCGTAATTGGCTTTCACCGCCGCCCAGTGCACGCGCAGGGCTTCCAGGCTTGCCGCGCTGCCGAGATCGATGCCGTATTCGGGCTTGGATGGAACCACGGGTTCGCTCGGGACGGCGGCGACGCGCACCGGCGGCAGCGGCACCGGTTCGGGTAACGGCGCGGCGGCTTGCGGGCCGGGTTCGTCCGCAGGCGGCGGCGCGACGGTTTGTGGTGGCGGCGCCGCGGGTTCGAGGGCCTTCGGCGGCGGCGCAGCTTCAGTGGGCGGCGGCTGTGCAACTTCGGCTGTTTCCGGCGGTTTGCCGGCCATCTGCCAACCGGGCGTGGCTTCGCCTATGGCCGGCATGGCGAGCGGCGGCAAAGATGGAAAGGTGGTCGCGACCGGCGCCGGCGCGGGCGGCGGGCTAGACGCGGCTTGCGCGGCCGGAAGCCGCTCGTTTTGTTGCTTGATGGAGCCGGTCATGTCCTCGAGGCTGCGCTCGAGCACGGCGATGCGCGCGGTGAGCCGCTCGCGGTCGGCGGCAAGCTCGCTCAATTGCGCGGCGAGATGCTGGGTATTTGCCTCGGCTTGCAACGAGGCCGGAGGAAGCTGCGCGACCGCGCGCGCCGGCGCACTGACATAGGCGATGGCCATTTGCAGCCGTTGGCGGCCGTCTTCGCTCTGGCTGGTGAGCGCGACGGCGGCGAGCGCGACTGTGGCGGCGCTGCCCCAACCGAGCAGCCGCGCCAGAGGGCGCGCGCGAAGGTGTCTGCGGATATTGGGCAAATCGGGTTCCGGCGGCGCTTGCTTGATCGCCATGAAGGGCCTCTGCGAGGGCGAATCACGTCGTTGAAAACGTTAGCAGAATCCGGCAATGCTCGCTTTCATTGCGGGACGCGAAGGGGTAAGCAGCAAACGCACTCGGCCGCGATGACTGCGCGATTCTGCGCGAGGCCCGCAAGGACGGAAACTGCGTGAGCGGAAAAAAGACGCACCGACGAACGTGCCTGGCGATCGTGCTGGCGGCCGGCGAGGGCATGCGCATGCGCTCCGCCAAGCCGAAGGTGCTGCACGAAATCGGCGGCCGCACGCTCATCGCCCACGTGCTCGGCGCGGCGCTCGAGGCGGGCGGCAGCGACATCGCCGTGGTGGTCGGGCCCGATCAAGATGCGGTGGCGCACGCCGCGCGCGCGCTTGCGCCCAAGGCCAGCGTCTTCCAGCAAAAGCAGCGGCGCGGCACCGCGCATGCGGTGCTGGCGGCGCGCAAGGCGATCGCCAAAAAGCCGGACGACATTTTGGTGATGTTTGCCGACACGCCGCTGGTGCGCCCGCGAACGCTCGAGCAATTGCGCGCGGCGCTGAAAGACGGCGCGGCGGTGGCGGTGCTCGGCTTTCGGGCGGCCGATCCGACCGGCTATGGGCGGCTGCTCACGCGCGGCGGCGAACTGTTGGCGATCCGCGAGGAGCGCGACGCGAGCGATGCCGAGCGGCGCATCGACCTCAGCAATGGCGGGCTGATGGCGCTCGCCGGCAACAGCGCGCTCGCCATCCTCGACGCAATCGGCAATGCCAACGCCAAGGGCGAATACTATCTCAGCGATGCGGTTGCCATCGCCCGCGATATGGGCTTGAAGGCGGTCGCAATCGAAACCGGGGAGGACGACATGCGCGGCATCAATACCAAGGCGCAGCTCGCCGAAACCGAGGCCGTGCTGCAAAAGCGGTTGCGCGCGGCGGCGCTCGAAGCCGGCGTCACGCTGGTCGCGCCGGATACGGTGTTTCTTAGCGCCGACACCAAATTCGGCAAGGACGTGACCATTGAGCCCAATGTGGTGTTCGGACCCGGCGTGACCGTGGGCGACGGCGCGACCATCCGCGCCTTCTCGCATCTCGAAGGCGCGCATGTCGGCAAGGGCGCGCGCGTCGGACCCTTCGCGCGATTGCGGCCGGGCGCCGATCTTGGCACCGACGTGCATATCGGCAATTTCGTCGAGGTGAAGGCGGCCAAGATCGAGGCCGGCGCCAAGGCCAATCACTTGAGCTATATCGGCGACGCGCGCATCGGCGCCGGCGCCAATATCGGGGCAGGCACCATCACCTGCAATTATGACGGCGTCGCCAAGCACAAGACCGATATAGGCAAGGGCGCCTTCATCGGCTCGAACACGGCGCTGGTGGCGCCGGTCAAGGTCGGCGCCGGCGCCTATGTCGGCACCGGTACGGTGGTGACCAAGGACGTGCCGGCCGGCGCGCTCGCCATCGGGCGCGGCGAACAGGTTAACAAAGCCGGCTGGGCCAAACGCTTGCGGGCGCTCAAGAGCTTGGGCAAAAAGAAACCAAAATAGCCCATCATATGAGTCGCGCGCGGCTTGCCCGCCATCTGACACATGGCGAAATGCGTTTTGATTTCCATATGTTTGCGGTTGCCGGTTAAAGCAAGAATAGAACAAAGGGGCCATCCACTCGGATGTGCGGGATCGTCGGAATCATCGGACGTGAGCCGGTCGCGGGCCACTTGGTCGAGGCGCTCAAACGCCTCGAATACCGCGGCTACGACTCCGCCGGCGTCGCCACGCTCGATCACGGCGCGCTCGGCCGCCGCCGCGCCGAAGGCAAGCTCGCGGCGCTGGAAAAGCGCCTGGCGAAGGAGCCGCTCGCCGGCAATATCGGCATCGGCCATACCCGCTGGGCGACGCACGGCAAGCCGAACGAGAGCAACGCGCATCCGCACGCCACCGACCGCGTCGCGGTCGCGCATAACGGTATCATCGAGAACTTCCGCGAACTGCGGGAACGGCTCGGCAAGAACGGCTCGAAATTCAGCAGCGAGACCGACACCGAAGTGGTCGCCCATCTCGTCACCGACGAGATGAAAAAGGGCAAAAAGCCGGCCGAGGCGGTGGCGGCCGCGCTCAAGCAGTTGCGCGGCGCTTTTGCGCTCGCCTTTTTGTTCGCCGGCGAGGACGACCTGATGATCGGCGCGCGCAAGGGTTCCCCGCTAGCCGTCGGTTACGGCAAAGGCGAAATGTTTCTCGGCTCCGATGCGATCGCGCTCGCCCCGTTCACCGACCAGATCAGTTACCTGGAAGACGGCGACTGGGCGGTGATGACGCACAAAGGCGTCGAGATCCGCGACGAAGCCGGCCACACGGTCGAACGGCCGGTAATCAAGTCGACGGCGTCGGCGCAATTGGTCGACAAGGGCAACCACAAGCACTTCATGGCCAAGGAAATCCACGAACAGCCGGAAGTGGTCGGCCACACGCTCGCGCATTACATCGACATGGTGGCCGAAAAGGTCGCGCTGCCGGGAAAATTGCCGTTCGACTGGACGAAGCTCAAACGCTTATCGCTGTCGGCCTGCGGCACGGCGTTCTACGCTGGGCTGGTGGCGAAATACTGGTTCGAGCGCTTCGCCAAGCTGCCGGTGGAAATCGATATCGCTTCCGAATTCCGCTATCGCGAGGCGCCCTTGGAAAAAGGCGACCTCGCCATCTTCATCTCGCAATCGGGCGAGACCGCCGACACGCTGGCGACGCTGCGCTATGCCAAAGAGCGCAAGCAACACGTGCTCTCGGTGGTCAACGTGCCGACCTCGACCATCGCGCGCGAAAGCGACGTCGTGATGCCGACGCTCGCCGGTCCGGAAATCGGCGTCGCCTCGACCAAGGCCTTCACCTGCCAGCTCAGCGTTCTCGCTTGTTTGGCGCATCGCCGCCGGCCGCGCGCGCGGCGAATTGTCGGCGCAGGACGAGAAGAAACTGGTGCGCGCGCTGATCGAAGTTCCGCGCTTGATGGCGGAAGCGCTCAAGCTCGAACCGCAGATCGAGAAGCTTGCGCAAGACCTCGCCAAGGTGCGCGACGTGCTCTATCTCGGCCGCGGCACCAGCTTTCCGATTGCGCTCGAGGGCGCGCTGAAGCTCAAGGAAATCTCCTACATCCACGCCGAGGGCTATGCCGCCGGCGAGCTCAAGCACGGGCCGATCGCGCTGATCGACGAGACCATGCCGGTGATCGTCATCGCGCCCTACGACCGCGTGTTCGAGAAGACCGTGTCGAATATGCAGGAAGTGGCCGCGCGCGGTGGCAAAATCATCTTGGTCACCGATGCGAAAGGCGCCAAGGAGGCGCCGGTCAACTCGACGGAAATCATCGTGCTGCCGGACATGGCCTCGACGGTGACGCCTTTGGTCTATGCCATTCCGGTGCAGTTGATCGCCTACCACACGGCGGTCGCCATCGGCACCGACGTCGACCAGCCGCGCAACCTCGCGAAATCGGTCACGGTGGAGTAGGATCACTTCTATGGCCGAAATCGACCAGCAAGCGGGCGCAACGCCGGCGGCGGCAGCCGCGCCGGCGTACACCGGCATCATCGCGCGCATCCGCAACTACTTCCTCACCGGACTGGTGGTGGCGGGACCGATTGCGGTGACCGCCTGGCTCGTCTGGTCGTTGATCAAATGGGTGGACGGCTTCGTGACGCCGTTGATCCCGCCGCTTTACCGGCCGGAGAGCTATCTGCCCTGGCCGATCCCGGGCACCGGCCTGATCATTGCCGTGGTGGCGCTCACGCTGCTCGGCTTCCTCACCGCCAACTTGGTTGGCCGCACGCTGGTCGGCTGGGGCGAAGACCTGCTCAACCGCATGCCGATCGTGCGGCCGGTGTACAAGACCATGAAACAGGTGTTCGAGACGCTGTTCTCGAAGACCGGCTCGAGCTTCCGCAAGGTTGCGTTGGTCGAGTTTCCGGCGCCCGGCATGTGGTCGCTGGTGCTGCTGTCGCAGCCGCCGAGCGGCGATCTCGCCGAGCGGCTGCCGGGGCAGGGCGGCGACTATATCAGCGCCTTTTTGCCGTGCACGCCCAACCCGACCACCGGTTTCTTCTTCTATATCCAGCGCAAGGAGCTGATCGAGCTCGACATCTCGGTGGAGAATGCGATGTCGCTCTTGATCTCCGCCGGCATGGTGCAGCCGGACAAGGACAATCAGAAGAAATTGGCGGCGCTGGCGACGAGCGCCCGTGCGGCGCAGGCGGCTC
Organism: uncultured Alphaproteobacteria bacterium; assembly: GCA_963721665.1. Lineage (GTDB taxonomy): Bacteria > Pseudomonadota > Alphaproteobacteria > Rhizobiales > Xanthobacteraceae > Pseudolabrys. The sequence continues at coordinate 127,370 of CAVRJZ010000001.1, forward strand.
GCTCACCGGCGGCCGCGAAATAAATCCGGGTACTATCCCAATACCACTATTGCGAGTCGAAAGGGGTTGCTAGCCTCTATCGTCTTTATTCATGTCGGGGGGCTGACCATGGGCTTTGTTGACGCAATTAAATCTGGATTCAGCAATTACGTGGGTTTTTCGGGTCGCGCGGTGCGCTCGGAATACTGGTACTGGACGCTATTCGTGATACTCGCCAGTCTGGTGGCGGGCATCATCGATGCGGTTCTCGGCCTGGGGTTGGTCGGCGCGATCGTGTCGCTCGCGCTGTTGTTGCCGGGCATCGCGGTCTCGGCGCGCCGCCTGCACGATCTCGACCGCACCGCATGGTGGCTGCTGATCGCCTTTACCGGCATCGGCCTCATTTTGCTGCTGGTCTGGGATTGCATGAAAGGCACGACGGGGCCGAACCGCTTCGGCGCCGATCCGCTCGGGGCCTGAAGCAGAAGCTCAGCCGGCACGGATCAGCTTGATCGCTTCGTCCCTGCCGAACAGATAGAGCAGATGACGTAGCGCTTGCCCGCGTGCGTCGTTGAGCGTCGGCTCGCGCGCGAGGATGAGCGCCGCGTCGTCGCGCGCGGCGCCGAGATATTTGCCGTGCGTCTCGATGCGCGCGATGGTGAAGCCGGGCAGGCCGCTCTGCCGCGTGCCGAGCAGGTCGCCCTCGCCGCGTAATTTCAAATCTTCCTCGGCAATGCGGAAACCGTCTTCCGTGTCGCGCAGCACGGCAAGCCGCGCTTTGGCGGTCTCGCCGAGCGGTGCCCTGTAGAGCAAGAGGCAGGTCGAGTGGCCGGACCCGCGCCCGATGCGGCCGCGCAACTGATGCAGTTGCGCAAGGCCGAAGCGTTCGGCGTGCTCGATCACCATGATGGTCGCCTCCGGCACGTCGACGCCGACCTCGATCACCGTGGTGGCGACCAGCAATTGCGTCTCGCCGGCTGCAAAGCGGGCCATGGCGGCGTCCTTTTCCGCGCCCTTCATGCGGCCGTGCACCAGATCGACTATTTTGCCGAAGCGGGCGCGCAATTCCTCGAAGCGCGCCTCGGCCGCCGCGAGATCGATCTTTTCGGATTCCTCGACCAGCGGGCAGACCCAAAAAGCGCGTTGGCCCGCTTGCAGCGCGCGGCCGACCGCGTCCTCGACTTCCTCGATGCGGGTGAGCGGAATGGCGCGGGTGTCGATCGGCTGGCGGCCGGGCGGCTTCTCGCGCAATTCGGACACGTCCATGTCGCCGAAGTAAGTGAGCACGAGCGTGCGCGGGATCGGCGTCGCGGTGAGCACCAGCACGTCGACCGCGTCACCCTTTTGCGCCAGCGCGAGGCGCTGATGCACGCCGAAGCGGTGCTGCTCGTCGACAATGGCGAGGGCGAGATCATGGAACGCGACCTCTTCCTGGAACAGCGCGTGGGTGCCGACCAGCAGATCGATGTCGCCGAGCGCCAGGCGGTCGAGGATCTCGGTGCGCGCGCCGCCGCGCTCGCGCCCGGTGAGAATGGCGACGTGCAGGCCGGCGGCCTCCGCCAGTGGCGCGATGGTGTTCATGTGCTGGCGGGCGAGGATTTCGGTTGGCGCCATGAAAGCCGCCTGGCGGCCGGCCTCGATCACCGCCGCGGCCGCAACCAGCGCCACCACCGTCTTGCCGGAGCCGACGTCGCCCTGCAGCAGGCGCAACATGCGTTGCGGGCGGGCAAGGTCGGCGACGATATCGTCCACCGCCTTCTGCTGCGAATGGGTGAGCGCGTAGGGCAGCGCCTTCAACACGCGCGCGCGCAGCCGGCCCTCGCTGGCGGTGCCGCGGCCGGCCTGCCGGCGCATATGCGCGCGCACCAAAGCGAGCGCGAGCTGGCCGGCGAGCAATTCGTCGTAGGCGAGGCGCGTCCAGGCCAGACTCTCGGGCAGAATGTCGTGCGGCTCGGCCGGCCGATGCAGATGGCGCAGCGCCGCGGCAAAAGCTGGAAACCGTTCGCGCGCGATCCAGGCCTCGTCCTGCCATTCCGGCAGGTCGGGCAGACGCGCTAGCGCGCCCTCCATGGCGCGGCGGATGTTGCCGGGCGCCAAGCCTTCAGTGAGCGGATAGACCGATTCGACCAACGGCAAATTGGCAAACCCCGTTTCGTCCACCACCCTGTCGGGATGCACCATCTGCAGCATGTCGTCATAGAATTCGGCGGTGCCGGAGACGTAACGGGTCTCGCCCTCGGGCAAGAGCTTGCGCAGGTAATCCTCGCGCGCGTTGAAATAAGTGAGCGTCAGCGTCTGTCCGGTATCGTCGCTGGTGATAATGCGGTAGGGCGCGCGCGGCCGGTTGCGCGGGGCCGGGCGGTGTTCCTCGACGGTTACCGCGACGGTGACCAGCTGGCCGGCCTGCACTTGGTTGAGCTTCGGGCGGGCGCGGCGGTCGACGGCGCCGGAGGGCAGGTGAAACAGGAGATCGATGACGCGCGGCGCCTCGCGGTCGAGCAGCCGGGCATAGAGCTTTTCCAGCTTCGGCCCGACGCCGGAAAGGCTGGTCAGCGAGGCGAATAGCGGGTTGAGCACGAGCGGGCGCATCGGGCGCCATGCTGGCTTGCGAGCTTTGCCGACGCAATGCGGCCCTGTGCAAAGCGCCGCTGACAAGGACGGCGAAGACCCCTATATAGGCCCCGCCCGGCCCCGTCCGGGTTTTTGGCGTTGGAGCAAGCGGATGACCGGTACCGGCATTTCGAGCGGCGGATTGGACGAGCGCCGGCGGCGTCTGCTGTTTCGCTCCTGGCATCGCGGCATCCGCGAGATGGACCTGGTGCTCGGCCGCTTCGCCGACGCCCATATCGCGAAACTGAGCGAGGCCGAGCTCGACGAATACGAAACGTGGTTGGAGTTTCCCGACCAGCAGATTTTTTCCTGGGTGAACGGCGCGCAAGCCGTCCCCGCCGAGGTCGACACCGCGCTGTTCCGCCGCCTGCGCGAATTCCATCATGGCGGCGCGGGCGCGCATGGCTAGATCGCCCGCCACCTTGTTGCGCGCCGGCGCGCCGCTGACGCTGGCGCAGGTCGCCGACGGCGCCGAAGGGCTGGTGCTTAGCGATCTGGCGCGCGCCATCGCGGCGGGGCCCGAGGCGCCGGCGATTTCGCTGTGCGTGGTTTGCCGCGACGGCCAGCGCATGGCGGCACTGTCGCGTTCGCTCGCCTTCTTCGGGCCCGACATACAGACGCTGGAATTTCCCGCCTGGGACTGCCTGCCTTACGACCGTGTCTCGCCCAATGCTTCCGTTGTGGCGCAGCGCATGACCGCGCTGTCGCGGCTGGCGCGCGTAAAGGGGCGCGACAAGCCGTCGGTGCTGCTCACAACCGTCAACGCCGCATTGCAGCGTGTGCCGGCGCGCGAATTCGTGGCAACGCATGCGCTGTCGGTCGGCCCCGGCAACGTCATCGGCATGGCCGGTATCGTCACCTGGCTCGAGCTCAACGGCTTCACCCGCGCCTCCACCGTGCGCGAGCCGGGCGACTACGCGGTGCGCGGCGGCATTCTCGATCTCTTTCCGCCCGGCATGGATCAGCCGGTGCGGCTCGATTTTTTCGGCGACGCGCTGGAGACGATCAAGACGTTCGATGCGCAGACGCAAAGAAGCGAAACCGCCTTGCGCGGGCTCGATCTGGTGCCGGTGGCGGAATTCCAACTGATCACCGAAACCATCCGCCGCTTCCGCACCGGCTACGTCGCCGCGTTCGGCGCCGCCGGTCCCGACGACCTGCTCTACGAAGCGGTGAGCGAGGGCCGCCGCTATCCCGGCATGGAGCACTGGCTGCCGCTGTTCCACGCGGGGCTCGAAACGGTGCTCGATTATCTGCCCGGCACGCCGCTCGCGTTCGAGCATCTCGCCGAGGATGCCGCGCATGAGCGGTTCACGCAGATCGCCGACTATTACGAGGCGCGGCAAGAAGCGCTCAAGCAGGGGGTGAACCCGCCTTATAAGCCGCTGCCGCCGGCAGGGCTCTATCTCGGCGAAAGCGAATGGAAGAAGCGGCTCGGCGCGCTGGCGCTCGCTAAGCTCTCGCCCTTCGCGGTGCCCGACGCCAAGGACGCGATCGACGTCGGCGCGCGCGGCGGCCACAACTTTGCCGCCGAGCGCGCCGCTCCCAACGCCAATGTGTTCGAGGCGGTGAGCGCGCATGTGCTCTCCCTGCAAAGCGCGGGCAAACGCGTGGCGGTCGCGTTGTGGAGCGAGGGTGCGCGCGAGCGCATGAGCCACGTGCTCGCCGATCATGGGCTGCACAATCTCAACCTCGTCGGGTCCTGGCCGCAGGCGCTGGCGCTGCCCAAGCCGGCGGTGGCGCTCGCCGTGCTCGGCATCGAGTCCGGTTTCGAAACGGACAGCGCGGCGATCGTCAGCGAACAGGACATTCTCGGCGACCGCCTGGTGCGGCCACGCCGCGCGCTGCGGCGCGCCGACAATTTCATCGCCGAGGCGACGAGCCTGGCGCCGGGCGATCTGGTCGTGCACGTCGATCACGGCATCGGCCGCTTTGCGGGTCTGCAGCCGATCACGGCTGCCGGCGCGCCGCACGATTGTCTCGAAATCCACTACGCCGAAGGCGCCAAGCTCTATCTGCCGGTCGAGAACGTCGACCTGCTGTCGCGCTACGGCGCCGAGCAAAGCCAAGTCGATCTCGATCGACTCGGCGGCGGCAACTGGCAGGCGCGCAAAGCGCGCATGAAGAGCCGCATCCGGGAGATCGCGGGCGAACTGATCAAGGTAGCGGCCGAGCGGCTGACGCGAGAGGCGCCGCGCTTGAGCGTCGGTCCGGGCGCCTATGACGAGTTCTCCGCCGGTTTTCCTTACGAAGAGACCGACGATCAGTTGACGGCGATCGATGCGACGGTGAAGGACTTGACTTCCGGCCGGCCGATGGACCGGCTGATCTGCGGCGACGTCGGCTTCGGCAAGACGGAAGTCGCGCTGCGCGCCGCCTTCATCGCCGCGATCAACGGCAAGCAGGTAGCGGTGGTGGTGCCGACGACGCTGCTCGCGCGCCAGCATTTCAAGACCTTCAGCGAGCGATTCCATGGCTTTCCAGTCAACGTGGCGCAGGCCTCGCGGCTGGTGCCGGCAGGCGAACTCGCCAAGGTCAAGGCGGGGCTTGCCTCCGGCCAGGTCGATATCGTCATCGGCACCCACGCGCTGCTCGGCAAGGGCGTCACGTTCAAGGACTTAGGACTGCTGGTGGTCGACGAGGAGCAGCATTTCGGCGTCGCGCATAAGGAAAAACTCAAGACGCTGCGCTCGGAAGTGCACGTGCTCACGCTCACCGCGACGCCGATCCCGCGCACCTTGCAATTGGCGCTCACCGGCGTGCGCGACCTGTCCATCATCGCCTCGCCGCCGGTCGACCGGCTCGCCGTGCGCACCTTCGTGTCGCCCTTCGATCCCGTCACCGTGCGCGAGGCGCTGTTGCGCGAGAAATACCGCGGCGGTCAGGCCTTCTATGTTTGCCCGCGCATCGAGGACTTGGCGGGAGCGAAAGACTTCCTCGACAAGAACGTCCCGGAAGTGCGCGTCGGCGTCGCGCATGGGCAGATGCCGCCGACCGTGCTCGACGACATTATGAGCGCGTTCTACGACGGCAAATACGACGTGCTGTTGTCGACCACCATCATCGAATCGGGTCTCGACATCCCGACCGCCAATACGCTGATCGTGCACCGCGCCGACATGTTCGGCCTGTCGCAGCTTTACCAACTGCGCGGGCGGGTGGGGCGCGCCAAGCTGCGCGCCTATGCGCTGCTGACGCTGCCCGCGCAGCAGAAGATCACGCCGCAGGCCGAGCGGCGGCTGAAGGTGTTGCAATCGCTCGATACGCTGGGCGCCGGCTTCCAGCTCGCCTCGCACGATCTGGATATTCGCGGCGCCGGCAATCTCTTGGGCGAGGAACAGTCCGGCCACATCAAGGAAGTCGGGTTCGAACTTTACCAGCAGATGCTGGAGGAGGCGGTGTTGAGCCTCAAGGCCGGCATCAGCGCGCCGGTCGCCGACCGCTGGTCGCCGTCGATCACCATCGGTACCGCGCTGCTCATCCCCGAGGATTACGTCACGGATCTTTCGGTGCGGCTCGCGCTGTACCGGCGGTTGGCCGAGATCGAGGACGAGCGCGACATTGACAGCTTCGCCGCCGAACTCGTGGACCGCTTCGGTCCGCTGCCGGGCGAGGTCGAACATCTGTTGCAGGTGGTGGCGATCAAGGCGCTGTGCCGGCGCGCCAATGTCGAGAAGCTCGAGGCCGGACCGAAAGGCGTGGTGCTGTCGTTCCGTGACAATATTTTCGCCAATCCGGAAGGACTGATGGCCTTCATCCAGAAGCAAGGTTCGGGGGTGCGCATGCGCGCCGACCCGAAAGACGCCAAGGCGCAGCAGCTTGTTTTCTTCGACGATTGGGAAAGGCCGGTCGAGCGCCTGAAAGGCACCGCGGCGATTTTGCGCAATCTGGCTGCCATCGCGGAGCGGGCGAAGGCGGCGTAGGCCTATGCGGCGGCATCCTCCAGGATCATGTCGGCGCCTTTTTCGCCGATCATGATGGTCGCCGCATTGGTATTGCCGGACACGACCGCCGGCATGATCGAGGCATCGACGATGCGCAGGCCGCTAAAGCCGCGCACGCGCAGCCGCTCGTCGGTCACCGCGAGCGCGTCCTGTCCCATGCGGCAGGTGCTCACCGGATGGTAGGTGGTGCTGCCGCGGCGGCGGATGAAATCCAACAGTTCGCCGTCGTTGTCGCAAGCAGCGCCGGGCTCGATCTCCTGGTCGATGTAGCGCGCCATGGCCGGCGCTTGGAAAATGCGGCGCATCGCCTTGACGCCGGCGACGGCGGTTTCCCGGTCGCGCTCGGTGCCGAGATAATTGGGATGGATTGCCGGGGCCGCGCGCGGATCGGCCGATTTGATGCGCACATGGCCGCGGCTTTCCGGCCGCAACAGCGAGCAAACGCCGGTGACGCCGGGAAACTTGTGCAAGTTGCCGCCGATCATGTCGGCGGAATAGAGCGCGATGGAGCATTGCGCGTCCGGGGTTTCCGACAACGGATGCGCGCGCACGAAACAGCCCGCCGAGATGGCGGGCACCGCGAGGTCGCCGCGCCGCGACAGGGCGTAGCGCAAGGCGGCTTTGACGCTGCCGCTCCAGCTGTTGACGGCGTCGTTGATGGTAATGGGTTCACGAACCCGCATTATGGTGCGGCCGGAATAATGTTCGTTGAGGCCTTCGCCGACGCCCGGCATGTCGGCGAGGATGGCTATGCCAAGCGATTGCAGTAGGCGCGCCGGCCCGACGCCAGACAATTGCAAGAGCTGTGGCGAATTATAGGCGCCGGACGCCAGCACGATCTCGCGCGCGGCCCGCGCCGTTCGCGTTTCGCCGCCAACGCTGTAGTCGATGCCCACCGCGCGGCGTCCCTCGAACAGAATGCGCGTGGTCAGCGCGTCAGTCACGACGCGCAGATTGGCGCGGCGGGCCGCCGGTTTCAGGTAGCCTTTGGCGGTCGAGCAGCGCACGCCGCCGCGCGTGGTCGTCTGGTAAAGGCCGGCGCCTTCTTGGCTGGCGCCGTTGAAATCGTCGTTGCGCGGATAGCCGCATTGCAGCGCCGCTTCGACAAAGGCGAGCGCCAGCGGATGCCGGTCGCGCGCGTCCGACACCGCGAGCGGGCCGTCGCCGCCGTGCATTTCATCCGCCCCGCGCTCGTTTGCCTCCGCCTTGCGGAAATAGGGGAGCACGTCGTCATAGCCCCAGCCGGCATTGCCGAGCTGGCGCCACATGTCGAAGTCTTGCGCCTGGCCGCGGATGTAGATCATGCCGTTGATCGAACTTGAGCCGCCGAGAACCTTGCCGCGCGGCGCGATCACCGCGCGCCCGGCCAATTCCGGTTGCGGTTCGGTGGCGTAGCACCAGTTGTTTTTCCGGTCGGTGAACAGCTTGCCGTAGCCGAGCGGAATATGAATCCAGAAATTGCGGTCGGCCGACCCCGCTTCCAGTAAGAGGACGCGGTGACGGCCCGACGCCGTCAGCCGGTTGGCCAGAACGCATCCGGCGCTGCCGGCGCCGACGACGATGAAATCGTATGTCTCGGTTTCCGGCATCGCGGCCCCTAGCGAAGCCAGCAAAGCTGGCGCTATTCCGCCGCGTCGCGCGGCATCTGCGCCAAGCGGTCGATGGCCGCGGCGAGATATTCCGGCGACTGCGCGCCCGAGATCGCGAATTTTTCGCCGAAGATGAAACAGGGCACGCCCTCGATGCCGGCTTCCTTGGCCGACTGCGCCTCGCGCTCGATCTGCTCCACGTCCTTGTCGCTCTCCAGTCCCGCGCGCACATCGTCCGGGTTGAGGCCGATTTCGGTGGCGGCCTGGATGAGCACGGGGAGGTGGGTGAGGTCGGCGCCTTCGGTGAAATAGAGGTCCATCAGGCGCTGTTTCATTTCCGCCGCCTTGCCGATCTTTTCCGCCCAGCGGATCAGCCGGTGGCAGTCGAGCGTATTGGGCTGGCGCTGCACCTTGTCGACGTTATAGGTCAAGCCTTCGTCCGCCGCCGCCGCGGTGACCCGCTGGGCGATGCCCTTATAGCGCTCGGGCGAGCCGAATTTGGCGGTGAGATATTGCTCGCGCGAAATGCCCTCGCGCGGAATCCAGTCGTTGAGGAAATAAGGCCGCCAATGCACCTCGACCGGCACGTCGGGCTTGAGCGCCAGCGCCTTTTCCAGGCGGTGCTTGCCGATGAAACACCACGGGCAGACCACGTCGGACACGACATCGATGCGGAGCGGCTGATTGTCGGGCATGGGTTTGGCTCCTGTTGGAGCTAACCTAGTCGCCCGGCTATTCGGCGGCAACCGCCTGGCTGCCCATCACGCGCATCGTCAGCGAGTCGAACGTGTCGCCGGCCTTCAGCGTGGCCAGCGTCACATGGGCGGCGGCCGGTTCGTGCCCATGCTGCGGCGCCAGCATCGTGCTCTTGAGCGCGCCGGCGATGCGGCGGGCGACCACATGCGCGTTGCGCAGATCGGTCTGCGTGAAGGCGATCAGCAGCGCGCCGTCGTCGTCGCGGCAGGCGAAATCGATGACGCGGATCAACCGGGTGAGCAGCCGGGCGCCATCCTTGCCGGCGCGCTCCTCGATCGGCGCGTCGAACGAGAAACGCGCAAGCGAGAGCGGCAGGCTGCGCTCGCCGGCCTCGGCGATGGCCTTGGCGAGCTCGCGGCCAAACATATCGCGGGTATGCAGTCCGGTCTGCGGATCGAACATGCCGTTGGCGTCAAGCGACTTCAACATGCGCTTGAGCCGCATTTCGAAGGCGTGCATGCGCACCAGCGGCATCATGCGCGCGGTGAGCCGGGCCGGATCGCCGTCGACGTGGTCGATATTGGGCAATGCCTCGACGAATTCGGGCGGCGCCTCGCCGATCACCGCCACCGGAATGTCGCGGAAGCGGGTGTCTTGCGCGAGCACGGTGAGGAAGGCTTCCACCATGCGCGGAGAAAAGCCGTCGCCCACGACGATGCCGTCGATGTCGCGGGTGTTGAGATGTTTGGCGGCGGTCTCCACGCTGAGCGCGCCTAGCATCTTGACGCGTTCGCCCATGGCGACGCTGAGCCGCGGGTAAAGTGGCCCGCGGCCGGCGATCAAGACCGTTGCGTCGTCGAGGGCGTCGCCGATGGGCAGCGGCGGCAGGTTGCCGCCATGCGCGTCGAAACTTTCGATGCGGCGCAGCACCGTTGCATGTAATGCGCGTACGCGCATGGCCGATTGCAGGCGTGCGATCAGCCGCTCGACCGGCAACGCCGCGTCGGCCGGCAGCGCGATCGGGACGGCGGCATCCTGGTCGCCATGCGCGCGCGCAATCACCGGCACGATGATGCCGTTGGCGGTGGCGATTTGCAGGCAGAGCATGCGGGCCGCAGCCTCGCTTGCCGGCGGTCCCGGCTCGGCGATCACCACGGCGGAGGGCTTGACCGCGAGGAAGGCGGTCGGCGCGTCGACCCAGTTCGCCTCGACGATGGGGAAGGCGCCGGCGGCGCCCAGCGCATCGATCAGGTCGGTCGCCGGCTTGTCGGCGACGACGATCATCGGACCTTGCAGCGACATGGGGCGCACGCACCTACAAAATGCAGGCGCAACCCTAGCGGGGTGCGATTAATACCCCGTCAACGGCGATGGCTCGATTAAGCGGCATCCGCCCGCGGGCGCGAGCGAAACGCCCCGGCGATCAGCGGATTGACGCCGCGCGCGTCGAGCTCGGCGGCAACGGCGGCGCCGTCGCGGGCGCTGCCCGCAAGCCTGAGGCCGAGCAAAGCATCGGGCAAAGCGGCGACGACCGCGGCGGGATCGATGGCCGCCACCGCCGCCTCGACCTCGCTGAGACGCAAGCGATAGCCACCAACCGCAATGAGGCTGGCGGCCGCGCCCGGGGGAGCCGGCGCCGGCAGGCCGTCATGGCCGCGCCGGGTCGCGTGCAAGTCGGTTTCGCCGGAGCACGTGACGTCCACCAGCGCCGCGGCGCGTTGCCATGGCGCGGCAGCGGAGAGCCGCTCGGGCGCGCGCCAGAGCGCGAGGATCGTTCGGACCGGCGCATCCAGCAGGCCGGCGTCGGCAAGCGGCGCGAGCGCGGAGCCGGGGAGGACGACCGTGGACGCTGCGTGCATGCGGACCTGCTCGGCAAAAGCGGCCGGGTCGAAACCGTGATGCAGCGCCAGCGTGCCGCCGGCGATCAGCCACGGCAGCAAAGTCAGCGCGATGCCGGCGAACGAACCGGGCGGGATGGTGGACAGGATAACCGCGTCGTCGGCGAGGCCCGCTTGCGCGACCATCGCGTGCGCGGCAGCAACCAATTCATTCTGACTATGCGCGCGCGGCACAACGCCGTCGCCAGTGCCGTCGAAAGTAATGGCGGCGACATGGGCAGCGACCGGGCCGGGCCGCGCCGCAGCCTGAAAAAAGTCGGCGCCTTCGGCCGCGAACACGTCGTCGAGCGGCGCCACGCCGTCAGGCAGATCGCGGCCGAAGGCGCAGACGTGGCGGATCGGAAACAATTCGGCCGCCGCCTGCATGGCGGTCTCGGCCTGCCCGGCGAAGGTAACGACGGCCTTGGCGTAGGCGCGGGAAAGGGCGGCCACCATCTCCTGCCGGCGCCAGAGCAATGGCAGCGGCGCCGCGATCATGCCGGCGCGTAAGATGCCGAGCAGCGCGATGACCCCGGCGACGGTGTTGGGCAGTTGCACCGCGATCACCGCATCGGTCTGCAAGCCGAGGCTACCCAGCCTGGCGGCAAAGGCCGAAATGGCGCGGTCGGCTTGCGCATAATTAAGCCGCCGCGGCGCACGGCCGGTGATCGTTTCGGCATTGGGCGGATCGATCACTGCCAAAGCATCCGGGCGGCGCACGCCGGCGCGGCGGAACAATTCGTCGAGCGTCACGCCTCCTGCTTGCTGCGCGCCGTCGAGGATCATTTTGCGCCCGTGTCCCACCAGGTTTCCGGCAAATAGCCGAACAGCGAGGTGCGCGCAGGATGCGCGATTCGCGTCCAGCGCGCGATCCATTGCTTGGGCGGGAAATAAAGCGGCACCACATAGAAGCCGGACAACAGCACGCGGTCGAGCGCGCGCGTGGCGGCGACGAAATCGGTGCGCGTCGTCGCGACGAGCATGGCGGCGATCATGGCGTCCACCGCCTTCGATTTGACGCCCATATAGTTGCGGCTGCCCTGTTGGTCGGCCGCGGCCGAGCTCCAATAGAACAGTTGCTCGTTGCCGGGCGACAGCGATTGCTCCCAGCGGTACTGCATCATGTCGAAGTCGAAGGCGACGCTGCGCCGCTCGAACTGGGTGGCGTCGATGCTGCGCACGCTCGCGTCGATCCCGGCGCGCTTGAGGCTGCGCACGAAAGCGAGCGCAAGCCGTTCCTGGTCGCGCGTGGTGGTGAGGATCTCGAAGGCGAACGGCCGGTCGTTCGCTTCGTGCACCAGTTGCGTGCCTTTAAGCGCGTAGCCGGCTTGCTTAAACAGCCCGAGAGCCCGGCGCAGGCCGGCGCGGTCGCGGCCCGAGCCGTCGGTGACCGGTGGCGCCCAGGTCCCCTGCATGATGTCGGGGCGCACGACGCCCGGAAACGCTTTGAGCAGTTCGTGCTCGCGCGCATCGGCCGGCACGCCGTGCGCGGACAGATCGCAGTCGTCGAAATAGCTCGCGGTGCGCTTATAGAGATTGAAGAAATAGGTGTGGTTGATCCATTCGAAATCGAACAAATGCAGGATCGCCTCGCGCACGCGCACGTCGGCGAAGATCGGCCGCCGGGTGTTGAACACCAGGGCGTCCATGCCCTTGGGCAGACCGTAGGGGAATTCCTCCTTGACCACGCGGCCTTCGCGCAAAGCCGGAAAGTCGTAAGCGGTTTGCCAGCGGCCCGGATCGGTTTCCGCGCGCACGTCGTAGAGGCCTTTCTTGAACGCCTCGAAGTGTGTGTTGCCGTCGCGGTAATAGTCGAAGCGGACGGTGTCGAAATTCCATAAGCCCCGGTTGATCGGCAGGTCGCGGCCCCAGTACCTTGCATCGCGCGTGAAGGTGACGCTGTCGCCCGGCTTGACCGCGCTCACTTTATAGGGACCGCTGCCGAGCGGCGGTTCGAACGTCGTCTCCTCGAATTTGCCGGGATCGATGGCGTGCTTCGGCAGCACGGGCATCAGTCCCATGATCAGCGGCAATTCGCGGTCGTCGGAGCCGGCAAGGTCGAAATGCACCGTGCGGGCGTCGAGCGCCTGCGCGCGTTTAACCTTGGAATAATAAATTCCGAACAGCGGCCGGCCGTGGTCGCGCAGCAAACCCCAAGAGAAGATCACGTCCTGCGCCGTCACCGGCTTGCCGTCGGCAAAGCGCGCCGCCGGGTTGATGGTGAAGCTGACGTAAGATCGCGCGGCATCCGTCTCGACGCTGTCGGCGAGCAGGCCGTAGAGCGTGAACGGTTCGTCGTAACCGCGCGCCAGCAGGCTCTCGATCACGTAGCTGCGGATATTGACCGCCGGCAGGCCCCTGACGATGAAGGCATTGAGACTGTCGAAAGTTCCCAACACGCCTTGCACCAGTTGCCCGCCCTTGCGCGCCGCCGGATTGGCGTAGGTCGGATGGTCGAATTGAGGTCCCCAAGCCGGCGCGCCATGCATGGCAATGGCGTGCGGCGCGCCCGCCGCCAAGGCGCGCGAACAACCGAGCCCGCTCGCGGCGGCCAGCGCGCCGAGCATCAGCGTGCGCCGGGAGGGCTGCCATTGCAGCGGCGCGAAAGCGGTAGCGGAGGACGCGATTGGGGGTCGAATGCGATTCGTTTCCCGTTTGGTGCAATTTATCACAGCGGTCCGGTCCCGCGTGGCCCCGCATTTTCGGCACATTCGTGGCTTTATTGCAGGCGCAATATCGGCTATCAGGCAGCCCAGACCTGTCACGCTCCCGCCGCATTTCGCGGAGAGAGAGCCGGCGAAGAGGCGACCGTTCGGCAGGCTCACGCGGCCGCCGGCGGTGCGAGGGAAAAGGGACAAACTGCAATGGATCATCGGATCGCATCGGTGAGGCCGCTCGGCCGCACGTTGACCGCCTCATTGGCCGCCGTCGGATTGCTGGCAGCCGCCTTCGCCGCACCGACTTTGGTGCTCGCGCAGCAGCCCAAACCCGCGCCCAAGGCGGCGCAGAAACCGGCCGCGCAAAAGCCGGCGGTGCAGCAGCAAGCAGCACCACCGGCGCAGACCGCGCAACAGCAACCGCAATTGATGTATTCGCCGTGGTTGAAAATGTGCGGCAAAGGCCCCGAAACCAACAACAAGCAGGTCTGCGTGCTCACCAAGGACGGGCGCCTGGAAAACGGCATGCCGGTCGCCGTCGTGCAACTGTTTGAGCCGGAAGGCGAGCCCAAGGTGCTGCGCATCACGGTGCCGCTCGGCATGCAAATTCAGCACGGCACGCGCATGTTCATCGATCAGGGCCAGCCGACGCAGGAGCCCTACAAGATCTGTTTCCCAGTCGGTTGTATGTCCGACTATCCGGTCACCGACGACATGATCGCCAAGATGAAGAAGGGGCAGACCATCACGCTGCAGGCGGTCAACATGCAGGGCACCGCGATCAGCTTGCCGCTGCCGCTCAACGATTTCGCCAAGGCCTATGACGGCCCGCCCACCGATCCGAAGGTGGTCGAGGAACAGCAGCGCAAATTGCAGGAAGAGCTGCAGAAGCGCGCCGAGGAAGCGCGCAAGAAACTGGAAGCCCAGCAGCCTGCCGCTGCCGCGCCAGCCTCCGCGCCGAAGAAATAGTTTGCGGCGTATGGAATGCGATAGGCGCGGGCTTGAGGCCCGCGCCTTTTCATTTGCGCCGACGCGCGATCAATTCAATTGGCTGTTGCGCGGGCGATAGGCGCCGCTGTCGTCCTGCACGAAGACCTCGTTGACCTGCGGATGGCGCAGCGGCTTGTCCGAGGTGTCGGGCAACAGGTTCTGCTCGGAGACGTAGGCGATGTATTCGCTTTCCGCGTTCTCGGCGAACAGATGATAGAACGGCTGGTCCTTGCGCGGTCGCACGTCGGGCGGGATCGACTCCCACCATTCGTCGGTGTTGTCGAACTCCGGGTCGATGTCGAACACCACGCCGCGGAACGGATAGAGCCGGTGTTTGACCACCTGGCCGATTTTGTATTTGGCGATGCGTATCTTGTCCATGTCATTGATCACATAGTGCAAGTTTGCGTCATCCGCTAGGGTTTATAGGGCGTAACGCGCGCCCATCTCGGGATCCTTGGCCGCCACCAGTCTGGCGAGGTCGATGAGCACCTTTGCCTGTTTCCAGGTGGCATCGTCCTGCATTTTGCCGTCGATCATGACCGCGCCGGCGCCGTCCGGCATGGCGGCGACGATCTTCTTGGCGAAAGCCACTTCCGCCGGATCGGGCGAAAACACGGTCTTGGCGATGGCGATCTGCGATGGGTGCAGCGTCCAGGCGCCGAGACAGCCCATGAGGAAGGCGTTGCGGAATTGCGCCTCGCAGGCGGCGGCGTCGGAGAAGTCGCCGAACGGGCCGTAGAACGGCTTGATGCCGGCGGCGGCGCAGGCATCGACCATGCGGCCGACGGTGTAGTGCCACAGGTCCTGCTGGAAGGCCGCGCGCGGGGCGTCACCGCCGATGTCGGGTTTACCCGATATCGGCTCTTTTGTTTGCGCAGGTCGGGTAGACCCGACCTGCGGTGCGTCCGCCAGCACTCTATAATCCGGATGGCCGCCGCCGACGCGCGTCGTCTTCATCGCGCGCGAAGCCGCAAGATCGGCGGGGCCGAGACTCATGCCGTGCATGCGCGGGGAGGCAGTGGCGATCGCCTCCACGTTGTTGACGCCCTGCGCGGTTTCGAGAATTGCGTGGATCAGGATCGGTTTTTTGATCTTGTGACGCGCCTCGAGCTGGGCGAGCAACTGGTCGAGATAATGAATGTCCCAGGGTCCGTCGACCTTGGGCAGCATGATCACGTCAAGTTTGTCGCCGACCGCTCCGACGATCTCGATCACGTCGTCGAGCGCCCAGGGCGAATTGAGCGCGTTGATGCGCGTCCACAATCCGGTAGCTCCGTAGTCGGTCGCTTGCGCCATCTCGATGAAGCCCTTGCGCGCGGCTTGCTTGGCCTCGACCGGAATGGCGTCTTCCAGGTTGCCCAACACGACGTCCACTTGGCGCGCGAGCTCCGGCACCTTGGCGCGCAGCTTATCGAGATGCGGCGGCACGAAATGGATCATGCGCTCAAGCCGCACCGGCAGGTCGCGCAGGGGCGCGGGCGCGCCGATGGCGAGAGGGGCGAAGAATTGGCGGGGCAGTTTCATGGGCTGCTTTCAAGTCCTTCCCAAGGGCCTGGGTGCCGTTTAGAGGAATGCAAAGGCCGCGCCAAGTGGACTATCGGGTGGACAATAAGGCGGGCCGAAATCGGGCCGGATGATCGACGTTCTCAACCTGGCGCTGCCGTTTTTCGGGCTGATTTTCATCGGCTTTGCCTGCGGCAAGCTCAAACAGATTCCCGATACCGCTTTGGCCTGGATGAATTTCTTCATCCTTTACGTGGCGCTGCCGGCTTTGTTTTACCGCATCCTGGCGCAGACCCCGCTGGAGAAGCTCGCCCAGGTCGACTTCATATTTGCCACCACGCTCTCGACCTTCTGGGCGTTCACGGTGTCGTTTGCCATCGGTATGGCGATCCGCCGCGGCAATATCGCGGAGGCGACCATCGCCGGGCTTGCCGGCGGCTACGGGAATATCGGCTTCATGGGCCCGGGGCTGGCGCTGGCGACGCTCGGGCCGCCGGCGACGGTGCCGGTGGCGCTGATCTTCTGTTTCGACAACATTATTTTGTTCACCATGGTGCCGTTTTTGATGGCGCTGGCGAAACCGCAGCAGGCAAATCTCGCCGCCACGGCGCTCGACGTGGTCAAGCGCATTGCGCTGCATCCGCTGATTATCGCCAGCGCGCTCGGTTTCGTTTCGGCCGCCTTGCATTTCACCCCGCCGGTCGCGCTCGAGCGGCTGATGCAATTCCTGCAGAACGCGGCGGCGCCCTGCGCGCTGTTCACGCTCGGCGTGACGGTGGCGCTGCGCCCCTTAAAGAAGATGCCCTGGGAGGTGCCGTTCCTGACCGCGGTCAAGCTCGTGCTGCACCCGGTGCTAGTGTTCCTGCTGCTGTCGCTGTTCGGGCCCTTCGACCAGACGTGGGTTTACACCGCGGTGCTGATGGCGGCGTTGCCGCCGGCGCTCAATGTGTTCGTGTTCGCGCGGCAATACGATGTGTGGGTCGAGCAGGCCTCGAGCGCGGTGCTGATCGGCACGCTGGTCTCGGTGGTGACGCTGACCAGCGTGATGTGGATGGTGAAAACCGGTACGCTGCCGCCTTTATTGTTTAGGTAGGCGCATGATCCCGAAAAGTGGGAACCGGTTTTCGGATAAGATCATGCGCAGGGAATAAAGCATGCAGCCGCTCGAAGGTCTCCGCGTTTTGGATTTCACCACGCTACTGCCGGGGCCACTGGCGACGCTGATGCTGGCGGAAGCGGGCGCCGAGGTGCTCAAGATCGAAAAGCCGGGCGGCGAGGACATGCGCCGCTTCCCGCCCGCGTTCGGCAGCGAGAGTGCGACCTTCGCGCTGCTCAATCGCGGCAAGAAGAGCCTGGTCGCCGATCTCAAGCGCCAAGCCGACCGCGAAAAGCTGATCCCGCTGATCGAGCGCGCCGACATTCTGGTCGAGCAGTTCCGCCCCGGCGTGATGGCGCGGCTGGGGCTCGGCTACGACGACGTACGCAAGATCAATCCGAAACTGATCTATTGTTCGATTTCCGGTTACGGTCAGAGCGGGCCGCGTCGCGACGAGGCCGGGCACGATATCAATTACATCGGCAATACCGGCGTGCTCGATTTGCAGCCGGGGCCGGCGGAGGCGCCGGTGGTGCCGCCGATGCTCGCCGCCGACATCGCCGGCGGCAGTTTCCCGGCGGTGATCAATATCCTGCTGGCGCTGCGCGCGCGCGACCGCAGCGGGCAGGGCTGTCACCTTGACATTGCCATGACCGACGCCATGTTCACCTTCGCGTGGTACGCGCTGGCGCTGGGCGCGGCGACCGGCACGTTTCCCAAAGCCGGCGAACTGCCGCTGGTGGGCGCCTCGCCGCGCTACCGGCTCTATCCGACCAAGGACGCCAAACTGATCGCCTGCGGCGCGCTGGAGCAGAAGTTCTGGAATGCGTTCTGCCGCGCGATCGGGCTGCCGCCGGAACTGGCCAACGATCTGCGCGACCCGGCAGCGACCCTTGCGACGGTCGCCAAGCTGATCGCTATGCGCACGTCGGACGAATGGCGACCGATCCTCGCCGTCGCCGATTGCTGCGCGACCATCGTCATGTCGTTGCAGGAGGCGATGGGCGACCCGCATTTCGTCGAACGCGGCCTGTTCGCGTATTCGATTGACGGCGACGCGGGCGCCTCCATTCCGGCGCTGCCGTTGCCGATTGCGCCGGAATTTCGCGACGCGCCGGGCGGCAAGAAGGCGCCGAAACTCGATAAGCCCTAAAGCACTTCCCCGCGCATCAGCCGCGGCTGCGCGGCGCGCGGCTCGACGCCTTCGCGCATCACCGCGCGGCGTAAGGGACCGATGCGGTCGATCATATAGAGGCCGAGGCCGCGCATGCCCTGCACGGGGAGGAAATCGGTGAGCAGCGTGCGGTTGAGCAGGTCGATGGCGAGTGTGCGGCTGCCGACGTCGGCGCGGCGCATTTTCTCGTAGGCGTCGAGCACGTCGCCGCCGCCGATATCACCGCCGTCGCGCGCGGCGGCAACCGCGAGTTCGCCGATCGAGGCGGCATCGCGCAGGCCGAGATTGAGCCCCTGCGCGCCGATCGGCGGGATCACGTGCGCGGCTTCGCCGATGAGCGCGATGCGCTGCGCGCCGAAACTTTTGGCGGTCGCAACCGATAAAGGAAACAGCCCGCGCCCGGGCTCGACCGTAATCTTGCCCAGGATGGAATGCGAGGCGCGTTCGACCTCGGCCGCGAGCTCCGCGTCACTGAGCGCCTTGATGGTTTCCGCCTGCGCCGGGTCGAGCACCCAGACCACGCTCGAGCGCTGACCCGGCAGCGGCACCAGCGTGAACGGCCCGCTCGGCGTGTGGAATTCGGTCGAGGTATCATGATGCGGCCGCGTATGCGTGAGGCAGACGGTGAGCGCCGCCTGCCGATACTCGCGTTCGTCGACCTCGATGCCGGCCGCGGCGCGGCAGAGCGATTTGCGCCCGTCGGCGGCGACAACCAGCGGCGTTTTCAACGTCGAGCCGCTCGCAAGCGTGAGCGTCACTTGGGCGGCGTGCGGGGCGACGCTGCGCACTTCGTCGTCGACGATGCGCAGGCTTTCGAGCGCGCCGGCGCGTTTTTCCAGCGCCGCCACCAGATGGAAATTCTCGATATTGTAGCCGAAGGCCTCCAGGCCGATTTCGTCAGCGGTGAATTTAACCTCCGGCGCGCGCCACAGCCGGCCGGTGTCGTCGACAATGCGCATGATCTTGAGCGGGGCGGCCTGCGCCGCGCAGAGCTCCCATACGCCTAAAGTCTGCAACGCCGTGACCGAGCCGGCAAACAGCGCGGTGGTGCGGTTGTCACGGCGTTGCGGTCGCTTGCCGACCAAAACCGTCGCGAGGCCCGCGCCGGCAAGCGCGATCGCGGCGGTGAGACCCGCCGGGCCGCCGCCCACCACCACGGCCGCAGGCCGTTCGCCGTTTTTGTCCGTCGTCAAAGCGCTAGATCCTCTTGCGGGCTATCCGATTAGCACGTAGGCGGCGGACACGGAAACCGCGCCGCCAGCGTCCGATACAGCCCGGCAAGGCGATGCGTTATGCACTAAAATGGTGCCGATGACCGAAGCAACCGAGCCCGATTTCTCGCATTTGCCGCCCGCCGCCGGCCGGCTCGGCGCAATCTTTGCGCGGCCGCAGCGGATCGCCGTGCTCTGCGTGATCGCGCTCACCGCGCTCGGCTGGCTGACGTTGGCTTTCATGTTTTCGGGCATGGGCGCGTTCGAGACTTTGTGCCGGCCGCTCGGCGTCGCCTGGGGCGCCAGCGGCTTTGCTTTGATCGCCGCGATGTGGGGCGCCATGACGCTCGCCATGATGCTGCCGAGCGCGGCGCCCATGATCCTCACCTACGCCGAGATCGCCGACACCGCCGCGCGCAAAAGCGAACGCATCGTCTCGCCGTTCACGCTCGCCGCCGGCTATACGGCGGTATGGCTCGGCTTTGCCGCCATCGCGCCGCTCGCGCAATTCGCCTTCAGCCGCGCCGCCTGGCTCGACAGCGGCATGGCTTCGGCGAGCGACCTGTTCTCCGGCGCGATCTTCATCGGCGCCGGCCTCTACCAGTTCTCCGCGCTCAAGCACGCTTGTCTCAAGCAATGCCAAAGCCCGTTCCCGTTTTTCTTCACCAACTGGGCGACCACGCCGCGCGGCGTGTTCCGGCTCGGCGTCACCCAGGGCCTCTATTGCCTCGGCTGTTGCTGGGCGATGATGCTGGTGATGTTTGCCGTCGGCGTGATGAACGTGATCTGGATGGCGGCGCTCGGCGTAGTGATGACGCTGGAGAAGCTCGGCACCGGCAAGCGCTTGACCTACGCGCTTGGCGTGGCGCTGATCGCGGCCGGCATAGGCTTCGTCGCGACCGCACTGATCGCCCATTGGCCGGCGCACGCGGTTTGAGCTAGACACGTAAAAAAGAGAAACGGGAGTGAAACGGTGACCGAAGCGTGGACCTTGAAAGGCGAGCTGGCGCTCTCCTGCAGCTGCATGGTGTTTTGCCCCTGCGTGTTGTCGCTCGGCGATCATCCGCCGACCGAGGAGCGTTGCCAGACCTGGGCCGGCATCCGCATCGACGAAGGCCATATCGACAGCGAAGATTTGTCCGGCTTGAAGGTCGGCTTGATGATGGACCTGCCCGGCATCATGTCGCGCGGCAATTGGACCGCCGCGCTGTTCGTCGACGAGAAAGCGTCGGCGATGGCGGTGAAAGGCCTCACCCGCATTTTCACCGGCCGCGTCGGCGGCACCACGCATCTGCTGTCGATCCTGGTCGGGCAATTCCTCGGCGTGCGCCAGATTCCCATTACTTACGAAACGCAAGGCGAAACGCGCATCGTCAGTCTTGAACAATACGGCGGCGGCGCCATCTCGCCGGTCCGCGCCAAGGAGCCGGGCCAGAAGGTGATGATCCGCAACAGTCAATACTGGATCGGGCCGGACGTCATCGTGTCGCGCGCCGACAAGTCGCGCTTCCGCGGTTTCGGGCGCAACTGGAACCTGGCCGGGCGCTCGGCCGAGATCGTCAAGCTCGATTGGGGCAACCAGTAAGTGTTTTCGTTCGAGCGCGTTCGCGCCTTTTCGGTTCACATCCTCACCGCCTGCGGCGCGGCGCTGGCACTCATGGCGCTGATCTTCGCCACCGGCGGGCACTGGGCGGCGATGTTTTTTTGTCTCGGTCTTGCGCTGGTGGTCGACGGGGTCGACGGTCCGCTGGCGCGCGAATTCAGGGTGGCGCAAGTGCTACCGCGCTGGTCGGGCGACACGCTCGACCTGATCGTCGATTTCACCACCTATGTCTTCGTGCCAGCTTACGCCATCGCGGCGAGCGGCCTCTTGCCGCACGTTCTTGCCATTCCCGCCGGCGTGGTCGTGGTGATCAGCGGCGCTCTTTATTTCGCCGACCGGCAGATGAAAACCGCCGACAATTATTTCCGCGGCTTTCCGGCGGTGTGGAACCTCGGCGCCTTTTATCTTTATTTGCTGGAACCGGCGGAATGGCTCGCCGCCGCCATGATCGTGGCGTTGGCTGCGCTGAGTTTTGCGCCGATCAAGTTCCTGCATCCTTTGCGCGTCAAGCATTTGCGCGTGCTCAACGTGGCGCTGCTCGCGGCCTGGGCGATGCTCGCATTCCTCGCGGTGATCGACGATCTCAATCCCGGCCCGTACGTGATCTGGCCGCTTGCATTAATTGCAGTTTATTTTTTCGTTGCCGGTCTGTTACCTTCGCCGGCGCCCGCACAGGAGTAGCCTATGTCACGACCCGTGCTTTTGATCGCCGGCGGCAGCCGCGGCATTGGCGCTGCAACCGCCCGCATGGCGGGAGCGCGCGGCTACGACGTTGCGGTCAATTACAGGAGCAACGCCAAGGCCGCGGCGAGCGTGGCCGATGCGGTGAAGGCGGCCGGCGGCAAGGCGGTGGCGATCCAGGGCGACATGGTCGATGAGGCCACCGTCGAGCGCGTCTTCGACGAAACCACGAAGGCGCTCGGTCCCATAACGCATTTCGTGCACAGTGCCGGCATCAGCGGCAAGAATTCCAAACTGGAAGCCGCCAGCTCGCAAACCATCCGCGAAGTGGTAGATGTCAACCTCTATGGCGCATTGCTTTGCGCGCGAGCGGCAGTGTGCCGTATGTCCACTGCGCGTGGCGGGGCGGGCGGGTCGATCGTGATGTTGTCGTCGATCGCGAGCCTTACCGGCGCTGCCGGCGAATACGTTTTCTACGCTGCCACGAAAGGCGGCATCGATGCGCTGACTAACGGGCTCGCGCGAGAGGTGGCGAAAGAGGGCATCCGCGTCAACGCCGTCCGCCCGGGGCCGATTGCCACCGATATCCACGAGCCGGGGCGTCTTGAACGTATCACGCCGTTTATACCGGTGGGCCGTCCGGGGCAGCCCGACGAAGTCGCCGAGGCGATCTTGTTCCTGCTCTCGAATGCCGCGTCTTATATTACCGGCACGGTTCTCAACGTGTCCGGTGGGCGATAACCGCCTTGTCTTCGGCGGCTGACTGCCTATGATCGCGGCCGAAACCTACAGAACAATCCAGCCATCCAAGTCTTTTCAGGGAGTGAAACGATGGTCGCGGCAGTGCGCGTTCATAAACCGGGCGGTCCCGAGGCGTTGGTTTTCGAGGACGTCGAGATACCGGCGCCCGGCCAGGGCCAGATCAAGATCAAGCAGCACGCCTGCGGCATCAATTTCATCGACGTCTATTTCCGCAACGGCGCCTATCCGTCGCCGGTCGGCTTGCCGTTCATCGCCGGTAACGAAAGCGCGGGCGAGGTGATCGCGGTCGGCCCCGGCGTGACCGATCCCAAGGTGGGCGACCGCGTCGCTTACGTCGGCCCGCTCGGCGGCTACGCGGCCGAGCGGTTGATCCCGGCCGATCGCGCGGTGAAGTTGCCCGACAATATCAGCTACGAGCAGGCCGCCGGCATGATGCTGAAAGGGCAGACCGTGCAGTATCTGCTCAACCGCACCTTCAAGGTCGGCAAGGGTACCATCTGCCTGATCCACGCCGCCGCCGGCGGCGTCGGGCTGATCGCCTGCCAGTGGGCCAATTATCTCGGCGCCACGGTCATCGGCACCGTCGGCTCGAAGGACAAAGCGGAGCTCGCCAAGAAAAACGGCGCGCACCACGCCATCCTCTATCGCGACGAGGATTTTGTCGCGCGCGTGAAGGAGATCACCAGCGGCAAGCTGTGCGACGTGGTCTATGACGGCGTCGGCAAGGACACGTTCCCGGCTTCCCTCGATTGCCTGCGCCCGCTCGGTTATTTCGTCAGCTTCGGCGCGTCGTCCGGTCAGATCGCCGCCTTCAACATTGGCCTTCTGCAGCAGAAGGGCTCGCTGTTCGCCACCAGGCCGACGCTCAACCATTACGCAGCCAAGCGCGACGACCTGATGGCTATATCGGCCGATCTGTTCAAGGTCGTGGGTTCCGGCGCGGTGAAGATTCCGGTCAACCAGAAATACCCGCTCAAGGATGCCGCCAAGGCGCACAAGGACTTGGAAACACGCGCCACCACCGGATCCTCGATTCTGATTCCGTAAGCGGGCGAGCTTGCCGAACCGAGCAAGCGTTTATCGCTGTGCCGGCCCGGCGGCGGTATGTGCCGTGTTGACGCTGGCTGCGCCCTGCATGGCGCAAGCGGACGCGGTCAACGGCGCCGAAGCGCTGGCGATCCTGCACAAGCATTGCGTCATGTGCCATGCGGAGAAGCCCACGCATCCGGCGTTCGCGGAGGCGCCCAACAACGTGCGACTTGAGACCATCGCCGATTTGAAGCAACACGCGAAAGCGGTCTACATGCAGACCGTGCGCAACAAGGCGATGCCGCTCGGCAATCAAACCGGCATGACGGAGGCCGAGCGCGCCGCGCTCGGCCGCTGGATCGAGGCGCACCCGTGAGCGAGATGGCAAAACCCATGGGCCGTGCGGCGACGTTTGCGCTCGCCGTCTTCGCGCTGCTCGCCGGACAGCTGGCGGCGCTGCTGGCGCTGATCTGGTGGTACGGGCAAGGCGTCGGGCACCTGCCGAATTTCAGCGGCGACGGCGCGGCTATTACCTTGATCATCGCCGTGTCGACGCCGGTCGAGGTGGCGCTGCTGGTGCAGTTTTCCCGCCGTAGCGGCGCCAATGCCGCCGACTATCTTGGGCTGAACCTGCCGCGCCGCGGCGAGATCGTGTTCGGCGTCGCCGCCATGGCGGCGCTGATTTTGCTCAGTAACGTGCTCAGTTGGCTGCTCGGCTACGGGCTGGTGACGCCGTTCCAGCTCGAAATCTATACCTCGGCGAGCGAAGGCGGCTGGCTGCTTGCGCTGTGGCTCGCGATCGTTGTGGTGACGCCGATCGGCGAGGAAATCCTGTTCCGCGGCTTCTTGTTTCGCGGCTGGCTGCGCACCCCGCGCGACGTCTGGCCGGTGATCGTCGCCACGTCGCTGTTGTGGGCGATCATCCATCTGCAATACGACTTGTACGTGATCGTGCAGATTTTCATGTTCGGCCTGCTGCTCGGCTGGATGCGCTGGGCGACCGGCTCGACCGTACTGGCCATGCTGCTGCACGCGCTCATTAACGCCGAAGGCATGACTGAAACTTGGGTGCACTTGAAATGGCCGACTTAGATCAGGCGGCGCTCGGCGCCCGCGCCGAAGCGATGATCAAGCAGCTCGCGCCGATCTCGGCCGAGCCCGACCGCCTGGTGCGGCTGTTTCTGTCGGGCGAGCACCGCCGTGCCGCCGATATCGCCGCGCAATGGATGCGCGAGGCGGGCCTGACGGTCACCGAGGACGCGCTCGGCACTTTGCGCGGGCGCGTGGGCGAGGGGCCGCGGCTGCTGATCGGCTCGCATCTCGACAGTGTCATTGATGCCGGCAACTACGACGGCCCGCTGGGCGTGATCGCCGGCATTCTCGCGGTCGGGCATTTCGCCGGCAAGCCGCCGCTGCCCATCGACGTGCTGGCCTTCGGCGACGAGGAGGGCTCGCGCTTTCCCTCGGCGCTGTCGAGTTCGGCGGCTTGTGCCGGCCTGTTCGAGGCAGGGACGCTGGCGCTCGCCGACCGCAACGGCGTGACCTTTGCCGACGCGCTCAAGGCCTACGGCAAGAACCCCGCCGATATTCCGCAAGCCGCCTACAAGCGCGGCGAGGCGCTCGGCTATGTCGAAGCGCATATCGAACAGGGGCCGCGGCTCGAGGCCGCGAACCAGCCGCTCGGCGTGGTCACCGGCATTGTCGGGCAAAGCCGCTGGCGTGTGATCGTCACCGGCGAAGCGGGCCACGCCGGCACCGTGCCGATGACCATGCGGCGCGACGCGCTGGCCGGCGCCGCCGAAATGATGGTCGAGGTCGAATGGATCGGCCGCGCGCATGACAACATGGTGGCGACCGTCGGCACGATCGAGGCCAAACCCGGCGCCGGCAACATCATTCCCGGCCGCGTGAGCTTCACCGTCGACTTGCGCTGCATGGACAATGGCGAGCGCAAAGCCGCCGTACTGGAAATCGAAACCGAAGCGCGCGAGATCGCGGCTGGGCGCAAGCTCAATGTGGCCTTCGAGCATTTCCACGACGTGGCCGCGACGGCATGCGACGCGGGTCTGCAGGACCGGCTCGCCGCCGCCGTCGGCGATCTCGGTTTGCGCGCGATGCGCTTGCCGTCGGGCGCCGGCCACGACGCGCAAATGATGGCGAAGCTTTGCCCGGCGGCAATGCTGTTCGTGCGCTGCCGCGGCGGCATCAGCCATAACCCGGCGGAATTTTGTGCGCCCGCCGACACGGGCGCGGCGGTGGCGGCGCTGATCCGCTTCATCGAACGTAGCCGGCCTTAGCCGATCTCGCTTTTCCTTACGCGATTGCGTTGCGGAGCGTTCCACACATAGCTAGGCTTTTTCACCGGACGGCAGGTCGCGATCTGTAAAAAATGGAGAGGCAAATGCGCATGATGCTCAAATTCACGTTGCCCGTCGAAAGAGGGAATGCAGCCTACAAGGATGGTTCGCTCGGCAAAACGATAGAAGCGCTCATAGCCAAGTTGAAGCCCGAGGCCGCTTATTTTGCGCCGACGAACGGCAAGCGCAGCGGAATGATTTTTTTCGACTTTGCCGATCCCTCGCAGATCGTCGAGATTGCCGAACCCTTGTTCCACAATCTCAACGCCGAGGTTGAGATCGTGCCGGTCATGAACGCTGAGGATCTGAAAAAGGGATTTGGGAAGACGACGCTATAATAGCGCGGCGATCTTGGCGAAGGCCGGATGCTGATTGATACCGCCGGGCAGGCGCGGCAGGCCGACCACGCCGACGCCGTGCGCGAAGCGGGCGATACTGGCGACGGTGTCGTCGAGCTCGACCGGGTTGCGCTCGCTTTCGCTGACCACGATCGCCGCGATCTTGAGATGCCGCTGCGCCAAAACGTCGAGCGCGGTAAGGATGTGGCTAATGGTGCCGAGATAACCGCCGACGACGAGCAGCAGCGGGATTTGCAGCGCCGCCATCCAGTCGAGCACCGTGCGCTCCGCATCGAGCGGCACCATGATGCCGCCGACGCCCTCGATGAACAGGATGCCTTTCTCGGCCTCGATCGCGCGCCGACTGAACGCCATCAGTTCGGCAAAGTCGATGGCGCGGCTTTCACGCGCGGCGGCAACATCGGGCGAGAGCGGCGCACGGAAGCGCCAGGGCGCGATGCGCTCGACCTCGTCGGCGGAAACCGGGCGGCCGAGCGCTGCGAGCAGCACCGCGGGGTCGCTGGTTTCCACCACCGACGGATCGTAGCCGCTCACCACGGGCTTGAGCGCGGCGACTGCTTGCCCGGCTTCGCGCATATAGCGGATCAGCCCGGCGGTGACGAAAGTCTTGCCGATGTCGGTGCCAGTCGAGGTGACGAAATAGGCGGCCACGTCGTAAGGAAGCGCCAAATGGCGGGCAATGCCAGTAAAAAATCTACCGGCGATCAAAGTCTCGTCCGCGATTGCCGTCGGGCAATGCGGTGACGCGTCATAGGCGGTGAGGCTGCCGCCGGCGGGGCGGCGGCAGCCCATGCCCTAGCGATAAATATACTCGACGCGCCGGGTTTGCGGCTCGACCAGCACCGGCTGGTTGTTCACATAGGCGTATTCGTAGTCGTAGCCTGGCACCGGGGCGAGCGCGACGTCTTGCGGCAGTCCGACGCCTTCTACCACTTCGCCGTTAAGATAGATCGGCGCGACCGGATGGCTGACCACGTAAGTGCCCACCGGCGACGGCGGCGGCGCGATGACCAGCGGCTGCGCGGCGGGCGCGGGCGCGATCAGCGTGCCGGTAATCGCGGGCGCCGGCACAGCGGTGCCGACGGTTTCGATTGGCGCCTGATAGGTTATCGCCGGCATGGTGTTGACAGCTTCGGCGAGCGCCAGCGAGCGGCCGGAGAGCGTCGCCATGAGATATTGCGAATAGGCCCAACCTTGTTTGCCGTTATAGCTGACCTGGCACCACAGGCTGTCGCGAAGGCAGCCGATCACCGCCGCCTGGCCGCGCTGCGGGATGGCACCGATGACGCTGTATTGCGGGCCCGGCCCGGAGCGGATGTTGAGCGGCGTGACCGCCGCGGCAAAAGTCGCGGCCGCTGCGGGGCTCGCCAAAGCGGCGACCGCGGCGGCGATAACGAACGTGCGTTTGCCATGCATGACCGATGATCTCCTTGTGATGGTGGAATGTAAACGTAACGCGCGGCGCGCGGGCGCGTTCCGCAGTTGCATGGAGGGAACTGGAACTTATCGCCGGAACTCGTGGGAACTCAGAAGCCGACGGCGACGCCGTGCAAGTCGTATTCGTCGGCGCGCTCGATCTTCACCGTGGCGATTTCGCCGACGCGCAGCGGCCGCTTGCTCGCGACGTAGACCGCGCCGTCGATCTCCGGCGCATCGGCCATGGAACGGCCCTTGGCGACGGTTGTGCCAACGTCGTCGATGATGACCTGCTGGCGCGTCCCGACTTTGCGCTTGAGGCGGCGTGCGGAGATTTTCTGCTGCGCCTGCATGAAGCGGTGCCAGCGCTGCTCTTTCACGTCGTCCGGCACGGCCGCGGCCATGCCGTTGGCAGCGGCCCCGCGCACCGGCTCGTATTTGAAGCAGCCGACGCGGTCGAGCGCGGCTTCCTCCAGCCACTGCAGCAGATAGTCGAAGTCGGCGTCGGTCTCGCCGGGGAAGCCGACGATGAAGGTCGAGCGCAGCGTGAGCTCGGGACAGATCGCGCGCCATTTGGCGATGCGCTCCAGCGTCTTCTCCTGCGCGGCGGGACGGCGCATGCGTTTGAGCACCTCGGGCGCGGCATGCTGGAACGGGATGTCGAGATAGGGCAGCACCTTGCGCTCGGCCATCAACGGAATGACAGCGTCCACGTGCGGGTAGGGGTAGACGTAATGCAGCCGCACCCAGACGCCGAGTTCGCCTAAGGCACTTGCGAGATCGATGAATTTCGCCGGCAGGTCACGGCCGCGCCATTGGCTCGCCGCGTATTTGATGTCGAGCCCGTAGGCGGAAGTATCCTGCGAGATGACCAGCAATTCCTTGACGCCGGCGGCGACGAGCTTTTCCGCCTCGCGCAGCACGTCGCCCACGGAGCGCGACACGAGATCGCCGCGCAGCCGCGGGATGATGCAGAACGAGCAGCGGTTGTTGCAGCCTTCGGAAATCTTCAAATAGGCGTAGTGGCGCGGTGTTAGCTTGACGCCTTCCGGCGGCACCAGATCGAGGAAGGGATCGTGCAGCGGCGGCAAGGCGCGATGCACCGCATCGACCACGCTTTCATATTGCTGCGGCCCGGTGACCGCGAGCACGCCGGGATAGGCTTGCGTGATGCTTTCCGGCTCGGCGCCCATGCAGCCGGTGACGATGACCTTGCCGTTTTCCTTCAGCGCGCTGCCGATGGCGGCAAGCAACTCCGCCTTGGCGCTGTCGAGAAAACCGCAAGTATTGACGATGACGAGATCGGAGCCGGCGTGCTCGCGCGCAAGCTCGTAGCCCTCCGCGCGCAGCCGCGTGACGATGCGCTCGCTATCGACCAGCGCCTTCGGGCAGCCGAGCGAGACGAAACTCACTTTGGGGGGGCTAAGTTTTGGGTCGGGATCGCGCATATAAGGCAGCAGCTAACCGCGAACGCCGGTCAACGCAAGGCCGGCGGGGCTAGCGGTTCCGCCAAGCCTCGGCTTGCGCATAAAACTTCCTTTCCCAGGCCTTATGGTTGTCCAAGCCCTCGCGGATGAAGGGTGTGAATATAGCGAGATGCAACAATAGCCAGTTGAGGAAGCGGGCGGGTTGGCGCAACGGCTTGACGAAATCGACGAACAGCACCACCCGCGTATGCGGCGTGCGGTTCCAAGCTTCGTGCTCGTAGGCGTCGTCGAATACAACCGCCTCGCCCTCGCGCCAACGGTAGATGGTGTGCTCGACGCGGATGCCGAGTTGCGCGCGCGGCTCCGGCACGATGAGGCCGACATGCAGCCGCAGCACGCCGTTATAGGGTCCGCGATGCGGCGGCAAATGCTTGCCCGGCTCGAGGATAGAAAACATGACCGTGATCAGACCGGGAATTTTCTGACAGATGCGCCAGGTCTGCGGACACAGTTTGATATTGGCCGCGGAGCGGAAGCCGTATCCACAGAGGAAAAACGACTTCCAGTCGCGGTCCTGACTGATCGCCGCGACGTCGGTCGACAATTCGTGGAAGCCGGGCAGTTCGTCCTTGCGCGTGAGCACGTGGTCGAGCTCGGCGCGGATCGCGCGCCACTCGCGCTCGATTTCCGCCGTCCAAGGAAACACCGCCTTGTCGTAAATAGGCGGGTTGCCGACCTTGCTATATTTCAGATTGAGCCGCTCGACGAAGGCGACCGCTGCCATGAAAGCCCGCGTGACCGCGCTCGGCCGCTCCAGCGGCTTGATACCGGGGGTGCCGAAATTCTGCGTGGGATGTTCGTTTGCGTCGGCGGGCTTTTCCGCGAGGATGCTCACCATGGTCTCCTATGTCCTCAAGCCCCCAGCAGACCAGAATAGCAAGCGGTTTAGACGGGCGAAAGTTCCTAACCGGCGCCTGCCGCCATTTGGCATGGACCGTGGCGCGGGTCTATGCTCGCCACCTTGAAAGGCCGCCCAATGCTACGTTCATTGCCGCGTTTTGCCCTCGCTTTAGCCTTGTTGTTCGCCGGCTTGTTGGCGCTGCCGGCCGCGGCCGGCGAGGTCTGGCGCTATAACCGGCATAGCGGCGAGCCGCCGTTTCCGCTCGGCGAGCGGGCGCAATCGGTTTGGGCCTCGGGCGCCTGCTGGACTGAATGCGGCTCGGCGACCACGTGGAATCTGGCCGCTTGCCTTGAGCGCGACGCGCAAGGGCGCTGCCTCAAGCAGGCCGACGCCGGCGACCGCTATTGTCAGCGCGCCTGCCGCACGCGCGGCGGGCCCTATCTGCCGATCGACACGCTGTTCCCGCTTGCCGACTGATCTGGCCCGATGCATGACGAGGCGCGCGCCACCTATCCGCCGCTCAATACGCTCAAGCGCGTCGCCGATAATGTGTGGATCGTTGATGGGCCGGTAATCCGTTTCGGCATCCCCTGGCCGAAATATCCGTTTCCTACCCGCATGACCGTGATCCGGCTGGCCCCGGGCGATCTCTTCATTCATTCGCCGACGCCGCTGACGCCGTCATTGCGGGAAGAGATCGAACGCGCAGGCAAAGTGCGCTTTATCGTCGGGCCCAACCGCATTCATTACTGGTGGATCCCGGAGTGGAAAGCGGCGTTTCCCGGCGCCGACGTTTATCTCGCGCCGCGCATCAAGGAGCAGGCCAAAGGCCGCATCGCTTTCGACACGTTGTCGCTCGATCGCGCAAGCGGCTATCCGTGGGACGCCGAGATCGCCACGCTGCCGATCGTCGGCGGATTCATGACCGAGGTTGAGTTCTTCCACCGCTTAAGCCGCACGCTGATCCTTACCGACCTGATCGAAAACTTCGAGCCGGGAAAAATCGGCCGCGGCTTCCTCTGGTTGCTGATGTGGATCGGCGGGGTGACGCCACCGCATGGCGGGCTGCCGCGCGACCTGCGCCTCACTTTCACCTGGCGGCACAAGCGCGAACTGCGCGCGGCGGTGCAGACGATGCTCGGCTGGAATCCGGCGCGCGTCCTCATCGCGCACGGCAAGTGGCACGAGCGCGACGGCACTGCCGAGCTACGGCAGGCGTTTGGGTGGTTGCTGAATTCTTGAGTGAAATCGATATCGCCCGTCTTCGCCCTGCGGGCTTCGACGGGCACCCGCCGCTCAAGGTCTTGCCCGCCAGCTTTAGCGAAGGCGGCTGGCGGAAGGGGTGAGATTCGAACTCACGATACCCTTGCGGGTATGCCGGTTTTCAAGACCGGTGCCTTAAACCGCTCGGCCACCCTTCCGTAACACTATCCCGCTATGCGTTATCCCATGGGGGATGCAAATCGGCCTTGCAAGCCGGCAATCGCCTGGGCTATTCCTGCATCGCAACAAGCCGACAAATGTGGCAGTGGAACCAACTATTTACCACCTCACGGGCCGACGGTTTCGCAAACGCGCTCGACAAGGTAAACTGACCGCTTCACACCGGGGACTTTAATCAGTATGGGCGGATTCGGGGGCAGAGGCGGTGTGTGCCTGGCGTTGCGCCTTGCGGGCCTGGTGGCCGGCTGTTTGGCGCTGGCCAACTGCTCCAGCGGTCTGTCCGGCCGGGTCGATCCCAAATACGGCGTCTCCGCCAGCGCCCGCGTGGTGGAGCCGGGCGAGCCGGTGCCCAAAGGCGGCGGCGTCTACCGCGTCGGCAAGCCCTATATGGTGGGCGGTCGCGAATACGTGCCGCACGAAGACGTCAATTACAGCGCCACCGGCATGGCCTCCTGGTACGGCGACGATTTCCACGGCCGTTACACCGCCAATGGCGAAGTATTCGATATGAATTCGCTGACGGCCGCGCATCCGACGCTGCCGCTGCCATCTTATGTGCGGGTGACCAATCTGGAGAACCACCGTTCCATCGTGGTGCGTGTCAACGACCGCGGGCCTTATGTCGGCAACCGGCTCATCGACGTCTCGGTGCGCACCGCCAAGCTGCTCGGCTTCTACGGCGAAGGGCTGACCAAAGTGAAGGTCGAATATGTCGGCCGCGCCCCGCTGGAAGGCTCCGACGACCGCAAGCTGGCGTCAACGCTGCGTGAGCCCGGCATGCCCGCGCCGGTTCAAGTCGCTTCCAACAAGCCTTACGCGCCGACTTATTTCGACAGCCGGCCGATGACGGAAATACCCGCCCGCGTGCCGGCGCCGCCCGACCGGCCCTACCGGCTAGGCGAGGGCGCCCGCGATGTGCCGGCGGTTGCCGCCCCGCGCACGCAGACCTACGAAGTCGCCGCCGCCTCGCGCCCGCAAGCCGCGCCACCCTTTGCCCGCGCGCCGCAGCCCGAAGACGAGCCGTCGCCGGTTTCCGCTTACGCCCCCGTGCGTTATGATGGCGGGCGTGCGGGATTCATGAGCGGCCGCGGCCTTTACTGAGCCACAAATTTCCGCCACATCGCCGCTGTGAATGCCGCATGAAGGCGCGCCTTTAGCGCGCCCGCAAAGAGCGTGACGATGGCAATTCGCGCAAGCGCAATCGGGAAACTGCTGACGGCGGCGGCTGTGTTGCTCGCCTGCGGCGCGCTCGCCGTGGCCGCGCCGAAAGCGGAGCAAAAGCCCGAACACAAGCCGGCGAAACCGGCCGCGGTGGCGAAGAAAGAAGCGCCGCGCAACAAAGACGAACCGAATATCGCCGCGCCGCACGCGATCCTGATCGACGCCGAGAACGGCGCCGTCCTGTTCGAGCGCGATCCCGACAAGCTCATCTTCCCGGCCAGCCTCGCCAAGTTGATGACCGCCGAATACGTCTTTCATCTGCTTAAAGAAGGCAAAATCAACCTCACCGACGAATACGAGGTGAGCGAAAACGCCTGGCGCAAGGGCGGCGCTCCTTCGCACAGCTCGACCATGTTCGCCGCGATCCACAGCAAAGTGTCGGTCGACGATCTCTTGCACGGCATGATCATCCAGTCCGGCAACGACGCCTGCATCGTGCTCGCCGAAGGCATCGCCGGCAGCGAGGCCGAGTTTGCCGCCAAGCTCACCCAGCGTGCGCGCGAGATCGGCTTGCAGAAATCGACTTTCGCCAATTCCAACGGACTGCCGGACCCCGGCACCGAGGTCACCACGCGCGAACTGGCGATGCTCGCGCGCCGCATCGTCCTCGACTATCCCGAATACTATAAGATCTTCGGCCAGCCCGATTTCACCTGGAACAAGATCCGCCAGGCGAACCGCAATCCGCTGCTCGGTCTCGTTACCGGCGCCGACGGCTTGAAGACCGGTTTTACCAATGAGGCCGGCTACGGCCTGGTCGGCTCGGCGGTGCAGGACGGTTTGCGACTCATCGTCGTGATCAACGGCGAAAAAAGCGCCAAGGAGCGCGCTGACGAAGGCAAGAAACTGCTGGAATGGGGCTTCCGCAGTTTCGAGCAACGCAATTTGTTTGCCGAAGGCGAGATCATCGGCTCGGCCAAGGTCTATGGCGGCGCGAGCGGCCACGTGCCCGTGGTGGCGCCCGGTCTGGTCAGGCTGTTGGTGCCAAAAAGCGGCGGCGAGAAGCTGATAGCCCGCATCGCCTATACGGGCCCGGTGCCGGCGCCGGTCATGCAGGGCCAGCCGATCGGCCTGCTCAAGGTCTGGCGCGACGACCGATTGGTGCTGCAGGTGCCGCTCAAGGCCGCCGAAAGCGTCGGCAAAGGCAATATTTCCCAGCGCGCTTTCGATGCGGTGACCGAAATGGTAATCGCGCTGTTCCGCGCCGGGGCCCAGCGGCTATGATGTCGTCATTCCGGGACGCCGCGAAGCGGCGGGCCCGGAATCCATACTCCGCAGCGCTGGGGGTTATGGATTCCGGGTTCGCTTGCTATGCTCGCGCCCCGGAACGACCGGAGAAAGAATGCGCGGGCGATTCATCACCTTCGAGGGCGGAGAAGGCAGCGGCAAGTCCACGCATACCCGCTTGTTGGCCGAGCGGCTCAAAGCCCTCGGCATCGAGGTGGTGCTCACGCGCGAGCCGGGCGGCTCGCCCGGCGCCGAGATCATCCGCCACGTTCTCTTGTCCGGGCTCGCCAAGCCGCTCGGACCGGAGACCGAGACGATCCTGTTCGCCGCCGCGCGCGACGATCACGTGCGCACCACCATTCGCCCCGCATTGATCGACGGCAAATGGGTGATCTGCGACCGCTTCATCAATTCGACGCGCGTCTATCAGGGCGTGCTCGGCAAGGTGGACGGCAAGCTGATCCGCGGCCTCGAACGCATCACCGTCGGCGCTGCCATGCCCGATCTCACCTTCATCCTCGACGTGCCGGCGACCGTCGGCCTGGCGCGCGCCAAGCGCCGGCGCGGCAAGGGCGCGACCGACCGTTTCGAGGCGGAGTCGGTCGAATTCCACGAATCCTTGCGCCGCGCCTATCACGGGCTGGCGGAGCTCGAGCCCAAGCGCTGCGTGCTCATCGACGGCCGCGCGCCGCGCGACGTGGTGTCGGAGCGCATCTGGCACATCGTTGAGCAGCGCCTGCATCCGGAGCCGCGCGTTACCGAGGCGGCGGTGCCGTGAGCGAGGCCGATACCAATTTCGAGGTCAAGCGCCCGCGCGAAACCATTGCGCTGTTCGGTCATGCCGACGCCGAGCGTTCGCTGCTCGAGGCTTACAAGAGCGGGCGTATTGCGCATGCCTGGCTGATCGGCGGCCCTCCGGGCCTTGGCAAGGCGACGCTCAGCTATCGTTTGGCGCGCTTCGTGCTCGCGCATCCCGATCCGGCCGCGCCTGAGGTGCAGAATGCAAACTCGCTCGCGGTCGCGGCCGACCATCCGGTCGCCCGCCGCATCACCGCGCAGGCGCAAGCCGACCTGTTGGTGCTCGAACGTGTCATCAACGAGCAAACGGACAAGCTCTACACTGTGATCCGCGTCGACGACGTACGCCGCGCGGTGCCGTTTTTCGGCTCGACCGCGGGCGAGGGCGGTTGGCGCATCGCTATTGTCGACGCCGTCGACGATTTGCAGCGCGAAGGTGCCAACGCGCTGCTGAAAGTGCTCGAAGAACCGCCGCCGCGCACGCTGCTATTGCTGGTGAGCCATGCGCCGGGGCGCGAACTGCCGACCATCCGCTCGCGCTGCCGCCGCCTGCTGCTGCGTCCGCTCGACGTTGCCGACGTGGCCCGCGCGCTGGCCGCGGCAACCGGCCGCGACGCCGACGATCCGGGGCTGCGCGAGGCGGCGGCCGCCGCCGGCGGCAGCGTCGGCCGCGGGCTCGGTTTTCTCGACGGTCCGGCGCTGGCGCTGCGCCAGCGCGTGCTCGAACTGTTCGCGCAATTGCCCGATCCCGATCCGCGCGGGCTGCACGCGCTGGGCGACGCGATGGGCGGCAGCGAGCCGGCGACGCTTTTGGCCTTCATGGATTTGGTCAATGGTTGGCTGTCGGCGCGGCTTGCCGGCGAAGTCCGTCCGGCGCGGCAAATGGCACGCACCGCCGAGGTCTGGGAGAAGGTCAACCGCGCCGCCCGCGACGTGGAAATCTACAATCTCGAACGAAAGCCGCTGGTGTTCGCCGTGTTCGGCTTGCTGGTGGAAGCGGCGAGGGGCTGACGGCCCGGCGCTATTTGGCGACCGGGCGCCCCGCAATCCTGGTTTTTTCGCTTGCCCAGCGGCGGACCGCGCCGAGCGGTCCTTGCGCGAAACGATTCCACGCCGCCACCGGCAATTCGACGATCGCCGGCAGCGGATCGTCAAGCGCAAAGCTTGCTGAAATCAATGGCTTGTGGAGACTAGCTAAATAATCACGGAAGGTTAAATTGCCGGCGCGCATTTCCTGAAAAGCGGCGACCAGATCGCGGCTGGTATGAATCCATGCGACGCCCGGTAGCGCGCGCCCGGCGCTGACGGTTTCGCCCATCGCCTGCCGGAAGGCGAGATAGGGAAAATCGATGCCGGCGCGCAGTCCGAGCCCGACCCAGGTCCAGAATCGTCCATTGACGTCGAGCAGCTTGAAGTGGCCGTCGCGTCTGTCGTACTTGAACTCGACCTCGACCACGCCGGTGTAATTCACCGACTTCAGCAAGCGGCGGCCGAGTTCCTCGACTTCCGGCTGGTCGGTGGTCTCGACAAACGTGCTGGAACGACCGAAATCGATGGGATGCTGGCGGCAGCGGCGCGCGACCAGGGAAACCACCGCCTCGCCGCGCTCGCACAGGGCGGCGAAGGAAAATTGCGCTTCGCCGGCGCCGGGGATCCATTCCTGCACGATGATGGCGTCGTCACCGACCAGCGCCGCGGCGCGCCGGTAAAGCCTGCGCAAGGCGTCGTGGTCGTCGGCCTTCCAGGCCTTGGCTTGCGTGAACTCGTCGGCGGTCTTGCGATAGGCCGGCTTGAGAATGACCGGGAATCGGCAGTCGAGCCGTTCAATGTCGTCCGCATTGTTGAGGTGGAAGCTCAAGGGGAAATCCATGCCGAGTTCGGCCGCGCGCTGGTAGGTGAGGCGCTTGTCGTAGGCGAACTGGATCGTGCTCCAGTCCGGCGTCGCCACGCGGAAATACTGCGACAGCAGCGCATGGTTCTCCGCGATCAACCGCATGTCCTGGTCGCCGGCTGCGATCAGTACCCAGCCGTGCAGGCCGTATTGCTTGGCGAGATTGACGATCGAGGAGAGGCCTTCGGCGTGGTCGGCGCCGGGCCAGCGGAAGCTGCGCTTCACGTAACGCGAATAGGCGGGCAGCGGATGATTGGCGAGGAGCCAGACCGGAATACCTTGCCGGCCCAGGCTGCGCGCAATCGCGATGCTCACATGCGCGCCACCGACGATCAGCGCACCAGGCGGCGACGTCGGGTCAAAGCGGTGGAGCGCCGGGCTTACCGGCACTCTCGTAGGCATGAAGTTCATGGACGTTCACGGTTGGCGGCAAACGATAAAGATGCTGGCTGTGGGGATTCCTGGACGCCGTCGGGGGAGCAGGCGGCACTACGCCGCGACGCGCGGGTGACGCGCCGCGCCGCAAATCCGGCGCCGGCAATGAAGCGCAGCAGCGGACCGAAGCTGCCGACCGCCGCGGCGCCGACGAAATGCAGGCCGGGCGCGCTCGATTCTAGGCCGCTATCGAGGACGGGCAGGCCGCGGTGGCGCGCGATCTTTTCGCGCAGCTTCCGGTCGAGCATGCCCATCCTGTCGACGTCGATGGCGTAGCCGGTGGCCAGCATCACATGGTCGTAACGCTTGGTGGCGTTGTCGAGGGTTAGCGAAACCTGGTCGCCGAGGCGGCGCGCGGCGAAGATGGTGCGGCCCTGGTCGATCGGCACATCCTTGAGGCGAGGCTTCAACCAAGTGATCGCGGTCGCGCGCAGGTTCAATTCGTTCC
Source organism: uncultured Alphaproteobacteria bacterium (assembly GCA_963721665.1). Lineage (GTDB taxonomy): Bacteria > Pseudomonadota > Alphaproteobacteria > Rhizobiales > Xanthobacteraceae > Pseudolabrys. The sequence continues at coordinate 164,697 of CAVRJZ010000001.1, forward strand.
AGCGGTCGCGCGTTTCCTGCGGGAAGCGCTGGATGACGCCGGGCACTTCGTTGACCCAGTTATGCGGGAACGGCCCGACCTGCGACGGCGGGATCAGCACGCTGCCGAGCATCCCGCGCACCGCCTTGCGCAACACGCTGCGCTTACCCGGATCGGCGTTCCACACGAGATCGCCACGGCAGATGAGCTCCACGTCGGCGCCGGCCTCGTGCAGGATCGCCGCCGCCTCGCAGGCGCTCTGGCCGCGGCCGATCACCGCCACGCGTTTGCCGCGGTATTGATCGGAGGTGGTGTGTTCGCAGGAATGGCTGACCAGCGCGCGCGGCAGACCGTCGAATTGCGCCGGGCGGAATTCATGGCCGAGCAGGCCGAGCGCCATTACCACGCGCTGGGCGAAGACCGTGTCGCCGTCTTCCAGCACCAGGCGGAAGCCGCCGTCGAAGCCCTCAACGCGCATGACCTTGCGGGTATCGAGGTCGGGCGCCACGCGTTGCTGGAACCACATGCCGTAGCCGACGAAATTTTCCACCGGCAACAGTTTGGGCACGTCCATGCCGGCTTCGGCGTAATACTCGTCAAGCGTATGGCGGCCGGCCGGATCGGCGATGTGGGTTGCGACCCAAGGCGAGCGCAGCTTCATGCCGGCGGGCATATGGCCGCGCCAGAACGACACCGCGTCGCCGAAGATGCGGAAGGCGACGTTGGCCGCGCGCAGATGCGCGGCGGTGGCAAGGCCGTAAGGCCCGGCGCCGATGATCGCTACCGGAAGGATGTCACGCGTTTGGACGGGTTTGACCGCGATGTTCATGAGAAGCTCTCGTCGCCCTGTCTGCAGGCGCGCAAACTACGTGGCCATTACTTAGCAGTTTGCGAATTCGATCGAATAAACGTCGCAAATTAAGCCTAACGGCGCGCCGTCGCGCAGTTTTCGATGCGGCTCGTGCGGTATCGTAAATGGTCGGTTAATCGGGTTTGCTAAAGAAGGCTGCCGTCCCAGTCCACGGGCGGCGAGCGCGAGGTGGGCGCCTGAGCGGCGGCGGGCAGCGATGGTGCCGGGGCGCCGGCCGGTCGGCTTTGCGATTGATCAAATGGCCGACGCTGAGGGCGGCGTTTTTACGACAGCATCCTTGTCCCGTTTTTTGATCGAGATCAGTGCCGGGGCCGCGGAATTGATAGAGAAAGCCGGTTGGTTCCCGATCCATCGAGGTTTTCGGGTGGTGTCGGGGTACGATCGAACGGCGCGTTTGCTTGGTGGGTCGCGCGCTTCATGTATAATCTTGCACCGACTAGTGTGGGGGCTGCCGGATGAGCATCTCGGAAGATTTCCTGAAAAAGGAAGACCTTCGTTCGCAGTTGTTTGGCGAGACTTGGCGGACTTTGATTCCGGAAGTTTTCCGGGACGTGCCGACCTATTACGACAAAGGCAATGCCGTCGCCTCGCTCGGGACCTGCGCGTGCTGGAGCGGTATCTTCGCCCAGGCGATCCACCGCCACCTGCCGCCTGGCTCCAAGGTGCTCGACGTCTGTTCGGGCATCCACGAAGTGCCGCTCAAACTGCTGGCGCTCGATCCGACGCTGGAAATTCACGCCGTCGACGGCAGTCCGCACATGACGGCCGAGGGCCAGCGGCGCGCCCAGGAGCGCAAGCTGACCATTCACGCCCAGGTCTGTGACGCCCACGTGCTGCCGTTCCCGGACAATTCGTTCGACGCGGTAACGCTACAATTCGCCTCCCGGCATTTGGAGATCATCCGCGCCTTCAAGGAAATCCACCGCGTGCTCAAGCCGGGCGGCATTTTCTGCCACGACGACATGCTGCGCCCGTCCTCGCGTATCGTGGAAATTCCCTATCTCGCCTATTTGCGCTTCTCGGTTTGGTTCACCGCCAAGTTGTTCGGCAGTTCGGCCGAGAGCATGAAATGCGTGCGCTATTTCGCCGACGCCATCCACCACTTCTACAAGCCACGCGAGTTGGACGGCTTGCTCAAGGGCGTCGGCTTTGTCGACATCGAAAGCCGCAGTTTCCTCACCGGCGTGATGTCGTATCACATCTCGCACAAGCCGGCGCTTTAACGCGAAAGATGTGTTACCGGCTGGGGAAGGGGGCCGTACCCCCTTTCCCGCGCAAGCCTTTGCGGCTTAAGATTCGTCAACGGCGCAACCGGCGCCGCCACAGGGGGCCTCCATGAAACTGAAACTCGTCGTCGCCGTTTTGGCGATCGCCGCGCTAACGGTCGGCGCACAGGCGCAATCGAAGGCAAACAAAGTCAGCAAGGCGGACGCGCAGAAAGTCGTCGCCATGATCAGCGCCGACAAAGAAAAGGTGAAGACCTACTGCGACATCGGCAACATCAGCGACCAGATCGAGGCGGCCGAGCAGAAGAAGGACACCAAGAAAGCCGACGCGCTGGCGCAGCAAATGGACGCGCTCGGCAAAAAGCTCGGGCCCGACTATGTCGCGCTGATGGAGGGGATGCAGGACATCGACCCGAATTCCAAGGACGGCAAGGACATCGGCGCGGTGCTCGATGGCCTCGACAAGCTCTGTGCGAAGTAGGACCGCTCAGCGTCTGCGCCGGTAAATGAACCGGTAAACGCCGTCGACCAGCGCGCCGCCGCGGATGATATTGCCGATGGTGACCCGGAGAGGCAGCCACAATTCGCGGCGAGCCTAGTTGATGCATCTCAATTGCGAAATTCATTGCAGAACAGAAGGCGGTGCAGCGGTAACCCGTTGCGGATAATTCCGCCGTGCAATTAGCCAGGATTCATTAAGGCCCTGGCAACCAGGGCGAGTGGGATTTTCCCATATTAACCCCGATCGCACATGCGAGATACAAGCTGGCCTGGCAAAGGCACACGAATGCCGTTTGGTCCTGTCCACCGCACGATAATCGAAAGAGCGGCCGCGCGCCCGGTCAAGCTTCTGATTGTGCCCATTTTTGTCGTTGTATTTTGCTTTTGCGCGATCTGTGCCGGCCTCGTGATCCAAGCGCGCCGCGCCGCTTTGCAACAGGCAGCCGACGTTGCGACCAGCCTGATCGGCGCGGTTGAGTTCGACGTTTCCCGCCACATCGAAGCCGTGGATATGTCGCTGCAAGCGGTCATCGAAAATCTGAAGCTGCCTGAAATCGGTCTGGTCAGTCCCAGGCTACGCCACCTGATCTTGTTCGACCGCGCGGCATCGGCGTCGCAGGTCCTCAGAATCATCGTGCTCGATCAATTCGGCAATGTGCGGTTGGATTCCAGATTGGTCGAGCCGCACCGGGAGAATTTTGCCGATCGCGAATATTTCAAGGTACAAAAGGCCAACGCGAATGTCGGGATGTACATCAGTCGCCCGCTGATCTCGCGCGCGGCGGGGTATTGGGTTCTTGCGATCAGCCGCCGCTTGTCGAATCCCGATGGCACATTTGACGGCGTCGTCACGGCCAGCGTGGAGCTCTCCTATTTCGAGCAGTTGCTCAAGAACGTGAAGCTCGGCCCCGAGGGCAGTATCACGCTGTCGCACATAGACGGCACGGTGCTCATGCGCTGGCCTTTCAAAGAAAAGTATATTGGCCTCAATCTCCCGCGCGCCAAACTCTACAAAGAGTTGGCCGTTTCTCGTGCCGGACGTTTCGAGACCGAAGCTGCCACCGACGGAGTCAAGCAACTCGTCGTTTACAGCCGGATTGCCGGCTTTCCGCTCGTCATCGCCATCGGCCAGTCAACCAAGGATATCTACGCGAATTGGGGCAAGTTTGCCTTTGCCGTCGGCTTTATGCTCGCTTTGCTTTGCATGGTCACAGAAGGACTGGCCATGTATCTCACGAGCGAATTGAAACGCCGCCATGATGCAGAAACGAAGCTTGCAACGCTGGCCGCGACCGACGGCCTAACGGGTCTCTCCAATAGCCGGCACTTCAGTACGACGATACGCAGCGAATGGCAGCGCGCCATGCGCGAAATGACGCCGCTTGCGCTGCTGATGCTCGATGCCGACAATTTGAAGAGCTACAACGACCTGCACGGCCATCAGGCGGGCGACGCCTTGCTGAAATCCGTGGGCAGCGCGATCGCCAGCGCCGTCGAACGCCGAGGCGACATGGGCGCGCGTTATGGTGGCGACGAATTTGCAATTCTACTGCCCGGCACATCGGCCGACGGCGCCGTGCGGGTCGCGGAAAAGATCCGCTCGGCTTTCGTCGAGATTTGCAAGCGAGACAAGCTTGCTTGCACGGGACTGAGCATCGGGGCTGCCTGCCTCACGCCCGTGGCAGCCGAGCGTTGCGAAGACCTTATCAAATTGGCCGACCTCGCGCTTTATCGCGCCAAGCATCTCGGCCGTAACCGCACCGAAGTGGCAGCTGTGGCCGCGAGCGAGAGATCGAAAGCCTCGCCCGCTGAATCTCATAAGGCGGCTTAGCGTCGGCGCGGTGAGGCGAACCCGCAGCCGTACCGACGCCGCGGGCGAGGATGGCGGGGGGACGCCGTTAGATGTTCGCTTGCGCGAAGGCGTTTACCCACATGGCGCAGATGCCGGAGCGCACGATATCGGCGCGGCTGAACTCGATCACCGGCACAGGCAGGTTCTGCGCGTCGACCATTTCGATGACCGTGCGCAGCCCGCTCTGCTTGTCGAGATCGCATTGGCTGACGTCGCCGTTGATCACCACCGTGCAATCCTCGCCGATGCGGGTGAGGAAGGTCTTGATCTCGGCCGGGGTGGCGTTCTGCGCCTCGTCGAGCAGCACGAAGGCGTTCTTCCAGGAGCGCCCGCGCATCACCTCGAACGGCACCAATTCGATGCCGCCGTTTTTGAGCGCGATCGCACAGGCCGCCTTGCCGATACGGTCCTTGATGGCCTCGGTGACCGGTGCCGCCCAGGGCGCGAATTTGTCCTCCAGCGAGCCGGGGAAAAAGCCGAGCGAGCGCCCGCAGGGCACGTTCGGGCGGGTCAAGATGATCTTGTCGATGCGGCGGTTGCGCAGCAAGTCGGCGGCGTGGGTTGCCGCGATCCAGGTCTTGCCGGTGCCGGCGGGGCCGAGCACGATCACCTGGGGACACTTGCGCAGGGCTTCGAGATAGTCGACCTGGGTAGGGTTGAGAGCCTTGATCGGGGGCAGCGCGCGTTCGATTTCGAATTTGGGATCGAGGAAGTCTATGATCTCCGCGGATCCGAACTGGCGCTCATATTGGCGTTCTTGGCGGCGTCTTTTCCGGTTGAGGTTCTTACCCAAGGTCCGACTCCTTCTGGTGGACTGCAGGATGAATGCCGACGCAGCGCGCCCCGGCGCGCGACGGTCGGCAATGTGAAGGGCAGCAATGTGCAGGGTTGGATTTGCAGGCAGGGCGGCGGCGCAGCGAGCGTCCGGGGTGGCCCCGAAGACCCAAGCTGCCGATCGATCCGTAACCGACGAACCGCCATGGAATGAGAAGCTACGCGATTCGGATGACAGATTATTAAAAATGTTGGCAGCGTGGAGCGCAAACCCGAGCGGTTACCGGCTATGCGCCCTGCCGCGCGCGCCATAGCGCGACGCTCATCCAGCCGGCCGATGTGCCGACGAAGCCGCCGGCAATCACGTCGCTGAGGAAATGAAAATTGGCGCCGATCAGCCCTACGCCGACCGCCGCAACCACCAAAGCATAGAGTGCCCGCAGCTTCGGATACATGATCCACAGCACCGAGATCAGCGCGCAAGTTGCCGTCGTGTGTCCGGACGGGAACGAGGCATAGCCGGCCCCGCCGTGAAAGAAGTTGAAACCGTAGGCGCCGTCGTGGATGAACGACGGGTTGTTCCGCACCCAAGTGTCCGGCCACAACCGGCCGAATACGAATTTAAGCGCGTTCTTGGTCGCCTCGGCGACCGTCAGGCTGATGCTGCTGAGAACGCAGGCCGTCGCGACTTTGTTGAGCCGCCGCCCGGCGAACACCCAAAGCCCGAGCGCCACGAAAGCAACAGCAGCGAGCGGCAAGAGCGGATCGGGGAAGTGGGTGAGGGGTGCGAACGTCTCTCGCTGGCCGCTGTGGGCATGGGCGACCAAGGCGAGGCGCCGGTCGACCCACAGATAGCAGACCGCCACCGCCGCGGCAGTGAGCAAGAGGGCGAGCAGCCAGCGTTGTAGGGCGGTCATAAGCGGTCTCGCGGTGTCAACGTCCGTTTGTGCCAGAAGCGCCGCCTTGGGCGCAATGCGCTATCGCCGGAACGGGCGCGCCGATATACTCCGATCATAATGGCTACGCCGCCCTAGCTCAGCGATTTTCCCGACGTCGGCATCGTCTGGCGCAAGTGGAATGCGGAGACGGAAGCCGAACTCGCCAAACGCGTGCGCCCGATCCTGCTCTTCGTCGCCGATCCCGACCCGATGGTGTTCCCGTTTCTGCGGGGGATTTTCCAGGCGATGCCGGCGAATACGCGGCTGCGCGACCTGCTGCACGTGGAATTCCCCGCACACTATGTCGAGGCCGGCGCGATCCCTGAGGCGTTTGCCGCCTTCGGCGCCGGCCGCCAGTACCACATCGCCCTGCTATCGCCCTACGGGTTGACCCCGTGGTCGTGTTCGATCCCGTGCGGGGCGATGCCGCCGCGGTCGTTGCCGAGATTGCCGCCGTGCTCGACCGGCTGCTGCCGGCGTGGCGCTGAGACGGTCGCTGCCGGCGGCCGCTTAACAACCGTTTAACTTTAATACCCGCATAATTTGCCGCCGCCCCGCTTGGGATCCGACTTGGGGTGAGGCGGTGCATGGGGATACCGGGGTCAAGCTCCGTTTCTTCCAGGTGATCGAGACGGCTGACGCGCTAACCGGCGCGCCCGGCCGTGGCGTTGATTGTGAGTAACCGGGTTCGAGTTGCGTATGACGAGTGCGGTCGCCGCGGTTTATGACGCCGGTTTCTTCGCTGCGCGCGAAGTCTCGTTCGCCGGTGGCCGCCGCATTCTTCGCCGCTTAACGGGCAGCGCCGCCCTCGGCCTCGGCGCCGTGGCTTTCGTCGGCGCCGGCATCGTAACCGTCACCTTTGCCGCCGCATGGCTGCTCAACAGCACGGTTTCCAATAACTCGCATTTGCGCGTGCAGATGGCCATGGGGCCGGCGACGCTGGCGCTCGTGCCCAACGCGCCGACTTTTGCCGGCGCCCCGGCGCAAAGTTTTGCCGACAAATGGGCGCGCGCGACCGGATCCATGCTGGTCGCCGCCGTGCCGCTTAAAACGCCGCACAGCGAAGTCGCGGCGCTTGCGCCCGTTCCCGCGCCACCCGCCATAACGCCGCTGCCGCCGAAGCGGCCGACTGTCATGGCTAACATCGTGCCGCTGCCGCGGGCCTTTCCCGGTCAGCGCGAGATGGTGACCGCCTCCATCGATAAAGTCGCCGCGCAGCCCGCGCCACAACCCACACCGAAGATCGCTCCGGTCGCATCGCCGCCGCCCGTTGAGCAACGCCCGGCGAGCCGTGCAGCGCCTGCCGAAAAGCGCGTGGCGACCCGCGAGGCGCCCGCCAAGTCGCCCTTGCAGCCGGGGCGTGACGGCCACACGGCGGTCTACGACATCGAGGCGCACACCGTTTTCCTGCCTGACGGCGAGCGGTTGGAGGCGCATTCCGGCCTCGGCGACAAGATGGACGACCCGCGTTTCGTCAAAGTGCGCATGCGCGGGCCGACGCCGCCCAACGTCTACGATTTGACGCTGCGCGAGGAGATTTTCCACGGTGTGCGCGCAATCCGCCTCAATCCGGTCGACGAGGATAAGATGTACGGCCGCGCCGGCATGCTGGCGCATTCCTACATGCTCGGGCCGAACGGCCAGTCAAACGGCTGCGTGTCGTTCAAGGACTACGACAAATTCCTGCGCGCCTTCGAGCGCGGGCTGGTCGACCGCATGGTGGTGGTGACGCATCTCGACGCGGCGCCATCGCGCGTCGCCCGCAGCGTGTCTATCCAAGACGAGCGCTACGCGGCGAATAATTGACCGCTGCTGAGCCGTCAGTAGCCGCGCCGGCGGACTTTCTTCGCCGCCTTGCGGGCGGCGTAGCGGGCGTCCCGCTCGGCCTTCTGCTCGGCCGCGAGTGCGGCTGCTTTTTCAGCTGCCTCGGCCGCCTGCATGGCCGCTTTTTCAGCGGCGTCGGCCGCGGTCTTCGCCGCAAGCTCTTGCGCGTCCCGTTGCGCCTGCGCCGCGAGTTCGGCTTCGCGCGTGGCCTGCGCGGCGAGTTCGGCTTCGCGCACTTTGCGGGCGGCCTCGCGCTCGGCCACGCGCAGCGCGCGGGCTTCGGCGATGGCCACTCGCTGGGCGCGCTGTTGCTCGGCTAATGCGGGATCCTGGGTCACCGCGCGAAACTTTTCCAGCATCGCTTTTTTGACGGCGGCGGCATTATTGCGACGTTCGAGAACGTCGGGACTGCGAAAGAAGGTCATTCATGCTCCTAAAGGGGATTCGGCTCGCCGGATATATGGCGCACCGGCGCGTCTTGTTCAACGGCGCGCAAGCCCGATTCAGGCGATTGTGCGGGGCGGGTTGCATTACCTCCGCCGCATGCGGGGGAGGCGGGGCGATCCGGATGGACGCTAGATCTGCGCGATCACCGGCTTTGTCGGCGTTTGCCGGATTTCGCGCATGTCGCCATGGTGGACTCTTGCCACCTTCCCATTGTCCCAAGCGATGGTGACGGCGTCCCAGCTCGTTTCGGTAATAATGCCGCGGTCGGCGCCATCGCCTTGCCAGTAGACCCGGCTACCCTTCTTGAGGGCCTTGGATTCGGCGTTGGTCATCGATCTTATCCTTATTCTGCCTTCACATCGTCGGTTGGGCTCTTGGTCTCAGCTAAACGTTCGGCTTTGCGCAGCGCCGATTTTTCCTCGCGCTTGCGCAGCTTTTCCTCGTTGCGGGCCTGCGCCGCGCGGTTGCGGTCATTGCGCTGCATCCCGTAATTCGGCCTGAAAGCCATAAGGTTTCCCTTCGGAATTGACTGGTTTGCCAATGAGCGAGTTGCCGGCTGGGCGCCTGCGGCGCGAACAGCTCAGGGGACTATACGCGCTAATTGAGGCCAGGGGCTTTCTTAATCCCTCCCCAGAAGGGGGAGGGTGGCCGCCGAAGGCCACCGGGTGGGGGCTTGCAGCGAGCCTATTTCTCGCCGATCAGTTCGCCATCTTTTATGGTGCCCAACCCCTTTGCTGGGCGGTCTTGACGTCATGACCGATAATGTCGCGCGACAGGCGCCAGTCGACGCATTCGTCGAGCAGAACCTTCACTTGGCCGCTTCGATGAGGCGGCCTTTCGCCTGCTCCAGGAATCCGACGACCTGCTCGCGCTTGACCGACGGAAAGCCGGGGAGGAACTCGTCGATCGAGTCGCCCGCTTCAAGGTAGTCAAGCAGCGTCTGCACCGGCATGCGCGTGCCGGCGAAAACGGGCGCTCCACACATAACATCGGTGTCGCGGGAGACGATTGGCGGCTTCATGGCGGTATATTACGCCCAGATGCCGATGCCCGGCAATCTTGGCCCTAACCGCGCTATCAGGTACGGGTCTCCATTGCTCGCTTGCTTGCCCCCGCCGTCCGCGATTGCTACCTAGCCCCAACTCAACATGGCCGGGCCAATCCCAGCCACCCTTGTCCTTGACGAAATAGAAAATGCCGGCCAAAACGCCTTACTACATCACCACCGCGATCTCCTACCCGAACGGCCCGCCGCATATCGGCCATGCCTACGAGGCGATCGCGACCGACGCCATCGCCCGTTTCATGCGGCTCGACGGCTACGACGTCTATTTCCTCACCGGCACCGACGAGCATGGCCAGAAGATGCAGCAGACGGCCGCGCGCGAAGGCCTGACCGCGCGCGCGCTGCGCGACCGCAACGTGCCGCTGTTCGAGAAGATGGTTGAGCGGCTCGAGTGCTCGAACGACGATTTCATCCACACGACGGAAGAGCGCCACCACCGTTCGTCGGAGGAAATCTGGCGCCGCATGGAGAAGAACGGCGACATCTATCTCGACAAATACGCCGGCTGGTATTCGGTGCGCGACGAGGCCTATTACGCCGAGAGCGAGACGCAGCTCAACGAGCAGAAGGTGCGCGTCGCGTCGAAAACCGGCACGCCAGTCGAATGGGTGGAGGAGGAGAGCTATTTCTTCCGCCTCTCGGCCTATCAGGACAAATTGCTAAAGCTGTTCGAACGGCCGAACTACGTGCTGCCGAAGGAGCGGCTCAACGAAGTCGCCAGCTTCGTGCGCGGCGGCTTGCAGGATCTGTCGATCTCGCGTACCACCTTCGACTGGGGCATCCGCGTGCCCGGCAACGACAAGCACATCATGTATGTGTGGGTCGACGCGCTCACCAATTACATCACCGGCGTCGGCTTCCCCGACGACCAGGGCGAGATGTTCAAGCGCTACTGGCCGGCGGCGCTGCACGTCATCGGCAAGGACATCGTGCGCTTCCACGCGGTCTATTGGCCGGCCTTTTTGATGTCGGCCGGCATCGCCGTGCCGCAGCGCATTTTCTCGCACGGCTTTTTGTTCAATCGCGGGGAGAAAATGTCGAAGTCGGTCGGCAATGTGATCGACCCTTTTGCGTTATGTGATGCCTATGGCGTCGACCCGTTGCGCTATTTCTTTTTGCGCGAGGTGCCGTTCGGCCAGGACGGCAATTACAGCCACGAGGCGATCGTCAACCGCATCAATGCCGACCTCGCCAACGATCTGGGCAACCTGGCGCAGCGCTCGCTGTCGATGATCGGCAAGGCCTACGGCGGCGTGCTGCCGGCGCCGGGCGCGTTGACGGCCGAGGACAAGACAATACTGGCGTCCGCCGACGCTATGCTGAGCATCGCGCGCGAGCACATGAAGACGCAAGCATTGCACCAGGTGCTCAACGCGGTCTGGGCGGTGGTGGCCGACGCCAACCGCTACTTCGCCTTGCAAGCGCCATGGGCGCAGGCCAAGACCGATCCGCAACGGCAGGGCACGATCCTTTACGTCACCGCCGAGGTGTTGCGCCAAGTGGCGATCCTCGCCCAGCCCTTTGTGCCGGGCTCGGCGGCGAAGCTGCTTGATCTTCTAGCCGTTGCGGCCGAGCAACGCAGTTTCGCCGAACTCGGCGGCAAGAAACGCATCGCACCGGACGCCACGCTGCCGCCGCCGGCGCCGGTGTTCCCGCGCTATGTCGAGCCCGAAGCAAAGGCGTGAGAATGCTGGTGGATAGTCACTGCCACCTGGATTTCCCCGATTTCGCCGCCGAGCTCGACGCCGTCGTCGAGCGGGCGAGGGCGGCCGGCATCGGCCGCATGGTCACCATCTCCACCCGCGTCCGTAAGCTGCCGCAGGTGCTGGCGGTGATCGAAAAATATCCGGAGATTTTCTGCTCGGTCGGCACGCATCCGCACAACGCCCAGGAAGAACTCGACATCGACGCCAAGGCGCTCATCGCGCTCGCCCAGCATCCGAAAGTGGTGGCGATCGGCGAGGCCGGCCTTGATTATCACTACGACAAGAGCCCGCGCGACGCGCAAGAAGCGGGCTTTCGCCAGCATATCGCGGCGGCACGCGAAACCGGGCTGCCGCTGGTCATCCATTCGCGCGAGGCCGACGCCGACATGGCGGCGATCTTGACGCAAGAAACCGGGAAGGGCGCCTTCTCGGCCGTGCTCCACTGTTATACCGGCGGCCGCGATCTGGCCTTCAAGGCCATCGAGCTCGGCCTCACTATCGGCTTTACCGGAATCCTGACCTTCAAGAACGGCCAGAATCTGCGCGACATCGCCAAGGATCTGCCGGCCGACCGCATTCTGGTCGAGACCGATGCGCCGTATCTTGCGCCGTTGCCGTACCGCGGCAAACGCAATGAGCCGGCCTACGTGGTCGAAACCGCTAAAGTTTTAGCCAATACCCGCGGTGTTTCGGGCGAGGAAATCGCGCGCCAGACCACTGAGAATTTCTTCCGGCTGTTCAATAAAGTTCCAAGAACGCTGGCCAACGCCGCATGAGTTTGAAGTTCACCATCCTCGGCTGCGGCTCCTCCATGGGCGTGCCGCGCGTCGCGCTCGGCTGGGGCAAATGCGACCCGAACGAACCGAAGAACCGCCGGCGGCGCTGTGCATTGTTAGTTGAACGCGCGCAGGGACCGGGCAAGGTCACGCGCGTTCTTGTCGACTGCACGCCGGACTGCCGCGAACAATTGCTCGATGCGCAAGTGGATTGGCTCGACGGCGTGCTGATTACCCATGCGCACGCCGACCACACCCACGGCATCGACGATCTGCGCCCGCTGTACGTGCACAAACGCCAACGCGTGCCCGTCTGGCTCGACGAGGCGACCGCGCACGTCATGCATGCCCGCTTCGGCTATTGCTTCGATACGCCGCCGGGCAGCGAATATCCGCCGATTTTGACCGAGCGCCGGCTGGTGCCGGGGCAGGTGGCCAGCATTGACGGGCAGGGCGGGCCGATCGAGTTCATGACTGTGCTTCAGGAACACGGCGATATCCCCTCGCTCGGCTTCCGCTTCGGCAATGTGGCCTATTCCGCCGACATCAAGGGCCTGCCCGACGCGAGCCTGCCGTTCATGACCGGAGTTCATGTTTGGATCGTCGACGCGTTGCGCCATGCCCCCCACCCCAGTCATTTCAATCTCGAGGAGGCTTTGGCGTGGATCACGCGCGTGAAGCCCAAACGGGCGATCCTGACCAATCTGCACAGCGACATGGACTACGCAACCTTGCGCGCCAGCTTGCCGGCGGGGGTCGAACCGGCCTACGACGGGATGCAGCTCGGGAGCTAACCTATTCTCTCACTCGACGAGCCGATCTAGTTGTAAATATGAGGAAAACCGACCCTCGGGCCATATTCATCGCTTTCGTGAATAATCGAGATGTTTTAAGGGCGTCAGGGCATTTCTTAAAGTTGTCAGATTCCGACATGATACGAATAGGCGACGTTACACTTTGCAAACCTGCCCGCTACGGGTATGATCGATGGGTAACATCGATCAGCGCCGCCCGTCGCAAGATATTTCACCTAAAACCCACGGGCTTTGGAGCTTGTGGGACATGCTTGATGTTTGGGGATATCGATATTTCCATATTGGCTTGGCCTTGGGATATGCCGAGATCGACCTACAGCGTTATCGCGCCCAAAAAACTGCTGGCATAGCGTCTCCCCGACCCAGCACGATTGAGCCTAACAACCCAATGATAACGGCACTGGAGGGCCGGTGCGATGATGTTTTGCGTATGGCTCAAGACCAAGATTTGGGGGCCATTCCCGCCAATGTACAAATCCTCAAAGCAAAAATAATAACGGCCAGAAAAAACCGTGGACTTTTGAATACGGACGAAATCCTCGGAGAGGTAGAACGGATAAAGCACGAGTGCATTTGGGTCCTTCAATCCAGACGGTTTTATTCAATTAGCCCAGAGTTTCTGAAGTTTTACGGCGACCCGCAATTATTCGGTTCAGAGGTAGGAAAAAAATTCAAGGCATCTCGTGACGATATTGAGAGAGCTGGGAACTGTTTAGCTTTAGGCGAAAATACGGCGTGTGTTCTGCATCTTGGCCGCGCTATGGAAGGCGCGTTGCGGCGTCTAGCAAAACAACTGCATGTCCCTATGAGCCCTAAAGACACTTGGGGGGTGATCCTCAATAATATGACCCCCGCAATCGCGGCGCTTCCCGAAAAAAACGAGCGACAAAAGCGAAAAAAATCGGAGTGGGCTGAATGCCGCACCAATCTTTACCACGTCAAATTGGCATGGCGCGACGATTTAATGCACGGGAAGCGAACCTATGACGCTAGAGAAGCGCGTCAGATCATGGAGCGCGTAGAAGCGTTTATGCAGCAACTAGCTACGCTTTAAGGATTTTGGTTTTGAAGGAACGACTCGCTTGAAAGCGGCCTCAAAATCCTTGGGATCATCGGAAGCGCCTACTTCGCGCGCCATCTCCACGAAACGCTTGTGGCGCTCGGTGTCTGTTAGCTTAGGTTTGCGTGCGGGTTTGCGCACCATAGGACGCCTCATATCACGGATATTCGTTCGCAAAAAGGACCGTAAAAATCTCAATGGGGTATTTCTGATTGACGGTCATTTTTTTGTGGGCCGGCGGCCTGTATTAGCGCCTCACCGGCAAATCGGGCCTTATCAGGTTGAAAACTATATGTCAGGTAAAGGCCCTCTTGCGTCTGCAAGTGAAGAAAACAGCGTCCCACCAACTCGGGAGATTCTGTCACCCGCCATTGATCAACGACCAGTTCATCAATCGACATCATTTGTTTGTTCCCCAAATCGATTGGTGGAATCTGAGACCCCTGTTGTTCCGCAGCGCGGAGAGCATTGATGACTCCAGCAGCAAGGCGGTTGGCATTTTCCAGCGGAATCGTCACGGACATGATCCGTTGCGGCTCGGTTTCGAGTTCAAATTCTAGCTGCACGATGCTCCGAAATAACTTTGATGACCTGAATATCCAATTTGCCATAGGTTTCGCTCCTAGCCTGGTTCGCACCGCTAGGATAGCGAGGGAGAGGGGGCGCCGTCACTGGCGTCCCTCTCCTAATTTCCGCAGCCAACGCGCGACAAACTCGGCCCAAGTCTCCGGTTTAGGCTTGCGCGCGATCAGTTGTTTCATACGTCAACCGCTTGCCGACCGCGCCCTTAAGCGCGAGCCGAGCGCGTTGGGTATCGTCAATGCCAAGGCGTTGGCGGGTGTTCTGCCGGAAATCAAACTCGGCCAGATAGCGGTCAAGGTGCTTGGTATCGACGCGCTGATAAACGCCGACCAAGCCGCGTTTCACGATGCTGAAAAGAACCCTTCCAGCGTATTCGTATGCACGTCGCCACGGGTCCACTCAAACTTCGAGTGGTCAACGCTTTCATGGCTGGCGACGGGCGGCAGGGCGTGAGTGCTGGCGCCTTATCGGTCACAAGGCGGCTATCCTTGTGGAGCATCTTTCGCAGGTGCTTGGCGACGCCGCGATGATCGAGGGTCACGGAACGGATATTGCCGCCACGCTCAACCAAGGCACAGGACGCGCGGGTTATCGCTGCGCCGATGGCCCGTAGGCCGCTTCGGGTCTTACGGCGACTTCGCCAATTCAGTTTCGTCGGCCTCTACGGTCACGCCAGAGCCGCCCAGCGGGCCGGTATTGGCCGCAGGGGTCATCGCTTCGCGAATACGATGCCCAAGGAACCAAGCGGTTTTCATGCTGCAATTGAGCATCCGCTGGATCTGACGGGTGGCGATGCCTTTCTTGCTGGCGCACATCAGGTGGATGACTTGCAGCCACAGGTGCAGCGGCAGGTGGCTATCCTCGAAAATCGTGCCGATCCTGACCGTGAATTGGCCTTTCGGCAGGCGTAGCACTTGAAAAGGCCCGGGACGGGTCGCCTTGCCAGTCAAGCGGCCAAGCCGCGCCGTTTCCTTGCAATGCGGGCAAACCGGGCCGTTCGGCCAAAGGCGCTGCTTCGACATAGGCAAAAGCGGCGGTTTCGGACTGGAAATGCGGGGCGGAAAGAACGGACTTAGCCATGGGGAAATCTCCTATGGCTAAAACACTAGATCATGGGGATAGGTTTGTCAAGTGTAACGTCGCCTACGAATATTCCATAATATGTCTTATGCGAATCCGGTCTGTAGACGCCCGATAGAGAAGTCACCCTTGGCCCAGATACAGATGTCACCCTGCGCAGTTTTTGGAGTGACATGGGGAGCGGCCGATGACGGTGATTACGATGAGCCGTTCAGAGATCGATCGGATGAGCGTTTTGCGCGATCTGGCGGAAGATCGGATCAGGGTTTCCGAGGCAGCGAGGTTGATGGGGCTTGGGCGCCGCCAGGTCTTACGGCTGGCAAAGGCCTATCGGCAGCGCGGCCCCGCGGCGTTGGTGTCCAAGCGGCGCGGCAAACGGAGCAACCGGAGCTATCCCATCGGCCTGCGGGCTGAGGTCATTGGCCTCATTCGCGAGCGCTATAGCGACTTTGGGCCGACGCTTGCGGCCGAGAAGCTCTTTGATCTGCATGGCATCCGTCTTGGCCGCGAGACGATCCGGCAATGGATGATGGCGGCCGGGTTTTGGAAGGATCGCAAGCAGCGGATGAAGCCGGTTCATCAGCCGCGCAATCGCCGCGAGTGCGTTGGTGAGCTGATCCAGATCGATGGCTCGCAACACTGGTGGTTCGAGACCCGTGGGCCGCAATGCACCCTGCTCGTCTACATTGATGATGCGACCAGCCGGCTAATGCATCTGCAATTTGTCGAGAGCGAGAGCACTTTCGATTATTTCAAGGCGACACGGACCTATTTGGAGCAGCACGGCAAGCCGGTCGCCTTCTATTCCGACAAGCACGGCGTATTCCGGGTCAACAGAAAGGATGCCGCCGGCGGGGATGGGATGACCCAGTTCGGTCGGGCATTAGATGCACTCAACATCGACATCATCTGCGCCAATTCCTCGCAGGCCAAGGGGCGTGTGGAACGGGCAAACGCGACGCTGCAGGACCGTTTAGTCAAGGAGATGCGACTTCTGGGCATCAGCAGCATGGAGGCCGGCAATGCCTTCCTGCCGGTATTCATGGCAGACTACAACGCCCGCTTTGCCAAGCCGCCCTTCGGCGACAGGGATCTGCATCGTTCCTGCGCCGAGCATGACGATCTGGACGACGCCTTCGCCTGGAAGGAAGAACGATCGGTGTCTGTGAACCTGACGCTTCAATACGACCAGGTGATGTTCATTCTGGAACCGAACGAGATCACCCGTTCGCTGGCGCGCAAGCGGGTCATGGTGATCGATTATCCCGATGGCCGGCTGGCGATCCGGCATCACGGCGTCGATCTGCCGTATCGGGCCTTTGATAAACGGCAGCAGGTGAATCAGGCGGCAATCGTCGAGAACAAGCGGCTCGGTCCGGTTCTGGCCTACATTGCCGAGAAGCAGAAAGAACTTGATATGTCCCGTTCGGCCAAGGCCCCCAGGCGCCGTGGCCAGACAAATCACATGTTCAAAGTCGGATAGGCACAAAGAATTCCGAACAACAACCAGGAAAGGCGGCTATCTTACCTCCCTAGAGGTGACATTTGAAACTGGCTCAGAAAGTGACTTCCCTAAATGGTGCCGACACGGTCGTCACGGTCGCGGCCTGGGACGTGCTTTGCTACGATCGCCATCTCCTGCTGCAATGAGCTTCTAGCCCCGTGAAGCCCTCCCGCGACATCGCCCGGCTGATTGAAATCATGGCGGCGTTGCGCACGCCCGGCTCGGGCTGCCCCTGGGACCTGGAACAGACCTTCCGCAGCATCGCGCCCTATACGCTCGAGGAAGCCTATGAGGTAGCCGACGCCATCGCGCGCGGCGATCTCGAGGACCTGCGTGACGAGCTTGGCGACCTGCTGCTGCAGGTCGTCTACCACGCGCGCATGGCTGAGGAGCAAGGCGCCTTCGATTTCGGCGACGTGGTGGAAGGCGTCACCGCCAAGATGGTCCGCCGGCACCCGCATGTTTTCGCCGACGCCGAAGGCAAGACCGTTAAGGCGGTGGAGGGTCTGTGGGAGCGCATCAAGGCCGAGGAAAGAACGGACAAGCGCGAGCCGGAGGGCGCGCTCGCCGGGGTGCCGGTCGCCCTGCCCGCGTTAACCCGCGCCTTGAAGCTGCAGAATAAGGCCGGCCGCGTCGGCTTCGACTGGAACGACCCGCGGAGCGTTCTGGCAAAAATCCGCGAGGAGGCCGACGAAATCGAAGCCGAGCTCGACCGCGCCGACCAAGCCAAGGTTGCGGCCGAGGTCGGCGATCTTCTGTTCGCGGCGGTCAACCTCGCCCGTCACTTGGGCGCCGATCCGGAAGACGTCCTGCGTCAGACAAATCTGAAATTCGAACGCCGTTTCGGCTCAATCGAACGGGCATTGGCCGGACGCGGCAAGACGGCGAAAGACGCAACTCTCGCCGAGATGGGTGCGCTCTGGGACGCCGCCAAGGCGGCGGAAAACTCTTAGGCCGGGAACTTTGCCCTCACCCGCGCGGTATTCTCGGCGTCGGCCCGGATGGTCACCGCCAGCCGCCCGTCGTCGCGCATGCCTTTGGACAGCACCTCGGAGTGGCGGTAGAGCCAGCTCAAGCCCGCGCCGTCGGCCGGATCGATCGCCAGTTCCAGAGTCTGCCGCTTTTCGCCGAGCCGCGTCTCGATTGCGGCAGTGAGGCGATCGAGCCCTTCCCCATTCAGCGCCGATGCCGGGATCGGCCGGCGCGTATTCGGTTGCCGTTCGGCCAGATTGAACAGCCGTGCGCGCGCTTCCGCGTCGAGCCAGTCGATCTTGTTCCAGACCTCGATCAGGCGCGGATCGGCGGCCTCGATGCCAAGCTCGGCCAGCACCGTCTCCACGTCGCGCGATTGGGCTTCGGCGTCCTCATGCGACATGTCGCGCACGTGCAGGATGACGTCGGCCTCGATCACCTCCTCGAGCGTGGCGCGGAACGCCGCCACCAGCATGGTCGGCAGATCGGAGATGAAGCCGACGGTATCGGACAGAATAATGCGGTTGCCGTGCGGCAGCGCGACCGCCCGCAGCGTCGGATCGAGCGTCGCAAACAGCATGTCGGCCGACAGCACACTCGCCGCGGTCATGCGGTTGAACAACGTCGATTTGCCGGCATTGGTGTAGCCGACCAGTGCCACGATCGGATAAGGCACCCGCTTGCGCGCGTCGCGGTGCAGCTGGCGCGTGCGCTTGACCTTGTCGAGTTCGCCTTCGATGCGGCGGATGCGGTCCTCGATGACGCGGCGGTCCGCTTCCAATTGCGTCTCGCCCGGCCCGCCGAGAAAACCAAAGCCGCCGCGCTGGCGTTCGAGATGGGTCCAGGAGCGGACCAGCCGGCTCTTCTGATACGTGAGGTGCGCGAGTTCGACTTGCAGCGCGCCTTCGCGCGTGCGCGCGCGCCGGCCGAAGATTTCCAGGATCAGGCCGGTGCGGTCGATGACTTTGGCGCCCCACGCCTTCTCCAGATTGCGCTGCTGCACCGGCGAGACCGGGCAATCCATCACCACGACCGAGGCTTTTAGGCTTTTGACCAGCCCGGCGATCTCGTCGACCTTGCCGGTACCGATGTAAGTCGCCGGCCGCACCTGATTGAGCGTGACCAAGCCCGCTTGCACGACATTGAGATCGATGGCGCGGGCGAGCCCGGCGGCTTCTTCAAGGCGCGCCTCCGGCGTGCGCATCTGCGCACCCGCGCGGCCGGCGCCGCTTTTGGCGTCGCGCTTGAGCCACGGCTCGATGACAATAGCGCGGCCGGTCTCCGCGCCCGTCGCCTTCGGGCTTAAGAGATCGGCGCGCTTGTCGCGTTGGCGTTGTTCCAACTAAGCCTTTTCCCCGGCCGGCGGCTCCTCGCCGCCTTCGAACAGCTGGATCGGGTGACCGGGCATGATGGTCGAAATCGCGTGCTTGTAGACGAGCTGGGAATGTCCGTCCCGCCGCAGAAGCACACAGAAATTATCGAACCAGGTCACCACGCCCTGCAATTTGACCCCGTTCACCAGAAAGATGGTGAGCGGGATTTTTGCCTTGCGGACGTGATTGAGAAAGGTGTCTTGCAGATTTTGCGTGCGTTCGGCTGCCATGGCCGTGTTCCATTATTTTGCCCGCGTCTTTAAGCGCGAGACCTTCGTTGCCCAAGCCGTGCGCATGGATGTTGCGGGTCGCGCCCGTTTTGCGCCCCACGCAAAACGGTGTCCGGCTTGGGAGCACGCCATTAGATGGCAGGGCGTCCCTGGGCGCAAGCACAAGTTGGCGTCCCGCCGGCCAAACCGCTGAAATAACGCCTATTTCCCGATCTCGGCGTAACGGTGAAAGTCGTGCCGCAAGGCTGCGGCAATGAGCCCGGGCGCGCCATTGCCCACCGGCCGGCCGTCGATCGACACCACCGGCAGCACGACCTGGCTCGCCGAGGTGATGAAAGCCTCGCGCGCGGCATAGGCTTCTTCCACCGAGAAGGCGCGCTCCTCGAAGGCGAGCCCCTGCGCCTTGATTACGTCGAGCACCACCGAGCGGGTGACGCCGGGCAGGATGTCGCGGCCGAGCGGACGGGTGATGAGTTTGCCGTCCCGGCTGACGATCCAGGCGTTCGACGAGCCGCCTTCGGTGACGCGGCCCTTGGCATCGACCAGCCAGGCCTCGCGCGCGCCCTGCTCGCGCGCCGTCTGTTTGGCCAGCACGTTGGGCAGAAGCGCCACCGATTTGATGTCGACACGGCCCCAGCGGATGTCGGGCATGGTGATCACGGCGATGCCCTCGGCCGCCGATTTTTCGAGCCGTGCCGGGTCGACCGCGCGCGCGGTGACCACCACCGATGCTTTGGTGCCGGATGGCGGAAAGAAAAAATCGCGCGGCGCCGTGCCGCGGGTAATCTGCAGATAGACGATGCCGTCGTGCACGCGGTTGCGCCGCACGGTTTCGCGTAGCACGATGGCGAGCGCGGCCGGCGACATCGGGCGTGCGATGCGCACTTCATTGAGCGAACGGTCGAGCCGCGCCATGTGGCGGCGCTCGTCGACCATGCGCCCTGCCCGCACCTCGCACACTTCGTAGACGCCATCGGCAAACTGATAGCCGCGGTCCTCAATCGAGACCTTGGCCGCGCTGCGCGGCAAATAGCGGCCATTGACGTAAGCAATGCGCGACATGGCGAGTGCCTAGCCTATTCCCAAAGCTTTGAGCTTGCGGTGCAGCGCCGAGCGCTCCATGCCGACGAACTCCGCGGTGCGCGAAATGTTGCCGCCGAAGCGGCTGATCTGCGCCACCAGATATTCACGTTCGAACACCTCGCGCGCGTCGCGTAACGGCAAGCCCATCAGATGCTCGCCGCCGTTGCCGTTCGGCATTTGCGGCACCATGGAGCCGACGTCGGGCGGCAGCATGCTGGCATCGAGCACGGCATTGGGATCGCCGCCGGCCAGAATCATCAGACGCTCGATATTATTGCGCAACTGGCGGACATTGCCCGGCCAGCTATGCGATTGCAACACCGCCATGGCGTCATCGCCGATGCGCCGTTTGGGCAGCCCGGTCGTCTGCGAAATCTGGTCCATGAAATAGTCGACCAGCTCGGGGATATCCTCGCGCCGTTCGGCCAAGGGCGGCACGCGGATCGGCACCACGGATAGCCGATGATAGAGGTCCTCGCGGAATTTTCCCTCCGCGATCTCGGCTTCGATATTGCGCGCCGTCGACGATACGATGCGCACGTCGACCGCGACCTTGCTCGAGCCGCCGACGCGCTGGAAGGTCTGATCGACGAGCACGCGCAGGATCTTGTTCTGCGTCTCACGCGGCAATTCCGCGACGTCGTCGATGAACAGCGTGCCGCCGTCCGCCTCCTCCAGCGCGCCCGGCTTGCGCTCTTCCGAACCGTTCGAGCGGTCGACGCCGAACAGTTCGATTTCCATGCGCTCGGGTGTGATGGCGGCGGCGTTCATCACGACGAAGGGACCGTTGGCGCGCCCCGACGACTGGTGGATGGTGCGCGCGGCCAATTCCTTGCCGGCGCCCGAAGGACCGACGATGAGAACGCGGCTGTTGGTCGGCGCCACCCGCTCGATGGTCTGACGCAACTGGGCGATGGCCGCGGAGCGGCCGACCAACATGGCCGGCTGCGGCGCCGCCTGCTTGAGCTGCTTGACCTCGCGCTTGAGCCGCGACGTCTCCAGCGAGCGTTCTGCCACCAGCACCAGCCGGTCGGCCTTGAACGGCTTTTCGATGAAATCATAGGCGCCGTGCTTGATGGCGGCGACCGCGGTTTCGATGTTGCCGTGGCCGGAGATCATCACCACTGGTATGTCAGGATGCTCCTGCTTGACCGAGTCGAGCAATTGCAATCCGTCGAGCCGGCTGCCCTGCAACCAGATGTCGAGGAACACCAGATTCGGCTTGCGCGCGGCGATGGCGACGAGCGCATCGTCGCTGTTGCGCGCGGTGCGGGCATCGTAGCCCTCATCCTGCAGGATGCCCGCAACCAGATCGCGGATATCGGCCTCGTCATCGACAATGAGAATATCTGCCGGCATGCTGACTTACCCGTTCGCGCTTTCCTGTTTTTCCGGCTCGGCAGCTGGCACGTGGCCGGCGGCGGCGAACCGCACGCGCACCCAAGCGCCCCGCTGTCCGGAAATTTTGTCGGCGGCGTCGCGCAGCTCGATCGAGCCGCCGTGGTCCTCGACGATACGGCCGACGATGGCCAAGCCAAGCCCGGTGCCCTTCTCCCGCGTGGTGACATAGGGCTCGAGCAGCCGGCTGCGATTTTCCTTCGGCAGACCGATGCCGTTGTCGATGACGTCGATGACCAGGTCGTCGCCATCGCGCGCGGCGAGGACGCGGATCGAGCCCTTGCCCAATTCCGCCGGCGGCACCGCGCTTATCGCCTCGGTGGCGTTCTTGATCAGATTGGTGAGTGCCTGCGATATAAGCCGGCGGTCAAACCGCGCCGGTAGCGGATCCTCGGCGATTTCGGCGTCGATGTCGATTTCCGGATTGCTGACGCGCATCAAAAACACCGCTTGGCGCACGGTGTCGGCGACGTCTTCGGCGGCAATCACGGGCTTAGGCATGCGCGCGAAGCGGGAAAACTCGTCGACCATACGGCGGATATCGTCGACCTGGCGCACGATGGTGTCGGTGCACTGCTCGAACACGGCGCGGTCTTCGCCGATCATGTTGCCGTATTTGCGGCGCAGGCGCTCGGCCGATAATTGAATGGGCGTGAGCGGGTTCTTGATTTCATGCGCGATGCGGCGCGCGACGTCCGCCCATGCGGAAGTGCGTTGCGCCGCCACCAGTTCGGTAATGTCGTCGAGCGTCACGACATAGCCCTGGCCGGATTCTCCGGACTGCTCGCTGGTGATACGCACCGATAAATTGCGCTCGCGGCCGTTGCGGGTGATGGTCACCTGGTCCTGCGTTCGCGCGCCTGAGCGGGCCGCCGCCATGAAGTCCGCGAGTTCGGGAAACACCTCGGTCAGCGGCCGGCCGAGCGCCTCGGGCTCGGTGCGGCCGATCAGCTTTTCCGCCGAGCGGTTGAGAATGCTCACGCAGCCGTCACCGTCGACACCGATGACACCGGCGCTGGCGCCGGCGAGCACCGCCTCGGTGAAGCGCCGCCGGCTGTCGATGACGTCGCGCGCGCGCACGAGGTCGTCGCGCTGGCTGCGCAGTTCCTGGGTCATGCGGTTGAAGGTTTCGCCGAGCTGGGCGAGATCGCCTTCCGACCGGCGGATCGGCACGCGCACATGCAGATTGCCAGTGGAAACGAGATTGGCGGCGCCGATCAGGCGGCGGATCGGCGCCACCAGGCGGTTGGCGAAGTTAAATCCGATCCACACCGCGGAAAGCAGTACGGTGAGCGCGATGACGGTGTACATCAGCGCGAACGCAATCTGCACGCCAAGGCGGCGCGCCTCGATCTCGGCATAATCGGCGGCGCTCGCGCGCGTCGCCTGCAGCTGTGGCACCACGTTTGGATCGAGCAGGCGGGTTACGTAAAGATAGTCGTCGTCGAAATTTCGCAACTTAACGACCGCCGCGACATAATTGGTATCCGGCAAGAGCACGATCTGCGGTTTGGCGTCGGTGATGCTCGGCAGGGCGTCGCGCGGCGGCATGGCGAACGTCTGATTGACGTTGATGTCGGCGCGGGCAACGACTTTGACGTCCTTGTCGATGACGATGGCGGCTCCCAATCCGCGCACAGAAGCCTGGAAAGTGAGATATTGTTGCAGTTTGTCATGATCGTGCTTGAACGAGTCGCTCGAGCGCGCCAGATCGATCGCGATTACCATGACGTCGGAGCGCACGATTTGCGCGTGATCGCGCAAATAAGCCTCCGCCACGATAATCGAATTCTCGATGGCCACGCGCGTACGCGTGGAAAACAACCGATCAAGGCCGCGATCGAGCGTGACGCTGGCGACGATCGCCACCAGGATCGCGGGCGCGGCGGCGATGATGGAGAACAATCCGACGATACGCACGTGCAGCCGCGCGGCCGCCCGCCCAGTGCGGCGGGCCTGTACCACCTGCCACACTTCCCGCACGATCACGCCGAGCAGCAGCAGCACCGCCACCGCGTTCACCAGCAGCAGCGTAACGACCACATTGTGGGTCGGCGGGATCGGGGTGAAGTCGGCGAGAACGATAAAGGTGGCGAAGGCCGAAAGTAGCGCGAGACCGACAGCAATCGGGCCGAGCAACCAGGCTTCCCCCTGCTTGGCAGGCGAAGAGACAAGCGCGGCATCGGCGCTGGCAGCCTGTTCTGCGCTCATGGACCCCTGTCAGTGGATGATGCGGAGCCTGGCGACTCCGGAAGAGTAGGCGCGGAGGGGCATCGGTCCCTCCCCGGCAGTGATGCTTTTATACAACAATGTTGCCGAATTGCGACAAAAGCGCGGCACAAAAACCACACTTTCGGCGGGCCGCGGGCTTTTGGCTAAACCAGGCCCTAGGGGTTCGCGCCGGGGCTTTCCGGAAAGCCGGGGCGCATCGCCGACTGTGCCGAAGGCAGACTCTACCAGGACGAGGCGCTAATTGCCGCCGCGGAAAACCTGAATATCGAGGTCGCGGATCTTCTTGCGCAGCGTATTGCGGTTGACGCCCAACAAGTCGGCGGCGCGGATCTGATTGCCGCGGGTGGCGGCAAGCGCCGCCGTCAGCAGCGGATATTCGATCTCGCGCAAGACCCGGTGATAAAGGCCGGCGGGCGGCAATGCGTCGTCGAAGCCGGAAAAATAGGCGGTCAGGTGGCGTTCGACCGCCGCGCTGAGACTTTCGTCCGTGCGCGGTTCTTCATTGCTCGCCGGCAGCGCGGGCTGCGCGAGTTCGGATTCGATCACCGCCGCCGTGATGGTCTCCTGCGGATAGAGCGCCGCCAAACGGCGCGCCAGGTTTTCCAATTCGCGCACATTGCCCGGCCAGCGGTGGCGCTTGAGGCGGTCGAGGCCGGCCGGGTCGATCTGTTTGGGCGGCAGACCCTCGCGCTGGGCTTGCGCGAAGAAATGGCGGATCAGGTCGGGCACGTCCTCGATGCGCTCGCGTAAGGGCGGTAGCCGTAACGGCACAACGTTGAGGCGGAAGAAAAGATCTTCCCGGAACAGGCCCTGCTGGATCAGCACCCGCAGCTCCTTGTTGGAGGCGGCGATGATGCGCACGTCGCTCTTGATCGGCGTGCGACCGCCGACGGTCGTGTATTCGCCCTGCTGCAGCACGCGCAACAACCGGGTCTGTGCCTCCATCGGCATGTCGCCGATTTCGTCGAGGAATAACGTACCGCCCTCGGCCTGCTCGAAGCGGCCGGCACTACGCGTATTGGCGCCGGTGAAGGCGCCCTTCTCGTGCCCGAACAGCTCGGACTCGATCAAGTCGCGCGGGATTGCCGCCATGTTGATGGCGACAAAGGTGCCGCTGCGCCGCTTGCCGTAATCGTGCAACGCGCGCGCGACCAGTTCCTTGCCGGTACCGGATTCGCCGGTGATCATCACCGTCAGATCGGTCTGCATCAGCCGCGCCAACACGCGGTAGATTTCTTGCATCGCCGGCGAGCGGCCGACCAGCGGGATACTGTCGAAGTCCTCGCTTTTGGCGCTCGCCGGGCGCTTTTCCTTCGGTTCCGACAGCGCGCGGCCGACGATGGCGATCAGTTCCTTAAGGTCGAATGGTTTCGGCAGATATTCGTAAGCGCCGCGTTCAGAGGCGCGGATGGCGGTCATGAAGGTGTTCTGCGCACTCATCACGATGATCGGCAGATCGGGTCGCGCCTTGCGGATGCGCGGGATCAGATCGAAGGCGTTCTCGTCCGGCATGACGACGTCGGTAATAATCAGATCGCCGTCACCCTGGCTGACCCAGCGCCATAGGGTCGCGGCATTACCAGTCGAACGCACTTCGTAACCGGCGCGCGAAAGAGCCTGATTGAGGACGGTGCGGATCGCGGCATCGTCGTCGGCAACCAAAATGCTTCCCGTCGGCATAGTGCTACCTCACGGGCTCTGGACCGGCGGCGCGTCTTCCGCCACGGCGCCATCGCCGCTGTAGATCGGCATCAACACGCGAAAGGTCGTTCGCCGTGATTGCGATTCACATTCGATGATGCCGCCATGGTCGCCGACGATCTTGGCCACCAGGGCCAGCCCCAGCCCGCTGCCGCTCTGCTTGGTGGTCACGAACGGGTCGAACAGATGCGGCATCAGGTCTTCCGGCACGCCCTGCCCGTTGTCCTTTACGCAGAATTCGAGCGGCAGCGACACGCGCGTCTTCGAGCCCGGCACCGCCAGCCGCACGCCCGGGCGGAACGCGGTGGTCAGTTGGATTTCGCCGTCGATTGCGCTCTCGCCGATCGCCTCGCAGGCGTTCTTCACCAGATTGAGGAAGACCTGAATCAGTTGGTCGCGGTTGGCGAAAATTGGCGGCAGCGACGGATCGTAGTCTTCGACGAACTTGATGTGGCGGGCGAACCCGGTCTGCGCCAGGCGCTTCACGTGGTCGAGCACCACGTGGATATTGACCGGCTCGCGCTCGACCGGCCGCTCGTCGGCGAACACCTCCATGCGGTCGACCAGCTTCACGATGCGGTCGGTCTCGTCGCAGATCAGCTTGGTGAGCGAACGGTCGTCGTCGCCGGCCGACTGCTCGAGCAGTTGCGCGGCCCCGCGAATGCCGGACAGCGGGTTCTTGATCTCGTGCGCCAGCATGGCGGCGAGCGCGATCACCGAGCGGGCGGCGCCGCGATGGGTGAGCTGGCGGTCCATCTTGTCGGCGATGGTGCGCTCTTGCAGCATGACGACGACGTGGTCGGTATATTCCGGCAACGGCCCGACAAAGAGATCGACCAGCCGCTCGCCCGGATTGCGCGGGGTGGCGAGATCGACCTTGTATTCGTTGACCGCCGCGCCCCGCTGGCGCACTTGCTCAATCAGCGTGAGCAACGGCGAGCCGAACGGCACCAAGTCGCGGAGCATGTGCCGGCGCAACACGGGAATCGAGGCCTCGAAGAATTGTTCGGCGGCGACATTGGCGTCGGCGATCCGGCCGTCGGGCGAGACCATGATCACCGGATGCGGCAGCGCGTGCAGCACAGCGTCGGCCGGCGAATTGACGATAGTGGAGATGGCGTGCGCGCGGCTCACGCGGCGGCCCTCCAGGCAAAGGCGTCGTAGGCGTCGGCCAATAGACGGCGCGCCTGCGCCGGTTCTTCGGCGGTGAGCACGCGGGCGCGATGGTTCTTGAGCATATCCAGGGATACACCGGCGGTCGCTGCCGCGGAATCGAGCGCCCAGGCCAGATGCTTGCGGGCGTGCCGGCGGCCGATCGCTCGTCCGTGGTGCGCCAGCATCTCGTCATAAAGCGTATCGATCAAAGTAAATTGCTCGGCGAGTGGCGGCGTCGTCTCGCGCGTCCCCGTCGCGAGAAAGTGCGCGACTTGTCCGGGAAACCAGGGGCGGCCTTGCGCGGCGCGGCCAATCATTACGGCGTCGGCGCCGGAGGCAGCGAGCGCGTCACTGGCGTCGTCGAACGACCGAATGTCGCCATTGACCACGACCGGGATGCCGACGGCGTCTTTCACGTTGCGCACGGCCGACCAATCGGCGCGGCCCGCGTAGAACTGGCAACGGGTGCGGCCGTGCACGGTAATCATGGCAATGCCGGCAGCTTGCGCGCGGCGCGCGAGCTCCGGCGCATTGACGCTGGCGTGATCCCAGCCCAACCGCATTTTCAGCGTGACCGGCACTGCGACGGCGGCGACGGTCGCCTCAATCAAACCGAGCGCGTGATCGAGGTCGCGCATCAGCGCGGAGCCAGCGGCGCCATTTGTCACCTGCTTCGACGGGCAGCCCATATTGATGTCGATAATGTGTGCGCCTTGCGCCTGGGCGATGCGGGCGCCTTCCGCCATCCAATGCGCCTCGCAGCCGGCAAGCTGCACGACGTGAATCGCAATACCCCGCCCCTCGCTGCGCACGCGCGCCTCGCGCTGACCTTCCGCAAGGGCGGCGCTCGCCGTCATTTCCGAAATGACCAGGCCGGCGCCGTGCCGTTCCGCCAGCCGGCGGAAGGGAGCGTCGGTGATGCCCGACATGGGAGCCAAAATCACGCGGTTCGGCACCTTCACGGTGCCGACTTGCAGAAATTCCGCTGCGATCTGCGTGATTTCGCCCCCGATGCGATGACTGCCTATCATTTAGGCGGCCCCTTTCATTGCTCAGAGTTTAGCCAATTTGACTGGGTGTGCAAGTGCTGCACTGCAAAAAGTTGTTCATGCTTAAGGGCCAAACCTCGCGGGTAATGCATTCCCGCTGCGGCAGGAACGCGCTAAAGCCAAGCGCAAAGGCAAGGAGCACTAACAGCATGGCGGGTGTCGCGGCCGTCATTGTCGCCGCCGGACGGGGGTCGCGGGCGGGCGGCGATATGCCCAAGCAATTCAGGCCGATCAGTGGCACGCCGATGATCCGGCAGAGCCTGATCACCCTGTTGCAGCATCCGAAGGTCGCCGTCGTCCAGCCGGTCATTCATCGCGACGACGTAGCGGCTTTCCAAGTCGCCGCCGCCGACCTCGATGCGCTCGCCCCAGTCTTCGGCGGGGCGACGCGGCAAAGTTCCGTACGCGCCGGATTGGAGGCGCTCGCGTCGCGCAAGCCAGACCTCGTTCTGATTCACGACGCGGCGCGACCCTTCGCGACGAGTGCGCTGGTCACGCGCGCCATAGCGGCAACCGAGATAAGCGGCGCTGCGATCCCGGCATTGCCGGTGACCGATACGGTCAAGATCGTCGATGCAGAGGGTCATGTGCATCAGACGCTCGACCGCAATGCGCTGCGCCTGGTGCAGACGCCGCAAGGCTTCGCGTTCCCCGCTCTGCTCGGGGCGCACCGCCGCGCCGCCGCGCAAGGCCGCGACGACTTCACCGACGACGCCGCACTCGCCGAATGGGCGGGCCTGAAGGTCAGCGTGTTTCCCGGCGAGGCCGGCAACATCAAAATCACCGATGAGAGCGATTTCGCCCGCGCCGAAGCTGCGCAGTTTTCTTCTCTCGGCGACGTGCGCATGGGCACCGGCATCGACGTGCATGCATTCGGGCAAAGTGCGGATATTGGCGATCACGTCACGCTCGGTGGCATTCGGATTCCGCACGACCGAGCGCTGATCGGCCATTCCGACGCGGACGTCGCGCTGCATGCGCTCACCGACGCCATTCTTGGCACGCTGGCCGAGGGCGACATCGGCGCGCATTTCCCGCCCAGCGATCCGCAATGGCGCAACGCCTCGTCCGGCCGGTTTCTCGCTTTCGCGGTGGATCGCGTTACCGCGCGCCGCGGCCGTATCGCCCATCTCGATCTCACGTTGGTCTGCGAGACGCCAAAAATCGGTCCGCATCGCGACGCCATGCGCAGCGAAATCGCGCGGCTTGCCGGCATCGATATTGGCCGCGTGGCGGTCAAGGCGACCACCAGCGAAAAACTCGGCTTCACCGGCCGCGGCGAAGGCATCGCCGCCTTTGCGACGGCGACGGTGCTGCTGCCATGGGGCACGCCATGAGCGCGGACACGCGCGCCGCCGCCAGCGCCGTGCTTGATCTTTGCCGGGCGCGCGGCTGGAAAGTCGCAACCGCTGAATCCTGCACCGGCGGGCTGGTGGCCGGCGCGCTGACCGATATCGCCGGCTCGTCCGACGTGGTGGATCACGGTCTCATCGTCTATTCGAACTCCGCCAAACAACGGATGCTCGGTGTATCGGCCGACACTTTGCGCGAGCATGGCGCCGTCAGCCGGCAAACCGCCGAGGCAATGGCGCGCGGCGCACTCGGCAAAGGCGGCGCCGATATCGTGGTCGCCATCACCGGTATCGCCGGCCCCGGCGGCGGCAGCCCGGACAAGCCGGTCGGGCTGGTGCATTTCGCGGCGGCCGCGCGCAACGGCAAGCTCATTCACGCCGAAATGCGCTACGGCGATATCGGGCGCGGCGAAGTGCGGCACAAATCAGTGCTGCAAGCGCTGGCGATGCTGCGGAATTTAGCGCAATCATGAATATGCGATAATGCTTGCACGAAAGTAATTGCATAAGCTCTGCCGATAAGCCGCTGATCGCCTTTGTGGCGCCCTGCTTCAATGAGGAAGCAGCGCTGCCGCAGACCATTCGCGAATTGCTGAAGCGGCTGCATAGGCTAAACTGATCGTCGGCCAAAGGATGCCGGGATTGAACGCATAGACCAACGCGATGACGGTCGCGAGTTTGCGGTCACCGAGCAACCGCATTCCGATCGCGCGAATGCCGATCGAAGCAAGGATCGGCGACGCACCGTGCAGCATCAGCAGGAATGCGTGCGGCCACGGCATGAGCCGATAGATTGCCGCGAGTGGTATCAGCAGCGGCGCGAAATGTTCGTTGAGATAAGTGATTTAGCCATGAACTTTGAAGCGGTCGTAGCTGAACAGCCAAAGATCGTGGAAATTCGTATTCCAGAAAATGTCGTTGTAATAGGTCCAGTCTGCCTGCAGCGCGTTGGCGCGCCAGAGGCTGAATTTTGCCGTGAGGATCGCGGCGTTAAGGGCGGCAAGTGTTCCGAAGAACAATAAACTGTCAGGTCCAATCGCGCGCGGCTTTGGGGTCATTCGCTCAGCCCTAGCGACCGTAGACCTTGTCCGCGCGCTGTTCGAAGGCAGCGGCGAATTTACGGAACGCGGTGTCGAACATGGCGCCCATCAGCATGCCGAGCGCACGGCTGGCGAATTCGTACTCGATGAAGAATTCGACTTCGCAGGCGCGCACGCCGGTCGCTCGGAACGCCCAGCGGTTGTGCATGAACTTGAACGGGCCGTCGACGTATTCGACCAGGATTTTCAAATTCGGCCGGTCGAGCGTGACGCGGCTGGTGAAAGTCTGGTGGATCACCTTGTAGGCGACCGTCATGTCAGCCACCAGCACGGTGACGCCATTACCTTTGTCAGTGCGGCTTTTCACGCGCAGATCGCTACACAGCGGCACAAACTTGGGATAGTTTTCGCCGTCTGCGACCAGATCGAACATCTCGGCCGCGCTGTGGCGGACGCGGCGCTTGGTCGAAAATTGCGGCATGCGTTAGCGCTGCGCGGCGCGCGCGGCTCTCAGGCGCGCGAAATCCTCGCCGGCGTGATGCGAGGAGCGCGTCAGCGGCGAGGCCGCCACCATCAGGAAACCCTTCGCATAGGCGATGGTTTTCAGCGCCTCGAACTCGTCGGGCGGCACGAAACGCATCACCTCGTGATGCTTGCGAGTCGGTTGTAGATATTGCCCGAGGGTGAGGAAGTCGACATCGGCCGAACGCAAATCGTCCATCACCTGCAACACCTCGTTCCGCTCCTCGCCCAGACCCAGCATGATGCCCGACTTGGTGAACATCGCGGGGTCGAGCTCCTTCGCCTGCTGTAACAGGCGCAGCGAATGGAAATAGCGCGCGCCCGGCCGCACGCTGAGGTAAAGCGCCGGCACGGTTTCGAGATTGTGGTTGAACACGTCTGGCTTGGCCTCGATGACGCTCTCCAGCGCGCCGTCCTTGCGCAGAAAATCGGGCGTCAGCACTTCGATAGTGGTTTGCGGGCAGCGTGCGCGAATGGCGCGGATGGTTTCGGCGAAATGCCGTGCGCCGCCGTCGGCGAGATCGTCGCGGTCGACCGAGGTGACGACGATATGGGCTAAGCCCAGCTTGGCAGTCGCCTCACCGACATAAGCGGGCTCGTTGGGATCGAGAACGCCCGGAAGCCCGGTTTTTACGTTGCAGAAGGCGCAAGCGCGTGTGCAGGTGTCGCCCATGATCATGAAGGTGGCGTGCTTCTTCTCCCAGCACTCGCCAATGTTCGGGCAGCCGGCCTCCTCGCAGACGGTGAGCAGACCGTTGGCGCGCATGATCGCGTGCGTCTCGGCGTACCCCGCTGACACTGGCGCCTTGACGCGGATCCACTCCGGCTTCCGTCGCACCGGCGAAACCGGCCGATGCACCTTTTCCGGATGGCGCGGGCGCGGCTGATTGATGTCGTAAACGACGGCCATGCGCATTACTTACGGCTGCCGCGCCGTGGCCGCAAGGTCACGCCTTGCGGATCGCCCGCCAGATGGCGAGGAAAATGATTGCGCCGATGGTGGCGGTGATCAGATTGCCCCAGAAATCCGGCATCACGTGCAAATTGAGCTTCTCGAACAAGAAGCCGCCGACGATGGCGCCGACCAGGCCGACGGCGAGATTGTACAACAGGCCGCCACGGCCGCCGAGGATTTGCGTCGCCAGCCAACCGGCGACCAGGCCGATCACGATCCAGGTGAAGATGCCCATGGCGCGTCCCCGCTCTAGCCCGCCTTTGGCGGCATCCGGTGGTTCGGAGTCGAATTGGAAATCTTTATTTCGTCGTCGTTCATGTCGACGCCCACGTCGGCAAACAGCGGCGTCGAGAGATAGCGCTCGCCGGTGTCGGGAAGCATGGCGAGCACGGTGGAGCCTGGGGCTGCGTCCTTGCACACTTCCAGCGCGCCGGCGAAGGTCGCGCCGGCGGTGATGCCGACGAAAATGCCTTCCTGCTGCGCCAGCGCCTTCGAGCATTTCATGGCGTCGGCGCCGGCGATGGTCATAATGCGGCTAATGACGCCGCTATCGACCGCGTCGCCGGTCAGTTTCGGGATAAAGTCAGGGCTCCAGCCCTGCATCGGATGCGGCTTGAACGCCGGATTGGCCTTGGCCGGCGTGCCGTCCGCATTGCGCTCCTGCGGTGTCTTGCTGGTCAGCATCGGCGCGTCGGCCGGCTCGCACAGCACGATCTTGGTGTCCGGCCGCTCCTTGGCTAGCACGCGCGCGACGCCTTTGAGCGTGCCGCCGGTGCCGAAGCCGGTGACCCAGTAATCGAGCTTCTCGCCCTTGAAGTCGTTGACGATCTCGCGCGCCGTGGTGCGCGTGTGCATGTCGGCATTGGCCTCGTTTTCGAACTGGCGCGTCATGAACCAGCCGTGTGTCTTGGCGAGCTCCTGCGCCTTGAGCACCATGCCCATGCCGCGCTCGGCGGCCGGAGTCAGAATAACCTTGGCGCCGAGAAAGCGCATCAGCTTGCGCCGCTCCACGCTGAAAGTCTCCGCCATGGTGACGACCAGCGGATAGCCCTTGGCGGCGCAGACCATGGCCAGCCCGATGCCGGTATTGCCGGAGGTCGCCTCGATCACCGTCTGCCCTGGCTTGAGCGTTCCGTCCTTTTCCGCCGCCTCGATGACGCCAAGGGCGAGCCGGTCCTTGACCGAGCCGAGCGGGTTGAAGGCCTCGACCTTGGCGTAGAGGTTGATGCCCTTCGGTCCCAGTTTGTTGATCTTGACTACCGGCGTGTTGCCGACGGTTCCCAGAATGCTGTCGAACTTGGCCATCGACGTTCTCCCACTTTTATTGGCGCGTCATTGCGCGCCTACATATTCAATACGCGCCCATAGGCGTCGAGCACCGCTTCCTTCATCATCTCCGACAATGTCGGATGCGGAAAAACCGTGTGCATCAATTCTTCTTCCGTTGTCTCCAGGTTCATGGCGACGACATAGCCCTGGATCAGTTCAGTAACCTCGGCCCCGACCATATGGGCGCCGAGCAATTGCCCGGTTTTCTTGTCGAAGATGACCTTGACCAGGCCTTGGTCCTCACCGAGCGCGATCGCCTTGCCGTTGCCGACGAAAGGAAAGCGGCCGACGCGGATGTCGACCTTCTTGTCCTTCGCGGCCTGTTCGGTGAGGCCGACGGAGGCGATCTGCGGCGTACAATACGTGCAGCCGGGGATCATCAGTTTGTTCATCGGGTGCGGATGCAGGCTCTTGATCGCCTCGATACAGATGACCCCTTCGTGCTCGGCCTTGTGCGCGAGCATCGGTGGGCCGGACACGTCGCCGATGGCGTAAATGCCCGGCACGTTTGTCTTGTTGAGTGCATCGACCACGACGCAGCCGCGCTCGGTCTTAACGCCGAGCTTTTCAAGCCCGAGATTTTCAATATTGCCGGTGACGCCGACGGCGGAAATGACGCGCTCGACTTCCAGCGTCTGCGTCTTGCCAGCCGCCTCGATGGTGGCGACGACGCTGTCGGCTTTTTTGTCGAGCTTGGTGACCTTGGCGCTGGTATGGATCTTGATGCCCTGTTTCTCGAAACTCTTGCGGGCAAACGTCTGGATTTCGTGGTCCTCGACGGGGAGAATTTGCGGCAGCACCTCGACCACGGTCACCTCGGAACCGAGCGTGCGGAAGAACGAGGCGAACTCGATGCCGATGGCGCCGGAGCCGACCACCAGCAGCGATTTCGGAATCGTTGGCGGCACCATGGCCTCGAAATAGGTCCATACCAGTTTCTTGTCGGGTTCGAGGCCGGGCAACACGCGCGGCCGCGCGCCGGTGGCGATGATGATGTGCTTGGCTTGGTAGGCGCCTGCGCCCAACGCGCCTTTCGGCGCTTCGCTCTTTGACGCCTTCACGGTCACTTTGCCAGGCGCGTCGATCGAGGCTTCGCCCCAAACGATCGACACTTTGTTCTTCTTCATCAAAAAACTGACGCCGTCATTGAGGCGCTTGGCGACGCCACGCGAGC
Organism: uncultured Alphaproteobacteria bacterium; assembly: GCA_963721665.1. Lineage (GTDB taxonomy): Bacteria > Pseudomonadota > Alphaproteobacteria > Rhizobiales > Xanthobacteraceae > Pseudolabrys. The sequence continues at coordinate 199,263 of CAVRJZ010000001.1, forward strand.
GCTTCACCACCGCCGCCGGATCGTATGAGACGTTGTCGGCTTTCAGCCCGTAATCCTTGGCGTGCTGCATGTAGTGATAAATTTCCGCCGAACGCAGCAGCGCCTTGGTCGGGATGCAGCCCCAGTTGAGGCAGATGCCGCCGAGATAATCGCGCTCGACGATGGCCGTCTTGAAGCCAAGCTGCGCCGCGCGGATGGCGGTGACATAGCCGCCAGGCCCGGAGCCGATGATGATGACGTCGAAGGACGTGTCGGCCATCACACCACCATCATCACCGGATTTTCGATCAGCGTCTTGAACGCCTTCATCAGTTCGGCGCCGAGCGCGCCGTCGACCGCGCGGTGGTCGGTCGACAGCGTCACCGTCATGATAGTGGCGACCGCAAGTTGGCCGTTGCGCACCACCGCGCGCTCTTCTCCGGTGCCGACGGCGAGAATGGTGGCGTGCGGCGGATTGATCACCGCGGCGAAATCCTTGATGCCGTACATGCCGAGATTGGAAATCGCGGTCGAGCCGCCCTGGTATTCCTGCGGTTTCAGGTGGCGGGTCCGCGCGCGCGCGGCGTAGTCCTTCATTTCGTTGGAGATGGTGGAGAGCGACTTCGTCTCGGCGTTGCGCACCACCGGCGTGATCAGCCCGCCGGGGATCGCCACCGCCACGCCGATGTCGGAATGGTGATGATGCAGCATCCCCGCTTCGGTCCAGGTCACGTTCGCGTCGGGCACTGTTTGCAGAGCAAGGGCCAGCGCCTTGATGACGAAATCGTTGACCGAAATCTTATAGGCCGGCATGCCGCCTTTCACGGGAGCGGCGGCATTGATCTCCTCGCGCGCGGCCAGCAGCTTGCCGATGTCGCAGTCAAGCGTGAGATAGAAATGCGGGATGGTCTGCTTCGACAGCGTGAGCCGCTGCGCGATGATCTTACGCATCTGGTCGTGCGGCACAAAGTCGTAGGAACCGTCTTGGAAGAGCGCACGGATTTGTGCGTCGGAGGGCGTCGCCGGCGGCGGCATCGCGGCTGCAGCGGTAGGCGCGGCGCCGGGCGCACGCAGGCCCTTGCCCGCTTTCGCCGCATCGATATCGCGCGCGATAACGCGCCCGTGCGGGCCGGAACCCTGCACGCGCGAAAGATCGATTTTGGCTTCCTTGGCGAGGCGGCGCGCGAGCGGCGAGGAGAAGACGCGGTTTCCATCGCTCGCCGCGGCGGGTTGCGGCGCGGGCGCCACGACAGGTTTCGGAGGCGGTACCGATTGCGGCGCGGGGGTCACAGGCTTCGGTGCCGCCGCCTGCGACTTGGGCGCTTCGGCCGGTTTCGGTGTCGGTGCGGTTTGCGCGCTGCCTGCCGCCGCTTTCACGTCCTCGCCCTCGCCGGCGAGCACCGCAATCACCGAATTCACTGCGACGTCCTGCGTGCCCTCCGGCACCACGATCTTGGCGAGCGTGCCTTCATCGACCGCCTCGTATTCCATGGTCGCCTTGTCGGTCTCGATTTCCGCAATAACGTCGCCCGACTTGATCTTGTCGCCCTCCTTCTTCAGCCAACGCGCCAGGTTGCCCTTCTCCATGGTGGGCGACAGCGCCGGCATGAGGATGTTGGTGGGCATCGTGGCCTACCGGTAGCAGACGGCTTTCGCCGCCTCGACCACTTCGGCGACGGACGGCAGCGCCAGCTTTTCCAAATTCGCCGCGTAAGGCATCGGCACGTCCTTGCCGGTGACGCGCAGCACCGGCGCGTCGAGATAATCGAAGGCGTGCTCCATGATGCGCGCGGCGATTTCGGCGCCGACGCCGGATTGCGCCCAGCCCTCCTCGACCGTTACCGCGCGTCCGGTCTTTTTCACCAACTCGACGATGGTTTCGGTGTCCATCGGCTTGAGCGTGCGCAGGTCGATGACCTCCGCCTCAATGCCTTGCCCGGCCAGTTCCTCGGCGGCTTTCACCGCATAGGACATACCCATCGACCAGGCGACAATGGTCACGTCGGAACCGGCGCGCGCGATGCGCGCCTTGCCGATCGGCAGCACGAAGTCATCGAGCTTCGGCACTGGCGAGGAGTGGCCGTAGAGGATTTCGTTTTCCAGAAAGATCACCGGGTTTGGATCGCGGATCGCCGCCTTCAACAGGCCCTTGGCGTCGGCGGCGTTCGACGGCGTGATCACCTTCAAGCCCGGAACGTGCGAATACCAGGACGAATAATCCTGGCTGTGCTGGGCGGCGACGCGCGCGGCGGCGCCGTTCGGGCCGCGAAACACGATCGAGCAGCCCATCTGCCCACCCGACATGTAGAGCGTCTTGGCGGCGGAATTGATGATCTGGTCCATCGCCTGCATGGCGAAGTTGAAGGTCATGAACTCGACGACCGGTTTCAAGCCGGCGAGCGCTGCGCCGACGCCTAAACCGGCGAAACCGTGCTCGGTGATCGGCGTGTCGATGACGCGTTTGTCGCCGAATTCCTGCAGCAGCCCTTGCGTGACCTTGTAGGCGCCCTGATACTCGGCGACCTCCTCGCCCATCACGAACACATCTTTGTCGCGCCGCATTTCCTCGGCCATGGCGTCGCGCAGCGCTTCGCGCATGGTCATGGTGACCATCTCGGTGCCTTCGGGAATGTCGGGATCGGCGGCGGCATGCACGGCCGGCGCTTCCGGCGCGGGTGCCGATTGCGGCGCGGGCTGGGTTTCAGATTTGGTTTGCGGTTTTTCCGCCGGCGCGGCGGGCGGAGCCGGCTTGGCTCGCGCGGCGGGCTTGGCCTCCTTGATCGCCGAGCTGTCCTCGCCGTCGTTCAGGATCACCGCGATCGGCGTGTTGACCGCGACATCGGCGGTGCCTTCGGGCACGAGGATTTTGCCGAGCGTGCCCTCGTCGACCGCTTCCACCTCCATAGTGGCCTTGTCGGTCTCGATCTCGGCAATGATGTCGCCCGACTTAACGCGGTCGCCCACCTTTTTGAGCCACTTGGCGAGGTTGCCCTTCTCCATGGTGGGCGACAACGCGGGCATGAGCACTTCGATCGGCATGGGCGTTACGCGGTCCTACTCATACCCGGTAGACGTCGGTGTAAAGCTCGGAGGGCTCCGGCTCGGGATCGTGGGTGGCGAATTCCGACGCTTGGTTGATCAGGTCGCGCACCTCGCCATCGATTTTCTTCAACTCGTCTTCCTTGGCGAACTTCTTCTCCAAGATGCGGGCGCGCGCCATGTCGATCGGATCGTGGTGCGTGCGCACTTCTTCCACTTCCTCGCGCGTGCGGTATTTCGCCGGGTCCGACATCGAGTGGCCGCGATAACGGTAGGTGAGCATTTCCAGAATGTAGGGTCCCTTGCCGGCGCGGCACCATTCGGCGGCCTTGGCGCCGGCCGCGTTGACCGCGCGCACGTCCATGCCGTCCACCTGTTCGCCCGCAATGTTGAACGAGGCGCCGCGTTTCGACAGGTTCACCTGCGCCGAGGCACGCGCGAGCGAGGTGCCCATGGCGTAGCGGTTGTTCTCAATCACATAGATGACGGGGAGCTTCCACAGCTCCGCCATGTTGAAGCTCTCGTAGACCTGGCCCTGGTTGGTGGCGCCGTCGCCGAAATAGGTCACCGAAATATTGTCGTTGCCGCGGTAGCGGTTGGCGAACGCAAGGCCTGTTCCGAGCGGCACCTGGGCGGCGACGATGCCGTGGCCGCCGAAGAAGCCCTTCTCGACGCTGAACATGTGCATCGAGCCGCCCTTGCCCTTGGAATAGCCATGCGTGCGGCCGGTGAGTTCCGCCATCACGCCCTTGGGATCCATGCCGCAGGCCAGCATGTGGCCGTGGTCGCGGTAGCCGGTTATCACCTCGTCGCCGGCTTTGAGCGCCATCTGCATGCCGACCACCACCGCCTCCTGGCCGATATAGAGGTGGCAGAAGCCGCCGATCAGCCCCATGCCGTACATCTGACCCGCCTTTTCCTCGAAGCGGCGGATGGTCAGCATGCTCCGGTAGGCGGCAAACTCCTGCTCCTTGCTGAAATTGGCGACCGGAGCGGCCGGCTCCTGGGCGCCGGCGCTGGGGCTTTTCTTAGCGACGGCCATTGGCTCTCCCTGCGAAAGCGTCCGGGCGGTTGCGACGGGCTCGGTTCGGCTTTGACTTCCCAATAGCGTAAATCCCCGGGGGGCGGAAGCGCGAGGCCGCCCGGCTCGATTGCGGAAAATGACCGGAATTTGGCCGAAAATTACCGGACGGACTGTGGAAGGCGCTGCCTGATTAGCGCGGGTGGATGAGCAGCGTCAGGTCGCGCGGGTCGGCGAAGCCGAGCAACGCTCGGGCGCGCTCGTCCAGCATGTCGGGATCGATGCGGTCGGAGCGTAAGAGCGCCACCCGCCGCTCCCACAACGCGCGCTCGGTCTTCAGGCGCGTCAGTTCGCCCTGCATGGTGGCAAGCTGCTGGTCGAGATCGGCCTGCGCGCGCAAGCCGTGATTGCCGGTGAAGGCATTGACCGCGAAATAGCCGATGAATAGCGCGGCGAAGGCGTAAAGCCCGAGCACGGTCAGGATGGTACGGCGGCGCGGATGCGAAACCATGGCGCCGCAGAATCGGTTATTCGCGTTAAGGCGGTTTTAATGCGCGCGGCCCGCGGCTCAAACCGGCACGTATTGCCGGATCTCGTTGAGCACGAAATTGCCGACCCGCTTGCCGCGGTTGCGGAAGTTCCGCAGCAGGCCCTGGTCGACGAAATACGTGAGCAGGATCGAATCGCGGCTCTTGACTCGGTTATGTACCGCATCGGCCGAGTGCCAGGTGTCGGTACCGACGGCGAAGGCGTAGCCGGTGTTGGGCGCAAAGCGCATCCGCGCTTTCTTCGGCATCGAACCGTCGGGAAGCTTCTCGTGAAAGATGGTGCCGATGTCGGTGTTGGCATCGTCCTTGGGCAGATAAAGCTGCACCGTGATCCCCTTCCAGCGCGTGTCGGTGTGCGGCGTGATCAGATAGCCGGGGATATCGCGGGTGAGGATCGGGATCGGGTACATGCCGACCTTGGCGAAGTCGGCACCGAAACGTTTCGAAAGACCCGGTGCTAGGCGCCGGATGAAGGCTTGCTTGACCGGCTCCGCGCAGAGCGCGCGGCCGACCACGTCCCACAGCGTGCGTTTTTCGGCCGGCAGATTGCGGATATATTCGGGGAACAGGTCGATCTTCACCCGCGTATGCGTGCCGTCAGTGAGATCGTGGCCCTTGCTGCGGCCGTGCATCGGGCGGTAGTCGGTCGCCTCCGGCATCAGCGCGAGGATTTGCGCATAGACGTCGTCGGGAAAGACGCGGTCGAATTCGAGATGGAAAAACGGCTTGTCGACCGCGCGCGCAGCCTCGATCGATTGCACGACAAACGCGGCAAGGTGCTCAATCGCCCTGCGGCGGTCGCGGAACGTAAGCGACGTGGTCTGGTCCATGGTTCAAGCCCGTGCTCGAAAATCCGGACGATACTAGCCTGAAACGCCAGCCGCCGCCAAAACGATTAACCGGCCGCTTTCAGGGCGCCGCGGCCGGCGAATTTCGCCTGAGGTCCCAATTCTTCCTCGATGCGCAGCAGCTGGTTGTATTTGGCGGTGCGGTCGGCGCGGGCGAGCGAGCCGGTCTTGATCTGCCCACAATTGGTGGCGACGGCGAGATCGGCGATGGTAGAATCTTCCGTCTCGCCGGAGCGATGCGACATCACTGCGGTGTAGCCGGCCTTGTGCGCCATCTCGACGGTCGCCAGCGTCTCGGTGAGCGTACCGATCTGGTTGACCTTGACCAGGATCGAATTGCCGATGCCTTCCTTGATGCCGCGCGCAAGCCGCGTCACGTTGGTGACGAAAATATCGTCGCCGACCAATTGGCACTTGCCGCCGATCAGGTCGGTGAGGATTTTCCATCCCTCCCAATCGTCTTCCGCCATGCCGTCCTCGATCGACACGATGGGATAGTTGCCGGCAAGTTGCGAGAGATATTCCGCCTGTTGTTGCGGCGAGCGGGTCTTGCCTTCGCCCGCGTAGACGTATTTTCCGTCCTTGAAGAATTCGCTCGCCGCCGGATCGAGCGCGATCATCACGTCACCGCCTGGCTTGTAGCCGGCTTTGTCGATTGCCTGCATGACGATGTCGAGCGCGGCTTCCGCCGATTTAAGGTCCGGCGCAAAGCCGCCCTCGTCGCCGACATTGGTGTTGAGGCCCATCGATTTGAGCTGCGCCTTGAGCGTATGGAAAATTTCCGAACCGGCGCGCAAGGCTTCGGCAAAGCTCGCTGCGCCCACCGGCATAATCATGAATTCCTGGAAGTCGATCGGATTGTCGGCATGCACGCCGCCATTGACGATGTTCATCATCGGCACGGGGAGCAGGCGGGCCGCGGTGCCGCCGACGTACCGGTAAAGCGGCTCGCGCTTGGCGATGGCCGCGGCCTTGGCGGCAGCGAGCGACACGCCGAGAATGGCATTGGCGCCGAGGCGGCCTTTGTTGGGCGTGCCGTCGAGCGCGATCAGCGTTTCGTCGATCTTGGCCTGCGCCTCGGCCTCCATGCCGCCGAGTGCGTCGAAGATTTCGCCGTTGACCGCGCCGACCGCCTTGCCCACGCCCTTGCCGCCGTAGCGCGCCCTGTCGCCGTCGCGCAATTCGACCGCCTCATGCGCCCCGGTCGAGGCGCCGGAGGGCACCGCCGCGCGGCCCTTCGAGCCGTCCTCCAGGATGACATCGACTTCGACGGTCGGATTGCCGCGGCTGTCGAGGATCTCGCGGCCGATAATGTCGGTAATGGCGGTCATGGCGGTTCCCGGTTTTCGGGGCGTTTCTACAGGCCGCAGTGGGTCTTGTCATTCCTTAAGAAAGCGGGCCAATAGTCGGCCGATGGCCAAGAAAACGCTACAGCTCGGCAGCCCAACGCGCACTCCGGCGTCGCCCAAGGACGCGGTGCTCGACCGCGTGCCCAATCCGCATGCGGAGACCGACTACGTCGCCCGCTTCACCGCGCCGGAATTCACGTGTCTTTGCCCGATCACCGGCCAGCCCGACTTCGCCCATTTGGTGATCGACTATGTGCCAGGACGGTTCCTGCTCGAGTCGAAGTCGCTCAAGCTTTATCTCGCAAGTTTCCGCAATCACGGGGCCTTCCACGAGGACTGCACGGTCGCCATCGGCAAGAAACTGGTCGCGTTGCTCAAGCCGAAATATCTGCGCATCGGCGGCTATTGGTATCCGCGCGGCGGCATGCCGATCGACGTGTTCTGGCAGGCCGGGCGCTTGCCGAAAGGTGTCTGGCTGCCCGACCAGGGCGTTAAGCCCTATCGCGGGCGCGGCTAAACCACTGCGGGCTCCGGCCGCCGCAGCCAGTGCGCGCAGGCCAACCCGGTACCGGCGAGCACCACGCTGCCGAACACCAGAACCGGTCCGAGACCGATGCCGCTATTGAGTCCGGCGCCGTAGACAACCGGCCCAGCGGCCTGGCCAAGAAAGTAAAAGAACGAATGTAGCGCCATGGCCGAGCCGCGCGCGGCCGGCGCGAGTTCGCTGGCGTAAATTTGGATGACCGCGTGCAGCATGTAAAAGCCGAAGCCGAGCAGCGCGAAAGTGGCAAATTGCAGCGGCCAGGCCGCGCGCGCCGCGATCACCAGTAGGCAAAAGCCCATGGTCGCGCCGCCGATGCGCATCATGCGCTGTTCGCCGAGAAAACCGAGTATGCGCGACACGAAAACGCTATAGAGCGCGCCGCCGATGCCGAAGCCCGCGAGCACCACGCCGGCAATCGCCGCGCGGGGCTCGCCCGCTTGGCGCAACATCGTGGCGATATAGGGAAACATGCCGTACATGAACACGGCCTCCATAATCACGGCGCCGAAGCAGACCTTGGCCAGCGGGTTGCGGAAGATCGTCCGGTAGTTTGCCCGCAGCGTCGATAGATCGAAGCGGCCGGTGGCCTCGCCCAATCCGCGCAAGCCCGGAACGGCGGCCGCCAATGCGACGATGCCGAAGCCGCCGATCACGAAGAACACTCCTTGCCAGCCGAGCCAGTCGCCGATCACGCCGGCGCAGGTCGCGCCGAGCAGATTTCCGGTCATGATTGCGAACAACACGCGGCCCATCGCCACTTGCCGTTCGCGCACCGGGAAATTGTCGCCGACCAGCGCAAACGAAATCGGCACGACGCCGCCGGAGGCAAGCCCGGCAACCACGCGCGCCGCCATCAGCACTTCAAAGCTCGGCGCCAGCGCGCAAACGAGCGTCGCCGCGCTGAGGATGAACAAACAAAGCAGCATGAGCCGCGCCTTGTTGAACGTGTCGGCGAGTACGCCGAGCATCGGCTGCACCAGCGCATAGGGTAAGGTAAAGGCGGTGCTCAGCAACGCGGCGGTTGCCGGCTCCACATTCAATCCGATGGCAATTTGCGGAATGATCGGATCGGTCGAGCGCATGAACAACGCGCTCGCGAACACGACGAATGCCAGGAGATTAAGGTTGCGGATCATCAGGGCCGGCTTGGCGCGGTTCAGCGCTTTTTTATTTCGCGCATGATCTTATTCGAACAGTTTTTCCACTTTTCGGGATCATGCGCGTTTCGCCAGGCGGTCGAATTCGACCAGCACGCGCAAGAGTGGCTCCATCTCCTTGAGCGGCATCATATTGGGTCCGTCGGACGGCGCGCGGTCGGGATCCTGATGCGTCTCGATGAACACGCCGGCAACGCCGACCGCGACCGCCGCGCGTGCGAGCACCGGCACGAATTCGCGCTCGCCGCCGGAGGAAGCACCCTGCCCGCCCGGCTGCTGCACGGAATGTGTGGCGTCAAAGATGACCGGCGCGCCCGTGCGCTTGAGGATAGGCAGCGCGCGCATGTCGGAGACAAGTGTGTTGTAGCCGAAGGAAACGCCGCGTTCGGTCACCAACACGTTGTTGTTGCCGGCGCCGGTGATCTTATCGATCACGTTTTCCATGTCCCACGGCGCCAGGAACTGCCCCTTTTTCACGTTGATGGGCTTGCCGGTCTTGGCGGCGGCAATCAACAGGTCGGTCTGCCGGGAAAGAAAAGCGGGGATTTGCAGTACGTCCACCGCGGAAGCTACCACCATGCAATGCGAAGCGTCGTGCACGTCGGTGAGCACGGGAATTTTCAGACTGCTGCGGATTTCCGCAAAAATCGGCAGTGCGGCGTCAAGCCCGATGCCGCGGACGCTTTTGGCGGACGTCCGGTTGGCCTTGTCGAAACTTGTCTTGTAGACGAGACCGATGCCGACGCGCGCGGCGATCTCCTTGAGCGCCGTCGCCGTTTCCATGGCATGCGCGCGGCTTTCCAGCGCGCAGGGGCCGGCGATCAACGCCAGCGGTAGATCGTTGCCGAAACGCACGGCGCCGACGGTCACGGTCGAGTTGGGTTTCTGTTCCAAGCCGGTTTGCCCTCGCGGGCGCGACCATGAAACGGCAAAGCCGCGCGGTCAACGGGCGGGGCCGCCCCGATCGGGCTCGAATATCAGCACTGCGCCCATGGCATCTTCCTGGCCGATAACGGCGGCAGTGCCGGCGTAAAGGCCGGCAAGCCCCGCGACCTCCGGCGCGCCCTGCAACAGGCTGGCATCGGCGGCAACAAAACATAGCGCCGCCAGTCGCGCACCGCGTGAGACATCCGGCGGATTGACGCCATACCGATGCAGGAAGGCGGCCGGCGTCACCACCTCAATAGCGCCGCGCGGGGTGGCGATGGCGAGACCGTCAGTGACCGCTCGCACCGGCGCGCCGGCGAAGTTTTGCATGAAGGCGGCGTGGCGTGCCGGCTCGCCGGCGACAACGACTACGCCGGCAATGGCGGAGACGCTGTTGGCGTGCTTCTGAAACACCGGGTTCCAGAAATTCTCCGGGAAATGCTGCTGGCAGGTGGCGAAATGAATATCGGGCGCGCCTTTGTTCGCGGCAAAGGCGAGCGAGAAAGCGACCTTGACCGCAGAGCCGTCCGGCCGTTTGCCTTCGCGCTCGAAACGCATGACCTCGGAGCCGGCGATACCGGCGGCTCGGAAATTGGCTTCGTCGGCGCGCGCATCTTTCGATTCCAGAATGAGTAGAGACAGGCCCTCTTGGCGCTTGAGAAAGTCGCCGGTGTATCGCCCGAACAGCGTCGAAAAACCGTCGCCGCCGAGTTTGTCAGGCTCGGCGAGCGTCAACAGCTCGATAAACACACCGGGGAACTGGATGATGTAATTGTGTGTGCCCCAGGGATGCCGGTTGCGCGCACCGACGGTGAAGCCAAGGTTCCGATAGAGCGCGGCCGCGGCATCGAGATCGCGCACGGCGTGAACGATATGGTCGAGGCCTCGGGGCATTGGCGGGCTTGCTACTTCATCGGCGAGAACGCTGTCGGTACCAGTATCTTATTGTTGATCTTGGCGAGGATCGGCCCGTCCTTTTCGCTGTCGGCGCGGGCCGCGATCCATTCCGGATCGGACATGAATGCGTTCCATTTCTTTTCGCGGTCGGCGAGCGAGTCCCAAGCCAGCAAGTAATACAGCTCGTTATTGCCATTACCGATCAGCACGGTCCAGAAACCGACCGGATTGAAGGCGTGCTTCTTCCAGAGCGTCAGCGTCTTGGTCTCGAAGCGCTTCAGCAGCGCCGGCAGACGTCCGGGAACGCAGATATAGTGACGCATTTCGTGGATCATGGGGGCCTCCGGCTGCTAATGCCGAAGATTTATCGGCCGCGGCGCGCGCGAACGCAACCGGTGTTACGCCACCCGACCCTGCTCCACCATGAGCCGATGAAATACTCTCAGAGGCCGTTGCGCACGGCATAAAAGCGTGGACCGCAGCGCTTTTTAACCGGCACGGTCCGCACTGAACGCTTGCCGCGCGAGCGCGGCGTGTAGCCACTGTGGCGCGAGGGGACAGCTATTTCGACCCGCGCCGCACGCAGGATTACCGCTGTCGAAAGGGATCTTGCCGGCCATGCATTGGTCATTCCAACCAGGGAGCTCGCCGAGCTCTACATGGACGCCGCGCACCCAGCCGAGACGGTAACAATCATCAAAGGTCGGCGTTGAAAGTGGCGCTGCCGGAGCGGCCTTCGTTCCCGCCCATGTCGGGGTGGCGAAACCAACAAACAGCATCATGACGACGAACATCGCGTAGCGCATTTCCAATTCCTCAGAGTTAAACTGCACAGCGCAGCGTGTTCAATCGACTGCGCCGGTTCTGAGATTTCAAATAGCTTCCTCGCTAACAAAACTCGTGCGACATAATTTTTGTAAAAATAAAAATGCAAAAGACGCACGTAACGTTTGCAAGTTATTTTTCCGGCATTAATTCACGCGCGGCTTGTATAATGTCGGTGTAAAAAATTACACCAGCCGGCTGCGCGTGACCGCCGCGCCGATGAAAGATGCGAACAGCGGATGCGGCTCGAACGGCCGCGACTTCAACTCGGGATGGAATTGCACGCCGATGAACCAGGGATGGTCTTCGTATTCGATGATCTCCGGCAGGATGCCGTCGGGCGACATACCGGAAAAACGCATGCCACGCTGCTCGAGCCTTCCTTTGTAGGCGGTATTGACCTCGTAGCGGTGGCGATGGCGCTCGGAGATTTCCGTTGTGCCGTAAATGCCGGCGACGCGGCTGCCGCGCGACAGTATCGCTGGATAAGCGCCGAGGCGCATAGTACCACCGAGGTCGCTATTAGCCTGACGCCGCTGCAATTCGTTGCCTTTAAGCCATTCGGTCATCAGGCCGACCACCGGTTCCTTAGTTTTGCCGAACTCGGTCGAATTTGCTTCCTCGATGCCGCACAGATTGCGCGCCGCCTCCAGCACCGCCATCTGCATGCCGAAGCAGATGCCGAAATACGGCACCTGGCGCAGGCGGGCGAACTGCGCCGCCTTGATCTTGCCTTCGGCGCCGCGCTGACCGAAGCCGCCGGGCACCAGGATGCCGTTGACGTGCTCGAGGAACGGCGCGGGATCCTCGTTCTCGAACACTTCCGACTCGATCCAGTCGAGCTTGACCTTCACCTTGTTGGCAATGCCGCCGTGGGAGAGCGCCTCGATCAACGACTTATAGGCGTCCTTCATGCCGGTATATTTGCCGACAATGGCGATAGTGACGTCGCCTTCCGGATTGCGGATGCGCTCGTTGATCAGCCGCCAGCGCGCGAGATCAGGCGCCGCCACCGGATCGAGCCCGAACGCCGCCAGCACTTCGCGGTCGAGACCGGCTTCGTGATAAGCCTCCGGCACGGCGTAGATGTTGTCGACGTCGCGCGCCTCGATCACCGCGCTTTCGCGCACGTTGCAGAACAGCGCGAGCTTGCGGCGCTCGCTTTCCGGGATCGCCCGGTCGCTGCGGCACAAGAGAATATCGGGCTGGATACCGATCGAGCGCAATTCCTTGACCGAGTGCTGAGTCGGCTTGGTCTTGAGTTCGCCCGCGCTCGGGATGAACGGCATCAGGGTGAGATGGATATAGACCGCGTGGTGGCGCGGCAGGTCGTTGCCAAGTTGGCGGATCGCCTCGAAGAACGGCAGGCCCTCGATGTCGCCGACCGTGCCGCCGATCTCGCACAGCACGAAGTCGAAGCCGTCATTGCCCTCGCGGACGAAGTCCTTGATGGCGTTGGTGACATGCGGGATCACCTGGATGGTGGCGCCGAGATAATCGCCGCGCCGCTCGCGCGCGAGGATATCCTGATAGATGCGGCCGGTGGTGATGTTGTCCTGCTTGGTGGCCGGACGCCCGGTGAAGCGCTCGTAATGGCCGAGGTCGAGATCGGTCTCCGCGCCGTCGTCGGTCACGAACACCTCGCCGTGCTGGTAGGGCGACATGGTACCGGGATCGACGTTGAGATAGGGGTCGAGCTTGCGCAGGCGGACCTCGTAGCCGCGCGCCTGCAAGAGCGCGCCGAGCGCGGCGGAAGCGAGACCCTTGCCCAGTGAGGAGACCACGCCGCCGGTGATGAAAATATACCGCGCCATGGGGCCTAACTTTTAACCCCCGAGAATCGATTCGACGAGCGCGAAAAGCGAATGTCCGCTCTGCGCCTGTGCGCAAATAGGGAAAGCGCGGAAAACCGCAGCCATTGCATGGGTATTTTCATACGTCGCCCACCGTTCAAGTTCCTAACGCAGAAGGGCCGGTTTCCCGGCCCTTCTTCAGTTCGTCATTTTGACTGCGGCACCTGCGGTCCCGCCGGCGCCGCGGGAGCGGCAGGCGGGGCGGCCGGCTTGAGTTGGTTGAGGATGCTGCCCGGATTGAGCGGCGCACTGGGGCCGGCCGGCGCAGTCGGCGCGGCCGGCGCGCTTTGGCCGCCGCCGATGATCGACGTCGGCTTGCGATTCATGCCGGCTAGGATCGATAGGATCAGGCTGGTCGCAAAGAACAATCCGGCGAGGATCGCGGTCGCCCGCGTCAACACATTGGCGGTGCCGCGGCTGGTCATGAAACCGCCGGTCGAGCCGATGCCGAGCCCCCCGCCCTCCGACTTCTGCAGCAGCACCACGCCGATCAAGGCGAGCACCAGCATCAGATGGACGACGATAACGACTTGCTGCATGAGGTCTCAATCCGTTCAAACCGGCCGGTCTGGGCGCTCCGCCCAGGCGGGTCTTGCGAGCAATATAGGAATTCGCCGCGGTCTCTACACGATCATGCGGCGCTTTTCCACCCTACCCGCGACTACCTATAAACCGCGGCAATACCGAGGAAATCGGCCGCTTTTAGGCTGGCGCCACCGACCAAAGCACCGTTCACGTGGGCGATGGTCAAAAGCTCTTGCGCGTTGCCGGGTTTCACCGATCCGCCATAAAGGATGCGGATGCGGGTGCCCTCGCCGCCATAGCGTTGGCTGAGCTTGTTACGGATGAAGGCATGCGCCTCGCCGACGTCGACCGGCGTCGGGGTCAGCCCGCTACCGATGGCCCAGACCGGCTCATAGGCGACCACCAGATTGGCACCGGTTGCGCCGTCGGGCAGCGAGCCGTCGAGCTGACGGCCGATCACATTGAGCGTTTGTCCGGCCTCGCGCTCGGCGCGTCGCTCGCCAATGCAGACAATCGCGACCAAGCCGGCACGGCGCGCGGCCAGCGCCTTGGCGCGCACTTGCGCGTCGGTCTCGTGATGATCGGTGCGCCGTTCGGAATGGCCGACGATCACGGCCACCGCGCCGGCGTCTTTGAGCATCTCAGCGGCAATGTCGCCGGTGTGCGCGCCGGAGGGATCGGCGTGGCAATCTTGACCGCCAATCATGACCGTCGAGCCGCGCGCCGCCGCGGCAAAGTGAGCGATCAGCGTGGCCGGCGGGCACACCATCACGTCGGCCTTCAGGCCGCCCACGCCGCTGACGATCTTCGTCAGCTCGCCCTCGGACACGCTAAGTCCGTTCATCTTCCAATTGCCCGCCAGCAGCGGCTTAAGGTCGGCTGAGGCCATGTTTTGGTCCCTTTCCGCGTGCGGTTATCAGACCCGCTCAAGAGGCGCCAGAGAGGTCCGGCCGCAAGCCGATACTTCTTGAGTTGCAAGGAGTTGGCCCGCTCCCTATAAGGGCGCCACCAGCCGCTCGCACTGCCGTCACCGTCATCCGGGAAGAACGCAAGCCATGCTCCGCGGTATTCACAAGGCCTCTTCCACCTGGCTTGGCCGGGGCATCATGGCCGTGATTATGGGCGGCCTGGTGATCAGCTTCGCGATCTGGGGCATCGGCGACATTTTCCGCGGCTTCGGGCTCAATTCGGCAATCAAGATCGGCAAGACCGAAATTTCGACCGAACAGTTCCGTCAGTTCTATACCGACCGCCTGCAACAGATCAGCCGCCAACTGCGGCAGCCGATCTCGCCCGAGCAGGCGCGTGCGCGCGGCATCGACCGGCAACTGCTCGGCCAATTGGTGGCCGAGACGACGCTCGATGAGGAAGCTGCGGCCTTGCGGCTCGGCATCAGCAATGCCGAGATCGCCAGCCGCATCACCGGCGATCCCAATTTCTACGGGCTCAATGGCAAGTTCGACCGCACGCGGTTCGAGGAGCTCATCCGTCAGGCCGGATACACCGAAGGCCGTTTTGTCGAGGAGCAGCGGCGCGTGATCCTGCGCCGGCAGGTCGCGCAAAGCGTCAGCGGGGAAATCCACGTCCCCGATGTCGCTATGGAAGCGCTCAACCAATACCAGAACGAGAAACGCGCGATCGAATATCTCACCCTCGGCCCGGCGCAGGCCGGCGATATTCCGGCGCCGACGCCGGAAGTGCTCGACAAGTATTTCGAGGCGCGCAAGGTCCTCTTCCGCGCGCCCGAATACCGCAAGATCACCCTGCTCTCGATGTCGCCGGCCACGCTCGCCAAGCCGGACGCGGTGACGGATGCCGATGCAAAGAATTATTTCGAGCAGCACAAAGCGAATTACGGCACACCTGAGCGCCGCGAATTGCGCCAGATCGTGTTTCCCAAAGCGGAGGACGCCGCGGCCGCCAAGGAACGCATCGACAAGGGCACGAGCTTCGCCGCCATCGCCAAGGAACGCGGCCTCAAAGACAGCGACACCGACCTCGGCATCGTAACCAAGTCCGACATCATCGATCCCGCCGTGGCCGAGGCCGCCTTCGCCCTCAAGTCGGGCGAGGTCAGCGCACCGGTCAAGGGCCGCTTCGGCACCGTGCTGGTCGAGGTCGGCAAGATCGAACCGGGCAGCCAGAAGACCTACGACCAGGTGGCGCCGCAGATCAAACGCGAGATCGCCGAGAACCGCGCCAAGAACGACATCGGCAATCTGCGCGACAAGTTCGAGGACGAACGCGCCGCCGGCTCGACTCTTGCCGAGGCCGCCAAGAAGCTTGGCTTCACCTCGCGCACCATCGAGGCGGTCGACCGCTCCGGGCGCGGCCCCGACGGCAAGCCGATCCCTGACCTGCCGAAATCGCCGGACGTGGTCGCCGCCGCGTTCTCAAGCGACGTCGGCGTCGACAACGATCCGCTGCAACTGCAAAACGGCGGCTATCTCTGGTACGACGTCGCCGGGATCACGCCGGCGCGCGACCGCAAGCTCGACGAGGTGAAAGCCGAGGTCGAAGCGCGCTGGCGCGACGACGAGATCGCCAAGCGCCTCAAGGCCAAGACCGACGACATGGTCGACAAGCTCAAAGCCGGCGCTACGTTCGACCAGCTTGCCGTCGACAACGGTCTCAAAGCGGTCACCGCCTCCGACCTGCAACGCGGCAAGGCGGGCGGCTTCGCGCCGGCAAAACTGGTCGAGGCCGCCTTCAAGACGGCCAAGGACGTGCCCGGCAGCGCGGCGGGCGATCAGGAAACCACGCGTTTCGTGTTTCGGGTCACCGAGGTAACCGATCCGCCGCTCGATCCGATCTTGCGCAAGCAGGTCACCACGGCCCTGCAGAATTCTTATGCGGACGATATCGTCAGCGCCTATGTCACGCACCTGGAAAAGGATTTCGGCGTCACCTTCAACCAGCAGGCGCTCGACCAGGTCATCGGCGGCGGCGCCCCGCAACAATAGCGCGCCCGACAAGCCAATCCTATGCAGATCGAGCCGTCGCAAAGCGCATTCGCGGAAACGTACGGCCGCGGCGAACCGCAGGTGGTGTGGACGACGCTGGTCGCCGACCTGGAGACGCCAGTCTCCGCCTTTCTTAAGCTCGGCGGCGGCAAGCCGATGAGTTTTCTTCTGGAGTCGGTGGAAGGCGGCGCGGTGCGCGGCCGCCATTCCATCATCGGCATCGAGCCCGACCTGATCTGGCGGACCAACGGCGCCAAGGCCGAAGTCAACCGGGCTGCGCGCACAAAGCCAAATGCCTTCGTGCCTTGCCCGGAACCGCCGCTTACCGCCTTGCGCTCGCTGATCGCGGAAAGCCGCATCGCCTTGCCCGACAATTTGCCGCCGATGGCGGCCGGCGTGTTCGGCTATCTCGGCTACGACATGGTGCGGCTGATGGAGGAATTGGCGCCGGCCAATCCCGACCCGATCGGCATTCCCGATGCCGTGCTGGTGCGCCCGACCATCATCGTGGTGTTCGACTCGGTGAAGGATTCGATCACCGTGGTGACGCCGGTGCGCCCGGAAAAGGGCGTCGACGCCAAGACCGCGTTGACGCGGGCGATCGAACGGCTGTCGGACGTACTGGAAAGCCTAGACCGGCCGCTCGACAAGTCACTTTCCGAAATCGACGAAGGCCCGCTCGAGATCGAGCCGCGCTCCAACACCACGCCGGAGGAATTCAAGGCGATGGTGGCAAAGGCAAAAGACTACATCACCGCCGGCGATGCCTTCCAGATCGTGCTGGCGCAACGCTTCGAGGCGCCGTTTGCGCTGCCGCCGTTCTCGCTCTACCGCGCGCTGCGGCGGACCAATCCATCGCCTTATCTCTATTTCCTCGATTTCGGCGCTTTCGCTGTCGCAGGCTCCAGCCCGGAGATCCTGGTGAAGGTCGCCGGCGACGTGGTCACCATCCGCCCCATCGCCGGCACACGTCCGCGCGGGGCGACGCCGCACGAGGACAAGGCGCTGGAAGAGGAATTGCTGGCCGATCCGAAGGAGCGTGCCGAGCATCTGATGCTGCTCGATCTCGGCCGTAACGACGTCGGCCGCGTCGCGCAGATCGGCACGGTGACCGTCACCGACCAGTTCTTCATCGAGCGCTACAGCCACGTGATGCACATCGCCTCCAACGTCGAGGGCAAGCTCGATCCCAAATACGACACGCTCGACGCGCTCGCGGCTGGCTTTCCCGCCGGCACGGTGTCGGGCGCGCCCAAGGTGCGCGCCATGCAGATCATCGACGAATTGGAGAAGGAAAAGCGCGGGCTCTATGCCGGCTGCGTCGGCTATTTCTCCGCCGCCGGCGAGATGGACACCTGCATCGTGCTGCGCACCGCGCTGGTGAAGGACGGCACCATGTATGTGCAGGCCGGCGCCGGCATCGTTGCCGACTCGGACCCCGCTTTCGAGCAGCAGGAATGCATTAACAAGGCGAAAGCCTTGTTCCGCGCTGCGGAAGAAGCCCGCCGCTTCGCCAGCGTGGCGAAGCGCGGGCAGTAACAATTCTGGCCCGACATTTGCCGGGCCCGGTGTCGGCATGAACCTGCTGCAACGTCTCGACCGGCTGATAGGGCTTATCGTCGCCGCCGCGCAGTGGCTGGCGCTGCCGCTTATCCTGCTGTTGTTCCTGCAATGGCCGCTGCGCGATATCGTGCGCGCCTATTCGCGCGAGGCGAACGACCTCGGCCAGATCATCTTCGCGCTGTTCGTGGCGGTCAGCGTCACCGCGGCGACGCGGGCCGGTACCCATCTCGCCGCCGACACGCTGGCGCAGCGCTATTCCGCCCGCACGCGCCGCAGCTTGCGCAAACTCGGCGCGGCGATCGCCGTCCTGCCATGGGCGCTGTTCGTGCTGGTTTCCGCCAAGCCGATCGTGCTGTCGTCGGTGCTCGGACTGGAAGCGTTCCCCGACACCAACAACCCGGCCTATTTCGTCATCAAGGCGGCGTTATGGGTGATGGCCGTCCTGATCATCGCGCAGTCGCTCGTCGAGATTTTCCGTCCCCAGCCAGCGGACGACGTCTGATGGAATTGGCCGGCTTTGCGCTTTTGATCCTGGTCGGCATCGGAATTATCTCGACCGGCCTGCCCGCCGCTTTCGTGCTGATCGGTGCGGCAAGCCTCGGCGCCGCGCTCGGGCTTGCCACCGGCACGTTTCCAGCGGCGCTGCTCGGCGCCTTGCCCGAGCGGCTGATCAATCTGTTCGACAACGACCTGTTGCAAGCTCTGCCGCTTTACGTGACCATGGGATTGCTGCTCGGCCGGCTGCCGGTCGCCGACGCGCTCTATCGCACCGGCATCGCCGTGTTGCCGAAGCGCGCATCAGCGCCGCTCGTCTCCGGCATGGCGCTGGGCGCCCTACTCGGGCCGATGAACGGTTCGGTCGGCGCCAGCGTGCTCGGCCTTTCGCGTGTGGTGGCGCCGCGGCTCGACGCCGAGGGCGTGGCGCCGGCGACGCGCGATGCGGTCGTCGCCGTCGCTTCGACGCTCGGCGTATTGGTGCCGCCCTCGCTGGTGCTGATCCTGCTCAGCGACGCGATGCTAAACGCGCATAGCTTCGCGATTACGGAGACCGGCCGCAGCGACCGCGTGATCAATACGCAAGACGTGTTTCACGCCGCCTTGCCGACCGCCGCTATTTTTCTGGTGCTGTGCATGGCGTTGGCCTGGCACGCCGGCCGTACGCATACGTTGCAGGCGACGCGCGAACGCCCGACCCGCCGGGAATTTGTCCTGGCGGCGGTCGCCTTGACCGCGTTGCTGGTGTTGCTCGGCGGCGTCGCCACCGGCTATTTTTACGCCGTCGAAGCGGCGGCGGTGGGCGCCTTCACGCTGCTGACCGCCGGATTGATCGGCCGGCAGCTCAGCGGCGCGGTCTTACGCGAATTGCTGCACGACGCCATCGCCATCACCGGCGCGCTGTTTTCGCTGCTCATCGCGGCGACCACGTTCACTTTGGTGCTGCGATTGCTCGGTACCGACCGGCTGGTCGGCGGACTGGTGGCGGCTATTCCGGGCGGCGACGTTCTTGCGACCGCCGTCATCCTCGCCGTGATCGGGCTTTGCGCCTTCGTGCTCGACGCCTTCGAGATTATTTTCGTGATCGTGCCGATCGTCATTCCGCCGCTGCTGGTGCGCGTCGCCGACGCGCGCTGGGTGGCGGTGCTGGTGCTGCTGACGCTGCAGTCGAGTTTCCTGCTGCCGCCGTTCGGCTATGCGTTGATGATGGTGCGCGGCGCCGCCAAGAAGCCGGCAGCGTTCCGCCCGTTCGTCAAGGCGCTCATCCCGTTCCTGCTGGCGCAGTGGATGCTGCTCGTGGTGGTGCTGATGGTGCCCAAGCTCGTGCATATCGGCGAGAACGCCGCCGATAGCACCCGCGCGACGGCGGGCCCCGTCTCCAACGACGAAATCGAAAAACGCATGCGCGACATGCTGCCCCCGCCGCCCGCTATCGAGCAAAACTGAGGCCTGCTTGACCGTCTTCCGACCTCGCCGTAAGACCTTGAGACGGGCCAAGAAAACATGATCGTTTTAATCGACAATTACGACAGCTTCACCTTCAACCTGTTCCATTACCTGGGCAGCTTGGGGGCGGACGTCGTCGTGCATCGCAACGATAAGATTTCGGCCGACGCGGTGCTCGCCGACGAGCCGGAAGGGATCGTGCTCTCCCCCGGCCCCTGCACGCCGAACGAAGCCGGCATCTGCCTCGAGCTCATCGGCAAGGCCGCAGCCACGATCCCGATCCTCGGCGTCTGCCTCGGCCATCAGGCAATCGGCCAGGCTTTCGGCGGCAAGGTGGTGCGCGCGGCGCCGGCGCACGGCAAGGTGTTCGAGATCAGCCACAACGGCAGCGGCGTCTTCCGCGGCATAAACGGGCCGTTCCAGGCGACGCGCTATCATTCGCTGGTGGTCGAGCGCAAAACCATGCCGCGCGAGTTGACGGTCACCGCGCAAACCGGCGACGGACTAGTGATGGGCCTCGCGCATGCGAGCCTGCCCGTACACGGCGTGCAGTTTCATCCCGAAAGCATCGCTTCCGAGCATGGCCATCTGCTGCTGAAGAATTTCCTCGATCTCGCAGCCGCCTGGAACGCCAAGACCGGCCGGCGCGTGCTCACCGCCGCGGAATAGAGACGTTCATGGCCGACGATTTCAAAGCGCTCATCGCCAAGGTCGCGACCGGTGCGAGCCTCACCCGCGCGGAGGCAGCTTCAGCCTTCGACCGCATGATGTCGGGCGAAGCGACGCCCTCGCAGATGGGCGGCCTGTTGATGGCGCTGCGCGTGCGCGGGGAAACCGTCGACGAGATCACCGGCGCGGTCACCACCATGCGCGCCAAGATGCTCGGCGTTAAGGCGCCGGGCGGCGCCATCGACGTGGTCGGCACCGGGGGCGACGCCTCCGGCTCGTTCAACATATCGACTTGTGCCGCCTTCATCGTCGCCGGCGCCGGCGTGCCGGTTGCCAAGCACGGCAATCGCGCGCTGTCGTCGAAATCGGGCGCCGCCGACGTGCTGCAGGCGCTCGGCGTCAAGATCGATCTCAGCCCTGAGCAGGTTGCCCGCTGCATCAAGGAGGCCGGCATCGGCTTCATGTTTGCGCCGAGCCATCATCCGGCAATGAAAAACGTCGGCCCGACCCGCGTCGAGCTCGGCACCCGCACCATCTTTAATCTGCTCGGACCGCTGTCCAATCCGGCGAGCGTCAAACGGCAGATGATCGGCACGTTCTCCCGCCATTGGGTCGAACCGATGGCGCAGGTGCTCAACAATCTCGGCTCGGATTGCGTTTGGGTGGTGCACGGTTCCGACGGCCTTGACGAGATCACGACGTCCGGCCCGACCAGCGTCGCTGCGCTCGAAGGCGGCAAGATCCGCACCTTCGAGGTGACGCCGGAAGATGCCGGCCTCAAGCGCGTCAAGCCGGAGGCGCTGCGCGGCGGCGATGCCGCCGACAACGCCAAGGCGCTGCTCGACGTGCTGAAAGCTAAAGCCGGGCCGTTCCGCGATGTGTCGATCCTCAATGCCGCCGCCGCGCTGATCGTCGCCGGCAAGGCCAAGGATTTGAAGGAAGGTGCCGCGTTGGCGGCAAAATCGATCGACAGCGGCGAAGCGGAAGGCCGCCTCGACCGGCTGATTGCGGTGTCCAACGCCGCGGAGGCCTAGCGCATGATCCCGAATAGTGGGAACCGGTTTTCGGATAAGATCATGCGCAGGAAAAAATGATGGCCGACATTTTGGCGAAGATCGAAGCGTACAAACGCGAAGAGATCGCGGCGGCGAAGGCCGTGCGACCGCTCGGCGACCTTGAGCGGGTGGCGAAGGCGGCGCCGCGCCCGCGCGGTTTCCTCAAGGCGATCGAGCGCAAGATCGCCGGTGGCGCCTATGCTTTGATCGCCGAAATCAAAAAGGCGAGCCCGTCGAAGGGTCTGATCCGCGCCGATTTCGACCCGCCAAGTCTCGCCAAAGCCTATGAAGCCGGCGGCGCCACCTGCCTGTCCGTGCTCACCGATGGGCCCTCGTTCCAGGGCAAACCGGAGTTCCTGGCCGCCGCGCGCAACGCCGCCGCCCTGCCGGTGCTGCGCAAGGATTTCATCTACGAGCCCTATCAGGTCGTGGAATCGCGGGCGCTCGGGGCCGATTGCATTTTGATCATCATGGCCGCGGTCGACGACGAGACGGCCAAGGCAATTGAAGATACCAGTTTTGCCAATGGGATGGACGTATTGCTTGAAGTTCATCAAGAAGATGAGCTCGAACGGGCGGTGCGCCTCAAATCGCGGCTGATCGGCATCAACAACCGGGATCTTCGCACTTTCGAGACTTCGCTGGCCGTTTCCGAGCGGCTGGCGGCGAAAATCCCGCGCGACCGCGTCGTGGTAGCCGAAAGCGGGTTGAACGCGCCCGCCGACCTCGCCCGCCTCGCCCGCGTTGGCATTTCCACCTTCCTCATCGGCGAAAGTCTGATGCGGCAGGCCGACGTGGCGGCAGCGACCCGGTCCCTGCTCACCCGCGCCTCCCGCCGCGCCGCGGTGGAGTAAGCCATGGCGCGCGCCAAAAAAACCAACAAGAAGACCAAGGCGCGCGGGAAGAAGCCAGCGGCGCGTCCGAAGCCGAAAAAACCGCCTGTTATGAGCGATGCCGATCTCACCCATATCGACCCGCGCGGCCAGGCGCGCATGGTCGACGTCTCCGGCAAGAATGCGACCGAGCGGCTGGCCACCGCCGAAGGCCGCGTCATCATGCGCAAGGAAACGCTCGACATCGTACTCGCCGGCAATGCCGCCAAAGGCGACGTGCTGGGCGCGGCGCGGCTTGCCGGCATCATGGCGGCCAAGCGCACGCACGGGCTGATCCCGCTTTGTCATCCGCTGCCGATCACCAAGGTCGAAATCGACATCGAACCCGAGCACACTCTGCCGGGTTTCCTGGTGCGCGCGACGGTGAAAGTAACAGGACAGACCGGCGTCGAGATGGAAGCCCTGGTGGCGGTGTCGATCGCGTGCCTGACCATCTACGACATGGTCAAGGCGGTCGAAAAAGGCATGCGCATCGAGGGCGTCAGGCTGCTGTTCAAGAGCGGCGGCAAAACCGGCGACTACCGCGCCGAGGACTTCACCGAATGAGCCGCCCGCTGATGCCGGTTGCGGAGGCTTTGCAGCGCGTGCTGGCCGATGCGCATGCGCTGCCGGCGCAGACGGTCGCGCTCAACGAAGCACTCGGCCGCGTGCTCACCGAGGACCTTGCCGCCCTGCGCACGCAACCGCCCGATGCGGTCTCCGCCATGGACGGATATGCGGTGCGCGCCGCGGACGTCGCGCAAGCGCCGGCCAAGCTGAAGCTGATCGGCGAAGTCGCCGCCGGTCATCCTTTCGACGGCGACGTGAAGGCGGGGCAAGCCGCGCGCATCTTCACCGGCGGTGTAATGCCGCAAGGCGCCGACACCGTGGTGATCCAGGAACTCACCGCGCGCGACGGCGACACGGTGACCGTGCAGAAAGCGACCGCCAAAGGCCGTAACGTGCGCGGCCGCGGCATCGATTTCACGCAAGATCAGGTGCTGCTGCGCAGGGGCCGCCGGCTGAGTGACCGCGACCTGATGCTGGCCGCCGCGATGAACTACCCGAGCCTGAGCGTGCACCGCCGGCCCAAAGTCGCGGTGCTCGGCACCGGCGACGAACTGGTGGCGCCCGGAACCAAACCAGCGCCCGGCGAGATCGTCTATTCCAATGGCTTCGCTCTCATGGCGATGGCGCGTAGCGAAGGCGCCGAGGTGAGCAACCTCGGCATCGCCGCCGACCGCGTCGAGGACATCGCCGCGGCCGTGCGCCGCGCGCGCGACGACGGCGCCGATATCCTGCTCACCTCGGGCGGCGCCTCGGTCGGCGAGCATGATCTGGTGCAGCGGGCGCTCGCCGCCGAAGGGCTCGACCTGTCGTTCTGGCGGGTAGCGCTGCGCCCTGGCCGGCCGATGATGCATGGGCGACTTGGTGCCATGCAGGTGCTCGGCGTGCCGGGCAACCCGGTTTCGTCTTACGTCTGTGCCTTCCTGTTCCTGGTGCCGCTGATCCGGCGCCTGTCCGGCCGCACGGACATAGAGCGGGTGCCCGAGCCGGCCCTTCTTGGCTGCGACCTGCCGGCCAATGACGAGCGGGCCGATTACATGCGGGCGACCCTGTCCTTGGCCCCCAGCGGCTTCG
Organism: uncultured Alphaproteobacteria bacterium; assembly: GCA_963721665.1. Lineage (GTDB taxonomy): Bacteria > Pseudomonadota > Alphaproteobacteria > Rhizobiales > Xanthobacteraceae > Pseudolabrys. The sequence goes on from CAVRJZ010000001.1 coordinate 223,479, forward strand.
TGGCGACCCCTTTGCCCAACCAGGACAGTTCCCTGATGGCCCCGCTCGCGAGGGCCGATTGCCTATTGATTCGCGAGGCCAAGGCGCCGGCCGCGGCGGCCGGTTCACCCTGTGTCATCCTTAAGCTAGGCCTTTAGCGGCCTTTCGATTTTTTCACTCCAAATTAAATGGTTGCGGAACACATATCGAACAGATAGTGTCCGTTCATGATTTGTTTCTGGCCTGTGCCCTCTTGGGCCTCGCCAGAACTTCAAGTGAAAGACCCCGGGGAGAGACAGATGCTGACCCGCAAGCAGTTCGAGCTCCTGCGTTTCATCCACGAAAGGCTTACTGAGTCAGGCGTTCCGCCCTCTTTCGATGAAATGAAGGACGCCCTCGACCTGCGCTCCAAGTCCGGCATCCACCGCCTGATTACGGCGCTGGAGGAGCGCGGCTTCATCCGCCGCCTGCCGAATCGGGCGCGCGCCATCGAGGTGATCAAACTGCCCGACTCGGTCGCCCACGGCATCAGCGGCGGCCGTTCGCGCGGCTTCAACCCGAGCGTGATCGAGGGCGACCTCGGCCGCGTGCGGGCCGCTTCCGTCAATTCCGAGAACGACGACGACAGCCGCCGTCCTATCGCGGTGCCGGTCATGGGCCGCATCGCCGCCGGCACGCCGATCGAGGCGATCCAGACGCGCAGCCATGTCATCAACATGCCGGCCGACCTGCTGACCGCCGGCGAGCATTTCGCCCTCGAAGTGCGCGGCGACTCGATGATCGAGGCGGGCATTCTCGACGGCGACATCGCTTTGATCAGGCGCTCGGAAGCTGCCGACACCGGCGATATCGTGGTGGCGCTGATCGACGACGAGGAAGCCACGCTTAAACGCTTCCGCCGTCGCGGCGCCTCGATTGCGCTCGAGCCGGCCAATACGGCTTATGAGGTGCGCATCCTGCCGCCCAACCGCGTGCGTATCCAGGGCAAGTTGGTGGGGTTGTTTAGAAGGTACTAGCACTACTTTGGCAAATTTTACGCGGGAATGAGGCCCTGGGGATTCCCGAATCACGTTTTCAATGATTCATGGGTGGTCGGCTTTTTGGAGGGCTGACCATGGTGGACACGACGTCGAGGTGGGAAGATGAGCTTGGACGCTGGCTCGAGCCATTCCTGGATCGTTTAGGTCACAAGGCTCGGCGGCTGATCTTCCCCCGCTTTAGTGGACGGGGTTAAGTGGCTTTTCGTTCCATCTCGACCGGGCTGATATATCCGATTGCCGAGTGGAGACGCATTCGATTGTAGAATCCTTCAATGAATGCGAACAGGTCGCGCTGGGCGTCTGCCCTCGTCGCATATTTCTGATGATGGACAAGCTCGGTTTTGAGAGTGTGGAAGAAGCTCTCCATCGGGGCATTGTCGAGGCAATCGCCTTTACGGCTCATCGATGCGCGCATGCCAGCGAGTTGCAGAGCGCCACGGTATCCGTCTGAGGCATACTGAACGCCACGATCGGAATGATGGACCAGGCCCGCGTCAGGGCGCTGGCGCTGCAGCGCCATCATGAGAGCCGCGAGCGGCAATTCGGTTCGCAGATGATCGCGCATAGCCCAGCCGACGAGCTTGCGGCTGTAGAGGTCCATGACCGCGGCCAAGTACAGCCAGCCCTCACCAGTTGGAATGTAAGTGATGTCGGCAAGCCAGATGCGGTTTGGCGCCGCAGCCATGAAGTTGCGGTCGAGAAGGTTGGGGGCGATCGGCAGGTTGTGACGGCTGTCGGTCGTTCGCACCCGCCGCGGCTGCATCATGATGGCGCGGATGCCATAGCGGCGCATCAGCCGCTCGATCCGGCCACGGCTGGCGCCGCGGCCCTGAGCCCGCAGGACGGCATGGACACGGGGGCTGCCATAACGCCCGCCACTGTCGCGATGGATACGAACGATCTCGGACAGCAGGATGCGATTGGCTGCAGCCCGACGGCTTTCCGGCCGAGTACGCCAAGCATAATAGCCGGCCGGCGAGACGCCCAGGATCCCGCACATCTGACGGACTGGATAATCGTCGCGGCGATCTTCGATGAAGCGGAATCTCATGTCCGTGTTCCAGCAAAGATCGCAATCGACTTTTTTAAAATATCGCGTTCCATCCGCAGGCGCTCGTTCTCACGCCTGAGCTGGGCAATCTCAGAGGCTTGGTCAGCGGTCGGCAGCGCCGCCTGCGTTGTGGGGCGCCGCGTCGCTGCCGCCGGCTGCCCCGAGATGCCGAATTTGTTCACCCATTTACGCAGCACCGTCTCGGCCAGCCCGATCTCGGCCGCCACCGAGCCGATCGATCGCCCACTCGATCGAACAAGTTCAACCGTTTGCCGTTTGTAATCCTCGGTAAAGAAACGCCGCTTTGCCTTCTCCATCCGACACCTCCTGGCTCTTCGAGCCTACTACGGGTGTCCACTGAAACGGAGGGGGATCAGGCGGATGTGTCCGCTTTATGTTTCGGGACTGATTGGGCCGGGCGATCGCAAGAGCGTCCAGCCAATGGCGGCGCGGCTGGCGCCGGGCAACTATGATCAATTGCATCATTTCATCGCTGATGGCGTCTGGGACGCGGCGCCGTTGGAAGCAGAATTGCTCGTTCAGGCCGACCGGCTCGTCGGCGGCAAAAATGCAGTGCTGGTCATCGACGACACATCGATGCCGAAGAAGGGCGATCGCTCGGTTGGTGTAGCTCCGCAATATGCATCAACTCTCGGCAAGACGGCCAATTGCCAAACGTTGGTGTCGCTGACGCTTGCGCGCGGTGAAGTGCCGGTAATGGTAGCGCTACGTCTCTTCATTCCCGAGAATTGGACGAGCGATCCGGCACGTCTGAAGCGTGCCGGCGTTCCAATCGAGCATCGCACGGCACGGTCCAAGCCAGAGATCGCGCTGGCTGAGATCGATCGCGTGATCGCAGCCAGTGTTCGCTTCGGTTGTGTGCTGGCGGACGCGGGATACGGATCGAGCGCGCCGTTCCGTCATGCTCTGAGCAAACGCGGCCTCTTGTGGGCAGTTGGTATGTCGCGGCGCCTGAAAGTCTATCCGACCGATGTCACCATGATCTTTCCGACGGAGAAAGCCCGTAAGCCGCGCAAACACCATATCCCGGATATGTCGCCAGTTTCTGCCGAGACGATGCTGGCCGGCGTAAAGTGGCAGAAGATCAGCTGGCGCTGGGGCACGAAAGGCCCGCTAACATGCCTCTTCGTGGCACGGCGCGTGCGCATCGCGGACGGCCCAAAGCACCGCGTGTTTGATAAAGGTGTCGAGCGTATGCCTGGCGATGAAGTGTGGATCCTGGGCGAACGACGATCGAGCGGAGAGCAGAAATACTACATCTCGAATCTGCCCGCTGACGTTTCGCTTCAGACGCTGGCAGCTGCCGTCAAGGCGCGGTGGATCTGTGAACAGGCGCATCAGCAATTGAAGGAAGAGCTGGGGCTCGACCATTTTGAAGGCAGGTCGTGGGCCGGATTACACCGACATGCCTTGATGACGATGATCGCTTACGCCTTCCTTCAATCCCGCCGTCTCACCGCTGCGGGACGGAAAAAAAAGAGTCTCAGGTCCACCGCCACAACCGAGCATGCCGGCCGTCAGACAAGCAATCCTCGACCTCTTCGTGCGGCCTCCACCACTACGATGCACGCACTGTGAGAGGTTGCTCGCAGGCCGCCTTCAGCCAAATCTGCCAAAGTAGTGCTAGGCTCCGGACCCATTAAATCGCTTTGTATTTTTGCGGGCTTGGTGAATCCCGGTCCGCCGTCCGTCGCACTCCCGTTGACGGACGGCCTGCGAAACCGCTACGCCGCACATGTTGCATTGGGTCAACTTACAGAATCGCTGTGTCGCGGCGGGCGTGCGGAATCTCACTCAATCGCGGACACGGAATGACGGCGAAGCCGCGCATCGCCTTATCAAGAGGACGATACGATCCACGAACGCGCTTGATCGGCATCTTTCGTGGAAAAAACCTTGATCGCACCCGGCATCAGGAAGCCGAAAAGTGAAATCGCATGGGCGATCCACTGGACGTCGGTGACGACCGCGGCCCGTTCCCAGCGGGAGAGGTGTTGCATTCCAATTTTGAAATCTTCCATGATCGCGTCGGCGTCCATGCCAGCAAAATCGCCTCCAAGCTCGTAATAGAGACGAAGGCGATCGTGACCAGCCAAAGCCTTCTCGACCACTGGAATGAGGGTCGAAACGTAGTCGGCCTTCGTTACCTGTCCTCGACCCGCGAAGGCGATGACGTTTTCGGGAAACCCTGGCAACTGTACGATCATTTGCGTTCTCCAGCGTTGGACCACTCTCCTGCGGCCCCGATGACAAGACCCGTAGTCAAAACCAGGATATCTCTTGACCGACCGATCGGTCAATAGTACTTATGGCTCATGGCGATTAAAGGACAGCGCACTGCTGCGGGCGAAGAAACCCGCAAGGATATCCTGAACGCGGCACTGACGTTGCTGGGGCGTGGCGGTCCTGACGCGTTCAGTGCGGGTGCGTTGGCGCGAGAGACCAACGTCAGCAAGGCGACGATCTTTCATCACTTCGCGTCGGTCGACGAAATACTGCTCGCTGCGTGTGATTGGCGTCAGTCTTTGGAGATTGAAGGACACCAACCGACGTCGGCTCGGGCCTATCTCGACGGCCTCGGCCAGCAGCTCGTCCGTGCGGCGCAGCACGATCCCGTCCTGCTTAAAGCCCAAGCGGTTTTCGTCACGAGAGCCATATTCGATCGTGAAATGAACGCCCGATTATCCAAAGGCGCTGCCGACATGCACCGCCTCGTCGTCGAGGCCCTACGCGCTCGTGTTCCCTCGAATGTTTCGGACGCCGAGGTCGAGGCGATCGCTCGCCTCGCTGAGATGGCGCTCGATGGCCTGATGATCAACTTGGTGATGCGCGCTGACGAACGGAAGCAAATGCGACGGGCTTGGGCGCTGCTGGTTGATCTGCTCCTAGCCGAAGCAAAAGCGGGCTGATCATAGCGACTCTCCAAGAGCCCCCGCATTTTCAGGCCGCAACAACGCTGGCATGTCCGCTTTCGGGTACAATACCAAATTGCGCATTAAAGTGGGATTAAGTCTGGCTACGAAAAATCGAACGCACGCGGTGAAAATAACTAGCGATAAATTGAATTGAACGGGGCCCGTTTGCGACCTGTTAGTGGGACCGAAGCCTTTTCGTTTGCGCTCAGCGACTGTCTGATGGGGCGACCCTAACCCCCCGCCTTCTCTTTCGCCCAGGTGTCGCGCAGGCCGACGGTGCGGTTGAACACCGGCTTGCCCGGCTGAGCGTCCGGGTCGAGGCAGAAATAGCCCAGGCGCTCGAACTGCACCGGCACTTCGGGCTTGGTGCCGGCGAGCGCCGGCTCGAGCCGGGCGCCGGTCAGCACTTCCAGCGAATTCGGATTGAGGTCGGCGGCGAAGTTTTCCCCGCCGCTCGGATCGGGCTTGGTGAACAGAGGATTGTACAGCCGCACCTCGGCGGCAATGGAATCCACCACTGAGACCCAATGCATGGTCGCTTTCACTTTGCGTCCGTCCGGAGCATTGCCGCCCTTAGTCGCCGGATCGTAGGTGCAGCGCAGTTCGACGACCTCGCCCGCGGCATTCTTTTTCACCTCGCGGCAGGTGATGAAATACGCGTAGCGCAGCCGCACTTCCGCGCCGGGCGAAAGGCGGAAGAATTTCTTCGGCGGGTTCTCCATGAAGTCGTCGCGCTCGATATAGAGCTCGCGGCCGAATTTGATTTTGCGCGCGCCCGCCGTCGGATCGTCGGGATGATTGACTGCGTCGAGTTCCTCGACCGGCCCTTCCGGGTAGTTCTCGATCACCACTTTAAGCGGCTTGAGCACAGCCATGCGGCGCAGCGAGCTTTTGTTGAGCACCTCGCGCACCGAAAAATCGAACATACCGACATCGACGACGCTGTTGGCCTTGGCGACCCCGATGCGTTTGATGAAATCGCGGATCGCCTCCGGCGGCACGCCGCGCCGGCGTAAGCCGGCAATCGTCGGCATGCGCGGATCGTCCCAGCCCTGCACGTGGCCGTCGCGCACCAGCAGCGTCAGCACGCGCTTGGAAAGCACCGTGTAAGTGAGGTTGAGCCGCGCGAATTCGTACTGATGCGGCCGCGAGGGCACCGGCAGATTGTCCAGGCACCAGTCGTACAACGGCCGGTGATCCTCGAATTCGAGCGTGCAGATCGAATGCGTGATGCCTTCGATCGCGTCCGACTGGCCGTGCGCGAAGTCGTAGCTCGGGTAAATCTTCCACGTCGTGCCGGTGCGCGGATGCACCGCGTTGAGGATGCGGTAAATCACCGGATCGCGCAGATTGATGTTGCCCGAGGCCATGTCGATCTTGGCGCGCAGCACGCGCGCGCCGTTCGGAAATTCGCCGGCGCGCATGCGACGAAACAAGTCGAGATTTTCCTCCATGGAGCGGTCGCGAAACGGGCTGTTCTGGCCCGGCTCGGTCAGCGTCCCGCGGTTGTGGCGGATCTCGTCCTGGCTCTGGTCGTCCACGTAGGCCTTACCGGCGCGGATCAGGTCCTCGGCCCAGCCATAGAGCCGCTCGAAATAGTCGGAGGCGTGGTAGAGATGCTTGCCCCAATCGAAGCCGAGCCAGCGCACGTCGCGCTCGATGGCGTCGATATATTCCTGCTCTTCCTTGGTCGGATTGGTATCGTCGAAGCGCAGGTTGCAGTGGCCGCCGAACTCCTGCGCGATGCCGAAATTCAGGCAAATCGACTTGGCGTGGCCGATATGCAGATAGCCATTCGGCTCGGGCGGAAAGCGGGTGACCACCTCTTTGACGCGGCCGGCGTCAAGATCGCTCCTGACGATCTCGCGGACAAAATCCTGCCCGGTTTCGCGGACCGCCGTTTCGCTTTCCGTCACGCTCATGAATCTCCTTATGCCGGCGTCTATGTGGCAAATCCGCGTCGATGAGCCAAGGCACCTGCCTCATTTATTTTCAACTCAACGCTCTTGGACCCGTGCTACAAGCCCCGCGGTCCACATGCGGGATGCCGATGTTCACGCGCGACGAACTTGAGGATGTGCTGCCGGTCGTGCGTGCCGCCGTACCGCCGACACCGCAATATGCCTGGCCGCTGCTCAAGGCGCGCAGCGGCGTGACGGTCGTGGCCAAGCACGAGAACCATACGCCGACCGGCGCTTTCAAGGTGCGCGGCGGCCTTACCTTTTTCGACCGGCTGCGGCGGGAAAGGCCGCAAACCAAAGGTGTGGTGGCGGCAACGCGGGGCAATCACGGCCAGTCGTTCGCTTTCGCGGGTGCGCGCGCTGGGGTGCCGGTTGTGATCGTGGTTCCGCACGGTAACTCGGTCGAGAAGAACGCGGCAATGCGCGCGTTCGGCGCCGAGTTGATCGAGTACGGCCGCGATTTCGATGAGGCGAAGGATCGCGCGGGGCAGATTGCTCAGGAGCGCGGTTATGAAGCCGGACCCTCCTTTCATGCCGATCTCGTTATCGGTGTGGCGACCTTTGCCTATGAGCTGCTGACCGCCTATCCGGATCTCGACGTTGTTTACGTTCCGATCGGCCTTGGCTCCAGCATTTGCGGCACCATCGGCGCGCGTGATGCACTGGGCCTGAAAACCCGCATTGTCGGCGTCGTCTCCGATCGCGCCAATGCCTATCGCCTCTCGTTCGACCAGGGCCACGTCGTCCCGACCAATTCGGCCACCACCTTCGCCGATGGCATGGCGGTCCGGGTTCCCGACGCCGGCGCGCTCGACATCATTCGCCGCGGCGCCGAGCGGATCGTCGAGGTTTCCGACGCCGAGATCGCCGAGGCGATCCGCAACCTGTTTTCCGATACACACACGGTTGCCGAAGGCGCCGGCGCTGCCGCGTTTGCGGCGGTCATGCAGGAGCGCGACCGGCTCCAGGGGCGCCGGGCCGGCGTCATCATCACCGGACAAAACATCGATAGCTCGGTTTTGCAGAGCGTGCTCGCCGGCAATACCCCAACGGTCTGAACGTTGGGCTCGGCACAATCGCCATAACCCGATGACACTCGATCGCCCAGTTATGCTACATGGGCGCGCAAGAGACCCCATGACCGATACTGTCGTCACCCGTTTCGCGCCATCGCCTACCGGCTTCCTGCATATCGGCGGTGGCCGCACGGCGCTGTTCAACTGGCTCTACGCGCGCCGGCACGGCGGCAAGATGCTGCTGCGTATCGAGGATACCGACCGCGAACGCTCGACCGCCGCGGCCATCGCCGCGATCATCGACGGGCTCACCTGGCTGGGGCTCCCCTGGGACGGCGAGATCGTATTCCAGTTCTCCCGCGCCGCGCGCCACCGGCAGATCGCCGAACAGCTCTTGGCGGCCGGCAAGGCCTATCGCTGCTATGCAAGCCCGGAAGAACTCACCGCGATGCGCGAGGCCGCCCGCCGCGAAGGCCGCTCCAAGCTCTATGACGGGCGCTGGCGCGACCGCGACCCGGCGGAAGCCCCGCCCGGGGTCAAGCCCGTGATCCGGCTGAGGGCGCCGCTGACCGGCGAAACGGTGATCGAGGACCAGGTGCAGGGCCGCGTGGTCTGGCAGAATTCCGATCTCGACGACCTGGTGCTGCTGCGCTCGGATGGCAACCCCACTTACATGCTGGCTGTGGTGGTCGACGACCACGACATGAACGTCACCCACATCATCCGTGGCGATGACCACCTGACCAACGGCGCGCGACAGAAACACATCTACGAGGCGCTCGGCTGGAGTGTGCCGATTATGGCGCACATCCCGCTGATCCACGGGCCGGACGGTTCCAAACTGTCCAAGCGCCACGGCGCGCTCGGCGTCGACGCCTACCGGGCCATGGGCTACCTGCCGGCGGCCATGCGGAATTATCTGGTCCGCCTCGGCTGGGCGCATGGCGACCAGGAGATATTCACAACAGAAGAGATGATCGCTGCGTTCGATTTGGCCGCTATCGGCCGTTCGCCGGCGCGTTTCGATTTTGCCAAGCTGGAGAACCTCAACGGCCACTACATCCGCGCCACGGCGGACGCCGACCTGCTCGCGGCCATGGAAGAGCTTCTGCCGCACATCGCCGGCGGCCAGGATATGGCCAGCAAAATGACTCCGGCGCTGCGCTCGAAACTTCTCACGGCCATGCCGGCACTGAAGGAACGCGCCAAGACATTGGTCGAACTATTTGACTCAACGCGGTTTCTTTGGGCAAGCCGGCCGCTCGATTTGAACGACCAAGCGAAGGCTTTGCTTACTCTCGAGGCCAAGTCCTGCACCACCGCGTTGCTGCCGGAACTCGCGACGATCGAGGATTGGACGCCGGAGGCAATCGAGACGGTGGTGCGCGGCTACGCCGAACGCGCCGGCCTCAAGCTCGGCGCGGTGGCGCAGCCGCTGCGCGCCGCGCTCACCGGGCGCACTACTTCGCCGCCTATTTTCGACGTGCTGGCAGTGCTCGGTAAGGACGAAAGTCTGGCCCGCCTGCGGGATCAGTCGGCCTAGACTGGCGTCTTTTTGGGCATTGCAATGAAATGCCGGCTAGTTGATCTATATCTATACGCGCCGTTCGCAATCTGCATTATCTTGCAGTGCACACTGGTATAGGATACGCAAAAATCGGCCGGAAACACGCTGCGCCCGCCCGGCGTCACGGCTCCCGGCCAACACGATTCCACAAGCACCGCTCGCCGCCAAATCGAGGGCTCGACCATGGACGCCAAAACGGACGCCACGAAGAAAACCGGCACCATCACCGTTGGCAACAAGAACTGGGATTTCCCGGTTTACGACGGCAGCATCGGGCCGGATGTGCTCGACATCGCCAAGTTCTACGGCGAAACCGGCATGTTCACCTACGACCCCGGCTTCACCTCGACGGCAAGCTGCGAGTCGAAAATCACCTACATCGACGGCGACCAGGGGGTGCTGCTCTACCGCGGCTACCCGATCGAACAACTCGCCGAGCACGGCGATTTCCTGGAGACCTGCTACCTGCTGCTTTACGGCGAACTGCCGACCGCGCAGCAGAAGGCCGACTTCGATTACACGGTCACCCGGCACACCATGGTGCACGAACAGATGAGCCGGTTCTTCCAGGGATTCCGCCGTGACGCGCACCCGATGGCGGTGATGGTCGGCTCGGTCGGCGCGCTGTCGGCCTTCTATCACGACTCCACCGACATTTCCGATCCGGTGCAGCGCATGGTCGCCTCGCTGCGCATGATCGCCAAGGTGCCGACGCTCGCCGCCATGGCCTACAAATATTCGATCGGGCAGCCGTTCGTTTATCCGAAGAACGACCTCGACTATTCCACCAACTTCCTGCGCATGTGCTACGCGGTGCCGGCCGAAGATTACAAGCCGAACCCGGTGCTGGCGCGCGCCATGGACCGCATCTTCATCCTGCATGCGGACCACGAGCAGAATGCCTCGACGTCGACAGTGCGTTTGGCCGGCTCGTCGGGCGCCAATCCGTTCGCCTGTATCGCCGCCGGCTGCGCCTGTCTGTGGGGGCCCGCGCATGGCGGCGCCAACGAGGCGGCGCTCAACATGCTGCGCGAGATCGGCTCGGTCTCTCGCATTCCCGAATACATCAAGCGCTCGAAGGACAAGAACGACTCGTTCCGCCTGATGGGCTTCGGCCACCGGGTCTACAAGAACTACGACCCGCGCGCCAAGATCATGCAGAAGACTTGCCACGAGGTGTTGACCGAGCTCGGCATCAAGGACGATCCGTTGCTCGATGTCGCCATGGAGCTGGAGCGCATCGCGCTGCACGACGATTATTTCATCGAGAAGAAGCTCTACCCGAATATCGACTTCTATTCCGGCATCACGCTCAAGGCGATGGGTTTCCCCACCACCATGTTCACCGTGCTGTTCGCGGTCGCCCGCACGGTCGGCTGGATCGCCCAGTGGAAGGAAATGATCGAGGATCCGAAGCAGAAGATCGGCCGCCCGCGCCAGCTCTATACCGGGGCCAAGCAGCGCGATTACACGCCGATCTCGCGAAGGAAATAAGCGTTCATTTCAATTGAGGCGGAAGGGCGGCTCTGCGGCCGCCCTTTTCGTTTGAAGGCTTGGGTCGACGCAAAAATGCGCTAGGTGACCGCCACCGCCCTGCCCTGCGTCGCCGAGGCGAGCAGCGCCTCGATCAGCCGCAGCACTTTGAGCGACTCGGCGCCGCTTACCATGGGCTCGCGATCGCCGTCGATGGCATCGAGAAAATCCGTGATCAGCGCGCGATGCGCGTCGTTAGAAAAAGCCATCGGGTCGGCGCCGCCACTCTTCGACACGCCGCCCTCGTGGTGCACGTGGCGGCCGTCCTTAAAATAGATGTCGAGGGTTTCGGCGGCGAGCACCGCGGTGCCCTTGGCGCAGGCGAGCTCGATGCGCTCGGGAAAACCTGGATAGGCCACCGTCGTTGCGTCGATGGTGCCGAGCACGCCATTGGCGAACTCGACGCCGGCGCCGACCATGTCCTCGGTGTCGATTTTGCGCAGCGGCGAGGTCGCGGAAAAGGCGGCGACCCGCGCGATCGGACCGGTCAGGCTCTGGAACAAATCGAGCGTGTGGATCGCCTGTGTGATCAGCACGCCGCCGCCGTCGCGCGCCTTCATGCCGCGGCCGGGTTGGGCGAAATACTCAGGCGTGCGCCACCAGCGGATCGAAGCCGAGCCGGAGACCAGCGCGCCGAGTTCGCCGCCGTCGACCGCAGCGCGCAGCTTGCGCGAGGCATCGCGAAAGCGATGTTGCAGCATGACGGCGAATTTGCGCTCTGCTTTGGCCATGGCGGCAACGGCGGTGGCCGCGCGCTCAGCCGTTACGTCGGTCGGCTTTTCCAAAAGCACATGCTTGCCGGCGGCGGCGCATTGTTCGACCAGTTCGAGATGGCTGGTCGGCGGCGTGAGCAGGAACACGATATCGATGCCGGGGTCGGCGAGAATGGCATCGAGCCGGTCGACGATCCGGTGTGCATTGGCCGCGGCGAAAGCCTTGCGCCCTTCCGCGCTCGGCGCAAAACAGGCCGCGATGTCGACGCGGTCGGTCAGTTCTTCGAGGCTCTTGAGATGCGGCTTGAGCGCCATGCCCAGGCCGACAATGCCGACGCGGTGCCTGCTCATGCCGGACGCGGTCCGCCGTTGGCTTTCCCGCTCTTGCCGTTGAGCTTGGGCGCGCCGGCGCCGTCATAGGACCACTGCACGTAGGCGCCGGCCCAGGTGAAGCCGCCGCCGAAGGCGGCCAGCACCATGCGGTCGCCGCGCTTCAATTTCGGCTCGTAATCCCACAGGCATAGCGGGATGGTGGCGTTGGTGGTGTTGCCGTATTTGTTGATGGTCACCATCACCTTGTCCATCGGCAGGCCCATGCGCTCGGCGGTCGCCGTGATGATGCGGTTGTTCGCTTGGTGCGGCACCAGCCAATCGATCATGTCGGCGCGCAGATTGTTGCGCTTCATGATTTCGCCGGCGACTTCCGCCATCTTGGCGATGGCGAATTTGTAGACCGCGGCGCCTTCCTGATGCACGTAATGCAGGCGCTTGGTCACGCTTTCCAGGCTTGCCGGCATGCGGCTACCGCCGGCCTTCTGATGCAAGTGGATCATGCCCGAGCCGTCCGAGCGGATCAGTGCGTCCATGATGCCGGTGCCGTCGGTGCTCGGCTCGAGCAGCACCGCGCCGGCGGCGTCGCCGAACAGCACGCAGGTGGCGCGGTCGGTGTAATCGACGATCGACGACATCTTGTCGGCGCCCACCACCACGATCTTGCGCGCGGTGCCGTTGGCGATGAATTGCGAGGCGATAGTAAGCGAATACAAGAAGCCGGAGCAGGCCGCCTGCACGTCGAAGGAGCCGATATTCTTCACCCCGATCATGTCGCAGATGATGTTGGCGGTCGACGGGAACTGCATGTCCGGCGTGGTGGTGGCGCAGATCAAGAGGTCGATCTCGCCCGGGTCGGTGCCGGTCTTCTCCATCAGGCCGCGCACCGCTTCCGCCGCCATATGCGAGGTGCCGAGCCCCTCGCCTTTCTGAATGTGGCGCTCCTTGATGCCGGTGCGTTCGGTGATCCAGGCGTCGCTGGTGTCCACCATGCGCGCGAGTTCCGCATTGGTCAGCAGGTCCGGCGGCAGATAGCCGTGGACTGCGGTGATCGCGGCGCGGGGAGGAATGGGAATGGTCAAGGCAACGGTTCCAATTAACGGCTGCGACAAAGGCCCGGCGGGGCAAACGAGGCAAACTACGATGTTGGCGGGACGGATGCCACTGTTTCGCGTCTTGGTTGGTCGGCGCGGCCGGCACAATCCAGGACTACGGCGGCGGCGCGGTCGCTGGGGCTAGTTTGGCCGTTCCCCATGATGCCATCCAACCGGCCGAAGGCCTCGATTTGTCGGCGTCTTTCGGGCGTATCGCTCAATAGCGGCAGCAGGGCGGCAGCGAGCCGGTCAGGGGTAAAATCCCGCTGCAGCAGTTCCGGTACGACTTTTTCGCCCAGGACCAAGTTGGCCAGGATCACGCTGACCACCTTGACCAGCAGGCGGGCGATGAGTTCTTCGAACAGGGGCACCTTGTAAGCGGCGACCATGGGGATGCCGGCGACCGCCAATTCGAGGGTCGAGGTGCCGGATTTGGTCAGCGCGGCTCGGGCCGTGCGGAAGGCCAGGTCTTTTTCGGCCGCATCAACGACAACCCGTGCGGCAATCGGCCAGGCGGCGACCGCCGCCCGCATTGTGTCAGCCAGCCGCGGCACCGCCGGCACCACGACCTCGAGTGGGCCGGCGTGTTTGGCGGTCAACGCGACGGCGGCGCCGAAGACGCCCGCCATGCGGCGGATTTCGCTCGCGCGGCTACCCGGCAGCACGAGCAGCAGCGGCGGCTTGCCGGCGCGTCGCCTCGCCTCCTCTGCGTTGGGCCGCAGCGACGCAATGCGCTCGCTCAACGGATGACCGACAAAGGTCGAGGGCGGTCCGCCTAGCCGCTGCAGCACCGCCGGCTCGAACGGCAGCAGCGCCAGCACATGATCGACGTAAGCGCGCATGGCGCGTGCGCGTCGCGGCCGCCAGGCCCACACCGACGGACAAACGTAATCGACGATGGGGATCGCAGATGCATGTGTGCGCACGCGCCGCGCCACGCGGTGGGTGAATTCGGGACTATCGACGACGACCAGCACGTCTGGCTTGGCGGCAATCACCGCGTCGGCGGTCTGGCGAATGCGGGCCAAGATCTTCGGCAGCCTGGCCGGAATGGCGGCAAAGCCGATAATGGCGAGATCGCCGAGCGGAAACAGGCTATGCACGCCCTGCCCGGCCATCTGTGTGCCGCCGACACCGGAAAACCGCGCGCCCGGACAGCGCTGCCTGATGGCGGCGATCAGCGCCGCGCCCAGCCGGTCGCCGGAATCCTCGCCGGCCACGAGGAACACATGCGGCGCCGGTGCGCTCATTGCGCATCCCCGGCCGCCACCCCAATGACGAACAGATTAGCGTGGTTGGCCGCCGATATCAGCCGGTCCGGCTCGGCGACGATGGTCGAGCCCGCCAGCACGGCGATGCCGGCAAGGCGCGCGCGCGCCGCGTGCTCGACCGTCTGCGGCCCGATCGAGGGCAGATCGAAGCGGCGGTCCTGTCCGTGCTTGGGCGCTTTGACCAGGACGCCGGTGCCGCCGGGAGCGCGCACGCGGCCATTGGCGCGCATCTCCGCCACGCGTGCCAGCATGCCGTCGGTGCCCTCCGCCGCTTCCACGGCGAGGACATATTTGCCGGCGACGACGACCGCCTGCCCGACATCGAACCCGCCGGTCGCCCGCAAATAGTCGAGCCCCAAGTTTACATCGGTGCGGTCGCGTTCGGACGCGTGGACGCGACCGAGCGTGCCTTCGGGCACCAAAATTTCCGGTGCCACCTCGTGCGCGCCGAGCACGCGGAAGCCTCGTCCTTCAATCAGCTTGGCCACGCGCGACAACAAATAGTCGTCGCCGCCGGCAAAGGCGGCGGCGATGCGCGGGATGAACTTGAGCGTCGTCCAGTCGAAGCGCAGCTGCCAGATCGACGGTCGCACCAGCGAGCCGATCAGCACCATATCGCGGCAGCCGGCGGCTTGCGCCGCGCGCTCGAAGATGCCGAATTTGGCGATGCGCACCCAGGTGTGCGGCCGGCCGGCGTAGTCCTGCGGACGAGCGACACCTTGCAGCGGAAACAACAGGACTTTGCGGCCGCGCCGGGCGACGGAATCGGCGACCGCCAAAGGCAGGCTGCCGCCGCCGCAGATCAACGCCAGCGGAGCTTCCGTATTGGCAAGTGGCCCGGCGCTCATGCGTCCTCGCCGGCCGCGCCGAAATCGCCGCGCCGGCCCGCCATGGTCAGCGGCCGTTTGCCGGCGCGGATGAAGGCGATCAGCTTTCCAACCAGCTCGTCCGTGCCGTAAGCGGCAGCGACGCGCTCAAGCCGCGCGCGGTATTCGCCGCCGGCGAAAAACAGCGCGCGCACGGCTTCGCGGTAGCGCTGGACGTCGGGCTTGGCAAAACCGTGCCGGCGCATGCCGATGACGTTGAGCCCGACCAGATGGGCGAGCGGTCCCTGCGCGGTGCCCCAGGGGATCACGTCGGCGCGGATGCCGCTCAGGCCCACCAGCATGGCGCCCTCGCCGATGCGCACGAATTGGCGCACCGCCACGCCACCGCCGAACACCACATGGTCGCCGACGCTGACGTGACCGGCGAGCAGGACGTTGTTGGCGGCCACGACATGGCTGCCGACGTGGCAATCGTGGCCGACATGGGCACCGACCATGAAAAAGCAGCGGTCGCCGACGTGCGTGACGCCGCCGCCGTCTTCGGTGCCGGTGTTCATGGTGACGTTTTCACGAATGTCGCAGTCGGCGCCGACCAGCAAACGCGTCGGGCCGCCGTGGTAATGCACCGATTGCGGCGGCGAGCCTAGCGAGGCGAAGGGGTGAATGGCCGTGCGCGGCCCAATGCTGGTATGGCCGGTCAAATTGACATGCGCGACGAGCCGGCAGCCCTCGCCCACCGTCACATGCGGCCCGACGGTGCAATAGGGGCCGACCGTCACATTGGGTCCGATTACCGCCGTCGCCTCGATCCGCGCCGAGGGATCGATCATGCTTGCGCTCATGCGTCGGAAATCATGGCGCCGACTTCCGCTTCGGCAACGATGCGCCCGGCCACCTTGGCGATACCGCGGTACCACCACATCATGCGGCGGTGGGCGATCTTGGTCATGTGATATTCGATGGTGTCGCCCGGCAGCACGGGTTTACGGAATTTCGCCTTGTCGACGGTGAGGAAGTACACCGCCTTCGGCTGCGCCGAAAACAACTTGGCGATGCAGAGTACGCCCGCCGTCTGCGCCATGCCTTCGATCATCAGCACGCCGGGAAAGACCGGGTTGTCGGGGAAATGGCCCTGAAAATGCGGCTCGTTGAACGTAACGTTCTTGATGCCAACGCCGTGGTCGTCGCCGCGGATGTCGATCACCCGGTCGACCATGAGAAACGGATAGCGGTGCGGCAGCAATTTGAGCACCACCGCGATGTCGGCCGCTTCCAGCCTCGTTACGGCTTTATCCATGGCAATCGTCTCATCCGTCCGTTGCCGGTCCGGCACCGGGCTCGCCGCGCGACAGCCGCGCCAGCGCCTTCATCTCGCGGAACCACTGCGCGACCGGTTTGGCCGGCGCGCCGCCGAAACGCGCGCCCGCCGGAACGTCGGCATGCACTTTGCTCGCCGCGGCAAGCTGCGCCCCCTCGCCGATCGTCACATGGTCGCTCACACCGACGCTCCCGCCCAGTACCACGAAATCCTCAAGCGTCGAGGAGCCGGAAATTCCGCTTAATGCCGCCACGATGCAATAGCGGCCGATGCTCACATTGTGGCCTACCTGGACCTGGTTGTCGATCTTGCTGCCCTCGCCGATCACCGTGTCGCGGATGGCGCCCCGGTCTACCGTGGTGCCGGCGCCGATCTCGACGTTATCCTGAATGATCACGCGGCCGATCTGCGGAACCTTCAAATGGCCGGCGGCGCCTAACACGAAACCGAAGCCGTCCTGGCCGATCTTGCAGCCCGGGTGAATGATGACCCGATCGCCGATCAGCGCATCGGTGACCACGCTACCGGCGGCGATCGAGCAATCCCGCCCGATGCGTACCTCCGTTCCGATAACCGCATTGGCGCCGATGACGGTGCCGCCGCCGATTTCAGCGCGCGGCCCGATCACTGCGCCGGGCTCCACGGTAACGCCGCTTTCCAGCCGGGCGCTCGCATGCACGTGGGCGCCAGCGGTAGCGCCGGGCTCGGCGAGCGAGGACGGCCGCAGCGCCTGCGGGAACAATTCCCCCGCCACCGTAATGAAGGCGCGGTATGGCTCGCGTACGATCAGTGCGGCCACCCGCGCAGGCAATTGTTCGGCCAGCGCCGCGGTGATCAGGCAGGCGCCGGCGTGGGTGGCGGCGGCGGAAGCGGCGTATTCTTTGCTGTCGCAGAAACTGATGGCGTGCGGCGAGGCACGGTCGAGCGGCGCGACGTCGACGATGCGAATTGTCGATTGCGCCTCCGCCGGCAGCGCCGCGCCGGTCAAGGCGGCGATCTCAGCCAGCGTGAGGCCCCGCGCGCGTCGTAGGAATACCGGCTCACTCATACTGCTAGCGGGCTGACCCGTCGAAATTGAATCAATTCCGTGCCGCTAGGCGCCGGCAAGATCAGAATTTGGTACCACCGCTGAAGCGGAAGAACTGCGTACGGTCGTAGCTCTCCTTGGTCAGCGCCTCGGCAAAATCGAAGCGCAGCGGTCCGAGCGGCGAATCCCAGATCAAACCTACGCCGACCGAGGAGCGTATCATCTTGGAATCGCCGACCTGCAGCGTCTCGCCGGTCACGTTCCAACTGGTCTCACCCCGGTAGTCCCACAACGAGCCGGCATCGGCAAAGGCGGCAAGCTTGATACCAACCTCCTTGGGCAGGAAGTAAAGCGGGGTCTGCATTTCGAAGCTGGCACCCCAGTACATGGTGCCGCCGAGCGCGTCGTTGGTCGTACCCGGCGTCAGGTCGCGCGGACCGAGGCCGGCGGGCTCGAAGCCGCGCACCAGGTTTGGGCCCATCTGGAAGTGATCGAGCATGCGCAGGTCCTTGCCACCCCAGCTAGCAATATGGCCGCCTTGCACCTTGACCACGCCGATGATGTCCGGGAAGACTTCGTAATAGTTGCGCGCTTCGACGCTCGAGCGGATGAAATTCACATCGCCGCCGATGCCGGCAAAGTCCTGCGTGAAACTTGCGTAAAGGCCGCTGGTCGGGTTCTTGGTGTTGTCGAGGGTGTTGTAGGAGAGCGTATAACCGAGCACGGAAGCCAACACGGCACCGTTGGCCAGCTCCTTGCGCACCGGCAGCGAGGCTTCCCCGTCGGCGTAGCAGTTGCCGCCGTCGTTCAGGCCGCCGCCGCCAGCTTGACGAATTGCTTCATTGGTTGGGCTCACGCCGGGTCCGCCATTGATCAATGCATAGGGTGAGTATTGGCAGTTATTGTACTGATCCGGCAGCGTCACCTTCTGCTGGTAAATCGAATAATGCGGCTGGAATGAAAGCTCTTCCGACAGCGCGAACCCGAGGCGTAAATTGGCGCCGACGGTTTGCGTGTTGTAGGAAACGTAGTTTGACGCGAGACTTTGCCGCGCGAACAGGTCGATGCCGCCGGCCATGCGGTAGCCGAGTAGATAAGGTTCGACAAAGCTCAACGAGACGCCGCGCGAATACTGACCGTAGCTCACCGATGCCTTGGCGAATTGACCGCGGCCCATCAGGTTGCGGTCGGCGATGCTGGCCTCGGCGAGGAACCCGTCGGCGGTGGAGTAGCCGCCGGCGATGGAAAATTCGCCGGTCGATTGTTCCTCGACATTGATGTTGATCACCACCCGGTCGGGCGCCGAGCCGGGCTCGTTGGTGATCTTGACCGTCTTGAAGTAGCCCAGGTTCTTCAGCCGGCGCTCGGCGCGATCGATGAGCGCGCGGTTGTAGGCGTCACCCTCCCCGATATCGAGTTCGCGGCGAATCACATAATCGCGGGTGCGGGTGTTGCCGTGGATATTGATGCGCTCGATATAGGCGCGCGCGCCTTCCTCGACCACGAAGGTGATGTTGATGACCTTGCGCTGGAAATCGCGGTCGCCGCGCGGCTGCACGTTGGCGAAAGCGTAACCGTGCTTGGCGGCCTCGATGGCCATCGCCTCAACGCTCTTCTCAAGCAGGTCGGCGTTATAGACGTCGCCTTTGCTGAACTTGATGCTAGTGCGCAGCCCTACAGGATCGATGGCGCGCACGTTCGACACCACGTCGACGGTGCCGACGTGGTACTGGCTGCCTTCATCGATGGTGAAGGTGACGATGAAACCCTTCTTGGCCGGATCGTATTCGCCGACCGCCGAAACGATGCGCACGTCGGCATAACCGTGCTTGAGGTAGAAGCGACGCAGCAGGTCGCGGTCGGCTTCCACCAGGTCTGGGTCGTAGATGTCGGTGGTCTGCAGGAAGCTCAGCCAATTGCTCTCGGAGGTCTTGATCACGTCCTTTAAGCGGCCGGTCGAAAAGGCGTGAGCGCCGACGAAACGGATGATCTTGACGCCGGTTTTCGGCCCTTCGTGGATCTCGAATACGAGATCGACGCGGTTGTTCGGCAATTCAATGATCTTCGGATCGACCCGCACGTCGAAGCGGCCGGTGCGGTGATAGATCTCGATGATGCGCTGCACGTCGGCTTGCACGGTCGGCTTCGACAGGGTGCCGCGCGGCTTCGACTGGACCTCGGCCTTGAGCTGGTCGTCCTTGGCTTTTTTATTGCCTTCGAAGGCGACGCGATTGATCACCGGATTCTCGATCACGGTGATGATCAGCTTGCCGCCCGCGTGATCGACGTGGACGTCCTCGAACAGGCCTGTGCCAATGAGCGCCTTGAGGCCCTCGTTTTCCTGTTCGGGGCTAAGCCGTCCGCCCGGGCCGGGTTTGAAATACGAGCGCACGGTATCGGTATCGACCCGGCGGTTGCCCCGCACTTCGATCGAACTCGTCTGCGCGAACGCAACGCCCGAGGACGCCACGCTCACGATCCCGGTACCGGCAAGGATACCCCCGAGGACAACCAAACAAGCCAGTCCCCGTAATACCCGCACTCCAATTCCCATGCGCTACGCGCCTTTATTTACCCGTGCGGCCGCCCCCGCTGCGGAGTCGACTGACTTTTGGGTTATCTTTGGGCAGCTTTGTACAGCGTTTTAGTGGCACTGCAAACGGAACTCCCGGCCAAGTTTCCCTTTTCCCTCAAAAAGTTGCAGGTCAGCAACGTTTTCAGGACGACCCCAAGAAGAAGATGCCTTTTATGTCATTAAAGGTTGCAAATATCATCAACATGACCACGATCGCCAAGCCGATGCGGAAACCGACCTCCTGCGCGCGCTCCGACAGCGGCTTTCCGCGAATCGCCTCAACCGCATAGAACAAAAGGTGACCGCCATCGAGCAGCGGGATAGGGAACAAATTCAGCAGGCCGATCGAGATGGACAGCACGGCGGTCAGGTGGATGAGCGCGACAAAGCCTGCGGTCGCTACTTGGCCAGAGACTTGGGCGATCCGCAGCGGCCCGCCGAGCTCCTTGGCATCTTCTCGGCCGGTAAAGATCCCGCCGATATACGCAAACGTCCGATCGACCACAAACCAAGTTTCTTGCGCGCCGGCGACGAAAGCTTCGAGCGGCCCCAACTTCTGCGTCTTGATGTCGCCGGGCGCCATCGAACGGCTGATGCCGAGCACGCCGAGGCGGTGATTGTTGCCGAAATTGTCCTTCAGCTCCTTGAGCTGCGGCGTGGCTTTAAGCGTGACATGTACACCGCCGCGCTCGACCTCGATATTGAGCGGCTCGCCGGCGCTGACGCTGACGACGCGCTGCATGTCGGAGAAACTGTCGATCTTCTCACCATCGATGGCGACCACCAGGTCGCCCGGCTTGAAGCCGGCCGCCTGCGCCGCACTATTGGGCACCACCGTGTCCACTCGCGCGCTCGTCGTCTGCTTGCCGACAATCATAAAAATGCCGGCAAAAATGGCGATGGCCAGGACGAAATTCGCAACGGGGCCGGCGACCACCACCGCGGCGCGCGGAGCGACTTTTTGGTGCACAAAGCTGACGGCTTTCTCGGCTTCGGTCATGGCGGCCGCGGCCTCATGGTCGGGCACGCTCGCCGCATTGTCGTCGCCGAAGAATTTCACATAGCCGCCAAGCGGAACCGCGGAGATTTTCCAGCGGGTGCCGTAGCGGTCGTAGAAACCGACGATTTCGGGGCCGAAACCGATCGAGAACGTCAATATCTTGATACCGCATAAGCGGGCCACCAAAAAATGACCAAGCTCATGAAAGAAAACGACAATTGTTAATACGAAGAGGAAGGGAACCAGATACCCGGCAAGGCCGCCGCCGAACGCGCTGAGGCCCCCCATGATGTCAACACTCATCACACCCTCGTCCCGCCGGTATGGCGCCCATATCCTTAGCGAAAGCTTGTTAGGATGACTTTACGGCAATTTCGGGCAAGAGGCCTAAGGCTAAACTTCTCGCAATATGGTCAACGGCGAGCGCGCCATCGATATCGGGGGGCCCGGCCAGCAGGCCGCGGCGAGCGGCCGCATCCAGCGTCGCCTCGACCAGCGCCGGAATACCGGCAAATCCGATGCGGCCGGCGATGAATTCACCGACCGCGACCTCGTTCGCCGCATTGAGCACGGTCGGCGCCGCCCCACCCGCCTGCAGGGCGCGCCGCGCCAGCGCCAACGCCGGAAAACGGACGTAATCGGGCGCTTCGAACGTCAATTCACGTAACGCAGCGAGGTCGAGACGCGGCGCCGGACCGTCGATGCGTTTTGGCCAAGCGAGACAATGGGCGATCGGGATGCGCATGTCGGGGGCGCCCAGTTGCGCCACCACCGAGCCGTCGCGGAATTCGACCAGCCCGTGCACCGCCGATTGCGGATGCACCAGCACGTCGATCTCGTCAGGCCTGAGCGTGAAAAGATGATGCGCTTCGATTAATTCAAGACCCTTGTTCATCAGCGTCGCGGAATCGACCGTGATCTTCGGGCCCATCGACCAGTTGGGGTGGCGTAAGGCTTGTTGTGGCGTTGCCGCTTTGATCGCTGCAAGCGCCCAGGTGCGGAACGGACCGCCCGATGCGGTGAGGATCACGCGCTTGACGTCCTCGCGGCGGCCGGCTCCGAGCGCCTGAAAAATCGCATTGTGCTCGCTGTCGACCGGCAGCACGGTGGCGCCGGCGCTCGCGGCGCGGCGCATGAACAAATCGCCGGCGCAGACCAGGCATTCTTTGTTGGCGAGCGCGACCATGGCGCCGCGCTCGATGGCCGCGAGCGTCGGCTTCAAACCGATTGCTCCGCTAATCGCCGCCATCACCCAATCGGCCGGACGCTGCGCCGCTTCGATGAGCGCCGCCTCGCCCGCCGCCGCCTCGATACCGCTGCCGGCGAGCGCGTCTTTGAGGTCGGCGTAAGCCGCCGCGTCGGCGACCACGGCCAAGCGCGCGCCGACCTCGCGGGCGATCTTGGCGAGTGCTGCCGCATTGCGCCGCGCGCTGATCGCCTCGACGCGGTAGTTTTGCGGCGCGCGCTTGATCAGATCGATGGTGCTGGCGCCGATCGACCCGGTGGCGCCGAGAATGCTGACGCGGCGTACGGATGTTGCGGGCAGTGGCGATGCGCGGGCGACTTTGGGTGCGTTCATGCGCTCACCACACCAAAAGGGCACGCGCGGGAGCGTCAAAGCCGCCGCGCGCGAGGCCGATCAGGCAGCCGACCACCGCCGCCGCCCAAAAGCCGTCGAGCCGGTCCATCACGCCGCCGTGGCCGGGAATGAGGTGGCTTGCGTCCTTGGCGCCGAACTGCCGCTTGACCCAGGATTCGAACAGGTCGCCGCATTGCGCCACCACCGACAAGAGTAACGCGACGATCGCGATCGCGATCCAGTTGAATGCGCCAAAAGCATTGGCGACGAGTACCGCGACGACCATGGCGCCGAGCGTGCCGGCAACGGCGCCGGACCAGGTTTTCTTCGGGCTCACCGCCGGCATGAGTTTCGGTCCGCCGAAGGCGCGGCCGGCGAAATAGCCCAGCACGTCGGTGGTCCAAACGATGGCGAACAGCAACAGCATGACAAGAAACCCGTCGGCGGCGTCGGCGCGCAGCAAAACCGGCGCCAACAACATGGAGCCGGCATAGCCGATCCCGGCGGTGATCCACAGCCGCCGCTGGCGCGGTGCGAAAATCAGGGCGGCGAGCGCGCCGAGACCGACGAGCAGAATCGACGTGATCGGCCGGTGCAGCCAGGCGACCAGCGCGGCGACCGCAATCGCGCTGCCGCAAGCCGACAGCATCAGCCGGTGATCGGGCCCGGCAACTAGCGTCGTCCATTCCCACAAAACTGCGACGGCCGCGAGGCCCCAGAACAGCGCGAACGGCCAGTCGTCGAGATAGGCGGTGAGCAGCGCAACCGGCGCCATGACGGCCGCCGAAGCGATACGCAACGCAAGATTGTTGGCCGGGGCGGACGCGGGCGCGCCGGCATCGCCCGGTCCGGAAACGGGGTCAACGCCGATCACGGCTTTAGGATCCGGTCTTGGCGACCAAGCCGCCGAACCGGCGCTCGCGCTGTTGGTATTCGCGGATCGCCGCCTCGAGCGCGGCGCGGTCGAAATCGGGCCAATAAGTCGGCACGAACACGAGTTCGCTATAGGCCGACTGCCAGAGCAGAAAATTCGACAGCCGCTGCTCGCCGCTAGTACGGATAATGAGATCGGGGTCGGGGATGTCGGGCGCGTCAAGATAAGCGTCGATCGTCTCCATGCCGACATCGGCGGGCTTGAGGCTTCCTTTCGCCGCCTCCTCTGCGATGCGGCGGACCGCCCGCGCAATTTCCTGCCGCGCGCCGTAATTGAAGGCGACCACCAGACAAAGGCCGTCATTGTCCTTGGTGAGCTCTTCGGCTTCCAACAGCAGGCGGCCGATATCGGGATCGAGCCGGTCGCGCTCGCCGATCACGCGCACGCGCACATTGCTCTTGTGCAATTCGGCGAGATCGTTGCGGATGAAGCGGCGCAACAGCCCCATCAATTCGCCGACTTCGTGTGCCGGCCGCGACCAGTTTTCCGCGCTGAACGAGAAGATGGTGATGAACTTGATGCCGATGTCGCTCGCCGCGCGGATAATGCGGCGTAAGGCCTCGACGCCGCGGCGATGCCCCTCCACGCGCGGCAGTCCGCGCGCCGCCGCCCAACGGCCATTGCCATCCATGATGATGGCGACGTGACGCGGCACGTCATCGAACGGCGGCACGGCGCTTTGCGGGACCTCGGCCTCGGGCATGCAAGCTTCCCTCAAACCGTGAGGATCTCCTTTTCCTTTGCGGCGAGCGTATGGTCGATGTCGGCGATGCCGGCGTCGGTCGCTTTCTGGATATCGCCGGAAAAGCGGTCGTGATCGTCCTTGCTGATCTTGTGCTCTTTTTCCAGCTTCTTGATCAAATCCATGGCGTCGCGGCGCACATGGCGCACCGCCACGCGCGCGGTCTCGGCGTATTTATGCGCGATCTTGACCAGTTCCTTGCGCCGCTCCTCGTTGAGCTCGGGGATGCGCAGCCGCAGCATCTGTCCTTCGGTCGCCGGCGACAGGCCCAGATTGGAATTAATGATGGCCTTTTCCACCGCATGCACCAGCGAGCGGTCCCAGACATTGACCGCGATCAAGCGCGGCTCCGGCACGGTGACGCTGGCCACCTGATTGAGTGGCATCTGCGCGCCGTATGCGTCGACCATCACCGGATCGAGCATATGGGCGGAGGCGCGGCCGGTGCGCAGGCCGGACAATTCGGTCTTCAGCACGGCGCTGGCGCCCTGCATGCGGCGTTTGATTTCGTTGATATCGTGCGATTCGTTTGCCATGGCGATCCCCCGAACACGACGCCGCTGCCTTACAGGCGCGGGGCCAGACAAGTGCCGCCGATTTGAAGTTCCTGCACCACTTGCAGCAATCTCGTTCAGGAACTTCAAATCGAAATGCGGCACTAGAATCATAGAGTTGCTAGTGCCCCTTTGTTTCCGAAGTTCGTGTCAACGCGTGCTGCCATGGATCACGAACTTCGGAAACGGGGCACTAGCCGATCAAGGTCGAGCGGCCCTTGCCGTGCAGCACGGCCTCGATGGCGCCCTTCTCGGCGATCGAGAACACGATGATAGGCATGTGATTTTCCCGGGCAAGCGCGAAGGCGGTGGAATCCATCACCCGCAATTGCTTCTCAATCGCCTCCTGGTGGCCGAGCCTGTCGTAGCGCTTGGCTTTCGGATCCTGCTTGGGGTCGGTGGTATAGACCCCGTCGACATTGGTGGCCTTGAGCACGGCCTGGGCCTCGAGTTCGGCGGCGCGCAGCACCGCGGTGGTGTCGGTGGTGAAATACGGATTGCCGGTGCCGGCGGCGAGCAGCACGACGCGGCCCTTGCCCAGATTTTTCAGCGCGCGCTTGCGGTTATAGGTCTCGCAGACAGAGGTCATGGCAAGCGCCGACAGCGTGCGCGCCTCGTGCCCCTGGCGCTCGATGGCGGCCTCCAGCACCAGACAGTTCATCACGGTCGCCAGCATGCCCATGGTATCGCCTACCGGGCGCGGCACGCCTTTGCCGGAGACTTCGACGCCGCGGAAGATGTTGCCGCCGCCGACCACCACGCCGAGTTCGACGCCGAGTTTGGCCGCCCCCACCAGATCGGCGGCAAGCCGCTCGACGGTCGGCTGGTCGATGCCGAACTCCTTGGCGCCGGTGAGCGCCTCGCCGGACAATTTGACGATGACGCGGCGGTAGAGCGGATCACTCATGCGTTGCGATCCTCCATTGGATCGACGAGAACCGACGGCAGCCGCAGCCACGGATTAAGCGGCAGCTTCGGCTTCCGGCTTTTCAATCCCCTCGCCAAGCGCAAAACGCACGAACCCGGCGATCTTGATCGGCCCGCCCACTTTGCCTTCTGCCTCTTTCAACGCCTGGGCGACGTTCTTCTTGTCGTCGTGGACGTAGACCTGTTCGAGCAGACAGACCTCTTTATAGAAGGTCTTGAGGCCGGACTCGACGATCTTCTCGATCATATTGGCCGGTTTTCCCTGCGCTTTGAACTTGTCGGCCAGCACGTCTTTTTCGCGCGCCACCACGGCCGGATCGAGTCCGGAAGGCTCAACCGCCTGTGGATTGGAGGCGGCGACGTGCATAGCAAGCAAGCGGCCGAACGCCTTGAGTTCGTCCGCTTTGCCGGACGATTCGAGCGCGACCAAGACGCCAATCTTGCCAAGACCGTCACTCAAGGAGCTATGCACATAGGAGCCGATGGCGCCGGCGCCGACCGACAGCGAAGCGGCGCGGCGCAGTGTCATGTTCTCGCCGATTTTGGCGATGGTATCGGCGATGGCGTCGGCAACCGTGATCGAGCCGGCCTTGGCGGCTTTGATCTTCTCGACGTCGGCGCCCACGTCGAGTGCTACGTCGGCGATCATCTTCACCAGACCCTGGAACAGGTCGTTGCGGGCGACGAAGTCGGTCTCCGAATTTACCTCGACTACCACGCCCTTGGTGCCGGCGACTTGCACGCCGATCAGACCTTCGGCCGCGACGCGGCCGGCCTTCTTGGCGGCCTTGGAAAGGCCCTTCTTGCGCAGCCAGTCCTGCGCGGCGGTCATTTCGCCGTTCGTTTCGGTGAGCGCGGCTTTGCAATCCATCATGCCGGCGCCGGTCGACTCGCGCAGCTCCTTGACCATCTGGGCCGAAATATTCGCCATTGTCGTCATTACTCCGCGGTCAGTTCCTTGGCCTTCGCGATCCAGCCGTCGACGCGGCCGGGCAGCCCGACCTCTTCGCCGACATTATGCGCGGCCTTCTCGTTGAGCTCGGCGATCTGCGTGTAGTGGAAGATGCCGAGGTCGTTGAGTTGCTTTTCGATGGCCGGCGAAATGCCGGGCAGTTTCTTCAAGTCGTCGGCGACGCCGCGTGGCCCGGGCAGCTGCTCGAAGCCGAGATCGCCGAGCGCGGGCGCCGTCGGCACCGGCTCTTCCACCAGTGGCTTTTCCGCCGCACCGACATCGATACCGGCTTCGCCTTGCGCGCGCGAAATGCCGTCGATCGCCGCCTTGGCGACGAGGTCGCAGTAAAGCGTAACCGCGCGCGAGGCGTCGTCGTTGCCGGGGATTACATACGTGATGCCGGCCGGATCCGAATTGGTGTCGACGATGGCCGCGACCGGAATATTGAGCCGGCGCGCTTCCTTGATGGCGATATCTTCCTTGTTGGTGTCGATCACGAACAAGAGGTCGGGAACGCCGCCCATGTCCTTGATGCCGCCGAGCGAGCGGTCGAGCTTGTCGCGCTCGCGCTGCATGGTGAGGCGCTCTTTCTTGGTGTAGCCGCCGGACTCGCCCGAATTGAGCATCTCGTCGAGCTTGCGCAGGCGCGAGATCGAACCGGAAATCGTTTTCCAGTTAGTCATCGTGCCGCCGAGCCAGCGCGAATTGACGTAATACTGCGCCGACTGCTTGGCGGCGGCGGCGATCGCGTCCTGTGCTTGCCGCTTGGTGCCGACGAAGAGGATGCGGCCGCCTTTGGCGACGGTATCGCTCACCGCCTGCAGCGCGCGATGCAGCAGCGGCACGGTTTGCGCGAGATCGATGATGTGAATGTTGTTGCGGGTGCCGAAGATGTAACTACCCATCTTCGGGTTCCAACGGTGGGCCTGATGGCCGAAATGCACGCCAGCTTCCAAAAGCTGACGCATGCTGAAGTCAGGAAGCGCCATAATCTTCTCCGGTTGATCCGCCGCGGACTTGTGTGAGCCCCCAAGGAGCCACCGGACGGCCTTTTCGACCCATTGTCGGGGCCTAATGCCATAAATCCGCGTGAGTGATGCGGGGCTTATATAGGGGCGGTTTCCGGGAAGCAAGGCGGCCAAAGGGACCGTTTTAGCCCACACCGGCTCGAACCATGCGCGGTCACCGGCGTTATCAGGATAGGGAGAACGCTATGACCACTCACGTTCACCGCCATCAGCCGATCCATGACGGCCTGCACCCCCTCGTCTATCGCGCCCTAATCGGGCTGGCGGTCTGGCTGGTGGCCTCGATTTGGATCTTTTTCGACCGCGGCGTCTACGTGGGCCTGACACTGGCGATGATCACGGTTTTCTTCGTGGTCATCGTCGGCATCCCGCTCCTCATATGGAAGACGTGGCAGCACAACGCGCCGGCGAACGAAACGCGCGAGCCGAAAGAATCGTTTGCCGCCTGGGCATCGCAAAATTTCGCCACCTGGACCGGCGCCCTGAGCGGCCGCGACGCGGCGATGCAGATCCTCTTGCCGATCGCGGCGGTTTCGATCGGGATGTTTGTTTTCGGCCTGGTATATTATCTCGACGTACTGCACGGCGGTTATTAAAGCGCTTCGGCCTGCAGCCCACGGAAGGGCCGTCGCAGGAGATGCAGCGCAAGAGATAATCCTCTATGACGGGCGTGGCCGCGGCGAGGAAACCGACCGGTGTTGACTGTCTGGGGACGCAAGACATCGTCGAATGTTCAGGCGCTGATGTGGTGCATCGGCGAATTGGGGCTTCCTTTCCGACGCTTCGACATAGGTCACAAATACGGCGGCAACGACACAGCGGAATTCCTGGCGATGAATCCGAACGGCACGGTGCCCGTCCTGAAGGACGAAGACGGCGAGCCGCTCTGGGAGAGCGGCGCGATCCTGCGCTATTTGGCCGCCCGCTATGGCGATGACGCGTTTTTGCCGCGCGACATAATCCGCCGGGCGCAAGTCGACAAATGGAGCGGAATGGGCAAAAATCAACATCGCGCTTAACTTTACCAGCCCGATATTCTGGCAAGTCGTGCGCACCGCGCCGAAGGATCGCAATGAGATTGCGTTAGGCGAAGCCCTTCGTTTGCTTGGCAGACAATTCGATATTGCCGAGGCGCAGATCGCGGACCGGCAATTCCTTGCCGGCAACGATTTCACCCTTGCCGACATTCAGTTCGGCCATGTGCTGTACCGCTATTTCGACATACCGATCGCCCGGCCATCGCATCCCAACTTGCGGCGCTACTACGACACACTGACGGCACGGCCCGCTTTCCAAGAACACGTCATGGTGTCTTATGACGAGTTGAAAGTGATTTGAACTCGCGCCGGAGTCATCTTCTCAAAACCGCTTTGGGCCGATATGCCCTAAAGCGCCTCGACCTGCACCACGCCGGGCACCGCCTTGATGGCGCCGGCGATCTGCGGCGAGACCTTGAAACGGCCGGGCAGTTTTACCTCTACCTCTGTACCCCGCTCCAGCATCAGCACCATGCTCACATCGCCGTCGCCGTTCGCCGCGGCGCTGCGCGCGACCGGTTCGAGCCGTTTCGCCACCGCCTCGATCGGCGCCTCGCTGCGCAGGAACACGCGCAGCCCCTTGGCGAGATTGGCCGCGGCCTCGTCGAGCGGTTCGACCGACTGGATGCGCGCGCGCACGTCGTCGCCCTGCACTTCCGCCGACAGGAACAAGAGCACGGGCGTGCCCGGCTCAAGCAGATCGCGATGCTCGGCCAAGCCTTCGGAAAAAATCACCGCCTCGTAATGGCCGGTCGGGTCGGACAGGCCGATGATGCCCATCTTGCTGCCCGTGCGGGTGCGCCGTTCCTGCCGCGATACCACCGTGCCGGCGACGCGGCCGGCGGTGGCGCCGGCCTTCACCGCGCGGGAGAAATCGGCCCAAGATTGCACGCGCAGTTTCTTGAGCACGGCGGCGTAATCGTCGAGCGGATGGCCGGAGAGGAAAAATCCGACCGCCTCGTATTCGCGTTTTAAGCGCTCGGCGGGCAGCCACGGTTCGGCATTGGACAAGACGATCGGCTCGCGCTGGCCGCTGCCGCCGAACAATTCGTTCTGGCCGACGCTCGCGGAATCGTGCGCGTGCTGGGCGCGCGCGAGCACCGCATCCATCGCAGGGAAAACGCGCGCTCGGTTTGGCTCGAATTCGTCGAAGGCGCCGGCGGCGGCGAGGCTTTCGAGCACGCGTTTGTTGACTGCGCGCGGATTGATACGGTCGGCGAAATCCGCGAGATCGGCGAACAAGCCGGCGTCGCGCGCGGCGATGATCGCCTCCACCGCTTGCTTGCCGACGCCTTTGAGCGCAGCCAGCGCATAGATGATCGTGTTGCCGTCGACCTCGAAAGCGATATGCGAGCGGTTGATCGAGGGCGGATCGATCTTGATGCCGAGGCGCTCCGCCTCGGCGCGGAATTCGGCGAGCTTGTCCGTGTTGCCTATGTCGAGCGTCATCGAGGCGGCGAGGAATTCCACCGGATAATTCGCCTTCATATAGGCGGTCTGATAGGCGACCAGCGCGTAGGCTGCGGCGTGGCTCTTGTTGAAGCCGTATTCGGCGAAGCGTTCGAGCAGATCGAAGATGGCGTCGGCCTGGTATTTCTCGATGCCGTTCTTCATCGCGCCCGCGACGAAGATGGCGCGCTGCGCGCGCATCTCCTTCATGATCTTCTTGCCCATGGCGCGGCGTAGAAGATCGGCCTCGCCGAGGGAGAAGCCGGCGAGGATCTGGGCGGCCTGCATCACCTGTTCCTGGTAGACGATGACGCCGAAGGTCTCCTTCAGGATCGGTTCGAGCTTGGGGTGGATGTAGTCCGGCTTCTCCATGTCGTGCTTGCGCGCGCAATAGGTCGGTATGTTCGCCATCGGGCCGGGCCGGTAGAGCGCGACCAGCGCGATGATGTCCTCGAAACGGTCGGGGCGCATGTCGAGCAACGCGCGCCGCATGCCCGCGCTTTCCAGTTGGAACACGCCGACCGCTTCCGCGCGCGCCAAGAGGTCGTAGGATTTCTTGTCGTCGAGCGGGATGGCGGTAAGATCGATCGGGATGCCGCGCCGCTTCACCAGCGCGACCGCGGTCTGCAGGACGGTGAGCGTTTTCAAGCCGAGGAAGTCGAATTTCACCAGCCCGGCCTGCTCCACCCATTTCATGTTGAACTGGGTGACCGGCATGTCCGATTTCGGATCGCGGTAGAGCGGCACCAATTCGGTGAGCGGCCGGTCGCCGATGACGATGCCGGCGGCATGCGTTGAGGCGTGGCGGGTGAGGCCTTCGAGCTTGCGCGCAATGTCGAAGGCGCGCTTGACGACCGGGTCGCTGTCCCGCTCGGCCTGTAATTTCGGTTCGCCTTCAATGGCTTGTGCCAGAGTCACGGGAGCGGCCGGATTCTGCGGCACGAGCTTGCAGAGCTTGTCCACCTGCCCGTAGGGCATCTGCAGCACGCGGCCGACGTCGCGCAACACGCCGCGCGCCTGCAATGTGCCGAAGGTGATGATCTGCGCCACCTGGTCGCGGCCGTAGCGCTCCTGCACGTAATGGATCACCTCGTCGCGGCGGTCCTGGCAGAAGTCGATGTCGAAGTCGGGCATCGACACGCGCTCGGGATTGAGGAAGCGCTCGAACAGCAGCCCGAAGCGGATCGGATCGAGATCGGTGATGGTGAGCGCGTAGGAGACGAGCGAGCCGGCACCGGAGCCGCGGCCGGGGCCGACCGGAATGCCGTGCGCCTTCGCCCACTGAATGAAATCGGCGACGATGAGGAAGTAGCCGGGATATTTCATCTTGGCGATGACGCCCAATTCGAAATCGAGACGCTCGCGATATTCCTGCTCGCTGTGGCCTAACGCAACGCCGGCGCCCGCCAGCCGCGCGCTGAGGCCGGCTTCCGCGCGCTTGCGCAATTCGTCGGCCTCGTCCACCACGCTATCGCCGACCGAAAAACGCGGCAGGATCGGCGCCTGGGTGTGCGGGCGGAAGGCGCAGCGTTCGGCGATTTCGACCGTGTTGGCGAGCGCCTCCGACAGATCGGCGAACAATTCGCGCATTTCCGCGCGGCTCTTGAAGCGGTGCTCGGCATTGAGCTGCCGGCGGTCGGTTTCCGCGACCATGCGCCCTTCCGCGATGCAGATCAGCGCGTCATGCGCCTCGTGGTCCTGCGCGGTCGCGAAATACGGCTCGTTGGTGGCGACCAGCGGCAGGCCCTTGCCATAAGCGAGATCGATCAGCACCGGCTCGGTCATGCGCTCCGGCGCCGTGCCGTGGCGCTGCAGTTCGACATAGAGCCGGTCGCCGAACAGGCGCTGCAAAGCCTCAAGCCGCGCCGTGGCGAGATGGCTCTGCCCGGCCGCGATGGCGCCGTCGAGCGGTCCGCCGGGCCCGCCAGTGAGCGCGATGATGCCGTCAGTCTCGCCCTCGAGCCATTCGAGCTTGAGGCGCGGCGGTTCGTTTGCGGGGGTGTCGAGAAAGGCGCGCGAGGACAGCCGCATCAGGCTGCGATAGCCTTGCTCGCGCGCGGCCAAGAGCACGATGCGCTCGCGCGGAACGGCGGCGTTGGCGTTGCGCGCGCCATGGTCGGTGTCGCCGAAGTCGATGGCCAGCGCGCAGCCGACGATCGGCTGGATACCGCTGGAGGCCATTTTTTCGGAGAATTCCAACGCCCCGAACATGTTGTCGGTATCCGTGAGCGCTAATGCTGCCTGCTTATCGGCCTTGGCGAGATCGGCGAGCCGCGCGAGCGGAATCGCGCCCTCCAGCAGCGAATAGTTCGAGTGCACGTGCAAGTGCACGAAATCGAGAGCGCTCACGGGTGATTCCTTGTTCTCACCCAGAGTGGGGATGCTGGCGGCTCAAGTCCACCGTCAAGCGCGCGCCGATACCGGCTATGCCGGTTTTACACAGGGCTCTCGGCTCGTCATGGCCGGGCTTGTCCCGGCCATCCGCGCCTTCTCGAGCCGGGGAACGCTGTTAAGACGTGGATGCCCGGCACAAGGCCGGGCATGCCGGCTGAAACGAGGTGCCGCCCAGCCTCAGAGATTACTGAACACCTGGCTCCAGATGGCGATCATTCCGACGAACAGCGTGAGCGATGCGAGCGCGGCGGCTTCTTGGATCACGGCTTTGAACATGGTTCTCTCCCCGGAACGGAGAGGGAACATAGTTCATGGTATGTTCTAGAGTCAAGACATGGTAATGGGTCAGTTTGAATTGTGGCATCCACTGGATAATATGAAGCTTCCAACCATGGGGAAGAACAATGAGAAAGACCATTATCTTCATGTCTTTGGCCGCCAGCTTCGCATTTGTCGCGACCGTACTGGTTCCCGCGCCGGTGCAAGCGCAAAGAGGATCAGGGGCAGGTCAATCTGGTACTTACATTTGCAAAAGCGGCCATCACGCGCATAGCTCGAAAGCTTGCAAAGAAAACGGCGGCAACCTGTAGAGCGCCTTAACTGGCTGCTTCTTTCGGGCTGAGTCTCGCGCGTCGCTGCCAAAGCCAAACGACCGCTTCGCACCGAAGCCAGCGGATCGCTTCGGCTTTGGTCGGAAAGTTATTGTAGATTGCCTCCGTCTCGCCATTCGGGAAAATCGCGCGGACAAACCAGCCGCCGCCGATCTTGTTTTCTTCGACCTCAAATGACGGCTCTTTATCTTGCTGCACTTCCCAAGCCTCTAACACTTGTACGATGTCTTGTACCTCCCAAAGCCGATCCGTCACGCCAGCCGCCATAGCGGGCGACACTTTCAAGGTCTGATGCACGCGCACGAAATTGTAGAACATCGTGTGCAGCGCGACCGCAGCGGTATGGTTTTCGATCTTCTTTGAGAAGGCGTTGGTCAGCCGCGTGAAGCGGCGCATGTGCATCCGCATCGTAAGATTGGCGCGCTCAGCGTAGCTCGTACTGATATGCTCGGCGTTCGGACGGCCAGTGATCTTGCGCTTTTGTGCACCTATGCAAACTGCTGGGCTGTAACGCCGCTCACCACCCGGTGCCGCGCCATAAATCTTGTGCAGCATGGCATAATCAACGTCCTTGCCGAATACGGTATCAACCGCCTCTAAATATGGCTTGTGACCGTCGCTAGTGAGTTGAACGCGGTTAGACAGGCGCGATCGCAGATCATCCACGAAGCGCATTGCGCTGTCGGTCGTCCGATCCCCGACCAAAAAACTAATTAAGAGTTTGCTGTCAGCATCAATCGCAGTCCAGGTCCAAGCGTCGCCCGCCTCTTCCGGGGCGTTCTTCGCGCGCTTCACGTTGTCATTTTTCGCATAGATGAACGACCAAATTTCATCCATCTGGATACGCTTTGATTTGAGATTACGGACGTGCTGGTCGTGATAGGCGGCGCACGCCTGCCCGACATCGGCAAGCAGCTTGGCGACCGTGTTTTTGCTGGCCCCAGTGACCCGGACGATGGCCCGGATCGCCATCCCCTCGCAAAGGAGTGTGATGATCTGGGCGCGGGTTTTGGGATCGAGCTTGTTCATAGGGTCACTATATGACCCTTTATGCTTAGCGTCAAGTATATAGGTCAGTTTAATAGAGGCTTGTTAACCACAGGTTGAATACGCCAAATTGTTCCAAGCGTAGTCGTATAAAAGAGTTGACTTATATGTCAATACAGGAGATGATCCAAGCGTATCTAGGTCATAGGCTATTTGTCCTAGAACCAGTGATTCCGAGTGATGAGTGCCTCAGAACCATGATCGTCTCCCAAGAGGTTCTGGATGCTGTTGAGGGTGAGTTCCCTGAAAACTGGGATGGACTCCGGCATTTGGACTTTCGACAAACTCTGGACGCGTTCACATCTGGCGAAGAAATTACGGTCGCCGACGATCCGTTCAAAAAACCCAACGATTGCTTTATGGCGCGAGTTGATCCGGCCGCGTTTGAAGTTGTGGACATTCGGACGTTGCGCGGTCCCGGAATCCGTTGTTTTGGGTGCATTGCTGCGCCCGATTGTTTCGTGGGGCTTACTTGGGAATACCGAGAACAAATCGACAGTTTCGACCGCGAATGCAAGCGGTGCAGCCATGAATGGGGGCAGCTTTTCGGGGCGCTTCCACCATATTCAAAAGGGAGAAACCTGGATGAGTGCATCCAAAAAGCTATCGCTGTCTAAGCCAATTCCCGGCGAGTATGTTCCGCTTACGACCCTAGAGTATTTTCGTGCGCGCCATCGCAGGAAGCAGCACACTATTGTGCTGTCGGAATTTAAAAGAAGCGGCATCACTCAAGCTGAATTGTGCAAGCGGCTCAAAAAGGAGCCTGCACAAATTTCTCGGTTGTTGGGGTCCCCCACGAATTGGTCCGCCGATACCTACAGTGATTTACTGTTCGCAATTTCAGGGGCGGAGCCGATTCAATCGGTAAGCTATCCCCTCGATATGCCAGAACGAAACTATCGCAATCAAGATTGGGTCGTGAAAACAACAGATATTCCACCATCTACTGCGGCAATTGTTGTACCAAAACACGACTTGCCAAATAGATTTGTCGTTAATTCACGGGCGGCTTAGATGGAAGGAGTTACTGGCGTTGTCCTTTTTTGCGAAGACATTCGCGAAGAAGCGGACCAAAAATTCTCACTCATCGGGATTTTTGGCGACAACGTTTTCGTGCCGACCGTTCCGTCTGCCTTTGTTAAGCTAGGGATATTCGCGCGTGTTAATGTTTCGTTGGATGCGAAAATCGAATCGCTGGCACTAGAATTGCGCATTCCGAATGGCGAAGTTGTCGCTCTTTCAAAATTCGATGGGGCGGCAATTAAAGCTGAGCAACAAAGATCGCGAGAGCAAGGTTCTCCGTTCACTGGTTTTCTTATGCGCGCACTGGCATCT
Source organism: uncultured Alphaproteobacteria bacterium (assembly GCA_963721665.1). Taxonomy (GTDB): domain Bacteria; phylum Pseudomonadota; class Alphaproteobacteria; order Rhizobiales; family Xanthobacteraceae; genus Pseudolabrys. The sequence continues at coordinate 259,306 of CAVRJZ010000001.1, forward strand.
CCGGCTCCCATCCCGGTCCATGGCAGAATGCTTGCCGTGCTGAAAATTGATGCCGAAGAACAGGTAATTGGTCACGTAAACTTAATCGACAAAGCCCCTTCTTAATCCCGTTTCCATCGAGACGAAGCACCTTTCTTTGCTATCTCAGCCCGTTTCTCTGCCGTTATAGTCTTTGCGCGGGCCGCTCCGCCCTTGCGCCCTAACGCAACCGCCGCCGGGTCTTTCCCCTGTTCCTCTGGCGTCGGCTCGCGATCCTCGATTTCGCCTGTAGCAATGCCGATGATGGATTTGGCAAGCTGGTTAGGGTCACGGGGACGTTTTTTCACTTTAAAGCCTTCCTATGGGATCTTTTAGTGCCGTCAAAACAATCGCCCAAGGAACAGCCCGGATTCCGCTCGTATTGCTCAAATCGGGCTGGTTGGGAACCATCCTCGCTAGCGTGATGTGCCCGGACTTGGCCGCGGCATTCGCGGCATCGCTTAGCACGATCCTTCGGATATTTACGTAATGCATCTGAAAGTGGAATCGCTGTCCAAACACCAAATGACTTCATTTCACAGAAAGGCTCTGATATTGCCATGTACCTAATATGCGCCACTCTCGGCTGGCCGCAACGTCTGCCTTAATTAAACTGACCCACTACCCAAGACATAAAAATCGCCAGATTTTAGGGGGCTTTAGATCCAATAAATCAATGAGTTATCTGTATTTCTCCAATTGATTACGCCATCTCCACCACCTTGCCCTCCTTCAACGTCACCCGCCGGTCCATACGGGACGCGAGTTCCATGTTGTGGGTGGCGATGATGGTGGCGAGGCCGGAGGCGCGCACCAACTGGGTGAGCGCGGCGAACACATGGTCGGCGGTGTGCACGTCCAAATTCCCGGTCGGCTCGTCGGCGAGCAGAATGCGCGGCGCATTGGCGACCGCCCGCGCAATTGCCACGCGCTGTTGTTCGCCGCCGGAAAGCTCCGCCGGTCGGTGGGCGAGCCGGTCGCTTAAGCCCAGATAACCGAGCAGTTCGACCGCCCGCTTCTTCGCCTCGCGGCGCGTGAGGCCGCGGATCATCTGCGGCAGCAACACGTTCTCCAGCGCGGTGAATTCCGGCAGCAAATGGTGTGACTGGTAGACGAACCCGATCTCGTTGCGGCGGATGCGGGTGCGCTCGTGGTCGGGCAGGATCGCGGTCGCCCGCCCGTCGATAAAGACGTCGCCTTGGTCGGGATGTTCGAGCAGGCCGGCGATATGCAGCAGCGTCGATTTGCCGGCGCCCGAGGGCGCGACCAGTGCGACCGACTGCCCTGGCCAGATCGCCAGCTCCGCGCCGGTCAAGATATGCAGCGCCTCTTCGCCCTGCCGGTAGATCCGCTCGACGTCGTGCAGGAAGAGGACCGGAATGTCCTCGTCTTCCTGCGTCACCTCGGCGCTCGTTTGCACGATCGTCTCACTCATAGCGCAGCGCCTCCACCGGATCGAGGCGCGCCGCGCGCCAAGACGGATAGAGCGTGGCGATGAGCGACAGCGTAAGCGCCATCACCACTACCGCGGTGGTTTCGCCGGTATCCATGTCGGCAGGCAGATGCGAGAGGAAATAAAGCTCGGGCGAGAACAGTTCCGTGCTGGTCAGCCAAGACAGAAACTGGCGGATACTCTCGATATTCTGGCAGACCACCACGCCGAGCAGGAAGCCGACGATGGTGCCGACCACGCCGATCGAGGCGCCGGTGATCAGGAACACGCGCATGATGGCGCCTTGCGTCGCGCCCATGGTGCGCAAAATGGCGATGTCCTGGCCTTTGTCTTTCACCAGCATGATCAGGCCGGAAACGATGTTGAGCGCTGCCACCAACACAATAAGCGTCAAGATCAAGAACATCACGTTGCGCTCGACCTGCAGCGCGTTGAAGAAAGTGGCGTTACGCTGGCGCCAGTCGATCATGAAGATCGGCCGTTGCGCCGCCTTTTGCACCGCCGCGCGGTAGCTGTCGACGCGGTCGGGATTGTCGGTATAGACCTCAATCGCCGTCACGTCGCCGGCGCGGTTGAAATAGGCCTGCGCCTCTTTCAACGGCATGAACACGAAGGCGCTGTCGTATTCCGACATGCCGATCTCGAACACCGCGACGACCTTGTAGACCTTGATGCGCGGCGTCGTCCCCATGGGCGTGACCGCCCCGCGCGGCGCCACCAGCGTGATGTTGTCGCCCGAGCGCAGCGAGAGCTGGTCGGCGAGCCGCCGCCCGATGACGACACCCTGCCCCTCGTCAAAGCCCTTCAGCGTTCCCTGCTTGATGTTGTTGATGATCGAGGGCAGACCTTCGAGGTCTTTCAACCGGATGCCGCGGATCAGCACGCCGCCGGCGTTGAACGGCGACGACGCCAGCGCCTGGCCTTCGACGATCGGCGCTGCCAGACGGATACCCTTGACCGCGGCGATGCGGGCGGAGACCTGCTCCCAGTCGGTGAGCGGTTTTTCCAGCGGCTGGATCAAGAGATGGCCGTTGAGGCCAAGGATCTTGTCGAGCAATTCGTGACGGAAGCCGTTCATCACCGCCATGACGATGATCAGCGTCGCCACGCCCAGCATGATGCCGAGGAAGGAAAACCCGGCGATCACCGAGATAAATCCTTCCTTGCGCCGCGCCCGCAAGTAGCGCAGCGACAGCATCCACTCGAACGGCGAGAAGGGCCGCGTCCCGTTGGGCTCGGTCATTGATTGGTGGTTCCCACGCCTCCGGGGTTTTCACATGATTCTGGCGGTTTCGTGGGTAAAAAAGCCTTGTCCGCACACAGGTTTATTGGAACCAAAGGGTCAGCGTCCGAGCAAATCGAGCGCCGCCGCCGGGCTCATCAATTCCTTGGAGCCATCGGCGCGCTTTTTCACTTCGACCTTGCCCTCGGCGAGGCCGCGCGGGCCGATTTGCACTTGCCACGGGATACCGATCAGGTCGGCGGTGGCGAATTTGCCGCCGGCGCGCTCGTCGCGGTCGTCGTAAAGCACTTCGACGCCCTTGGCGTTGAGCGCGCGGTAAAGCTGTTCGCAGGCCGCATCCGTGTCCGCCGCGCCCTGCTTCAAGTTGAGGATGGCCACCTTGAACGGCGCCACCGCGGCCGGCCAGACGATGCCGGCATCGTCGTGCGAGGCCTCGATGACCGCAGCGACCAGCCGCGACGGGCCGATGCCGTAGGAGCCCATGTGCACGGGAACTGCCGCCCCCTCGCCGGTCGCCACCACCGCCTTCATCGGCGCGGAATATTTGGTGCCGAAATAAAAGATATGGCCGACCTCGATGCCGCGCGCCGACACGCGATTGTCGGGCGCGATCTTTTCGAACGCGGCGGCATCGTGCATGTCCGAGGTGGCGGCATAGTGCGAGGTCCATTTGTCGACGATCGCCTGCAGCCCAGCCACATTGTCGAAATCAACCTCCTCGCCCGGCACGGCGAATTCAAGATAATCCTTGTGGCAGAACACTTCCGACTCGCCGGTTTGCGCGAGGATGATGAATTCGTGGGAAAGGTTGCCGCCGATCGGCCCGGACTCCGCGCGCATCGGGATCGATTTCAAGCCGAGGCGCGCGAAGGTGCGCAGATATGCGACGAACATCTTGTTGTAGGAATGCTGCGCGCCGGCCTGATCGACGTCGAACGAATAAGCATCCTTCATCAGAAATTCGCGCCCGCGCATCACGCCGAAACGCGGCCGCACCTCGTCACGGAATTTCCACTGGATGTGATAGAGATTGAGCGGCAGATCCTTGTAGCTGCGCACATAGGCGCGGAACATCTCCGTAATCATCTCCTCGTTGGTCGGTCCGTACAGCATGTCGCGTTCGTGCCGATCCTTGATGCGCAGCATCTCCTTGCCGTAGGCGTCGTAACGTCCGCTCTCGCGCCACAAATCGGCGGACTGGATGGTCGGCATCAAGAGTTCGATGGCGCCGGAGCGGTTCTGCTCCTCGCGCACGATCTGCTCGATCTTCTTCAGCACGCGCAGGCCAAGCGGCAAGAAGGCGTAAATACCGGCCGCCTCCTGCCGCATCATGCCGGCGCGCAGCATCAGCCGGTGGGAGACGATCTCCGCCTCTTTCGGGGTTTCACGCAAGATCGGCAGGAAGAAACGGGTGAGGCGCATAGTAAAGGCTCGGAATCGGGGGCGGACGGGCTTTGAGTGAAAGCGGATCGGCCGCAAAAAGACAAGGCCCGTCAGGGAACTATGCCAAGTGCGGAATAAACCGCCGGTCCGGGCGTTATCGGTTATGCTAGCGTCGAGCGGTATGGGAATGGCGCGACACATGCGCGGTTTGGCCAGGCAGGTCGTAAGCTGGGTGGCGATCTATCTGGTCGCGCTGCACGTCATTTTAATGGGCTTGGTGCCGATCGCGGTCAATGGGGCGACCGTCGACCCCTTCTCGGTCATCTGCCATAGCGCGTCGGCCGGCGCGGGCGACGAGACCCCGACAAAGCCTGACCTGATCCCCGGTCACGCCTGCGAACATTGCAACCTGTGCAGCGCCGCGCCGCCGCCCGAACCCGCCATCGTGCCGATCGGCAATCTCAAGCCGACGCGCCTCATCCACGTGCTGCGCCCGGCCTCGCAGACGCCGCGCGCCGGCATCGTTTTCCGTCCCAACCTCGCGCGAGGTCCTCCGTCCGTCGCCTGACATCGAACCTTTCATGTCTGGACGAAACGGAGTGACCCATGTCCCCTCACTTGTTGCGCGCGGCGCTATGCGCCGGACCGATCGCATTCCTAGCCCTCAACAGCACGCAAGCCCACGAGATCGTCGGCAATCGCATGTTCCCGGCGACGATCGCCATCGACGACCCCGGCGTCGCCGACGAGCTGTCGTTTCCCACCGTCGCCATCTCCAAGTCCGGCGACGTTCCGCCGGTGAAGCAAATCGATATCTCCGGCGAATATTCCAAACGGATCACCGAGGATTTCGCCGTGTCGTTCTCACCCACCTGGACCCATCTCTACGCGCCGGGCGGGCCAAACATGGTTGGCGCCAGCGGATTCCAAAACCTTGAGACGACGTTCAAATACCGCGTGTTCAAAAACGCCGGGCATGAATTTGTCATGTCGGTCGGGCTCAACGTCGAATGGGGTGGCAGCGGTGCGCAGGACGTCGGGGCCGACCGCTTCACCACTTACACGCCGACGTTTTATTTCGGCAAAGGCTTCGGCGATCTGCCATCGAGCATGAATTGGGCGCGCCCCTTCGCGCTCACCGGCCAGCTCGGTTATGCAATTCCAAGCTCGAGCACGACGCTCACCGTCGACCCGGATAGCGGCGACGTCGATACCGAGTTCAATCCGCGCGTTTTGGTTTGGGGCGCGTCGTTGCAATACAGCTTGCCCTACCTGAAATCGTCGGTGACCGATCTCGGCTTGCCGGATTTCTTCAATCACCTCATTCCGTTGGTCGAGGCATCGTTGCAGACGCCGGTCGGGAATACGGCGAGCTCCGGCACGCTGACCACCGGTACCATCAATCCGGGCGTCATCTGGGTCGGCGACAAATTCCAGGTCGGCATCGAGGCGGTGATCCCGGTCAACCGGCAGAGCGGCAGCAATGTCGGCGCCATCGCGCAGTTGCATTTTTTCCTCGACGATATTTTCCCCAACTCCATCGGGCGTCCGCTTTTCGCCAGCAACATCGCATCAGGGAGGCCGGCTCTCGGTCAATAGTCATGAAGCAGTCAGTCAATATCACTCTCGCTTTAGCCACCATCCTGCATCCGACCGCCGCGTTGGCCCATGCCAGGCTCGACCGCGCCAGCCCGCCGGTCGGCAGCAAGGTTGCCACAGCACCGCCAGAACTCTTGCTCTGGTTCACCGAAAAGCTGGAACCAGCCTTTTCCACCGCCGAAGTGCGCGATGCGCAAGGCGCCATGGTGAGCGGCAAGGCGCAAGTGGACCGCAGCAATCGCACCGAATTGCATGTCCCACTGAAAACACTGCCCGGCGGGACTTACCGGGTGGTCTGGCGTGTTCTATCGGTAGATACCCACCGCACGCAGGGCGACTTCACGTTCCGGGTCGGTCGTTAAGACCGCCGGCCCTGCACTGGGCGAAAAGCCGAGGCTGGCGTGACCGATCCGCTGATCTTGACGCGCGCGGTGCATTTGGCCGCGACCGTGCTGGTCTTCGGCACGATCTGCTTCATGGCGCTGATTGCCAAGCCGGCCGCTTGCGGCGCTTCGGCGCCGGTTGGCTTTGACGCGTTGCGCCGCCGCCTGACCTTTGTCGTGTGGATCGCGCTGGCGCTCTTGATCGCGTCCGCCATCGCCTGGCTGGTGTGGCTCTCCGCCGACATCTATGGCGCGCCGGTGCTCGCGGTGTGCCTGCACGGCGGCGTCTGGTCGGTGCTGACCGACACCCGCTTCGGACTGGTGTGCACCACCCGGTTGGCACTCGCGCTGCTGCTTGCCGTGTTGATGGCATGGCCGGCCACGCGCCTGCTGCAATTAGCCGCAGGCGCAGGTCTGCTTGTCCTCGTCGCCCTGATCGGCCATGCCGGGGCAACGCCGGGCACCGCCGGCGACGTGCATCTCGCATCGGATATGCTGCACCTGCTCGCTGCCGGCGGCTGGCTGGGCAGCTTGCCGGGCCTGGCCATGCTGCTCGCACGCAGCCGGCAATCGGACGACCCGGCTTGGCGTCAATTAGTGGTCGTGGCGGCCCGGCGGTTTTCCTGGCTTGGGATCGCTTGCGTCGCCACCTTGTTGGCCAGCGGCATCGTCAATAGCTGGAACCTTTTGGGTGGTCCGCGCGACCTGGTGGCGACCGACTACGGTCGGCTCGTCCTGCTCAAGATCGGCCTATTCGTCGCTATGGTCGGCATCGCAGCCGCCAACCGATTCCATTTCACCCCGCTACTGCCGGCGCCAGGCGCACTGCGTGCGCTGCAACGCAACAGCATGGCGGAAATCGGCCTCGGTTTTTGCGCGCTCGTCTTCGTCGGCGCGCTGGGCACGATGTCGCCGAGCGGCCATGCCCACGGCACAAACGCCGACGTGCCGCCGGACGCCGCCTTTGTGCATATCCATACCGATGTGGCCATGGCCGAGGTCACCATCGAGCCCCGCCGCGCCGGACCGGCGGATGCCCATATTCGCGTTTTGCGCGATGATTTATCGGAGTTCCCGGCTAGATCGATCACGCTTTCTCTCGAGCCGCCGACCGCAGGCGCAAAAATCGTACGCGAGGCGGCGCATCTGCCTGACGGGAACTGGCAGGTGAACGGACTAGACTTGTCGGCGCCCGGGGTGTGGACCGTGCGGGTGATCATCCCGACCGAGGGCCGTGCACCAATAGTACTTGACGCCCCGATCGTGATCGAGCGCTGACGGAATAGTCGTGACAGCGTCGCAGCGATCGGTTAGGTTTGCTCATCCGTGTGAATGGAGAATTCGGCGCAGAAAAAAGCCGAAATTCAGCGTGCGGTCCAAGTCTTGGGAGGAGCCAAGTCCTCGGCGCGGAAACGCTGCCGCCTGGACGATAAAGCGAAGAAAAGTCGGGGATGAGGACTTTAAAATGCGATGAGCAGGGCAGCTTGCCCTGCTCTTTTTTTGCGCGGCGGGGTTCGGTCCACTCAGTAATGCGGCGGATTGGAAATCTGCTTGAGGAATTCGAACGGGATCAGGTCTTCCTTGTAGGTCACCGTCAGAATGCCGAACACGACACCGGCGACCACTGTGGTCCACAACAACTTGCGCCAGATGAGATGCCCCGCCGGGGCGCCAGGATCGGTGCCGGGCGCCACCTCGCCGCTCTCCTCCTGGCTGCGGATGCCCCAGGGCAGCACGGCGAACAGCACCACCCACCAGATGATGAAATAAATGGCGATGACCGTCGTCGTCTGCATCGTTACGCCTGTTCGAGTTCCACCAGAGTCCCGCAAAAATCCTTCGGATGCAGGAACAGGACCGGTTTGCCGTGCGCGCCGATCTTCGGCTCGCCGTCGCCGAGCACGCGGGCGCCTTGCGCCTTCAGGGCATCGCGGGCGGCGCGGATATCGGGCACCTCGTAGCAGATGTGATGGATGCCGCCGTCCGGATTCTTGTCGAGGAATTTTCCGATAGGCGAGCTCTCGCCCAGCGGTTCCAGGAGCTCGATCTTGGTATTGGGCAACGTGATGAACACGGTGGAGACGCCGTGCGCGGGCTGCGCCACCTTGTCCGACACTTGCGCGCCGAGCGTGTCGCGGTAGACGGCGGAGGCTTTGCCGATATCGCGCACGGCGATGGCGACATGATTCAGACGGCCGATCATGGACTTCCTCGCTTGATCCCGGTTGCGCCCATCATACCGTCAACACGTGCACATGGCACATCGGCTTTTTGCCCCAGCGCTCGGCGACGGCCGCGCGCACCGCGCGGCGCACGGCTTCCGCCACCGCATCGGGATCGCCGCGGCGCTTGCGCGGCAGCGATTGAATCGTCGCCACCACGGCGTCACGGACCGCCTCGTGCATCAGGCCGCCGTCGCGGTCGCGTTCCGGGATGCCGATCAGGTCGACGGATGGATCGTCGACGATGTCTCCCCGCTCGGTTAAGGCGAGCGCGACCGATACCGCGCCAGCAAAACTCAGCCGCCGCCGGTCGGCGACGGTGCGCGCATCGGCCTCGACCAGCAGCGAGCCGTCTTTGTAGAGGCGGCCGGCGGGCACCTCGTCGATGATCCCGGCGGGCGGCGACAGCCGCACCAGGTCACCATTCCGGCACTGCACGACCTCCTTGACGCCGCAGCGGCGCGCGAGCGCGGCGTGCTCGGACAAATGCAGCGCCTCGCCGTGCACGGGCACCAGCACGCGCGGCTTGACCCAAGAGATCAGTTCCTCCAGTTCGGCGCGGCGCGGATGGCCGGAGACATGCACCAGCGCGTTGCGGTCGGTGATTACCGTGATGCCCTGGTCGATCAACCCATTGATGATGCGGCCGACCGCATTTTCATTGCCGGGGATGGTGCGGGCGGAAAAAATCACCGTGTCGCCGCGCGACAATGTCACGTCCGGATGCTGATCTTCGGCGATGCGCGAGAGCGCCGCGCGCGCTTCACCCTGGCTGCCGGTGCACAGCGCCACCACTTTGCTCGGCGGCAGATAACCGTAAGCATCGGTCCCGCGCAGATCGCTGACGCCCTCCATATAGCCGGTCTCGCGCGCGACCTGGATGATGCGCTCCATGGCGCGGCCGACCACCACTACCTCGCGGCCGGCGCCGCGCGCCGCATCGATCACCGAGCGCAGGCGCGCGACGTTCGAGGCAAACGTCGTTACCGCCACGCGGCCGCGCGCGTTTTTCACCAGCTCGGCCAGCGTCTCGGCCACGTCTTTTTCGGAAGGAGAACGCCCCTCGCGCACCGCATTGGTCGAGTCCCCGACGATGGCGAGGCAACCTTCTTCGCCAAGCGCGCGCAGCTTCTTCTCATCGGTCACGTCGCCGAGGATCGGGGTCGGATCGATCTTCCAGTCGCCAGTGTGCAAGACGCTGCCTGCCGGCGTGCGGATGATCAGCGCGTTCAATTCCGGGATCGAATGCGCCATCGACACCATCTCGACATCGAACGGCCCAACCTTGAAGCGGGAGCCGAGCGGCACCACGGTCACCGGGATCTCCGGCGCGCCCGGCTCGCTTGCGCGCTTGGCCGCCAGAAGTGCGGCGGTGAAGGGCGTCGCAAATATCGGCACCTTCAGCTGCGGCCACAGATCTAGGATCGCGCCGTAATGATCCTCATGCGCGTGCGTAATCACCAGGCCCGCGAGGTTCTTGCGCTGCGCCACCAGAAAACGGATGTCGGGAAAAATCAGATCGATGCCCGGCAGATGCTCCTCCGAGGCGAAGGACACGCCGAGATCGACCGCCAGCCATTGCCGGCGGCCTTCGGGCCCAAGCCCGTAGATCGACAGGTTCATGCCGATCTCGCCGACGCCGCCGAGCGGCGCGAACACCAGTTCTTGTGCGGGCTGCGCCATGCTCAAGACCTACCCATGGCGAACACTTCGCCGGCAGTGACGGTCGTAAGCCCCTCCGGCTGCTCGAGCCGCAGGTGCCCCGCTTCGTCGAGGCCGATAAATCGGCCGGTGAGTTCGCGCTCCGGCAGGCGCACGCGAACATCCTCGCCGAGGCCGGCCGCGCGCTTGAGCCAGTCGGCGCGGATTTGGGCGAAAGCCTCGCCCCGCGCCCATTGCGTCAGCCGGCGCGCCATCGCCGCCGCCAAGGCGGCCAGCAGCGCCTCCGGCGCCACCGCCGCGTTGAGATCGGTCGCGGGGTAGGCCGTGTCGTCCGGATGGCTGGCGCAATTGACGCCGAAGCCGGCGACGACCGCGAAACCCGGTTCGCTCTCGCCCTCGATCAGGATGCCGGCGAGCTTTTCCGAGCCGAGTAGCAGATCGTTCGGCCATTTGACTTTGAACTGCGGCTCCAGCCGCGGCGCAGCGTCACAGAGGGCATCGTGCAGCGCGAGCGCGGCGACGAACGATATTTGTGGCGCCAAGGGCTTGAGCGACGGCTCGCTCAACAGCAAGGATGCATAGAGATTGCCTGGCGGCGAGATCCATTGGCTGCCACGGCGGCCGCGCCCCGCGCTCTGGCTGCGCGCGCTCACCCACAACGGACCTCGCTCGCCGGCGCGCGCAAGCACCAGCGCCTCGGCATTGGTCGAGCCGAGCGCGTCGTAGGCTAAGTGCCGGACCCCCGCCAGGCCCGTGGCTTCGCGGCTCATTTAAGTGACACGCAAATTTTGCGCGTCAGAACAATGACTTCGCCGCCGCCGTGGCGGCGCCCAAGAGCGGCGCCGGATAGGCGAAGAACAGCATGTTGACCAAGCCAGAGACGCCGAGCACCAGCCGTAACAGACCGGGCATGCTCTGGAAGCTTTTCACCGGTTCGTCGAAATACATGATCTTGACGATGGACAGATAGTAGAAGGCGCCCACCACGCTCGACAGCACGCCGATCACCGCCAGCAAATAGAGACCGGCTTTGATGGCGGCGAGGAACACGTAGAACTTGGCGAAGAACCCGGCGAGCGGCGGAATGCCGGCGAGCGAGAACAACAGCATCGCCAGGAAGAACGCCATGGTCGGATGCGTGCGCGCGAGCCCCGCGAGATCGCCGATGCTCTCGACGAATTTTCCGTCGCGCCGCATGGCGAGGATCGCGGCGAACACGCCGAGCGTCATCGCTACATAGATCGACATGTAAATCAGAACGCCCTGCACGCCCTCAGGCGTACCGGCGGCAAGTCCGACCAGCGCAAAGCCCATATGGCCGATCGAGGAGTAGGCCATCAGCCGTTTGATGTTGCGCTGGCCGATGGCCGCGAATGCACCGAGCGCCATCGAGGCGATCGACACGAACACCACGATCTGTTGCCATTCGTGCGCGATGCCGGGGAAGGCCACCATGGTCGCACGCACGAAGATGGCGATGCCGGCGACCTTGGGCGCGGCGGCGAAGAAGGCGGTGACCGGCGTCGGCGCGCCCTCGTAGACGTCAGGCGTCCACATGTGGAACGGCACGGCGGAAATCTTGAAGCAGAAGCCGACGAACATGAACACCAGGCCGAAGATCAGCCCGATTTCGGCGCCCTGCCCGGTCGCCTTGGCGATGCCGGCGAAATTGACAGTGCCGGTAAAGCCGTAGATCAGCGACGCGCCGTACAGCAGCATGCCGGACGACAGCGCGCCGAGCACGAAATATTTCAGCCCCGCTTCGGTCGAGCGAATGTTGTCGCGGTTCGACGCCGCCACCACGTAGAGCGGCAGGCTCATCATTTCGAGCCCGAGATAGAGAGCGATCAGGTCGTTCGCGGAGATCAGCAGCAGCATGCCGAGCGTGGAAAGCAAAAACAGCGCGCCGTATTCGAATTTCTGCTGCTTCTCGGCGTTGAGCCAGTCGAGCGACAGCATCAATGCGCCGCCCGAGCCGGTCAGCGCCAGCAATTTGAGGAAGCGCGCATAGTCGTCGACCACGACGCTGCCGCCGAACAATTCGTGGCGCCCGGGCGCGATCGAGACCACGAAATATCCCACCGCGGCGAGCACGATGATCGCCAGCCCGTTGACCGTCGGTGCGCTACGCTCGCCCAACGTCACGCCGATCATCAGCAGCACCATGACGCCGACTGCCAGTACGATTTCCGGCAAGATCGGCAACAGCCCGGAGATTTGCGTCAACTGATTCATCGGGCGGCACTCATTGGGATGATTTCGGCCCGTTCCAATTTGATCGTGATGGCGCGGCTATCCTTGGTCGGCGCGGGCAGCTCGGCCATGGAGCGCTTGTAATTGTCGAGCAGCTGCGCGACGGAGGCCGCCGACATGTCGAGCACCGGCTTGGGCGCGACGCCGAACAGGATGGTGAGCGCGACCAGCGGCGTGAAGATGAGGATTTCCCTTAAGCCCATGTCCTTGATGCCGACCAGCGCCGGCTTCAGGTTGCCGAAAATCATCTTGCGATAGAGCCAGAGCGCGTAGGCCGCAGACAGGATGACGCCGAAGGTGGCAACGGTCGCAACCGCGGTGTTGATCTTGAAGGTGCCGATCAGCGAGAGGAATTCGCCGATGAAGCCGGAAGTGCCCGGCAGCCCAACATTGGCCAGCGTAAACACCATGAACACCGCGGCAAAAATCGGCATGCGGTTGACCAGCCCGCCGTAGAAGGCGATCTCGCGGGTGTGCATGCGGTCGTAGACGACGCCGACGCAAAGGAACAGCGCGCCGGAGACGATGCCGTGCGAAATCATTTGGAAGATGCCGCCGGCGACCCCCTGCGCGGTGAGCGCAAAAAGTCCCATGGTGACGAAGCCCATATGGGCGACCGAGGAATAAGCGATCAGCTTCTTCACGTCCTCCTGCATCAGCGCCACCAGCGAAGTGTAGATGATGGCGACCACCGACAGCGTGAAGATGAGCGGCGCAAAGTCATGGCTGGCCGAGGGAAACATCGGCAGCGAGAACCGCAGAAAACCGTAGCCGCCCATTTTTAGCAGGATGGCGGCAAGGATGACGGAGCCCGCGGTCGGCGCCTCGACATGCGCGTCGGGCAACCAGGTATGCACCGGCCACATCGGCAGCTTGACGGCGAACGAGGCGAAGAAGGCGAGCCACGCCCACTTCTGCAGGCCAAGCGGGAAGCCGTGGTGCAGCAGCGCCGGGATGTCGGTGGTGCCGGCCTCCCAATACATCGCCATGATGGCCAACAACATGAGCACCGAGCCGAGCAGCGTGTAGAGGAAGAACTTGAAGCTGGCATAGACGCGGCGCGGGCCGCCCCAGACGCCGATGATCAGGAACATCGGGATCAGGCCGCCTTCGAAGAACAGATAGAAAAGCACGAGATCGAGCGCCGAGAAGGTGCCGATCATCAGCGTTTCCAGCACCAGGAACGCGATCATGTATTCCTTCACACGCTTCTGGATCGAGGTCCAGCTGGCCAGAATACAGATCGGCATCAGCGCGGTGGTGAGGATGACGAAGGGCAGCGAAATGCCGTCCACCCCCATGTGATAGGAGGCGATGCCGAGCCAGGCATGCTTCTCGACGAACTGGAATTCCGGCGAACTCGGATCGAAGCGCCACACCATCACCAGCGAGATGGCGAAGGTGACGAGCGTCGTCCACATCGCCACCCAGCGCGCGGTGCCTTTTGCGAAGGCTTCGTTGCCGCGCACCAGCATGATGAATGCCGCGCCCAAGAGCGGCAGGAAGGTGACGACGGAAAGGATCGGCCAATTCATTTTATTTTACCGCGAACATGAACCAGGTGATGAAGGCCGCCGCGCCGATCAACATGGCGAAGGCGTAGTGATAGAGGTAGCCGGTCTGCAGCCGCATGACGTTGCGGGTGACGTCGAGCACGCGGGCGGAGACGCCGTCGGGGCCGAAGCCGTCGATCAGCCAGCCGTCGCCGCCCTTCCACAGCGTGCGGCCAAGCCACTTGGTGGGGCGCACGAAGATCACGTCGTACAGTTCGTCGAAATACCACTTGTTGAGCAGGAATTTGTAGAGCACCTCGTGCGTGCGCGCGAGTTCGACCGGGATATCCGGGCGGCGGATATAGAACTGCCAGGCGATGACGAAGCCGAGCGCCATCATCAGCGTCGGCAGCAGCCCGATCCAGAGCGGGATGTGCTCCATGTCTTCGAGCACCGAATTGCTCTTGGCGAAGGCGAGCGAGGAGCCGAAGAAGGCCTCGACGCCGTGGCCGGCGAAGATTTCCTTGAACGGCAGGCCGGCCATGATCGAGCCGAAGGCGAGGAAGCCGAGCGGGATCAGCATCACCATCGGGCTCTCATGCGCGTCCTTCCAGTGCTTGCGGTCGTGCGGCTCGCCATGGAAGGTCTTGAAGATCAGCCGCCACGAATAGAACGAGGTTAGCAGCGCGGCGCCGACCGTGCAGATGAAGCCGTAGAGCGCCATCGGGCTCTTGGCGACGAAGACCGATTCAATGATGGCGTCCTTGGAGAAATAGCCGGCGGTGAGGGGGAAGCCGGTGAGCGCCAGTGTGCCGATGATCATCACGATGTACGTGTACGGGATGCGGTCCTTGAGGCCGCCCATGTGCCGCATGTCCTGCTCGTGATGCATGGCGAGGATCACCGAACCGGAGCCAAGGAACAGCAGCGCTTTGAAGAAGGCGTGGGTGAACAGATGGAACATGCCGACCGAATAGGCGCCGGAGCCCATGGCGACGAACATGTAGCCGAGCTGCGAACAGGTCGAATAGGCGATCACACGCTTGATGTCGTTCTGCACCAGGCCGACGGTCGCGGCGAAGAACGCCGTGGTGGCGCCGATGAAGATAACGAAACTCTGCGCGTCGGGTGAGAGTTCAAACAGCGGCGACAGCCGCGCCACCATGAACACGCCCGCCGTCACCATGGTGGCGGCGTGGATCAGCGCGGAGACCGGCGTCGGGCCTTCCATGGCGTCGGGCAACCAGGTGTGCAACAGAAATTGCGCCGACTTGCCCATGGCGCCCGTGAACAGTAGCAGGCAGATCAGCGTCAGCGCGTCGGGATGCCAGCCGAAGAACGGAAGCGTCTTGCCGACGAGCGTCGGCGCTTGCGCGAAGACGGTGTCGTAATCGATCGCGCCGACCATCATGAACAGCGCAAAAATGCCGAGTGCGAAGCCGAAATCGCCGACCCGGTTGACGACGAAGGCCTTGATCGCCGCCGCGTTCGCTTCCGGCTTGTGATACCAGAAGCCGATCAAGAGATAACTCGACAGACCGACGCCCTCCCAGCCGAAATAGAGCTGCACCAGATTGTCGGCGGTCACCAGCATCAGCATGAAGAAGGTGAAGAGCGACAGGTAGGCGAAAAAGCGCGGCCGGTACGGGTCCTCTTCCATGTAGCCGACGGAATAAAGGTGCACGAAAGCCGAGATGGTGTTCACCACCACCAGCATCACCGCGGTCAGCGTGTCGATGCGCAGCGCCCACGTGACTTTCAGGTCGGCCGACACGATCCAGTCGAAGATCGGCACCCGCTCATCGTGATGGCCGAAGCCGACCTGCACGAAGGCGATCCAAGATAGGATCATGGAGATCAGCAGTAGCGTGGTGGTGATCAACTCCGCCGTGCGCGAGCCGGCGGCGGCCGGCCCGTGCGAATGATCGTCCTGCGCATGCTCGGCATGGGCGTGGCTCGCGCGCGCGCCGTGATCGGCAGCGACGGCGCCTTCTTCCAGGCCCGCCGGCGGTCCCTCGCCGGGGCAGCGCGCCCGCGCGCCGACAAGCGCGATGATCCCGGCCAGAATGGCGCCGAGCAGGGGTAAGAAGACGATTGCCTGATACAAAGTAGTCAGCCCTTCATCAGATTGATGTCTTCGACCGCGATCGAACCGCGGTTGCGGAAATAGACCACGAGAATGGCGAGCCCGATGGCGGCTTCCGCCGCCGCCACCGTGAGCACAAGAAGCGCGTAGATCTGGCCGACGATGTCGCCGAGATGGCTGGAGAAAGCGACCAAGTTGATGTTGACCGCGAGCAGGATCAACTCGATCGACATCAGGATGATGATGACGTTCTTGCGGTTGAGGAAGATGCCGAAAATCCCCAGCGTGAACAGGATGGCGGCAACCGAGAGATAATGTCCGAGCCCGATGGTCATGTGTTGCTCCCCAGGCCCTGCCCCGTGCGCACCTTGAGTACCTCCATCGCCATCGCCTTGGTGCGCGCATTCTGCTCCGGGATGTTCTGCCGGCGCACGCGCACGCGATGCTGCAACGTGAGTACGATGGCGCCGACCATGGCGATGAGCAGGATCATCCCGGCGGCTTCGAAGAAATAGGCGTAGCGGGTGTAGAGCACGAGGCCGATCACCTCGATGTTCGAGGCCTTGGCCGCGATCGGCGCGGTAATCGCCTGCGGCACGCCGGGCCCGATCGCCCAGACGCCGACCACCAGCAGCAATTCGGCGAGAAAGATGCCGCCGATCAACATGCCGATCGGCAGATATTGCAGCACGCCCTGCTTGAGCTCGGCGAAGTCGACGTCGAGCATCATCACCACGAACAGGAACAGCACGGCGACCGCCCCGACATAGACCACGATCAGGATCATGGCGAGGAATTCGGCGCCGAGCAACACAAACAGCCCCGCGGCGTTGACGAAGGTGAGGATGAGGTAGAGCACCGAATGCACCGGATTCTTCGCCGCGATCACCATGAAGGCGCTCGCCACGCAGATGCAGGCAAACAAATAGAAGAATAAAGCTGCAACAATCATCGTCTCACCTGCAAAGTCTCATCGATAAGGCGCGTCGAGCGCCATGTTCTTGGCGATCTCACGCTCCCAGCGGTCGCCGTTCGCCAGCAGCCGGTCCTTGTCGTAGTAGAGTTCCTCGCGCGTCTCGGTGGCGTATTCGAAATTCGGTCCTTCGACGATGGCGTCGACCGGACAGGCTTCCTGGCATAGTCCGCAATAGATGCATTTGACCATGTCGATGTCGTAGCGCGTGGTGCGCCGCGTGCCGTCGTTGCGGCGCGGGCCGGCTTCGATGGTGATCGCCTGCGCCGGGCAGATCGCCTCGCAAAGCTTGCAGGCGATGCAGCGTTCCTCGCCGTTCGGATAGCGGCGCTGCGCGTGCTCGCCGCGGAACCGCGGTGAGAGCGGTCCCTTCTCGTTCGGATAGTCGAGCGTCGCCTTGGGGCCCAGGAAATATTTCATGCCCAGAATCGTGGCGGTCACGAACTCCCACAAGAACAGGTTCTTGGCCGTGCGATCCAGTCTCATCGCATCCTCACTTTGCCGCCAGCGTGGCGTATTCCAGGACGCCGGCGACCACCGCGACCATGAGCAGCGAGAACGGCAGGAACACCTTCCAGCCGAGCCGCATCAATTGGTCGTAGCGGTAGCGCGGCACGATCGACTTCACCATGGCGAACATGAAGAACAGCGCCAGCGCCTTGATCATGAACCACAACACACCCGGCACCCAGGTGAACGGCGCGACGTTGACCGGCGGTAGCCAGCCGCCGAGGAAGAAGATCGTGCCCATGGCGCACATGGTGCAAATCGCCACGTATTCGCCGAGCATGAACAAGACATAAGGCGTGGAGCCATATTCGACCATGAAGCCGGCGACCAGTTCCGATTCCGCTTCGGCCAGATCGAACGGCGGTCGATTGGTTTCCGCCAGCGCCGAGACGAAGAAAATGATGAACATCGGGAACAGCGGCAGCCAGTACCAGTTGAGCACGCCGAGCCACGGCACGCCAATCATATTGGCGATGCCGTGCTGCTGCGCCTTCACGATAGTCGACAAATTGAGCGAACCCGCGCAGAGCAGCACGGTGATGATGACGAAGCCGATGGAAACTTCGTAGGACACCATCTGCGCCGCCGCGCGCAGCGCCGATAAAAACGGATATTTCGAGTTCGACGCCCAGCCCGCCATGATGATGCCGTAGACCATCAGCGAGGAGATGGCGAAAATGTACAGGACGCCCACATTGATGTCGGCGATCACCCAGCCGCCGTTGACCGGGATCACCGCCCAGGCGGAAAGCGCCAGCACGGTGGAAACCAGCGGCGCCAGCAGGAACACGCCCTTGTTGGCGCCGGCGGGAATGGTCGGCTCCTTGAGCGCGAATTTCAGCATGTCGGCGAAAGACTGGAACAGGCCCCAGGGCCCGACCATGTTGGGACCGCGCCGCAATTGCACCGCCGCCCAGATCTTGCGGTCGGCGTAAATGACATAGGCGATGGCGACCAACAGGCACACCAGCAGCAGCACGCATTCCGCCAAAATGATGATGAACGGCCAGACATAGGCGAAGAAGAACGGCCAGACATCAGCGACGAAGTATTCGGTCCAAGTCATTTGCATGGCCGCTACTCCGCCGCCGTTTTGGCGGCCGCATTGGCCAGCGCCGAACATTCGGCCATGGTCGCGGAGGCGCGCGCGATCGGATTGGTGAGATAGAAATCGGCGACCGGCGAGTGGAATGCCGCTTTGTCGGCGTTGCCGCCGAGCTTGGCCAGCTTCTCGATATCGGAGGCGTTGCCGGCCGCGATCTGTTCGAGCCGCATGAAATGCGGGTGCGCGGCAAATAGCTTCTGGCGCAATTGCGCCAAGGAATCGTAGGGCAGGGTCTGGCCGAGCGCGGCCGACAGCGCGCGCAGGATCGACCAGTCCTCGCGCGCGTCGCCCGGCGGGAAGCCGGCGCGGTTGGCCATCTGCACGCGGCCTTCGGTGTTGACGAAGATTGCCGACTTTTCCGGATAGGCGGCGCCCGGGAGGATCACGTCGGCGCGATGCGCGCCGCGATCGCCATGCGTGCCGATATAGACGACGTAAGCGCCCGCCGGAACGTCGACTTCATCGACGCCGAGGAGGAAGAGCACGTCGAGCGCCTTGCCGCCAAGCATCGCAGCCGTATCGAGGCCACCCTCGCCCGGCACAAAGCCGATATCGAGCGCGCCGGGCAGCGCCGCTTCCGTGTGCAGGATGTTGAAGCCGTTCCAACCTTCCTTGATCGCGCCGAATTCGACGGCGGTCTTGGCGGCGAGCGAAGCAATGGCCGCGCCGTCGGGACGGGCGAGCGCGCCGGCGCCGACCAGAATGAGCGGACGTTGCGCCGCCTTGAAGGCTTCGGCGAACTTGCTCTTACCGAGACCGGCGAGGCTCTCGGGGCCGGCGCCGAGATAATCATATGTGTATGTCAGGTCGGCCTTCTGGCCGATCAAGGCGACCGGGAAATTGCCGGCGCGCCAGCGCTTGCGGATGCGGGCATTGAGCACCGCCGCTTCGCGCCGTGGATTGGAGCCGACGATCAGCAGCGCGTCGGCCCGATCGATGCCGGCAATGGTCGAATTGAACAGATAGCTGGCGCGGCCATTTTTCGGGTGCAGCGGCGAGCCGGGATAGCGCGCATCGATATTGCCCGAGCCGAGCGCCGCCAACAGTTGCTTCAGTGCGAACATTTCCTCGACGCTGGCGAGCTGGCCGGCGAGCGCGCCGATGCGCTTGCCGTCCGCGCCCTTCACCTTGGCGGCGACCGCGGCGAAAGCTTCCGTCCAAGTCGCCGGCCGCAGGCGGCCGTTCTCGCGGATGTAGGGCTGGTCGAGTCGCTGGGTGCGCAAACCGTCGACGATGTGGCGGGTCTTGTCGGAAATCCACTCCTCGTTCACCAGGTCGTTGGTGCGCGGCAGGATGCGCATCACTTCACGGCCGCGCGTGTCGATGCGGATGGCCGAGCCGAGCGCGTCCATCACGTCGATGGATTGCGTCTTGTTGAGTTCCCACGGCCGCGCGGCAAACGCATAAGGCTTGGAAGTAAGCGCGCCCACCGGGCAGAGATCGACCACATTGCTCTGTAGCTCCGAGGTCATCGCCTGCTCGAGATAGGTGGTGATCTCCATGTCCTCGCCGCGGCCGATGGCGCCGAGTTCCGGCACGCCGGCAACTTCGGCCGCGAAACGAATGCAGCGCGTGCACTGGATACAGCGCGTCATGATCGTCTTCACCAGCGGTCCGATATATTTGTTCTCGACCGCGCGCTTGTTTTCCTTGAAGCGGCTGGAGTCCACGCCATAGGCCATGGCCTGGTCTTGCAGGTCGCATTCGCCGCCCTGATCGCAGATCGGGCAATCGAGCGGATGGTTGATCAGCAGGAATTCCATCACGCCTTCGCGCGCCTTTTTCACCATCGGCGTCTTGGTGAAGAGCTGCTTCGGGCTGCCGTCTTTGTTGGGCGCTAAGTCCTTCACCCCCATGGCGCAGGAGGCCTGCGGCTTGGGGATACCCGCCACCTCGATCAGGCACATGCGGCAATTGCCGGCGATCGACAGCCGCTCGTGGAAGCAGAAGCGCGGAATCTCGGCGCCCGCGGCCTCGCAAGCCTGGAGCAGCGTGTACTCCGGCGGAACCTCGATCTCTTTACCGTCGACAATAAGCTTGGTCATGCTCTCTTCTTCAGTTCATGCGATCCGGCGTCATTACTGCAACATATGCTCGTGCTCGCCGCACCAGTCGTCGCGCTTGGTGGTCGACCACGCCGGATAATGCCGGCCGTGGTCGGGCAGATCGGCGATGAGCGGTGACGGCGCGCGGCGCCGGCACTGCCCGAGGATCGATCGTTCGCGGCTCGGCTCATTGCCGGTCGCCTCCGCCGTCGGCCACCAGAACCTGCAGTGGTTGCACCGCAAATTCTTGTTTTCGAACGCCATGGCTTGGCTCCACGCGTTGCCCCTTCCCTACTCAGCCGCTTCGCGCACCGTGCCATGGGCGTCGGCATTGCGCGTGTATTCGTCGATGCGCCGCTCGATCTCCGGACGGAAATGCCGCAACAGGCCCTGCACCGGCCAGGCGGCGCCGTCGCCGAAGGCGCAAATGGTGTGACCCTCGATCTGCTTGGTCACGTCGAACAGCATGTCGATCTCGCGCTTTTGCGCGCGGCCCTCCGCCATGCGCATGAGCACGCGCCACATCCAGCCCATGCCTTCGCGGCAGGGCGTGCATTGGCCGCACGATTCGTGCTTGTAGAAATAGGAAATGCGCGCCATCGCCCGGATGATGTCGGTCGACTTGTCCATCACGATCACGGCGGCGGTGCCGAGCGCGGACTTGTGCGCGATGCAGCCGTCGAAATCCATCAGCAGCTTGTCGCATTGTTCGGGGCCCGCCGGCACCAGCGGCATCGACGAGCCGCCGGGGATCACCGCCTGCAGATTGTTCCAGCCGCCGCGTACGCCGCCGGCATGCTTGTCCAAAAGCTCGCGCAGCGGAATGCCCATGGCCTCTTCCACGTTGCACGGCTTCTCGACGTGGCCGGAAATACAGAACAGCTTGGTGCCGGTGTTGTTCGGCCGGCCGATGCCGGCAAACCACGAAGCGCCGCGCCGCATGATGTCGGGGACCGCCGCGATCAACTCCACGTTCTGCACCGTGGTCGGGCAACCGTAGAGGCCGACGTTCGCCGGGAACGGCGGCTTCAGGCGCGGCTGGCCCTTCTTGCCTTCCAGGCTTTCGAGCAGCGCGGTTTCCTCGCCGCAGATATAGGCGCCGGCGCCGTGGTGGATGTGGAGATCGAAATCCCAGCCGTGCACATTATTTTTGCCGATGAGATTCGCCTCATAGGCCTGGTCGATCGCCGCCTGCAGGCGTTCGCGCTCCCGGATGAATTCGCCGCGGATATAGATGTAGCCGGTATGCGCGGCCATGGCGCAGCCGGCGATCAGGCAGCCCTCGATCAGGAGATGCGGATCGTTGCGCATCACCTCGCGGTCCTTGCAGGTGCCGGGTTCGGATTCGTCGGCATTGACCACGAGATAATGCGGCCGCTCGCCCAAGGTCTTGGGCATGAACGACCACTTCAATCCGGTCGGGAAGCCGGCGCCGCCGCGGCCGCGCAGGCCCGAGGCTTTCACCTCGTTGACGATCGTCTCGCGGCCCTTTTCCAGGATCGCCTTGGTGCCGTCCCAGGCACCGCGCGCGCGCGCGCCTTTGAGGCCCCAGTCGTGCAGGCCGTAGAGATTCTTGAAGATGCGGTCCTTGTCAGCGAGCATTCGTCATTCCCGTCCGCGTGCCGCGTAAATCGATTTGTCGGTGAGTGTTGTCGGCCCGCCCACCGGCGCCGACAATTGCCGGTCGATTTGCGGACCGGCTTTCGGCGTCTTGCCGGCGGCGAATTGATCGAGGATCTTTTCGAAACTTTCGACCGTCAGGTCCTCGTAATAGTCGGAGCCGACCTGCACCATCGGCGCGTTGACGCAGGCGCCCAGGCATTCGACCTCGACCCAGGAGAACTTGCCGTCCTTGGTCACTTCCATCTGCTCGCCGATGCGCTTGCGGCAGACTTTTTCGAGATCGTCGGCGCCGCGCAGCCGGCACGGCGTGGTGCCACAGAGCTGCACGTGCACTTTGCCGACCGGGCTCAGATTGAACATTGTGTAGAAAGTGGCGACTTCCAGCCCGCGGATATGCCCCATGCCGAGCAATTCGGTGACGTAACGGATGGCCACTTCCGGCAGCCAGCCGCCGGCCTGCGCTTGTGCGCGCCACAACAGCGGAATGATCGCCGACTGCTGGCGGCCTTCCGGATATTTGGCGATCTGCTGCTTGGCCCAGGCCAGATTCTCCTTGCTGAAGGAAAACTCCTTCGGCTGAAATTCCGGCGGGGCGAGACGGCGCACGCTCATCGGTCGATCTCCCCGAACACGATGTCGAGCGTGCCCATGATGCAGGACACGTCGGCCAGCATGTGACCGCGGCACATGAAGTCCATCGAGCTCAAATGCGCAAAGCCCGGGGCGCGGATTTTGCACTTGTACGGTTTGTTGGTGCCGTCGGAGACGAGATAGACGCCGAACTCGCCTTTCGGCGCCTCGACCCCGGCATAGACTTCGCCGGCCGGCACGTGGAAGCCTTCGGTATAAAGCTTGAAATGCTGGATCAGCGCTTCCATCGAGCGCTTCATCTCGCCGCGCTTGGGCGGCACGATTTTGCCGTCATCGACGGAGACGCGGCCCTGCCCCTCGGGGCTGCGCAGCTTCTCGCAGCACTGCCGCATGATCTTGATCGATTGGCGCATTTCCTCGACGCGCACGCAGTAGCGGTCGTAACTGTCGCCGTGCTTGCCGATCGGAATGTCGAAATCCATCTCGGCGTAGCACTCGTAAGGCTGCGCCTTGCGCAGATCCCAGGCGGCGCCCGAGCCGCGCACCATCACCCCGGTGAACGCCCGGTTCCAGGCCTCTTCCAGCGTAACCACGCCGATGTTGACGGTGCGCTGCTTGAAGATGCGGTTGTCGGTGAGCAGCCCCTCGAGGTCGTCGCAGAATTTCAGGTAGGGATCGCAGAACGCCTCGATGTCGTCGATCAACTGGTTGGGGATGTCCTGGTGCACCCCGCCGACACGGAAATAAGCCGCGTGCAGGCGCGCGCCCGAGGCGCGCTCATAGAATGCCATCAGCTTCTCGCGCTCTTCGAAGCCCCACAGCGGCGGGGTCAGCGCGCCGACGTCCAGTGCCTGCGTAGTGATATTGAGAATGTGTGAGAGCAGCCGCCCGATTTCGCAGAACAGCACGCGCACGAGCTGGCCGCGTTTGGGCAATTGGATGCCGAGCAGCTTTTCCGCCGCGAGACAAAAGGCGTGCTCCTGATTCATCGGCGCGACGTAGTCGAGCCGGTCGAAATAGGGCACCGCCTGCATGTAAGTCTTGTATTCGATCAGCTTCTCGGTGCCGCGGTGGAGTAATCCGATATGCGGGTCGACGCGCTCGACGACCTCGCCGTCGAGTTCGAGCACCATGCGCAGCACGCCGTGCGCGGCCGGATGCTGCGGCCCGAAGTTGATGGTGAAGTTGCGTAGTGCGGTTTCCGCCATTTTAACTCACGACCCCTTGCCTTCGCCCTTCGCCTTCTCGTCGCCCGGCAGCACATAGTCAGTGCCTTCCCAGGGCGAGAGGAAATCGAAGGTGCGGAATTCCTGCGCCAAGCGGACTTTCTCGTAGACCACCCGCTTCTGCTCATCGTCGTAGCGCACCTCGACAAACCCGGTGAGCGGGAAATCCTTGCGCAGCGGATGACCCTCGAAACCGTAGTCGGTGAGGAGGCGCCGCATGTCCGGGTGGCCGGTGAACAGCACGCCGTAAAGATCGAAGGCTTCGCGCTCGTACCAATTGGCGCCTTTGAAGATGTCGATCAGCGAGGGCACGGGTGTCACCTCGTCGGTCATGGTCTTCAGGCGGATGCGCTGATTGAGCCGCGGCGACAGCAGATGATAGACCACGTCGAAGCGCTGCTCGCGGCTCGGCCAATCGACGGCGGTCGCGTCGATGATGCTGATGAATTGGCAGGCCGCGTCGTCGCGCAGGAAGGTCGCGACCTTAACCATGTCGGCGGATTTGGCCGTGACCGTCAGCTCGCCGTAGGCGACGTTATAACCGACGACGGAGTCGCCCAACGCGTTCTTGATCGTCGCGCCAAGCCTGTCGAGCATCTCATCCATCGGAAGACCCCGCTCAACGTTCGATCGTGCCGGTGCGGCGGATCTTCTTCTGCAACAACAAGACGCCGTAGAGCAGCGCCTCGGCGGTCGGCGGACAGCCGGGCACATAAATGTCGACGGGCACGACGCGGTCGCAGCCGCGCACCACCGAGTAGGAATAATGGTAGTAGCCGCCGCCGTTGGCGCAGGAGCCCATCGAGATCACGTAGCGCGGCTCCGGCATCTGGTCGTAGACCTTGCGCATCGCCGGCGCCATCTTGTTGGTCAGCGTGCCGGCGACGATCATCACGTCGGATTGGCGCGGCGAGCCGCGCGGCGCGAAGCCGAAACGTTCGCCGTCGTAGCGCGCCATCGCCATGTGCATCATCTCGACCGCGCAGCAGGCGAGCCCGAAGGTCATCCACATCAACGAGCCGGTGCGTGCCCACGTGATCAGGTCGTCGACGGCGGCGACGAGGAAGCCCTTGTCGGCGAGTTCGTTATTGACGCCGACAAAAAACTGGTCGTCGGCGCCGACCGGCTTGCCGGTGCGCGGATCGAGAATTCCTTTCGGCGCGGGTGCGACGAGGGTCATGGAACTAATCCCATTCCAGCGCCCCCTTCTTCCATTCATATATAAAGCCGATGGTCAAAACGCCAAGGAACAGCATCATCGTCCAGAAGCCGTAGAGGCCGATTTTGCGGAACGCCACCGCCCAGGGGAACAGGAACGTCACCTCGAGATCGAAGATGATGAACAGGATGGCGACCAGATAAAAGCGCACGTCGAATTTCATGCGCGCGTCGTCGAAGGCGTTGAACCCGCATTCATAGGCGGACAGTTTTTCGGGGTCGGGTTGTTTGTAAGCGACGATGAAGGGGGCGATCAGCAGCACAAGCCCGATCACCAGCGAGACCGCGATAAAGACGACCAGCGGCAAATAATCCAGCAGCAATGCGCTCATGACGACCTCAAGCGTACAGCCCCGAACCCCGACCCGGAATTCGCCCGCCCCGCACTGCTCGGCCGCTCGTAACGGCGCCGGAGCTCCGCGCACAAATGCCCTTGCCGTGTTTGGAATGGCGCCAAAGGCGGAAGCGGTTGAGGCTTAGCGCAGTGCACAAAGGGTGGCAAGACGACATTGGGGGACAAGCCCGAATGCACACACCCAACGTGGCCGCATCCGCGTAGTGACGCGATTGACAGGGCCGCAAACCGGCTTCGATAGTTGCGATCGGCGGCGCAAAAAACGGAACACGCGCATGACACTTATGCGACTTTTCGCGGCCTCGTTCGCCGTCGCGGCCCTGGCCACTATCGGAGCACCACTTTGCCGAGCAGCGAACCGGCGGCCGATGAGAATCATTGTTCCATTCGACGGCGGAAAGCCGCAGCCGATTCATGACCGAAGGACAGGTGTGCGGTGAATGAAATGACCACGCCGATCAATCGCGACGAGCATTGGACGAGCAAAGACGGCGGCGTGAAACTGTTCCTGTTCGAGAAATGCGCCGGCGATCCGGCAAAGAGCATCGGCACCATCCTGTTCGTGCACGGCTCGTCCATGGCGTCGCAGCCGACTTTCGATCTGCAGGTGCCGGGACGTCCGGACTCCTCGGCGATGGATCACTTCGCCCGCCGCGGCTATGACTGCTGGTGCGTCGACATGGAAGGTTACGGGCGTTCGACCAAGGACCGCGACAACAACGCACCCATCAGTCAGGGCGCCGACGATTGTTACGCCGCTGCGCTCCATATCCAGAAGCTGCGCGGCAAACGCCCGCTCCTCGTTTACGGTATTTCATCCGGCGCGCTGCGCGCGGCGCTGTTTGCCGAGCGGCATCCGGACATGGTGGCGCGGCTCGCACTCGACGCCATGGTGTGGACAGGCGAAGGGTCGCCCACGCTCGCCGAGCGGCGTAAGAAGCTGGCCGAGTTCATGGCCAAGAACCGGCGCCCGATCGACAAGGCCTTCATCCATTCGATCTTCGACCGCGACCATCCCGGTACCGCCGAGGAAAAGGTGATCGACGCTTTTGCCGACGCGGTCGTCGCGCTCGACACGTCGGTGCCGACGGGAACTTACGTCGACATGTGCGCTAAACTGCCGGTGGTCGATCCCGAAAAGATCAAAGCGCCGACGCTGATCATGCGCGGGCAATGGGACGGCATCGCCTCGACGGAGGACTTGCTGGCCTTCTTCGCCAAGCTGCCCAATCCCGACAAGCAGTTTTCGGTGATGGCCGGCATCTCGCACGCGAGCTTCCAGCAGAAGAACTACATGGGCGTCTATCACATCCTGGCGAGCTTCTTTGCGCAGCCGGCGCCGGTGTATCGCGGGTAAGATATTTGTCGTCCCGGCCGAGCGAAGCGAGGGCCGGAACCCATACTCCGCCGCTCATGGATGGTGCACAGCGTATGGGTCCCCGCCTTCGCGGAGACGACAATAACTAGCAGCCGACCTTGTCGGCGAGATCGGCCAAATCCTTCGCTGCGAAATCGACCGGTACCGTGGGAGCGCCCTCGCCGGTGTTCGGACCGAATTCGTTGACGCGCGCCGTATGTGCGGTGCGCAATCCCAATGCCGCCGCGGCGGCGAGATCGCGTGAGTGCGCCGCCACCATCATGCATTGCGCCGGCGCCAGGCTGAACGCTTCGCAAGCCGCGAGATAGACGCGCGGCTTCGGTTTGAAGTCGCCGGCTACTTCCGAGCCGAGGATGGCGTCCCACGCAATGTCGTTGCGCCGCGCGAGATCGACCATCAGCGAGATGTTTCCGTTCGAGCACGGCGCCAGCCAGAATTTCTTCTTCAGCCGCGCCATCGCCGCCGGCACGTCCGGCCAGGCGTCGAGCCGATGCCAGACCAAGTTGAGATCGTCGAGCACTTCGTCGGACAGGTTCTGCAAATCGAAGCGCGGCAGGATGCGGACGAGGTTGCGCCGGTGCAGCACGTCGAGCTTGGCGAAGGGCTGCCGGCCGGAGCGCACTTCTTCCATGCCGGGCTGGTATTCGCCACGCCAGGCTTCGGCAAAGGCGATCCAGTCGAGCTTGTAGCCCAGCGGTTCAAGGATTTTTTCGGCTTCCCGCGCGACCGACGTTC
This sequence comes from uncultured Alphaproteobacteria bacterium, assembly GCA_963721665.1. Taxonomy (GTDB): domain Bacteria; phylum Pseudomonadota; class Alphaproteobacteria; order Rhizobiales; family Xanthobacteraceae; genus Pseudolabrys. The sequence continues at coordinate 286,860 of CAVRJZ010000001.1, forward strand.
GCCAGTCCATCAGAGTGCCAAAGACATCGAAAAACAGCGCGCGGATGCCAAGGATCGGGGTTTCTGCGGGCATGAATTTCCTCGCCCCGACGGGCCGGTTCTGGGGACCAAATTCCGGCTAAGTCATTGATAAAATGGCGGGAGCGACGGGACTCGAACCCGCGGCCTCTGCCGTGACAGGGCAGCGCTCTAACCAACTGAGCTACGCCCCCGCGGGCGTAGGCAGGACGTAAAGGCACCCTGCCCCATAGTCAAGGTAACCGCCCGCTTACCGCGGGAAATTGCGAAAAAGCCTTATTTACCGCTAAGAATTGATGGTCAGACCGCCCCCGAATCGTCTATGCGGGCGAGGTGTTTGGCGATCCGCCAAGCGCACGGATTCAAGAGGAGGGTCCTAAAGATGGCAATGGTTCCTGGAAAAGCTCCGACGCCGCCGACCGTCACATTGAAGCATCTCGCCGCCGCGCTGGCGGAAGCCCACGAGATGTCGAAAAAACAGGCGGAAGCCGTGCTCGGCGATTTCGTCGGCAACATCGTCAAGCATCTGAAGAAGGGCGAACGCATCCGCATCGGCGGCCTCGGTATCCTGCAGGTCCGCAAGCGCGCCGCGCGCATGGGCCGCAATCCGGCGACCGGCGAGGCGATCCAGATCAAGGCGTCGAAGAAAGTCGCCTTCCGCGCCTCCAAGGAATTGAAAGAGTCGGTCTGAGCTAGCTCAGGCCGGACCCTCCGGGGAGATAACGGCAGGCTGGGAGCGGAAAAGCTCCCGGCCTGCTGTTTTGCGTTTGAAGGCGCCCGCGGCCTCTTTATGCCACCCTTGCGCCGCCCGGCAATCCGACGATATTGAGCGGCGAACGGGCGGTTAGCTCAGTTGGTAGAGCGCCTGCTTTACACGCAGGATGTCGGCGGTTCGAGTCCGTCACCGCCCACCAACCTACGTTTTGTCCGAGCCCGGAGACATGGGTAACAGATTGTACCTAAGACATGGGTGACAACCTCGTGCCGAACGGATTGTCGAGGGTCTGCAAGGTCCTTTGTTCGAGGTCGAAGTATCCGAGATCGTACTGCATGAAGCTTGCGAGCCAAATGCCCTCGTCGACTTCCTTGATGCCGAGATTTCTGTCCGGCCAGCACCGCGGAGATGTTGATCTTCTTGCGGTGCAGGCAGATGCGGCCGCAGGCGGTGACGAGGATGTCGCGATCGTGGAAGGGGTAATCGAGCTCCGGCAGGCCGTCATAGCGGCGCGGTGAGGCGCGGTAGAGTTCGGCCGGGACACTTCATGGCGAGCGCCTCGTGCGGCCGTTCTGTATTGAACTCCTGCACGAAGGCATCGAAGCGGGCCTGCTGTTGCAGGATGTTTTGCCCGGCGGGCGGGTTGCTTCCTTCTTGAGGGTGAGGTGCATGCGCTCGTGGCGGCCGTTCTGCTGCGGATGGCCTGGCTTGATGCGCTCGATGGCGATGCCGAGGCGGAGCCACCAGACCGAGAGCCTTGAGAGGTTGAAGAAGCCATTGGGGCTGGCGAAGGGCACGCCGTTATCGGAGCGGATGGCAAGCGGCAGACCGCGCTCGCGGAACAGTCGCTCGAAAGCCGTGCAGGCTGTGTCTTCCCGGGAAGAATGGAATCACGAGTTCCACAGTTGCGGCGCCAGCTCTGCGCGATTGCCGGATACTTTGTGCCCCACTAGACCTTGCGCGCACCAAGGCGTCGACGGGCAGCCCCGGCGGCGGCATCGGCCGCGCGATAGACCGTGCGCAACGCCTGTCCGCCGTAGCTTTAGCGAAGGCGGACCCGTGCCATTCTGCTCGCAACTTCGGTTGGCAAGCCAGCCTTCGCGACTAAACGAAAACGGCGCCTTGCGGCGCCGTTTCCAGTTTCGTTTGGGTAACCCCGCCTAGTGCGCGGTCAGGCCGGAGCCGTCGTCCTCGACCGGCTTCTCCGCCGCGGCAGCCGCTTCGGCGAGCTTCGCCGCCGCCTCGTCCCACTCGATCGGTTCTGGCTTGCGCACCAGCGCGCGCGCCAGCACCTCATCCATGCGCGTGACCGGGACGATCTCCAGGCCCTTCTTGATCGTTTCGGAGATTTCCACCAGGTCCTTGGCGTTCTCCTCTGGGATCAGCACCGTCTTCATGCCGCCGCGCGAAGCGGCGAGCAGCTTCTCCTTCAAGCCGCCGATCGGCAGCACGCGGCCGCGCAGGGTGATCTCGCCGGTCATGGCGACGTCACGGCGCACCGGGATGCCGGTCATGACCGAGACGATGGCGGTGACCATGGCGACGCCGGCCGAGGGTCCATCCTTGGGCGTCGCGCCTTCCGGCACGTGCACGTGGATGTCGCGCTTGTCGAACAGCGGCGGCTCGATGCCGAAGGCGACCGCGCGTGAGCGCACGTAGGACGCCGCCGCCGAGATCGACTCCTTCATCACGTCGCGCAGGTTGCCGGTGACGGTCATCTTTCCCTTGCCCGGCATCATCACGCCTTCAATGGTGAGCAATTCGCCGCCCACATCTGTCCAGGCAAGCCCTGTGACCATACCGACGAGGTCCTCGGCTTCGATCTCACCGTGGCGGTACTTCGGCACGCCGAGATAGTCGCCCACGGTCGCCGCGGTGACGGCGATCGACTTCTTCTTCGAGGTCATCAGCTCCTTCACCGCCTTGCGGATCAGCGTGGAGAGCTCGCGCTCGAGGTTGCGCACGCCCGCTTCCCGCGTGTAACGGCGGATCATGAGCAGTAGGCCCTCGTCGTCGATCGACCATTCCTTCTCCTGGAGGCCGTGTTTGGTGACCGCGTGCGGAATCAGATGCTTGCGCGCGATCTCGACCTTCTCATCCTCGGTGTAGCCGGCGATGCGGATGATCTCCATGCGATCCATCAGCGGCGGCGGAATATTGAGCGTATTCGCCGTGGTGATGAACATCACGCTGGATAGATCGTAGTCGACCTCGAGATAGTGGTCGTTGAAGGTGTGGTTCTGTTCGGGGTCGAGCACTTCGAGCAGCGCCGAGGACGGGTCGCCGCGGAAATCGGCGCCCATCTTGTCCACTTCGTCGAGCAGGAACAGCGGGTTCGAGGTCTTGGCCTTGCGCATCGACTGGATAACCTTGCCGGGCATCGAGCCGATGTAAGTGCGCCGATGGCCGCGGATCTCGGCCTCGTCGCGCACGCCGCCGAGCGACACGCGCACGAACTCGCGGCCGGTCGCTTTCGCGATCGACTTGCCGAGCGAGGTCTTGCCGACGCCCGGAGGACCGACCAGACACAAAATCGGCCCGGTCAGTTTGTTGGCGCGCTGCTGCACGGCGAGATACTCGACGATGCGTTCCTTGACCTTCTCCAGGCCATAGTGGTCGTCGTTGAGAATCTTCTCGGCGCCGATCAGATCCTTCTTGACCTTGCTCTTCTTGTTCCACGGGATCGAGAGCAGCCAGTCGAGATAATTGCGCACGACGGTGGCTTCCGCCGACATCGGCGACATCTGGCGCAGCTTCTTGAGTTCGTGCGTGGCCTTCTCGCGGGCTTCCTTGGAGAGCTTGGTCTTCTTGATCTTCTCTTCCAGCTCCTGAAGCTCGTCTTTGCCTTCTTCGTCGCCGAGCTCCTTCTGGATCGCCTTCATCTGTTCGTTGAGGTAGTACTCGCGCTGCGTCTTCTCCATCTGCCGCTTGACGCGGGTGCGGATGCGCTTTTCCACCTGCAGCACGGAAATCTCGCTCTCCATCAGGCCGAGCACCTTCTCCAGGCGCTGAGTGACGGTGGCCGTCTCCAGGATGTCCTGCTTGTCCGGAATCTTGACCGCGAGATGCGAGGCCACGGTGTCGGCGAGCTTGGCGTAATCCTCGATCTGCTGGATCACGCCGACTACTTCCGGCGACACCTTCTTATTGAGCTTCACATAGTTCTCGAATTCGGTGACCACCGAGCGCGCCATGGCTTCCGCTTCCACGCGCTCGCCGACGTCGTCGACGATCACGGTGGCGTCGGCCTCGTAGTAGTCGCTGCGGTCGGTGTATTTGAGCACCTTGGCGCGCGTGGCGCCCTCGACCAGCACCTTGACGGTACCGTCGGGCAGCTTGAGCAGCTGCAATACGCTCGCCAGCGTACCCGTCTCGAAAATCGCGTCGGTCGCCGGATCGTCGTCGGAGGCGTTCTTCTGCGTCGCCAGCAGAATGAAGGTGTCGGAGCGCATCACTTCTTCCAGCGCCTTGATCGACTTATCGCGGCCGACGAAGAGCGGGACGATCATGTGCGGGAACACCACGATGTCGCGCAGCGGCAACACGGGATAGGCCCGCGTTTCGCCGGGTTGCAACTGAGGTCGTGGCTTGTTGGTCATTGGCTTTAATTCCTTTTTTTGTGCCCCGGTCCGCTGACCCGCTTGTTGCGGCATCGACGAACAGTGCCGGTAAGGATGGGCAAGGAGGCATAGGGCGAACGAGTGCCCGGCGCGCCTTTAGAGGAAGGGTACGAACCCTCACCCACTCGGGAAACTACGATCTTTCGTACGCAAGTCCGCTTCGAACGCTATACGTAGGATGGCCGTCCAGGGTCCGCAAGTAAGGCCGCCTTTTTCGGTAAAAAGCGGAGCCGAATACCCTCAGCACGCCACCAACGGCGCGATTCTACAAGCGGCTCTCCGCCGTCCCGGGAAGCTGGCCGGTATCAGGCGCTGGCGCTGCCGGACTCGGCGGTCCGGTCGCTGCGGTCCGCGTAGATGTAGAGCGGCCGGGCGGTTCCCTCGACGACCTCCTTGGAGATCACCACTTCTTCGACTCCCTCTAGGCTCGGGAGATCGAACATGGTGTCGAGCAGGATGCCCTCCATGATGGAGCGCAGGCCGCGCGCGCCGGTCTTGCGCTCGATCGCCTTGCGGGCGATGGCGCCGAGCGCCTCCTCGGCGAGCGTCAGATCGATCAATTCCATCTCGAACAGCCGCTGGTACTGCTTGACCAAGGCGTTCTTCGGCTGGGTGAGGATGAGCTTGAGCGAGGGCTCGTCCAGGTCCTCGAGCGTCGCCACCACCGGCAAGCGGCCGACGAATTCCGGGATCAGGCCGTATTTCAGCAGATCCTCCGGCTCGACCTGGCGGAAGATTTCGCCCTGCTTGCGATCTTCCGGAGCAAGCACCTTGGCCGAGAAGCCGATCGAGGTGGAGCGGCCGCGCGCCGAAATGATCTTTTCGAGGCCGGAGAACGCGCCGCCGCAGACGAACAAGATATTGGTCGTATCCACCTGCAGGAATTCCTGCTGCGGATGCTTGCGGCCGCCCTGCGGAGGCACCGAAGCGATGGTGCCTTCCATGATCTTCAGCAGCGCCTGCTGCACGCCCTCGCCCGACACGTCGCGGGTGATCGAGGGGTTATCGGATTTGCGCGAAATCTTGTCGATCTCGTCGATATAGACGATGCCGCGCTGTGCGCGCTCGACATTGTAGTCGGCCGACTGCAGCAGCTTGAGGATGATGTTCTCCACGTCCTCGCCGACGTAACCGGCTTCAGTGAGCGTGGTGGCATCCGCCATGGTGAACGGCACGTCTAGGATGCGCGCCAGCGTCTGCGCCAGCAGCGTTTTGCCCGAGCCGGTCGGCCCGATCAAAAGGATGTTCGACTTCGCCAGCTCGACGTCGTTGTGCTTGGTCTGGTGGTTGAGCCGCTTGTAGTGATTGTGCACGGCGACCGAGAGCACCTTTTTGGCGTGATCCTGGCCGATGACGTAGTCGTCGAGAACCTTGCGGATTTCCTTTGGTGTCGGGATGCCGTCGCGCGACTTGACCAGCGAGGACTTGTTCTCCTCGCGGATGATGTCCATGCACAGCTCGACGCATTCATCGCAGATGAACACGGTCGGGCCGGCGATAAGCTTGCGCACTTCGTGCTGGCTCTTGCCGCAGAACGAGCAGTAGAGCGTGTTCTTGGAATCGCTGCCGCCGACTTTGCTCATTCCATTCTCCGTCACACTCGTCCGAACTCTGCGTGGTCGGCCACGGCCACGATTGCCCGCCTATACGCGACGCACCGAACGAAGCAAGTTTCACGCCGGAACTCCGACCCGGCGAATCTCAGGCAGCGGAACGCCCACTGCCTTGTCACTCTCCCACACCTTAAGCGAAGCATGCTAACGGCGTGATAATCAAGAATTTATTAACGATAATGCCCGCTCAAGACCCCCGGCGGAAGTGGAACTTGCAGGCCCTTCCCCGCCAATTGTGACAAACCGCCCGGGGCATTTGCAGAAAGATCACGCGGGTTTGGGCAGCATTTCCTCCGGCCGCCGCTCGATCACCTTGTCGACCAGGCCAAACTCCTTGGCCGCTTCGGCGGTGAGGAAATAATCGCGCTCCAGCGCGTCCTCGATCTTCTTGAGCGATTGTCCGGTGTGCTTGACGTAAATCTCGTTGAGCCGCTTCTTTAGGTTCAAGATTTCCTGGGCGTGCACCATGATATCGGTGGCCTGGCCCTGGAACCCGCCGGACGGCTGATGCACCATGATGCGCGCGTTGGGCAGCGCGAAACGCATGTCCTTGGCGCCGGCGGCGAGCAAGAGCGAGCCCATGGAGGCGGCCTGGCCGACGCAGAGCGTCGACACCGGCGGGCGCACGAACTGCATGGTGTCGTAGATCGCCATGCCCGACGTCACCACCCCGCCCGGCGAGTTGATGTACATCGAGACTTCCTTCTTCGGGTTTTCCGCCTCCAGGAACAGGAGTTGCGCCACCACCAAGGTGGCCACGTTATCCTCGATCGGGCCGGTGATGAAGATGATCCGTTCCTTGAGCAGCCGCGAGTAAATGTCGTAGGCACGCTCGCCCCGGTTGGTCTGCTCGACCACCATGGGCACCAGGTGCTGCATATAGGTATCGACGGGATCTTTCATATCGGCTCCTTGGCGCGAATCACGGCGGCTAGATTAGCCGCAACGCCGCGTCGGCATGATCTATTTTCGAAATACGCCCACCGCAAGGCGCGGCAGCGCGTTCAGGCCGCGCTTTCGCCGTCGTCCTTGTAGAGCTCCTCGCGCGTGACCTTTTTTTCGGTGACCGTCGCGAGTTCGAGCAGGAAATCGATCACCTTTTCCTCGTAGATCGGCGCGCGCAAGCCGGCGAGCGCCTGCGGGTTCTGTCGGTAATAATCCCACACCCGCTGCTCCTGGCCGGGAAATTGGCGCACGTGCTCCATGACCGCGCGATTCATCTCGTCGTCGGTCACGCTGATTTTGTTCTTCTCGCCGATCTCGGCCAGCACCAGGCCGAGCCGCACCCGCCGCTCGGCGATGGCCTGGTATTCAGCCTTGGCCTTTTCCTCGGTGGTGCCTTCGTCGGCGAAGGTCTTCTTCTCGTTTTCCATTTCGGTAAGCACCGACTTCCAGACCCGGTTGAATTCCTCCTCGACCAAAGACGGTGGCGGCTCGAACTTATGGCGGGTGTCGAGCTCGTCGAGTAGCGCGCGCTTGACCTTCTGGCGCGACACCGAGACGTGCTCACGCGCGAGCCGGTCCTTGACCGCGTCGCGCAGCTTGGCGAGCAATTCAAGCCCGAGCGACTTGGCGAATTCGTCGTCAACTTGCACCGCACCGGGGGTCTCGATCGACTTTGCGGTGACCACGAACTCGGCCGCTTTGCCGGCCAAATCTTCCTTCGGATATTGCGTCGGGAAAGTTACTTTCAGCGTGCGGGTTTCCTCGGGCGTAATACCGATCAACTGGTCCTCGAAACCGGGGATGAAGGTGTTAGAGCCGATCAGCACCACGCTGTCGTCGCCCGTGCCGCCCTCGAACGGTTTGCCGTCGACGGTGCCGGCAAAGGAGATGACGACGCGGTCGTCCTTGGCTGCCTTTTCGCCTTCGCCGCGTTTGGTATAGGGCCGGTTCTGCTCGCTGATGCGGGCGACCGCCTCATCCAGCTCGGCGTCGGTCACTTCGCTGGTCAGCCGGGTGAGCTTGATGGTCTTGAAGTCGGCGAGCTCGATCGGCGGTACGATCTCGACCGCCATGGTGTAATCGAGGTCGCTCTCGCCGGCGATCAGTTTCTCGACCGCCGCCGCCTCGCTCGGCAGCGTCACCTTCGGCTCGGCGGCGAGCTTGAAACCGCGCTCGCTGACGATCTGGTTGCTAGTGTCGCGCACCGTTGCCTCGATCACTTCGGCCATGGCCGAACGCCCATAGACGCGCTTGAGATGGGCGACCGGCACTTTGCCGGGACGGAAACCGTTGATACGCACGCGATCCTTCAACTCGCCCAGGCGCGCATTGACCTTGGCGTCGAGTTCGGCGGCCGGCACGACCACCTTGAATTCGCGCTTGAGACCTTCGGACAGCGTTTCGGTAACTTGCATCGACACACACTTCTTTTTTGCGAGGCCGCGCGGGGCGCCGGACCTGTTGGAATGATGGGCGTTCCTGCGCGCGCCCGACGTTACTTTAACCCTATGCGTGGTGCGGGCGGAGGGACTCGAACCCCCACGACTTTCGTCACGGGAACCTAAATCCCGCGCGTCTACCAATTCCGCCACGCCCGCAAAGGGCACTGCTCAAAGACGATCTGGCGCCGCGATCCGGCACGGCTTAACGCACCGCGCACCGCCAGGGCAAGCCGTAGCCGGCCCCCTTGCGGGCGGCGGCTTATAGCACGGTAAAATCCTGCGGCATTCTCTAAAATAGGCCGCGCCCAGGCGCACTCAAGGCCCGCCAGCCCGGCTTTGCGGCAAGGCCGCGAAAAGCGCGCGGTAGACGGCCGGCAGCGCTTCCGGCAGGTCTTCCGAAATGAGGCCGGGGCCGAAGCTCGCCGCCGCCTCGCCATGCAGCCAAACCGCGGCGCTTGCCGCCTCGAAGGCCGGCATGCCCTGTGCCATGAGGCCGGCGATCATGCCGGCCAGCACGTCGCCGGATCCTGCGGTGGCGAGCGTGGGCGGTGCGTTGTCGGAAATCGAGGCGCCGCCGTCGGGGGCGGCCACGACCGTATCGGCGCCCTTAAGCAACACGGTCGCCCCGCTTGAATGGGCTGCTAGGCGTGTCTTCTCAAGTTTTGCTTTAACTTCAATATTTTCATATATCACTTTAAATAATCTAGCAAATTCGCCTTCATGCGGGGTCAGCACTGTGGCCCGGCCAGATCGCTTGGCGACCGGGGCGGCAAGCCCCACGAGGTCCCCGGCGAGGCTGGTCAGGGCGTCGGCATCGAGCACGGCGGCAGCTTCGCTCGCCAGCACCGCAGCGACCTGCTCCCGCATGGCCGGGCCGACCCCGCCGCCCGGACCCAGCACCACGGCATTGCGCCGCTTGTCGGCGAGGAACGCCGTGAGTTCGGCCGCGCCGTCGACCGCACGCACCATAACCGCTAGGCTCCCCGCCGCATTGACGGCGAGCGCCTCGCGCGGGCTTGCGATGGTCGTGAGCCCCGCCCCCGCCCGTAAGGCGCCGCGCGCGGCAAGCCGTGCCGCCCCCGTCGTCGAAACGCCGCCGGAAACGACCACGGCATGGCCGCGCGAATATTTGTGACCGGCGGCGCGCGGCCGGGGCAAAGCACCGCCCCACAGTTCCGGCCGGTTGGCATAGGCCGTGGGCTTGATCGTCTCCAGCACCCGCGCCGCGATGCCGATGTCGGCGACTTGGATAACCCCGCAATGCAGCCGGCCGGGCAACAGCATGTGGCCGACCTTGCGGCGGAAGAAGGTCACCGTATGGCTGGCGTCGACCGCCGCTCCCATCACCGCCCCGGTCGTGCCGTTCACCCCGCTCGGCAGATCGACGGCGATTACCGGGGCGCCGCTCGCGTTCATCGCCCGGATCATGGCACGCGGCAGACCCTCGACCTCGCGGTCGAGCCCGGCGCCGAATAGTGCGTCGACCACGATGTCGCAGTCGGTGAGCGAGACCGGGGACGCCTGCTCGAGCGGTCCGCTCCAGCGGTCGGCCGCCAGCGCAGCATCGCCCTTGAGCCGCCCTTCCTCGCCGACGAAGCTGACGCGGACGGCATAGCCACGCTCGGCCAGAAGGCGCGCGGCGACAAAGCCGTCGCCGCCGTTGTTGCCGGGCCCGGCCACAATCACCACGCGACGGCCCTGCAGCACGGCGCCGACCGCGTCGGCGACCGCCCGGCCGGCATTTTCCATCAGCGCGATGCCGGCAGTACCGCCGGCGATGGTCAGCCGGTCGGCTTGTGCCATTTCGGCTGTGGTGAGGAGTTCGATCATCGCATTCGACACTACCGGCCGGCCGGAAGGCCGACAAATCGATCAGATTGCCTGCCGAGGAGTATAGCGCGGCCCGCTGGCAAAAGTTTTTGCAGGGTGCTTAATTGCTAGGCAGCGGCCCGCAGGCATACTAGGCATCGCTTCGATCACCGTGCTCTAAAGCGTTGCGGGTACATGGATTTTGCGCGCTCTGCGGATTGGCACGGGACCTGCAAACCGGAAGCACGGCCCACCGTGGTTTTGCGACGGCCTGGGGGGGAAGGAAAGACAAGGACAATGAAAAAAATTGAGGCCATCATCAAACCCTTCAAACTTGACGAGGTGAAGGAGGCACTCCAGGAAGTCGGGCTACAGGGTATCACCGTCACCGAGGCCAAGGGCTTCGGCCGGCAGAAAGGGCACACCGAACTTTATCGCGGCGCCGAATACGTGGTCGATTTTCTCCCCAAGGTGAAGATCGAAATCGTGCTTGGCGACGACATGGTGGACAAGGCGATCGAAGCGATCCGGCGCGCCGCCCAAACCGGCCGGATCGGCGACGGCAAGATTTTTCTATCCAACATCGAGGAAGCCATCCGGATCCGGACGGGTGAATCGGGTATCGACGCAATCTAAACCGTGGGGCGCAGGGTCTACCGCGGAAACTTTCATGAACAAGGGGGAATGCAATCCATGACGACAGCCAAGAATGTCATGAAGATGATCAAGGATAACGACGTTAAATATGTCGATTTCCGGTTTACCGATCCGCGCGGCAAGTGGCAGCACGTCACTTTCGACGTGTCGATCATCGAGGAAGACACTTTCGCCGAAGGCCAGATGTTCGACGGCTCCTCGATCGCCGGCTGGAAGGCGATCCATGAGTCCGACATGAACCTGATGCCCGATCCCTCCACCGCCTGCATCGATCCGTTCTTCGCCGAGACCACGCTGTCACTGATCTGCGACGTGCTCGAGCCGACCACCGGCGAGCCCTATAACCGCGATCCGCGCGGCATCGCCAAGAAAGCGGAAGGCATGGTCAAGTCGATGGGCGTCGGCGACACCATTTTCTTTGGGCCGGAAGCCGAGTTCTTCGTCTTCGACGACGTCAAATACGCGGTCGAACCCTACAACACCGGCTTCAAGGTCGACTCCATCGAGTTCCCGTCCAACTCTGACACCGAATACGAAGGCGGCAATCTCGGCCACCGTATCGGCACCAAGAAGGGCTACTTCCCGGTGCCGCCGCAGGATTCGGCGCAGGACATGCGATCGGAAATGCTCGGCGCCATGGCGCGCATGGGCTGCGTGGTCGAGAAGCACCACCACGAAGTGGCCAGCGCCCAGCACGAGCTCGGCCTGAAATTCTCGCCGCTCACCGTAATGGCCGACCGGCTGATCATCTACAAATATTGCATCCAGCAGGTGGCGCAGATCTACGGCAAGAGTGCGACCTTCATGCCCAAGCCGATCTACGGCGACAACGGCTCCGGCATGCATTGCCACCAGTCGATCTGGAAGGCGGGCAAGCCGGTTTTCGCCGGCAACAAATATGCCGACCTGTCGGACACCTGCTTGTCCTACATCGCCGGCATCATCAAGCACGCCAAGGCGATCAACGCCTTCACCAATCCGACCACCAACTCCTACAAGCGCCTGGTGCCGGGCTTCGAGGCGCCGGTACTGCTCGCCTATTCGGCGCGCAACCGCTCGGCCTCGTGCCGCATCCCCTACACGACCAACCCGAAGGCCAAGCGCGTCGAGGTGCGTTTCCCCGATCCGCTCGCCAATCCGTATCTCGCCTTCGCGGCAATGCTGATGGCCGGCCTTGACGGCATCAAGAACAAGCTCGATCCGGGCTCAGCGATCGACAAGGACCTCTACGATCTGCCGCCGGCGGAACTGAAGAAAATCCCGACGGTGTGCGGTAGCTTGCGTCAGGCGCTGGGCGAACTCGACAAGGACCGCGCGTTCCTCAAGGCCGGCGGCGTCTTCGACGACGATTTCATCGACAGTTACATCGACCTCAAGATGCAGGAAGTGATCCGCTTCGAGCACACCCCGCATCCGGTCGAATACGACATGTACTACTCGGCGTAAGCTTTCCTCCCACACATCGCGCACAGTTCCGAGACTTGGGCGATGCAACTCAAAGGGCGCTCCTCACGGAGCGCCCTTTTTTATTCTCATCTCGAAATCGTTTCGCCGCGCGGCGGGCGCCGTTGCAACCGCCGCCGCACTAGTTGTTGCGCGACCGCTCGGCATCCTGAATGGCCGCTTCGTGATACCAGCCGCTGCCGGACGCAATCCTCATCGTGCGCGGCACGGGAAGTTTCGTCATCGGCTTTGCGAGTTCACGCGGCTCGCCGGAGGCCGGACGGGCACGCACGGGGAACGGAATGATCTCGGCCGATCCGCGATAAGGATTCTTGTTCATTGTTTTGCGTTCCTTGGTTCTGCGCTTCGTCGGCGCCTTGCGCCGTTGCCCTAGACATAATGCGTCGTAACAGATTCTGCTCCCTCAATGCGCCCCTTGCCTTAGATAAAATCAGCGTGTGGCTATGGCTTAGGCATTTTCGATTCTGCATCTTCTTTCGGCATTTGCGCGGCGCGGAACATGATCGCGGAGAGCCGAATTCCTGCGCGCTATCAATGCCGTACGCACAACCGCGTGGCCGCGAGCCTTGGCATATTTAATGCTTTGACGATGGCAGCGGTTGGCGGCCAGGGGCGCCGTTAGCGGCCGAAGCAAGCTCTCTCCCGTGTCATCAGCTGAAGAGAACGCGCAATGACAAAGTATAAACTCGAATACATATGGCTCGACGGCTACACGCCTACGCCAAATCTCCGCGGCAAGACTCAACTCAAGGATTTCGACAGCTTCCCGACGCTTGAGCAACTTCCGCTCTGGGGCTTCGACGGCTCTTCGACCCAGCAGGCGGAAGGCCATTCATCGGATTGCATCCTCAAGCCGGTCGCGGTCTATCCGGACGGTGCGCGCACCAACGGCGTGCTGGTGATGTGCGAAGTGATGATGCCGGACGGCACGCCGCATCCTTCGAACAAGCGCGCGACCATCCTCGACGATCCCGACGCCTGGTTCGGCTACGAGCAGGAATATTTCTTCTACAAAGACGGCCGCCCGCTCGGCTTCCCCTCGTCCGGATATCCGGCGCCGCAGGGCCCCTATTATACCGGCGTCGGCTACAAGAACGTCGGCGACATCGCGCGCAAGATGGTCGATGAGCATCTCGATCTGTGCCTCTATGCCGGCATCAACCACGAAGGCATCAACGCCGAGGTGGCCAAGGGCCAGTGGGAATTCCAGATTTTCGGCAAGGGGTCCAAGAAAGCCGCCGACGAGATGTGGATGGCGCGCTACTTGATGCTGCGGCTTACCGAGAAATACGGCGTCGACATCGAGTTCCACTGCAAGCCGCTCGGCGACACCGACTGGAACGGCTCCGGCATGCACGCGAACTTCTCCACCGCCTATATGCGCGAAGTCGGCGGCAAGGAATATTTCGAGGCGCTGATGGCGGCCTTCAAGGAGAACCGCGCCGATCACATCGCGGTCTACGGTCCGGACAACCACATGCGGCTGACCGGCAAGCACGAGACCGCCTCGATCGACACCTTCACCTTCGGCGTGGCCGACCGTGGCGCGTCGATCCGCGTACCGCACTCGTTCGTCAACAACGGCTACAAAGGCTATCTGGAAGACCGCCGGCCCAACTCGCAAGGCGACCCCTACCAGATCGCGTCGCAGATCCTGAAGACGATCGCCTCGGTTCCGACCGCCGGCAAAGTCAGCGCCGCCGCTTAAACCAGACGCGGCTGAAAGAACGGGCGCTCCTCACAGGGGCGCCCGTTTCCGTTTGGCGTGCGCTCAGACGATGAGGAACAAAATAACCGCGAGCGCGGCGGCAACGCCGGCGGCGGTCGCCAGCATCCGCTTGCGTTGGCGCTTGGGCCCATAGACCCCGGCGGCGCGGCGCTCGGCGATCAGCGCGGCATCGAATTCGGCCGAGGACGAATAGGCGCATGCCAAGGCTGCGCCCGCCCGCTCGGCGCAAGCTTCGAGCGTTAGCACGGCGGCACTGGACTGCCCGATATCGGCGAAACGCGACATGCGGGCATGCTAGCGCCAACAAGGTAAACGAGAGGTTGCCATGGGGGCGGTCAACGCCCCGGTCGCACCGATTGACCGCCCTGGGCTTGCACCGCGGCAGGCGACAGCCGCGGCGACTCGCCCGCTCGGCCTTTGCGGGCGGCATCGACCAGACGGGCGGCCTGGCTACGCGGCGGGGGATCCTCGGCGGCGTAGATGCGGTTGCGGCCCTCATGCTTGGCGCGGTAAAGCGCCGCGTCGGCGCGCGCGATCAGCGCACCGAGGTCGGCGACCGGCTCGTAGGCAGTGGCAGCGCCGATGCTGAGGGTGGCGCCGATCGGATGCCCACCGATGATGATGCCGGCCTCTTCGAACGCCGCGCGCAGGCGCTCGGCGATGCGGACGGCGAATTCCCTGGGTTCCGCCACGATGATGCCGAACTCCTCGCCGCCGAGCCGGCCGATGATATCGCTGCCGCGCATGCTCGAACGCGCCACTCCGGCAAAAGTCCGCAGCACCTCGTCGCCGACGGCATGGCCGAAGCGATCGTTGATCGATTTAAAATGATCGAGGTCGAGCATCAGCATGGTCACCGGCTGGCCGCGTTCGCCGCGGCGCACGCACAGCGCGAGCGCGCTGTCGAGAAAGGCACGGCGGTTGAGCAGGCCGGTCAGATGGTCGGTTGAGGCCGCGTTACGGTAGATGTTGACGTCGTTGTCCTTGACCATCAGCAGCACGATGAATGCGGTGCCGGTCGCGTAAAGCATCGTTTCCAGCGCGAAGGCGGCGACCCAGCCGGCGGCGTAGGATGCCGGCATGAATGTCTGTATGCCGAGCGGCATCAAGAACATGGCGGCGTGGATAAAGGGCACCACGACGGCGGCGGTGCGCGAATAAAGCGATTTGCGCCGCTCGCGCCGCAGTTCGAAAGCGATAAAGAAGGTGTAGCTGGCGACCACCACGCCACCGAGCGCGATGCGCGCTTGACTACCCGGCGGCAGCATCGGCAACTGGCATAAGATGAGCCAAACGATGGCGCCGGCAAAGGCCGCGGCCGGCAAAAGCCTTCGCCCGTGGAACAGCCGCACCCCGTTCCACACCATGCCGCAGGCAATGAATGTGAGCGCTTGCGGAATTTCCGCAGGCAACTGAACGAGCGGCGCCGGCGCGCCCCAGAGCGCAATCGAGGAAGCGCCGATCAGATAGGCCGAGCCCCACCAGGCGAGCGCGCGCACGTTGCGTTGCTGCACCCAGGCGAGCAGCAGCAAAATGCCGAGCAGCGCCGCGATGCAGACCGCGACGAACGCCAAAGTTGGCACGTCAAGTAGCGACAATTGCGGTCTGGCTGCTGCGAACATCGCACTCCCATCGGCCGGTCAGCCGGCGCATGGCGCGCCCCGGTCAATGTAGGTAGTTTAACGGATGGCTTATGGGCAAAGCCTTGCGCGCAACCGTGCGCTTCGATGTAAGACTTGCGAAAATTATAATTAAATGTTGCGCGGATGGAACCCGATTGGGCTCGATTCGCCTGTTGCCGCCAATTACAAAACACAAAGGGCGCACGCTTGCATGCGCCCTTTGCGGAATTTGGCTATAGCGAAAAATTTACCGCTTGGAGAACTGGAACGAACGCCGCGCCTTGGCGCGCCCGTATTTCTTGCGCTCGACCACGCGCGAGTCGCGGGTGAGGAAGCCGCCCTTCTTGAGTGCGCCGCGCAGATCCGGCTCGTAATAAGTGAGCGCCTTGGAAATGCCGTGGCGCACCGCGCCGGCTTGGCCCGACAGACCGCCGCCGGAGACGGTGCAGGTCACGTCGTATTGTCCGGTGCGATTGGCGGCGACCAGCGGCTGCTGGATCAGCATGCGCAGCACCGGGCGTGCGAAGAACACCTCCACCGTCTTGGTGTTGACCAGGATCTTGCCGGAGCCCGGCTTGATCCAGACGCGGGCGACCGCGTTCTTGCGTTTGCCCGTTGCGTAGGCGCGCCCCTGCCCGTCGATCTTCTGCACGTATTTCGGAGCTTCCGGCGCGGCCGGCTTGAGGCTCGCCAATCCTTCCAGCGACTGTACGGTCTCGGCCACGGTCAGGCACTCCTCACGTTCTTGCGATTCATGGCGGCGACGTCGAGTTTTTCCGGCTTCTGCGCTTCGTGCGGATGCTCGGCGCCGGAATAGACGCGCAGGTTGCCGAACTGCACGCGGCCGAGCGGTCCGCGCGGCAACATGCGCTCGACCGCCTTCTCGACGATGCGTTCGGGGAAACGGCCCTCGAAGATCGATTTGGCCGTACGCTCCTTGATGCCGCCGATGAAGCCGGTGTGATGGTAGTAGACCTTCTTCTCGCGCTTGCGGCCGGTGAACACCGCCTTGGCGGCGTTGATGACGATGACGTTGTCGCCGTCGTCGACGTGCGGGGTGTATGTCGCCTTGTGCTTGCCGCGCAGCCGCAACGCGACGATCGTGGCGAGCCGGCCGACCACCAGCCCGCTGGCGTCGATCAGCAGCCATTTCTTCTCGATGTCGGCGGCCTTGGCCGAATAGGTCGTCATGACAAATCCTTGGAAGAGGCGCGCGCGAACACGCGCAACGTGCGGTTCTCTAGCCGACCGCTCCGCTTCGGTCAACGCCCCAATGGTCAAGCTTCATAAACAGGATCAATGTGTTATAAGAATGGTATTTTAGCACCATCTTCTAATCAACTGGCCTGCGGGATCGAATAGGTGGCAGTGACATGGGCCACCGGTTCCGCCGTGCCCTCCGAATAGATGGTCACCTCGCCCACCGCCAGACGCTTGCCGACCTTCATTAAATGCGCATCGGCAATGAGGTCGGCGCGGGTCGGCTTGCGCAGGAAGTTGATGTTGAGATTGGTGGTCACGGCGAGCGGCTGCGGGCCGACCGCGGAAAAAACCGCGACATACATGGCAAAATCGGCAAGCTCCATCATGGTCGGGCCGGACACGGTGCCGCCGGGGCGCAGGCTGCTTTCCTCGAACTGCCAGCGCACGCGCACGTCGCCGTGCTCGACCCGCTCGATCGAGTGGCCGCAGCCGGGATAAAACGCCTGCGGAAATTCCGCGTGCAGCAGGTCCGCGATTTCAGCGGCCGACATCGCAGGCGCGGATTTGGCGGGCGCAGGCATCGGTCCCCCTCGCCGGTAGATCCGGCGCCTTGGTAATAAACGGGCCGGCAAACCCGTCAAACGGTCTTTTCGTCCCGCCTTGCGCGTCCGCCCCGCCGGGTTAAGTATCGGTTGTCATGACCGCGCGCAGCAGCCCCAATTCCGCGACCTCGCCCATTCTCTTGCGCGGCGATATCGACGGCATCGCATTGCTTTCGCTCAACCGGCCGCAGGCGCGCAATACGCTGTCGGAAGCCATGCTGGCGGCGCTGCATGAGCAATTCGCTGCGATCGGCAAAGATGGCCAAGTACGCGCCGTCATCATATCGCACAACGGTCCGGCCTTTTCCGCCGGCCACGATATGAAGGAAATGACCGCGCACCGCGCCGACCCCGACCGCGGCCGCGGTTATTTCATGTCGCTGATGCAACTGTGCAGCGAGCTAATGATGTCGATCCAGAAACTGCCGCAGCCGGTGATCGCCGCGGTCGAGGGTGTGGCGACCGCCGCCGGCTGCCAGCTCGTCGCCAGTTGCGACCTCGCCGTTGCATCGGAGACCGCGCGTTTCTCGACGCCGGGCGTGCATATCGGCCTGTTCTGCTCGACGCCGATGGTGGCGCTGTCGCGCAACGTCTCGAACAAGCACGCCATGGAAATGCTGCTCACCGGCGAGATGCTTTCCGCCGCCGACGCGTATCGCATGGGCCTCGTCAACCGCGTCGTTCCCGCAGGCCAAGCCTCCGAACACGCGCTCGAACTGGCGCGCCAGATTGCTTCGAAATCGATGCTGACCGTCAAGCTCGGCAAACAGGCATTCTATCGTCAGCGCGAACTCGGCCTCGCCGACGCCTACAAGCTCACCATCGACGTGATGGTCGACAACATGCTGGCGCGCGACGCCGAGGAAGGTATCGGCGCCTTCATCGAGAAACGCGATCCGACCTGGGAAGACCGGTGACGGCCGGTGCGCCGAGTGCGATGAACCACGACGCCTATCCCGACAGCTATATCCGCGGCATCCTCAACACGGTGAAGACCGTCGCTATGGTCGGCACCTCGCCGAAGGACAACCGGCCGAGCTATTTCGCCTTCAAATATCTGCAAGGGCGCGGCTATCGCATGATCCCGGTCAATCCCGGGCAAGCCGGCAAAACGATCCTCGGCGAGAAAGTCTACGGCACGCTTACCGACATCCCCGAACCGGTCGACATGGTCGACATCTTCCGCAGCCCAGAATACGTGCTGCCGGTCGTGCAGGAGGCGCTTGCACTTAATCCGAAGCCGAAGGTGATCTGGATGCAGCTCACCATCCGCAACGACGAAGCAGCCGCGCTGGCCGAAGCGGCCGGGGTCAAGGTGGTAATGAACCGTTGCCCGAAGATCGAATACGGACGGCTGTCGACGGAGATTTCCTGGATTGGCGTCAATTCGCGCACGCTTTCCTCAAAGCGCGCGCAGCCGCTCGGCAAGGGCGTGCAACGCATGGCGCTCGGCTTGCAAAAGGGCGAAGAACGCGGGAATTGAACAGGCCCTTGGCCGTGAAATGAATTTCCATGCCACGGTGCCGGCGTAGTCGCCCGCTTTCGTATCCAGCCGGCGCGAATATGCCGCCTTGACGGCGCGCCCGCCTGCCCCGTTATATCGCGGTTCGATCCGCGCCTCGCCAATTCCGGCCGGCGGACGACATAGGATGGCAACCATGGCCGACGCCGAACGCACACCGGGATTTGCGACGCTTTCCATTCACGCCGGCGCCAAGCCCGATCCAACCACCGGCGCGCGCGCGACGCCGATCTATCAGACCACGTCCTTCGTTTTCGACGACGTCGAGCACGCCGCCTCGCTGTTCGGCCTGCAGGCCTTCGGCAACATCTATACGCGCATCGGCAATCCGACCTGCGCAGTGTTGGAAGAGCGCGTCGCGGCGCTCGAGGGCGGCACCGCGGGCCTTGCGGTCGCCTCGGGCCACGCCGCGCAAATCATCGTGTTGCACGCGCTGATGACGCCGGGCGACGAGCTCATCGCCTCCAAGAAGCTCTATGGCGGCTCGATCAACCAGTTCAATCATTCGATCAAGAATTTCGGCTGGAACGTGGTGTGGGCCGACCCCGACGATATTTCGACTTTCGAGAAGGCGGTCTCGCCGAAGACCAAAGCGATCTTCGTCGAGTCGATCGCCAATCCGGGCGGCATCGTCACCGACATCGAGGCGGTGTCGAAGATCGCGCGCAAGGCCGGCGTGCCGCTGATCGTCGATAACACGCTGGCGACGCCGTACTTGTGCAAGCCATTCGACTTCGGCGCCGATATCATCGTGCATTCGCTCACCAAGTTTCTCGGCGGCCACGGCAATTCGATCGGCGGCATGATCGTCGACGGCGGCCGCTTCAACTGGCTGCAGAACAAGCGCTACCCGATGCTGTCGGAGCCGCGCCCGGAATATTCCGGCATGGTGCTGGGCGAAACCTTCGGCAATTTCGCCTTCGCCATCGCCTGCCGCGTGCTCGGCCTGCGCGATCTGGGACCCGCGCTGTCGCCGTTCAACGCCTTCCTCATCATCACCGGTATCGAGACGCTGCCGTTGCGCATGCAGCGCCATTCCGACAATGCGCTGACGGTTGCCCAGTGGCTGTCCAAGCGCCCGGAAGTGGCTTGGGTGAGCTATCCCGGACTTCCCGGCGACAAATACAATGCGCTGGCCAAGAAATACGTGCCGAAAGGCTGCGGCGCGGTGTTCACCTTCGGCTTGAAGGGCGGCTACGACGCCGGCGTGAAACTGGTGTCGAACGTCAAGCTGTTCTCGCATTTGGCGAACATCGGCGACACCCGCTCGCTGATCATCCATCCCGCCTCGACCACGCACAAGCAGTTGTCCGACGCACAGAAGGTGCAGGCCGGCGCCGGACCCGACGTGGTGCGGCTATCGGTAGGCTTGGAAGATACCGCCGACATTATCGCCGACCTGGAGGAAGGCTTGCAGGCGAAGTGATCAGCTTTTCTTGAGAGTACGCTGCACGTAATCGCGGATGCGGCCCAGCGCCTCCGGCGCCGCCCAGATGTCGGTCACTGTTTCGTCGGTTGCGGCGCCGTTTTGCGCATAACGTTCGCTCGCCGCCTGCCGCAGCTGCATCTTGGTCTGCGCGAAAGCCGGCGGCAACAGCGCCGTGAGCGCCTGCGCCACGTCGAGCGCCCGCTGCATCAACGCGCCCGGCTCCACCACTTCGTCGATCCAACCGCGCTGCAAGGCGGCGTCGGTCGCATAGGTCGCGCCGGTGAGCGCGAACTCCGGCAAATGGCGCGGCGGCACCGCGAAACGCACAATCTCGAAGGCGAGTGCCGGGAACGGCACGCCAACCAGCATTTCGGTGATGCCAATGCGGCCGCCCTCGCGCGCCATGATGCGCCGATCAGCGCAAGCCGCGAGCACCGCGCCGCCGGCAATAGCGTGACCGTTAATCGCCGCCACCACCGGCTTGGGATGAAAAAACACCGCGTCATAGAGCCGGTGCAATGCGGGCAGGAACTGGCGCACATAGGCCGCGCCGCCTTCACTGACGCGGATCAGATCGACGCCGGCCGAGAAGATCTTGCCCTGCCCGGTCAACACCACCGCCTTGGCGTTACCCTCGCGCAAATCGGCAAAGCGCGCGGAGAGCGCCTCGCAGAATTCGATATCGAGCGCATTGGCCTTGCCGTGCTTGAGGGTGAGCACGGCGATGCCCGCTTGGTCGGCGATGTCGATCATGCCGCCTGCCCCGCCGCCGCCGCCGGCACACGGTAGACCGCGCGATGCGATAGCCGTTCGGCGTGCACGACGGCGACGGTGAACACCAGCATCGCCATAACCTGGTGGGCGAGTGCGAGCGGCAGCGGCGCCTTATAAAGCAGCGTGACGATGCCGAGCCCGGCCTGCAGCGTCACCGCGGCCGCCAGTACGACGGCGCCGCGGAGGTCATAGCGCTGCCGCCAGGCGTCGACGGCATGCAATATTGCGAGCAGCCAAATCCCGTCGGCCAGCATGCGGTGATTGATCTGCACCGTCAGGATGTTCTCGAACAGATTGCGCCAGAGCGGATGGATGAACAACACCTCGTCGAGCGGCGGCATGAGCGCGCCTTCGATCAGCGGCCAGGTATTGTATTTCAATCCGCCGTCGAGCCCGGCGACCAGCGCGCCAAGATAGATCTGCACCAATAGCAAGGCGGCGATGGCCAGAGCCGTTAGCCGCAGCCGCGATGGCGTTTCGCGCAGGTCTCGCGGCGCAAGCTGCTGCGCGGTCCACAGGATCGCGCCATAGATCGCGCAGGCAAGCGTCATGTGGAACGCCAGCCGGTATTGCGAGACCTTCACGAGCGTGCCGGACAGGCCCGACGACACCATCCACCAGCCGACTACGCCGAGCGCGGCGCCGCCGGCGAAAATCAGCCACAACCGCGGCCGCAGCGGCGGCGGGATGGCGCCTTGCCACAGGAACACGAGAAACGGCAGCAGGAACACGGCCCCGGTGGTGCGCGCCAGGAGCCGATGCGCCCATTCCCACCAGTAGATGGTCTTGAACTGCGCGAGATTCATGTCCTTGTTGAGCTCGCGGTATTGCGGGATGGCCTTGTAGCCGTCGAATTCGGCCTGCCAGGCGGCCTGGCTAAGCGGCGGCAGCACGCCGGTCACTGGCTTCCATTCGACGATCGAAAGCCCGGACACGGTGAGCCGGGTAGCGCCGCCGACAACGAGCGTCATGAGGATCATCGCGGCCGCGGCGATGAGCCACAGCCGCACCGCGCGCGCGCGAAACTCGGAAACGGAAGGCCTGTCGTGCATCGTAGGCCGGCTATCCAGGAAACCGCGCGGACCATATAGTCCGCCGCGCCTTCCGGCAAATTACAAAACGCAGGGCCTCCATGCGCATCCGCACCCGCAAATTGATCGGCACCGTCGCCCTGCTGGTTCTGGTCTGCGTATGGGGCCTTGTCACCATGGCACTGGCGCAATCCGTCCTGACCGACATCAACGGCTTCGTTGCGGCGATCTATTACGCGGTGGCCGGGCTTGGCTGGGTGCTGCCGGCGATGGTGGTGATTTGGTGGATGGCGAGGCCGGACGCGCCGCGCCCGTAGCTACGCCGCGTTCACCCGGCGGAAGCCGTTCGCCATGGCGGTAGCCGCGCCCGACATCAGCACCTTGAGATAACGTTGCTGCTGGAAGTCGCCGTTGACCGATATTCGCGGCAGCGCGGTCAAGTGATCGCGGTGTGCCTTGAACAGCACGCCCGGCCGCGTCGTCACCGCGGTCTTGAAGCCGAGCTCGGCCGCTATGCGGAATTCGCGCGGGCCGGCCGAGGTCGGATCGCCGACCGGATAAGCGAGATGCTCGGGCCGTTTGCCGAGCGCCGCTTCGAGCACCGCACGGCTCATTTCCATTTCCGCCCGCACGGCGGCTTCGTCGGCCATCTTCTTGAGCATCTTGTGGTTGACGGTATGCGCGCCGATGGTGACCAACGGATCGGCGGCAAGATCGATGATCTCCTGCCAGTCCATGCACAGATCGCGGCAGAAGGCGCCCATGTCGACCGAATGGCAGGCGGCGAGATCGCGCACCGCGTGGCGTAACTCGTCCTCCGATTTCATGCTGCGCAGATAGCGGTAGACCTCGTCATAGAGCTCGTGCTTTTCCGCGACCGTAGCGCAATCGAAGAAGCGGTCCTCGCCGTTGACCACCATGCCGATGCGGTTGTTCTTCGCGATCACCGCCTCGAGCGCGACCCACCACAATTCGCCGAGCCGGTCGGGGAAGCTGGTCGGTATGTAAAGCGCAAACGGCATCTCGTATTTTTTCAACAGCGGATAGGCCCACTGCTTGAGGTCCTTGTAGCCGTCATCGAAGGTGATGCAGACGAAGCGGCGCTTGAAGTTGCCGCCGATGTAACGGGCGTGCATCTCATCAAGCGAGATCACGTCGAGCGCTGAGCGCTTAAGCTGGCGCAGCAGCCGTTCGAAAAAGACCGGCGTCACCTCGAGTAAATGGTTGGGTTGGAAGGCGTCGGGGCGCGGCGGACGCACGTGATGCAGCGTCAAGATGGCGCCGACGCCGCCGACCAACGGCCGCATCACATGATGCAGGCCGGAAAAATACAGCGTTTCTAGCCCGGTCCGGATGATGGTCTGCTTCATGCCTGCCAAACGTATGCTTCCCGAGGCCCGATTGGCCGACTATTCCAGCCTTCTATTGATAAATCTTTTCCGGCCATTGGCCAGGGTCAATTCGCCGCAATCACGCGGCAGCGGCTTGCGGCGCGCCGGCCAGCAGCGTCACTTCGGCAAAGCTTGCCATCGACAGGCGGTCGCGCGCGGCGCGCGTGCCCGGATTGGCCGGGTCGTGGGCGACCAGCACGGCGCGGCTGGCGAGCGGCGCAAACCGTTCGACCGCTATTTCGGAGGCGGCGCCGACGTCGATCACCACGTGATCGTAGCTGCGCGCCAGCGCTTCCACCACCGTCGTCAGCATCGGCGAGGCGGCGAGCGCCGAGCCGTCGTTGCCGACATGGCCGGTCGAAACGAGATGCACGGGCGAATATTGATCGCGCGTGATGACATCGCCGAACGAAGCCGTGCCGCGCACCAGGTCCGCGATGCCCGGCGCTTTGGGGTCGGTCGAAATGATCGACAGATTGGGCGCGCCGAAAGCGAGATCGACCAGCACCACATTGGCGTCCTTGGCGAGCGCCCGGGAAAGCGCGATCGCGGCATAGGTCGCACCGACATTGCGCGTCGCCCCGATCACGGTGACGCGGCGGCCAGCCTCGCCCGCTTGGCGCAGGCTCTGCGCGATCTGCTCGACCGTGCTGACCGCCATGGGCGTGGCGGGCATGGAACCAACGGGTTGGGGCATGGCCATAGGCGGCGGCGCGGCGGCCGGCATCAAAGGCGGCGACGCCACCCGCGGCATAATCGGCATGTCCGGCGTGGGCGCCGGGTAAGCGGGCGCGGGATATGCCGCCGGCGCATAGGCGTAAGCGAAGGACGCGGGCGGCGGCGCCAGCAGCGCGCCGGTCACGGTGAAGCCCGCCGACAGCGCGAAGGCGGCGAAGGCCGCGATCAGCACGGTCGGCAACTTCTTCGGATAGTCCGGTTTGATCGCCGGGCTCGCGCGCGAAATGATGCGCGCTTCCGGCGGCGCCGCGTTGATGTTGTCGCGCGCGGACGCTTCGCGGTATTTGGCGAGATAGGACGCCAACAGATCGCGCTCGGTCTTGGCGTCGCGTTCGAGCGCGCGCAGTTGCACGTCCTGCGTGTTGGACTGCGAAGCCAGCTTCTTGACCGTGTCGAGGCTGGCGGTGAGCGTTTCCAGCCGGTCGCCGGCGACCTTGGCGTCGTTGTCGAGCTGACGCGCCAGGCGCTCGCCCTCGCTGCGCATCTCGCGCTCGACCTCGGCGATCTGCGCCTTCAATTCTTTGATGCGCGGATGCTGGTCGAGCAAGGTGGTGGATTGTTCGGCCAATTGCGAACGCAGCGCGTTGCGCTGCTCGATCAGGCGGCGCATCGATTCGGAATTGGCGATGTCGGAGGACTCAATCGGCTTGCCGGTGCGAATGACGTCACGCAATTGCCGCGCCCTCGCCTCCAGATCCGCCTTCTGGCCGCGCGCCGCCGCAATTTGCGAATTGATTTCGGTGAGCTGCTGGGTCGGCAGCGACGTGTTATTGGCGCCGGAAAATAGATTGGACTTTGTGCGATATTCATCGACCTTGGCTTCGGCGTCGGCCACCTTCGTACGCAGGCTGGCGATCTCGCCGGCCAGCCAGCTGCCGGCGGCGCGGGTTTGATCCTGCTTGGCGGCCTGCTGCATTTGCAGGTAGCCCTCCGCAATCGCGTTGGCGACGCGGGCGGCAAGCTCGGGATTGGCTGAATCGAAATCGATGGCGATTACGCGGGATTTTTCCACCGCGTAGACGTTGAGCCGGTCGTAATAGGATTCGAGCGTCCGCTCTTCCTGCGTGAGCGTGCTCGGATCGCGGCCGATGCCGAACATACCGAGGATGGTTTTCAGTACCGACCTGCCGCCGATGGAAGGATCGAATTCGAGTTGGTCGGTGAGCTTTTCCTTCTTGATGACTTGGCGCGCCAGATCGCGCGACAGCACCAATTGGATTTGACTGGTGACCGCCTCGGGGTCGATCGTGGTGCGGTCGCTGTTGTTCTTGTCGGCTTCCGCACGCAGGAAAACGTTTTCGCGCGCTTCCAACAGCAACCGCGATTCGGAGCGGTAACGCGGGGTCATGGCGTTGACCACGGCGAAGGCGGTCGCCGCCGCGAGCATGGTGATGCCGAGAATTCTCGCCTTCTTGGCCCATAAAATGCGGCCCAGGCCGCGCATATCCGGCTCGCCATTGATGACAAGCGGCGCCATGACAGGAGCGGGCGGACTGACGGGCTTCGACTTTTTACGGAACAACATTCGCAACTCCAAACGCACCGCGATGTGGCGTTAGCAGGATGACAACCTATTATGGTTGCTGCCGCGTTAATTTCCGCCGCCGGGCGCAGCGCGGTCAGATTTTGTTAACCATCGCGCCCCCCTAATCGGCCGGCAAATTTCCACGCTGTCACGCGGATTCGAAAAATGCCGGGAGCCCGAACTTTGTTGGCTGCGACACGGGCGCTGGCGCGATGATACCGCTCAACATCCTGCACGTGCTGCGTGCGCCGGTCGGCGGATTGTTCCGTCATGTGCTCGATCTCACGCGCGAACAAGTGGCGCGTGGCCATAATGTCGGGCTGATCGCCGCGACGGGAACCGGCGGCGCACGCGCCGACGAGGCGTTGCGGGCGATCGAGCCGTCGCTGGCGCTCGGGCTTTCGCGCATAGCCATGCACCGCCAACCCAATCCGGACGATCTGTTCGCGCTCGCCCATGTAGTCCGCCGCGTGCGCCAAGCCAAGGCCGACGTGGTGCACGGGCACGGCGCCAAGGGCGGCGCCTATGCCCGCTTGGTGGTCGGCAATCCACGCGCCGTGCGCGCCTATACGCCGCATGGCGGCAGCCTGCTCTTTGGGCATGACACGCTCGCCGGGAAATTTTACCTCACCACCGAACGATTCTTGATGCTGCGCGGCGATCTGTTTCTGTTCGAAAGCGCCTTTAGCGCCGACATGTTCCGCCGCAAGGTGGGCGAGCCGCGCGGCCTGTTGCGTGTGGTGCACAACGGCGTTTCAGGCAGCGAGTTCGACCCGGTGCCGGCGCGTCCCGATGCCACCGACCTGGTGTTTCTCGGCGAAATGCGCATGCTCAAAGGCGTCGATCTGCTGATCGATGCACTCACGCGGCTGCAGCGCGACGGCCGCCGGGTGACCGCCACTTTGGTGGGCGACGGGCCTGACCGCGAGACGTTTGTCGCACAGGTCGCGCGCGAGGCCTTGGGCAGCGCGGTGCGCTTCCTCCCCGCCATGCCGGGACGCCAGGCCTTCGCGCTCGGCCGCATCTTGGTGGCGCCGTCGCGAGCGGAATCGTTGCCTTATGTGGTGCTGGAGGCGGCCGCCGCCGAGAAGCCGCTGATAACCACCCAAGTGGGCGGCATCCCGGAAATTTACGGCCCGATATCCAACAGCCTGGTTTCGCCCAATGACCCCGCGGCGCTCGCCGGCGCGATCGCCGGCGCGCTCGACAGCCCGCGGGCCCTCGCCGATATCACGCAAAAGTTGCATGAGCGCGTGCGCGCTTCATTTACAGTGGAGAGCATGGTCGATGGCGCGCTCGGCGCCTATGCAAACGCGCTGCAAAGCCTCGAAAAATCCGGCCGCCGTTAAGTTTTATTTGACCGATCCGATAAGCCTTTTTTGAGACTTTTTCTCTAGAAATATCCGGGAATTAGGGACAATCCCTGCCGCCGCTCGGGAGGCTTGCGGACGGCAGGCTGTAGGCCGTTGCCATGACCGACACCGACACGCGTCCCCCGATGAGCGCCAGCAGCGCCACCGCGCTACTCGATCGCGTGCGGGCAACGCCACGCGCGGCGGGGAAAGACCATCCGCTCACCCCGGAAGCGCTCGCCGTGGCGTCGACGCCGATGCCCGCGCCGATCTCCCCGATCGTGCTCGCCGGTTTCGTGCGCATGGCCGAGTTCTCGCTGATTGTGGTGGTCGGCTTTGCCGTTTTTGCCTCGTACGGCCTGGAGGCCGAAGGCGATTTCTGGCGGTACGCCGGCGCGATCTTCGCCATCGCGATCTTGTCGATGTTCGCCTTCCAGACCGCCGATATCTACCAGGTGCAGGCCTTCCGCGGCCACGAGAAGCAATACATGCGGCTCGCATCGGCATGGTCGGTCGTATTCCTGATCGTCATCGGCGCCTCGTTCTTCGCCAAAGCCGGTGAAATGTATTCCCGCGTCTGGCTCGGCAGCTTCTACGTGTTTGGCATGGCCGCGCTGATGAGCTCGCGCAAACTGCTGTTCTTGGCTGTACGCAAATGGACGCGCGAAGGCCGCCTCACCCGCCGCACCGTGATCGTCGGCGGCGGCGAAGCCGGCGAGCATGTCATCGAGGAGTTGTCACGACAGAAGGATTCCGGCGTCAAGGTCATCGGCCTGTTCGACGACCGCGGCGACGCGCGCAGCAGCGCCGAATGCGCCGGAGAGCGCAAGCTCGGTGTGGTCGACGACCTGGTCGAATTCGGACGGCGCACGCGCGTCGATCTGGTGATCTTTTCGCTGCCGATCGCGGCCGAAGTGCGCATTCTGCAGATGCTGAAGAAGTTATGGGTGCTGCCGGTCGACATCCGGCTCGCGGCTCACTCGAACAAGCTGCAGTTCCGCCCGCGCTCCTATTCCTACATCGGCACCGTGCCGGTGCTCGACGTGTTCGACCGCCCGATCGCCGATTGGGACGTGGTGATGAAATGGCTGTTTGACAAATTGATCGGCGGCCTCATTCTGCTGTGCGCGCTGCCGCTGATGGCGCTGATCGCCGCCGCCATCAAATTGGAAAGCCGCGGGCCTGTGCTGTTCCGGCAAAAGCGCTACGGCTTCAACAACGACCTGATCGAAGTCTACAAGTTTCGCTCGATGTACGCGGACAAGACCGACGCGTCCGCCAGCCAGCTGGTCACCAAAAACGATCCGCGCGTCACTCGGGTCGGCCGTTTCATCCGCAAAACCAGCCTCGACGAACTGCCGCAGCTGTTCAACGTGGTGCTCAAGGGGAATCTGTCTTTGGTCGGCCCGCGTCCGCACGCGGTCAACGCCAAGGCGGACGCCAAGCTCTACGACGACGCCGTCGACGGCTATTTCGCCCGCCACCGGGTCAAGCCCGGCATCACCGGCTGGGCGCAGATCAACGGCTGGCGCGGCGAGACCGACACGCGTGAGAAAATCCAGCAGCGCGTCGAACACGACCTCTACTACATCGAGAACTGGTCGGTGCTGTTCGATCTCTACATCCTGGCGCGGACGCCGTTCGCGCTGCTCAAGACCGAGAACGCGTATTGATCACCGCCCAAGAAGTCGTCCGTATCAGTGTCCAAGGCACCGCGTTCAACCGCGCTGCGCCGGCGATCGCACCGGCGGCACCGGTCGCGGCGTTGCGCGAGCGGTTGTTGCTGGTGGTGCTTTACATCACGGTGCTGGCGAGTTCGGTCGCCTTCATCGAGCCGTCGCCGCATGACGGGTTGATGGGCGTGCTCGCCTTTGCCTGCCTTGTCGCCGGTATCCGCTTCGAGCGCCATGTCGCGCTGTTGTTTCTGCTGCTGCTGATCTTCAACGTCGCCGGCCTGTTGTCGCTGCTCAACGTCCCCGGGCAGGAGCAGACCGTGCAATACGCCGCCACCTCGATCTATCTCGGCATCGCGGCGGTGCTGTTCGCGAGCCTCTTCGCCCACAACACGATGCCACGCATCGCAACCGTACGCGCGGCCTACGTCTTGACCGCGACCGTCATCGCGCTCGCCGGCATCGCCGGCTATTTCAGCCTGTTTCCCGGCGCGCACGACCTGTTCGCCACCAACGACCGCGCGCTCGGCGCCTTCAAGGATCCCAACGTGTTCGGGCCGTTCCTGATCTGGCCGGCGCTGGTGGCGCTCGACCGCATCCTCGTGCGCCGCGTCCGTTTCACCGACGTTTTTGTTGTCGGCATTTTGCTGCTCGGGTTGCTCTTGAGCTTTTCACGCGGCGCCTGGTTTCACTTCGCGGTGTCCTGCGCCGTCATGATCGGCCTTGCCTTTCTCACCGCGGAAACGCCTTCCAAGCGCCTGCGCATTTTCGTCATGACCGCAATCGGCGTCGCCGCGCTGGTGGCGTTTGTCGTCATCGCGCTGTCGTTCGATTCGGTTGCCACCATGTTTCGCGAACGCGCGCAGCTCATTCAGTCCTACGACGTGGGCAGCGGCGGCCGCTTCCGCTTGCAGGAATTGGCGCTCGGCGCCCTGCTTAAATTTCCCAATGGCATGGGTCCGTTCGAATTTTCCCGCGTGCACGGACTGCAGCAGCACAACGTTTATCTGCAGGCGTTCCTGGTCTACGGCTGGGCCGGCGGCATGGCCTATGTGACGCTGCTTTTCGCCACGGTATGGACCGCGCTGCGCACCGTGTTCACGCGCACGCCGTGGCAGCCTTATCTGATCTGCGCCTTCGCCGCCTTCGTGGGCGAGGTGCTCGAAGGCTTCGTCATCGACACCGATCACTGGCGCCATTTTTTCTTGCTGCTCGGCATGATCTGGGGCCTCGGCGCGGCGACACTCAATTATCGCCGCGCGCCAATGCCGCTGCCGGTCAGGGGGTGTTCCCATGTCGGCGCTTGAAGCCATGCCCGGCGAATGCACGCCGGTTCGGCGCAGCGCCCTGCGCCGGCTGTGGCAACGCCTGCCGCAGAATACGCGCACGCAAATTCTGTTCGACGTGAGCCGTATGCTGGCGCCGCAGCCCGACGCCAATCCGCGCGGCGGCTTTCCGCTCGCCATCGGCGGCCTGTTCTCGACCGCGAGCGGCGTCGGCGAAGGCGCGCGCCTCGCTTATGCTTCGCTCGAGGCCGCCGGCTATGCACCCGCCGCTTTCGATTTGAGCCCTGCCTTCGGCCAGGTCGAGCTCAGCGAACCGGCGCCGCGGCGCGCACTCGGTGCCGGCGCTGGCAGCTTGATCGTGCACCACAACGCCCCCTATCTGCCGCACGCGTTATGGGCGCTTGGCCGCAGCCGCGTGCACGGCCGCCGCGTGATTGGCTACTGGGCCTGGGAGCTGCCGCGGCTGCCCGGCAACTGGAACAACAGCTTCCGCTATTTGCACGAGATCTGGGTGCCGAGCACCTTCACCCGCGACGCGGTCGCGGCCGCAACCGATAAGCCGGTGCACGTCGTGCATCATCCATTGCCGCCTATGCCGGTGACGCCGGACATGCGCGGCAAACTCGGCCTACCGCACGATGCCGTGATCGTGCTCAACGTGTTCCATCTCGGCTCCGCGTTCAGCCGCAAGAACCCGCTTGCCGCCATCGCCGCCTTCCGCAAGGCCTTCGACGATGCGCCGAACCGCGTGCTGGCAATCAAGCTGATCGACAACGGCGCGCAATGGGCGCGGCGCGAGCTCGACGCGGCGATCGCCGGCGCCGCCAATATCCGGCTGGTCGAGGGCATGTTGCCGGAAGCCGACATGGCAGGCCTGATGGCGGCCGCCGACATCGTGATCTCGCTGCATCGCTCGGAAGGCTTCGGCCTGGTGCCGGCACAAGCCATGGCGCTGGGCAAGCCGGTGATCGCCACCGCCTGGTCGGGCAATCTCGATTTTATGCACAATGACAATTCGGCGTTGGTGTCGTATTCGCTGGTTCCGGTGCACGATCCGGAAGGCGCTTTCCAGTCCGACAATCAAAGCTGGGCCGACGCCAATGTGGACGAAGCGGTCGAGTGGCTACGCCGGCTCGCCGCCGACGCCGATCTGCGCGCCCGTATGGGCGAAGCCGCCGCCAAGGATATTGCCGCACAGCTTTCGCCCAAGCAGTTCGCCCGCACCGTCGCGGGCCTCATCGAAGCCGGGGAGCGCCCCTGATGTCTGCCCCGCGCATCGCCATCAACGGACGCTTCCTCACTCAGCGCTCCACCGGCGTGCAGCGTTTCGCTATGGAGGCGACCAAGGCGATCGACGCGCTGCTCGACGGCGACTATGCCGCGTTGAAAGGCCGCGTCGAGATTTTCGCGCCGCGCGCGGCGCGCGATTTTCCGCTCAAGAATATTCCGCTGCGCCGCGTCGGGTTTTCCGGCGGTTATGCCTGGGAGCAGTTCGAGTTTCCGTTCCATGCCGCCGGGCGCCTGCTGCTCAATCTTTGCATGCTCGGGCCGCTTATGACGCGTCACCAGCTCGTGGTCGTGCACGACGCCACCGTGCGCGCGCTGCCGGGGAATTTTTCCTCCCACTTCCGCGCGGCTTACGGCTTGCTGCTGCCGTGGCTGTGCCGGCGCGCCGAGCAGCCGATGACGGTATCCGAATTTTCCCGCCGCGAAATCGGCAAATATTACGGCGCCGATATCGCGCGGATGCCGGTCTGCCACGAGGGCGGCGACCACATCACCGCGATCGCCGCCGACCCTTCCGTGCTGCAACGACTCGATCTCGTCGGCCGCAAGTACTTTCTCGGCGTCGGCGTCGATTCGGCGAACAAGAATATCGCCACCGTCGTCGCCGCCTTTCACAAGGCCAAGCTCGACGACACCGTGCTGGTGTTGACCGGCGCGCACGACCCCAAGGTGTTCGGCCAGATCGCGCAGATCGACTCCCCAGGCGTGCGCATGGTCGGCTTCGTGCCTGATAGCGACCTGCGCACGTTGTACGAGCACGCGTTGGCGCTGGTGTTTCCCTCGTTCTACGAGGGTTTCGGTCTGCCGCCGCTCGAGGCGATGACCTGCGGCTGCCCGGTCATCATCAGCGAACAGCCGGCGCTGCTCGAAGTCTGCGGCGATGCGGCCTTGCGCTGCCGTGCCGACGATGCCGACCGCATCGCCAAACATATGCTGGCTTTGCATGCCGATGCGGAGTTGCGTGCGCGGCTCTCCGCCGCCGGCAAGGAACGCGCGCGGGGCTTCACCTGGGATGCGACCGCGCGCTCGTTGCTCGATCATTGCTTGGCGCTCGAACGCAAACAGGCGGCCTGACATGAAAAAGCGCCTGATCTCCGTTCCATTCTTCCTTTTGCGCACCACCACCGCCGGCGCCGCGCTGCTCACCGGGCTGCTGCAGACATACGTGTTCGCCCACGTGCTCAGCCCGCAACGGTTTTCGATCTTCATCCTGGTTGCGGCCTTCGGCTATTCGCTCTGGCTGATCGACTTTGGAATTGTCAAAATCCTGTTCGTGCGGCTGCGCGCGCGCTTCCTCGCCGGCGACCGCAGCGAAGCAGTGCCCGGCCACACCACCGCCGTGTTGCTGTTCTATTTCACGCTGGTGACGACCGGCGCCCTGCTCTGTTTCGTCTTCATGGCGACGCAGACCGCCGCCAGCCCGCGCGAAGCGGCCGAGTTCGGCTTGTTCTTCTGGTTCGTCGCGCTTAATCTTGTCTGGTTCGCGCTGCGCAATATTTCCATCGCGGTCGACGAATACGTGCTGTTCGAGGCGCTGGAAACCGTGCGCCGCGCCGGCTATTTCATCGGCCTCGCCGCGGTGTTGTTCGGCTTGCCGCTGATCGCCATGCTGATCGCGCTCAACGCGTTGTGGGCCGTGGTGGTGACGGCCTGCGTCAAGCGCATGATCGCGCGTGGGGCTTTGCTGCCGCATGTGCGCGGGTTCGTTACCGATTTCGTCGCGTTCTTCCGCGCCAACAAGGCTCAACTGGTGCGTAGCGGCACCTATGCGGCGAGCGAAATCTACACCGCCAATTATCCCTTCGTGATCGTGCCGATCTTGTTCGGCCTCGGCGCGCCGCCGATCATCCTCGACACCACGTTCAAGGTGTTCCGCGGCGGCGCCACCATCTTCGGCGCGGTCTGCGATATCCTGGTGCCGCGGCAGACGAGCGCTTTGGCCGAGCGCGACGGGCCGACGCTGGTACGCGCGACGCTGATGGCGGCGGCATTATGCAGCGTGCCGGCGGCGATCGCCTGCCTCATTCTTTACTTCGGCGCCGACAAACTATTTGCCATTCTGCTCGGCAATGCGGCGACCATGCCGCCGGCCACGACGCCGATCCTGATCGTGCTGCTGACCGCCAATCTGACGCAGATGGTCACGCACAGCGTGCTGGTGCACAACGGCTACTTCCGCGAAGTCGCGCGCATCGGCATGGGTGTGGTGGCGGCAATGACCGGCGTCGGCGTTGTCGCTTTGCTCGGCCACCTCGATTTTGTGCAGTTCCTCGAGGCCTATGTGGCCGTCTATACCTGCGGCGCCATGGCCGCGGTGGTGCTGATGATCCGCGGGCCGATCCGGCTCGCCCACGAAGTCGCGGGCGTGCCGCAGCCGGCGCGGCGCTAGCCCCGCATTCGCCGCGACAGCGATCCGGCGAAAGCGCGCGCCGCGCTGAAGGCGTTCCACAGCACCGGCGTCTGCTTGATGAAGCGCTTGAGCCGGCGCGCCGCCAGCATCGGCCAAGCGACCAGCGCGCCGCGTCCGGTGGCCGGCGCGATAAGGTCATAAAGTTTGAGTTCGGTGTCGCACCAATCGCGCTTGTAGCGCTCGTCGCCGATGGTGAAATCGAACACCTTGAAACCTCGGTCGATCGCGTAATGCAGCAGATCGTGCAGATGCGCGGCGCCCGGCCCGAAGCGCGACAGTTCGCCGTCGTCGTAGCTCGCCAGCAGATGATAATAGCAACCGTGCCACGTCAGTCCGAGATTGACCGCGGCGGCGGCATCCCCCACGTCGAGCCGGCTCACATGCACCAGATGCCGGCTCGCCGGATCGGTTGAGATCGTGCGATAGAATTCCGCATAGCCCGGCTTGGCGAACAGGTTGGCGACGCCCATGCGGGCGAAGGAGCGCGCTTTCTGCGCCATCAGCGTATCGAGCGTATGCAATATTTCATCGCCGCCCGCCGGATTGACCAGCTTGACCGCGCCGAACTCGGAGAGCTTCTTGCGCTTGGTGCGGTCGCGCCGGCGCGTCGCCGGCGAGCGCTTGGCCGCGTAGAAGGTTTCCCAGTCGCCGGTGAGATGGGTCAGATAGGCGCCGCTCGGCGTCATCGTACCGCCCAGGGGCCGCATCGGATTGGGCTGCGCGCCGATCGTTTCCGGCATCTTCTCGAGCTTGAGGAAATCGAAGCGCAGGCGCGGATTGTCCTGCAAGCGGCGCACGACCTCCGCCCATAGCGCCATGAAGCGCGCGCCGTCGATCCGTGCGGCGAAGTCCTGCGCCAAGAGCGGTGCGTTGTAGTCGCACAGATCGGAGCCGAGCCAGGTCAGCTCGCGCGCCGGGCCCGCGGCGCGCACCGCGAGCGGCAGCAGCAGCAAGAGCGTTCCGGCGCCGTCATACACGATGACGATAGCGGGCCGCACGCCTTGGCGCGCGCCGATCAGGCGCTGCCAAGTCGCGAGCCAGTCGAAACATTGGAACACCGTGCCGTCGGCCTGCGCCTCGAAAGCGCGCCAGTCCGCTCCGATCGCCGCCAAATCCTCATGGACGGCGATGCGAGTGTCGCCGGAGCCGACGGTTGCGCGCACCGGCGCACGTTCGGCGGCCGGCGCTTCGCCGTCGAAATGCGCGTCTAGTCGTGCTGGGAAAGCCTGGGCCATGGCCGCGTCTCGGAATGCAGGGCGCTCAAGCGCCGATTAGGTCCGACAGGCGTGCACATTCCGTTAACTCGGCCGCAGTGGCGCAAAAGCCGTTAGGGAAGCGTTATTGCGCTGCGATGGCCCCGTGCATATAGTCCGCGCCATTCCGGTCGGGGCGTAGCGCAGCCCGGTTAGCGCACCTGTCTGGGGGACAGGGGGTCGTGAGTTCAAATCTCGCCGCCCCGACCAATTTATCCCCGCCCGCGACAGCTCGCTATTTCACCGCTTCGACCGCGCCGAGGGCGTCGATCACGCCGGCGCCGACGTCGCGCTTCTTACCGGGGATGGGCCGCGCCGATTTGACCAACAGATCGCGCACCTCGTCGGGCGTCAGCTTCGGATTGCGCGCCAGCAGCAGCGCTGCAACGCCGCTGACATGGGCGGCGGCAACCGACGTGCCGGTGGTGAGCTGATAACCCCCATCCGGCGCCGGCTCGAGCACTTGTACCCCGGGCGCCGCCACCACGACTTGCGCGCCGCGAACGGCCTGCGGCAGGAGCTTGTCGTCGGCGTCGGTCGCGGTCACGCCGATGACCGCCGGATCGGCAGCCGGATAGAGCGGGGCCGAGCGCGGCCCGGCATTGCCGACCGCCGCGATCAGCACGATGCCGTGCGCGTGCGCCTTGGCCAGCATGTCACGCAACATCGGGTCCGGCGGTCCGGCAAAGCTCATATTGACGACGCGTGCGTGCTTGCCGGCCGCCCAGTCGAGGCCCTTGAGAATATTGAAGGTGGTGCCTTCCGCGGTCTCTTTGCCGCCGGTGAAGGAGCGCACCGCCAAAAGCTTAACTTTTGGCGCGACGCCGATCAGCTTGACGTGGGCGGCGATGGCGCCGGCCATGCCGGTGCCGTGCATATGCGCCGGCGCCGGCCCGCCGACCGCGTCGTATTGGTCCGCGATAACGCCGGCGAGATCGGGGTGCTGCATATCGATCTTGGAATCGATCACCGCCACCAGCACGTCGTCGCCATTGCTGATCTTGTGCGCCTCCAAGAGATGCAGCTTGGGCACGACATATTGCGCGCCCGTATCCGCTTGCTCGGGCGTTTGCGGCGGCCCGAACGCGTACAGATAATTCGCCTGCCCGACCGACGCCAGCCCGTAGCGCGCCCGCACCAACCGCAACGTATTGCGAACCGAGCGATTGCCGCCGATGCGGTAACGCCGCACAGTCGTGTCGGTGAGCGCGAAGCGCTGCGTTTCCAACTGCGTCAATTGCAACGTGCGGGCAAGGTTGGCGATGTATTGCGCCGACGCGGCGGAGCTAAAGACGAGCAAAACCTCGTTGCGCATGAAACGCGTCTCGCCGGGCGGCGGAATGTCGACATGACGGCCGCCGGTTTGTTGTGTTTTTTGCTGCGTGACCTGGCGGCGCGGCGGATGCCGCGGCGGCGTGGTGGTGACGACCTGATCCGGGATTAAGACGGGGCCGAGCAGCCATCCCAGCGGACCGATGAGACAATTCAAGGCCATCCGCTGGCCTTCGACCATGGTCAATTCACGGCCGAGCACGACGGTCGCGACCATCGGCGACACGGCGGCGCAGCCGACCGCGCCGAAACCATACCAGCCGAGTGGGGTCGGGCCGAGGCGCGTGGGCGGCGGCAGCGGGTTATTCGGCGGCCCGGCAACGATCTGCGCCCGCGCCGGCAGAGCCGCACCGGCGATCGTTGTGACCGCCACTATCACCGCCGCAATCCGCCGCATCCTCGATGTCCTCAGCCGCCTGGGCCAACCGACGCGGTATTCTACACAGGCCTAGGTGCCGCGCCACGCCCCGATAGTTCAAATGCGGACGATACCGGCCGCCCCGGCCTAGCCGCCGCGCGCCACCGCGCTTTCAATCAGTTTGCGGCATTCGGTGAGTTCATGCAGCACCGCGTGCAGCTTGCGCAGCTCGTCGCGCCCGAGCTCACCGAGCATAGCCGCCGGCGCAACGGGCTGCGGCGCCATGGGTCGCGGCGTCATGGTCGGCGGGACTACTTCCTCCGCTTCGGCGTCGGCGGCCCGTTCGGCTGCATGGATCGCGCAGTCGGCCGGCTCGATATGCGGCTCCGGCGCAGCTTTAAGCGGCGGCTCGCGGCGCCCCCCGGCGGCGTCCCGCCGCTCGCCGAGATCGCGCCCGATCAGCGCCGACAGGCGGCCGCGCAAGCCGCGCTCTTCCTCGAGCGCGGGCTCCTCCGCGACGGTTTCCTCGGCGAAATCCTCGTCCTCGCTCGCGCCGTGCGGCGGCTGCGCCGCGCCTTCCTGCCAGACTGCGGCGACGAATTTTGTGCCCTGTTCGCGTAAAATTCGCTGCACGCCGCGAATGGTGTAGCCCTCGCCGTACAAAAGATGGCGAATGCCGCGCAGCAGATTGACGTCGTCGGGCCGGTAATAGCGCCGGCCGCCGCCGCGCTTCATCGGTTTGATGTCGTGAAAACGGCTTTCCCAGAATCGCAGCACGTGCTGCGGCAGATCGAGTTCATCCGCCACTTCACTGATGCTACGAAATGCATCCGGCGCCTTGTGATCCAAAGCGACCCCTCTCGATGTTGAGTTGAACGCAGTACTGAAAAGAAACTATTCGGCGTGGCCGTTAATGCGATGCTTGAGGATCGCCGACGGCTTGAACACCATCACCCGGCGCGGCGAGATCGGCACTTCCTTGCCGGTCTTCGGATTGCGCCCGATGCGCTGGCCCTTCTTGCGCACAACGAAGGAACCGAACGAGGAAAGCTTGACGGTTTCGCCACGCTCCAGGCAGTCGGTGATCTCCTTGAGCACCAACTCCACGAGCGCAGCGGATTCCGTCCGTGAGAGACCTACTTTTTGGTAGACCGCCTCGCAGAGATCCGCCCGCGTCACTGTTTTACCGGTCATCGCCAACCCTGCCCCCGGGCGAAGATATCCCGCTGAATTATCGACGATATTAGCATCGTCACCAGGGGTCAACGGGGCGATGCAAATTGTGAAGGGGTATTCGGCTGCTTCCGTCGGCCCGTCCCGGTGCGGGTGGCCGGAAAAACTTAGCGGCCGGCAACCCGCCCGGGCATGCCGGACATGTCGGGCATGTCGCAAAAAGCCGGCCGCACTCACCAGCGTAGCAGCGCCGAGCCCCAGGTGAAGCCGCCGCCCATCGCCTCCAGCAAAATCAGATTGCCGCGCTTTATGCGCCGGTCGGCGACCGCATCGGTCAGCGCCAGCGGGATCGAGGCCGCCGATGTATTGCCGTGCCGGTCGACGGTGACCACCACCTTGTCGGGCGCGATGCCGAGCTTATGGGCCGAGCCGTCGATGATCCGCTTGTTGGCCTGGTGCGGCACGAACCAGTCGATATCGGCGGCGCCGATGCCGGTCGCCTTGAAGGCGTCGTCGATCACGTCGGTGATCATGGCGATGGCGTGCTTGAACACGTCGCGGCCTTCCATGCGCAAATGGCCGACCGTCTGGGTCGAGGATGGGCCGCCGTCCACGTAGAGCTTGCTCTTGAAACGGCCGTCTGAGCGCAAATGGGTGGTGAGCACGCCGCGGTCGGCCGCATTGCCCGCCTGCGGCTGCAATTCCATGACCAGGGCGCCGGCCCCATCGCCGAACAGCACGCAGGTAGTGCGGTCGTTCCAATCGAGGATGCGGGAAAAGGTCTCCGCCCCGATCACCAAAGCGCGCTTGAAACCACCGTTTTTGAGCAGTCCGTCGACCACCGAAAGGGCAAAGACGAAGCCCGAACAGACCGCCTGCAGATCGAAGGCCGCCCCATGGGTGATGCCGAGGCCGGCCTGCACCGAGACGGCGGTTGCAGGAAAGGTCAGGTCCGGGGTCGAGGTGGCGAGCACGATGAGGTCGATCGAGCTCGCCTCGACACGGGCATTGGCGAGCGCGGCGCGCGCCGCATTGAGCGCGAGATCCGAGGTCATCTCGCCGGCCGCCGCGATGTGGCGTTCGCGGATGCCGGTGCGCTGCACGATCCACTCGTCGGTGGTCTCCACCGACTTGGCCAGCTCGTCGTTTGACAGAATGCGCGCCGGCAGATAGCTGCCGCAACCGAGCACTACCGAACGCATCTGGGTCAAGACACCGCTCCGCTCGCCACGCGCGCCGTCGCGCTTGCCTGCAGATCGCGCGCCATCGACTCGCCGATCTTGGCGAGAAGCTCGTAACGGAACATGTCGTAACCCATGTCGATGGCCGCGGCGAAGCCTTCTGCGTCGGCACCGCCATGGCTCTTGATGACGATGCCATTGAGACCGAGCAACACCCCGCCGTTCGATTTGCGCGGGTCCATCTTCTCGCGCAGCGTCCTGAACGCTTGGCGCGCCAAGAGATAGCCGAGGCGCGCCGCCCAGGTCCGGCTCATCGCACCTTTAAGGTATTGCGCGAACTGGCGGGCGGTGCCCTCGGCGGTCTTCAACGCGATATTGCCGGCAAAGCCTTCGGTCACCACCACGTCGACCGTACCCTTGCCGATGTCGTCGCCCTCGACGAACCCTTGGTAATCGAAATGAGGGAAATGGCCCTCGCGCAACAGGCGGCCGGCCTCGCGCACCTCTTCGAGGCCCTTGACCTCCTCGACCCCGATATTGAGCAGGCCGACGGTCGGCCGCTCGATATCGAATAACACCCGCGCCATGGCGCTGCCCATGGCGGCGAGGTTGATCAGGTGCGCGGCGTCGGCGCCGATCGAGGCGCCTATATCGAGCACCACCGACTCGCCCTTGAGCGTCGGCCATAGACCTGCGATGGCCGGCCGCTCGATCCCCTCGATCATTTTCAGGTTGAACCGGGCCATCGCCATCAAGGCGCCGGTATTGCCGGCCGAAACAACGACATCGGCCTCGCCTTTCTTGACCGCGTCGATGGCGAGCCACATCGAGGATTTGCCGCGCCCATAGCGCAACGCCTGGCTTGGCTTGTCGTCCATGCGGATCGACACCTCGGTGTGCACGAACTTCGCGCTGGCCTTGAGCGCCGGCAGGCCGTCGAGCAAGGGCTCCACCACGGCGCGGTCGCCGAAGATCAAAAATTCGCTGTCGGGGTGGCGGGTAAGCGAAAGAGCGGCGCCCGGCAAGACCACCGAGGCACCATGGTCGCCGCCCATAGCGTCAAGCGCAATGCGGGCCTTGTCAGGCATGGAGCGACTTCGGCGGCGCTGGCATGCACGCCGGCGGTTCGTACAAATGGGTCAGACGCACGGAGGCGACCATAACCGCTCGGTCGCGGCAGACAAGCCGGTTCTGTCGCAGTTGCATGACTTGCCGGGCGCTCACGAGCGGCCGCCGCCCAGGGTTTTTTTCAGCGATTCAAGCGCGGCAAACGGGTGTTCCCCGCCATCCTCGGCCTTGGGCGGCAAAAATTGCGCGCCCGGCTTACGCGGATAGGGATCGATGCCGAGAATCAGGAACTCGACCGCAAGACCGCCCAGATCAAGCGCGCCGTCGATGAGCGGCTCGGGCGGTTCGTCGTCGGGGCGCGCGCGCTTGCGGGCGCCCTTTGTGCTTTTCGGCTCGCCGTCCGCGGGACCCGCAGGCGCCGGCGCGAATTTGACGTCGACCGCCTCCTCAACCGCGCTTTCGATCGGCTCGAGCGTCACGACGCAGCTTTGACCGACGCGGGCGCTCACCTGGCCGTTGACCGCAACGCCCGCGCCTTCCCGGGTCAGGTCAAAGACGGCCGAGAGGTGCGGTAAATCACGCACGCCGGCGAGTTCGGCCACTTCCGCGCGTACGGCCGAGGGCGCTTCGATTTCCATATGCAGGCCGCTCTCCGGGATGTCGTCCACGGCCACCGGCATGCTCCAGGGGTTTTTGGTTTTCTTCATCGAATTTACGCTCTTAGACCACGGTCTTTCGGATAGCGGTGGGTTCGGGAAATTGCAGTTCACCGGCGGCAAGGCGCGCGGACGGTTGCGCGCCAAGACCACGTAACGCCTCCCGCATATAGGCCGCAAGGCGCGGCGCAGCGCTGGCCGGCGACCCGCCATAGATATTGCGCTGCACCACTTGCACCAGCGCCGCATCGTCCGTGCTCCTCCAGGCAGCCTTATAGGCGCGCGAGCAGCCATAAAATGCTTCGCCGATCTGCCGCATTTGTTTGGGCACTTTCAGGTCGCTGACGCCCATTTCGCGCAAGTTATGGTCCATATCCTGGCAAAACCGGTCAAAAATGCCCTGCCCGAGGCCTTGCAGAGCCGCGTCCGGCATCAAACGGTCGAGCACCAGGGCCAAATGCAGCACGATCAGGTCGAAACGGCCGTTAACCGTATCGGCGACCGCGTAGTCGCGATAAAAGCTGGGCAATCGCGCCTGTGCCACGATCATGCCATACAGGGTGGAAATGGTGTCGGGGTCGCGTGGTCCGCGGCGAAAAAAGGGGAAAATCATCGCGTTGGTTCGCAACTTTGGGCTGCCGCCCGGTTAAGTGAACGCCCTCGCCGATGCAAGACCAAATGACGGTGCCGCGTTTGGAGGCCAAGACCATTCAAAACAGAAAACCGATGCGGCTCGCGCTGGTGCTCGGCTGCGCGCTGGCGCTCGCCGGCTGCGGCCGTTTCAGCGAGACGCTGCAGCGCGGCTATGTGCTGCAAGAAGGCACGCTGGAACAGATCCCGGTCGGCGCCCCGCAGGAACAGGTGCTGATCGTGCTCGGCACGCCATCGACCGTCGCCACCGTGAGCGGCGAGGTGTTCTATTACATTTCGCAAACCACCGAGCGCGAGGCCGCGTTCATGCCGTATGAGGTCAAGGACCAGCGCGTGATCGCGGTCTATTTCGACAAGGATCGCCGGGTGAAGCGGCTGGCCAATTACGGCCTCAAGGACGGCAAAGTCTTCGACTTCCTGTCGCGCACGACGCCGACCGGCGGTCAGGAGGTCAATTACCTGCACGGCGTCTTGACCAACATCCTTCCCAAGTTCTGACGGCGCGCGCGTCACCGGCAAAAAGGGCCCGCAACACGCGGGCCCTTCTTTATTTCGCGCATGATCTTATCCGAAAACCGGTTCCCACTTTTCGGGATCATGCGCTTTCATTTCGCTCGTCGCCGCGACCCTAGTGCGCGAGCACCGCCAAGAGCAAGAGCGCCACGATATTGGTGATCTTGATCATCGGGTTCACCGCCGGGCCCGCCGTGTCCTTGTAGGGGTCGCCGACGGTGTCGCCGGTCACCGCGGCTTTATGGGCTTCCGAGCCCTTGCCGCCGTAGTGACCGTCCTCGATGTATTTCTTGGCGTTGTCCCAGGCGCCGCCGCCCGAGGTCATCGAGATGGCGACGAACAGGCCGGTGACGATGACGCCGAGCAGCATGGCGCCGACCGCGGCAAAGCCCGCCGATTTGCCGGCAGCGCCGCCGCCGGCCACCAGATAGATCGCGAAGTAGACGAAGATCGGCGAGAGCACCGGCAACAGCGACGGCACGATCATTTCCTTGATCGCAGCCTTGGTGAGCATGTCGACGGCGCGGCCGTAATCGGGCTTGGTCGTGCCCTTCATGATGCCGGGGTTCTCGCGGAACTGGCGGCGCACTTCCTCGACGATCGCGCCGGCGGCGCGGCCGACGGCGGTCATGCCCATCGAGGCAAACAGATAAGGCAACATGCCGCCGAACAAGAGGCCGACAACCACGTACGGGTTGGTCAGCGCGAAATCGAGCTGGATGCCCGTGAAGTACGGGTGGTGCGCGACGTCGCGGGAGAAGAACAGGAGATCCTGGTTATAGGCGGCAAACAGCACCAGCGCGCCGAGGCCGGCGGAGCCGATGGCGTAGCCTTTGGTGATCGCCTTGGTGGTGTTGCCGACGGCGTCGAGCGCGTCGGTCGCCTTGCGCACTTCCTTCGGCAGTCCGGCCATTTCGGCAATGCCGCCGGCATTGTCGGTGACCGGGCCGAAGGCATCGAGCGCGACGATCATGCCGGCGAGCGCCAGCATGGTGGTGACCGCGATGGCGATGCCGAACAGGCCGGCCATGCCGTAAGTGACCAGGATGCCCGCGATGATGACGATGGCGGGACCCGCGGTCGACTCCATCGAGATGGCGAGGCCCTGGATGACGTTGGTGCCGTGGCCGGTGACGGAGGCCGCCGCGATCGACTTGACCGGGCGGAAGTCGGTGCCGGTGTAGTATTCTGTGATGTAGATGATGAGGCCGGTCACGATCAGGCCGACGATGCCGCAATAGAACAGCGTCGTGGTGGTGAACATGGTCGTTCCGGCGGTGAGCGGGACGCCGAAGCCGATCAGCCAATGGATGACGCCGGCGATGCCGATGAGCGACAGGATGCCGGTCGCGATCAGGCCCTTATAAAGCGCGCCCATGATCGACTGCGAGGCGCCGAGCCGCACGAAGAAGGTCCCGGCGATCGAGGTGATGATGCAGACGCCACCGATGGCGAGCGGCAGCGTCATCATGGTGAGCAGATACGGCGTGTTGACGAAGAAGATCGCCGCCAGAACCATCGTGGCGACGATGGTCACCGCATAGGTCTCGAACAAGTCGGCGGCCATGCCGGCGCAGTCGCCGACGTTGTCGCCGACGTTGTCGGCAATGGTCGCCGGATTACGCGGATCGTCTTCCGGAATGCCGGCTTCGACTTTGCCGACGAGATCGCCGCCGACGTCGGCGCCCTTGGTGAAGATGCCGCCGCCGAGACGGGCGAAGATCGAGATCAACGAGGCACCGAAGCCGAGCGCGACAATGGCGTCGATCACGGTGCGGTCGTTCGGCGCAAAATGACGGGTGCCGACGAGGAAGCCGAAATAAAGCGTGACGCCGAGCAGCGCGAGGCCAGCGACCAAGAGGCCGGTGATGGCGCCGGCCTTGAAGGAGAGCTCGAGGCCGCCGGCAAGCGATTTGGTCGCGGCTTGGGCGACGCGCACATTGGCGCGTACGGACACGTTCATGCCGATGAAACCGGCAGCACCCGAGAGCACCGCGCCGACCAGGAAGCCGA
Source organism: uncultured Alphaproteobacteria bacterium (assembly GCA_963721665.1). Taxonomy (GTDB): domain Bacteria; phylum Pseudomonadota; class Alphaproteobacteria; order Rhizobiales; family Xanthobacteraceae; genus Pseudolabrys. Next base: position 330,915 of record CAVRJZ010000001.1, read on the forward strand.
CGGCGACCAGCCAGCCGAGCGTGAAGCCGAGAATGAGGAAGATCACCACGCCAACCATCGAAATGGTGGCGTATTGGCGCTTGAGATAGGCTTGCGCGCCCTCGCGCACGGCGGCGGAGATTTCCTGCATCTTGGCGGAGCCGGCATCGGCGCTGAGCACCGACATCGTCGCCCAGATGCCGTAAACGATAGCGAGCACGCCACAGCCGACGATCACCCACAATGTGTTCATGGTGGTTTCAACCTCGATTGAAATGGCGCTGACGTGGAAAAAACGCTCCCGCCGGCGCCAGGAGCGTCGAGGATGGCCGCTTGTTAAGGGCGCTTCACCCCGACCGGAAAAGCGGGCGGATATAGCCAAAAAGCGGCCCGCAACGCAACGCGCAATTCGGCCCGGATCGATCCTATCCCCGCTCGCTTACGCGGGAATGAGCGGACTATCAGCAGGCGCGCGAAATCGCCCCTGTTCTTTGGCGGGCGCGGGGTATGCCCGTATTCCTCGTGCCCCTCGCGCAGGGGTGCGGGGGAGTCGCCCCCCGACAAAATGTCGAGGAGATGGCGCGCCAAGCGGCGCGTCTTTGGTCGTAGTCACGTACCGTTTCCGGCACGTGGCGCCTCTCGGCGCGCCATCGCAGCGTCTTTTCGGCGCCGGGCCGCGCTTTCGGCCAGCCCGTAGGCTGCAACCGTCAGCGAGCTCCTCGCGGGCGGGTCCTAGTGCCCGCGGGCGGTGCCCCGACGCCGCCCGGGGGCTTGGGGGTTGCGTTCGTCCCCCGCCCGCAGGCGCCGCATCCTGCTCCATCATTTAGACGCCTCTAGATGACGCCCTCACTGAGCAGGACGACGAGGACTATATTCCTATGACATGGAATGTCAAGGCGGTTTGGGAGTGCGTTGCGCTTTCACGCGCAACTCGGCAACGCTTCCGCGATACTGGGCCAAACAGGGCAACAGTTGACGGCCCCAAAGCGGGGTTACCCTCAACTCTATGAAGCAGCCATCGAGCCATAATTGTCACCGCGACGGTGCGTTGCCCGAGATCGGTAATGCGGACGAGCCCCATCGAGTGCGCAAGAAACAACCACCGCCTAGACTGGGCTGGCTTTCGTCGCCGCAGGAGCGGGCAGCCGTTATATTAACGGTCGGAGCAATAATTGCTGCGCTGATTCAAAAACTTTTCTAAAATCGCCCCGAAATGGCAAATTTACTCATCGTGATGCTGCTCATATCGCAGCGCCAGCCGCGCGATTGCGCATCACCAGCCAGACCAGCATGGCGCCGGCGATGAAAATGACCGGGAAGATCGCCTCGTTGATCGCCTGCCAGCCGAGATGGTCGAGCATCTGCCCGGAGGAAAACGACGAGATCGCCATGCTGCCGAAAATGAGGAAGTCGTTGAACGACTGCACCTTGGTGCGTTCCTGCGGCCGGTAGCACCGCGTCACCATGGTGGTGGCGCCGATGAAGGCCAGGTTCCAGCCGACGCCGAGCAGCACCAGCGCCGTCCAGAAATGCGCGACCGTGATGCCGGAAATGCCGACCACGGCGCAGACCGCGATCAGCGCGAGGCCAATGAGCGTGATGCGCTCGACCCCGAAGCGCACGATCAGCGCGCCGGTCAAGAAGCTCGGCGCATACATGCCGAGCACGTGCCACTGGATGCCGAGCGCGGCGTCGGTCACCGAATGGCCGCAGCCGACCATGGCGAGCGGCGCCGCGGTCATCACCAGGTTCATCATGGTGTAGCTGCCCACGCCGCAGGCGACGGCGACGATAAAACGCGGGGCGCGCACGATCTCGCGCAGCGGGCGGGCGCTGTCGCTGCGCTCGACGGCGACCGGCGGCACTTTGACGAAGGTGAGCACGAGCAAACCCAGCGCCGCGCAGGCCGACTGGCCGAGATAGCTCGCCGCGAACAGATATGGCGGCAGCATATCCTTGGTGAAGATGACGAGCTGCGGCCCGATCAGTGCGGCGAAGACGCCGCCGGCGAGCACCCAGGACACCACCTTGGGACGATAAATTTCGCTCGCCGTATCGGTGGCCGCGAAACGGTAGGATTGCTGCGAGGCGGCGTAGATGCCGGCGCAGAAGCCGCCGAGCATGAGCAACCAAAAATGGCCGGTGATAACCGCCGAGTAGTTGATCAAGCCGGAGACGATGCCGAAGGCGGCGCCGGTCTGCAGCGCGACGCGGCGGTCATAGCGACGGGCGAGCGCGCCGATCGGCAGCGTGCCGAGCCACAGGCCGATCACCAGGCAGGTGATCGGCAGCGTCGCCAGGCCTTTGTAGGGCGCCAGCACCGAGCCGACGATCGAGGCGGTCGAATAGACGATGATGTTGTTGGCGCCGCCGAGCGACTGCGCCGCCGCCAGCACCATGGCGTTGCGCCGCGCCAGCGCGTCGTCGGTCGTGCCGTAGGCGATCGGTTCGGCGACTGCCGACATTGGCGGATTCCCCGGAAAAACCGTTCTCTGTCTAGTGGCTACCGGAGAATATCGCTACTGCCCGCGGCGCAGGGCTGGGATGCCTGCCTGATTGCGGGCCTAGTCGTTCCGATCGAAGCGCCAGGCGCCGGGGTGGCGGATGACGGCTTCGCGCGCCTCCTCGAGCGAGCGGGCGCCGATCTGGCCGAGGCAAGAGCGCAACTCGTCGATATAGAGGTCGATGAGATGCGCCGGCCCCTCGTCGCCGAGCGCTGCCACCGCCCAGAGGAACGACTTGCCAGCGAACGCTGCCTTGGCGCCGAGCGCGAGCGCGCGCATCACGTCCTGTCCCGAGCGGATGCCGCTGTCGAGCACGACGGTCGCCTTCTGCCCGACGGCGGCAACGATCGCCGGCAGCACGTCGATCGAGGCGGCCAACGCCTCGATCTGCCGGCCGCCATGGTTCGACACCCAGATGCCTTCGATGCCGAGCGAGACTGCCTTTTCGGCGTCGGCCGGATGCAGGATGCCTTTGACCAGCATCGGCCCCTTCCACTTGTCGCGGTAGCGCGCGACTTCCTCCCAGGAAAACACGCCGCCCATGTTGTCGCGCGCAAAGCGGATCACTTCGTTGGTGCTGGCACGCGGGCCGACATATTGCCGGATGGTGGCAAAGCGCGGATAGCCGTTGCGCAACAGCGCGAGCAGCCATTTCGGCCGCACGATCATCTCGTAAAGCATGCGCGGCGTGGGGCGGAATTCGCCGCCGAGGCCGGCATAGCTTTCGCGCGAGCGCGTGGTGCGCACCGGCACGTCGATGGTGAGCGCCAGCGCTTTGACGCCCGCGGCGGTGGCCCGTTTGATCAGGTCGAAGCCGATGGCGTGATCATTCTGGTAGAAACGGTAGAGCTGCAGCCAGAACACATCGGGCGCAACTTTCGCCACCTCCTCGATGGACGCGCCGCCGGCAACGCCGAGCGTATAGGGAACGCGCGCGCGCTGCGCGGCCTTGGCCATCAGCAGATCGGCGCCCGGCCAGACCAGCGAGGGGCCGCCCATGGGCGCGATGCCGATGGGCGCGGCGTAACGGGTGCCGAACAGTTCGACGTCGGTCGGCGGCACGGTGGTGATCGCGCCGTAGCGCGCGGCGACCTTGATGGCGTCGAAGGCCGCCCAATTCTGCGCGATGCCGACATCGGCGCCGGCGCCGGTGTCGCCATATTCGAAGGAAAAGAGCGGCACGTTCTTCGACGCGCGCGCGCGCAAATAGGCCGAGGTGGGAAAGCGCTTATGCAGCGCCTCGAATTTCGGGTTTATCCCGGAAGGCATTTGGCTCATTGGATTGGTTCCCGCCCCGTCGTTCATGGTCGACCTTTCGGAAAGTCGTTGGCATTCATTATAGCTTGTGATTTTGCGGCGTCCTGTCGATTTCAGATTTGTTGATTTCAGATTTGCCGATTTCAGAAATGGCTGAAGGAGGCGCGTTTGAAGGTGAGCGGCTTGGCGCCGGATCCGAGAAAGCGGACGCCCTCGCCCGCTTTGATGGTGCCGATCTCGCTGACCGCGACCTTTGCCCGTTGCGCTGCAGCGCGGAAACTCTCGGCCTTGGCGGCCGGCACGGTGCAGACGATCTCGTAGTCGTCGCCGCCGGTGAGCGCGGTTTCCAGCATCGCCGGCTCGGCGGCGAGCGCGGCCTTGGCCGCGGCGGACAAAGGCACGCGCGCCACGTCGATTTCGGCCGCAACTTTCGAGACGCGGCAGAGTTTGGCGAAATCGCCGGCAAGGCCGTCGGATACGTCCATAGCCGCCGAGGCATGCGTGCGCACGGCCTCGGTCAGCGCATGGCGCGGCTGCGGCAGCAGATAGCGCGACAGCAGGTGCCGGCGCTGCGCCTCGCTCAGCGGCCAGGTGGCACCTTGACGCAACGCGAGGCCGAGCGCGGCATCGCCGATTGTGCCGGTGACGAACACGACGTCGCCGGGCTTCGCGCCGGCGCGGCGCACCATCGTGCCCTCCGGCACGCTGCCGAACATGGCGACGGAAATTACAATCGGCCCCGGCGTTCGGTCGGTGTCGCCGCCGAACAGCGGACAATCGTAAAGCACGGCATCGCCGCGCAGGCCTTCGGCAAATGCAGAAAGCCAGTCGTCGCCGGTTTCCTTCGTCAGCGCAAGCGACAACAGGAAGCCGAGGGGCTTGGCGCCCTTGGCGGCGAGGTCGGAGAGGTTCACGCGCAACGCCTTGCTTGCCACCGCGCCGGGCGCGTCGTCGGCGAAGAAATGCACGCCGCCGATAATGGCGTCGGTCTTGAGCACCAGGTCGCAACCCGGCGGCGGCTTGATGAAGGCGGCGTCGTCGGACAGGCTCAATGCGCCGGGATGCGTCGCCAGCGGCGCGAAGTGGCGCGCGATCAGGCGGTCCTCGGCGGACGCATCGTCGGCCATGAGTTCACCCGGTAAATTCAGCCGCGCGCAGCTTGCGCGCCAACTGGTCGAGCACGGCGTTGACCATGCCGGTCTCGTCGCGCTCGACAAAGGCGGCGGCGACGTCGGCATATTCCGACACCACCACGCGCGCCGGCACGTCGCGGCGGCGGTCGAGCTCGTAGCATCCGGCGCGCAGCGCCGCGCGCAGCACCGCCTCGATGCGCTTGAGCGGCCAGCTTTTCGCCAAGGCCTCGTCGATCAGCGGATCGAGCTTGCGCTGCTCGCGCACCACGCCGGAGACGATGTCGCGGAAGAAGGCGGCCTCGGCGGGGAGATATTGCTCGCCTTCGACCTCGCGGCCGATCCAGTGGCTCTCGAACTCGGCGAGGATCTCGTTGATGCCGGTGCCGGCCATATCCATCTGGTAGAGCGCCTGCACCGCGGCGAGCCGCGCCGCGCCGCGCCGGTTCGCCTTGCGCGCGTCCTCTTTCGCGGCTGGCGCGCCCTTGGCCACTTATTTGCCCGCGAGGCTCTGCTTGAGCGCGATCATGGCGAGCGCGGCGCGCGCGGCACCGGCGCCCTTGTTACGGCCGGGGCCGGAGGAGCGGGCCAAGGCCTGCGCTTCGTTGTCGACGGTGAGGATGCCGTTGCCGAGCGGAATTTGCCGCGCCATGCTCAAGTCCATCAGCCCGCGCGCCAACTCGTTTGCCACCAGTTCGAAATGATAGGTCTCGCCCTGGATGACGCAGCCGAGCGCGACCACGCCGTCGTAGGGCGCCTTCTTGCGCTGCGCGGCGTCGAGCGCCATGGCGATGGCCGCGGGAACCTCGAGCGCGCCGGGAACGGCGATGCTCTCGTAATGCGCATCCGCCTCGTCGAGCACGCGCTTGGCGCCCGCGAGCAGCGCGTCGGCGATATGCTCGTAAAAGCGCGCTTCCACGATCAGCACGCGCGGCTGGCTGCTTTTTTTCGCGCCGCTTGTCTTTTTGGCCATATTTTCAATTTCCTTGTTGAGCCGCGTCGTAGCAAGCGCCCGCGCGGGGAACAAGGGTTCTATTTCGCGTCCATCAGCCGCGCGGCATAGCGGGCCATGGTGTCGATTTCGAGATTGATGTCGTCGCCCGCGCGCAAGGCGCCGAAGGTCGTCACGCCGAGCGTGTGCGGGATGATCAGCACCGAAAAGGTGTCACCCTCGACCGCGTTGACCGTGAGCGAGACGCCGTCGAGCGCGGCCGAGCCTTTGGGTGCGATGAAGCGCGCGAGCTCGCGCGGCGCGCGCAAGGCAAAGCGCGCCATATCCGTCATATCCTCGCGCGCGATAACATTGGCCAAGCCGTCGACATGACCGGCGACCAGATGGCCGCCCAGTTCGTCGCCCAGTTTGAGCGAGCGCTCGAGATTGACGCGCGTGCCATGCCGCCAGCGGCCGACCGTGGTGACGGCGAGCGTTTCCGCCGCGGCGTCGACGCCGAACCAAATGCGGCCGTCTTCCTCGCCGGTTTCCACCACCGTCATGCAGACGCCGGAACAGGCAATCGAAGCGCCCTCGATCATTTCGACGCGCGGATAGCGGCAAAAGATGGTGATGCGGTGCAGGTTGTCGGCGTGCGGCTTGACCGACCGCACCTCGCCTTTATCGGTGACGATGCCGGTGAACATGTCAGGTCCGCGCGTAGGTTTCGAGCACGTCGGGACCGAGCGTCTCGCGGCCGCGCGCCTGCAACTGCCCGGTGAAACCGTCGAGCGGCAGCCCATCGAGCGCATCGATGCCGTCGGCGCCGATGGTCGTTGCCCCGCGCAGCAGCGCCAGCTCGTCGACCAGGCCGGCGGCGGCCATAGCACCGGCGAGCTTGGGGCCGCCCTCCACCATCAGCCGGGTGATGCCCTCGCCGGCGAGCACTTTCAGCACGTCGTCGAAATCGAGCTTGCCGCCGGTATCGCTGACGCGGAACACCTTGCAGCCCCTCTGCTGCAAAATTTCCTCGGCGATGGCCGACGGCTTGGCCGAGGTGATCACCCAGGTCGGCGTCTCGCGCACGGTCGCCACCACCGAGGTCGACAGCGGCAGTTTCAGCGTGGCGTCGAGCACCACGCGCACCGGCGAGCGCTCGAACATGCCGGGCAAGCGACAGGTCAATTGCGGGTTGTCGGAGAGCACGGTGCCGATGCCGACCATGATGGCGTCGTTTTCCGCGCGCATCTGGAACACGCGCGTGCGTGCGGCTTCGCCGGTGATCGTCACCGGCTTGCGCCCGGCGAGCCCCGCCTTGCCGTCAGCCGACACCGCGAGCTTGAGCGTCACAAAAGGGCGGTTGTCGGTGACGCGCATGATGTGGCCGGCATGCACACGGCGCGCTTCTTCCTCGCCGCGACCGACATCGACCGTAACGCCCTTGTCGCGGAGCCTGGCGTGGCCCTTGCCGGCAACCTCCGGGTTGGGATCCTCCAGCGCCGATACCACGCGCGCGATGCCGGCTTTGATGATGGCGTCGGCGCAAGGCGGCGTCTTGCCCTGGTGCGCGCACGGCTCCAGCGTGACGTACAGCGTCGCGCCCTGCGCGGCTTTCTTGGCGTGGCGTAGCGCCTCGACCTCGGCGTGCGGGCGGCCACCGGGTTGCGTCCAGCCGCGGCCGACGATCACATTATCTTTGACGATAACCGCGCCGACCGCCGGATTGGGCCAGGTATTGCCGAGCCCGCGGCGACCGAGCGTGAAGGCCAACGCCATGAAGCGGGCGTCGTCGGCTGGCGCCGCCGCGGCGCGCTGCTCGGCAAGTTGGCTCATTGCTCGCTCATTTGCGCGCGGTCTCGGGCTTTGGCTCGTCGTCGGCCGACAATTCGTCGAGCGCGGCGCGGAAGTCCTTGGCCTCGCGGAAATTGCGGTAGACGCTGGCGAAGCGCACGTAAGCCACGTCGTCGAGCCCGCGCAGGTGTTCCATGACGAGTTCGCCGATCGCCTCCGAGGACACCTCGTTCTCGCCCTGGCTTTCCAGCTCGCGCACGATCTTGGAGACTTCCTGCTCGATGCGTTCGGGATCGACCGAGCGCTTGCGCAGCGCGACCTGCACCGAGCGCATGAGTTTATCGCGGTCGAAGGGCACGCGGCGGCCGTTGCGTTTGATGACGGTCAACTCGCGCAACTGCACGCGCTCGAAGGTGGTGAAGCGAAAATTGCAGGTGAGGCAGACGCGGCGGCGGCGGATGACCGCCGAATCCTCGGTCGGTCGCGAATCCTTCACCTGGGTGTCGAGGCTTCCGCAACTCGGACAACGCATGACTCGCCCCCTATTCTGTCATTCCGGGACGGCGCGAAGCGCCGGACCCGGAATCCAGATGCAAGCACAAAATTTGTTTCTGGATTCCGGGTTCGCTCGCCATAGCGCGTCGAAGACGCGCGTAATCGCGCTTATGGCGAGCGCCCCGGAATGACCGTGTGAAAATTTCCGCCGCATGTCGCTCATTGATAAATCGGAAAACGTGAAATCAATGCCTTCACCTTGTCGCGCACCGCGGCTTCGATGAGCAAATCCTCCTCGACGCCCTTCTGCGAGAGTACGTCGAGGACTTCCACAATCATGTCGCCGACTTGGCGGAATTCGGCGATGCCGAAACCGCGCGTGGTGCCGGCCGGCGTGCCGAGACGTATTCCCGAAGTGACCGTCGGCTTCTGCGGGTCGAACGGAATGCCGTTTTTGTTGCAGGTGATGTGCGAGCGGCCGAGCGCCAGTTCCGCCACCTTGCCGGTGAGGCTCTTCGGCCGCAAATCGACCAGCATCAGGTGCGTGTCGGTGCCACCGGAGACGATGTCGAGGCCGCGCGACTTGAGCGTTTCGGCCAGCGCCTTGGCGTTCTCCACCACATTGCGCGCGTAAGTGCGGAAGCTCGGCCGCAGCGCCTCGCCGAAGGCGACCGCCTTGGCGGCGATCACATGCATCAGCGGGCCGCCTTGCATGCCGGGGAATACCGCCGAGTTGAATTTCTTCGCTAGTTCCTCGTCGTTGGTGAGGATGACGCCGCCGCGCGGGCCGCGCAGCGTCTTGTGCGTGGTCGTGGTCACCACATGCGCGTGCGGGAACGGCGACGGGTGCGCACCGCCAGCAACGAGACCGGCGAAATGCGCCATGTCGACCAACAGGTAGGCGCCGACTTCGTCGCAGATTTCGCGGAAACGCCGGAAGTCAATGATGCGCGGATAGGCCGAGCCGCCGGCGATGATGAGTTTCGGCTTGTGCTCGCGCGCGAGCCGCGCCACCTCGTCCATGTCGATGCGCTGGTCCTCGCGCCGCACGCCGTAAGGCACCGGCTTGAACCATTTGCCCGACAGGTTGACCGGCGAGCCGTGCGTGAGGTGCCCGCCGGCGGCGAGGTTGAGCCCCATGAAGGTGTCGCCAGGCGCCATCAGCGCGAAGAACACTTCCGCATTGGCCGAGGCGCCGGAATGCGGCTGCACATTGGCAAATCTGCAGCCGAACAGCTTTGTTACCCGTTGGATGGCCAGGTTCTCGGCCATATCGACGAACTGGCAGCCGCCGTAATAGCGTTTGCCCGGCAGACCTTCGGCATATTTGTTGGTGAGCACGGACCCTTGCGCTTCCAGAACGGCGCGCGAAACGTAGTTCTCCGAAGCGATCAGTTCGATTTCATCGCGCTGGCGGCCAAGCTCAAGGCGGATCGCCTCGGCGATTTCCGGGTCCACCTCGGCCAAGGGCGCCGCGAACAAAGTTTCCACATCGCTTGAAGGCTTCGAACTCGACGTCGCCGACATCACGTTTCTCCTGGCGCCGGGAACGCGGCCGGGCCGAATGGTGAGGAAAGTCCGGGATTAGTCCGGCCATAGCATATCGGCCGGAAAGCGCCAAGCATTGGGTGTGGAACGGTTTCGTACCCCATATCTGGGGTCGCACGGCGCTAGCGCCAGAACGTCGTCAGCCCTTGAACGTGGTGGCGTAAGGGCCGAGGCCGTCTTTGTTGTAGATGTCGTCGCGGAATTCGACCACGCCGTCGGGCGTCGCCCAGGCGGTGATATAGACCCAGAACACCGGCACCGGCTTGGCGAGCCGCGCATCGATGCGCTCGCCCGACTTGACCACCGCGTCGATTTCCTGGCGCGACCAGCCCGGCGTGTCGCGCAACAGCCAGTCGACCAGTTCGCGCACGTTCTGCACCCGCACGCAGCCGGAGGAATGGAAGCGCATGTCCTCGCCGAACAGGTTTTTCAGCGGCGTGTCGTGCATATAGACGCCGTCTTTGCTCGGGAAATTGATGCGGATCGAGCCCAGCGAATTGAAATCGCCGGGGTCCTGCTTGAACAAATAATTCACCGCCTCGTTGGAATACCAGTTGATCTGCGAGGGGGTTAGTTCGTTCTGATGCATGTCGAAAATGCGGATGTGCTCGTTGGTCAGATACGCGGGGTCCTTCTGCATCAAGGGAATAAGGTCGCGCCGCACGATCGACACCGGCACGGTCCAATAGGGATTGAAATTGATCTCGACGATCTTGCTGTTGATCTCGGGCGACGGCCGGTCCGGCTTGCCGACCACCGCGGTGTGGCGCGACACGGCGACGCCATCCTCCACCGCCTCGATCTGCGCTGCCGGGATGTTGCAGACCACGTAGCGGTTGGGCAGATGGGCGGTCAGGCTGCGCAGCCGCTCCAGATTCGTCTTGAGCTGCGACAGGCGAACCTCGCAGGGGATGTTGAGCTGGGTGAAAGTCTCCGCCCGCACGACGCCGTCCACATTGATGCCGTGGCGGGCCTGGAAGCGGCGCACCGCGGCCTCGACGTAGGAATCGAAAATATCGCTGTCGCCGGCGGTGGCCTCGAGATCGCCGGCAACGATCAGCCGTTTGCGCAGCGGCACCACGCTCGGGTGGCGGTTGCCCAGCCGCAACCGCTCGGCGGGGGGAACCTTGGGCCAGCCGCCGGCGGCGAGAATGCCCTCGTACTGGACGATGGCGAGCGCCGTGGTGTCGACCGTCGAGGCCGACAGCGTCGGCAGCGAGGCCTTCGGCATATGGATGGTGCGCGAGGCGCTGTCGAAATTGCGCCCGATCTCGCGGCGCTGGTTGGCCTCGATCAGCGCCTGCAAGGTGGCGTCTTCGGCGGCGGCGGCCCGCCGTAACCAGGCGCCCGTCGCCAGACCTGCGCCGAGCAGGCTCAGGACGGTGCGGCGGTTAAGGCCGGCGGGAGGCGGGAACTTGGACATCGCGGTCTCGGGTCAATAGCGGCAGCGCCACCCCCTAGCGGCGGCAGCGGGCGACATTGTGGCCAAAATCGCGGCAAAAAACAAAAGCCCTGGCCGGGAGGGGGCCAGGGCAAGTCTTGCGAGTGACTTTGAGCGAATTTACAAGCGATAGAGGATCTGGTCGGTCCAGAAGCGCTCGAGCCGGTGCAGCGACTTGTTGAGCGTGGTGAACTCGTCGGCATTGATGCCGCCGACCTGCTCAACCGTCCGCACGTGCTTCTGGTAGAGCGTCTCGACGATGTCGCGCACCTCGCGGCCCTTCTCGGTCAGCTTGATGCGCACCGAGCGGCGGTCGACGCGGCTGCGCTGGTGATCGAGGAACGCCATCTCGACCAGCTTCTTGAGATTGTAGGAGACGTTGGAGCCGAGATAGTAGCCGCGCGTGCGCAGTTCGCCGGCGGTGAGCTCCTTGTCGCCGATATTGTACAACAGCAGCGCCTGCACCGAATTGATGTCGGCGCGGCCACGGCGGTCGAATTCGTCCTTGATGACGTCGAGCAGCCGGCGATGCAGCCGTTCGACCAAGGTCAAGGCCTCGTGATAGAGCGGCCTGATGTGGTCGAACTTCGCCTCACGTTCGGCGGGCTCGACCGCTTTCACAACGGCTTTCATGTTCAACGCCCCTTTTGCGTTTTATTTTATGTCGTCACTTCGCCGGTAACGGGGCCCTGTTTCCCCGTTCCAGATGACGGACCCTATAAGGGGCAGTCTAAAATCGGCTTAAATAACACCATAAAGATTAGGTTTATTTGCAACAGTGAACGTTTCGTTGAAGACGCAATTGTCGAGATCGGCGAAATAATTCGTTCACCACGTAACCGCTCGTCCCCGCGAAAGGATGGACCCAGGGGCGGAATTCGCCCGCGTCTTTTTGTAGCTCCTGGATTCCCGCGTTCGCGGGAATGAGCGGAGATTCGGCGGCCGTCCCGGAATGACACTCAGCCGCGCACGAAACGGAAGATACCGGAAAAATCGCGCCCCGCCTCCCCGCTCGCGACATATGCCGAATAAATCCTTTCCGCGTCGGCACCGAGTTCGGTCTTGGCGCCGGCGGCCTTGGCCGCTTCCTGCGCTAGCCGCAAATCCTTCAGCATCATCGCGGCGGTGAAGCCCGCCTGGTAGTCGCGGTTCGCCGGCGAGGTCGGCACCGGGCCCGGCACCGGGCAATAGGTCGTCATCGACCAGCATTGCCCCGACGATTTCGAGGCGATGTCGAACAGCTTCTGGTGCTCGAGGCCGAGTTTCTCGGCGAGCACGAAGGCTTCCGACACCGCGATCATCGACACGCCGAGGATCATGTTGTTGCAGATCTTCGCCGCCTGCCCGTTGCCGGCGCCGCCGGCGTGCACGATCGTCTTGCCCATTTTCTGCAATATGGATTCCGCGCGGGTGAAGCCCTGTGCCGAGCCGCCGACCATGAAGGTGAGCGTGCCGGCGGTCGCGCCGCCGACGCCGCCCGACACCGGCGCGTCGAGCATCATCAGGCCTTTCTTTTCCGCCGCGCTGGCGACGGCGCGCGCCGTTTCCACGTCGATGGTCGAGCAATCGATCAGCAGCGTGCCTTCGTTGGCGTTGTCGACGATGCCGTTCGGCCCGAGATAGACCTCGCGCACGTGGGCACCGGCCGGCAGCATGGTGATGACCACGTCGGCGCGCGCGGCGGCGACTTTGGCGAACTCCGCGCTGGCGCCGCCCGCCGCCACCAATTTGGCGACCGCGGCCGGGTTGACGTCGACGCCCTCGATCTGATGGCCGGCCTTGATGAGGTTCTGCGCCATCGGCAGACCCATATTGCCGAGCCCGATGAATCCTATGCGCGCCATAACGCCCTCCCAGTGCTTTTGATCAAGGCGCCTGTTCCTGCGCCGATTTCAACGCCAGCCAAAGATAGAGCACCAGCAAGCCGCCTTCCAGCATACCGGTCACGAAGCTCGCGCCGAACACCTGCGGAAAGAAAATCTCCACCGCCAGCATGGAGGCAATCGCCGTGAGCCAAATCACCGCGCCCCAGGCGGCGGCAAGCCACAAGCCCACCGCGGCGACCAGATCGATCACCGCGAAGAATACCGTAGCGGCCTGCCAGGCGATGGAACGATACTGGAACGCGTCGCTCGCATCGACGCCGATGCCGCAGACGCGCGACCAATGGTAGAGGCCCTTGAGCATCGACACGCCGGCCATCACGCGCAGGAACAGCACCAGCCGTCGCGTCCAGCGGCCGATGGTCTGTTCACCCTCCCCCTCGTGCACCGGCTCGAGGCTTTGCAGATCGTGCTCGGCGAAAGGCTCGTTCACGGCAGCTCCAATTCGTCGGCGCCGAGCGGGGCGAAATGGCGCTCGACTTCCGCAGCGCTCACCTCGGCGAGCGTCGCCGGCTGCCAGCGCGGCGCGTTGTCCTTGTCGATAATCACGGCGCGCACGCCCTCGTAGAAATCGTGGCCATGGATGATGCGCGACACTATGCGGAATTCGGCGCGCATGCACGTTGCGAAATCCCAAGTCTTCAAAGCATTTGCTTTACCGCGCCGCACCTGCGCCAGCGCGATTTTCAGACTGAGCGGCGATTTAGTGCGGATGGTGGCGGCGGTCTTGCCCGCCCATTCGGCGTCGGCGCTGACCGACGTCGCCTCGCGGTCGAGCGCGGCGAGGATTTCCTCGACGCTTTCGCCGGCGAAAGTACGGTCGATGGCTGAGCGCCGCGCCGCGATCTTGCCCTCGCCCGCCGGTTCGGCAAAAGCGGCAAGCAGCGCGTCGACCGACAGCGTGCCGGTGAGCCCGTCAAGCAGCGCGGGAAAGCGGGCGGAAGCGATACGATGGGTGGCAAGGCCCGCCGCGCAGCCATCGGCGCTGTTGAAACGCTCGCCGGTCAGCGCGCAAAAAGTGCCGAGTTCGCCCGGCAGGCGCGGCAAGAACCAGGTGGCGCCGACGTCGGGAAAAAAGCCGATGCCGACTTCCGGCATGGCAAACGTATAGCGGTCGCCGGCGACGCGGTGCGAGCCGTGCACCGACACACCCACCCCGCCGCCCATGACCAGCCCGTCGATCAACGCGACGTAGGGCTTGCGAAAGTTCTTGATCGCCACATTGAGCGGATATTCGACGCGCCAGAATTGCAGCGCCTCGTCGTGGCGCCCCGCTTGGCCGAGGTCGTAGAGATGGCGGATGTCGCCGCCGGCGGAGAAGGCGCGCTCGCCGGCCGCCTGGATCACCACGCGCGTGATGGCCGGATCTTCGCCCCAGGCGTCGAGCTGCGCGCGCAACGCCACCGCCATGCTGTGCGTGACGGCGTTGAGCGCCTGCGGCCGGTTGAGGGTGATAAGGCCCGCCGCGCCGCGCCGCTCGAAGAGGATTTCGGCAGAGGCCGTCATTCTGGTTCGCTCATTCCCGCGCAAGCGGGAATCCAGGGCTGCAAACTTCGAGTCATTGTTCTGTCGCCCTGGCTCCCCGCTTTCGCGGGGACGAGCGGAAAGTATGGCATGTCAATTTCCCAACATCTGCCGGCTGACGATCAGCCGCATGATCTCGTTGGTGCCTTCGAGAATCTGATGCACGCGCACGTCGCGCAAGACGCGCTCGATCGGGTGATCGCGCAAGTAGCCGTAGCCGCCGTGCAATTGCAGGCAGCCATTGACTACCTCGAAGCCGGTGTCGGTGGCGAGACGCTTCGCCTTGGCGGCGAGCGCGGTCGCGCCCGGCTCGCTTTCGCTCACCGCCACCGCGGCGCGGTGCAGCAGCAAGCGCGCCGCGTCGAGTTCGGTCACGTAGTCGGCGATACGGAATTGCAGCGCCTGGAAGTCGGCAAGCCGCGAGCCGAATTGCTTGCGCTCCTTCATGTAGGCGACCGTGTGGTCGAGACAGAACTGCGCGCCGCCGAGCGAGCAGGCGCCGATGTTAAGCCGCCCGCCGTCCAAGCCGGCCATGGCGATCTTGAAGCCTTGGCCTTCGCGGCCGATCAAATTCGCCGCCGGCACGCGACAGTTCTCGAACATCACCATGGCGGTCGGCTGCGACTTCCAGCCGAGCTTTTTCTCCTGCGCGCCGTAAGAGAGGCCGGGCGTGCCCTTCGCCACCACGAGCGTGGATATGCCGCGCGGGCCCGCTTCGCCGGTGCGCGCCATCACTACGTAAACGTCGGAGACGCCGCCGCCGGAGATGAAGGCCTTGGTGCCGTCGAGCACGTAACTGTCGCCGTCACGCCGCGCACGCGTAGAAAGGCTCGCGGCGTCGGAGCCGGCGCCCGGCTCTGTCAAACAGTAGCTCGCGAAATGCTGCATGCTGCAGAGCTTGGGCAGGAATTTCTGGCGCACGGCATCACTGCCGTAAGCGTCGATCATCCAGGCGGCCATGTTGTGGATGGAGATATAGGCGGCGGTCGAGGTGCACCCTTGCGCCAGTTCCTCGAAGATCAACGCGGCATCGAGGCGGCTGAGCGCCGAGCCGCCGACGTCTTCCTTGACGTAAATACCGCCGAAGCCGAGCGCCGCCGCTTGGCGCAGCGCCGCGACCGGGAAGGTCTCGTTCTCGTCCCAGTCGCGCGCATGCGGCATCATTTCGTCGCGGGCAAATTGCCGCGCGGTGGCCTGGAAGGCGCGTTGTTCCTCGGTGAGGTCGAAATCCATGACGTCGACCGATAGAAGGCGGCCTTTGCCCCGTCAACGGCGGTTAAGCCTGGTGAGCGGGGCGGGTAGCGGGCAGCCGCCGGACCGGCTAAAAAGAAGCTCCGGAGACCCGCAATGGCAATCAAATTTGGCCGTCCGATCGAAGCCCGCACGCATCTCGCCCCTGTGGAGAATGAGGCGCATGAGCGCCTCGATCTCGCCAGCCGCCCGCGCCGCAACCGGCAAAGCGAATGGGCGCGCCGCATGGTGCGCGAGACCCAGCTTTCGACCGACGACCTGATCTGGCCGTTGTTCGTCATGGACGGCGAGAACGCGCGCACCCCGGTCGCCTCGCTGCCCGGCGTCGAGCGGCTTTCCGTCGACCAGGCGGTGCGCGAGGCCGAACGCGCGGCCAAGCTGACGATCCCGTGTCTGGCCCTCTTCCCCTATACCGATCCGACATTGCGCGACGAGACGGGCAGCGAAGCGCTAAACCCGGACAATCTGGTCTGCCGCGCCATCCGCGCCATCAAGAAGGAGGTGCCGCAGATCGGCCTCTTATGCGACGTGGCGCTCGATCCCTTCACCAGTCACGGCCATGACGGCCTGCTGCGCGACGGCGTCATCCTCAACGACGAGACGGTTGCCGTGCTGGTCAAGCAGGCGCTGGTGCAGGCGGAGGCCGGCTGCGACATCATCGCGCCCTCCGACATGATGGACGGCCGCGTCGGCGCCATCCGCACGGGGCTCGATGCGGCGGATTTCCTCGACGTGTCGATCATGTCCTATGCGGCGAAATACGCCTCCGTGTTCTACGGGCCGTTCCGCGACGCGGTCGGCTCCTCGAAGACGCTGACCGGCGACAAACGCACCTACCAGATGGATTTCGGCAATTCCGACGAGGCGCTGCGCGAGGTCGCGCTCGACATCGAGCAGGGCGCCGACATGATCATGATCAAGCCCGGCCTGCCCTATCTCGACATCGTGCAGCGCGTGAAGGAAACCTTCGCCATGCCGACTTTCGCTTACCAAGTGTCGGGCGAATACGCGATGATCATGGCGGCCGCGCAAAACGGCTGGCTCGACGGCGAGCGCGCGATGCTGGAAAGCCTCGGCGCCTTCAAGCGCGCCGGCGCCGACGGGGTACTCACTTATTTCGCGCCGCGCGTCGCGGAAAAGCTCGCAGGCAAGTGAAGCGTCGGCATTGCGATGGGTGAATTCGCAATCGGGCAAGGCGTGGCGCGCTTTGAGGACCCGCGGCTGATCCGCGGCGGCGGCCGCTATACCGACGACATTCAGCTTCCCGGCATGGCGCATGGCGTGGTGCTGCGTTCGCCGCACGCGCATGCGCGCATCAAGTCGATCGACACACAAGCGGCGAAAGCCGCGCCCGGCGTCTTGTGCGTGCTCACCGCGGCCGACATCAAGGCCGCCGGCCTCGGCGACCTGCCGGTGCATTCGGGGCTCAAGCGGCGCGACGGCTCGCCGCAATATTCGCCGCGCTATCCGATCCTGGCCGAAGAGTTCGTGTGCTGGGTCGGCGATGCCGTTGCCTTTGTCGTCGCCGAAACCTTGGCGCAGGCGCAGGACGCCGCTGAGCTTATTGCGATGGACTACGAAGTCCTGCCCGCGGTCACCTCGACCGAAGCGGCGCCACAGCCGGGCGCGCCGCGCGTCTTTGCGGATTGTCCCGACAATGTCTGTTTCGTCGCGCTGATCGGCGACAGAGCGGCGACCGAGGCCGCCTTCGCCCGCGCCGACCGCGTGGTCAAGCATAAGTTCGTCATCAACCGCGTCACCGCCGTCACAATGGAGCCGCGCGGCGCGGTCGGCGAATACAACGCGGCCGACGGCCGCTACACCATCCATACGGCGGTGCAGCGGCCGCTGCCGACCCGCGCCGAACTCGCCAAATTGATGAAGGTGCCGGAGAGCAAGCTGCGCATCGTCACCGGCGATACCGGCGGCAGCTTCGGCATGAAATCACCGATCTTCAACGAGAACCCGCTGGTGTTGCTGGCCTCAAAGCTCACCGGCCGGCCGGTGAAATGGATTTCGACGCGCACGGAAGCGTTCCTTTCCGACGCGCAGGGGCGCGACAACGTCACCGAGGCCGAGCTCGCGCTCGACGGCAACGGCATCTTCCTCGCTCTGCGGGTGAAGACGATCGCTGCCATCGGCGCCTATCTGCAGCATTCTATGCCGATGTTCCTGATGAACGCCGGGACGCTCGCCGGCGTCTACCGCACGCCGGCGATCCACGTCGACGTCACCGGCGTGTTCACCAACACCAATCCGGTGCGGCCCTATCGCGGCAACGGACGCCCGGAGGCCGCTTTCGTCATCGAACGCATGGTCGATATCGCCGCCGACGAAATGGGCATCGACCCGGCCGAACTGCGCCGGCGCAACACCATCGCGCCCGCGGCCATGCCGTACAAGACGGGGCTGACTTTCACTTACGACAGCGGCGAGTTCGAGAAGAATATGGATTTGGCGCTGGCGCTCGCCGACTTTAAGGGCTTCAAGGCGCGCAAGGCGCAATCGCATAAGGCGGGAAAGCTGCGCGGCTTCGGCCTATCCAACACCATCGAACGCGCCGGCGCCCCGAGCTCGGAAGGCGCCGAAGTGCGCTTCGACCGCTCGGGTTCGCTGACGCTGTTCTCCGGGTCGAATTCGCAAGGGCAAGGCCACGAGACGGTGTTCAAGCAATTGGTCTGCGACCGCCTCGGGCTCGATCCGAAAGAAGCGCAATATATCCAGGGCGACACCGATGCGGTGTTCTACGGCGAAGGCACCGGCGGCTCGCGCTCGGCGACGCTCGCCGGCTCCGCCTTCCACATGGCGAACGAAAAGATCGTGAGCAAGGCGCGCGCCATTGCCGCGCATATGCTCAAGGTCGCCGCGAACGATCTGCAATTCGCCGACGGGGTCTTCTCAACGTCGAAGACCAACCGCACGCTGTCGATCAAGGAAATCGCAGTCGCCTCCTTCGACAAGGCCAATCTGCCGCAAGACATGGAGCCCGGCCTGTTCGCCACGGCGATCTATCAGGCGCCGGTCAACAATTATCCGAACGGCTGTCACGTCTGCGAAGTGGAAATCGAGCGCGACACCGGCAAGACCGAGATCGTGCGTTATTGCGTGGTCGACGACGTCGGCACCGTGCTCAATCCGCTGCTGCTGCACGGGCAGATCCACGGCGGCGTCGCGCAAGGCGCCGGGCAAGCGCTGATGGAGAATATCCACTTCGACGAAGCCGGCCAGTTGGTCACCGCCTCGTTTATGGATTACGCCATGCCGCACGCGCACGATTTCTGCAGCCTGCATGTGGAAAGCAATCCGGTGCCGACCAAGACCAACCCGCTCGGCGTCAAGGGCGCCGGCGAAGCCGGCTCCGTCGGCGCGCTGCCGGCGGTGGTCAACGCGCTGGTCGATGCCTTGAGCGAATTCGGCGTCAAGCACATCGCAATGCCGGCAACGCCGGAGCGCATTTGGAAAGCAATCAACGGAAAATAGCTAACCGCAGCCGGCGCCGAGTTCGACACGATCGCGGCGCAGGTTGTCCTTGCCCGCGCGCCGCCGCGGCAGATGCAGGCCGCATTCCTTGTGGCCGTCCGTTTCCCACCACCAGCGCCCGTTGCGCTCGCGTTCGCCGGGCTTGATCGCGCGCGTGCAAGGAGCGCAGCCGATCGAGGCGAAGCCCTCGGCGTGCAGCGCGTTGATGGGAACGCCGAGGCGCTTTGCCTCAGCCAGCACCGCCTCGCGTGTCCAATCGTACAGCGGATTGACCTTGATGAGCCCGCGCGCGCCATCGTATGCGGCAAAGCCCGCGTCGCGCCGGTTATCGTTCTGGTCGGCGCGCAGGCCGGTGATCCAGGCCGTGGCTCCGCTAAGCGCGCGGCCGAGCGGCCGCGTTTTGCGCACGTCGCAGCAGGCCTTGCGTGCGCGTTTCGATTCATAGATGCCGTCGATGCCCTGCTTGGCGACGAGCCGCTCCAGCGCCGCGCGGTTGGGATAGATGGCGCGGATGCGGCGGCCGTAACGGCGTTCGGTCGCCGCCCATAATTCGTAAGTTTCCGGGAACAGCCGGCCGGTATCGAGCGTGACCACGTCGATGTCGAGATCGCGCTCGCAGATCCAATGGAAGATGAGTTGCCCCTCGACGCCGAAGCCGTGCGTGAACACGATCGTCCCGTCGAGCCTGCTGCGCAGATAGACAAGCCGCTCCGGCGCGGCGAGCGCGGCCAGATCTTCGCCGCGGATGCGGGGCGTAATCTCAAGCATGCGGCACTTAAGGTGCGCTGCAAGAAATGAGTCAAACCCGGAATAGAATTCGCTTTTTCCCTATGCCACATGGCGCCGATGCTAGCGGCGACGGGATAACGGCAAGGCCATGCCAAATTTGCTGGGAACTCGACCGGCAAAAAATCCATCGCCGCGCACGTGCAATCGCCGCGATTGTCATGCCATGCGGCGCCATCGGGAAAGGATATTGCCGGCCGGAGCGTTTTATTTCATCGCCTGCCGGCGGCGCGACAAGGAGTTTCCGCGCGCCCGCGCGCCGGCGGAATATTCGTAACTTTCGCTCACTCCATGGCCGCGCCGGTCTCGATGCGCACCGGTTGATAGCCGTCGGCGGCGAGCGCGGCGCGGATTTCCGCCGCATGCGCGGCGTCGCGCGTCTCGATGGTGACGTCGAGCTTGGCGCCCTTGGCCGGCACGTCGAGGAACAGCCGGCGGTGATCGACTTCGAGAATATTGCCGTCGAGCGCGCCGATGCGGCTGGCGATGGCCCCGAGCACGCCCGGCCGGTCCGGCAGGCTCAGGCGGAACGAGACGATGCGGCTTTCGCGTTCCAGTTCGCGCACCGTGATGGAGGCAAGGATCCGCGGGTCGATATTGCCGCCGGAGAGAATGAGGGCGACCTTTTTGCCTTGGAAGCGATCGGGATTGGCGAGCAGCGCGGCGAGCCCGGCGGCGCCGGCGCCTTCGGCAACCGTCTTTTGCAGCGTGGCATAGGCGTTCACGGCGCGCTCGAGATGCGGCTCGTCGACCAGCAGAATGTCGGCGACCAGTTCGCGCACGATGGCGACGGTGCGCCCGCTCACCTGCTTGACCGCGATGCCTTCGGCCAGCGTCGGGCCGCCGTCGGCACGGTTGCCGGCGCGCAGCGCGTTCACCATCGACGGGTAAAGCGCGGCTTCCACACCGACGATTTCGATGGCCGGCTTCACCGCGCGCGCCGCGATGGCGTTGCCGGAGATCAGCCCGCCGCCGCCGATGGGGATCACCAGGCAATCGAGGTCGCCGACATCCTCCAGCATTTCCAGTGCGATGGTGCCTTGTCCTGCGATGATGCGGTCGTCGTCGTAAGGATGCACCTGCACCAAAGACCGCTCGCGTACCAGCTCTTCCACCCGCGCCTGCGCTTCCGCCACGCCCTCGCCGTGCAGCACCACCGTGGCGCCATGCGACTTGGTCGCCGCCACCTTCACGAAGGGCGTGGTCACCGGCATGACGATGGTCGCCGGAATGCCGAGCCGCGCGGCGTGATAGGCGACCGATTGGGCGTGATTGCCGGCCGACATGGCGATGACGCCGCGCGCGCGTTCGGCCGCGCTGAGCGAGGCGAGCTTGTTGAGCGCGCCGCGGTCCTTGAACGAATTGGTGACCTGCAGGTTCTCATATTTGACGAAGACCTCGGCGCCGGTGAGCGCCGAGAGCCGCGGCGCCGGCAGCATGGGGGTGCGCAGCACCGCGCCCGCGATCACGCGGCGGGCTGATTCGATATCGGCGATAGTGACGCTCACGAAAGGTCTCCCAGCGGCTCGGCCCACCATGCCGCAAGCGCGGCCGGCGTTCCAGCTGTTCGGCGGGCGCTACCCCCTTGCGGGACGGCGGTATATTCTCCATCTCGACGCAATGCGAGCAAGCAGTGCCAACCAAGGGCTAGACGGCATGCCGATCGACATCAAACCCCACGCCTACGATCCGGTTGCGAACCCCGAAATGTTCGAAGGCGTGCTGGCGCGCCGGGTGGTGGCGTTCCTCATCGATTTCGTCATCATCGCGGTGCCGGTCGGGCTTGCCTATATTTTCGCCTTCATCTTCACCATCGTCACGCTCGGGCTCGGCGTCGTGCTGTTCTGGCTGTTGCCGGCGGCGACCGTGGTCTGGGCGCTGGTCTATTTCGGCATCACATTGGGTGGTCCGCGCTCGGCCACCATCGGCATGCGGATGGTCGATCTCGAAATGCGCACCTGGTACGGGGCGCCCGCCTATTTCGTGCTCGGCGCGGTGCACGCCATCGCCTTCTGGTTCACGGTGTCGTTCTTTACGCCATTCATCCTTTTGGTCGCCTTCTTCAACGAGCGCCGGCGGCTGTTGCACGACATCATGCTCGGCACTGTTGTGATTAATAATGAACTCCGCGCGGCCGCCATGCGCGGCGTTCCGGCCACATAAATGGCTTTGACGCAAGGCGGGCGGCGCGCGATGCTAGGCAAGAATCGTAATAGGAATCGTCGAAAGAATCGGAAAGATTAACGGCCTCAAGACGTGACCCAGCATTCCCGCGATACGCCGCAATTCTACCTGACCGCGCCCTCGCCCTGCCCCTATTTGGCCGGCCAGGAGGAGCGCAAGGTATTTACGCATCTGGTCGGCGAGCGCGCCTCCGAGCTCAACGACCTGCTCACCCATGGCGGCTTCCGCCGCAGCCAGTCGATCGCCTATCGGCCGGCCTGCGAGAGCTGTCGCGCCTGCGTTTCGGTGCGCGTGGTGGCGGCGGATTTCGAACCCTCGCGCAACATGCGCCGAATCGCCGAGCGCAATGAAGATGTGATCGGCGACATGCGCACGCCGGCGCCGACCTCAGAGCAATATTCGGTGTTCCGCGCCTATCTCGACACCCGCCACCGCGACGGCGGCATGGCCGACATGACTGTGCTCGACTACGCCATGATGATCGAGGACAGCCACGTCGACACGCGCCTTGTCGAATACCGGCTGCGCGGGCCGGATAGCGGCATCAACGGCCGCGGCGCCGGGAAATTGCTGGCGGTCGCGCTCACCGACGTGCTGTCGGACGGGCTATCGATGGTTTATTCTTTTTTCGATCCCGACGAGGGCGAGCGCTCACTCGGCACGCTGATGATCCTCGACCACATCGCGCGCGCCAAGGCCATGGGGCTCTATTACGTCTATCTCGGCTATTGGGTGCCGGGCTCGCGCAAGATGGACTACAAAGGCCGCTTCCTGCCGCAGGAACGCCTGATGCCGTCGGGCTGGAGCCGGGTGGAAAAGTAGCCGTCATCCCGGGACGGCGCGTCAGCGTCGGACCCGGAATCCAACGCAAGTTCAGTGTCTGTTTCTGGATTCCGGGTTCGCGCCTTTGGCGCGCCCCGGAATGACAGGTCGTTAGAGCCCCGGGATCGGCACGCCCAAGATCTGCGCGATCAAAAACGCATTGAGTGCCAGCACCAGCGCGGTGGCCACCACGGCGGCGATGCGGGTGACGCGGCCGTTGACGAATTTGCCCATGATGTCGGGCCGCCCGGTGAACTTGAGCAGCGCGATCATCGGCAGCGGCAGCGCGATGCTCAGGATCACCTGGCTCACCACCAGCGCCTGCGTGGCGTTGACGCCATAGGCGACCACCACGAAAGCCGGCACCATGGTGATGACGCGGCGCAGCCAGATCGGGATGCGGAAGCCGACGAAGCCTTGCATGATCATCTGCCCGGCCATGGTGCCGACCACCGAGCTCGACACGCCCGAGGCGATCAGCGACATGAGGAAAATCCCCGCGGCGCCGATGCCGAGCAAGGGCGCCAGCGTGTGATAGGCGGTCTCGATCTCGGCTACGTCCGGATGACCGGCATGGAAAGCGCCCGAGGCCATCATTACCATCGCCATGTTGACGAGGCCGGCGACCGCCAGCGCGATAAGGACTTCCCAATTCGAGACACGCACCACGGCGTGTTTCTCATCGTGATTATGGGCCGGTATGCGCGACTGGGTCAGGCCGGAATGCAGGTAGATCGCGTGCGGCATCACCGTCGCACCGATAATGCCGACCGACAGCAGCAGCGCCTCGGCATCGGCGATTTCCGGCACGATCGAATGATAAGCCGCCGCGCCCCAATCCACCGGCGCAATGAAGATCTCGATCAGATAGCAAAGCCCGATAATGCCGACCAGGCCGCTGATGATCAGTTCGACCGGCCGGAAGCCGCGGCTCTCGAACAAGAGGATGCCATAGGTGATGACCGCGGTGACGCCCATGCCGTAGATCAACGGCATCTTGAACAGCAGCGCTAGGCCGATCGCGCCGCCGAGAAATTCGGCGAGATCGGTGGCCATGGCGGCGACCTCGCTCACCACCCACATGGCCATGACCACCGGTTTGGAAAAATGATCGCGGCACATTTCCGCGAGGTTGCGCCCGGTGACAATGCCGAGCTTGGCGGAGAGCGCCTGGAACAGCATGGCGATCAGGTTGGCGACCAGCACGACCCACAGCAGGCTGTAACCGTATTTGGCGCCGGCCTGGATGTTGGTGGCGAAATTGCCCGGGTCCATGTAGGCGATGGACGCGACGACCGCGGGGCCGGCGAAAGCGAGATAGGCCGCCGGGCCGCGCCGCTGGCCGCGCAAAATGGCCTGCGCCGCCACAACGGTGCGGTCGGTCAAGGACCCACGACGCGCATTCAATCCGCTCAGGCGATCAGGCTGCTCTAGCATCGGCGCAAAAGTGTAGCCATGGCTACATTTCAAAATAGGGGTTCCGTTGCCGAAGTCAATGCACATATTGTAGCCATGGCAACAATTTGATATATAATGCGTCGGTTGCGCCGGTGCGATAATGCCGTGGCGTGAGTGGGGGGCGTACGAGAGCCATCATGCTGCCGGCGGCGAAGAAAAAAACAGCGGACACGGCGGTCAAACTGCCGGCCGAAATCACCCAGGCGCGCCGCTTCGGCAAGACCCGTTCGGCGCAGTCGGGTGCCCTGCTCGAGGACTATGTCGAGCTGATCGCCGATCTGTTGAACACCAACGGCGAGGCGCGGCCGACCGACGTCGCGCGCCGGCTCGGCGTATCGCACGCCACCGCCATCAAGACCATCGCCCGGCTCAAGCGCGACGGCCTCGCCACCGGCCGGCCCTATCGCGGTGTGTTTTTAACCGAGGAAGGCCAGAAGCTCGCGGCGCGCGTGCGCTCGCGCCATCGGCTGGTCGTCGATATTTTGCTAGCGCTGGGCGTGCCGGCGGAAGCCGCGGAAGCCGACGCGGAAGGCATCGAGCATTATGTCTCGGAGGCGACGCTGAAGGCGTTTGCGCAATTCCTGCAATCGCGCGGGCAAAATTAGGCGCGCGCGTTACGCCTCCTCGCCACCGTTGGTCTTGCCCGCGCCCGGCGTAGCGTTGAACTTGTTGTTGGTGAGGAAGCGGTCGGGCCGGACGCGGCCGGCGGCGCCGCGGTCGCCGCACCAATTGGCCAGCTCCTTGAGCGTCAGCGCGAAGCTCCTCCCCGCGGTGTCGATCCAGGTCAGACCGTCCGAGCCCTTGAAGGTGGCGACGTCGGCGAGCCCCTTTTCCTTGTAGCGTTGCAGGCGCACGCCGCGCCCGCGCGTCATCTCCGGCACCTGCTCGAGCGGGAAGATCACCAGCTTGCGGTTTTCGCCGATTGTCGCGGTGAGTTCGCCATTCACCACGGTCATGGCGGCGGCCTTGTCGGCGCCCTTGAGATTGAGCACCTGCTTGCCCTTGCGCGTGGTGCCGAGCACCTCGTCTTCCGGCACGACAAAACCGTTGCCGCCATAGCTCGCCACCAGGAATTTGCGCTGGCCCTCGTAGGCAAGCGCCGCGACCACGTCGGCATCTTGCTCGATGTCGAAATAGAGCCGCACCGGCTCGCCGTGCCCGCGCCCGCCCGGCAGCTTGGCGGCTTCCAGCGTGTAGAACTTGCCGTTGCCGGCAAAGATCAAAATCTTGGCGGTGGTCTCGGTCGGGAACGCGAATTTCAGCGCGTCGTCGGTCTTGAATGTCACACTGGAGAGATCGCTGACGTGACCGCGCAGCGCGCGGATCCAGCCTTTTTCCGACACCACAACGGTGATCGGCTCGCGCACCACCATCGCCTCTTCGATCGCCGCAAAGTCGTGCTCGGGCACCTCCGCAAACGTCGTGCGCCGCTTGCCGAGATCGGTCTTCGGCCCGAATTTGATTTTCAGCTCCTTGATCTCGCCGGCGATGGTCTTCCATTGCTTGTCGGTCGAGCCGATCAGCGACTTGATCGATTTCAATTCCTCGCGCAGCGCTTTTTCCTCGGCGCGGATTTCCATTTCCTCGAGCTTGCGCAAATTGCGCAGGCGCATATTGAGGATGGAGTCGGCCTGCACGTCGCTGAGCTTGAATTCCTTCATCAGCACGGGCTTGGGCTCGTCCTCGCGCCGGATGATCTTGATGACCTTGTCGAGGTTGAGATAGGCGACGAGGAAGCCGCCGAGCACTTCCAGGCGGTGCTCGATTCCGGCCTGCCGGTGCTTGGAGCGGCGCACCAACACGTCGCGGCGGTGATCGAGCCATTCGCGCAGGACTTCGGCAAGACCGAGGACCTGCGGGATGCGGCCCTTGACCAGCACGTTCATGTTGAGCGGGATGCGGCTTTCGAGCTCGGTGAGCTTGAACAGCAACTCCATCAGCAATTCGGCGTCGACCGTGCGCGAGCGCGGCTCGATCACCAGGCGCAGGTCTTCCGCCAACTCGTCGCGCACGTCGGCAACCAGCGGCAGCTTCTTCTCGTTGATCAGTTCGGCCAGCTTCTCGACCAGGCGCGACTTCTGCACCAGCCAAGGAATTTCGGTAATGACGATCGAATAGGTGCCGCGGCCGAGATCTTCCTTCTCCCAGCGCGCGCGCACGCGGAACGAGCCGCGCCCCGTGGTGTAGGCCTCGGCGATTTCGGCAGGCTTGTCGACCACCACGCCGCCGGTCGGGAAATCCGGACCATGCACGTATTTGAGCAGCGTGCGGCTGCGCGCTTTCGGGTTGTCGATCAGGAACAGCGCGGCGTCGCACAATTCGGCGGCGTTGTGCGGCGGGATCGAGGTGGCCATGCCGACCGCGATGCCCTGCGAGCCGTTGGCGAGCAGATTGGGGAAAGCCGCCGGCAGCACCGCCGGCTCCTCGCCGGTGCCGTCGTAACTCGAGCGGAAGTCGACCGCGTCCTCGTCGATGCCGTCGAGCAAAAGCCGCGCGACCTCGGTCATGCGCGCTTCGGTGTAGCGATAGGCGGCGGCGTTATCGCCGTCGATATTGCCGAAATTGCCCTGCCCGTCGACCAGCGGATAGCGCGAGGCAAAGTCCTGCGCCAGTCGCACCAGCGCCTCGTAGATCGCCTGGTCGCCGTGCGGGTGGAAATTGCCCATCACGTCGCCGACGATCTTGGCGGATTTTTTAAAGGTGGCGCCGGGGTCGAGCCGCAGCGTGCGCATGACGTATAGGATGCGGCGGTGCACCGGCTTCAAGCCGTCGCGCGCGTCGGGCAGCGCGCGGTTCATAATGGTGGAGAGCGCGTAAGCGAGATAGCGCTCCTCCAGCGCGCCGCGCAGCGCCACCTCTTCGATCTGGCCCTTGTCGGGGGGAATCAGTCTCTTGCCCATGATTCGATAGTTACTGCGCCGGCCGCCCATGAACAAGCAAGGAGCGCCGCCGCCATATAGTGTTCCAACATTGATCTATATCCTGCTCGGACCGTCGGCTTGAGGACTACGCAATGATGACATTCCGGATATTTCCGACCGCGGCGATGGCCGCGCTCGGCCTTGCTTTGATGGTTTGCCCGGCGGCCGCGCAAGACGCCAGCCCGCCGCCGCTGCAAACCAACGAGGCCTATATCGACGGCGTGATGCGCGCCGATAAATTGGCGATCGACGATCCGATGGCGGTCTTTGCCTATGTGCTCGGCAGCCTGCCGGCGCGGGTGAAAGTCTATCCGACGGAAAACCATTATTACTTCGCCTTCGATCTCGACGGCGTCCGCTACGCCGGCAACATCAAACTCGACGCGGCGCTGCGCGCCGAGGGAAAAGTGGTGTTCACTTATTACCAGGATTACGTGATCTGGCTGCCCGATAGCGGCGCCACGTCGCGCATCCTCGGCGCCGCGGACGGGGTGACGGTCGAAAAACTCGCGCCGCTGGCCTACAAGTTGAGCTACCAAAATAAAAGCGTCGTCTTCGCGCTCAACGATCTCTCAGGTGTCAAGCCGCCGGCGGCGGCACTTGCGCCGGACGACCGCTTTATCGGCCCGGTGTTCGATGAATCGGGAATTAGGTTTTTCCTCGTGTTCAATACAAGACTGAAACTGTTCCACTATATTCTCGACGAGACGATCAAGCCGGCGGATGTATTCGTCGACGCACCGGTCGGGCACGGCCGCATTCTCATCGGCAAGCGCACGGGTTTTGCGGTCTACCGCGATCAGAAACGCGAGCGCAAGATTCTGATCGGCGTCTATCACGGCAATGTCGAAGCGAATAACTATCTCGACGGTCCGTTCGACCAGATGCCCGACAACTTCGTCGTCGGCGATGCCTATCGCGACGCCATTCTCGCGCTCGAACCGGACCTCAAGGGAAAGATCAACCGCTACGGCAGCTTTGCCGACGGTGAGCGCGTCGCGGTCGCGCCCTATATGGAATACAGCAAGCCGGCGGACCTTGCGATTTTCGACCGCTGTGCGATGAGCCGGCACATTGCGGCCAGCCGCTACGCCGCCTGCCTGGCGCTGCCCATCGAGGGCAACCACGGCCCGCACGCGCGGCCGATTGCCTTGCAGTAGTGCGCGCAGCCTACTCCCGCCGCCAAAGCAAAGGGGCCGCCGGCTTGCGCCAGCGGCCCACTGTTTAGCTTGGCTACGCTGAGCCGATTACCACCACCAGCAGGTGCTGCGCGAACGCCAGTGGTGACGGCAACGGCGGCGGCGACGGCGGAATTGAACCTTGTCGAGCGGCGTCGTTATCTTGAACACCTTGCCGATCGACTGCCCGTTGGCGGGCGCCGCTTGCGAAGCCGGCATGCTGAAGAGACCGAAGAACAAGGCCATCAGCGTTCCTATCATTATTCTTTGCATCAGGTCTGCCTCCATTCGTGCTGAGCTCAAGCCAGGACGGCCACTATCAGAATACCCGGCGAATTAGAAGCTCTCGTGACCGATCCATTTATCCGGCGTTCACGAAGCGGTCGAAACTCGTCCATGATCCCGGTACCGAACTATTGATTAATTAGTTCGCCTTGCCAAGGTTCCCGTCGATCTTATGCACGCGTCAATTTGGTACAGTACTACCATCGCGCCGCAATGCAGCAAACCCGCGCCATTCAGTCGGTCTCGTCGCGCGCCACGCCGCGCGATTCGTAATAGACCTTTATGAACGGCGCCAAGACCTTGTGGAGCGGGCTCTTGGCGACCAGCGTGTCGTGCAGCGCGAGATAGTCGATGCCGGTGTAGATGAAGCAATTCATCGCATCCTGCGGCGTTTCGACGATGGGCTCGCCCTTGATATTGAACGAGGTGTTGACCAGCACCGGCACGCCGGTGAGTTTCTCGAATTCCACCAAGAGATCGTACATCCGCTCGTTCTGTTCGCGCCGCACGGTCTGCACGCGCGCGGTGCCGTCGACATGCACAATCGCCGGAATGCGGTCCTTCCACTCGGGTCGCACTTGCTTGGCGCGCAGCATGAACGGGGATTCGTCCTCGCCGACGAAAATATCCTTTGCTCGTTCGTAGAGCACGATCGGCGCGAACGGGCGGAAAGCCTGGCGGAATTTCACGCGGCTGTTGAGGATGTCCTTCATCTGCGGCCGCCGCGGATCGCCGAGGATGCTGCGGTTGCCGAGCGCGCGCGGGCCGAATTCCGCGCGGCCCTGGAACCAGCCGAACACCTTGCCCTCGGCCAGGAGCTTCGCGGTTTCGCGTGCGATGCTCTGTCCCGCCCCGTTGAACGTCTTGCGCGTCACCAAAAACGGATTGCCGGCGCGGCGAGCGAGGTCGTCGGGATATTCGGCGCCGAGCGTCGCCTGTTTCATGACAAAGCCGCGCGGCTTTTTCTGCAGCGCGAGATGCCCGTAATAGGCGCACCCAATCGAGATGCCGTTGTCGCCGGCCGCCGGCTGGATCCAGACATTGTCGAACCCGGCCTCGCGCACGATGCGACCGTTGGCCACGCAATTGAGCGCGACGCCGCCGGCAAGGCAGAGATTCTTGGCGCCGGTCGTCTCGCGCAGCCAACGCGCGCGCATCAACAGCACCTCCTCGGCATCGTGCTGAACGCGCCAGGCGAGGTCTTCCCAATGCCGCATGGCGGGATCGGCTTCCCACTTCTTCACGCCGTCCGGCGTCCACGGCTGGTTGAAGTCGGCGTCCCACGCGGGAAATTGCAGCTCGCCGTCCTTGACCTCGATCAGTGGCTTGAAATTATTGGGACGGCCGTAGGGCGCCAGCCCCATGACCTCACCGCATTTGTTCCAGTCGGCGAAAATGTAACTCGACACCCGGCTATACATTGCGCCGAGCCCGTCCATGCTGAAGAATTCGTCGCTGAGCAGGCCGCGGCGCGGCGCAAGCCACACCTTCTTCAGGGTCTTGAGCTCGGTGCCCTTGAACGCGTAGTAGCTCTCGGATTCGCGGGCGAGCGGATCGACGCCCTCGGTGAGCTGGTCCGGCTCCTTGATGTCCGAACTGTAATTGCCGACGCCGTCGACCACCATCACCACGCCCTCCTCGAACGGGCAGACGGCAAAGGCGCTATAGGCGTGCGCGAGATGGTGCGAGACCGTCACCACCTTGTTCGACTTCGGCAAATAAAGCGGGCTGTTCGCAGCGATCGCGCGGTCGCGGTCTGGCACGTCGCCCTGGTAGATCAGGCGAACTTCCAGGTCCCCGACGTCAAGCACGTAGCAATTGCGCACCACCAGATCGACGTCGTCGAGCGCGATGCCCTCGGCGCTCAGACAATAATCGACGGCCTCCACAAAGAACCCGCCGGCATGTTTTTCCCGCGTGATGCGCTCCTTCTCGATCGCATAGGCGATCTCGCCGTCGCGCAACAGGCAGGCGCTGACGTCGTGGTCGTAGGCGTTTATGCCGAGGATGTAGTTGTGATTTTTTGCCATCAAGCCAATCTGCATCATGTCGCGCGGCTTTTGCAACTATCGCCCGGATGCGTTATGGCGGCGAGATGAACCCGGTCAAACGCATTGCCCGCGACCGTTGCTGCGGCGTGATCGTCGACGTGCAGGAGTTTTTTCTGGCGCAGGTGGATAAGCGCCTGCGCTCGCGCCTCATAACGAATATCGGCAATCTCGCGCGGCTGCTCGATTATTTCCAAATCCCGCTCACCGTCACGCTCGAGCGGCCGCTCGCCGTCAAAGGAAGTCTGCCGAAGGAAATCGGCCGGCATCTGGGCGGGCGGGCGCGCAGGTTCGGAAAAGATTTCTTCGATTTCAGCAAGGACAGGAAAATCCGCGACCACCTCGCCGGCCTGAAGCGGCCACAGGTGATCGTTGCCGGTTGCGAGACGGATGTTTGTATATTGCAATCCTGCCTCGGCCTGATCGCTCTCGGCTACGAGGTCTTTGTCATGGCGGAGTTGATATTTTCCTCCGCGCGCGACACCGATGCCGCGGTCGAGCGCATGAAGACCGCGGGCGCGGTCTTTGTCACCTACAAGACGCTCTATTATGAACTGGTCGAGGCGGTGCAAGGCGAGCCGCGCACCGACAAAATGTTCGCCACGCTCGGACCGTTTCCCGACGACCAGCCGGATACGGCGATCCCATAGGCTTGGCGTCACCCGGCGAGCGCATCGCGCCGGCCGCGCTCGAGCGCCGCGATGAAATATGCGCGCTCCTCGGACAGCATCAACCCGCGCGGCTCGAGTACGTGGCGGGCGAGGAAATAGCCGGTAAGCGCAAAGCCGTCGGCGAGATCGCAGCCCGCGGGCTGCGCCTCGCGGTCGCGCAGGAAGGCCGGCAGCCGCAGCATCTTGTCGGCCCACGGCTCGCCGGCTGCGCGCGAGACCGCCCGCCCCGATTTCGGCGACACATAGATCAAGTCGGCGCGCACGCCGGTCGAGGCGCATTGTTCGAGATCGAGGCCGAAGCCGAGTTCGGCCAAAAGCTGCAATTCGAAACGCGCCACCATGGGCGCGGCAGCATTGGCGTCGTCGAGATGGCCGAGCACGTCGTCGAATTCGACGTAGAGACCGTCATGCGGATCGCGCTCCGGCAACAGCCGCATCAACGCGGCGAGATGGCCGACGCCGTAGATCGCGTGCGGCGCGACGAAGAAACCGGCCGCGCGCAGGTTCATGGCCTCGACGGTGTAATTGCCGAGATGCTCGTCGAGCCGCGCCCGCCAGCTCGCGCTCAGCGTGTTGCCCGGCTGCAACAGCGGTTTCATACGCGAGCCGTAGCCGCCGCGCACCAGGCCGAGATGGCGGCCGTGCGCGCGCGTCATCAACTCGAGGATGGCGTTCGCCTCCCCGTGCCGCTTGACGCCGATCACGATGCCTTCATCGGTCCATTGCATGCGAACTGAATACTCCGCGAATCGGAGAATATCACGGCGGCTGGCTACTCCTTGGGAAACTCCAGCCCCATGGCGCGGTAGCGTTCGGGATCGTCGCCCCAGCCCTCGCGCACCTTGACGAACAGGAACAAGTCGACTTTGCCCTCGACAATCCCGGCGATTTCCTTGCGCGCCGCCTCGCCGATCGACTTGAGCGTCTGGCCGCCTTTGCCGATCACGATCTTGCGCTGGCTTTCCCGCTCCACGTAAATCGTCTGTTCGATGCGGATTTTGCCGTTGCGCAATTCCTTCCACTGTTCCGTTTCCACCGTCGAGTGGTAGGGCAGTTCCTGGTGCAGCCGCTCGAACAGCTTCTCGCGCGTGATCTCCGCCGCCAATTGCCGCAGCGGCGCGTCCGACATCTGGTCGGGCGGATAAAGCCACGGACTGTCCGGCATGCGCGCGGCGAGCCAGCTCTTGAGATCGGCGACACCGTCGCCGGTCAAGGCCGAAATCATGAAGGTCGCGTCGAACTTGGCCTTTTCGTTGGCGATCTTGGTCAGCAGCAGCAGCGTGTCGCGCGGCACCAGATCGATCTTGTTGAGGATCAAAATTTTCGCGCGCTTCACTTCGGCGAGCCGCGTCAGCAGCGCTTCGGCTTCCTCATCGATGCCTTTGCGCGCGTCGATCAGCACGCCGGTGAGGTCGGCCTCGTGCGCCCCGCTCCAGGCCGTCGTCACCATGGCGCGGTCGAGCCGCCGCTTGGGCGCGAAGATACCCGGCGTATCGACGAAGATCAGTTGCGACTTTCCCTCGATGGCGATGCCGCGGATCAGCGCGCGCGTGGTCTGCACCTTGTGCGAGACGATGGTGACCTTGGCGCCGACCAGCGCGTTGAGCAGCGTCGACTTGCCGGCATTCGGCGCGCCGATCAGCGCGACGAAGCCGCAGCGCGTGTCGCCCGTTGGCGCGGCGTCAACCATCAAGTTTGTCCGCCGCCACGCCCACCCGCGCCAGCATGGCGGCGGCGGCGGCCTGTTCGGCGGCGCGCTTGGAGGAACCCTTGCCCTCGGCCGGTTGCCGTTCGGGCAGCGTCACCGCGACGCGGAATTCCGGATCGTGATGTGGACCGGTACGCGCCAGTTCTTTGTAGGCCGGCGTGGGTAACCCGCGCGCTTGCGCCCATTCCTGCAGCAGGGTCTTGGGATCGCGCAACGGACGCAGCGGCTTGAGCATGCGCTCCTTCCAGAAGCGCGCGATCAGATCGTCGGCCGCCTTATAGCCGCCGTCGGTGAACACGGCACCGACCAGCGCCTCGCAGGCATCCGCCAGGATCGTCGTGCGCAGCCGCCCGCCGGCGTGCGACTCCGAATTGCCGAGCTTGAGCGCCGGCCCGAGGTCCATGGCGCGCGCGACTTCCGCGCAAGTCTCCTTGCGCACCAGATCGGCGAGCCTGCGCGACAGTTCGCCCTCGTTTGCCTTGGGAAACGCACGAAACAGCATGTCGGAAATGACCAGTCCGAGCACATGGTCGCCGAGAAATTCCAGCCGCTGGTAGCTGTCGGCGCGCTTCTGCAGGCCGCCCAGCGCCGAAATATGCGTGAGCGCGCGCTCCAGCATCGCCTTGTCGGCGAATTTGTAGCCGATCCGCTCCTCGAGCGCACTTCTATCCTTGGCGCCCTTGCGGCTCATCGCACGATCGTGAACAGCCTGTTCCAGCGCACCGATACCGGCCAGCGCCAAAACTCCCAGGCGCGCTCGCCCTCATAGACGGAGAAGAAAATGATCTGCGCCTTGCCGATGATGTTCTCGAGCGGCACGGTGCCGACCGCGGAGAAGCGACTATCGGTCGAGTTGTCGCGGTTGTCGCCCATCATGAAATATTGGCCGGCCGGCACGGTATAGACCTGCGTGTTGTCGGCAAAGCCGTTATCGACCAAATCGAGCGTGTAGAAGCTCACGCCGTTCGGCAGTGTATCCTTCCAGCGTTTGACTGGGGCGGCGTGCCTGCCCTCTTCCGTCTCGACGAAAGGCGGCGCCAACTCGTGCTTGACCGGAACGCCGTTGATGCTGACGACGCCGCCGGTCACTTGGATCTTGTCGCCGGGCAGACCGATCACCCGCTTGATGTAGTCGACAGAATTGTCCTTGGGCAGACGGAATACCACCACGTCGCCGCGCTGCGGCAGCCAGCCGCTCGGCAGGCGTCCGGAAAACAGCGGCGGCGAAAAAGGTAGCGAGAAGTGGCTGTAGCCGTACGAATATTTGGAGACGAACAGGTAGTCGCCGACCAGCAGCGTCGCCTTCATCGAGCCGGACGGGATATTGAAAGGCTGAAACAGGAAAGTGCGGATGACCAGCGCGATGATCAGCGCATGGACGACCACGCGGATTGTTTCGCCAATGCCGCCTTCTTTTCGTTTTGTTCCGGATGTCACGCTCATCGGCCTCTTGTCCCGCCATTTAAGGCGTGCGCGCCCCGGCGATCTTGTAGCGGCTGGCCTTTCGCGGCGCAATGAAGAACGCGCAAGCTACGCTATAAGTACTTTGTATGATTATGTTTTTAAGGTTTTCCCGGCGCTTTCGGTGCTGCCGAAATAATGACAATCGCCTGAGCGGTCGGCCCCTCGTCGGTGATCGACACGTCGATCTTGACCTCGCAGCCGGCTGGCGTGATCGCCTGTAGCCGTTTGAGCGCGCCGCCGGTCAATTGCATGGTCGGCCGCCCCGACGGCAGGTTGACCACGCCCATGTCGCGCCAGAACACGCCGCTGCGCAAGCCGGTGCCAAGCGCCTTGGAGCAGGCCTCCTTGGCGGCAAAGCGCTTGGCGTAGGTCTCCACCCGGTTGGCGCGTTTTTCCGCCTTGGCGCGTTCGGCGGCGGTGAAAATGCGCGTGAGGAAACGTTCGCCGTGGCGCTCGATGGTGCGCGCGATGCGCCGCACGTCGACCATGTCCGAGCCGAGGCCGATGATCATGCGCCTGCTTTCTGTCTTCCGCGGTCCATGGCCGCGCGCATGAACTTGACCGTCTCGGCCAGGCCCTCGAACACCGCCTCGCCGACGAGGAAATGTCCGATATTGAGTTCGGCGATCTGCGGCAACGCTGCGATCGTTTCCGCGCTTGCATAATCGAGCCCGTGGCCGGCATGCACTTCCAGCCCGAAACTCGCCGCCAGAACCGCGCCGGCGCGGATCAACTGCCACTCAGCCTCGGCCTCGACGTGGCGCTCGCCGGCGAGCGCGTCGCACCAGGCGCCGGTATGGATTTCGATCACCGGGGCGCCCATCGCCGCCGCCGCCTCGATCTGCGCCGGCGTCGCGGCGATGAACAGCGAGACGCGGATGCCGGCGTGTTTGAGCGCGTGCACCACCGGCTCGAGTTGCGCGCGCTGCTTCACCGCGTCGAGCCCGCCTTCGGTGGTGCGCTCCGTGCGCTTTTCCGGCACCAGGCAGACCGCATGCGGGCTCGTTTTGAGCGCGATGGCGGTCATCTCCTCGGTCGCCGCCATTTCGAAATTGAGCGGCTTGTCGATTTCCGCCTTCAGCCGGGCGATGTCGTCGTCGCGGATATGGCGGCGGTCCTCGCGTAAATGCGCGGTGATGCCGTCGGCGCCCGCCGCGATTGCGAGCTTGGCGGCGCGCACCGGATCGGGATGGCGTCCGCCGCGCGCGTTGCGGATAGTGGCGACGTGGTCGACGTTGATGCCGAGGCGCAAACGGGGCGAATTCATGGTAATTTTTCCTTGCGCACGATCTTGTCCGAAAACCGGTTCCCACTTTTCGGGATCATGCGCTAACCGTTCACCCGTTCCGCTTTCGCCACCACGGGCTTGGCGCGCAACTGCGCGATGATGGCGGTGAGATGCTTGAGGTCATAAACCTCCAAATCGATCACCACGTCGGTGAAGTCCGGCGCCCGCCGCGTCATGCGGATATTGTCGATATTGCCGTCGTTCTCGGCGATCACTTGCGTGATCTGCGCGAGCGAGCCGGGCTCGTTCACCGACTGCACGGTAATGCGCGCCGGGAAGCGCCGCGGCGTCGACTCTTCCTCGTCCCAGCGCACGTCCAGCCAGCGTTCCGGCGTCTCCTCGAACTCGCTCAAGGCATGCGACTGGATTGGGTAGATGGTGATCCCCTCGCCCGGCGTCAGGATGCCGACGATGCGGTCGCCGGGCACCGCGCCGCCGTCGGGCGCAAAGCGCACCGGCAGATCGCCGTTGATGCCGCGGATCGGGATCGCCGGGCTCGCGCTGGCAAGGCCGGGCACCTTGAATTTGACCGAACTGAGCTTCTTCAGGCCGAACCAGCCACTTTCCGACTTCGGCTTCACCGCCATGGCGGCGGCGCGCTCTTCCTTGTAGTCGGGATACATGGCGCGGGCGACGTCGGAGGCCTTTAGCTCGCCGCGGCCGACCGCCGCCATCACGTCTTCAAGGGACGCCCGCGCCAGCCGCGGCAGCGCGCCGGTTAGTTTTTCATCCGAGTAGGCGATCTTGGCGCGCTGGAACAGGCGCTCGACGATGCGGCGGCCGAGCCCGGTATATTGCGTGCGCACCGCCGCGCGCGTGGCGCGGCGGATGGCGGCGCGCGCCTTGCCGGTGACCACGATCGATTCCCAAGCGGCCGGTGGCGCGATCTGCGCCTTCGAGGTGATGATCTCGACCTCATCGCCGTTGCCGATTTCCGAGCCGAGCGGCGCGACGTGGCCATTGATCTTGCAGCCGATCGCCGTGTTGCCGACGTCGGTGTGCACCGCATAGGCGAAATCGATCGGCGTCGCGCTGCGCGGCAGCGCGATCAGCTTGCCCTTGGGCGTGAAACAGAACACCTGGTCGTGGAATAGCTCCAGCTTGGTGTGCTCGAGGAATTCCTCCGGGTTGGAGCCTTCCGCCAAGAGCTCGATGGTGCGCCGCAGCCAGGCATAGGCGCTCGACTCACGCGACAGCAATTCGGTCGGCGAGCCGACATTGTCCTTGTACAGCGCGTGCGCGGCGATGCCGTATTCGGCGAGCTCGTGCATCTCGACGGTGCGGATCTGTAATTCGACGCGCTGCTTGCCGGGCCCGATCACCGTGGTGTGGATCGAGCGGTAGTCGTTTCCCTTCGGCGTCGAGATGTAATCCTTGTAGCGCCCCGGCACCATCGGCCAGGTGGTGTGCACGATGCCGAGTGCCTGATAGCAGTCGGCCACAGTCTTCACGATGACGCGAAAACCGAAAATGTCGGATAGCTGCTCGAAAGCGACCGATTTGCGCTCCATCTTGCGCCAGATCGAATAGGCGCGCTTGCGCCGGCCCAGCACGCGCGCTTCGATGCCGCGGTCGGCGAGCTTCTTGGTGAGCTGCTGCTCGATCTCGGTGATTAAATGCTGGTGGCGGTCGGCGAGCCCGTTGAGCCGGCCGCTGACCACCGCATAGGCTTCCGGATACAATTCGCGGAACGCCAGGTCGTCGAGCTCCTCGCGCATGGCATGCATACCCATGCGGCCGGCGAGCGGCGCGTAGATTTCAAGCGTCTCCTCGGCGGCGCGCCGGCGTGCTTCCGCCGGCATGTAGTCGAGCGTGCGCATGTTGTGCAGCCGGTCGGCAAGCTTGACCAAGAGCACGCGCACGTCGGCGGCGATCGCCAGCAACAGCTTGCGCAGGTTTTCCGCCTGCTTGGCTTCCTTGGTGACGAGATCGAGTTTTTTCAGCTTGGTCAGGCCGTCGACCAACGTCCCGATGTCGGGCCCGAACAGGCTGTCGATTTCGGCGCGGGTGGTCGCGGTATCCTCGATGGTGTCGTGCAGGAGCGCCGCAGCGATGGTGGCGTCGTCGAGCTTGAGGTCGGTCAAGATCGCTGCCACCTCGATGGGGTGGGAGAAGTACGGGTCGCCCGAGGCGCGCCGTTGCTCACCATGCGCCTTCATGGCGTAGACATAGGCGCGGTTGAGCAGCGCCTCGTTCGTTTTGGGATTGTAGCGGCGCACCCGCTCGATCAGGTCGTATTGCCGCATCATCGGCGGTTTGCGCGTTTGTGACGGTTTTTCAACTACTTGGGCTGTGGCAACGGGCCGCTCCAGCGGCGCCCGGGTGGGCGACTGCTTCTGCATCCGCGGTAAATCAGAGCGCGCGCGCGCCATTCTCGTGTCCCGCGGCCGCCGAATCTGCATGGAATACGGCGCCGGTAGCCGTTTCTAGCATAGATATCGCGGCAATTCGCTGGCGTCGCAAGGGTTTGCCGCTGCGGCCGCCGCAAAAGCAACGGCCCGGCGCATGGCCGGGCCGCTCGGTAAAATTTATGTGGAAACGCGCGCTATAGCCTACTCGGTGTCCTCTTCCGGGACTTCCTCCGGCGGCGCCAGGCCCTCGAGGCCCTTGAGCAGC
Source organism: uncultured Alphaproteobacteria bacterium (assembly GCA_963721665.1). Taxonomy (GTDB): domain Bacteria; phylum Pseudomonadota; class Alphaproteobacteria; order Rhizobiales; family Xanthobacteraceae; genus Pseudolabrys. The sequence continues at coordinate 369,558 of CAVRJZ010000001.1, forward strand.
TCTTCCTCGGTCATGCGCTCGGCGGTGACCTCGGTATCGTCGGAATCGACGGAGGCGCCGGCGCCTGCCCCGATCAGCGGCACTTCCGGCTCCGGCTCGTCAACTTCGACATATTTCTGCAGGGTATGGATCAAGTCTTCCTTCAGGTCGCCCGGGGAAACGGTGGTATCCGCGATTTCGCGCAGCGCGACCACCGGATTCTTGTCGTTGTCGCGGTCGACGGTAATCTGCGACCCGGACGAGATCATGCGCGCCCGGTGGCTCGCCAGAAGCACGAGATCGAAGCGGTTTTCAACTTTGTCGATGCAATCTTCTACGGTGACACGGGCCATCGGCTCGTCACTCCTATGGATGGAACTTTGTCATGAATTCGCCCGGTAAGTAGCCCGTGTGGGCTGAAAGTTCAAGTATATTTGTCTTGGTTTGGCCGCAAGCCTCTGTTACCGAAATCCTCGCAAGCAGGCCGATCCGGGATGATTTTATCGGCAGCGGCGTGATTGCACAGGTACCGACTGAATTGATCGAAGGTGCCGTTCTGTTAACGCCAATTCGATGCAGCGCTCCGCGCTTCTTGCGCGTCGGACGCGTGTTGAATCGGGACATTGGTTTTGCATTACAAGGACCCACGAGAGACACCCCATGACAGTACCCGGCGAAAAAATCGCATTGTTCATCGACGGCGCCAATCTTTACGCCACAGCCAAATCGCTCGGCTTCGACATCGACTACAAGAAGCTGCTACGTGAGTTTCAATCGCGCGGCTATCTGCTGCGCGCGTTCTATTACACCGCGGTGATCGAAGATCAGGAATATTCCTCCATCCGCCCGCTGATCGACTGGCTCGACTACAACGGGTATTCGGTGGTCACCAAGGCGACCAAGGAATTCGTCGACCAGACCGGCCGCCGCAAGGTCAAAGGCAACATGGACATCGAACTCGCGGTCGACGCCATGGAAATCGCGCCCACCATCGACCACATGGTGCTGTTCTCCGGCGACGGCGATTTCCGTTCGCTGGTTGAAGCCGTGCAACGCAAGGGCGTGCGCGTCACCGTGATCTCGACCGTCACCACCCAGCCGCCAATGGTGGCCGACGAACTGCGCCGCCAGGCCGACATCTTCACCGACATCGTCACCCTGCAAAGCAAGATCGGCCGCGACCCGGCCGAACGCGCCGCCCGCGAAACGCGCGGTCCGCGCGACGACCGCGGCGAGTCGCCGCAGCACACGCCGCAATTCTTGCAGCGCCCGCCGGTGCCGCAACGGGCCGACGCCATTGCCGGCGCGGGCGCCGACGACGACGATTTCGAGGACTAAGCGCGGGGTCCGGCCGTGCCGGTAGCGCAGGACGCGGCTGGGCAAGCCGAGCCCGGGCGCGACTGCGCACTCTGTCCGCGGCTTGCGGCCTTTCGCAAAAACTGGCGCGCGCAGGAACCGACCTGGTTCAACGCGCCGGTGCCCTCCTTCGGCCCGCGTGACGCGCGGCTGTTGATCGTGGGCCTGGCCCCCGGGCTGCAAGGCGCCAACCGCACCGGGCGGCCGTTCACCGGCGATTACGCCGGCGTGCTGCTCTACGAAACGCTTTCGCGTTACGGCTTCGCGCGCGGCACTTACGGCGCACATCCCGACGATGGCTTGGAACTCATTGACTGCCGCATCAGCAATGCGGTGCGCTGCGTGCCACCGGAAAACAAGCCGACGCCGGTCGAGATCGCGACCTGCCGCGATTTCCTCAAAATCGCCATCGCCGAGATGAACAACCTGCGCGCCATCGTCGCCCTCGGGCACGTCGCCCACAACAGCACGGTGACCGCGCTGGGCGCCAAGAAATCCGCCGCGCCGTTCAAGCACGGCGGCAAGAACATGCTTATGCATGAAAGAATTGGCGCGCTGGCGCTGTTCTCGAGCTATCACTGCTCGCGCTACAATACCAACACCGGCGTGCTCACGCCGGAAATGTTCCGCGCCGTGTTCGAAAGCGTGCGCAAATTTTTCGACCGCTGATCGTCACTCCACTTGCCGCAAGAAGCTGCGTTCCTCCGAGAGAATGAATCGCTCCCGCTGCGCTAAGCCGAAGTTTCCCACCCCATCGCGGTCGGTCTTGAGGCGGGCCCGGTTTGCCTCATAGGCCGCCAGACTCTCGAATGAAATTAGCCCGTAGGCGATGTGGTCGGTGCCCTCATGCGGCATCTAGTATCCGACAAGATTTCCGCCGCATCGGGGGATGATCGTCAGCCAGCGCCGCGCGTATTCTTCAAACGCGGCGCGTTTATAGGGGTCAAGTCGGTAACGAATAAACACCGTAATCGTCATGGCAGCCTCCAATCCAGAGGCGTCCACTTCTAAGGCCTCGCCAGATCGACAGCCACCCGATTTATGACGTCGATGGTTTGAGCCAGGCGATCACCGGCGCCAGCAAAGGTGTTCGTCGCAGCATTCGGCATCACCTGCGCGCAATTTTAAATTTCCTCGTTCAACTATTATTTTATTCAAACCCCTCTCGCGCGGTTTAAAGGTTCCAAACGAGCGGTTCCCCAAGATAGGTAATCCGATCCGGATACCGTCACTTATTCAGGGGGCTCGAAATGGATCAGAAACAGCCGGCTGCGCCTGCCGAAATCATATCGTTCCCGCAATCTCCGCGGATGGACGCGAGTTTGTTAGAAACGATTTTGAACAACATGACTCAGGGTGTCGTGTTGTTCGATGCGGAAACGCGATTAATTTTCTGCAACACACGATATATGGAATTGTACGGAATGTTGCCGGATTTTTCCCGGCCGGGACGTTACCTGCGCGACCTGCTTATCCAACGAATTCAGAATGGAACTTTTACCGAGGACCCGGACGAATACATCACTCGATTAAAAGAGAGCATTTTCGCGGGCGAAACCTTTAACCACACCGTCCATTTGACCGACGGCCGGGCATTCGCGGTCGCGAATAAACCGATAGTAGAGGGCGGATGGTTGGCGACCCATGAAGACATTACTGAGCGACAACGCTCCGAAGGGCGGATTGCTCATATGGCACGCCACGACGCATTGACCGATCTGCCCAATCGCGTCTTGTTGCGAGAGCGACTGGAACACGAACTCAAACGTGTCAAACGCGGTGAATGCCTGGCAGTCCTTTGTCTCGATCTCGATCAATTCAAGAGCGTCAACGATGCGCTTGGCCATCCGATCGGCGATGAGTTGCTGAAATTGGTCGCCGAACGTTTGCGTGGCTGCACCAGAGAGCCGGATACGGTTGCCCGTTTGGGCGGCGATGAATTCGCCATTATCATGACCAAAATGCAAGAACCGACAGATGCGGCCGCACTTTCGAAGCGAATCCGAAAGTCGATCATCAAGCCGTATCAAATCGAAGGGCACCAGATCGTGACCGATATCAGTATCGGCATATCCATTGCACCCTTTGATGCGGAGGCGGCCGACCCGCTTTTAAGAAACGCGGATATGGCGCTCTACGGGGCCAAAGCTGACGGTCGCGGAACTTATCGATTTTTCGAGCCCGAGATGAACACACGAATGAAAGCGCGGCGCGAATTGGAAATGGACCTTCGTAAGGCGCTGGTCGGTAAAGAGTTCGAACTGTACTATCAACCGCTCGTTGACCTTCAATCGAATGACGTCGTTGCGTTCGAGGCTTTGCTACGTTGGAATCATCCGAAGCGCGGTATGATTTCGCCGGCAGACTTCATTCCGGTTGCCGAAGAGACCGGCCTGATTATTCCACTCGGCGAATGGGTACTCAAAGCAGCGTGCTATGAGGCCATTGATTGGCCGAATGACATCAAGATCGCGGTAAATCTCTCGCCCACCCAGTTGAACAACCGCAATTTGCTCAATGTGGTAATGGGGGCGCTGGCGGAATCCGGCATGCCCGCTCAAAAATTGCAATTGGAAATAACGGAAACGGTGCTGTTGCAGAATACGTTCGCAACTTTGGCGACGCTGCATGAGTTGCGCAAACTCGGGGTCCAGATTGCCCTCGACGATTTCGGAACCGGCTACTCGTCGCTCAGCTATCTGCGCAGCTTCCCATTCGACAAGATTAAAATAGATCGGTCTTTTATTCAGGACATGACTACCGGGACCGAGCCTGTTGCTATCGTGCGAGCGGTCGCCAACTTAGCGAAATCTCTCAACATGGCGTCAACCGCGGAGGGCGTGGAGACGCAACAGCAAATGGACATGCTAATGTCGATGGGCTGCACCGAGATGCAAGGCTTTCTATTCAGCCGCGCCAGGCCCGCCAACGAAATCAGACAATTCTTTGGCCATGCGTCTGAACGTACAACGGGTGCTGCCTAGATGGGCTTTTGCAGCCAGGCGATCACCTCGGCTGCGTTCTTGTCGGGCGGGAACACCGGATAAAACACCTTCGTGATCGTGCCGTCGTCGATCACCAGCGCCATGCGCTTGAGCAGCGTCATGCCGGAGGTTACGAAAGTCGGCAACCACAGCGCCGTGGTCAGCGAAAGCTTCCGGTCCGACAGGATTAGGAACGGCAAATGCAGCCGGTTCGCCGCCTCCTGCTGGTAGGCGGTGTCTTGCGTCGACAGGCCGTAAAGCTGCTTGACGCCCAGCCGCTTGAGCTCGGCGAAATGGTCGCGGAAGCCGCAGGACTGCGGCGTGCAGCCACGCGCGCCGGGAATGTCGTTCCAGCCCGGCGGCAGGTCGACGCCGGGCACGCCGGTGCGCGGATAGATATAGAGCACGGTGCGGCCTTTGAGCGTCGACAGGTTCACCGTGCTGCCGTCGGTCGCCGGCAGCGCAACGTCCGGCAGTTTCGCGCCCGGCAGGTGCTTTGCCCCGCCGTCGTCCTGCGGCGCCGGGATATCGGGCGGCAGAACATGCGGATTATGCATACCCGGCGCTTCGGTCATTAGTTGTCTCCGTAGCTCATGAACTCCATCAGCGAGCCATCCGGATCGCGGAAATAGACGCTCGTCCCCGGCCCCTTGGCGCCGAAGCGTTGCAGCGGGCCGCGCTCGACCGCGATGCCGTGCACCGTCAAATGCGCGACTGCGTCGTCGATCGGCCCGCGCCATTCGAAACACAAATCGGAATTGCCAGGCTGCACCGGCAGGCGCGCGACCTCCGCCGGCTTGACGCCGGGGCCGTGCACGTTGAGCTGCTTGTCGCCGAAGCGATAGGCAAAGCCGACCGGCCGCTTCACCAGTTCGGCGCCCATCACCTCCGTGTAGAATTTGTTCGAGCGCTCCCAATCGGTGACGTGGATGACGCAGTGGTCGAGCCCGGTCGGAATGGGCATGGTCAGACCCCGAGCTTCTTGCCGACGCGCGCCGCCGTGACGCGGCGCTCCTCCGTCAGCTTGGCGCTGCGCGCTTTCAGTCTTTCCAGTATGTCGGCCGCCGCGCGCCGGGGCGAGCCGCAATCGAACGGCGGATCGGGGTCGTACTCGATTTGCAATTGCAGTTCGCGCGCGACCTCTTCGCCCTCGAGAATGACCGCAAGGCGCAGCGCGAAATCGATGCCCGAGACGACGCCCGCTCCGCTGACGACGTTGCCGTCGATCACCACGCGCTCGTGCGTCGGAATGGCGCCGAGCAGCGCCAGATGATCGACCGCGCTCCAGTGGCTGGTGGCGCGCTTGCCCTTGAGCAACCCGGCGGCGCCCAGCACCAGCGAGCCGGTGCACACGGATGTCACGTATTTCGCCGAAGCCGCGGCTTTGCGTAAGAAAGCCAGCGCCGCCTCGTCTTCCATGAGGTCCTGCTGACCGGCGCCGCCCGGAACCATGATGACGTCGAGCGGCGGGCAATCGCTGTAGGTCGTCGTCGGCACGATTTGCATGCCGCGGTCGGTGGTCACCGGCTCGCGCGTGCGCGCCACCAATTCGACGACGGTATTGGGCAGCCGCGCCAACACTTCATACGGCCCGGTCAGGTCGAGCTGGGTCATGCGCGGGAACAGCAACATGCCGATGCGGCGCATAGTGACTAACCCTTGTCCCGCATCAGCCGGCCGCGCTCGCGCTCCCAGGAGCGCTTCTTCAGCGTTTCGCGCTTGTCGTGCAGCTTCTTGCCTTTGCCCAACGCGATCTCGACCTTCGCCCGCCCTTTGTCGTTAAAGTAAATCTTGAGCGGCACGATGGTCATGCCCTCGCGCTCGACCGCGCCGGCAAGCTTGTTGATCTGGCGCGCGTGCAGCAGCAACTTGCGCGGCCGCTTGGGCAGATGATTGAAGCGCGCCGCCTGCAGGTATTCCGGGATGTTGGAATTGATCAGCCAGATCTCGCCACCGCGCGCGTCGGCGTAGGATTCCGCGATGGTCGCCTTGCCGGCGCGCAGCGACTTGACCTCGCTGCCGGTGAGCGCAATGCCGGCCTCGTAGACCTCGCCGATTTCGTAGTTGAAGCGGGCCTTGCGGTTGTCGGCGACCACCTTGAAGCGATGCTCGGGCTTTGCGGCCATGATTTCCTTTGCGCTAGCGCTGCTTCAACAGATCGCGGATTTCTGCGAGCAGTTCTTCCTGCTTCGTCGGCGCCGCCGGTTTTGCCTCTTCCTTGCGGATCAGATGGGCCATGGCGCGGATCGCCAAGAACAGCGCGAAGGCGATGATGATGAAGTTGAGCGTCACCGTGAGGAAATGCCCATAAGCCAAGACGGCACCTTGCTTTTGCGCATCGGCCAGCGCGCCGGCCGTCACCTTAGACGAAAGCGGAATGAAATAGTTCGAGAAATCCAGACCGCCGGTCACCGCGCCGACCACCGGCATGATGATGTCGCCGACCAGCGCACCCACAATGGCGCCGAACGCCGCGCCAATGATCACGCCGATGGCGAGATCGACGACATTGCCGCGCAGCGCGAATTTTTTGAATTCCTCGAGCATCCTACCCCCTTTAGTTTCCGCCGGAGACAAATCGCCACACCATCCGGCTCGGCTGTATACTATGCTGGCGTCCGCAACCTCTGTGAGTTCTACCATGGCGTCTTTGCTTATCATTACGACCGGCGGCACTTTTGACAAGGAATATGGCAGGGGCGCGGGCGTGCGCAACTTGACCTTCGGGCCTGAGTCCGCGGTGACCGACATATTTCGCCGCGCCCTCGTGCCAAAGGACTGGCTCGATCTCAAGTTGCTCGCCAAAGACAGCCTGGACATGGACGATCAGGACCGCGCAAAAATCCTCGATCTCTGCGCGGCGACGCCCTGCAAATCGATCGTCATCACGCACGGCACCGATACGATGGTGACGACGGCGGCATTCATCGCAGGCGCGAAGCTCGCCAAGACCGTCGTGCTCACCGGCGCCGCGCAGCCGGCGCGCATGAAGGATTCCGACGCCGACTTCAACCTCGGCTTTGCCGTGGCGGCCGCGCAATGCAAGCCGCCCGGCGTTTACGTGGCCATGAACGGGCGCGCGTTCGACTGGGATCACTGCGGCAAAAATCCCGCGACCGGCGTGTTCGAGGAAATCTAGCCGGGCGGCGCCCTAGTTGATCAGCCCGGCATGCACCATAGCTTGGCGCACCGCGCTTTGCGCTTTTTCACTCGCCGGCACCATCGGCAGCCGCACCGAAGGATCGCATTTGCCGATCAGCGACATGGCGTATTTGATCGGCGCCGGGCTGGTTTCGACAAACAGATTGACGTGCAGGGGCGCGAGCTTGTCCTGCAGCTTCAGCGCGGCCTTGAAATCGCCCTTGAGGCACGCGCTCTGAAACTCGCTGCACAGCCGCGGCGCCACGTTCGAGGTCACCGAGATGCAGCCATGCCCGCCATGCGCCATGAAGCCAAGCGCGGTGATGTCCTCGCCCGACATCTGGTTGAAATCCTCGCCCATGGCGGCGCGCTGCTGCGACACGCGCGCCATGTTGGCGGTCGCATCCTTGACGCCGGCGATGTTCTTGCACTCGTAGAGCCGCCGCATGGTGTCGACCGACATGTCGACGATGGAGCGGCCGGGAATATTGTAGATGATGATCGGAATGCCGATGGCGTCATTGATCGCCTTGTAGTGCTGGTAGAGCCCTTCCTGGGTCGGCTTGTTGTAATAGGGCGTCACGATCAATACCGCGTCGGCGCCCGCCTTCTCGGCGTGGCGCGACAGTTCGACCGCCTCGGCGGTCGAGTTGGACCCGGCGCCGGCGACGACCGGGACGCGGCCCTTGGTCTGGTCGACGCACCATTCCACCACCCGCTTGTGCTCGTCGTGCGAGAGCGTCGGGCTCTCGCCGGTGGTGCCGACCGGCACCAAGCCGTTGGTGCCCTCGGCGATCTGCCAATCGACAAGATCGCGGAACGCCTTTTCGTCGAGCGCGCCGTTTTTGAACGGCGTGACCAGCGCAGTGAACGATCCTCGGAAGCTCGTCTTGGCGGTCATGGCGGGGTTCCTTGCGACGACTTCTCCACAGGGCTTGCGCCCGTTTCCCCATAGATACCGGGTCGCCTCAAGCGATGAAAGCCCTCCCGCCGAATAGGTCCATGAATAGGCTTGATAAATGCCGACAAATGGCAGCCCGCCTCGCTTTTGCCCGGCTTTCGGGTCACGTTAACGGCCTTGGGGTTTTCGCTATCCCTTGGGCGGCGATATTGGCCTAATGGGACGTCGGGCGTACGCCTCTGAGTCGGCATCCGGCGGCGCGAGACAGACCGGGCAAGAGACTGCATGGACCCGAATAGACCGACCCGCTGGGCCAAAGCCCTGGCGTTCGCGGCGATCGGCGCGCTCGTCGCCGATACGGCCTTGGCCAAGCCGAAAAAGCCGGCCGCGCCGCGCCTGCGTCCAGCCATCCATGCCGGCAACGAAGTCGCCGAAACTGCGGCCAAGAAACCCGCCGCGCGCATCGTGCGCAATGTTCCGCTGCCGCGCCCACGCCCGCACGCTAGCGGCGGGCTCTCCGCCTACGCACAGGCCAATGTCGGCTTGCGCGGCGCGCTGTTCGCGAGCCGCGCTTTGTTCAAGCCGCTGGCGCGTCCGGTCTCCGGGCCGTTCGCGGTGGCGCCGAGCGCGGCCACCTCGCCCGACGATATCGCGGCGGTGAGGCGGGTGATCGAGGACGCCCGCAAGGGCAAGGATGCCGACGCCAATGAGACCGAGAAATCCATTACCGATCCGGTCGCCCGCAAGCTCGCCGAATGGGTGATCCTGCGCAGCGACAATACCAACCCGCCGTTCGCGCGTTATGCTGCGTTCATCAACGCCAACCCGAGCTGGCCGCACGCGCCCCTGTTCCGCCGCCGCGCCGAGAACGCGCTGTGGAACGACAGGCTCGACGACGCAACCGTGCTCGCCTTCTTCGCCAACCATAAGCCGACCACCGCCAAGGGTCACTATATGCTGGCGCACGCGTTGCTCGCCAAAGGCGACCGCGCCGGTGCCGCCGCCTTGGTGCGGTATGCCTGGCGCAATGAGGATTGCAGCGCCGACGTCGAAAGCAAGGTGCTCGAAATGTTCGGCGATCTGCTCACGCGCGCCGACCACAAGGCGCGCATGGAGCAGCGTTTCTACGCCGACGACATCGAGGCCGGCATGCGCGCCGCGCAACGCCTCGGCGGCGACGAATTGGCGATCGGCCGCGCGCGCACGGCGGTGATCAAACGCTTGAACAATGCCAAGGCGCTGCTCGACGCGGTGCCGGCCGCCGCCCGCAACGATCCCGGCTATATTTTTGCCCGGGTGCAATGGCTGCGTAAACAGAATAAGGCGGAGGAAGCCGGCAGACTGATCCTCACTGTGCCGCAAGACCCCGAGGCGCTGGTCGACCTGAACCAATGGTGGGTCGAGCGGCGGCTCCTGGTGCGCAAGCTGCTCGACGATGGCGATGCGAAGACCGCCTATCGCGTGGCGCGCGACGCCGTCTCGCCGCCGCAGGACAATTACCGCGTCGACCAGCATTTCACCGCCGGCTGGATCGCGCTGCGCTATTTGCACGACCCGAAGACCGCCGCCGCCTATTTCGCCGCCATCCCGCAAGGCACGGTCAACCCGCACGCGCTCGCCCGCGGCGGCTACTGGCAGGGGCGCGCCGCCGAGGCCATGGGCCACCGCGCGCAAGCCAAGGCCTATTACGAAATGGCGGCGCAATATACCGTGACCTATTACGGGCAATTGGCGCGCGGCCGGCTCGGCCTCACCGATCTCGGTCTGCGCGGACCGCCCTCATTCACGCCCCCGGAACGGCGCGTGCTCGACAATCTGGAAGTCGTGCGCGCGGCGGAAATCCTCTACACGCTCGGCGAGCGCGACATGCTGGCCTCGATTTTCGCCGAAATCGGCGAGAGCGGCACCGATCTCGCCGGCATGGCGGCATTGGCCGAACTCGCCGGCCGGCATGACGACGGCCGCTCCATGCTGCTGCTCGGCCAGGGCGCCTATGGCCGGGGCTTGCCGCTCGACTTTTACGCCTATCCGACCGCCGGCCTACCCGATTACAGGCCGATCGCGCCGCCGATCGAGCCGGCGGTCGCCTATTCGATCGCCCGCCAGGAAAGCCACTTCAACCAGAAGATCGTCTCCAGCGCCCATGCCATGGGTCTGATGCAGGTGACGCCAGAGGCAGCGCAGGACACCGCCAAGCACTTCAAGGCGACCTATAACCGCGCCCGGCTGCTTAGCGATCCGGTCTACAACATGCAGATGGGCGCGGCCGAGCTGTCCAACCTGCTGCACGGCTATAACGGCTCCTACATCCTCACCTTCGCCGGCTACAATGCCGGGCGCGGCCGCGTGCGCCAGTGGATCGCCGCCTATGGCGACCCGCGCGACCCCAAGGTCGATCCGGTCGACTGGGTCGAGCGCATCCCGATCGCCGAGACGCGCAATTATGTCGAGCGGATCATGGAGAACCTGCAGGTCTACCGCGCCCGCTTCGGCGGCAGCAACCGGCTGATGATCGAGGCCGATCTGCGGCGTGGCGCCGGGGCGAATTGAAATGAAGCCGCCGATCGTCCACCCTGCGCCGGCATGATCGCCACGACGACCTCCGCACCCGCGACGTCGACATTCATCTCCGCCAGCGACGGCTTGCGGCTGCATGCGCGCTGTTACGGCCGGCGCAGCTCGGCGGCCTTGCCGGTCGTCTGCCTGCCGGGCTTGGCGCGCACGGCGGAGGACTTCACGGCGCTGGCGCAAGCGCTCGCCGGCGACGAGCGCCGGCCGCGCTGCGTCATCGCGCTCGATTATCGCGGCCGCGGACGGTCCGAATACGACCGCGATCCAGATAATTACAGCTTCCAGGTCGAGCTCGGCGACGTGCTCGCGGTCATGACCGCGCTCGACGCCATGCCGGCGGTCTTGGTCGGCACTTCGCGCGGCGGCATCCTGTCGATGCTGCTTGCCGCCGTGCGGCCGACCGCCATTGCCGGGGTCGTGCTCAACGATATTGGCCCGGTGATCGAGCCGAAGGGACTGATGCGCATCAAGGGCTATGTCGGCAAGCTGCCGCAGCCGCGAAGCTTCGAGGAAGGCGCCGAGGTCTTGCGCCGGCTGTTCGACGCGCAATTTCCCAAGCTCGGGCCGGACGATTGGCTCGCCGCCGCGCACCGCACTTTCCGCGAGGAGAACGGCGCCCTGGTGACGACCTATGACCCCAAGCTGAGGCAGACGCTGGAGGGGGTCAATTTCGAAAAGCCGTTTCCCCCACTATGGAAGGAATTCGACGCGCTCGCCCAAAGGCCGGTGATGGTGATCCGCGGCGAGAATTCCGACATCCTGACGCCGGCGACCGTCGAGGCGATGCGCGCGCGCCGCGCCGCGCTGGAAACCCTCGAAGTGCCCGATCAGGGCCACGCGCCGCTGTTGGCGGAGCCAGACACGATTGCGCGCATCTTGGATTTTGTCGCCCATTGCGGCAATTGACGCCGCCGGGTGCCGGCTGGTCGGGGCGGCAGGATTCGAACCTGCGACCCTCTGCTCCCAAAGCAGATGCGCTACCGGGCTGCGCTACGCCCCGACCGGTGACGCGATACACGCTTGCGGCGGCCCCATCAACTCAGGGGCCCTTGAAGATGCGGAAGCCGACCCGGTCGCCCGGCGCGATGCCCAGTTTGCGGGCGGTGCCGGCGATCACCTCGAGCACCGCGCGCACCGGGCCGCCGGACGGGATGATCCGCGTCGACAGCGGTTGGGTGTTTTCCTCGATGCGCAGGATGCGTCCGTCGCCGCGGATGAAGATCATGTCGAGCGGGATGTAGGTGTTCTCCATCCAGAACCCCACCTCCTGCTCCTGGTCAAAATCGAACAACATGCCTTGGCCTTCCGGCAATTCCTTACGGAACATCAAGCCCTTCGTCCGGGCGGCCTCGGTATCGGCGATTTCCACGGCAAAGGCGTGCACCCCGGTCTTGCTGGCGATCTCCAGCGTCTCGAGCCCCGCCGGCCGCACCGGACCGGCGGCGAAAAGAAGGGCGAACAGAACGAAAGCGGTGAACCGCAAGGCGCGCATGCGCAGGCCTTTACGCGCCGGGCTGCCGAGCGGCAATGGGAAAATGGGCCGGAACTCTAGCGGCCGGTCAGTGCGAGGCGGGGCCGAGCGAGCCGCCGTCCGGATGGACCTCGGCCGCCATCAGGCCCTTGGGCCCGGGCCCGAAGCGGACCAAAACGGTCTGCCCCGGCCGCAACTCGGCGAGCCCGTAACGGCGCAGCGTCTCCATGTGCACAAAGATGTCCGGTGTGCCTTCGCCGCGGGTCAGGAAGCCGAAGCCGCGCAGGCGGTTGAACCATTTCACCTGGGCGCGCTCCAACCCGCTGGTTGGCGTCACCGTGACATGGGTGCGCGGCGGCGGCATCTGCGCCGGGTGCACCGCGGTCGACTCGTCCATCGATATGACGCGGAAGGCCTGCAGGCCCTTGGGCCGCTGCAGCACCTCGCACACCACCCGCGCGCCTTCATAGGCGGTCTGGTAGCCGTCGCGGCGCAGGCAGGTCACGTGCAAGAGCACGTCTGGCATGCCATTGTCCGGGATGATGAAGCCAAAACCCTTGGCGACATCGAACCACTTGATGACACCGGCCACCTCGATAAGGGTGGCTCCTGTTTCATCGACGAGTTCTCTGACCGTCCCCGGCCGGAGATTGCTTCCAGGCATTTTTGATTCAATCCCGTCCGACGCCATGACGCCGCACGCCGCCGTTTTTCTGGCGCCTCTTCAAGGACGCTTCAACGAATCTATAAATTCAAGATAACACCGGGTCCCGCGCGGCAAAGTGCAAAATGTGCTTGCGCACAGGTCTATGCACAGTGGAAAGCCCCGCGAATCAGTGCCCGATGAAGGGTTCGAGCACGTCGCCGATGTCGTGATTGACGACAAGATCGGCGAGTTCGTCGAACTCGGTCGGCTCGCGGTTGATGATGACAAGGGCGGCACCGTTGCGCTTGGCCATCAACGGGAAACCCGCCGCCGGCCACACCACCAGCGAGGAGCCGATGGCAAGAAACAGGTCGCAGCTTTTGCTTAATTGTTCGGCACGCGCCATCGCCTCGGCCGGCATCGACTGGCCGAACGACACCGTGGCGGTCTTGATGAAGCCGCCGCAATCGCAGTCGGGCGCGTGGCGGCCGGCGGCCTCGAATTTTTCCCTGACCCAAGCCAATTCGTAGCGCCGGTCGCATTCTAGGCACACGGCATAGGTGGTGTTGCCGTGCAATTCGACGACGTCTTTGGACGCGATGCCGGAGGCCTGATGCAGATTGTCGATATTCTGCGTCACCAGCCCCGGCACCTTGCCGGCGCGATAGAGGCTACCGAGCGCCAGGTGCCCCCGCCCCGGCCGCGCCTTGACGAAGTTCTCCTCCATGACGAAGCGCCGGCGCCAGGCCTCGTCGCGCATCTCGCTCGAGCCAAGGAAATCGCCAAACTCGATCGGCCGGTTCTTGCTCCATAAGCCGCCGGGCGAGCGGAAATCGGGGATACCGCATTCGGTGGATATGCCGGCCCCGGTGAAGGGGACGATCGCGCCCGCCCCCTCGATAAGGCCGCGCAAAGAAGAAATTGCTGTCTGCAGATCGGGTGCAGTCATTATTATAGCTTATAGCTCGTTATATTGTCGCCGCGGCCAGGTCGGCCGTCCATCGTACAAGAGGTCCGAGCCATGAGATATCTGCACACCATGCTACGCGTACGCAATCTCGATGCCGCACTCGATTTTTATGTCAACAAGCTCGGCCTCAAGGAGACCCGCCGCCGGGTCGACGAAAAAAACAAATATACCCTCGTCTTCCTGGCCGGCGCCGACGATATGGAGCAGGTCGAGGCGAGCAAGAAGAAAGGCCGCCCCGGTCCGGAGGTGGAACTGACCTACAATTGGGATACCGAGGATTATGGCGAGGCGCGCTTTTTCGGGCACCTCGCCTATGAAGTGGACGACATCTACGCCACCTGCGAGAAGCTGATGAAGGCGGGCGTCACCATCAACCGGCCGCCGCGCGACGGCAACATGGCCTTCGTGCGCTCGCCCGACCACCATTCCATCGAACTCCTGCAGAAGGGCGCGGCGAAGCCCCCGCAGGAGCCCTGGAAGTCGATGCCGAACACGGGAAAATGGTAATTGCCGCTGGCGGCGAAGCTCTTTATACGTCGCCGCCTGAACGCGGCCTCCGGCCGCACTATTACGATTACGCGCTGGCCGGACGGCGAACCGGTTTCCATTTCGCCTGGCCAGCGCGTGTGCGCCCTTCGTCTAGAGGCCTAGGACACCGCCCTTTCACGGCGGTAACAGGGGTTCGAATCCCCTAGGGCGCGCCATATCGTCACAGCGGCCGGCGGCGCCGCGCTCCCGCGCGTTGTCATTACGCTGAATCGAGGCTCGGCGGAACCGCTTTGCCTGCGGCAACGCGGAACTTCGCCAAAGCCTGCGGCGACGACGCGCGAATTCAGGTTATGCCTGTCATGCGGCAATCATCCGCATTTCCCGCGATAATTAATGCGGAAATTATAGGCGGGACGATTCCCGACGGTTAGATTGTGCTGCCGGGCGACGCAGCTCCCTAAGGAGCGTCAAGGCATGGTCAATAGAAAGAATGTGGTGGCGGCCTTGCGGCGCGACGTTCACTTCGTGTGGAACGCGGTGATCGCGGTCGTATTCATCGGTTTCGCCAGCCTGGCGGTGGCGGCGGCCCTGCTCGACCTACTCGCGATCCGGCATTAACGCCTATTCCGCTCATTCCCGCACAAGCGGGAAACCAAAGCGGCACTCGCAGAGTCATCGGAAGTTTACAATGGATCCCCGCTTTCGCGGGGACGAGCGGTTATCCTAACGGCGGATAGCGGTGCCGCCCGCCGTTGAAATCCTCGACGACATAATGCGCTGAACCGTTCGATCCGGCTTGCGTGAGATACGTCGGGCCGATCGGCGACTTGCCGTGGCCGCCCGGAATATCGAGCACGTAAGCCGGCTGGCACAGGCCCGACAGATGCCCGCGAAGGCCGCGCATCAAGTCCTGCCCGGTCGCGATGTCGGTGCGGAAATGCGCCGTGCCGGGCGCGAGATCGGCGTGGTGCAGGTAATAAGGCTTGATGCGGCATTCGACCAACGCGCGCATCAATTCGCTCAGCGCCTGCGGCGTATCGTTGACCCCCTTGAGCAGTACCGATTGGCCGAGCAGCGGCAGGCCGGCGTCGGCGAGCCGCGCGACGCCAGCGCGCACGGCGGCGGTCAGTTCGCGCGCATGATTGACGTGCAGCGCGACATACGTCGGCTTGCCTTTGGCCTTGAGCGCGCGCGTAAGCTCCGCCGTCATGCGCGCGGGCTCGGCGATCGGCACGCGGGTGTGGATGCGCAGCACCTTGACGTGCTCGATTGCGCCGAGTTCACGCATCACCGCGCGCAAGCGGCGCACCGACAGCACCAGCGGATCGCCGCCGGTGAGGATGACTTCCCAGATCTCGGGCCGGCTGCGGATATAATCGAGCGCGGCGCTTAGCGCCGCCGCCGACAGCGGCTTGCCATTCTCCGGCCCGACCATTTCGCGGCGAAAGCAGAAGCGGCAATAGACCGCGCAGACCGGCGTCAGCTTGAGCAGCGCGCGGTCGGGATGGCGGTGTACGATGCCCTCGACGGGAGAATGCGCCTCGTCGCCGATCGGGTCGGCGCGCTCCTGCCGCTCAATGTCGAGTTCGGCCATATCGGGAATGAACTGCCGCGCGATCGGATCGGTTGGGTCGTTCGCGTCGATCAGTTCGGCCATAGCCTGCGGCAGCGCTACCGTGTAGCGCGCGGCGACCGCGTCCAAGGCGGCGCGCCGCTCCGGCGCCAACAGGCCGTGCTCGCAGAGTTGCGTGGTATTGCGCAGCGTCTTCATAACTTTACCTCTTGATTTACGGCTCGACCGCCGGCGTCCATAGCACCTGCTCGATACGTTGTGCACCGGTCGCCAGCATGACCAGCCGGTCGAAACCGAGCGCGATGCCCGACGCCTGTGGCATTCGCGCCAAGGCCGCCAGAAAATCCTCGTCGAGCGGATAGCGTTCGCCGTGGATGCGCTGCTTCTCGTCCATCGCCGCCGCAAAGCGCGCGCGTTGTTCGGTGACGTCGGTCAACTCGCCAAAGGCGTTGGCGAGCTCCACCCCGCAGGCGTAAAGCTCGAAGCGTTCGGCCACTTGCGTGCTGCCCGGTTTCGCCCGCGCCAACGCCGCCAGCGGCAGCGGATACTCATATAATAATGTCGCGCGGCCGACGCCGAGATGCGGGTCGACCCGCTCGGCCAATATGCGGCTGAAGATGTCGCCCCAGGTGTCGTCGGGTGCGGTGGCTATGCCAGCCTTCGCCGCCGCTGCGGCGAGCTTGTCGCAGTCGCCCTGCCCTTGGACGACGGTCGCCAGGAGATCGATCCCGGCATAGCGGTCGAACGCCTCCGCGACCGTCAGGCGTTCCGGCGCGGCAAAGGGGTCGATCGTCTTGTCGCGGAACGTGAAGCGCGTGGCGCCGGCGGCGCGCGCGGCTTCTTGCATGAGGTCGGCGCAGTCGTCCGTGAGCGTCTGGTACGGCTCGTTCGCCCGGTACCATTCGAGCATGGTGAATTCGGGATGATGCAGCGCGCCGCGCTCGCGGTTACGGAAGACGCGGGCGAATTCGAAAATCCGCGCCTCGCCCGCCGCCAAGAGCTTCTTGGCGGCGAATTCCGGCGAAGTACGCAAGTAGAGCGGACGCCGCTCCCCGCCCGGCCCGATCAGGTCGGTCAAGAAGGCATGCAGGTGCGTCTCGTTGCCGGGGGAAACCTGCAAAACCGAGGTCTCCACCTCGACGAAATCGCGTACCGAAAACCAGGCGCGGACGGCCGCGGCGATGCGGTTGCGCGCCAGCAGAAACGGCCTACGGTCGGCATGGACGTCGGGCCGCCAAAACGGTGGGTTTAGCGCCACATAGACCTCGTGCTGGACCTCCTGCGGCCGAAAACCCGCTGGGGCTGGCGTCCTGCGCCAAGATGAGTATGGTGCGCCCCGAATCCGCGGCCGCCGCCGCCGTTAAGCTCAAGGATCGATATCGTGAAGGTCATCGCTAGCCAGCTCCGCAAAGGCAATATCGTCGATATCGACGGTAAGCTCTATGTCGTGCTCAACTCGGAAAGTTTTCATCCCGGCAAGGGCACCCCCACCACGCAGGTCGATATGCGCCGGATTTCCGACGGCGTGAAGACCCAGATGCGTTACAAAACCACCGACGGAGTCGAGCGCGCGCATGTCGAGGAAGTGGAATACTCCTACCTCTACCAGGACGGCGACGGCTTCCATTTCATGAACGACCAGACCTACGACCAGGTCGCCCTGCAAGCCGACATCGTCGGCGATATGGCCGCCTATCTGCAGGAAGGCATGAAAGTCCAGCTTGCCATCCACGAGGGTATCGCCATCTCACTCGAGATTCCGCAGAAGGTAACGCTGGAAATAACCGAGACCGAGCCGGCCATGAAGGGCCAGACGGCGTCCGGCTCATTCAAGCCGGCGATGCTGTCGAACGGCGTGCGCACCATGGTGCCGACCCACATCGTGCCCGGCACCCGCGTGGTGGTGATGACCGCCGACGGCTCTTACGTTGAGCGCGCGAAGGATTGAGCCTCGCGCGGCCACACCCTTCCCTCAATCTGCCGGCCTTGTCTGCCGCGAGGCGATGCCGTTAACTCCGGCGAACCGACCGTGCAGCCCGGCTGGCGGGCCGGATGAGGGAAATTTGCTGAAACGTGCCGTTCTGTTGAGCCTGGCATTGCTCGTCGGCGGCCCGGTCGCCGCGACCGAGTTCGAAGCCCCGGCCATCAAGCTCACGACCGTCAATTGGGACGCAGCCGCCGCCAGCCTGACCGGCAGCGCCGGCACGCCGGCCGAGGCCTTTTCTCGGCTTAACGCGGCGACCGAAAAGCGTTTCGCCGGTATCGGCAAGAGCACGGTGCCGGTGCTGCTGCCATTCGACGTCGACGTCTTCGCCAAGGACGTCGCCGACGGCAAGGCGGACGCCGCAAGTTCCGAGAAATATTTCGCCGGGTTTCATCCGACCAAATTCTTCCTGGCCGGTCCCGCCGGTTACGACGCGACCTTCACGCTGAGCGACAAGGAAGACGGGCTGAAAATCCGCTTCGAAAAGCCGATCGTCTTCGAGATCTCCGGCGCGGCCTTCGTCTACGATCTCGATGGCCCCGACCACATCGAAAAGGAAACGCCGCCGCCGAAGGAGATTGCCGACGCTTTTCCCGGCATGCGGCGAATCTTAAGCGAAGCGCACCTGCGTTACGTGTTCCGCCGCTTCGGCGTGCCTTATGTGCTGTCGATCCAGTGCTACGACATGCACCCGTCGTCCAAGCATCTCGCCTGCAAGGAGGCCGATCCGCTGGCGCTGCGCTTTCTCAAAGCGCTGCACACCGCCGGCGGGGCGCCGGCCAAGATCGCGCAACCGGTCGCCGACCTCAGCCGGCCGTCGGCAAAATCGGATTTCACGTATTACAGCCCCGGCGACCTGATCGAGAATTCGGGCTGGCACAAAATGTGGGGCCGGGTCGACTACCACGTCTATGCGCGCATGCGCTTTCCATTGGCCTACGCGCCGGGTTACGTGAAATCGCAATCCTTCATGCCTTGGGGCGATTGCTACCGCACCGGTATGAACGGACGCATGGGCAAAAAGGGCGCGACCTACAGCTGCAAGGTAAACGGCAAGCCGCTGGTGTTCGATGAATCGGCGGCGGTGAATTTCACCTATCCATGGCGCGACAATTTCTGCGAACAGCGCGACTTCTTGGTCGGCCAATGCCCGGGCGGCTACGGCCACCAAGGCGAGGACATCAGACCAAGCAAATGCGTGCTGTTCAACGCCGAGGCCGACCGCTGCCTGCCCTATCAGGATTACGTTGCCGCCGTGCAGAACGGGACGATCCGCCGCCGGGCGGGAAATCTATCCGCCTATATCGTGGTGAACAGCGCCAACGAACACGTGCGCTTTCGTTATTTGCACATGAATCCGAAAATCATGGACACCGACGGCTTGCTCAACGGGCGACAGGTGAGCGAAGGCGAGATCATCGGCCAGGTGGCGACCTGGGGCGACAAAGAGAACGGCACCTCCTACCACCTGCATTTCAACATCCAGGTGTTCACCGAGATCGGCTGGGTGTGGGTCAATCCCTACATGACGCTGGTCGCGGCCTACGAGCGGCTGATCGGCGGACGCGGCACCGAGATCAAACCGGGGGAACCGCAACCGCCGGTTCCCGTCAAACCGCCGGTGATCCTGCATCCGGCCCCGCCGCCGGAGGTTCCCGCTGCCGCGGCAACGCCCGCTGCGACGCCCGTGGCCGCGCCGCCGCCGACCAAAGCGGAAAAGAAATCCGCAGAGGAAGACAAGCCGCATCGGCGCCATCGCCATCACCGTCGCCGCCACAAAAAAGACGAGTGAAGCGCGATTGTTTGCCAAGGCGTCATGCCTACAATGCCGCATGCCACGATTCTTCCGGATTGAACCTTCGGGGTTTCCCTTGAGCCGCCGCGCCTGGCTTAAGGGCGCAATCGGCGCATCCGCGGCTTTTACGTTCAGCGGACCAACGCTTGCCGCGCAAACGCCCGCCTTCGCCCATTGGGTCGCCGAATTTCGCGCCCGCGCGCTGCGGCGCGGGATAACGGCCGCGACTTATGACCGCGTGATGGGCACGCTCACGCCCGACACCAGCGTGTTCGCGCAGTTTCATGCGCAGCCGGAATTCACCGAACAGGTCTGGCAATATATCAACCGGCGCTGTTCCGACTGGCGCGTCATCACCGGCAAGGAACGCGCCAAGGAATATGCCGGCCTGTTTGCCCGCATCGAGAAGGATTACGGCGTCGACCGCTACACCATGCTCGGCCTGTGGGGCATGGAGTCCTCCTTCGGCGACGTCATCGTCAATCCGAAATATATGCGGCCGGTGATCCCGGCGCTCGCGGCACTTGCTTGGGGCGAGCAGCGCCGGCGTTCCTACTGGGAAGCCGAATTGCTCAACGCGCTCACCATCGTCGATCACGGCTGGGCGAAACCTGCCGACATGATCGGCTCCTGGGCCGGCGCCATGGGCCACACCCAATGGATGCCGGAGGTGTGGCTGCATATGGGCGTCGATTACGACCGCGACGGCCGCGTCACGCCCTATCGGCAAGCCGGACGATTCACTTGCCGGCACCGCGCGCTATCTTGGTCGAGCGCGGCAAATATCAGCGCGGCGAAACCTGGGGCTGCGAGGTCAAACTCGGCGGCCGCGAGGCGGGCGGCTGGCGCAGTTACGCGCAATGGCAGGCGCTTGGGGTCAAGCGCGCCGACGGCGGGCCCTTCGCGCGGCCGGGCGACCGGGTGAAACTTTGGGTGCCGGTGCGCGGCGGGCCGGCTTTCCTGGTCGGGCGGAATTTCTACGCCGTCTATTCCTATAATCCGTCGACCAATTACACGCTGGCGCTGCTGCATCTCGGCGACCTCATTCGCGGCGACCCGCCGTTCCACCAGCAGTTTCCCGGCGGCGAGCGCACGCTCACGCTTGCCGAGGTGAAGGAAATCCAGCGCCGGCTCAATGAACGCGGCTTTCCGACCGACGGCATCGACGGCCGCACCGGTAGCGACACGGTCAAGGCCATCCTTGCCTTCGAGAAAAAGGCCGGCATGCAGCCGGCCGACGGCTATGCGGGCTTGAAGGTGCTGGCCCGGTTGCGTCAAACCCCGTGATCCGTTCCAATGCCGGCATCGTCAATACGTGATGCCAGGATCACACAGTGCCGAAGCCAAAATCCGACAAGGAACAGCCCGCCGCGATCGCGGCGCTCGACCGGCCCATTCCCGCCGGCGTCAATGCCGCGGGTTTCGGCAGCGATGTCGCCGCCGATGCGCTGCGCGCCCTCGACATTCCCTATATCGCGCTCAACCCCGGCGCCAGCTATCGCGGCCTGCACGACAGCCTGGTGAATTATCTCGGCAATACGCGGCCGCAGATGCTGCTCTGCTTGCACGAGGAAAACGCGGTCGCCATCGCGCATGGGTTCGCCAAAGTCACCGGCAAGCCGATGGCGGTCGCGGTGCATTCCAATGTCGGGCTGATGCACGCGACCATGGGCCTGTTCAACGCCTGGTGCGACCGCATGCCGATGGTCGTGCTCGGCGCCACCGGCCCGGTCGATGCGGTGAAGCGCCGGCCTTGGATCGACTGGATCCATACCGCGCGCGACCAGGGCGCGCTCATCCGCGGCTACACCAAATGGGACGATCAGCCGGCCTCGCCGCTCGCCGCGCGCGAGGCGATCCTGCGCGCCGGCTGGATCGCCGCCACCGCGCCGTGCGGGCCAGATTTACGTCAATCTCGACGCCGGATTGCAGGAGGAGAAACTCGCCGAGCCGCTCGCGCCCATCGACACCGCCCGCTACATGCCGCCGGTCGAAAGCGCGCCCACCGGCCGACGCCGTCGCGCAAGCCGCAGCGCTTTTGCGCGACGCCAACCATGTGGTGATCCTCGCCGGCCGGGTGTCGCGCAGCGAAGGCTCTTGGGACGCGCGCGTTGCGCTCGCCGAGCGGCTGGGCGGCCGAGTCGTCACCGATATCAAGGTCGGCGCCGCCTTCCCCACGCATCACGCGCTGCATATCGGTACGCCGAGCTTCCTCGCCCCGTCGTCCGATGGGCTGGAGGCAATCCGCGCCGCCGACGTCATCCTCAGCCTCGACTGGGTCGACCTCGCCGGCACGCTCAAGCAGGCGGGCGCGGTGACGGCCAAGATCGTGCAAGTGAGCATCGACCACCATCTGCACAACGGCTGGAGCATGGACTATCAAGGCCTGCCGCCGGTCGACGTGTTCATCGCCTGCGAACCCGACGCCGCCGTACCGCCGCTGCTCGCGGCGCTCGGGCCCGGCCCGTCGCGGGTTATCGTGGCGCGCGCCAAGGACTACCCTAAGCTGAGCGGCGACCGGCTCACCGTCGATCATCTCGCCCATTCCTTACGCAAAGCGGTGGGGACAAGGCCGACCTCGCTCACCCATGTCTCGCTGTCATGGAACGGCGCCAGTTGGGCGTTCATGCACCCACTCGATTATCTAGGCTCGGACGGCGGCGGCGGGGTCGGCGGCGGTCCGGGCATTTCGGTCGGCGCGGCGCTGGCGCTTAAAGGTTCCGGGCGGCTTGCAGTCGCGGTCTGCGGCGACGGCGATTTCATGATGGGCTGCACGTCACTATGGACTGCGGCGCATTACAAAATCCCGCTGCTCATTGTCGTTGCCAACAACCGCTCCTTCTTCAACGACGAATTGCACCAGGAGCGCGTCGCCCGCATGCGCAACCGTCCGGTGGAAAACCGTTGGGTCGGCCAGCGCATTTCCGAACCCGACATTGACATTGCCGGCATCGCCCGCGCGCAAGGCGCGCAGGGCTTCGGCCCGGTGAGCGCGATCGCCGATTTGCCCGCGACTTTTGCGAAAGCTATTGCCGCGGTCGAAGCCGGCGCCGTGGCGGTGGTCGATGTGCGGGTGGAGCCCGGCTATACGGCGGCCATGACCGCGACGATGACGCGCACGAGCGAATAGCGCATGATCTCGAAAAGTGGGAACCGGTTTTCGGATAAGATCATGCGCAAGGAAAACTAGCCCATGCCAACGGCGCCGCGCCCCGACGACGCCATCCTGACGGTGGACGATATCGTCGTGCGCTACGACACGGCGGAAGGCCCGATCACCGCGGTCGACAACGTCTCGTTCAAGGTCAAGCCGGGCGAATTCCTCTCGGTCATCGGCCCTTCCGGCTGCGGCAAATCGACGTTATTCAACGTGATCGGCGGGCTGCTCAGCCATCACGACGGTACGGTCAGCGTTGGCGGCGAAACCATTGCCGGCCCGCATCGCTCGATCGGCATGGTGTTCCAAGAGGAATCGACGTTTCCCTGGCGCACGGTGATCGACAATGTCGCCTTCCCGCTCGAACTCATCGGCATGCCGCGCGCGCAACGCGCCGAGCGCGCCAAGCATTTCATCGCGCTGGTCGGCCTCGACGGCTTCGAAAACCGCTATCCGGGCGAACTCTCCGGCGGCATGCGGCAACGCGTGTCGCTGGCCCGCACGCTCGCCTCCGAGCCGAAAATCCTGCTGATGGACGAGCCCTTCGCCGCGCTCGATGAGCAGACCCGGTTGCTGCTCGGCGACAAGGTGCTGCAGATCCAACAGCAGTTGAAACAGACGACGCTGCTGATCACCCACAACATCACCGAGGCGGTGCAGATGTCCGACCGCATTTTGGTGATGACCTACCGGCCCGGCAAGACGAAGCGCATCGTCGATATCGACCTGCCGCGCCCGAGCATCCTCGGAGATCGTCTCCAGCGACGCCTTCGGTCATTACGTGGCGCAGATCTGGAACGACCTGCGCGAAGAGGCGAGCCGCGGCATGCGCGATGAGGAAGCGCACGCGCTGCACCACGACGGGGGTGCGTCGTGACCGCCTCCCGCGTACGGACCGGCCGCTATGCCGCCCCTTTGGTCGGCCTTGCCACGTTCATCGCCTTCCTGCTGCTGGCCGAACTCCTGATCCGCAGCGGCGCGATCAACCGCTTCATCGTGCCGCCGCCCTCGGAGATCGCCGGCAGCTTCTACCGGCTGTTCGCCGAGGAGCACATCGTCAGGCGCTTCCTGTTCACCGCTGCCGAATGCCTCACCGCCGGCATTATGCTGACGGTCTTCGGCGTCGCCGGCGGCGTGTTGATGCACCGCTTCAAGCTGTTGCAGCAGGCTTGCGAGACCTGGGTCGCCGCCATGGCCTCGGCGCCGATCGTGCTGATGTATCCGCTGTTCATGGTGATCTTCGGACGCAACGCCTGGACCATCATCATGATCGGCTTTATCGCCGCGCTGCCGCCGGTCATCCTGAAAACCATCGAGGGCATCGCCGGTACCCGCAAGGTGCTGGTCGACGTCGGCCGCAGCTTCAACCTCAGTCCGACCCAGCAATTCTGGAAAATCCTCTTTCCCGCCGCCTTGCCGACCATTTTCGTCGGCGTGCGGCTCGGGCTGATTTTCGCGCTGATCAATATCGTCGGCGTCGAGTTCCTCATCAACTACGGCGGCCTCGGCCAGCTCATCGAGGATCTCGCCGAACGTTACGATCTCCCCGGCACCTATGCGGCGATCTGCTTTGTGATTCTGGTCAGCGTGCTGTTCTTCATGGCATTGGAAAAGGCCGAGCGATGGCTGAGACCGGTCGATTGATCCGCGCGGGCGGAGGCGCGCCGCTTGTCAGCCCCGTGACGCTGCTGCGCGGGGTATTTGTGCTCGCGCTGCTCGCCGCCTGGGAGCTGCTCTCTTATTCCGGCTGGCTCTACCGCGACGTGGTGCCCTCGCTCACCTCGATCGGGGCCGCGCTCGTCGGCCTGCTGTCGAGCCCCGATTATTATTTCAACCTCGGCGTTACCGCCGCCGAAATCGCCGCCGCGCTGACCATCGGCGGGCTATCCGGGCTTATCGTCGGCATCCTGCTCGGCGCCAATCCGTTTTTGGCGAAGGCATTCGAATCCTACATCTATTATCTCGGACCGACGCCGAAGATCATCTTCTTCCCGGTGATGATCATGTGGTTCGGCGTCGGCCCCGAATCCAAGGTCGCGCTCGGCACGCTGTCGTGCTTCTTTCCCGTCGCGCTCAGCGTCGCCGCCGGCATGCGCGGGATCGACAAGGTGCTGATCCGTGTCGGCGAGAGCTTCCGCGCCAATTATTGGCAGATGGTGGTGAAGATCTATCTGCCGGCGATGCGCCATCCGATCATCAACGGCATCAGGCTCGGGCTTGGCGTGGCGCTGATCGGCGTTTTGCTCGCCGAGACCAAGCTGTCGAGTGCCGGCATCGGTTTCCTCGTCATCAACGCCTATTCGGTGTTCGACATGCCGCGCATGTACGCCATGCTGATCGTATTATTCGTGCTGGCGATCGGCGCCAATGCGGCGGTCGGCCGTCTCGGCGGGCTCGACAGCATCAAGCGGCGCTAGGGCGCGAACCGTTTAGATTGTATCCCTGAACGTCCCTAACATTTTTCATTGCGCATGATCTTATCCGAAAACCGGTGCCCAATTTTCGGGATCATGCGCTAATTCGCCGGTTCGAAACCGGCGGCTTTCCAAGCGCCGCGGTTTTCCGGCGCCGCCATGAAACGCACGAAAACGGCTGCGGCCTCGTCGCTGCCGACAGTCCCCGCCCCGCCATAGACAATCGTCAGATCGATCCCCACCGGCAACGGCCCGACGACGTTAAGACCTTTGACCGCGGCGACTTCGCTCGCCGGGTAAATGCCGATCTCCGCCAGTCCGCTGGCGACGACCTCGACGCCGCCGTCGAGCGCTGGCTTGTGAATTGTCTTCCCGGCAATGGCCTCGGCAATGCCGAGCTGCTGCATCACCTTGCCGAGATGCGTACCGCTCGGCGTCTTGCCGGGCGTGGCATGCACGATCGAGCGCGCGGCAAGCATGGCCGCGCGAAAATTCTGCACGGTCGAAATATCCGGCTTCGGCGCCCCTTCTTTGACCACCACGCTGACGGCGACGGCGCCGAAGGTCGCGCGCGCGTCTTCACGCAGCTTGCCGGCCTTGGCGTAGCCGTCGAGCACAGGTATCGGCAAGACCAGCACGTCGGCTTTTTCACCGGCCGCGAGCCTGGCGTCGAGCGCCGAGGTCACCTCGAACACGTAAGCAACCTTGTGGCCACTCGCCCGCTCGAATTTCGACGTCAGGATAGCAAAAGCGCCTTGTGGCGCGCCGCCGCTCAAGACATGAATGTCGGTCATGAATTCACAACTTGTAGGTTTCGAAGGTCGCCGGGTGAAACAGGTGCTCGACCGCGACTAAACGCGCCGATAGGCCTTGCGCATGGTGATGACGCAGGAAGGTCTCCAGCGTCGCGCGGTTTGCGCTAACGCCGTAAGGCCAGTAATCGCGGCCCATCAGCGCGCGCGCCTCCATCAGACGCTCCTCGACGAAGGGCAGCGTCACCTTGGCCGACGAGGTGTCGCAGAGTTTTTCCACCGCGATCGCCTTGGCGCGCTCGAATGCCTTGAGCACGGCGCCGGGCAGCCACGGGTGTTGCTCGGCCAATTCGCGGCGCACGCCGACGATATGCATGATAGGGAAAATGCCGGTGCGCCTGTAGTAGTCCTTGGCGGCCGCCACCGGATCGGCGAACAGCCAGCCGACATTCGGCGCGCCGCGCGCAAAGCAGGACGGCACGCGCGGGCCGATGAAGGCGTCGATCTCGCCCGCTTCCAGCATGGCCGACAGCGTGCGGCCTTCCGGCGCGTTGTCGAGCTTGACGTCCTTCGGCAGCGTGATGGCGATCTTCTCCAGCCGCCCGGCCTCTTCCAGCCCGCCGCGGATCCAATGAATGTCGGACGGCTTGACACCGTGATCGTCTTGCAGGATCGCGCGCGCCCAGACATTGGCGGTCAGTTGATATTCCGGCAGGCCGACGCGTTTGCCCTTGAGGTCGGCGGGCTTCTTGATGCGGTCGGTGCGCACATAGATCGAGGTGTGGCGGAAAGCGCGCGACACGAAGGCCGGCACGCCGACATAGGGACACGTGCCCTGCGCGGTCTTCACCGTGAAGCTCGACAGCGACAACTCGCAGATGTCGAATTCGGCATGGCGGAAGGCGCGGAAGAAAATTTCCTCCGGGTCGAGCGCCATGAACACCGGATCGACGCCGTCGATCGCCACCTGGGCGTCCATCAGCGGCCGGGTGCGGTCGTAGTCGCGCACGGCGACGGAAAGATTGAGCTTGGCCATGGATCGCCCGGCTGGATGGTCGCCGGGAGTCATAGGCGAAACTGCGCTTTGGCGCTACTCCACCCCGCGCTTCTTGGTCTGGTCGTCCGGGGTCACGTCGACGGCCTGCGCATGGCCGGTGATCTTCACCGGGCCGCGGCAATTCTCCATGCAGGGGTTGCGTTGCCAGAACGCCTTCTCGGTGGTTTCGCGGTCGTCGTTATAGAAGCCCGCCTGGTTCGGCATCTTCACTTGGTTCCAGGTCTCCTTCGACAGCACGAATTTGTCGTCGACGATGTCGTTCAAGTTGAGCACATAGGCGGTGACCGCATAGAGCTCGTCGTTGCTGAGCGACTCCGCGTCGCCGAACGGCATGGCGCGGCGAATATAGTCGAACACGCTCGAGAGATACGGGAAGTAGGAGCCCACCGTCTTCACCGGATTAGGCGAAGCAAGCGTGCCCTTGCCTTGCGCGAGCTGCGGCCAGCGCCCGGCGCTCTCGCCGAACTCGCCGTGGCAGGCGGCGCAACGCTCGCCGTAGATTTTCTCGCCTTCCTTCACCGAGCCATGTCCGGGCGGCGCACCCTGCCCGTCCGGGCGCACATCGATGTTCCAGCCGGCGATTTCGGCGGGCGTCGCGACGTGGCCGATGCCGTAGTTGCGCACCTTGTTTTGCGCCAGCGCCGGCGTCGGCGCCGCAAGCAGGAGCAGCAGAGCGGCGAGACTAACCGACTTCGACATTCTCCACCTCCCCGTCCGGCTTGAGCGACCAGGTCTGAATGCCGTTGTTGTGGTAGATCGAATTGGCGCCCCTGATTTTGCGCAACGCGTCCTTGGTCGGCTGCACGTAGCCGGTCTCGTCCATGGCGCGCGACTGCAGCAGCAACGGCTCGCCGTTCCACTCGATCTCGGCGTAGAAGCGCACGCAGGCGCGGTCGAACACCGGCCCGTCGATGCCCGCGGTGCGCCAGTTGCGGCCGCCGTCCAGCGACACGTCAACTCTGCTGATCTTGCCGCGCCCCGACCAGGCGAGGCCGGAGATCACCGTGAAGCCCTTCTGCTTGAGCGGGAGCTGCGGCGACGGCGCGGTGATCACCGATTTGGCGTCCATCTCGAAGGTGAACTTGCGCGCCTTGCCGTTTTCCATCAGGTCGGAATATTTCGACGTCTCCTCACGCGTGTACCAGGGCTCATCGCCGACCTTGAGGCGGCGCAGCCATTTCACCCAGATATTGCCTTCCCAACCGGGCACGACGAGGCGCACCGGATAGCCCTGTTCTGGGCGCAGCATCTCGCCGTTCATGCGGTAGGCGACGAGACAATCGTCGAGCGCCTTCTCAATGGGGATCGAGCGCGTCATCGCCGCGGCGTCGGCGCCTTCGGCGAGCAGCCACTTTGCGGTCGGCTTGAGGCCCGCTTGTCCGAGCAAAATCTTCAGCGGCACGCCGGTGTATTGCACGCAATGCAGCATTCCGTGGGTGTACTGCACGCCGTTAAGCTGCGCGCCGTGCCATTCCATGCCGGTATTGGCGGCGCATTCGAGGAAATGGATGCGGTTGACGCGCGGCAGCCGCTTGATGTCCTCGAGCGTAAAGATCAGCGGCTTGTCGACCAGGCCGTGAATTATCAGCCGGTAATCGTGCGGGTCGACTTCGGCGATGCCGCCGTGGTGGCGCTCGAAGCACAGCCCGTTGGGCGTGATGATGCCGTCGAGTTCGTGCAGCGGCGTGAAGGCGACGGAAGATTCCGGCGTCGCGGTCAGCCATGGCACGGTGCGGCGGATGACGTCTTTTTCGAACTTCGACGGATGGCCGTAAGGCCGCGTGCCGACGCCGTCGCCGAGCTGGCGTGTCCAGTCCGGCACGTTGGGCGGCAGGTTCTTGGTGTTATCGGCGAACGCGCGCGTACCGGCACCGGCGGCAACCAGGCCGGCGGCTCCGGCAAGGAAACGGCGGCGTGAGCCCTTGGCTTTCTCGGTCGGTTCTGTCATCGGCAGCTCCCGGCGGATGGCTCGGCGATCCGCTCTTATCACATTCTAATTCATGAATGTAATAGCGAAACCGCTAAACACCCGAAATTTTCACGCTTGAGTTGGGCGAAACGCGCACCGTCTTCTCCGCCGCGATATAACGCTCGACCAGGTCCCACACCGGCGGCCCCTGCGTGCCTTCGTTGACGCTCGCCCAGCCGGCGACCGTGTACTCGCGCTTCGCATCGATCGGTTGGCCCGATTTCAAGTGCGTCATCGCCGAAATGCGGCTGCCAATAGGCTTGGAGACGTCGATGGCGTAGCCGAGCCCGCCGCAGCGCACCATATCGCCGCCCTGCTGGTAGTAGGGATCGGGGTTGAACAGATTGTCGGCCACGTCCTCCAATACCTGCTTGAGGCGTTCGCCGGTCATGCCCATGCGGTAGACCTGCGGATAGGTGATGGCGGTCGCGTTGTGGATGTCCTCGACGGTGATCGGCTGTCCCGGCAGCACGCTGGTGCCCCAGCGGAAGCCGGGCGACAGCGCGATCTCGGCGTCGCGCTCTTTGAGCAGCGCCGCGCAGATCACGTCGTCGAAGGTGCCGTTGAAATTGCCGCGCCGGTAGAGCAGCGAACCGGTCTTGCCCACCACGCGCGCCAGGTCCTTGGCGTAAGGCGCGCGCGCTTTGGCGATGGCCGCGGTCATCTCGGCATCGGGCGCAATGGCGTCGGCAAAGAGCGGGATCAGTTTGTAGCGGAAGCCCATCACCGCGCTGTTCTGCACGTCGATATCCAACCGGGACAAGAATTTGCCGTGGCTGCCCGACGCGATCAGCAGCGTGTTGCCGACTTTGATTGCCTCGGGAAGCGCATCGTGCGTGTGCCCGGTGAGGATCACGTCGATGCCCGGTACGCGACCGGCGAGCTTGCGGTCGACGTCGAAGCCGTTGTGCGAGAGCAGCACCACGAGCTGCGCGCCGCTTTTGCGCGCCTTCTCGACATTGGCGCGCACGTCCTCCTCGCGAATGCCGAACGACCATTTCGGCATCAGCCAGCGCGGATTGGCGACCGGCGTATAGGGAAAGGCTTGCCCGAGCACGGCGATTTTCACGCCGCCGCGCTCGAACATTTTCATCGGCGGGAAGACCGGCTCCTCCCATTCAGTGTCGCGCACGTTGAGCGCCAGGAACGGAAAGCCGAGGCCCTTGATCAACTCCTTCACCCGCGCTTCGCCATAGGTGAATTCCCAGTGGCCGGTCATGGCGTCGGGCTTCAACAGTGCCATGCAGTCGACCATGTCCTGGCCTTTGCTGGCGTTCGCGCCGAGCGAGCCCTGCCAGGTGTCGCCGCCGTCGAGGAAAAGCACCTTGTCGCCGCGCTCGGCGCGCACGCGCTTGACCACGGTCGCGAGGCG
Organism: uncultured Alphaproteobacteria bacterium; assembly: GCA_963721665.1. Lineage (GTDB taxonomy): Bacteria > Pseudomonadota > Alphaproteobacteria > Rhizobiales > Xanthobacteraceae > Pseudolabrys. The sequence continues at coordinate 400,139 of CAVRJZ010000001.1, forward strand.
ATCGAGCCCGCCGATGCGGCCATAGGTCTTCGCCAGCGCCGCGAAATCCTCCGAGGTGAGCGCATAGGCCGCGGCCGATTTCGCCGCGATGCCGAAGTGTTTGAGGAAATCCGTACCCGTGAGATGCGGCGGCTGTCCGCGCGCCTCCCCCACCCCGAGATTGATCGAGGGCTCGCGGAAATAGACCGGCACCAATTGGCCGTGAATGTCGGCGACGTGCAGCAGCGTGACATTGCCGAGCGCATCGAATTGCAACAACTCGGCTTGCGTGAGACGCTGCTGCGCCAAAGCTCGGGTAAAATTGGCGCGCGTAAGACCGCCACCGAGGGTCAGCGCCGCGGTGGCCGCGCCGACCTGGAGTATTTCGCGGCGGGTGATCATCGAATATCTATCCTATTTCGTCATTCCGGGACGCGCGCAAGCGTGCGGACCCGGAATCCAGAACCACACAAGAGCTAACCGAGCATCTGGATTCCGGGTTCGCGCCTATCGGCGCGCCCCGGAATGACAGGTTGTCAGTGCCTGATCCCGGGCACGCTCAGCTTCTCGCCTTCGTTCAGCGACGCGAGATAAAGCTCCAGATCGCCGTATTCCTTGGCGTCGGGCGGCAGCTCGTCGGCGCGGATGTTGACCTGGCACCACTGGAAGCGCTGGCGGATATCCCAGACCTGCAGCAGGCTGGTGCGCCAGGTCGGGAAATGGTCGTACTGGGTCTTCGGCTCGCCCAGCCATTGCCCGCGGATCCAGTGATTGGCCGATATGCCGTGACAGTCGGTGCAGGCGAAGTTGAGCTCGCCGAGCTTGCGGTGCGCCAGCGCCTTGCCGCGTTCGATCGCGGCTTTCGCTTCCGCACTGGTGGTGTCGACCGCGATCGGCGCGCCGTTGGCGAGGTTGTGCAGATAGACCGACATGTCGCGGTTCTCGTCGGTCTCCATCAGCCAGGCCAAGCCGGTGGTGGCCTTGGCGTGGCGGGTGATGAATTCCTCGACGCCGAGCACCTTGTTCAGCCGCGGCTCCCATTTGGGCATGGACGCAGCCCAGGTCTTGAACGCCACTTTCGGATCGTTGTGGCAGGTGTTGCAGGAAAAGCCGTCCTTGCCGCGCGTCTTCCAAAGCACCGCCGCCTTGTCGAGCGTCCACATGCCGGGATTTTCCATCGGGTCGAGATTGGCGCGCTTCTCGACCGGTGCCGGCCGTTTGTTGGGATCGTCAAGCACGGTTTTGAACACCGCCGGCGACTTCAGCGTCTTGAGGAACGCGACCATGTCGTCGATTTCGGCGTCGGTGAACACGCCGTGACTGCCCCAGGGCGGCATCACCGTCTCGGCGTTGTAGACGCGCGGGTCGTAGATGAAGTTGAAAAGTTGCTCGTCGGAAAGTCCGGCGTTGCCGATCTCGGACAGATCGGGGCCGACATTGCCCGGCAAATTGGCGCCGCCGGCCGGACCCATTACATGGCAGGCAAGGCACGAGCCGCCGCGCGTGCGGTCCGCTACCAGCTTGGCTCCCTTCGCCACATCGCCCACGATCGGGCCGGCGAGTCTGCGCGGCTCGGTCGGCGCCGGCGGCGAGCCGAGTTTCGCGAGTGTATTCCATTTTCCTTCGTCGCGTTTCGGCCAGCCGGAATAGCGGACATATGGCCGCGCCGACGCGTCGCCCTGGAGTTCGAGCGGCGCTTGTTTGCCCATCGTCTGCGCGTGGGCGCCGGCCGCCAGACCGGCCGCGCCGGCCGCGATCAATGCAATGGCGGTGCTGCTCGCCAGAATCCCTGCACGGGTCATGTGATCCTCCCTGAACCAATTCTTTTGCGATGCGTCCCGCGCCGATGCGGCGCGTCGTCAACCCACGGTGATTTTTTCTTCCGCGGTGGTGACGGTTCCGTCGTCGTCGGTCCACGTGAACTTGAACGTGCCGCTCTCCTCCACCTTGGCGAAGAACTCGAAATAGGGATTGGCCGCGATCGCCGGTTCCAGGTTGGCGCTGAACACCGGCTTGCCGTTGAACTCGGCTGTGAACTTGTTGATGATCTTGCGCGGGATCGTCTTGCCGTCTTTGTCTTTGCGCTGACCCAACTCCATGATGTGCGGCATCAGCGTCTTGATTTCGATCACGTCGCCTTTCTTGGCTTCCGAGGGAAGCTTCAGCCGCGGTCTGTCCGCCATGTTTCTCTCCTAATATTTTGTTGTCAGCCGCCGCAGCCGCCGATGGTGACCTTGACCAGCTTTTTGCCGGTGAAGAATTCGCCTTTGCTGGTCTTGGCGACCACGACGATGTTCTGCGTGGTGGCAAGGCGGATGCGGGTCGAGGCCGCGGCCTTGCCCGACATCGGCGAGAAATGGAAAGTGACCACGCCGGGATTGGGGTTGCCCTCCGACACCACCATGACGTCGCTGACGTAATTGTCGGCCGTCATCGGCGCGTCGACCGCAACCGACAGCGGCACGGTATTGCCGTTCTCGGCGATCTCCGGCAGTTCGATCGAGATCTTGCCTGGCGTCGCCGTCTTGCCGCCGGTGAATTTGGCGATCTGGTCCGTCGCGGCCTTGGCGTCGGCCTTGACACTGCCGGCCCAGCCGAAAACGGTGAGCGCGGCGCCTCCCGCGCCGAGCGCAAGCGTGGCGCGACGGGATAGCTGTCGCATCGTTATTCCTCCCAGTCTCTCGTTTTGGGGCAGATCGAGATTAGCCCCGCCCGGCCGCGACCATAACCGCGCGCGGGCGTCGGTTCAAATCATATTCACAGTAAAGAATATCTCGTTCAGTGGCCGGGCGTCCGGCTCAACTCGGCAGCGCTTTGACGAAATCGCGGAAGCTCTTGCTGTCATAGGCTTTTTCGCGGACGTAACGGAACATTGCGAGGAAATCGTCGGGCCGCATATAGCCCGGCAGGCGCGCCACTTCGCGTTTTTGCGGCTCTAGGCCTTTAAGCGGGCCGGCCCGCTCGGGGAAGAACTGGAAGGTCGGCGTGAAGCGCACATTATATTTCGCGGCCAACGCCTTTTCCGACAGTTCGCTGCCGTCGAAATCGGTCACCTTGCGCGAGCCGATGATATTGAGTTGCAGCACTTCGAAATTCGCCTTGATGTAGTCGGCGATGTCGGGCCGCGCGAAATTGACGAAATGTGTCTCCTTGCAATAGGGGCAACCTTTGAGTTCCCACATAATGGCGAAGCGCTTGCCTTCGTTGGCCGCGCCGTCGAGATCGTCGGCGAGTTCGAGGAAGCTTTCCAGGAACCATGGCTCCTTGTAGAGCCCGTCGTCGGTCAGCGTCGGCGCACCGCGCGCGCGGCCCATGGACCCCATCAACGCCAACGAGGCCGCGCCGAGCAGGAAATTCCGCCGTGACGTCATGGATCGATCCTGTAAACCACGCCGACCGACGGCCCTCGCCGCCCTGCCCCGCCGGCCTTATATTCTCAACCGTATATATCTTCGCGTCAAAATCCGGTGAAGAGCGATGCCGACCCGCCTTTTCCGCGCCGCATGCCTTGCGCTCGTTTTGCTCGCGGGCCCAGCCATGGCCAGCGATCTCGCCGACTTCAACGCTGCGGTGGAGCAAGCCGAAGCGCATAACCGGGTGGCGATCGGCTATTTGCGTACCGGCAATCTCGATCTCGCGTTGCTTGAAATCGATCGGTTGCGTGAAGCCTGGGGCGTCTTAGAGCAAGGCTTCGCCGGCAGGCGGCCGGCCGCCTTCGGCGGCGCGCAATATGCCGCCATGTTCACAAGCGTGAACACCCGCCTGGTCGCGGTCGATCTCATGATCAAAATGGGAAAACCGGACGCGGTGCGCCGGTCGCTCGAGGCGATCCGTGGCGATCTTTACGACTTGCGCAAGAGCGCCGGTATCGTGGTACTGGCCGACTGCGTGCGCGACGCCAATACCGCCATGGACGCGCTGATGGTCTTTAACGACCGCGCGCTCGACTGGTCGAAAGCGGACGTCCGCACGGGCGTTGCCAGTAAATCCGCGGCCTACGGTGCCGTGCTCGAGCGCTGCGACGGCATGGCGGAGGACGTGGTGCGCAAAGATCCGCAGTTCCGCCGTCTGGTCGACGGCGCCAAGGCAAGCCTCGCATTGATCCCGAAAGCCATCGCCACCCGCGACAGCGACCTGCTGCACCGCGTGCTCATCGAGCTGCGCTCGTTCGACAATCTTCTCGCCTTCCGCTTCGGTTGAGCCCACCACATCGACATATTCGACATGTGTGATATATTTCCAGTTGATTCACAGCCCTTTTTTCCGGTCAGAGCATGAAATTCGCGAGCCTGCCATGCCTGCGAGAATATTTTTCTCGCGCCGCCCTGTTCGGCGCCATATTCATGGCGCTGAACCTGGTGAGTGCGCGCGCGGCCGAACTGGTGATGTTCGAACAGGCCGGCTGCGCTTGGTGCGCGGCCTTCGACCGCGAGATCGCACCGATCTATCCGAAGACCGAGGAAGGCTTGCGCGCGCCGCTGCGCCGTGTCGATATCGACGGACCGGTGCCGGACGATCTCGCCTTCATCGCGATGGAGCGGCTGGCGCCGCTGTTCGTGCTGGTCGCGCGGGGCCGCGAAATCGGCCGCATCCGCGGCTATCCCGGCGAGGATCATTTCTGGGGCCTGCTCGGCGTGCTGATGAAGAAACTGGATGCGGCAGCGCCGGGGCAACGCGCACAGCTCATTGGAGAGATGTCGCGCGCGACCGACTGACGGCAGTCGCTCAAGCGCGCCGGCATGGCGGCTATGGGGGTTTGGATGGAAGTGCAACGCCAGGAAAGCCGCGGCCGCCCGCGTGAATTCGACCGCATGATCGACAATGCCAAACGCGCCAGCGATTTCCTCAAGGCGCTGGCGCATGAAAGCAGGCTGGTCATCCTGTGCATTCTGGCCGAGGGCGAAAAATCCGTAAGCGAACTCGAGCAGGAGCTCGGCCTGCGCCAGCCGACCGTGTCGCAGCAACTGGCGCGGCTGCGCGCCGACGGCCTGGTGTCGACGCGACGCGACGGCAAGGTGATCTATTACAATCTCGCCAGCGACGAAGCGCGCACCGTCATCGGCGCGATTTACGACGTATTTTGCCGCAAGCCGCGCAAGCGCTGACGATCCCCGTGACTATCGCAACACATTCCGCTGCTCCGGCGCGCGCCGCGACGCTCTCCGATATCGTCAGGCTCGATGCCGCCGCGTTGACGCACAAAATCAGCGCGCGGGAAGTTTCCTGCGTCGAGGTGATGACCGCCTTTCTCGATCACATCGCGCGGGTCAACCGACACGTGAACGCCATCGTCGCGCTGCAGAGCCGTGACGGCTTGCTGGCGCAAGCGCGCGAACGCGACGCGCAACTCGCGCGCGGCGAGCGGCTCGGACCGCTGCACGGCTTTCCCTTCGCGGTGAAGGATCTCTCCCCCGTCAAGGATCTTCCGCACACCTTCGGCTCGCCGATCTTCAAGGACACCATTGCGCCCGCCGACAGCGTCATGGTCGAACGGCTGCGCAAGGCCGGCGCGATCTTCATCGGCAAGACCAACACGCCGGAATTCGGGCTCGGCTCGCACACCTATAACCAGGTGCACGGTATCACGCGCAACGCCTACGACCAGACGCGCTCGGCCGGCGGCAGCAGCGGCGGCGCGGCGGTCGCGGTGGCGCTGCGTATGCTGCCGGTCGCCGACGGCAGCGATTACGGCGGCAGCCTGCGCAATCCCGCCGCCTGGAACAACGTCTACGGTTTCCGCACCAGCATCGGCCGCGTGCCGGCCGACGGACGCGACGCCTGGTTTCTATCGATGGGCGTGCTCGGCCCGATGGCGCGCAACGTGACCGACCTCGCGATGCTGCTGCGCGTGCAAGCCGGCTACGACGCCCGCGTGCCGATGTCGATTGCCGGCACCGACGATCTGCAAGGCCCGCTCGACGTCGATCTCAAAGGCAAGCGCATCGCCTGGGTCGGCGATTTCGGTGGTCATATCCGTTACGAGCCGGGTGCGCCGGAGATCGCCAAAAGTGCGCTCAAGACATTTGAGCAACTCGGCTGCACGGTCGACGAGGCCGTGCCCGATTATCCGATCGACGCCGTGCTGCAGGCTTGGCTGCGGCTTCGTTCCTGGCAGTTGAGCGCAACTTTGCTGCCCTATTACCAGGACGCGCAAAAGCGCGTGCTGCTGAAGCCCGAAGCCGTGTACGAAATCGAAAACGCCTTGACGCTTTCGGCCGCCGACATCACCGCTGCGTCGCTGGTGCGCACGGCCTGGTATCAGGCGGTCCGCGTGTTTTTCGAGCGCTACGATTTCTTCATCGCGCCGACGACGCAGATCGCCCCGTTCGATGCCGACCTGTCCTGGCCGAAGGAATTCGCCGGGCGGCCGACGCGCACCTATCATGAATGGATGAACGGCATGGGTCCGATCACGATGTCGGGCTGTCCGGCGCTGGCCGCGCCCGCGGGTTTCAACGCGCAAGGCTTGCCGATGGGCATCCAGATCGTCGGCCGCAACCGGGCCGAATTGCCGCTCCTGCAATTGGCCTATGGCTACGACGCCGCGACCCAATGGCCGGCGCGGCGCCTGCCCGCGCTGCTCGGCCGCTAGGCGGCGGCCGCGTCAATCAACCGCATCTGCAGGCACTCTTCGCCCTGCCAGCGGCCAACGCTCAGCGCCCCGGCCGAGCGCATCGCCCGCGCCCGATTGTCGAGGAACGCCCTGCCTCGCGCCGCTCGCGACCGGCGCCTGCGAGAACATCCAGGCGAGGAAATAGAATCCGATCGCCAGCAAGTACAGGAAGGCGAACCCGAAATACATCGAGTTGTATTCCATCAGGCCGCCGAACAGCGCGCCCAGCAAATTATAGGCGAGCGCGGTTGAGATGTTGATCTTGGCGCGGCCGATTAGCGTCGAAAAAACGATGCCGGAGAAAAACAACGGGATGGTCAGCAGCACGCAACTCACCAGCAGGCTTACGAGCGGCGAGCCAAATTCGATCAGCGCGTGGTGGCGCGCATAGACATAGCCGACCAATAGACTGAGCAAGAGTCCGAGATAGGCGATATTCGTGCGCAGAAACAACTGCCGCCGCACGATGAGATTGGCAAGAAACGCCATGAGCAGCACCATGACGATGGTCGCCGCGATGACGTACCAGGTGCCGCCGAGGTGCAGGCCGAGTTCGGTGATCGCCTTGGTCTCGACCAGCATGAAACCGGAGCCGAGAAAGAAGAACGGCAGATAGCCGCGCTCGACCGGCCCCGACAGGCCGATGGTTTTGCGCACGAAGAAATAGCTGAGCAGCAGCACCATGCCGAGCGCCAGCATGTAGCTGACCGGATACGTGCGCTTGATCATATAAAAGAACGGCCAGTCGTCGGTCGGAATGCTCAATTCCGGATAGGGTTGCGCGAAATAAGCCGAGACGTCCCGGAAGTCGGTTACGCTCTTGTCCGGCATTACCACGTCGCGGCCCTTCTGCGCGATGAAGGCCGTTGTGGTTTGCTGGTCATAGCCGACCCGAACCGCCAGCGGCTTGCCGGCGCCCGGCATGTCCTGGAATATATGCGACAGCTTGAAGCCGAGCGATTCGTTCGGCAGCGCGAAAGCGACGGACATGACGCCGTCCGGCTTCAGCAGCTTGAACGCCTCCGTGAGGCCCTCCCGGGTATAGACGTAGGAATCCACGCGCAGGTTGGAGGCGTGACTGATCGCGGTGTGGGAATCCAGCACGCCGTAGATGATCAGGTCGTATTTCTGGTGCGTCGTACGGAAGAAGTTGCGGGCGTCATTGATGATAAGCGTGACGCGCGGATCGTCGTAAGGGTGTTCGGGGTGGTATATCTTGCCGAGATAGGCGATGGCGGGATCGATCTCGATGGCGTCCACGTGCGACGCGCCCATGCGCAGCGCCGCCGCCACATCATTGCCGCTGCCGGCGCCGACGATGGCGACGCGCTCGGGCTTTTTCTTGAAATTGAACGGGAACTCGTAATAGGCGCGGACATGGCGGTCTTCCTCGGATTCATGACCGCGGTTGTTCTCCGACAGGTTGAAGACTTTCTGATAATAGAAGCCACCCGACAGGATCTGCATCAAGCCGTCGGGCTTGGCAGTGCGCTCGAGCAATTGATACGGCGAATAGATCCGCTGGGTTCCCGGCTGCACCGGCCAAGCCAGCACCGCTAGCAAAGCGCAGAAACTCGCGATGCCGACCGGCAGGCGCGCATCACGCGACAGTACGAAAAACAGCAGAACGCCGCCGATCGCGGTGAACCAGACGACTGGCGGCAGCCAGAACAGGCTCATAACGAACAGCGCCACCACGCCCAGAATGCTGCCGATGAGATTAAGGCCATAGGCCTTCAGCGCGTTCGCGCTGTGCAACAATTTCCCGCACAGTTGGCCGACCGGATAGCAAATGCAGGCGCACAGCACGAAACTCATGGCCAGTAGCAGATAAAGCGGCAGGCTCAGCCGCAACAGGTTCAGCCAGCCGAAACTGTCCATCGCGATACTAACCGAGGTCTGCTCGCGCATCGGCAGGGCCGAGAACAGAACCTTGTCGGCGCCGACGTCGTAGCGCAGCAGGATGATGACTGCGACGAACAGCGCCAGCATCGGCAGCACCAAAGCGGGCGCGCAGGGTTGCTTTTCCGCCACCGCGTAACCCGCGCCCAGCCCGAGGAAACAGGCCAGCAAGGTGAAATTCTTGAAGAACGAAAATACTGGGAACACCGAAGCCAGCCAGCGGATCATCACCAGCTCTAGGAGCAGGCTCACCATGGTCACCAGCACTATCAAACGGATTTTTTCGCGCGTGCTTGTGGCCGTGTAGCCGGCTTCGAACAGGCGGCCCATCGCCTCGATCTGGCGCTCCAGCGGCGCGGCGAGCCAGGTCGGATTAATCATGACGATGAGCGCCGCCACCCCCACCAGCAGACGCAGCGCGGTCATCAGCAGATTGACCGTGTCGACTGTGTCGTGCTCCACGAATTGACGAAGCGCCAGGGTGGAATAAGACAGCGCCAGGGTGCTCAGACAGATGCTGAAAATCCGCACCACGCTGCGATTGGTGTCTTTGGTCGTTTCGTCGACGGTCGTCAGGCGTGTGAGCATGGTCGGCAGCCGCTCCCCTCTGGCTTCCACGGCGTCAAGATGCGACGGATTCGTGTAGCAATCCGACTTGGATTTAGACGGATTTGACTAACAATTGACGAAGATTTGCCGCGAGCCGGCCGGATGGCCGGTTTAGCGGCCTTTATCGGGGCTACGGCCGGCCAGGACGGCCTTCAGACATCGCTTTAAAAGCTGCCACACGCTGCCGTGGCCGCCGCGTTGGCCTAGCTTGCCGCCACGTCGACAAGCCGCATCTGCACACGTTCCTCGCCCTGCCAGCGGTCGATCGAAAGCGTGCCCGCCGCATGCATCGTGTGCCCGCGGTTGTCGAGCAGCGCCTGGCCGAGCGGCGTTCCGACGGCGCGGAAGGCGATCGCATTCACCTGTTTGCCGTCGCCCGATTTAAAACGCGCGCGGATGTGGTTCTCGCCGACGACGTCGGCGTAGGCGAGCGTGTGCGCCGGCAGCGCCAACAGCGGCTCCGGGTTGCCGGCGCCGTAGGGGCCGGCGCGCGCCAGCATATCGGCGAGCGCTAGATTGACGCCACCGGCCGCGACCGCGCCGTCAAGCAGAAGCCCGCGCTCGCGCCGCGCCGCTTCAACCGGGGCGGTCAGCGTTTGCTCGAGATAAGCGCGGAAAGGGGCGAGCGCGTCTTTCCGCAGCGTAATGCCGGCCGCCATGGCATGTCCGCCGCCCTTGATGAGCAGCCCCTCGTGCACCGCGCGGCGCACCGCCTGGCCGAGATCGACGCCGGGAATGGAACGGCCCGAGCCGGTTCCGCTGCCGCCGGGCTCAAGGGCAATGGCAAACGCAGGACGGCCGTAGCGTTCCTTGAGCCGCGCCGCCACCAGCCCGACCACACCGGGATGCCAGCCTTGCTGCGCTGTCACCACCACCGCGCCCTTTTCTTCCAGGCCGAGGGCGGCCATGGCTTCCGCTTCCGCCTGGGCCACCGTGGCGATTTCGATCTGCTGGCGTTCGCGGTTGAGGCGGTCGAGTTCGGCGGCCAGTGCCGCGGCTTCGCTCGGGTCTTCCTCGAGCAGCAGCCGTACGCCCAAGTCGGCGCGGCCGATGCGGCCGCCGGCATTGATGCGCGGCCCGAGTAGAAACCCGAGATGCCACGGCTCCGGCGGACCGGACAGGCGCGAGGCATCCATCAGCGCGGTCAGCCCAATCTGATCGCGGCGGCGCAAGGCAATGAGCCCCTTGGCGACAAAGGCGCGGTTGAGGCCGATGACGGCACCACGTCGGCGACGGTGCCGAGGGCGACCAGATGCAGGAGCGACAACAAGTCGGGCTCGCTCCGCGCGGCGGTCCAGAAATCGCGCCCACGCAATTCGCGGCTCAGCGCCACCAGCGTGAGGAATGCGAGGCCGACGGCGGCGAGATGGCCGAGGCCGGACAAATCGTCGGCGCGGTTCGGATTGACGATGGCCACCGCCGGCGGCAATTCCTCGTCAGCCTGATGGTGATCGATCACCACCGTGTCGAGGCCAAGCTTCTGTGCCTCGCTCAGCGCTTCCACGCTGGTCGTGCCGCAATCGACGGTGACCAGCAGCTTGACGCCGCGCTCGGCAAAGGAGCGGATCGCCTCGACGTTCGGCCCGTAGCCCTCGAAAATCCGGTCGGGAATATGCACCAGCGGATCGAGCCCGCAATGCCGCAGATAGCGCGCGAGCAGCGCCGAAGCGGTGGCACCATCGACGTCATAATCGCCGAAGATGGCGACGCTCTCTTGGCGCGTCACCGCTTGCGCGAGACGCGCGGTCGCCGCCTGCATGTCGGTTAGCCCTTGCGGGTCCGGCATCAGCCGCTTGATGCTGGGATCGAGGTAGGCCTCAACCGCCTCCGGCTCGACGCCGCGGCCGGCGAGCACCCGCGCCAGCAGTTCCGGCACGCCCGACCTTTGCGCGATGGTCAGCGCGCGCGCCTGCCCGCGCGCATCCAGCCGGTCGCGCCAGGCGCGGCCGCTTGCGGATTGCGCCACACCGAGGAAGAAGCGCTCGTTTACGTCCAATACCGTTGCCGTTGCCGTTGCCGGCACCGCCGCCGTTTATGCCATCGGGCCAATATAGGCGCTGCGGGTCGCCGCCGCAGCGGGCCTGTGGATAGCGTTTAGGCCGCTAAACGATTAGAGCACAATCCGATAAGAATTAAATCACGGTGCTCGCCTAACATTTTGCTTGCGCATGATCTTTTCCGAAAACCGTTTTCCACTTTTCGGGATCATGCGCTAGCCTAAATGAAACTTGCTGAACTGGCGGTGTTCCGCGCGCACCCAGCGCACCGTGCCGGTGGCCGAACGCATCACCACCGTCTCGGTCTCGATCACGTCCTTGCCGAACTTGACGCCGGAGAGCATGGCCCCGGTGGTAACGCCCGTCGCGGCGAACAGGCAGTCGCCCTTCACCATGTCGTCGATCTCGTATTTCTTCTTCGGATCCTTGATGCCCATCTTCAATGTGCGCTCGCGCAGTGCCTCGGTGTCGATGATCAGGCGGGTCTGCATCTGCCCGCCGATGCAGCGCAGCGCCGCCGCCGCCAGCACGCCCTCCGGCGCGCCGCCGCTACCGAGATAAATATCGATGCCGGTCTTCGGGTCGGCGCAGTGGATCACGCCGGCCACGTCGCCGTCGCTGATCAGGCTGACCGCGGCGCCGAGCTTGCGGATGGCGGCGATCTTGTCGGCATGGCGCGGGCGGTCGAGCAGGATTGCGGTGATTTCGGTCGGCTTGACGCCTTTCGCCTTGGCCAGCCGCACGATGTTTTCTTCCGCCGGCGCGTCGAGATCGATCACGCCTTTCGGATAGCCGGGTCCGATGGCGATCTTGTCCATGTAGCAATCCGGCGCATGCAGCAGCGTGCCGCTGTCGGCCATGGCGATGGTGGCGATCGCGCCCGGCATGTTCTTGGCGCAGAGCGTGGTGCCTTCCAGCGGATCGACCGCGATATCGACCTTGGGGCCGGACTTGTTGCCGACCTTCTCGCCGATGAACAGCATCGGCGCCTCGTCGATCTCGCCCTCGCCGATCACCACCGTGCCGTCGATCGGCAATTTGTTGAGCTCGCGCCGCATGGCGTCGACGGCGGCCTGATCGGCGGCCTTCTCCTGCCCGCGCCCGCGCAGGCGCGCCGAGGAGACCGCCGCGCGCTCGGTCACGCGCACGATCTCGAGGGTGAGAATGCGCTCCAGCAGAAATTCGGGCTGGACGGTAATCGATGCCATTTCTAAAGCTCCCCTCGACGAACCCGGCGTGCCGGGCATTTATTTGTTGCGCATGATATTATCCGAAAACCGGTTCCCATCCCCGATCAAGTCGAGGACGGCCTTTCGGGATCATGCGCTTAATTCTTCTCGATTCGGATCACCTGCGGCTTGCCGGAGATCACCCTATCGCGACCCACCGCCGCAAGGGCCTTGCGCACGGCATCCTCAGTTGTCGCATAAGTTATGAGGATAACCGGGACGGAACCGGCCTTAGCGTTGGCATCGGCATGCGTCTGGTGGCGCTGCACGATGGATTCCATGGAAATGTCCTGCTCGGCGAGACACTTGGTGATGCTGGCCGCGGTCCCCGGCTTGTCGCGCGCCAGCAGCCTGATGTAGTAGCCGCCCTCGTGGCGCTGCATCGGCGCCTTGCGCACGCCGCGCAGCAGCGCCGCCGGCCGGCCGAACGGCGCGGTCCTGCATGCCGCGCGCGACGTCGCCGATATCGGAGAGCACCGCCGAGGCGGTGGCCGCCCCGCCGGCGCCGGGACCGATCAGCGTCAGCGGATTGATGCCGTGCGACGTCAACGGTGACGGCATTGGTCACGCCCATCACCTGGGCGATGGCTGAATCCTTGCGCACCATGGTCGGATGCACGCGCTGCTCGATGCCCTGTGGCGGTCTTCACCGCGACGCCGAGCAGCTTGACCCGGTAGCCGAGCTCGTCGGCGGCGGAAAGATCGGCCGGTGAGATCGAGGAAATGCCCTCCACATAGATCGCGCTCTGGTCGACCTTGGTGCCGAAGGCAAGACTCGCCAGGATCGCGAGCTTCTGCGCGGTGTCGTGGCCCTCGATATCGAAACTCGGATCGGCCTCGGCGTAGCCCAGCCGCTGCGCTTCCTTCAGGCATTCGGCGAACGGCAGCTTGTCCTGCTCCATGCGCGTCAGGATGTAATTGCAGGTGCCGTTGAGGATGCCGTAGATGCGCTCGAACGAATTGCCGGCCAAGCCCTCGCGCAGCGTCTTCACGATCGGAATGGCGCCGCCGACCGCGGCTTCGAAATTAAGCGCGACGTGGTGTTTTTCCGCAAGCTCCGCGAGCTTGATGCCGTGCTTGGCGAGCAGCGCCTTGTTGGCGGTGACCACCGATTTGCCCGAAGCCAGCGCCGCTTCGACCGCGCGCTTTGGCCGGATCGCCGGCGCCGCCGATCAATTCGACGAACACGTCGATGTCGGCGCTACGCGCCAGCGCCACCGGATCGGCAAACCATTTCATTTTCTTGAGATCGACGCCGCGGTCCTTTGCCCGCGAGCGCGCGCAGACCGCGACGATCTCGATCGCACGCCCGCAACGCGCGGCGAGCGCCTCGCGCTGGCGCGCCACCTGGGCGATCAAGGCGGCGCCGACCGTGCCCAAACCGGCAACGCCTACTTTCAAAGGACTGGCCATGAATTAACGCCGCGTGGCGAGCGGAACGACGTTGTGCAGTTGTTCCGGCCCGGTTTTGAGGAAGCGGCCGATATTGCGCGCGGCCTGGCGGATGCGCTGCTCGTTTTCCACCAGCGCGATGCGCACGAAGCCCTCGCCGTATTCGCCAAAGCCGATGCCGGGCGAGACCGCAAGGTCGGCCTTCTCGACGAGCAGCGTCGAAAATTCCACGCTGCCGAGGCTCTTGAACGGCTCGGGGATCGGCGCCCAGGCGAACATCGAGGCGCGCGGTGACGGCACCGGGAAGCCGGCGCGGCCGAAGCTCTCCACCAGCACGTCGCGGCGGCGCTTATAGGTCTCGCGCATTTCCTTGATGCAATCGTCGGGACCGTTGAGCGCCGCGGTCGCCGCCACTTGCACCGGGGTGAAGGCGCCGTAGTCGAGATAGGACTTCACGCGGCCGAGCGCCGCGATCACCCGCTCGTTGCCGACGGCAAAGCCGATGCGCCAGCCCGGCATCGAGTAGGTCTTCGACATCGAGGTGAACTCGACCGCGATATCCATCGCGCCCGGCACCTGCAACAGCGAGGGCGGCGGATTGTCGTCGAAATAGACCTCGGCATAAGCGAGATCCGACAGAATGAGGATGTCGTGCTTCTTGGCGAAGGCGACGAGGTCCTTGTAGAAATCGAGGCTCGCGACATAGGCCGTCGGGTTGGCCGGATAGCAGACCACCACCGCGGTCGGCTTCGGGATCGAATGGACGATCGCGCGCTCGAGCGTATGGAAGAAATTCGGCGTCGGCTCCGACGGCACCGAGCGGATCGCGCCGCCCGCCATCAGGAAGCCGAAGGCATGGATCGGGTAGCTCGGATTGGGCACCAGCACCACGTCGCCCGGCGCGGTGATCGCCTGCGCCACGTTGGCGAAGCCTTCCTTGGAGCCGAGCGTGGTGACGACCTGCGTATCCGGATTGAGCTTCACCCCGAAGCGGCGCTCGTAATAGGCGGCTTGCGCGCGGCGCAGGCCGGGAATGCCGCGCGAGGCGGAATAGCGGTCGGTGCGCGGCTTGCCGAGCGTCTCTTTGAGCTTGTCGATCACATGCGCGGGCGCCGGCAAATCCGGATTGCCCATGCCGAGATCGATGATGTCGGCCCCGGCAATGCGGGCGCGCGCCTTGGCCCGGTTCACCTCTTCGAACACGTAGGGCGGCAGGCGGCGGATGCGGTAAAAGTCTTCCATAAGCTCAAACCTTTAAGCCGGTTGCCCTAACCAACCGGCCGGCGTTTCCCCGGCAGGCTTTTATCATGGCTTCGTCGCAGCGCCAGTGGCGTCGCCGTTTTTGGACTTCTTCGCGGCCTTCTTTTTTGCCGGCTTGTCCGGCTTTTTTAGCGGCGTTGTTGGCGGCTGCTCAGCTTTCTGCTCCGCCTCCAGCGCCGCCTTTTCCTGGTCTTCCTGGCGCTGGCGGGTCGCCTGCAGCTCTTTTTCCATATCCATCTGCTGTTCGTCGGTCAGCGCGGGGACAGACCGCGGCGGCGGCATGTCATGCACGGCCGGGTAGACATAAGGTGTCGTTGGCGCAGACGGCGCGCCGGTCGGTTCCCCGCCGAGTTCGGTCGGCAGCCGCTCAAAGACTTGGCTGGCCGAGCAGCCGGCAAGGCTAAGCCCCAGGCCAAGCCGGCGGCCAAACCGGCGGCCGAGCGCAAAGCCGCCGAAATTGCTGTCGATCCTCGCAAGGCTTGCTCCAGGCACCGCATGACCTGCCCTTGAGACGGGAAATCGATGCAAACTCAATGAATTGTACCATAAGCCCGCTAACCGGCTAATATGGCTGCAGCAAGGTGACGCTCACGCGCGGGGCGTCACAAAGGCAAAAACCAACCTTGCGGGAGGACGCGGTCCTGGCCAATTGTGGCGCGGGGACCGACATGACTGAAATGGAAACAACGACCGCCAAACTGGGCAGAAAGCCGGCCAAGCAACCGATCGAGACGCCGAGCAAGCCGCCGGCGCAAGAGCCGGCGAAGATCGGTTCGGTCGAGGTCGAGGCTCTTCGCGCACAATATCGCGCGCCTGGTCGAGGAAGGCGGCAAGGCGCTCGCCGCCTATCTGAAGCCGCGCGAGGAAGGCAAGATCAAGGGCGAAACTGGCCGACAGACATCGCCGATGTGGTCAAAACCGTCGGCCAGGTGGCGGAGTATTGGCTGTCCGATCCGCAGCGCGCGTTCGAAGTGCAGACGAGCCTCGGCCGCGCCTATCTCGATCTGTGGGCAAGCGCGGTCAAGCGCATGGCCGGCGAGGCTGCCGAGCCGGTGGTGACGGCTGACCCGAAAGACAAACGCTTCGCCGATCCGGAATGGTCGCAGAACCAGTTCTTCGACTTCCTCAAGCAGGTCTATCTGCTCACCGTGCAGTGGGGCGATCGCCTGGTGCGCGACGCCGAAGTCGACGAGCAAACGCGGCAAAAGGCGGCGTTCTACGTCAAGCAGATCGCCAATGCGATCTCGCCGTCGAATTTCGTGCTGACCAATCCGGAGCTGTTGCGCGAAACGCTTGCCGCCAAAGGCGAGAACCTGGTGCGCGGCATGCACATGCTGGCGGAGGACATCCAGGCCGGGCAAGGCAATCTCAAGATCCGCCAATCCGACCCCGGCGCCTTCGAGGTCGGCCGCAATCTCGCGCTCACACCCGGCAAGGTGGTTTTCCAGAACGAACTGATTCAACTGCATCCAATACGAGGCGACCACGCCGGAAGTGCTCAAGGTGCCGCTGCTGATCGTGCCGCCTTGGATCAACAAATTCTACATCCTCGATCTCACGCCGGAAAAATCCTTCATCAAATGGTGCGTCGACAACGGGCTCACCGTCTTCGTCGTCTCCTGGGTCAATCCGGACGCCAAGCTCGCCGAGAAAAGCTTCGAGCAATACATGCGCGAAGGCGTGCATGGCCGCGCTCGACGCCGTGGCGGAAGCGACCGGCGAAAAACAGGTGCACACGATCGGCTATTGCGTCGGCGGCACGCTGCTCGCCATCACGCTCGCCTATCTCGCGGCCAAGCACGACGACCGCGTGCTCTCCGCCACTTTGTTCGCCGCGCAGATCGATTTCACTTACGCCGGCGACCTCATGGTGTTCGTCGACAAGGAGCGCATCGCGCAACTGGAAGAACACATGCAGCGAACAGGGCTATCTCGAGGCCTCGAGCATGGCCACCGCCTTCAACTGCTGCGCTCCAACGATTTGATCTGGCCCTACGTGATCAACAACTACATGCGCGGCAAGAACCCGCTCGCCTTCGACATCCTGTTCTGGAATTCCGACGCCACCCGCATGCCGGCGGCGAACCATTCGTATTATTTGCGCAATTGCTACCTCGACAACAACTTGACCAAGGGCAAGCTGGAGATCGCCGGCGTCACCCTCGACCTCGGCAAGATCACGGTGCCGATCTACAATCTCGCCACCCGCGAGGACCACATCGCGCCGGCGAAATCGGTGCTCTACGGCTCGAAGTTTTTCGGCGGCCCGGTGAAATACGTGCTCGCCGGCTCCGGCCATATCGCCGGCGTGGTCAATCCGCCCAGCAACAAGCCGAAATACCAGTATTGGACCGGCGAAGCGCCGAGCGGCTCCGACGTCGACAAATGGCTATCGACGGCGACCGAGCATCCCGGCTCGTGGTGGCCGGACTGGCTCGACTGGCTCAAGGCGCAAGGCGCCGAGACGGTGCCGGCGCGCGAAATCGGCGGCGGCAAGCTCAAGCCGATCGAAGACGCGCCGGGCTCCTACGTGAAATTAAAAAGTTGGACATGAAACGCATGTCCGGCGTCACCGGTCGCTTATGACAATTCTGCACGCATTGCTGTCGGTCGCCTCCGGCAGCTTGGTCGGCTTCACGCTCGGGCTCATCGGCGGCGGCGGCTCGATCCTGGCGGTGCCGCTGCTCGTCTATGTGGTCGGCGTCCCCTCGCCGCATGTCGCCATCGGCACCAGCGCCATCGCGGTTGCCGCCAGCGCCGCCGCCAATCTTGCCGGTCACGCGCGGGCGAATACGGTGAAGTGGCCTTGCGCGCTGGTATTTGCCGTTTCCGGCATAGTGGGAGCGGCCGGCGGCGCGCAGGTCGGCAAGATGGTCGACGGCTCGCGCCTGCTGCTCTTGTTCGGCGTGCTGATGGTCGTGGTCGGCCTCGTGATGACGCGGCCACGCAAATCGGGCGGCAATCCGGATGTCAAGTTGACGCGAGAGAGCATGCCACGGCTGTTGCCGCTGTTGATCGGCATCGGCTTTTCGGTCGGCGCGTTGTCCGGCTTCTTCGGCATCGGCGGCGGCTTTCTCATCGTACCCGGCCTGATGGGCGCGACCGCCATGCCGCTGATCAACGCCATTGGCTCCTCGCTCGTCTCGGTCACCGCATTCGGGCTGACCACGGCGGCAAGTTACGCCGTGTCCGGCCTGGTCGACTGGCCACTTGGCTTTCTTGTTCATCGTCGGCGGCGCGCTCGGCGGCTTGGTCGGCATCAAGCTTGCCCATCATCTCGCCGGACGCTCGAAGCACGTGCTCACGCTGACCTTTTCCGGCGTGGTCATCGCGGTCGGGCTCTACGTCATCGCCAAATCGCTCTTCGCCTGAGCCGATGACGGCATGTTGATGGGCGCGGGACGCGACAGCGCGGCCCACATCTATTATTCTTGCCGCCGTTCGCTCACACAAAATGGGGGTGGCGATGTCCAAGGAACTGATGTGGCTGACACTGACGGTCATCCTGACCGGGCTATTGTGGGTGCCCTATATCATCGACCGCGCCATGGTGCGCGGCCTGATGGGTGCATGGCCAACCCGTCGCGCAACGACAAGCCGCAGTCGCCATGGGCGCAGCGGCTCTATTTCGCCCACACCAACGCGGTGGAAAACCTGGCCATCTTCGCGCCGCTGGTGCTGATCCTCAACGCCATGGGCCACTCGACCATGAGCACGGCGATCGCCTGCGCGGTCTATTTCTGGGCGCGGCTCGCGCACGCCATCATCTATGCGCTCGGCGTCCCGGTGCTGCGCACGCTCGCCTTCACCGTCGGCTTCCTGGCGCAGGCGGCTCTGGTGCTGGCGATGTTCGGGAAGCTCTAGTTCGCTGGGGCGGCCCGCTCCACGAGCGCGCGCGTGTCGAGCCCGCGCGGCAGCATGCCGAAGGCCGCCCCGCTCTCGCCGTCGAGCCGTGAGGCGCAGAACGCATCGGCGACCGCCGACGGCGCATGCTTGACCAAGAGCGCCGCCTGCAGCGCCAGCACCAGGTCGCGCACCAGCACGCGCGCCTGCGCTTTCGTCGTTGCGGTCGGGCGCGGAAAGCCGCTTGCGCAGACGGTCGGCAAAGGCCGTGACGCGCTTGTCGGCGCTATCGAGCTCGGCGCGCAGCACTTCGGCCGCCTTCGGCGTGCGCTCGATGGCGCGCAGCACGTCGAGGCACATCACGTTGCCGGAACCTTCCCAGATCGAGTTGACCGGCGCCTCGCGATAGAGCGCGCGGCATGATGCTTTCCTCGATATAGCCGTTGCCGCCGAGCACCTCCATCGCCTCGGCGGCGAGCGCCGGCGCGCGCTTGCAGATCCAGAATTTCGCCGCCGGCGTCACCACGCGGCGGATCACCGTGCGCCGCCTCGTCGTTCTCGTCATAGGCGCGCGCGAGCCGCATGGTGAGCACGGTCGCCGCCTCCAATCTCCAGCGCGAGATCGGCCAGCACGTTGGTCATCAGCGGCTGGTCGATCAGCTTCTTCTGGAACGCGGTGCGGTGGCGCGCGTGATGCATCGCCTGCGCCACCGCCTGCCGCATCAGCCCGGAGGTGCCGATGGCGCAGTCGAGCCGCGTGTAATTGCTCATCTCGATGATGGTCGGGATGCCGCGCCCCTCCTCGCCGACCAAATGCGCGAAGGCGCCGTCGAACTCGACCTCGCTCGAGGCGTTCGACTTGTTGCCGAGCTTGTCCTTGAGCCGGTTGATGCGCAGCGCGTTGCGCTCGCCGTCCGGCGTCCAGCGCGGCATGAAGAAGCAGGTCAGGCCCTTGGGCGCCTGCGCTAGAACCAGGAAGGCGTCGCACATCGGCGCCGAGAGGAACCATTTGTGGCCGTAAAGGCGGAACGTGCCGTCGCCTCGCAGGCTCGGCGCGCGTCGTATTGGTGCGCAGATCGGAGCCGCCTTGGTTCTCGGTCATGCCCATGCCGATCATGGCGCCGGTCTTTTCGCCGATCGGCACGAAGCGCGGGTCGTAATGCGGCTCGAAGATCACCGGCAGCCATTCTTGCCGCGACCTCCGGCGCCTGCTGCAGCGTCGTCACCGAGCCGTAGGTCATGGCGACCGGGCAATAAACGCCGCTCTCGATTTGCGTGAGCATGTAAGTGCCCGCCGCGCGCGCGACATGCGCGCCCGGTTCTGCGGCTTCGCCCAGGGGCTCGAATGCAGGCCGGCGCTCGAGCGCGATCGACAGCAAAGCGTGCCAGGCCGGATGAAAGTCGACCTCGTCGACGCGGTGGCCGAAGCGGTCGAAGGTTTTCAGCTCCGGCGGATATGTGGTTGGCGGCAAAGCCGAGCTGCGACAGTTTCCGGATTGACCGAGCGTGCGCGCCGAGCGAAGCGAGCCCTTTCTCCGCCCAGCCGGCGCCCTCGCGCTTGACCGCTTCGCGCAAGACCGTGTCGCTGGCGAACAAATTATAGGGATCGAGCGGCGGCGGCTGGTTGGTGACTTCGAACATGGCCCGGTCTCCCTTCGCGAAGCCTAGTGCAGCCGCCGAGTCACGGGAACAGCGCCACCTGCTCGAGCCCCGTGGCCTCCGGATAGCCGAGCACCAGGTTCATGTTCTGGATCGCCTGGCCGGAAGCGCCTTTGACCAGATTATCGAGCGCCGAAACGATGATGGCGCGGCCGGGAATGCGGTCCTTGGCCACGCCGATGAAGGTCATGTTCGAGCCGCGCACGTGCCGCGTCTGCGGCGTCTCGCCGAACGGCAAGACGTGCACGAATGGCTCCTTCGCGTAAAACTTCAAAAGCAGCGCATGAAGCTCTTCCGGCGTTCGCCCGCGCCGGCCCCGCACATAGATGGTCGACAGGATGCCCCGGTTCATCGGCACCAGATGCGGCGTGAAGCTGACGATCACCTCGCGCCCGGCGGCGAGCGAAAACTCCTGGTCGAGCTCGGCCATGTGCCGGTGATGCCCCACGCCATAGGCGTTGAAGCCTTCCGACACTTCCGAGAACAGCATCGCTTCCTTGGCCGCTCGCCCAGCGCCGGTCATGCCGGACTTGGCATCGACCACGATCTCGTCGAGCTCGATCGCCTTCGCCTTGATCAGCGGGATCAGCGGCAGTTCGCGCGCAAGACGTGTAGCAGCCCGGATTGGCGACCAGCCGCGCGTGCCTGATCTCGCGCCGGTGGATTTCGGTGAGACCGTAGACCGCTTCTTTCTGCAGTTCCGGCGCGTGGTGCTCGTGGCCGTACCACTTCGCATAGGCCGCCGTGTCGGCGAGCCGGAAATCGGCCGACAGGTCGACCACTTTGGTCGACGGCGCAAGCGCTGAGCAATTCCTTGATCACCTTCTGCGTCGTGGCATGCGGCAGCGCGCAGAAAGCAAGATCGAGCCCGGCCTTGGCCCAGTCGAGCCCGTCGAGGGCGGTCAGCGTCGGCAGGTCGAACGGCGAGAACTGCGGAAACACGTCGCGCATCGCCTTGCCGGCGCTGCGCTCGGCGGTGAGCAACACGATCTCGGCGCGCGGATGCCGCAACAGCATGCGCACCAGCTCGGAGCCGGTGTAGCCGGAGGCGCCCAAGACGCCGATTTTCGCTTTTGTGGCCATGAATCGATCCTCATCCAGAGTCTTAAATGACTACCGGACCAAGGCCAACTGCGCGGGGTTTGTGAGAAAGGAAGTGCCGCGGGCCAGATCCGGCGGCACGGGGGACGACTTAAACGCGCAAGCGCGCCCGTGCCGTGGCGATACGGCGGCGGCGGAATTTCTGCGCTGCAACAACTCTGCTCATGGCGCGCCATATAGGCCGCGCTGCGAGTCCGGTCAAGAACGGCATCAGTGTGGCCTCGGGCCACCGTGAGAGGCTTTTTCACAATGCGGCAGCCTTTGTCAGGGGGCGCAATCCATATAAGCGGTCGCCCGCTTGTTGGCTAAGCTGCCCATGTGGACGATCCAGAGCCAAAGACGGCCGGGCCATGAAAATGCCGGCGACGACCGGCAGTCACACTGGGAGGAAATGACATGATCGGAAAAACTTGCGTGGGGCTTGGATTCGCGGCTTGCCTCGCCGCGCTCCAGGTGGCGACAGCACCGGCCGCCTCGGCCAAGGAACTGAAGGTGCTTTCGGAGAAGACAATCACCGGCTTCGGCCATGTCGAATCCGTCGCCTACGATCCCAAGGAAAAGGTGTTTTACACCAGCGATTTCGGCCCCGAGCTCAAGCCGGCCGACAAGGACGGCAAAGGTTTCATTACTAAGCTGTCGTCCGACGGCAAGGTTCTCGAAAAGAGATTCCTTCCGCCTGAAGGCCAGACGATGAACAAGCAGAAAGGCATCTGGATCAAAGGCAAGCACCTGTGGGTGACCGATATCGACTCGGTCTGGGAGTTCGATCTCAAGACCAAGTAAGGTAAGAAGCTGCCCTTACCTGGCGCTGAGTTCGCCAACGATCCGACGATCGTCGGCAAGGTGCTTTATGTCAGCGATAATCGCGCCGATCAGTTGTTCAGCGTCGAGCCGGCCGACTTCATAAAGTCGAAACAGCCGCCCAAGATCACCGTCGTCTTCAAGGGCAAGGGCGTGTTCCCCAACGGGCTCTATCCGGGAAAGCACGGCACGCTGCTCATGGTCGGTTACGAGGCCAAGGATAAGCCGCAAGGCGTCTACGAGATGGCGCTGCCCAACGGCGAGCCGAAGCCGATCTCTGACAAACTCGGCTATCTCGACGGCCTCTACCGGATGAAGAACGGCAACCTGCTCGTCACCGACTGGGTGTCAGGCACGGTGTTCCAATGGAACAAGAAGATGGGCAAGCACGATCTGGCGACCGGCTTCAAAGGCCCGGCCGACATCTGTGTGGTGAAGAGCGCCAAGGGCTATCTGGTGGCGGCGCCGGATCTGGTGAAAATCGAAATCCGCCTCATCCAGCTCGGCAAATAATTCGCACCATATTCTGCTCACCACCCGCCGGGACAAATATCCCGGCGGATTTTTTCGTCACCACACCCAGCTCACTGCGCGCGCGATCACGTCGCCGAGCGTGAGCAGCACCGCCGCCCACACAAAAGCGGACGTGAAATTGGCGAACTGGAAGCGCCCATAGGGCATCGCGAAAATGCCGGCGACCAGCGGCACCGAGGCGCGTAACGGCCCGAAAAACCGCCCGATGAAAATGCCGAGGATGCCCCACTTGTTCACGAAGGCTTCCCCGCGCGGGATCAGATCGGGGTGGCGCGACAGCGGCCAGACATGCGCGACGCGATATTCGAGCTTCAGCCCTACCCAATAAGACAGCCAGTCGCCCGAGGCGGCGCCGAGCGCGCCGGCGATCCACACCGGCCAGAAATCGATGCCGCCCGACTTGATCAACGCGCCCATGGCGACCAGCGCGCCCCAGGCCGGCACCAAGAGCGAAATGAAAGCAAGCGATTCCGCAAAAGCCAGCGCGAACACGACCGGGCCCGCCCAGACGGCGTGGTCGCGCACAAAAGCGACGATCTGATCGACGTAGTGGGACAATTCCATAGCGATGGAGACCGGCCGGCGCGCGCCCGTGTCTAGCCTGGCCGCACCGCCGGAGCCAGCACCGGCAGCGCCCTTAAATAGGCCTGGGTCACGGTTCCGGCGACTTCGTGGCATATTCACTGGCAAGCGATTCGCCGCCTCCCTATCTAAGAGTCCCCCTATCCGAAAGCCGCCATGGCCAAATCCGCGACCAAGAAGAAGCCGTCCCGCCAGCCCGATCTGTTCGAAGCCGCCCCGCGCGCGCCGAAATCGTCGGGCCGCGGCAAGCCGGCGCGCGGGCGCAGCGCGGAAAGCGGCTACACCGCCAAGCACATCGAGGTGCTGGAAGGGCTCGAGCCGGTGCGCCGCCGCCCCGGCATGTATATCGGCGGCACCGACGAGAAGGCGCTGCATCATCTGTTCGCCGAGGTGATCGACAATTCCATGGACGAGGCGCTCGCCGGCCACGCCGACTGGATCGACGTGGAGATGGAGGCGGACGGCTTCGTCTCCGTCACCGACAATGGCCGCGGCATTCCGGTCGACCCGCATCCCAAGTTCAAGAACAAGTCGGCGCTGGAAGTGATCATGTGCACGCTGCACGCCGGCGGCAAATTCGACTCCAAGGTCTACGAGACCTCGGGCGGCCTGCACGGCGTCGGCGTCTCGGTCGCCAACGCGCTTGTCCGAGCGCATGGAAGTCGAGGTCGCGCGCGAGCAGACGCTCTACCGCATGGCCTTCGAGCGCGGCAAGCCGAAGGGCAAACTGGAAAAAGCCGGCCGCGCGCCCAACCGGCGCGGCACCAAGATCCGTTTCCGCCCCGATCCGGAAATTTTCGGACCCAAAGCCGCATTCCAAGCCGAGCGCGTATTCAAGATGGCGCGCTCCAAGGCTTATCTTTATCGGCGGCGTCGAAATCCGCTGGCACTGCGACAAGGCGCTGCTCAAGGGCGTCGACGACGTGCCGGAAAAGGCGACGTTCCATTTCGCCGAAGGGCTGAAGGATTATCTCGCCGAAAGCCTTGCCGGCGCGACGCTGGTGCATCCCGACATTTTCACCGGCTCGGCCGGCAAGACCGGCCGCCACGGCGCGGTCGAATGGGCGGTCGCCTGGACCGCCGACGCCGACGGCTTTCTACAATCCTACTGCAACACCATCCCGACGCCGGACGGCGGCACGCACGAATCCGGCCTGCGCACCGCGCTGCTGCGCGGGCTGAAGGACCACGCCGCCCGCGTCAGGCCAGGAAAAACGCGCCAAGGACGTGACCAGCGAAGACGTGATGACCGGCGCCGGCTGCATGCTCTCGGTGTTCGTGCGCGAACCGGAATTCCAAGGCCAGACCAAGGACCGCCTGGCCACCGCCGGCGCGCAGAAAATCGTCGAACAGGCGATCAAGGATCCGTTCGACCATTGGCTGTCGGGCAATCCGCTGCAGGCCAACAAGCTGCTCGACTTCGTCGTCGAGCGCGCCGAGGAGCGGCTGCGCCGCCGCCAGGAAAAGGACATCGCGCGCAAGACCGCGGTGCGCAAGCTGCGCCTGCCCGGCAAGCTCGCCGACTGCTCAATCTCGGCGTCGGAAGGTTCGGAGATTTTCATCGTCGAGGGCGACTCGGCCGGCGGCTCGGCCAAGCAGGCGCGCGACCGCCGCACGCAGGCCGTGCTGCCCCTGCGCGGCAAGATTTTGAACGTCGCTTCCGCCGGCAAGGACAAGCTCGCGCAGAACGCCCAGCTTGCCGATCTCATCCAGGCGCTCGGCTGCGGCACCGGCGCGCATTTCCACGAAAAGGATTTGCGCTACGAGAAGGTCATCATCATGACCGACGCCGACGTCGACGGCGCGCATATCGCCTCGCTGTTGATCACCTTCTTCTACCGCACGATGCAGAAGCTGATCGAAGCCGGCCGGCTTTATCTCGCGGTGCCGCCGCTCTACCGCCTGCAGCACGGCGGCAAGATCGTCTATGCGCGCGACGACAAGCACAAGGACGCGTTGCTCAAGAAGGAATTCAACGCCAACGCCAAGGTGGAAGTGTCGCGCTTCAAGGGCCTGGGCGAAATGATGGCGGCGCAGTTGAAAGAAACCACCATGGACCCGAGCAAAGCGCACGCTGCTGCGCGTGGTGCTGGCGGAGAAGGAAATGAAGCCGACCGCCAAGGCGGTGGAACGGCTGATGGGCAACAAGGCCGAGGCGCGCTTCGATTTCATTCAGGAGCACGCGGCGTTTGCCAGCGAGGCGTTGCTGGACGTGTGAATAATATTTTGTCGTCTCGGCCGAGCAAAGCGAGTGCCGGGAGGCATAACCCCTGTATTCATGATACGGCCAAACCGGGGTTATGGGTCCCCGCCTGCGCGGGGACGACAAAAAGAAATTACTCGCACTTGTTCAGCACCGGCGTCTTGCTGCCGTTGGCGAGCGCGATGCCGTCCTGGACGCGCACCGCTCCGCCGGCCGGCTGATTGAACAGCGTGCGCCGCGTACCTTTGCGCACCCGGAAGACCAGCTTCTCGCGCTCCTCGCCCTCGGCGTCCGGCTGGAAGATTACCTCGACCGCAAGCTCATCGGCGGAAAGCCGCTCTGCCGACAGCATGCTGTAGCGGTTGACGGTGTAATCGGGACCGAGATCGTGACTTTCCAGCACCAGACCGGGGCTGAGTAAAGTGATGCTGACATGCGGATTGGCGGGCGACGCCGGCTGCGCGCAATCGGACGCCCAGCTGCCGAACAGACCGAACTCGTGGAACAAGTCGTCGACCGGCGCGGCGCGCGCGGCGGACAGCATCATCGTGGCCGCCAACAGCATGACCGCCGCGATGCGCATGACCTTGCCGCTCCCTCGACTCGACATATTCGGTTTCCAGAATAGCAGCACGCCGCGCGCCGGCAATCAGTCGAGCGGCAGCCCGACATATTGCTCGGCGAGCGACCGGGATGCTGCTTGCGAGCCGGTGAGATAATCGAGCTCCGCCAGCTGCCGTCGCCGGTCGAACGCGGTCTCCTGCGGGAAACGGTGCATGATCTGCGTCATCCACCAGGAGAAGCGCTGCGCCTTCCACACCCGCCGCAGGCAGGTGGCGGAATAGCTCGTGAGTAGATCGTCGCGCCTGTTTTTGTAGAACGCTTCGAGCGCGCGCGACAGGTAAACGACATCGGCAAAGGCGAGGTTCATCCCCTTGGCGCCGGTCGGCGGCACGATATGCGCGCTGTCGCCGGCAAGATAGAGGCGCCCGTGCTGCATCGGCTCGACCACGAAACTACGCATCGGCGTGATGCCCTTTTGCAGCATCTTGCCTTCGGCGAGTTTGCGTGCGCCGCCGAGCCGCTTGTGCAATTCGTCCCAGATGCGCGCCTCCGGCCAATTCTCGATGTCCTCGTCGTGCTCGCATTGCAAATAGAGCCGCGCCAGCGACATCGAGCGCATGGTGTAGAGCGCAAAACCGCGGTCGGTGTAGGAATAGATCAGCTCGTCATCGGGCGGCGGGCTCTCCGACAAAATACCGAGCCAGCCGAACGGATAGTCGCGCTCGAACACGCTGAGCACGCCGTCGGGCACGCTCGGCCGGCAGATGCCGTGGAAGCCGTCGCAGCCGGCGATGAAGTCGCAGTCGATTTTCTGCGGGCGGCCTTCGTGCGTAAAACGAATCTTCGGGTGTTGCGCGGTGAGATCGTGCACGCTGACGCCGTCGACCTCGAACAAAAGCGGGCCGCTATCGGCAAGCCGGCGTTCCACCAGATCCTTCACCACCTCCTGCTGGCCGTAGATGGTGACGCGCTTGTCGATCAGCGCCTTGAAATCGATGCGGTGCAGTTCGCCGTTGATGCCGATATTGATGCCGTGGTGGAGAACGCCTTCGCGCTGCATCCGATCGCCGACACCCACGTCGACGAGCAGATCGGCGGCCCAGTGCTCGATCAGTCCGGCGCGGATACGGTTCTCGATGTAATCGCGGCTGCGGTTCTCGATGATGGCGCAGTCGATACCGGCAAGGTGCAGCAACCGCCCCAGCATCAGGCCCGCCGGCCCCGCTCCGATAATGCCGACTTGCGTACGCATGTCTTGGTTTCCGGCGAACGTTGCAACGTCCTATAGAAGCAACGCGCGGCTCACGCAAAGCACGATTGCCGGAAAAGCTTGGATATTTCGGCTAGTCTGGGATCCGTTTAGATTGAATTACCGTGCTGGCATAACATTTTGCTTGCGCATGATCTTATCCGAAAACCGGTTCCCCCTTTTCGGGATCATGCGCTAGCCCGGCCAGCCGTAACGCGGCACGCGCGCCTTGTAGGCGCGATAGGCATCGCCGAATTTCGCCTCGAGATAGCGCTCCTCGCGTTTGACCACGCCGACATGGATCACCGCGATGAAAACGAACGCCATCACCAGCATCCAATCGGACGCCAGCAAAATGGCAAGCCCGGCAAGAATGAGGGTCAAGGCGACATACATCGGATTGCGCAGCCAGCCGAAAATGCCGTTGGTCACCAGCGCCGTCGACGGTTTCCACGGCTCGACATGGGTGCCGGCCGAACGGAAGCGGGTCAGAGCGGAAACGGCGAGCCCCGCCGCCGCCGCGATCAAAACGGCGCCGATGGCGATGCGCTGCGGCCAGGTCAACAGCACGGTCAACACGTAAGCCGGCAGCAGCCAATCGAGCGCGAGGCCGAGCAAGACCGCCGCCAACGCCAGCAAAGGCGGCGGCGCGATGACGCCGGCATTGTCGCGGGTTTCTGTCATGATCATGGTCTCATTATAAATAACGCGCGAGCGGCCCGCCGGTTCACGCCGCAAGCCAAGCGGAGAGCGCCGCGTTCACCGCTTCGGGCTGCTCGAGCGTGGAGAGATGCCCGCTATCCGGCACGACGGAAAGCTTCGCGCCGGCAATGCCGTCGGCGATTTCCTTGTTGAGTTCGACCGGCGTCGCGGCATCGCCATCGCCGACCAGAACCAGCGTCGGGCAGCGGATCGAGCCGAGCAGCGGCCGCGAATCCGGCCGCGACATGATCGCCTTGAGCTGGAGCACGAAAGCCTCGGGCCCGGTTTGCGCCACCATATCGCGCACCAGGGCGGTGAGCCGCTCGTCGCGCTGGTGCTTCGCATTCAGATAGCGCGGGATCGACAAGTCGGCGATTTCGCCATAGCGGCCGCCTTCCGCCATGGCGATCTGCATGTTGCGCCCCACGGTCTGCTCCGGTGTGTCGGCACGCGCCGAAGTGTCGAGCAGCGCCAGCTTAATGACGCGGTCGGCCGCCTGCCGCACGATCTCGAAGGCGATGTAACCGCCGTATGACAGACCGGCGAGCGCAAAGCGCGGCGGCGCGCTGGCGAGAATTCGCCTAGCCACGGCGCCGATCTCGCCGTCGCGCCGATGATCGGCGACCGTTACCGGTCCGAACGGCCAGAGCGCGGCGACTTGTGGCCCATAAAGCCGCGCCGTGCAGGTCAGGCCTGGTACCAGAACCAACGGCAATCCTTGCACCATCGATCACACTCCCGTGTGCAAATAAACAAATGATTCGTCTTGTATTCTCTGGATCGCGTTTCGTTGTCGAGCATCGCAAGTCTGTAATCCAGCTGCAATCCAGTTGAGACTGTTAGCGCGCAAATGTAGACTTTGTCGCTTGCGGCTTCGTGCCGCATAGCGGGCTAAAGTCGGGGCGACTCCACGATCACCAGAAGTGCGCACCATGCGTATCGCAAAGATCGTTTTCCTGATTTCTACGTTTGCTTTTGCTAGCGATGCGGCCGACGCCAAACCCTTCACCCACCTTTGGGTTTTTGGCGACAGTACCGTTGATACCGGCTGGTACAAGGTCCCCAAGAAGAACAGCAATCCGCCGACTTACAGCGGCGCGGCGAGTTTCGACTACTGGCTCGGTCCCATCCCGCCCGATCCGCAAACCGGCGCGCAGAAGTGGGGCATCGGCAAACCGACGGTCAATCCCAAGCGAGTGTCGGTGCAGGAATTGGCGCACATTCTCGGCGTCAGCGCGTACCCGCACAATCAGAGAAACCAACAGAATGTGCGCGGCACCAACTACGCCACCAGCGGCGGCCGCAACACGGAAACCAACGCCCAGAATTCCGGGTTCTTCCCCAACGCTATCCCGACGGTGACCCAGATCGATCATTATCTGGAAGCTGTCAATCCCGCAGGCAAAGCCCTTTATCTCATCAGTTCGGGCGGCAACGACGTGGCGGCCGTCTTGAATGCAAACAATGGAAGTTGCAACGATTCTGCAGTGTCCGATATCCAGACAGCGGCACACGACCTAGCGAAGAAAATTCATGGACTGCAGGGACACGGCGCCAAATACATCATCGTCGCCAATCTCATGGAATCGTTTGGCACGACTCAGGACATCAAGAATTGCCGCAGCGCCTATGACACCGCGCTCATGGAAAAACTCAATTCGCTCAGTGTGACCTATGCCTGGGGC
Source organism: uncultured Alphaproteobacteria bacterium (assembly GCA_963721665.1). GTDB lineage: Bacteria > Pseudomonadota > Alphaproteobacteria > Rhizobiales > Xanthobacteraceae > Pseudolabrys. The sequence goes on from CAVRJZ010000001.1 coordinate 430,043, forward strand.
GACGTCAATTTCGTCAGGACCACCATGGAGTACAACGCAAGCACATTCGGTCTTGATCCCAATTTGCTGGGACCCGGTAACGCAGCCTGCAAGCCGCCCAACTCGTCGACCAACACCGGTTCGAGTTGGGCCCTGTTGTGCTCGCCGACATCGCCCGTTTCGCAGCCGAGCAATACCGACACGGCGGAATTTGCCGATAATGAACATTGGGCGCCGACTGCGCAGAAAGTTCTTAGCAGCTACTATTATTGTCTGGCCAAGCAGACTTGGCCGCACGTCTTCGAAGCGAATCCGGCGCCCAACCAGCCGTTCACCGCCTGCTCGACATTTGACTCAAGCTGGAACTGATGACTCAAGCTGGAACTGAACATTGCCCGCGGCGCGGCCGGCCGCGGGCACCATTACCAGCGGTAGAGATGACGCCCCTGTGACGCGCCAATAGCAATAAGTTTAAGCGTTAACGCGACTTATTGCACTGCCGCAGCATTGACTTTCGCGCCTTTGCGCCTATGTTCCGCGTGAAACGGCTTCGAACTAAGATTCGACCGTCCATTCCCGCGCATCGAAACCCGTTTTTCAAATTCCGGCGCGGGCGCCGGGCGGTCCCAACTAAAGGTTATTAGAGGTATATGTCTTTTTCGCATCTTGGCTTATCCGCCAAAGTTCTCGCCGCCATTGAATCGGCTGGCTACAAAACCCCGACCCCCATCCAAGAGCAAGCTATTCCGCACGTTCTCGCCCGCCGCGACGTGCTCGGCATCGCGCAGACCGGCACCGGCAAGACCGCCGCTTTCGTGCTGCCCATGCTGACCATGCTGGAGCAAGGCCGCGCCCGCGCGCGCATGCCGCGCACGCTCATCCTCGAGCCGACGCGCGAACTCGCCGCCCAGGTCGTCGAACATTTCGAAAAGTACGGCAAGAACCACAAGCTCAACGTCGCGCTGATCATCGGCGGCGTTTCGTTCGGCGACCAGGATGCCAAGCTTACGCGCGGCGTCGACGTGTTGATCGCGACTCCCGGCCGCCTGCTCGACCATTCCGAGCGCGGCCGCCTGCTGCTCTCCGGCGTCGAATTGCTGGTCATCGACGAAGCCGACCGCATGCTGGACATGGGCTTCATCCCCGACATCGAACGTATCGGCAAGCTGGTGCCGTTCACGCGGCAGACTTTATTCTTCACCGCCACCATGCCGCCGGAAATTCAGCGCATCGCCGATACCTTCCTGCACAATCCGGTGCGCGTGGAAGTGTCGAAGCCGGCGACCGCGGCCACCACCATCACCCAGCTCAAGGTCGCAACGGGCCGCGATCCGGCGGAAAAGCGCGAGACGCTGCGCCGGCTGATCCGCTCCGCCGACGGCTTCAAGAACGCCATCGTCTTCTGCAACCGCAAGCGCGAGGTCGCGCAATTGCACCGCTCGCTGCTGCGACATAAGTTCAACGCCGCGGCGCTACACGGCGACCTGGATCAATCGGCGCGCACCGCCGCGCTCGAATCGTTCCGCAACGGTGAGGTCAGTCTGCTGGTCGCCTCCGACGTCGCCGCGCGCGGCCTCGACATCCCGGCGGTCAGCCACATCTTCAATTTCGACGTGCCGCATCATCCCGACGACTACGTGCACCGCATCGGCCGCACCGGCCGCGCGGGTCTTAGCGGCACCGCCATCACCATCGTCGCGCCGATCGACGGCAAGGCGGTTTCGGCCATCGAGAAGCTGATCGGGCAAACCATCCCCTGGATGGGCGAGCCGGCGGCGCCGGCCGAGAGCAGCGATGCCCGTCCGCGCGAGGGCGAGCGCAGCCACCGCGGCGGCCGCCAGCGCGGCCAAGATCGCAGCCCCAATCGCGGGCATGTTCCCGAGCGTCACCCCCGCCACCCGCATCCGGATAAGGAGGCCCAGCGCGCGGCTAAGCCGCAGCCGGCGCAAGCCGCGCGTCCGCAGCCTCCGCGCGAGCCAGCGGAGGACTTCGACGGCAGTCACCTGCCCGCCTTCTTGCTCCGCCCGGTGTCGATCAAGGCATAAAAACGCCTATTTTTCTGGCCGCTTGGCCGCCGCCGCCTATAAATATTGCGGCGCAAACCGGTGCAAATTTACCGGCGATTCATTTCCCTCCCCTACGGTCCTTGCGCGCGGATAACGCGGCGAAAGAGCCGCGGCTTAAGGTTGGGCGGACAGGATGCCCGCCAAGGGGGTTGCGATGGCCGAGTATGCCGACGAACACGAACGCACCATGGCGTTCGCGGAAATCGCGCTCGGGCAGATCAAGGCGCTGCGCCAGGCGGCCACTCCGCGCAATTACGAGATCTGGTACGCCTACGCCACCGGCTATCACCCCTCGCTCAATCAGCAGCATCAACGAGACGCTCAAGGCCAGCGGCGTGCTGGGCGAAAGCCAATCTGGAAAACATTTACGCGACCTATCTGTCGCCGACCCGGCTGACCGAGCGCATCGACGAGGTCGGCAGCCAGGTCAAGGGCGAGATCGAGCAGGTGATGTCGATGATCGACACTGCCGCCGGCACCGCCTCGAACTACACCGAGAGCCTGGTCGACATGTCGCAGAAGATCGGCCAGTCGAAGGACCGCGAAGGCCTGCGCACGATCGTGGAAAGCCTGGTGCACACCGCCAAGGAGATGGAAGTCTCCAACATCAAGCTGGAAGAGCGGCTCAACGCCTCGAAACGCGAAATCCTCGACCTGCACGCCCATCTCGAGGCGGTGCGCAGCGAAAGCCTGACCGATCCGCTGACCCAGCTTTCCAACCGCAAATTCTTCGACACCACGCTGGAAAGCGCCATCGCCGAGGCGCGCGCGCAAGAACGAAGCGCTGTCGCTGATGATGACCGACATCGACCATTTCAAGAATTTCAACGACAGCTTCGGCCACTTGACCGGCGACCAGGTGCTGCGCCTGGTGGCGATGTCGCTCAAGCAGAACGTCAAGGGCCAGGACACCACCGCCCGCTATGGCGGCGAGGAATTCGCCGTCATTCTGCCCAACACGGTGCTGCGCTCGGCGATCACGGTCGCCGATCACATCCGCCGCGCCGTCATGACCAAGGAACTGATGAAGAAGTCGACCGGCGAGCACCTCGGCCGGGTGACCGTCTCGATCGGCGTCGCCACGCTGCACAAGACCGACAACGCCCAGTCGCTGATCGAGCGCACCGACGGCTGCCTCTATGCCGCCAAGCGGCATGGCCGCAACCGCGTGATGTGCGAGACCGATCCGGAAGTCACCGCCGGCGGCACCGCGGCGCAGGTGGCTTAAAGCCGCTTCTTTCGTGATTCCCTCGTACGCGCCTTCGGCTTGTCGGCGCTCTTGCGCTGCGCTGCGGCGAGCGCGCGTTTTGCCCACAGGGCCAGATCGTCGGGATCGTCATAGAGCCGGTCGGGCAGCCGCCAATAGGACATGATCGCGCGTTTTCCCGTCTTGGTGCCGTATTCGAACGGGGCGCAGCCCTCGCGCTCGAAGTCCGCCGCGCTCGCCGCGTCAGCTTTCAGATAAATCAGACCGTCGGAGACCAGGCCGAACATGACGCCGTCGGCGTAAAGTCCGGCGCCGCCGAACATGCGGCGCACCGATACGGCGCCGAAGACGGCGAACAGTTCACGGATATATTCGGGGTCCACGAAATGCCGCCCCGCGGCGAGGCCTTGCGCCCTACTCCGCCGCGTCTTTCGCCGGGGCAAGCTGCACGCTCTCGCCGCAGCCGCAGGCGCCGGTCTGGTTCGGATTGTTGAACACGAACTGCGCCGACAACTTGTCGGTCTTGTAGTCCATCTCGGTGCCGAGCAGGAACAAGACCGCCTTGGGATCGACCATGATCTTGACGCCCTTGTCCTCGACCACCTCGTCGGTCGGCTGCACGGCATCGGCATATTCCATGGTGTATTCCATGCCGGCGCAGCCGCCGTTCTTGACGCCGACACGCACGCCGGCGACGGGACTGCTCGGCGCGCGCCATCACGTCCTTGATGCGCAGCGCGGCGGCATCGGTCAGCCGCATCACCTGGGGTCGGGGTCTTGCAGTGGTCATCGTTTTCCTCGTCAATTCCAATATGGCGTGTCTATTCGTTATTCGCCAATCCCAATTCACCACATATTGAGCACGAGTCGGGCCTCGTCCGACATCCGGCTCGGATCCCAAGGCGGGTCCCACACCACCTCGACCTTGGCATCGCGTACGCCGGCGACGCTGGCGACGGCGTTCTCCACCATGATCGGCAGTTCCTGCGCCGACGGACAATTGGGCGAGGTCAGCGACATGTCGATCTTCACCGCCCGGTCATCGCCGATATCGATCTTGTAGATCAGGCCGAGTTCGTAAATGTCGGCCGGGATTTCCGGGTCGTAGACGGTCTTTAAGCCGGCGATGATGTCGTCGGTCAGCCTGTTGAGCTCGTCCGGCGGCAGCGCGGAGGAGCCGCTGATGGCGGCGTTTTCCGCGGGCTTTTCCGCGACGGCGGGATTGTCGGGTGCGGGGGTTTCGTCACTCATGCGAAGAATTCCTGCGCCTTGATAAGCGAGGCGGCGAGCACGTCCACCTCGTCCTTGGTGTTGTACATGGCAAACGACGCGCGGCACGTGGCGGTGACCCCGAAGCGTGCCAACAGCGGCATCACGCAATGGGTGCCGGCGCGCACCGCGACGCCGGAGCGGTCGATGATGGTGGCGACATCGTGCGGATGCGCGCCCTTGATCTCGAAGGAGACGATCGGCCCCTTGTCCGGCGCATTGCCGATGATGCGCAACGAATTGACTTGGCCGAGCCGCTCCTGCGCGTATTTTGACCAGCGCGCTTTCGTGCGCGCGAATGCGCGGCTTGCCGACCGAATTGACGTAATCGATGGCAGCACCCAGACCGATCGCCTGCACGATCGCCGGCGTGCCGGCCTCGAAGCGGTGCGGCGGCACGCCGTAGGTGATGCGGTCCTGGAACACGTCCTGGATCATCTCGCCGCCGCCGTTGAACGGCGGCATGGCGGCGAGCAAGTCGTATTTGCCGTAGAGCACGCCGATGCCGGTCGGCCCATAGAGCTTGTGGCCGGTGAAGGCGTAGAAATCGCAATCGAGATCGCGCACGTCCACATCAAGGTGCACCGCGCCCTGCGCGCCGTCGACCAGCACCGGAATGCCGCGCGCATGGGCGAGCTTCACGACCTCCTTCACCGGCACCGACGGTGCCGAGCGCATTCGACATCTGCGTGATGGCGACCATCTTGGTGCGCGGTGAGAGCAGCTTTTCGAATTCGTCGATGAGGAAGTTGCCTTCATCGTCGACCGGCGCCCATTTGATCACCGCGCCCTGGCGCTCGCGCAGGAAATGCCACGGCACGATGTTGGAATGGTGCTCCATGATCGAGAGCACGATCTCGTCGCCCGCCTTGATGCGCTCGCGGCCGAAGGTATAGGCGACCAAGTTGATCGCCTCGGTGGCGTTGCGGGTGAAGATGATCTCTTCCGGGCGGGCGGCATTGAGGAAGCGCTGCACGGTCTCGCGCGCGCCTTCGTAAGCCTCGGTCGCCTCGTTCGCCAGATAATGCAGGCCGCGGTGCACGTTGGCGTATTGCTCGACATAGGCCTTGTGCAGGCGGTCGAGCACCGCCTGCGGCTTCTGCGCCGACGCCGCGTTGTCGAGATAGACCAGCGGCTTGCCGTAGACCTGCATGGCCAGCGCGGGAAAATCCGCGCGGATCTTGGCGACGTCATAGGCGCCGTTGCTCACAGCGGGGTGCGTCATGACCGACTCCCCAGCCATTTAAGCGCGGCGAATTTGAGCGCGTCGCGCAACGCCTCATGCGCGATCTCTTCGATGGTTTCGTCGATAAAGGCTTCGATCAGCAGAGCTTCGGCTTCCGGCGCCGGGATGCCGCGCGACATCAGATAGAATTTCAGCCCCGGATCGAGCGCGCCGGCGGTGGCGCCATGGCCGCAGACCACGTCGTCGGCGAAGATTTCCAGTTCCGGCTTGTTGTCGGCTTCCGCCTCGTCGGACAAGAGCAGCGCGCGCGTCATCATCTTGCCGTCGGTCTTCTGAGCGTGCGGGGCGACGATGATCTTGCCCTGGAAAATGCCGTGGCTTTCGCCGTCGAGCACCGATTTGAAGCGCTCGCGGCTGACGCAGTCGCCGGCGGCGTGGGTGATCACCAGCGTGTTGTCAACGTGTTGCTTGCCCCGCAGCAGGCTGGCGCCGTCAATGGCGCCTTCGCTGCCCTCGCCGGCAAAGCGCACGAAAGTCTGGTTGCGCACCACCGCGCCGGCGAGCGTAAAGGTAAAATCCTTGTACACGGCCTTGGCGCCGATCGTGGCGCCCAGCGTCGAGACGCGCAAGGCGCCGGCGCCATCGCAGCCGATCTGGATATGATCGAGGCGCGCGTTGTCGCCGACGATCAGTTCGAGCGCCGAATTGACCTGATAGTCGACGCCCTCCGGCCCGGAAAAGGATTCGATCAATGTCGCCTGCGCGCCCGGTTCGACGATGACCAGCGAGCGCGGATAGACCGCCGCGGCGTCGCCGGAAAATACATGCGCGATATGGACCGGCTTGGCGACGCTGCCCTTGATGCGCACCACGACCCCACCGCCCATGAAGGCGGTGTTGAGCCAAAAGGCCGCGTCGTCAATGTCCAGGTTTACTCCCAGCCGGGTGTCGGGATTTTCCGCAAGATATTTGAACAACTCGGTGACGGTGACGCCCGCATCGGCTTTGACATCGCTCCAGGCCGGCTCGTAGCGGCCGTTGACGATGGCGATGCGGTCGGCCGCGACGCCGGATAGGATCGGCGCGATGTCGCCTTTTGGCTTTTCGCCCGCCGGCCCCGCCAGCGGCTTTGCCTCGCGCATCAGCGCGCGCAGGTCGGTGTATTTCCATTCCTCGACGCGCCGGTGCGGCAGGCCCTTGGCATCAAAGCGGTCAAACGCGTCCTGGCGCAGTTTGGCGAGCGCGCCCTTACCCGGCAGGCTCGCGCGCGCCGCCGCAAAGGCGTCGCTCAGCCCCTGTTCGGCCGCGGTCTTGGTTGCGCGCAGTTCCACGTTCATCACGCCGCCTCGTCCGCGAATTGCGCGTAGCCCGAGGCCTCGAGCTCGAGCGCCAACTCCTTGCCGCCCGATTTCACTACCTTGCCGCGCGCCATCACGTGCACCACGTCGGGCACGATGTATTCGAGCAGCCGCTGGTAATGGGTGATGACGACCATCGAACGCTGCGGCGAGCGCAGCCGGTTGACCCCTTCGGACACGATCTTGAGCGCGTCGATATCGAGGCCTGAATCGGTTTCGTCGAGCACGGCAAGCCGCGGCTCGAGCACCGCCATCTGCAAAATCTCGTTGCGCTTCTTCTCGCCGCCGGAGAAGCCGACATTGACCGCGCGGCGCAGCATTTCGGCGTCGATGCCGAGCCGCTTGCTGGTCTCGCGCACGCGCTTCATGAAGTCGGGCGTGGAGAATTCCGGCTCGCCGCGCGCCTTGCGCTGCGCATTGAGCGCGGTGCGCAGGAAAGTCATGGTGGCGACGCCGGGCACTTCCACCGGATATTGGAACGCCAGAAAAACCCCTTTGGCGGCGCGCACGTCCGGCGCGAGCCCGAGAATGCTCTTGCCGTCAAGCAGGACGTCGCCTTCGGTGACTTTGTAGTTGTCCTTGCCGGCGAGCACGTAAGCGAGCGTCGACTTGCCCGAGCCGTTCGGGCCCATGATGGCGGCGACCTGGCCCTTTTCGATGGTCAGGTTGAGGCCCTTGAGGATTTGCTTGCCCTCGACCTCGGCATGCAGGTTCTTGATTTCAAGCAACGACATAATCACCGTCTCTTTCGTTAAGCCGCGCGTGTCGCGTAATCGATCGTCTCGCGCAATTCGTAGTGTTGCGAACGCGCGTCGAAGCGTTTGAGGATCTTGCGCGCTTCCGCCGGCACGTAAGCGCGTTCGTAGTCCTCGCCGACGAACGCACGCACGGCGTCGAGCGACTTGAAGCGCATGATGGTGACGAACTCGACTTCATCGCCGAGATCGCGGCGCACCAGCTCGATCTTCTCGTAGCCGGCGATCGATTTGTCGGCGATGCCCTTGAACACCTCGCTTTTCAGGAGGTTCTCGTAGGCCGCCGCGTTTTCCGGCGTTGTCCAGCCGTGCCAGATGCGAATGATCATGTCCGTCTACTCTTCGCCATCGTAATAGTCGGCTTTTTGCATGCGCCCCATGCCGAGAAAGCTCGCGGTTTTGAAATCGCCGTTCTTGACCCCGGCGGTCACGCCAAGCTTGCCGGAATCCGGGTAATCGACGACTTCAGTGCCGGATATTGACGAAATGCCGAGATAACGCAGGTCGGCATTGCCGGTATTGATGAGTTGATGCGCCTTGCCGCCGGCCGGCGCCGCCACCAGGTCGCCTGCCTTCACCGGCAGCAGCTCATCGCCCCAGCGGTATTGGCCTTCGCCCGAGAGCACACAAAACAATTCGTCCATCACGTGATGGCGGTGGAACGGAAACGCCTTCTTGCCGGGCGGCACCACGTGCACGGCGCAGCCGAGCGCGTTCAAGCCGAGCGCCGGTCCGACGCGGCCCCATTTGACCGCGAACGATTTGCCGTTGCCGCGCTCGGCGAGCGGCACGTCGGCGACGTTGATGATCGGTTTATCGCTCATCTTTGCCCGCCATTGATTTGCGTGCCCGAGCGGTTACCCCAGCGCCAGCGCCATTCGCCGTCGGTGCGCTGGCGGCTCAATTGGACAAGCCACCAGGCTGCCGCCGCAACAAGCGCGGTCCAGACCAGCCAGGCCACGGCATTGGATTTATCGACCAAGAGGTTCATCGCGACCAGCGAGCCGCCGATGGCGACCACGACGGCAAGCGTCAGCGCCCAGCCCTGCCAGGTCACCGGCGTCGCGCCGTAGCCGTACCGCTTTGGCTTGAACCAATATTGCGTCATGACCTAGCCCACGCTGCCTTCCAGCGAGATCGAGATCAGCTTCTGCGCCTCGACGGCGAATTCCATCGGCAACTGCTGCAGCACGTCCTTGACGAAGCCGTTGACGACCAGCGCCGTCGCCTCTTCCGCCGACATGCCGCGCTGGCGGCAATAGAACAACATGTCCTCGGAGATTTTCGAAGTGGTGGCCTCGTGCTCGAAGGTGGCGGAGGAATTCTTCGCCTCGATGTAAGGCACCGTGTGCGCGCCGCATTGGTCGCCGATCAGCAGCGAATCGCAATTGGTGAAGTTGCGCGCGCCTTTGGCCTTGCGGTGCGCCGAGACGAGCCCGCGATAGGTGTTGTTGGATTTGCCCGCCGCGATGCCCTTGGAGATGATGCGGCTGGTCGTGTTCTTGCCCAAGTGAAGCATCTTGGTGCCGCTATCGACCTGCTGGCGGCCATTGGAGATGGCGATCGAGTAGAATTCGCCGCGCGAATTGTCGCCGCGCAGGATGCAGCTCGGATATTTCCAGGTGATGGCCGAGCCGGTCTCCACCTGCGTCCAGGAAATCTTCGAACGCGCGCCGCGGCAGTCGCCGCGCTTGGTGACGAAGTTGAAGATGCCGCCTTTGCCGTCGGCGTCGCCCGGATACCAGTTCTGCACCGTCGAATACTTGATCTCGGCGTCGTCGTGCGCGACCAGTTCGACGACGGCGGCGTGCAACTGGTTCTCGTCGCGCATCGGCGCCGTGCAGCCTTCGAGGTAGGAAACGTAAGCGCCCTTGTCGGCGATGATCAGCGTGCGCTCGAACTGGCCGGTATTGGCTTCGTTGATGCGGAAATAAGTCGACAATTCCATCGGGCAGCGCACGCCCGGCGGCACGTAGACGAAGGAGCCGTCGGAGAACACCGCCGAATTCAACGTGGCGAAGAAGTTGTCGGTGACCGGCACCACCGAGCCGAGATATTTCTTCACCAGTTCGGGATGCTCGCGGATCGCTTCCGACATCGGCATGAAGATCACGCCGGCTTTCTTCAGCTCCGCCTTGAAGGTGGTGGCGACCGACACCGAATCGAACACGGCATCGACCGCGACGCGGCCGCCGCCGAATTCGCCGCCAGTCGCCGCATCGTCGAGCTGGCTCGGCTCGCCTTGCTTGCGCACGCCGGCGAGGATTTCCTGCTCTTTGAGCGGAATGCCGAGCTTCGCGTAGGTCTTGAGAATCTCCGGATCGACCTCGTCGAGGGAAGCCAGCACGTTGCGCTTCGGCGCCGAATAGTAATAGGCGTTCTGGTAGTCGATCTTGGGATAGTCGACGCGCGCCCAGGTCGGCTCGCGCATGGTCAGCCAGCGCTTGAACGCTTCCAGCCGCCACGCCAGCATCCATTCCGGCTCGTTCTTCTTGGCCGAGATGAAGCGCACGGTATCTTCCGAAAGGCCCTTGGGGGCCTTCTCGGATTCGATATCGGTGACGAACCCGTATTTGTATTGATCAACGTCGATGCTGCGGACCTGCTCGACGGTCTCTTGGATGGCCGGCATTCTTTCCTCCGCTACGGTTTCAAGGACCGCGGGTTGGATTTGTCGGTTATGGTCGGTGCGTCTATCGCGTTGCGATCATTCCATGTGAGTGGCGCTTCAGGCGGCCAAGCCTGCATTCTCATGCCTCTTACGTAAGGACGAAACGACTTTAGTCAAAGCAGCGAGCAGATTTTCGATATCGCGTTCGGCGGTTAACCAGCCGAGGCTCACGCGCACGGCACCCTGCGCCAGCGCCGGTTCCACGCCCATGGCGGCCAGCACATGCGAGGCCCGCACCTTGCCGGACGAGCAGGCGGAACCGGAAGATACCGCTACCCCATTGAGATCGAAGGCGATTATTGCGGTTTCCGCCTTCATGCCGGGAACCGCAAACAGCGTCGTATTGGGCAGCCGCGGCGCGTTTTGCCCGAAAATCACCGCCTGCGGCACTGTTGCCTTGATCGCGCTCTCGATACGCTCGCGCATGCGCCGCCATGCGCGAGGCGTCCGCCTGATCTGCGGCGAAAGCGGCTGCGGCACCAAAGCCGGCGATGGCCGCCACATTTTCGGTTCCTGCGCGCTGCCCGCGCTCCTGACCGCCGCCTTTGATCAGCGGCTCGGCGATATGGATTTCGCCGCGGCCAATGAGAGCGCCGGCGCCTTGCGGGCCGCCCAACTTGTGGGCGGAAAGGCTCATGAGGTCGGCGCCGAGGTCGCCCATGCGGCAATCGATGCGGCCCGGGGCCTGCACCGCGTCGACATGCAGCACACCGCCGACGCCGTGCACGATGTCGGCGATGGCGCGAATCGGCTGGATCACGCCGGTCTCGTTATTGGCGAGCATCACCGACACCAGCGGACGCTCGGCCCGGGTCAGTGCGCTTTTCAGCGCCGGCAAATCGACCAGGCCGTCACGGGTGACCGGCAATTCCTCCATCCGCTCGGCGGCGAAACGGCCGCCACTGCGCACCGAGGGGTGTTCGACGGCCGAGACAAACAGCCGGTCGCGCAACGACTTGTCGCCGCCCACCGAAATCGCCGGGGTGAGCGCCAGCATGTTGGCTTCGGTGGCGGCGGAGGTGAAGGTGACGTTCTTCGCCTCGGCACCGACCAACTTGGCGACCTTTTCCCGCGCCGCTTCGACGACTTGGCGGGCCGCCCGACCCTCACCATGTACCGAGGAGGCATTGCCGGTCAGCGCCAGGGCCGCGAGCATGGCCGTGCGCGCCTCCTCCCGCAGGGGGGCGGTGGCATTCCAGTCGAAATAGGCCCGCTCGCTCATGAATTTTGTCAGTATTTAAGGACCGTTATGGGGCTAGACCCCTTAAAAAGCTTGCTTTTTGCCCTAGGGATCGTGCTAGAAGCCGCCATCACGCGGCAACTTATAGCCTGTGTGGCGGCCGTGAACAGCGGAATCCGTATATTTAGAATTATTCTAAACTAGCGCCTGGCGGTCGGTATCCCCAGGCGTCGCACGCAAAATCCACGGCCGCGGATCGCTCGCGGCAAGCCCGCTCTGAGGTCGAACGCTATGCCTGAAGTCATCTTCACCGGTCCGGCCGGACGGATCGAAGGCCGCTACCACCCGGCGCGGCAGAAGAACGCCCCGATCGCCATCGTGCTGCACCCGCACCCGCAATTCGGCGGCACGATGAACCATCCGATCATCTACCAGCTTTACTATGCTTTCGTGCACCGCGGCTTCTCGGCGCTGCGCTTCAATTTCCGCGGCGTCGGCCGAAGCCAGGGCAATCTTCGACCACGGCACCGGCGAGTTGTCGGACGCCGCTGCGGCGCTCGACTGGGCGCAGACCATCAATCCGGAAGCGAAGAGCTGCTGGATTGCCGGCTTCTCCTTCGGCGCCTGGATCGGCATGCAATTGCTGATGCGCCGGCCGGAGATCGAAGGCTTCATCTCCATCGTGCCGCCGGCCAATCTCTACGACTTCTCGTTCCTCGCTCCTTGCCCGTCCTCCGGCCTGATCATCCACGGCGACAAGGACGCGGTGGTGCCGCCCAAGGACGTCACCACATTGGTCGACAAGCTGAAGACGCAGAAGGGCATCGTCATCGAGCAGAAGATGATCCCGGGCGCCAACCATTTCTTCGACGGCAAGGTCGAGCCGCTGCTCACCAATATCTGCGCCTATCTCGACAAGCGGCTGAAGACCGACCGCAAGCCGAGCGCGGCGTAAGCCGGCCGTTCAGGAAAATTTCTTCACCGCCAGCACGGCGTTGAGCCCGCCGAAGGCGAACGAATTCGACAGCGCCGCGTCGACGACAAGCGCGCGCGCTTCGTTCGGCACATAATCGAGATCGCAAGCCGGATCCGGCCCGAGATAGCCGATGGTCGGCGGCACGATGCCCTCGCGTATCGCCAGCAAGGTCGCCGCCAGCTCGAGCGCGCCGCCAGCTCCCAGCGCGTGCCCGATCATGGACTTGGTCGACGACACCGCGAGCTTGCGCGCGTGCGCACCGAACGCCTTATGCAGCGCCTGCGTCTCCGCCACGTCGTTCGCCGCCGTGCCGGTGCCGTGCGCATTGACATATTGGATATCCTGCGGCGCCAGTCTGGCGTCGGCGAGCGCGGCTTCGAGCGCCCGCGTCATGCCGCCGACATCGGGCGCGGTGATATCGGCGGCATCCGCGCTCATCCCGAAGCCGACGATTTCGCCGAGGATCTGCGCGCCGCGCGCCCGCGCCCGCTCAAGCGGCTCCAACACCAGGATCGCGGAGCCCTCGCCCAAGATCAGCCCTTTACGGTCGATGGAGAACGGCCGGCAGGCGTCCGGCGCCATCACCCGCATCGCCTCCCACGCGCGCAACGTTCCAAATGTAATGCAAGCCTCGGCGCCGCCGGTGACGGCGCAATCGACCGCGCCCGAGCGGACCATTTGGGCGGCAAGCCCGATCGCATGTGTCGCCGAGGCGCAGGCGCTCGCCACCGCGAAAGAAGGGCCGCGCAAACCGCAGAGCATGGAGACTTGGCTTGCCGCCGCGTTGACCATTAACTTCGGAATGGTGAGCGGAAACACCCGAGTTTTGTTTTCACGATAGATGCGGCGAAAACTGTCGTCATGCGTGGTCTGCCCGCCGACGCCGCTGCCGACGATGCAGGCGGTGCGCACCGACAGCGGCATGTCGAAGGTGAGCCCGGACTGCGCGATGGCTTCGCGCGCCGCCACCACCGCAAACTGCGCGATGCGGTCGAGCGTCGAGATATCGCGTTCCGCGAAATGCTTGAGCGGGTCGAAGTTCTTAACCTCGGCGACGACCTTTTGAGTAAGTTCCTCAGGCGTCAGCGGCAGCGTGACCGGCCCGACACCGCTGACGCCGCGCTTGAGACTGTCCCAGTAGGACGCACCGGTGTGGCCGAGCGGCGTGACAGCGCCGAGGCCGGTGACGACGACGCGGTTTCCTTCGCTCACGACTTCTTATTGACCAGTGTCTGGATCGACTTGACGACGTCGCCGACCGTGCCGAATTCGGTGCGCAAATTGTTGGTATTGGCATTGTAGGGGATGGTGATGTCGAACTTTTCCTCGAGATCGAAAATCATTTCGACGGCGTCGAGCGATTCAAGTCCCAAATCCTCCAGCCGGTCGGACAGTTCGACATTCGGCTTATCCACCCGTTTCTTCTTGGCAATGATCGCGATCACGTCAGTCGCTACGTCATTCATAACGCCAGGCCCCCGTCACTTCTTGTTCGTACGTTCCATTGCGTCGAGACGCGACGCCAGGTTTTCCACCTTTTCATGCAGCCTTTTTTGCCGGCTTGCATACACCAATTGCTCCAGGCTGCGATGATGCGGCTGCGCCGGATAGCCCGACACGAAAGCCCCCGCGGCCACATTGCCGGCGACGCCGGAGCCCGCGGCGACCACCGCCTCGTCGCCGATGCGCACGTGGTCGCTGATGCCGGCCCCGCCGCCGATGCGGACGCGATCGCCGATGGTCACGCTGCCCGATATTCCCACCATGCCGCACACGACGCAGCTTTCTCCGATGCTCACGTTATGGCCGATATGCACGTGATTGTCGATTTTTGTGCCGCGACCGATGCGGGTCGTTTCCAACGTGGCGCGATCGATGGTGGTACAGGCGCCGATCTCCACGTCGTCGCCGATCTCGACGCTGCCGAGCGAATGCACGCGCCTCACCGTCACGCCGGGCGTGAAAGCGTTTGGCTCCGTAAGGTCGGGCGCAAAGGAAAAACCGTCCGAGCCGATGACGGCATTGGCGTGCACAATCACACGCTCGCCGATTTTGACGCGGTCGCCGATCCGCACGCCGGAATGGAACATGCCGTTTGCGCCGATGGTCGCGTCCGCCCCGGCGGTGACATGCGGCATGAGGGTCGTACCGGCGCCGATGCGGCTGCGCGCGCCGACCACGGCATAAGCGCCGATGCTGACGCGGTCGCCCAGCATGGCGTCGGCGGCGACGACCGCGGTCGGGTGAATACCGGCATCGCGCACCGGGCCCGGGTCGAACAGCGCCGTGAGTTTGGCCAGCGCCGCGCGTGCCTCGCTGGAGCCGATGATGATGGTGGCGCGGAAGGAACCCGATGGAACACGCTGCGCGTCGGTGACCAGGACCGCCTGCACCTTGCTGCGCGGCAGCGCCGCCGCCGCATCGGCGCTGATGGCGAGCGCCAGGTCGGACGGCCGCTCGGCGCGCGCCGGGTGCGCCAGGCGGTCGATCTGCATTGCACCATCGCCTTCGAAGCGGCCCGCAAGCGCCTGTGCAATATCCTGGATACGCATGTATTCTTGTTGTGATTCTATGGCGTTAGCCGTGCGCGCAGGCATGGCGGAGATGTCATAATCGGCGGCAGAAACTGCGCTAGATCGGCTAGCCGGTCAACTGCGCGGGTCGGCCCTGATTCCGCCGCACATCGAGCCGGGCGTTTAGGCCTGCACCGAATAGCCGCCGTCCACGGCGATAGCCGCGCCGGTAATGAAATTCGAGGCCGGCGAAGCGAGGAACACGGCGATACCGGAAAAATCGTCGGGAACGCCCCAGCGTTGCGCCGGCGTGCGCGCCAGCACCTTCTCGTGCAGACCGGCGACCTGCTCGCGCGCCTTGCGCGTGAGCTCGGTATCGATCCAGCCCGGCAGGATCGTATTGACCTGGATATTGTCCTTGGCCCAGGCCACCGCCATCGCCCGCGCCATCTGCACGATGCCGCCCTTGCTCGCCGAATAGGGCGTCGCATAAGACGAGGCGAACACCGACATCATCGAGCCGATATTGATGATCTTGCCGGCGCCGGCGCGCAGCATATGCGGATAGGCCGCCTGCGAACAGATGAACGCGCTGGTGAGATTCGTGTTCATCACGTGATGCCAGTCGTCCACGCTGAGCTCCTGCGGCTGCTTGCGCACGCTGGTGCCGGCGTTGTTGACGAGAATGTCGAGACGGCCGAACCGCTCGGCGGCGCGCGCCACCGCCTGCCGGCACGATGCCTCTTGCAGAACGTCGAGCTCGATGAACTCAGCCTCGCCGCCGAAGCCGCGCAGCTCGGCGAGCGCGGCTTTCGCCTTCACCTTGTTGCGCCCGGCAATGGCCACGCTGGCGCCGGCCGCGGCCAGGCCCTTGGCCATGCCCAAGCCGATGCCGCCGTTTCCGCCGGTGATGAAGGCAACCCGCTGGCTCAGATCGAAGCTCGTCATGGCAACGTTCCTCCCGTTTTTATTTGCACGGCCGCGCTACCAATCCGCCCGGCAACGGCATCGCCACGCCGGTCGTTTTGGGAAAGGTCAACGGCAAACCATTGAGCGCGCGCACAGCCAGATAGGCGAAGGCCTGCGCCTCGATCGACTGCGACGACCAGCCGACCGCGTCGGCCGTCTCCACGCTCGCCGGCTTGAGCCGCTCGGTAAGCATGCGCATCAAAGTCGGATTGCGCGCGCCGCCGCCGGCGACGATCCAGGCGCGCAGAGGCGCCGGCAAATGCGGCACGATGCGCGCGACCGATGCCGCGGTGAGCGCCGACAACGTCGCCGCGCCGTCGGCGACGGAGAAATCCGGCAGCCCGATATTGACGAAAGCAAAGGCGTTGCGATCGAGCGATTTCGGATAGGGTCGGCTGAAAAATTCATCCGCCAGCACGCGCTCGACAAAAGCCTCATCGACGCGGCCACGCGCCGCCTGGTCGCCGTCGCGGTCGAGCGGCGCGCCGGTGCGCGCACGCATGAAATCGTCGATCAGCGCGTTGCCCGGCCCGGTATCGCAGGCGATCGGATCGCCGCCGTCGACGAACGTGACATTGGCGACGCCGCCGACATTGAGCACGGCGATCGGATGCGGCCGGTCGAGATCGCGCGCCAGTGCCTGGTGAAATATCGGCACCAGCGGCGCACCCTGTCCGCCAGCCGCAACGTCGGCGGCGCGGAAATCGTAAGCCACCGGAAGGCCAAGCCGGCGCGCCAACGCCGGACCGTCGCCGATTGCACGGTCAGCTTGGCTGCCGGCTTATGCAGCACGGTTTGGCCGTGAAAACCGACAACGGCAATGCCGGCTTTGCCGATATGCTCATCGGCGAGAAACGTTTCAACCGTCTCGGCATGCACGCGGGTCACGAAGGCTTCCGCCTCGGCGAGCACGCCCGGCCGTTCGTTGCGGTCGGTCAGTTTGGCGCCCTCGGCCAGCGCCTGCCGCAGCAAGCTTTGCTCGGCCTCGTTATAGGCCCGGTAGCCGGTCGGCCCGAAGGCGAAGATACGCGCGCCATCGGTCTCGATCAGCGCCACATCGACGCCGTCGAGCGAAGTCCCGCTCATCAGCCCGATTGCCTTGACCGCCCCCAATGCCTGCCCCTTCATTTATTTGCCGGACCTGTTACACCACCGCCCCAAGCAACCGACAAGCCGTCTGCCGAGCCGATCCATGAGCGCCTATAAGTCCGATTTTCTTAATATTCTTGCCGAACGCGGCTTCATCCACCAGGTGTCGGAGCCGGACGCGCTCGACGCGCGCGGCTTTAGCCGGGCCGATCACCGGCTATATCGGTTTCGACTGCACGGCGGCCTCGCTGCATGTCGGCTCGCTGTTGCCGATCATGATGCTGTACTGGATGCAGCAGACCGGGCACCGGCCGATCGCGCTGATGGGCGGCGGCACCACCCGCGTCGGCGATCCATCCGGCAAGGACGAGAGCCGGCGCATCCTCACCGACGAGATGATCGAGCAGAATCTCACCGGCATCCGCGCGATCTTTGCCAAGTTCCTCAAGTTCGAGGGCGCCGGCGGCAATGCGGTCATGGCCAACAATGCCGACTGGCTGAATAAGCTCAACTATATCGACTTCCTGCGCGACGTCGGCCGTCACTTCTCGGTCAACCGCATGCTGTCGTTCGACTCGGTGAAGCTGCGCCTCGACCGCCAGCAGGAGCTCTCGTTCCTCGAATTCAACTACATGGTGCTGCAGGCCTACGACTTCGTCGAACTCTACAAGCGCACCGGCTGCATTTTGCAGATGGGCGGCTCCGACCAGTGGGGCAACATCGTCAACGGCATCGATCTCGGCCGCCGCATGGCGAACGCGCAACTGTTCGCGCTCACCTCGCCGCTGATCACCACCTCCTCCGGCGCCAAGATGGGCAAGACCGCGGCCGGCGCCGTCTGGCTCAACGCCGAGCTGATGAGCCCCTACGACTACTGGCAATACTGGCGCAACACCGAGGACGGCGACGTCACGCGCTTCCTCAAGCTGTTCACGATCCTGCCGCTCGACGAGATCGCCAAACTCGGCGCGCTGAAGGGCCAAGAGATCAACGAGGCGAAGAAAGTGCTCGCGACCGAAGCGACCGCGCTGGTGCATGGCCGCGCTGCCGCCGATGCAAGCTGGCGACACCGCACGCAAGACCTTCGAGGAAGGCGGCCTCGCCGAGACATTGCCTACCGAGGCAATATCGTGGACGCAGCTTCAGCCACCGGGCCTTGGCGTACTCAATGCCTTTGTACTGGTCGGCCTCGTTGGCTCGACCGGCGAGGCGCGCCGCCAGATCAAGGCCGGCGGCCTGAAGGTCAACGACGTGACGGTGACCGACGAGAAGATGACGCTGATGCGCAAGGACCTGACGCCGCAAGACGTTATCAAGCTATCATTCGGCAAGAAGAAGCACGTCCTGCTCAAGCCGGTGTGATTTTTCTCCGCTCATTCCCGTCCCCGCTTGCGCGGAGACGAGCGGTCGACGGCCGCTAGCGCGTCTGCGTAATAAAATTGTGGTCGAAGTTGTCCGGGTTCGGGATGAACTTGCGCAACAGCCCGGGCGCGATCGCGGTCACCGGATTGACCGTGATGCGCGGGGAGCTGGGCGGGCCGCTCGCTTCGTAGGTGATGCCGACGAGGCCCTCGTTGCTGCCGGCGCCGAGGAACAGGCCGACGATCGGCAATTGCCCGAACATGTTGTTGAGGCCGTAGAACGGCACGAACGTGCCGCGCAGCTGCATATCGTTCTTGACGTAGTCGATCTGCCCTTCGATGGTCGCGCCCACCACCGGTCCGCGCACCACGCCGTCGCGCACCGCCATGCGCCCGGGCACGCGGGTGAAATCGCAATGCATTTCGGAAAACTGCACGCCGCCTTGCCCCTGGCCGGGCGCGCCGGAGACGACGCGGTCGAGCCCGGGTTCGCCGCGCACCACGAAATTGCGGATGTAGAGCGTGCCGAGTTGCGGCGCGCGGTCCGGCGTCGGCGGGTCCATCGCCACCCACATCTGGCCGCCAAACATGCGCGGATACATGTCGGTGAAGCGGAACAGCGCGCCGGCGTCGTCGGTCTCGAAATAACACCACTTGGTGATTGTCGCGGGCGCGCACGCGCAGGTCGCCCTTGAGCGGCGTATCGCGGCCGATCTTGCCGTTCATGGAGAAACTGCGGATATGGCCGTCGCGGCGCATCAGCCGCAGCTCGAGCCCGCGCAGCGTCTCGCCATTGTGGCCAAGGACCGTGCCGAGCTTGACGTCGAGGTCGAGGTCGGCCTGTTTGCGCTTGGCCTTTGCCGGCTCGGCGCCGGCAAGCGACGTCTTGACGAAATTGGTCCCGTCGAAAACGTCGCCGCGCATCGTCACCCGCAGCACGCCGTCGCCGGTGCGGTCGGCTTTGAGCGACACCTTGTCGCCACCCGACAGGCTGAACACCGGGAAATTTGCCGACACGATGTCGTTGGAACCGTCGAGTTCGACGCTGCCCTTCACATTGACGCCGGAACCGGCAATGGTGAGATCGTCGAAACGCACTGATTTGCGCCGTCTTGACCAATGTATAAGTGGCGTGCGCCGGTTTGCCGGCCGGCTTCACCCAGCCCGGCAGCAAGTTGTCGATCTTCACCGGCGTGAGATCGGCTTCGACGCGCGAGCGGCGGATCCTTGTCGTCGCGCCGATGCGGCCTACAACCTTGACCGGGATCGTGCCGGTGACGGCGCCGCCGAAATCGATGCCGAGCCGGCGGCGAGCGGCTTCGTCAATCATCGCCTGCAGGTGCAATTCGGCGTCGGCCGCGCCTTTCTTCTTGCTCAGATCGATCGTGGCCGGAGTGCCGTTGATTTTCACGTCGCCGTTGACCTCGTAGCCGTTGGGCGAGGCGCTCACCCGCAGCGAGGAGGCTTCGACCTTTTGCCCCATCAGCATTTTGTCGGCGGCGAAATTGGTCAGGTCGGCGGTGACGGTGTAGCTCGCGGATTTCTTCGGCGCGTTGCGGCCAATGAGCATGTTGAGCGCGACCTGGGCGTCGACGGTGCCGCGGCTCGATGCCGGATCGAGCGTAATGCCGAAGTTGTCGCGCAGCGCGTCGCTTGCCAGCAGCGCGGCCGCCGCCGGCACCGAGCCGTCGACGCGGAAATGCGCGCGCGCCGGCGCCGGTTTGGGATGCGTGTCGGGAATCTCGAACACCCCGCCGGCGATACTGAGCTTGCGCCCGGGCGCCACATCCACGGTGCCGCGGCCGAGGTTGATGGTGGCGGTGCCGCCGGTGATGCGGGCGGTAAGATCGGCGTCGCGGATCGCCGGCAATTCGGCGATCGGTCGCAGCGTCGTGCCGCTGGTCTCGATTTCGATCGACAGGCCTTCGTCGTTCATGGGCGGACCGTCGGCCTTGAAATAGGGCAGCGGGGCGTTGCCGGCGATGACCACGCGCTCGACGATGCCGCCGGACATGTGGCTCGCCACCCACTCGCGCACATGCACCGCGGTGAAGATCGGCCACATGCGTTGCATCACCTCCATCGGCATGCGGGTGCGCGGCGACGCCGAAGGCGAGATGCGGCTCGGCACCCGAGTAATCCAGGCTGCCGGTGACGGCGACGCCGATATTGTGCGACGGCCGCGTATCGACGCGGCCGAAGTCGCCCTGCTCGAGGTCGATGCGGTGGCGCAGCGTAGTCGATGCGCGCGCGCACCGCCACCCGGTTGAGCGCGAAGCCCGCCTCCTCGGATTTGCCGACCGAGGCCAGGATGATCGGGTCGATCACGGAATCGCCGCGCGTCATGCTGAACAGCCAGACGCCGCTCTGGTCGGCCGGCGCCTCCAGCGCGGCGCGCAGCGTGAATTGATTGCCGCCCGACTGGATTTGAAACGGAATGACCAGCGTGCGCTGGTGCGCTTCCCAACTGAAGCGGACGTCGGCGTGATCGATCGTCACCGCGGTGTTCTCGCCGCCGTGATCGACGACGGTGCCGCGGTCCGCCACCACCTGACCCTGCATCCGCTGCAGCGCGCCGCCCGCGGAAATTTCCGCGCGCACGCTCGCCGACAGCGGCAGGTCCACGTCGATATCGCCTTCATTGAGACGCAAGGCCAGCATGATGTCGCGCGAGGAAACGTGGCGCGCCTCGACGCCCACCGCGCGCACGCCGTCGCCGAGCGGCCGCATGGCAGCGCTGATCACCCAGGGCCGTTCCGGCGTATCGGAGGCAATGCGGAAGATTACCCCGCCCTGCGCCGGTCGCGTCAGGCTGACATTGATGCGGCTGAACGTCCATTGCTTGCCGTTGCGCTGGTCATCGACGGTCAGATTGCCGTTCTTGAGACCGATCTCGCGCAGATCGTGGCCATCGACACCGGTCGCGCCGAGCCCGTCGATCCAGGCGAGCATGCCGTCGACGTCCTGCAGCCCGGAGCGCAGCGGTCCCGGCGGCACCGCGGCGTCGGCCGCCTGACCGCCCTGCGGCAAATTCGGCGACGCGGTGACGATCGGCCGCTTATTGGCGCCGGCGAACACGGTGACCCTGCCGTCGGTTTCGATGCGCACCGCCAATTCGGCGCCCACCAGATTGAGGCTTTCCGCGCGCACCTTGCCGGTGAGCAGGCCGATGCCGGATATGCCAACTTCGGCTTTCGGCGCGCTGGCGACCACGGTGCCGTCGGCGTCGCGCACCACGATGTCGCGCAACCGCAACGAGGTGCGCCCCTTCTCGTCGCGCTCGATCTGCGTGCCGCCGACCGCCACGGTCTGCTTGCCGCCGAAATTCTTCTCGATCGCCGCCTTCAGCCACGGCGTCGCCATGTCGAGTTCGATCGGCCCGTTGGCCAGCCGCCACCACAGGCCGCCAATGGCAACCGCGACGATGACGACGGCAACCGTGCCGCCCCAGAACGTGCGGCGCACCCAAGGCCGGCGCAAGAACTTCACCGCGCCGCGGCGCAGCGCAGTCCACTGCCGGAGTGCCAAGCGATGCGCCGGATGATGATGCCGAACTTGATGCGCAAGCTCGCCCGCGGCGTGGCGGGCCGGACGCTTATGCTCGTGGTGCCTCGGTGTCATGCCCTCGGGGGCGCCCCTCGTCCGACGCGTTGCGCGTATTTTGCCATTATCTTGCCTTGCACCGGTTAATCGTCCGGCGCGGCCCCGATAAGTCCCCGTGGAACCGCTTGCGCCCACCCGGCGCACCTGGCAATGCCTCCATTGACGGTGCGAAAACGACGAAAGGAAGGCATATGGCAAGCGAACTTGTCGCGGGGGCGAAGGCGCCGGCCTTCACGTCTGCCAGGCGATGGCGGCACGACGGTATCGTTGAAGGATTTCAAGGGCCGCAACCTCGTCCTTTATTTCTATCCCAAAGCCGATACGCCCGGCTGCACCAAGGAGGCGATCGCGTTTTCCGCGCTTCGCGCAGCCTTCGCCAAAACCGGCACCGAGATCGTCGGTGTTTCCGCCGATCCGGTCGAGCGCCAAGACAAATTCAAGTCCAAGCACAGGCTCAAAATCGCGCTCGCCTCCGACGAGGCCAAGCACATGCTGGAAGCTTATGGCGCTTGGGGCGAGAAATCGATGTACGGGCGCAAATTCATGGGCGTCATCCGCAAGACTTTTCTGATCGACGGCAAAGGCCGCATCGTGCGCATTTGGCCGAAAGTGAGCGTGCCCGGCCACGCCGAGGAGGTACTCGAAGCCGCCAAATCCCTTTGATTGGCTCGGTAATTCCCCGATTTCCGTTCGCAAATCCACGCGCAATGCTGCGAATTGGCTGCGAATTTCCGCTTTTTTAACCATAAGCGATTGATATCGACGCGCTGGTCCACCGGCTTCGGCCGCGGCCGCGCCGGCGTGGAGCGTCGATGTCGCATTCGTCCCAAGCCTATTATCCGAGCGCCGAGCACGCCCATCGCCCTGCCCGGGCACAATCGGCCGCCGCCGTCTCGCGCCATGTCCAGCGCGCGCACGGCGACTACACGTTCGCGCATGGCGGCCGCCAGGTCCGCATCGGTCCGGTCGCCTTCTGGATCGTCGTCGGTACGCTGGTGATCATGGCCGTCTGGTCGGTCGCCACCGGCACCTATTTCGCCTTCAGCAACGACGTGCTCACCCGCCTGATCGGGCGCCAGGCCGAGATGCAATTCGCCTATGAGGACCGCATCGCCGAATTGCGCGCGCAGGTCGACCGCATCACCAGCCGGCAATTGCTCGACCAGGAACAGTTCGAACAGAAGTCAAGCGCGCTGCTGCAGCGGCAGGCGACGTTGGAGAGCCGTACCAACGCGCTCGGCGTCGATATTCACTCGACCGGTTCGCTGCGGCCCGCGCACACCGCGCTGCCGCCGGAAAATCCGGTCAAGGCCTCGCCGATCAGCGACACCGTGATCTTCACCGCGCCGCCCGATCGCGAGGCGCGGCTGCAATCGCGCGAATTGCCGGCGAGTCACGACGCGCATCGCCAGCCGCGGCGACGCCGGCGGGCTCGACGGCGTGCTCGGACGCGTTTCCACCGCACTCGACAAAGTCGACCGCCAGCAGAGTCGCCGTGCTCACCGACATGGAAGAGCACATGGACAGCAAAGCGCGCCGCATGCGCAGCGTGCTCAGCGATCTCGGCGTCGACCCGGCCAAGCACAGCCACGGCGCCGGGATGGGCGGGCCGTTCGTCCCGCTCAAACCGCCGCGCGCCGG
Organism: uncultured Alphaproteobacteria bacterium; assembly: GCA_963721665.1. Taxonomy (GTDB): domain Bacteria; phylum Pseudomonadota; class Alphaproteobacteria; order Rhizobiales; family Xanthobacteraceae; genus Pseudolabrys. The sequence goes on from CAVRJZ010000001.1 coordinate 453,866, forward strand.
CGCCAGCGCCTTCGACCGGCAACTCTATCGCATCAATGTCGCGCGCGCCGAGATCAACGACTACGCCCATACGCTGGTCTCCGTGCCGGTGCGCAAACCGGTCGCCGGCGAGGTCGACATGAGCTCGCCCTTCGGCATGCGCCTCGACCCGTTCCTCGGCCGCCCCGCCATCCACACCGGCATCGACCTGCGCGGCGAGATCGGCGAACCGGTGCATGCCACCGCCGACGGCAAGGTGACGATCGCCGGCCGCGACGGCGGCTACGGCAACATGGTCGAGATCAACCACGGCAACGGGCTCGCCACCCGCTACGGGCATCTGTCGAAAATCCTGGTGAAGGTCGGGCAGACGGTGCGCATCGGCGAGGTCATCGGCCTGATCGGCTCGACCGGACGCTCGACCGGTCCGCATTTGCATTACGAGACGCGCATCAACGGCGAGGCGGTCGATCCGCAGAAATTCCTGCGCGCCGGCGTGCGATTGGGCAGCGCGCTGTCGGGCTAGCCCCTACTCCACATCCTCGACCTCTCCGGCCCGCCGCCGAACGCTTTCTGCGCCAAGGCTGCCTGCATGAACTGGTCGAGATCGCCGTCGAGCACGCCGCCGGTGTCGGAGGTCGACACGCCGGTGCGCAGGTCCTTCACCATCTGATAGGGCTGCAAGACGTAAGAGCGGATCTGGTGGCCCCAGCCGATATCGGTCTTGGCCGCCTGATCGGCGACCGCCTTGTCCTCGCGTTTCTTCATCTCCGCTTCGAACAATTTGGCGCGCAGCATGTCCCAGGCCATGGCGCGGTTGCGGTGCTGCGAGCGGTCCTGCTGGCACTTCACCACGATATTGGTCGGGATGTGCGTCAAGCGCACCGCCGATTCCGTCTTGTTGACGTGCTGGCCGCCGGCGCCGCCCGAACGCATCACGTCGGTGCGCACGTCGTTTTCGTTGATGTCGATCTTGATGCGGTCGTCGACCACCGGATAGACGACGACGCTGGCAAACGAAGTATGCCGCCGCGCATTGGCGTCGAACGGCGAAATGCGCACCAGGCGGTGCACGCCGTTCTCGCTTTTCAGCCAGCCATAGGCGTTGTGGCCCTTGATCTGCACGGTCGCCGACTTGATGCCGGCGCCCTCGCCTTCGCTCTCCTCCAGCCATTCGACCTTGTAGCCGTGCGCTTCCGCCCAGCGCACATACATGCGCAACAGCATGCCGGCCCAGTCCTGGCTTTCGGTGCCGCCGGCGCCGGCATGCACTTCGAGATAGCAGTCGTTGGCGTCGGCTTCGCCCGAGAGCAGCGCTTCGAGTTCGCGCCGCGCCACCTCGGCCTTCAGCCGCTTCAGGGCGGCTTCCGCCTCGGCGACGGTCTTGTCGTCTTTTTCGCTTTCGCCGAGCTCGATCATGGTGAGCTGGTCGTCGAGCTCCTGCTCGATGCGGCCGATGCGCGTTGAGCTGGTCCTCCAACGCGTCGCGCTCGCGCATAACGCGCTGGCGCGCGCGCCTGGTCGTTCCACAGCGTGGGGTCTTCGGCCTCTTTGTTCAGTTCGGCGAGGCGGCGTGTCGCGGTCTCGACGTCAAAGATGCCTCCTCAGCAGCCGCACGGACTGCTTGATCTCTTCGATGAGGCTTTCGGTTTCCGCGCGCATCGTCTTATTCCATGACCGCCAAAGCGGCGTGTTCGATTCGGCTGAGGATGTAGCGACGTGGCAACCCGCATGCAACCCATACTCGCTCGTCCCGCGAAAGCGGGGACGCAGGGCGACACGGCAAGGAGACTGGATTCCCGCTTACGCGGGAATGAGCGGTCGATTGATATGGGTCAGTACAGCCCGCCGGTGCCCGAGCGCACCGCGCGGTCGGCATCGGGCGGCACGTCCGGCGCCCCAGGGCTGCCTGGCCGCCCTGACCGCTGCCAAAGCCGACCACCGAATAGTCGTCGGGCGGCGCGGTGCCCGGCTTGAACGCTTCGAGGATCACCTTCTCGCTATTCGGTCCGGCGCGCAGCGCCGGTCTTAAGGTCGACGCGCACCAGCTTGATGCCGGGCGGCACGCGGAACGGCACCGCCGGCTTGTCGGCGAGCGCCACTTTCATGAAATCCTTCACCACCGGCGCCGCCACGCGCGCCGCCGGTCATGCCGCGCCCGAGCGAGCGCGGCTTGTCGTAACCGATATAGACGCCGACCACGATGTCGGGCGTGAAGCCGATGAACCAGGCGTCCTTGTAATCGCTGGTGGTGCCGGTCTTGCCGGCGATCGGCTTGCCGACCTCCTTCTGGAACCCGACGCCGGCCGCGGTGCCGCGCAGCACCACGCCTTCCATCATCGAGGTGATCTGATAGGCGGTCATCGGGTCGAGCACCTGCTCGCGCCGGTCGATCAGCGAGGGCTCCGGCTGGTTCTCCCATTTCTTGGCGTCGCAGCCGATGCATTCGCGCTCGTCGTGGCGATAGACGGTGTGGCCGTAACGGTCCTGGATGCGGTCGATCAGCGTCGGGCTTGCACGCGCCGGCCGCCATTGTCGAACATGGCGTAGGCGGTGACCATGCGCAGCAGCGTGGTCTCGCCGGCGCCGAGCGCAAACGACAGATAGGGCGGCAGATCGTCATAGACGCCGAACCGCTTGGCGTATTCGGCGATCAGCGGCATGCCGACGTCCTGCGCCAGCCGCACCGTCATCACGTTGCGCGAATGCTCGATGCCGAAGCGCAGCGTCGAGGGGCCGTAGAAATTGCTGCTCGTAGTTTTCCGGCTTCCACACGCCGAGGCCCGGGCCCTGGTCGATCTCGATCGGCGCGTCGAGCACCAGAGTCGACGGCGTATAGCCGTTGTCGAGCGCCGCGGCATAGACGATCGGCTTGAACGAGGAGCCGGGCTGGCGCAGCGCCTGCGTCGCGCGGTTGAACTGGCTCTGGTCGTAGGAGAAGCCGCCGACCATGGCGAGCACGCGCCCGGTCCAGGGATCCTCCACCACCATGGCGCCGGAGACTTCCGGCACCTGATGCAGCCGGTACTGACCGGCGAGCTTGTCCGGCGCGACGTAGACCACGTCGCCCGGCTCGAGCACCTGGTTGACTTTTGCCGGCACCCGGCCTTTGACCTTGGCCCACTTCACGCCGTCGAGCGGCACGATGCCGACGTCGCGTTCCTTGCTGATAGCGCCGCCCGGCTCGCGCCCGGGCTGCAGAGCCGATGCGCGCCGACTGGTCGCTCGTCTCCAGCACCACGGCGAGCCGCCAGGGCGCGACGTCGGCGAGCGCCTTGACGTCGGCGAGCTTGACGCCCCAGTCGCCGGAAATATCGATCTTGGCGACCGGCCCGCGCCAGCCCTGCTGCTCGTCGTAATGCACCAGGCCGTCGGTCAGCGTCTTGCGCGCCAGCACCTGCAGCTTGGTGTCGAGCGTGGTGCGCACCGACAGGCCGCCTTCGTAGAGCTTCTTCTCGCCGTAGCGGTCGTAGAGCTCGCGGCGCACTTCCTCGGCGAAATATTCGGCGGCGAAAGTGTGCGTGCTGGTCGCGCTTCTGCGTCACGCCGAGCGGCGTGCGCTTGGCCTTTTCGGCGTCGGCCGTCTTGATGAAGCCGTCGGCCGCCATCTGGTCGATCACCCAATTGCGCCGCTCGATCGCGCGCTCGCGCTGGCGGAACGGATGATAATTGTTCGGCGCCTTCGGCAGCGCCGCAAGATAGGCGGCTTCCGGCACGGTCAATTCGTTGACGCCTTTGTCGAAATACGTGAGCGAGGCCGCGGCGATGCCGTAGGCGCCGAGGCCGAGATAGATCTCGTTCAAGTAAAGCTCGAGGATCTTGTCCTTCGAATAAGTGCGCTCGATCTTCAGCGCCAGCAGCGCCTCCTTGATCTTGCGCGTGAAGGAAACCTCGTTCGACAACAGGAAGTTCTTGGCGACTTGTTGCGTGATGGTCGAAGCGCCCTGCGGGTGGCGGCTGGAGCCGAAATTCTGCACATAGTTGACCGCCGCGCGCGCGATGCCGAGTGAAATCGAGCCCGCCATGCTCGTAGAAGTTCTTGTCCTCGGCGGCGAGGAAGGCGTTGATCACCAGCTTCGGCACCGCCTGGATCGGGATGTAGAGCCGCCGCTCGCGCGGCGTATTCGGCGACCAGCGAGCCGTCGGCGGCGTGCACGCGCGTCATCACCGGCGGCTCGTAATCCTGCAATTGGGAATAGTCCGGCAGGTCCTTGGAGAAATGCCAGAGCAGGCCGGCGGCCGCGGCCACGCCCACCACGAACAAAATGGTGCCCGCCGCGAACAGGAAGCCGAAGAAGCGCAAAATGAGCTTCATGAATGACCCGTCCCGCCTGGCATCGCCCAGTGGGCGCCGTCAGCGGCCGCCGCGCCCCACAAAATCGACAGGGATGTCATGAGCCTGCCACCGTCGCCGCGCCGTTCGCCAAAGGCTATGGCGCACGCTTTTGGTGACGCGGTTTTATGTTGAAACTGAGGCCGGAAAATCACGTCAATTAGCCCTCCCGCCGGCCCCGGCAAGGCGCGGCGCAAAGAAGGTATCGACCGCATGCACCATCGAATCCGCCGTATGCGCGCGCCACGTGGGCGACATCAGATTGACCAGGTCGGCCTTGGTCGACATATAGCCGAGTTCGACCAGCACCGAGGGCACGTCGGGCGCCTTGAGCACGATGAAGCCCGCCGACTTCATCGGATGCAGATGCAGCCGCGTCGTCGGCTTGAGCTCGCCGACCAGCGTGCGGGCGAATTGCACCGAGAACACCTTGGTCTCGCGCTGGGCGAGATCGATCAGGATATTGGCGACGTCGTCGGGTTCGGCGCTCAGAGTCGACGCCGGCGATCACGTCGGATTTGTTTTCCACTTCGGCAAGCCGCGCGGCTTCTGCGTCGGAAGCGTGCGCCGGACAACGTGTAGACCGAGGCGCCCTCGGCCTGCCCTTCGCTGCGCGGGATCGAATCGGCGTGGATCGAGATGAACAGCGCGGCCTTGTGGGCGCGGGCGAAGCGCACCCGCTCGTCGAGCGGGATGAAGGTGTCGTCGCTGCGCGTCATCGCCACGCGGTATTTGCCGGTCTTCACCAGCTTGTCGCGCAGCGTCAGGCCGAAGGCGAGCACGACATCCTTCTCGTCCTGGCCGCTGCCCGACTTGGTGCCGCTATCGATGCCGCCATGGCCGGGATCGACCACGATCAGCGGCCGCGGATCGCCGCTCGGCTTCTGGCGGCGCGCTGATGGCGGTTTTGCCGGTGGCGCGCATGCCGCGCTCCTGCATGGTGATGTTGCGCAGGAAGCTTTCGCGGTCGGTGGCGCTAAGATCGAGCACCAGCCGCGCCGGCTGGCCGTCGGCGGCGCCGAGCGTAAAGGCCTTGTCGACCCGCACCGGCCCGTTGGTGTCGAGCACGATGCGCGAGCCGCCTTGCATGATCAGCCCGTAGCGGAAGGCCTTGACCAGGCCGCGGCCGTGCTCGCCCGCCTTGGCCGGCAGCTTGAAGATCACCTGCGGCAGGTCGATCACCACCCGGTAGGGATCGGCGAGCGTAAAGGTCGCCATGTCGATCTTTTGGCTCAAATCGACGACAAAGCGGGTCTGCTTGTCGTCGCCGCCCAGCCGCACGTCGGTGGCGACCGGAAACGACGCCGATTCCGCAATCGGCGGCAGCTTGTGCGCGGCAATGCCCGGCTCGGCCGCCATCGCAGCCGGCAAGCATAAGAGGCTCACGCCCAATACGAGTGTAATCGCGCGGACAGTCACCGAATCCGGACCCTTTCCGCCTCGTTTTATTCCATTAGGGCCTGCTTCGGTTAACGGAAGTTGAGCAAACGCGGCGTTCCGGGCGAGGGTGTGGCAAGCCTGCACAAACTCCCTTGCCAGCACGGGTTTTCGCCCGTATGTAGGGTCTGCTGACGGTTAAAGTTCCGGTTGTGCCGCGTTCGGGCCCCCGGCCCGCCAGTCCAGGATCGCCCCCTCGAGGAAGCCGGGCGGACGGACGGCGAAGCGAGCCGAAACCCTTAGTGAAGGACATCCGGATCAGCGCGCGGCCAAACGGGCCGTTCGCATTGAAGACCGCCAGCGACGAGAAACCTCGGCGGCGCCGTTAAGGCGCGGCCGCAGCGCTACGGGTCGCAAGTTTCATGCTGCCAAGTGTTGCAGCAAAGGCAATTCGAGGTCCCCCGCTTTCGCGAGAAAATCGTGAGTGCGCGGCTTGCTATGGGCCCCGCTTTTGCGCGGAAGTACGCGCCCCTTTCCTTCCACATCCAATTGGCCGACCGCCTCTTGCGCCGCCTTGCGCCATCGTTGTTGCGCGAGCACGCGAGCCGGTCCGCCGCAGTGAGAATTACCAATGGCCGACAAAATGCTCATCGACGCGACCCATCCGGAGGAGACCCGGGTGGTGGTGCTACGCGGCAACCGCGTCGAGGAATTCGACTTCGAGAGCGCCAACCGCAAACAGCTGCGCGGTAACATCTATCTCGCCAAGGTCACGCGCGTAGAGCCGTCGTTGCAGGCGGCCTTCGTCGATTACGGCGGCAACCGGCACGGCTTTCTGGCGTTCTCGGAAATCCATCCCGACTACTATCAGATCCCGGTCGCCGACCGGCAGGCGCTGATCGCCGAGGAAGAGCGCGACCACCGCGCCGCCGATGCCGACGCCGACCACCGCGCCAGCCGGCACGGCGGGCGCAACCGTCACCGCCAGCGCGGCGCCGACCGGTCGCGCAACCGTGACGTGGTGCAAAGCGAGCCGCTCGCCGCCGAGCAACCGGCGGGCGACGAGATCGTGCCGCACGAATTCGGCGGCGAAACGCCTGAGAGTCCCACGCTCGAGACGACCGAGATGCGGGCGGGCGATACGCCGGCCGAGCAGCCTATGCCCGCAGAAGTCGCCGACACCGCCGCCGTGATGGCCGGCACGACGCCGGCCGCCGAACAAGAAGCGCAAGACCTGCTACACGAAGCCGCCGAGCGCCTCGCTCCCGAGGCATCGGCCGCGGATGCGGAGCCTCCCCCGGCAATGCCGGAAGGCGGCGACGATCACGCCGAAACCGGCAGCGAAATGCTTGCCGCCGACGCCGCGACGGCGCCCGGCGCCGCGGGCGCCGACAACGGCGAAGGCAATGGCGAAGATCATGCCGAAGACGAAGAGGTGGAATCGGTCGGCGGCGCCGACGCCTGGAGGAAGTGCAGGAGCGCATGCCGCGCTTCCGCCGCCAATACAAGATTCAAGAGGTGATCAAGCGCCGCCAGGTCATGCTGGTGCAGGTGGTCAAGGAAGAACGCGGCACCAAGGGCGCGGCGCTCACCACTTATCTCTCGCTCGCCGGCCGCTATTCGGTGCTGATGCCGAACACCGCGCGCGGCGGCGGCATCTCGCGCAAGATCACGAGCGGCGAAGACCGCAGCCGGCTGAAGGAAATCGCCCAGGAACTGGAAGTGCCGCAGGGCATGGGCGTCATCCTGCGCACCGCCGGCGCCAGCCGCACCAAGACGGAAGTCAAACGCGATTTCGAATATCTGCTGCGCCTGTGGGAGACGGTGCGCGACCTCACGCTCAAATCGATGGCGCCGAAGCTCGTCTACGAGGAAGGCTCGCTCACCAAGCGCTCGATCCGCGACCTCTACACCAAGGACATCGACGAGATCGTCGTCTCCGGCGAAGAAGGCTACAAGGAAGCGCGCGAATTCATGCGCATGCTGATGCCGAGCCACGCCAAGCACGTGAAGCTCTACAAGGACACGCAGCCGCTGTTCACCCGCTACGGCATCGAGAGCCAGCTCGACGCCATGTTCTCGCCCACCGTGCAGTTGCGCTCCGGCGGCTACATCGTGATCAACCAGGCGGAAGCTCTGGTCGCCATCGACGTGAACTCGGGCCGTGCCACGCGCGAGCACCACATCGAGGACACCGCGCTCAAGACCAATGGCGAGGCGGCGGAGGAAATCGCGCGCCAATTGCGCCTGCGCGATCTCGCCGGCTTGATCGTGATCGACTTCATCGACATGGACGAAGGCCGCAACAACCGCACGGTCGAGCGGCGCATGAAGGACGCGCTCAAGCACGACCGCGCCCGCATCCAGGTCGGCCGCATCTCGCATTTCGGCCTCTTGGAAATGTCGCGCCAGCGCATCCGCACCTCGGTGCTGGAGAGTTCGACCGAGAAATGCCCGGTCTGCGGCGGCTCCGGCCATGTGCGCTCGGTGTCGTCGGTGTCGCTGCAATTGCTGCGCGCCATCGAGGAAACGCTGATCAAGGGCGCCACGCATAATCTGATCGTGCGCACGCGCTCGGAAGTCGCGCTCTATGTGCTCAATCACAAGCGCGCGCATTTGCGCGATCTGGAAGAGCGCTTCCGCATTACCATCACCATTTCCGCCGATCCGACCGTGAACGCGCAAGCGTCCTACATCGTCGACCGCGGCGAGCAGGTGCACACGGTGGAAGCCGCCAAGATCCTGGCTGCGGCGGCGCAGCCGCTGCCGGCCTCCGCCGTCGAGGCGGACGAGGACGTACTCGACGCCGCGGCCGAGGCTGACGTTGAGGTCGAGGAAGAGAGCGAGGCGCCAGCCGCAGACGAGGCCGAGGCGCCGGATCTGATGCAGAGCGAACCCGCCGGCGAAGCGCCGCGCGACGATGGCGAACGCGAAGCCGGCCGCAGGCGGCGCCGGCGTGGGCGCGGCCGCGGTCGTGGCGGTGAGCCGCGCGAAGCGCGCGAGGGCGCTGCGCAATTCACCCGCGACACCGCGCCGAAGCACACGATCGCGCATGAGGATCACGACGCCGGCTCGCCCGAGGAAGTCGGGCTCGAGCAGCCGCCGCGCCAAGCCGGCGCGCCGGCCGGCAGCGAAGGCGGCGATGGGCGCCGCCGCCGAAGGCGCGGCCGCCGCGGCGGACGCCGCAACCGGCAGGGCCGCAATGGCGATGCCCCGTTCGCAACCAATGGCGGCCAAGGCGAAGGCGACATACAGCGTGCGGCCGGCGACTTCCCGCCGGTAAGCGACGAAGACGCGTCCGGCATCGCGCCGCCGTTCGACGAACCGGCAGCGCCCGCCGTGGAACGCCCTATTATCGAGCGGCCTTACACCGAGCCGCCGGCCGCCGCGCCCGAACCGCAACCGGCGCCGCCGGCCGCAGCCTCGCCGCCGAGCGAACCGGCGCCGCCGCGCCGGCGCTCGACCATCCGCGAACCGGCCCCGTTCGCCGCCCCCGGCGCGCCGCCACCGCCTGCGCCGACATTGCCGCCGCCGACCCCGGTGATCTCCTCAACGGCGAGCGACGATAGCGGCCAGCCCAAGCGCGGCTGGTGGGCCAAGCGCCTGTTGGGCGACAAGGGCTAACGCGAGCGCGGACACACATGAAATCGGCCTGGGTCGAGCGCGAGGCCAAGACAAGCGGTCGACCGTTACCGCAAGGCCGGCGCCAGCGCCGAGCTTGCGCTGCGCGTTTATTCCACGCGGCTTCTCGGCAGCGATGCGAAGCTGGTCCTGCACGGCGGCGGCAATAGTTCGCTGAAAACGCAAGAACGCGATCTTTCCGGCAATAAGGTTGCCGTGCTGCGCGTCAAAGGCTCCGGCGCCGACATGGGCGCGATCGAGCCGCCGGATTTTCCCGCCGTGCGGCTCGACCCGTTGCGTGCCTTGCGCGCGCGCAAAAGCCTGTCCGATGCCGAAATGACGCGGGTACAGCGCGCCTTCCTCATCGATCCGCAGGCACCCTCGCCTTCGGTCGAGATGCTGCTGCACGCCTTCATGCCGGCGAAATATCGTCGACCACACGCACGCCAGCGCCGTGCTCAGCCTGATCGACCAGCCCAATGCCGAAGAATTATGCGCGGACGTGTTCCGCGGCCGGCTCGGTTACGTGCCCTACCTGATGCCGGGCTTCGGGCTCGCCAAAAAAGCCGCCGAGGTGTTCGAGAAAAATCCAAAGGTCGAAGGCCTGATCCTCGACAAGCACGGCATCTTCACCTTCGGCGACGACGCGCGCGAGGCTTACGAGCGCATGATCGAGATGGTCACCCGCGCGGAAAACCGCCTGAAGAAAAACCGCAAAGCCGTGCTCGCCGCCGCCAAACTGCCGCAGCGCATCGCGCCGGCAATCGACGTCGCGCCGATCCTGCGCGGCGCCTGCACGCTGCACGACGCGCAAGGCGAAGGCGCGCACCGGCGCCCGATCCTGGAATTCCGCTCCAGCGACGCCATCCTGAATTTCGTCAACGGCCGCGACCTCGCGCGCTACGCCTGCGCCGGCGTGGTCACGCCCGACCATGTGATCCGCGTCAAACCGTGGCCGTTGATCCTGCCCGCGCCGCAGCCGGGCAAGCTCGACGCCTTCAAGAACGCGGCGGCCAAGGCAGCGCGGAAATTCACCGACGGCTACACAGCCTATTTCGTCCGCCACAAAGCGCGCGCCAAGGGCGCTTCGATGCACGATCCCGCCCCGCGCGTCGCGCTGGTGCCCGGCCTCGGCTTGTTCGGCCTCGGCGCCACCGCCAAGGATGCGGCGATTGCCGCCGATTTGGCGCAGGCCGCGGTCGAGACGATCACCGAAGCCGAGGCGATCGGGCGCTTCACCTCGATTTCGCCGGCCGACATGTTCGATTGCGAATATTGGCCGCCGGAACTCGCCAAGCTCGGCCAGCGCGTCCGGCTGCCGCTCGAAGGCCAGGTCGCCGTCATCACCGGCGCGGGTGGCGCCATAGGAGCTGCGACCGCCGTCGCCTTCGCCAGAGCCGGCGCGGAAGTGGCGCTGCTCGATATCGATGCTGCTGCTGCGCAAGAGAAGGCGCTCGGCATCGGCGGCTCGGCCATCGCGCTCGCCTGCGACGTGACCGACGCGGGCTCCGTGCGTGACGCTTTCGACGTGGTGACGGCGACCTTCGGCGGCGTCGATATCGTTGTCTCCAACGCCGGCGCCGCCTGGCAAGGCAAGATCGGCGACGTGGACGAAGCCACTTTGCGGCAAAGCTTCGAGCTGAATTTCTTCGCCCACCAGAAGGTGGCGCAGGCCGCCGTGCGCATCATGCTGGCGCAGGGCACCGGCGGCTGCCTGTTGTTCAACGTGTCCAAGCAGGCGGTGAACCCGGGCGCCAATTTCGGCCCCTACGGCCTGCCCAAGGCGGCGACTTTGTTGCTGGTGCGGCAATACGCGCTCGAATACGGCGCGGACGGCATCCGCGCCAACGCGGTCAACGCCGACCGCATTCGCTCCGGGCTGCTCACCGGCGACTTCATCAAGCAACGCGCCAAGGCGCGGGGCCTGAGCGAAAAGGACTATATGAGCGGTAACCTGTTGCACCGCGAGGTCACCGCCGCCGACGTGGCGCAGGCCTTTCTGGCCCAGGCGCTGGCGCTGAAGACCACCGCCGACGTGACCACCGTGGACGGCGGCAATATTGCGGCGGCGCTGCGTTAGTGTGATATCATGACTCGCGCTTTGCGACCGATAGAGGAGCCATGCCGATGCTGCGAGCCTTGAGCGTTCTTTGCCTGTTGCCGCTGCTGCTACTGGCGAGCCCAGCCTCCGCGCTGACCAAGGCGGAGAAGAAGGTGACCTGCGAATTCGGCGCGGACCACCCGAAGCTCGAAGGCGCCAAGCGCAAGGCCTTCCTCGCCAACTGCATGTCCAACCGCAACGACAAGCGCGGCCCCATGAAGCTGCCCGCCAAGAAGCCGGCGGCGAAGAAAACAACGGTCAAAAAAACAACGGCCAAAATGACAACGACCAAGAAAACCACGACCACGAAGCCGGCAATGGCCAAACCCGCCGCTACGGCGCCCGCCACGATGCTGCCCCCCGACGCAACGCCCGCGCCCAAGCAGTAAAGGCGCCCGGTTTCCGGTTCACGCGTAACGAGAGTACCCATGCCGGAAGCCGATAAAGCGGGCGAGCGCTATCAGGCGGACAAGCCGCAGAGCGCTCCGGGATTTTTCCTCAAGGGTGCGCATCAGTACGACTGGGGCATGAAGAACCGCCTCGCCCGCGTGTTCAACCCGGCCTCGGGGCGCACGGTGATGCTCGCCGTCGACCACGGCTATTTCCAGGGGCCGACCGCGGGGCTCGAGCGCATCGATCTCTCGATCGTGCCGCTGCTGCCGCAATGCGACGCGTTGTTCTGCACGCGCGGCGTGCTGCGTTCGCTGATCCCGGCGGATAGCCAGAAACCGATGGTGCTGCGCGCCAGCGGCGGGCCCTCGATCCTGCGCGATGAACTCTCCGACGAGCAGATCGCCATGGACATGGACGACGCGGTGCGCCTCAACGCCGCCGGCGTCGGCATCCAGGTGTTCATCGGCGGCGAGCATGAGACGCGCTCGGTGCACAACATGACGCGGCTGGTCGACGCCGGCCTGCGCTGCGGCATGCCGGTGATGGGCGTCACTGCCGTGGGCAAGGACATGAAGCGCGACGCGCAATATTTTCGCCTCGCCTGCCGCATCATCGCCGAGCTCGGCGCGCAATACGTGAAAACCTATTACGTCGACGACGGCTTCGACACCGTCACCGCCTCCTGCCCGGTGCCGATCGTGATGGCCGGCGGCAAGAAGCTGCCCGAGCTTGACGCGCTCACCATGGCCTACAACGCCGTGCAGCAGGGCGCCGCCGGCGTCGACATGGGCCGCAATATCTTCCAGTCCGACGCGCCGCAGGCGATGATCGCCGCGGTCAACTCGGTGGTGCACAAGAACATGAAGCCGAAAGAGGCGCTCGACCTCTACCAATCGCTCAAGGCCAAGGGCTGAGGGTTCAAGGACTAAGGGCTCGTGCGGACTTGACTTGGCGCCGGCCGCTTGTGACACCCCCGCCGCGGCCCGAGCAAACAGAGTAGCGGAGTAGTCATGATCAGGGTTCTATTGGCGGCGGCGTGCATCGTCTTCTCCGCCGCAATCGCGCAAGCCGCCGGCCTCGACGATCTCAAGGCGGCGAAAGCCGCGGCGGAACAGGGCAAGGCCGACGAGGCCGTGCGCCTTTTCGGCAAGGCGCTCGCCGCCGGCGATCTTTCTCCCGCCGACAAGGTCGAGGCCTATAAAGGCCGCGCCAGCGAATACACCGGCAAGAGTCTGATCGCCGACGCCTTCGAGCGGCTCGACCAGGGGCGCCAGGCGCGCGGCGAGGCCATCGCCGATTTCACCGCCGCGCTCAAATTAAAGACCGATGACGCCGCGCTCTACCTCGCGCGCGCGCAGGTCTACGCGCTCGACGGGCAGAGCGACCCGGCGATCGCCGATTTCACCGCCGCGCTCAAGCTCGATAACTCGGCGGTCACTCTGGTGCAGCGCGGCTCGAGCCTGCTCGCCAAGGGCGACTACGACCGCGCCATCGCCGACTACAACGCCGCCATTGCGCTTCCCGCCAAACCGGCCAAAGACGGCAAGGAGACCGGTCCCGACGCCGCCGATCTCTTGAGCGAGCGCGGTAAGGCGCAATTCATCGCCGCGCATTATGCCGAGGCCGCCGCCGATTTCGATAAGGCGATCGCGCAAGGCACGGCCTCGCGCGCAGGCGACGTGCTGTGGATGCCCTACCAGGCGGCCTGGCTGCACGTCGCGCGCGCCCGCGCGGGGCAGAACGACGCCGAGGAACTTAGCCGCAACGCCGGCAAGGTCGACCTCAAGCAATGGCCCGGCACGCTGATCGCGTTTTTTCTCGGCCAGGCCAAGATCGACGAATTGACCCCGCCCTCGCCGCACGGCGCCATGGGGCATGCGCGCGAATGCAACCTGTCGTTTTTTGCCGGAGAGCAGGCGCTCGCCAAGAAGGACGACGCGGAGGCCACGCGCCTGTTCACCCGCGCGCGCGCGGCGTGCAACATCCACACCATGCAATATCTCGCCACCGGCGTCGAATTAAAGCGCATGAGGAAATAAGACCGGCGCGCGGGCCGGCTTTCGCTTAACCTCGGATATTGACGAGGACTGCGCCCGGGCCGCCGCCCGAGGGTGTCCTCGCTCTGCGCATCGCCGCAAACCCGCCAACTCCTCAAGCAACGAGCCTCGGTAAAGCGCACTGGTAACGATGCCGCAAATTGCGGACCTCGCATTGACCTGAATCAGACAGCATCATTGACCTGCCGAAAGCTCAAGCGGCCCGCGTCGCGGGCCGCTCGGTTGGCGTGACGTCGAAGCTGCGCAGCGTTCCCCGCCGCAATACGTCGATGGCGACGCGCTTGCCGATACGCTCGGCATTGAGCAGCCGGATCAGGTCGTCTACGCCGGTCACCGCCTCGCCGTCGGCGCGCACGATGGTGTCGAGGCTCATCAGCCCGGCGAGCGCCGCCGGCCCGTTCGGCTCCAGCGCCGCGATCATGGCGCCCGAGGCGTTGTCGATACCGGCGTTGCGCGCGTGCCGGCGCGGCACCGCCGCGGTCTGCCCCGACACGCCGATGAAACCGCGCCGCACGCGGCCGTGTTTGATCAATTCGCTCAACACGAATTGCGCCGTATTGCTGGCGACCGCGAAACAGATGCCCTGCGCCCCCATGATCACCGCGGTGTTGATGCCGATCACCTCGCCGCGCGAGGAAACGAGCGGCCCGCCGGAATTGCCCGGGTTCAGAGCGGCGTCGGTCTGGATCACGTCCTCGATCAGCCGGCCGTTTCTCGATCGTAGCGAACGGCCGAGCGCCGAGATGACGCCGGCGGTGACGGTCAATTCGAAGCCGAGCGGATTGCCGATGGCGACCACCAGTTGCCCGCGCTTGAGCTTCTTGGAATCGCCGAGCTTGGCGTGCGCGAGATCGCGCGCCGAGCCGGCCCGCAACAGCGCCAGATCGGTGTCCGGGTCCTCGCCCAGCGCGCGCGCTTCCATCATGCGGCCTTCGGCGTCGGCAAGCCGCACGTCCTTTACGCCCTGCACCACGTGGCTGTTGGTCAGCACCAGGCCGTCCGGCGCAATCACCACGCCGGAACCGACCCCGCCCGGCCGCCCATTGGCCGCGCGGGTTTCAACGCGCACCACCGCCGGGCCGACCGCGTCGGCCACGCCGGTCACCGCGCTGGAATAGGCGTCGAGAAGGTCCGCATCGGCGGACGGCGCCGCCGTTCCGCCGATGTCCTCGACATCGGAACAGGAAGCAAAATCGAGCATGGATGGCTCAGGGGATGTGTTGATGCGGTGCTAGATGTAGGATCGCTTGGCGAAAATGGAAGATGCCGGACAAAGCCTAGCGCCCATGAGCGCCCATCACATCAAACTGCAGAGTTCCGTCGGCGATTTCAGTCCCGAATTCGTCGCCCGCCTGCCGGCGCTGGAAAGGGCGATGGTCGCGCAGGGCCTCGACCCCTCGGCCTTTGTCATCGCCCGCAACCTGGCGCAGAGCACGTATTTGCCGATCGCCAACCGGCCGGACGGCAACCTGCTCGAATACACGGTGTTCGTGCAAGACCGCTCGTTCACCGTCACCCAGCCGAACGACATGTGTTTCCTCGAATATTTCTACGATCTGTGCGTGCCGCCCGCTCACAAAGACGACCCACATTCCAAGTTGCATTCCGCGGAACAGCGGCTGGAATCGCTGTTCGCCCGCGCCGCGCGCTGGCTCAACCAACCGATCTGAACCGATGCCGACCATGCAGCCCCTCGAACTTGCCGGCCGCCTCGCGCTCGCGGTCGGGCTTGCCGTGTTCATGGGCCTTGCCTTCGAGGAGACCTACAAGACCGGGGAACGCTCGAGCCCCGGCGGCATCCGCACCTTCCCCATGCTCGCCATGGGCGGGGCGACGCTTTATCTGATCGACCCGGCGCACGCGCTTGCCTTCATCGCCGGGCTGCTCGGCTTGGCCGCCTGGCTCACCGCTTATTTGCGCGCGGCGCCGCGCACGCCCGAGCCGCCGAGTTTCATGGTGCCGGCCTCGAACCTGCTCGCCTTCACGCTCGGGCCGATCGCGCTTATGCAGCCGCCATGGGTGGCGGTCGCGCTCGCCGTCACCGCGGTGCTCCTGCTCGGCGCGCGCGAAAAACTGCACCGGCTGATCCACGTCGTGCCGCGCGAGGAACTGATCACCGCCGGCATGTTCCTCATCCTGGTCGGCATCGTGCTGCCGCTGGTGCCGCACAAACAAGTCACGCAACTGACCCCGCTCACGCCTTACGGGGTGTGGCTTGCGGTGGTGACGGTGTGCACGCTGTCTTATCTGAGCTACCTGCTGCAGCGCTACGCGCCGATCAGGCACGCCGCGCTGTTGCCGGCGGTGCTCGGCGGCGCCTATTCCTCGACCGCCACCACCGTGGTGCTGGCCAAGCGTCTGCGCGGGGCCAAGCAGGCGCCGGCGGATATTTCGGCCGGGATCGTGGCGGCGACCGCCATCATGTACATCCGGCTCGGCGTCGTGGTCGCCGTGTTCGACCTGCATTTCGCAATTGCGCTGGCGCCGGGGCTCGCCGCGCTGAGCGCGATCGGCGCCTTGCTGGCGATCTACGAATGGCGGCGGCCGCGGCCGCGCAACGCCCGCAGCGACCTCGCCGTGGTGCCGAAGAACCCGCTGCAAATCCCCGCCGCGCTGATCTTCGCCGCCCTCATCGTGGTGATCTCCATCGTCTCGGCCTGGGTCAAGGGCACGTTCGGCGAAAGCGGCATCCTGGTGCTCTCGGCGGTGGTGGGAGCAACCGACATCGATCCGTTCGTGCTTAACATCGCGCAAGGCGGCATCGCCGGCATGTCGCTGGCGAGCTTGAGCGCCGCGGTGCTGATCGCGGCCTCCTCGAACAACGTGGCAAAGGCGGCTTACGCGGTCGGTTTCGGCGGCGCCGCCGCACGCCGGCCGGCGATCATGCTGCTGGCGCTGGCCGCGCTCGGCGTGGCGGTGGCGGCGATTTATGTGATTTACGTCTGAGCGCGCTCAATCGCTCTGCAAGACGATATGCCTCATTTTTACGCTCCGTTCTTCACCATCGGAAACCCCTGATTTGGCACCGGTTTTCGTCAACCGGACCCAACCGTTAACGGTAAATTAGCCATAGTTGACTAAAGGCTAAGACCATGGCGCAGCCTGCGGTCGACATCTTGACGCAAACCGAATCTTCGGTTGGGCACGCAGCCACATCCATTCGCGAGACGATCGATCTTCTCGAACTCGATCTCAGCGCCATGATCCGCGACGTGGCGGGCGCGGCAGCTTCGGTGCGCAGTGGCGCAAGCGCTTCGGCGGATGCGCTGGCCGCCATCCGCGCGCAATCCGAAACGCTTGCCGGCCAGTCGCAGGATGCCAAACGCAACACCGAGCAGGTTGCCAGCGCCAGCGTCGAGCTTGCGCAATCTTCCGCCGAAATCGATCGGCAGGTGCGTGCCGCGGGCGGCCTGACCGACGGCGCGGCGGAAGCCGCGGTGGCGGCCAACCGTAGCGTTGATGGTCTCAAATCGTCATCCACGGAAATCGGCAAGATCGTCAACTTGATCGCCAACATCGCACAGCAAACCAACCTGCTGGCGTTGAATGCGGCGATTGAAGCCGCCCGCGCCGGGCAAGCCGGCCGCGGCTTCGCAGTCGTCGCGACCGAAGTCAAAGCGCTCTCGGTGCAGACGCAGAAAGCAACCGAAGAGATCAAGCGCAGCATCGACAAGCTGCAAAAGGACGCCACGCTCTCGATCGCCGCCGTTCATCACATCGCCGAAGCGACCAAGGCCGTGCGTCCGGTGTTTTCGAGCATTGCAACGGCGGTCGAGCATCAAGTTGAAACCACCAATGGACTTTCACGCAACGCCGGCGACAATTCCCGCTTCGTCGGCGCCGTCGCGGATGGTGCAAGCAAGATCAAACAGGCGGCGATCGACGCAACAGCGCACGGTGAAGGCGTCGATCATTCGGGCCAAGCGGTGGCGAGTATGGCCGAACGCCTCAAAACGCGCTGCGTGATCTTTCTGCGCTTGACGGAAATGGGCGATCGCCGCCAGCACGAACGGCTGCCATGCGAGCTTACCGTCGAACTCGACGTGGCGGGAAATGTCTTGCGTGGGCAGACCGCAGACATTTCGGAAGGCGGCATGTTGGTGCGGCTGCCCGAAACACGCACTATTCCCATAGGCAGCGTACTAAGCGCGCGGGTCGGCAACATTGGCCAATGCCGGGTTCGGCTGGTGAACCAGTCCGAGCTCGGACTGCACCTGCAATTCATGCATTTAGACGGCGATGCGCAGGCGATCCTCGAAAAGAAGCTCGCGACAATCCGTTCCGACAATACCGAATTCATCAATCGCGCCATCGCGGTCGCAGACCGGATCTCGCGCGTTTTCGAGGACGCCGTAACACAGGGCCGGATTTCCCAAGACGATCTGTTCGATAACAATTACGTGCCAATTCCCGGCACCGATCCGCAGCAATATCGCACCCGATTCCTGGACTTTACCGACTCCGTTCTGCCCGCCATTCAGGAGCCGTTGCTGGCCAGCGACAAGCGTCTGGTTTTTTGCGCTTCGGTCGACCGCAACGGATATCTACCGGTCCATAACAATATATATTCAAAGCCGCAACGGCCTGGCGAGTTGCTCTGGAATACGGCCAACTGCCGCAATCGGCGCATCTTCGATGATCGCGCCGGGCTGTCGGCGGGGCGTGTCGTGCGGCCCTACATCATCCAGAATTACCCGCGCAACATGGGCGACCGCGTCGTCATGTTGTGGGAGATCGGCGCTCCGATCCGCGTGCGGGGAAAGCAATGGGGCGGCTTCCGCACCTGCTATAAAATGCATTGATCGAAGTCGGCGTGACCGCCGCTCAATCGCTCTGCAAAATGACGTTCTTCACCATCGGATAAATCTGGTGCTGCCAGGTGCGGCCGGAGAACACGCCGTAATGCCCGACGCCGGCCTGCATGTGGTGGCGCTTGCGGTAAGGCCGCAATGACGTGCACAGATCATGCGCGGCAAGCGTCTGCCCGACCGCGCAGATATCGTCTTTCTCGCCTTCCACGGTGAACAGCATGGTGCGCTTGATCGCTTTCGGCTCGACTTTATCGCCTTGGTAGGTGAGCGCGCCGAGCGGCAGCGCGTGTTCCTGGAACACGAGCTTCACCGTTTCCAGATAGAATTCGGCGGTGAGATCGAGCACGGCGAAATATTCGTCGTAGAACGCCTTGGTCTGCGCCGCCTTTTCCTCCTCGCCGCTGGCCAGGTTTTCGTAGAGCTCGCGGTGCGCCTTCACGTGGCGATCGATGTTCATGCTCATGAAGGCGGCAAGCTGCACGAAGCCGGGATAGACCTTGCGTCCGCCGCCGCCGTAGCGGTGCGGCACGCTGGCGATCAGGTTTTTCTCGAACCAGTCGATCGGCTTGCCCTTGGCGAGCTCGTTGACCTTGGTCGGATTGACGCGGGTGTCGATCGGACCCGCCATCAGCGTCATCGAGCGGGGCTGCGCCGGATTGTCGGCCTGCGCCATCGCCGCCGCGGCGACCAGCGCGGCGACGCAAGGCTGGCACACCGCGACCATGATGCGCGCCCGGCCCGATCGTCTCCAGGAAGCGGATCGATGTGGCCGATATAGTCGTCGAAGCCGAAGCGGCCGTCGGCGGTCGCAACGTCGCGCGCATTGTGCCAATCGGTGATGTAGACGTCGTGCTCGGGCAGCATGGTGCGCACCGTCGCGCGCAGCAGCGTCGCAAAATGTCCGGACAGCGGCGCGATCAGCAGCACGCGCGGCTGCGCCTGCTCGACGTCCTTCTTGAAATGCAACAGCGTGCCGAACGGCGTCACCAAAGCCGCTTCCTCGGTGACCGCCACCTCGCGGTTGCCCACGGTGACGCTGTCGATGCCGTAAGGCGGCCGCGCATGGGTGAGCCCCGCCCGCGCGATCAGCTCATAGGCGGCGGTGAGATTGCTCAGCCCCGACGGGCGCACGGAGCCGTTGAGCCGTCGCGCCCACGGTCCGCGCCGCCATGCCGGCAAAGCGCCCGCACCGGCACCATGATGTCGGAATGCGCCTGATACGCCTGATAAAGCATCCAGTCCCCGGCGGCCCCGGCGGACCGCAAATGAAAGCTAATGCATTTGATGTTGCAGTGCGAGATATAAATCCCGCCGGGCCTGCCTGGGGACAAGCCCTCTGCCATGCTTTTTTGCGGCACGGGAAGGTATTGAACCGGCAGAACTTTCGTCTAAGCTGCGGGGTGCCGGGCCGTGTCGAGAAGGGATGATTGCGCCCCATGGCCAAGGCTACCCTCACCATTGCCAGCAAGAATTACGGCTCCTGGTCGCTGCGCGGCTGGCTGCTGTGCAAGTTCGCCGGTCTCGATTTCGAAGAGCAGATGGTGGCGAGCGACGATCCCTCGACGCGCGCCGAATTGCTGCTGCTGTCGCCCTCCTTCCTGGTGCCGTGCCTGACGCATGACGGCATCAAGGTCTGGGACACGCTGGCGATCGCGCAATATCTCAACGAGACCATGCCCGAAGCCGGCCTGCTGCCGGACGAGCGCGCCGCGCGCGCGCATTGCCGCTCGATCTGCGGCGAGATGCATTCCGGCTTTTCCAACATGCGCTCGGCGCTGCCGATGAACCTGAAGGCGCATCACCCCGGCTTCAAGGTGTGGGCGGGCGCGCAGGCCGACATCGACCGCATCATTTTCATCTGGCGCGAATGCCTCGACACGCATGGCGGCCTGTTTTTGTTCGGCGACAAACCGGGCATGGCCGACGCCATGTTCGCGCCGGTGGTGACGCGCTTCCTCACTTACGACGTGAAACTCGAATCCGACTGCGCCGGCTATTGCAAGGCGATCATGCAACTGCCGGCGATGCAGGAGTGGATCGAGGGCGCCAAGGCCGAGCCCGACGAGGTGGTAGAGCTCGACGTGGAGTTCTAGGGCGCGCCGGCCCAGGCCATGGGCGAGCCCCGATAGCGCGGTTTGATTTCCCGCATGGCATGCGCGCCGCGCGCGAGACTTGCACCTCCCGGCCGCCGGCTGGCCTGTCGCAGCAGGAATATGGGATAGTCATTCCTCGTTTGCCGGGGGACCGAAGCCCATGAAAATCGCCCGCGTCACCGCGCACGTGCTTGAGGCGCCGCTCGCGCAACCGTTCCGCTGGTCGTTCAATTCGGCAAGCCAGCGCACTGGCTGCATCGTCGAAATCGTCACCGACAGCGACATCGAAGGTTGGGGCGAATGCTTTGGCCCGGCGGCGCTCAACGCCGCCATCGTGCGCGCCTATGCCCCCTATCTCATCGGCCAGGATCCGTTGGCGAGCGAATACCTGTGGCAACTGCTGTACGAAAAATTCCGCGACCAGGGCCAAAAAGGCCTCGCCATCACCGCGCTGAGCGGCGTCGACATCGCGCTCTGGGATATCAAGGGCAAGCATTTCGGCGCGCCGATTCACCGGCTCATGGGCGGGCCCTTGCGCGCCGACGTCGAGGCCTACGCGACGGGCACCTACCGGCTCGCCACCGGTGACCCGCACGACTACATCGTCAAAGAAGTGGAAGGCTATCGCCGGGAGGGCTTCAAGGGAGTCAAGCTCAAGATCGGCTTTGACGTCGCCGACGACCTCGCCCTCATTCGCGCGGTGCGCCGGGCGATCGGCCCCGATTGCAAACTGATGCTCGACGCCAACCATGGCTACGACACGCTCGAAGCGATCGATCTCGGCAAGCGCGCCGCCGACCAGGACATCGCCTGGTTCGAAGAGCCGGTGATCCCGGAAGACCTGCGCGCCTATTGCGAGGTGCGCGCGCGCCAACCCATTCCCATCGCGGGCGGCGAATGCGAATTCACGCGCTACGGCTTCCGCGAGGTTCTCGCCTGCGGCGCCATCGACATCCTGCAGTCGGACACCTGCGCCGCCGGCGGGCTTTCCGAATGCAAGAAGATCGCCGACATGGCGTTAGCGTTCGGCGTGCGTTACGTGCCGCATGTGTGGGGGACGGCGATCGGGCTTGCGGCCGCGCTGCAGTTGATCGCCGTACTGCCGCCGATGCCGCTGCGTCATGTGCCGCGCGAGCCGCTGCTTGAGTTCGACCGTTCGGAACATCCCTTCCGCCAAGCGGTCGTCAAATCTCCGATCGAGCACGACCAAGGCCGCGTCAAAATTCCGACCGGACCGGGGCTCGGCATCGAGATCGATCGTGCGGCGCTGAAACGCTTTTCGATCAACGCTTGAGCCAAGCCCCGATCCGCTCCACCGCCTCGCGCATGTCGGCCGCCGAGCCGGCATAGCTGAAGCGCAGGAAATGTTGCCGTCGATCGGATCGAAATCGAGGCCGGGCGTTGCCGCCACGTGCGCCTCCTCGAGCAGGCGCTTGGCGAAATCCAGGCTGTCGTCGGAGAAGCTTGGAAATATTCGCGTAGAGATAAAACGCGCCGTCGACGGGCAGGAAATTGTCGAGCCCGGCCTTCGGCAGCCCTTGCGTGAGAATGCGCCGATTTTCCTCGTAGCCGTGCTTGACCGCTTCCATTTCGGCCTTGCCGTCGAAGGCGGCCTGCGCCGCGATCTGCGACAGCGTCGGCACCGAGATCGCAAGGTTGCCCTGCAGCCGCTCGACCGCGCGCGTGAGGCTCTCCGGCACCACCATCCAGCCGACGCGCCAGCCGGTCATGCAGAAATATTTGGAGAAGGAATTGATCACCAGCGCACGCTCCGACAGCTTGGCCGCGGTCTCGGCGGCAAAGGCGTAATCGAGGCCGTGATAGATCTCGTCGGAGATGACGCGGATGCCTTCCG
This sequence comes from uncultured Alphaproteobacteria bacterium, assembly GCA_963721665.1. Lineage (GTDB taxonomy): Bacteria > Pseudomonadota > Alphaproteobacteria > Rhizobiales > Xanthobacteraceae > Pseudolabrys. Next base: position 476,486 of record CAVRJZ010000001.1, read on the forward strand.
CTTCGGCGACCGCGATCAGGCGCGAAAGCGTATCGGCGTCCATCATCGTGCCGGTCGGATTGGCCGGGCTTGCCACCAGCACGCCGGCAAGCGGCTTCTTTCGGTGTTCGGCGATCAGCGCCTTGGCCGACAGCGCCCAGCGCGTCTCGGCCGAGGTTTCGATCAGTACCGGCTCGCAGCCGAGCGCAGAGAGAATGTGCCGATACGGCGGATAGCCGGGATTGGCCAGCGCCACCCGGTCGCCCGGCTCGAACAACGCGAGGAACGCCAGCACGAAGCCGCCCGAGGAGCCGGTGGTCACCACCACGCGGCCCGGGTCGAGGGCGAAGTCGTAGGTTTCCGCGTAGTGGCGAGCAATGCGCGCCCGCAAACCAGGGATGCCGAGCGTCTCGGTATAGCCGATGCGGCCGACGCCGAGCGCGGCCTGCGCCGCCGCAATCGCGGTGGCCGGGGCCGATGCCGCCGGCTGGCCCACTTCCAAATGCATAACGCGGGCGCCTTTGGCCTCCAGATCTGCCGCCGCCGCCATAACGTCCATGACGATAAACGGCGGCACATTGCTGCGTTTGGAAGGCGTTAACAGGCGTTTTGCCGTCTCAAGCATCGTTTATCGGTGTTCCCGCCCCTCTGTTGCCGTATTCCCAAGCTTGCTAAGACGTACGCTTTTCATAGACTCAGACGTGATCGCAAGCCGCGTTGACCGCTCCACGGCGCCTCACTAGGTTCGCGCGCATTCGGCAGCAAGACCAGTATGATCGGCAACGGCACACCTAACAAAGCATGGCGCACGGCGCCAGCAGGGCGCGCGCTCGCCTTGGTCACGGCGCTTACAGTGGCGGCGGCCGGCGGCGGCCCGACGCTCGAGCCGACGCCGGCGCGCGCGCAGGAGCAGGTCACGCGCGGGCTGCCGATCATCCGCGACACCGAGATCGAGAATCTGCTGCGCGATTACGCGACGCCGATCCTGCGCGCCGCCGGCCTCGCCCAGCAAAACGTCAGGGTGGTGGTGCTCAACGATCGCACCTTCAACGCCTTCGTCATGGACGGCCGTCACATTTTCATCAACGCCGGCGCGCTGTTCGAAGCCAAGACGCCGAACGAAATCATCGGCGTGTTCGCCCACGAAACCGGGCATCTTGCCGGCGGCCATCTGATGAAGCTGCGCGAGAAGCTCGCCCAGGCGCAAACCGCTTCGATCGTCGCGATGCTGGCCGGCGTCGGCGCCATGGTGGCCGGCGCCCGCTCCGGCTCCGGCAACGTCGGCGCCGCCGCGATCATGGCGCCGCAATCGGCGATCCAGCGCTCGCTGCTCGCCTATGTGCGCACCCAGGAAGACCAGGCCGACCATGCCGGCGTGAAATTCCTCACCGCCACCCACCAATCGGCGCGCGGCATGCTGTTCTTGTTCAAGCGCCTGAGCGACGAAATGTTGTTCGGGTTGAGCAGAGCCGACCCTTATCTGCAGACACATCCGCTGCCGCCCGAACGCGTCGCCGCGCTTGAAGTCATGGCCAAGTCGAGCCCTTATTGGGACGTCAAGGACCCGCCCGAACTACAATTGCGTCACGATATGATGCGGGCGAAATTGTCGGGCTTCCTCGACCGCCCCGACACCGTCTATCGCCGCTACCCGCTCACCGATAAAAGCTTGCCCGCGCGCTATGCCCGCGCCATCTCGACCTACCGGCACGGCTCGATGCGCGACGCGATCGCGCAGATCGACGCGCTGATCCAGACCCAGCCGAACAATCCGTATTTCCACGAGCTCAAGGGCCAGGTGCTTCTGGAAGGCGGTCATCCGGCCGAGGCGATCGCGCCGCTGCGCCACGCTGTGACGCTCGCGCATGGCGCCCCGCTGATCGAGATCATGCTCGGCCAGGCCTTGATCGCCACCGAGACCCCGCACAACGCGCAAGAAGCCGTGCCGCTGCTTACCGCCGCGCTCAGGCGCGAACCTGAATCGCCCGACGCCTATGCGCAACTCGCCATGGCCTATGGCCGCAAGGGCGACCTCGCGCAAGCCGATCTCGCCTCCGCGCAAGCCGCTTTCCTGCGCGGCGACGTGCGCACCGCACGCCAACTCGCCACCCGCGCCAAGACTCGCCTGCCGGTCGGTTCGCCCGCCTGGGTGCGCGCCGACGACATTGTCAGCGTCAAACCGCCCAACGCCTCCAAATGATGAACCCCGCAAGGATCAGACCCATGACATTCAGCCCGCGCTATATCGCCGTTGCCTGTGCCGCGTTGCTGCTCGCCGCCGCGCCACAAATCGTGCGGGCGCAGAACTTCTCGCCGGCTCAGCGCGGCGAGATCGAACGCGTCGTGCACGACTACCTGATCGCGCATCCGGAAGTGCTGCAGGAGGCGATGAGCGAACTGGAAAAGCGGCAGACCGCCGCGGAAGCCGAGAAGCACGACGCCGCGGTCAAGGAGAACGCAAAGCTGCTGTTCTCCTCGCCCAACCAGGTCACGCTCGGCAATCCGAACGGCAACGTCACGTTCGTCGAGTTCTTCGATTACAATTGCGGCTACTGCAAGCGCGCCATGAGCGACATGCTCACGCTGCTCAAAGACGACCCCAAGCTCAAGGTCGTGCTCAAGGAATTCCCGGTGCTCGGGCCGGGCTCGGTCGAAGCCGCGCACGTTGCCGTCGCCGTGCGCATGCAAGACAAGACCGGCAAGAAATACCTCGAATTCCACCAGAAGCTGCTCGGCGGCCGCGGACCGGCCGATTTGGCGCACGCCTTGGCCGTGGCCAAGGAGGTCGGCCTCGACATGGACCGGCTGGAGAAGGACATGAAGAGCCCTGAGGTGAAAACCACACTCGACGAGGACTTCAGGCTCGCGCGAGGCGCTCGGCCTCAACGGCACGCCGAGCTACGTGATCGGCTCCAACGTGGTGGTCGGCGCCATCGGGCTTGCCGGTTTACAGGAACAAATCAATACCGCGCGCTGCGGCAAACCGGCCTGCTGACCGCGGCGGGGCATTCCTCCATAATCGCGCCAATCGACGATCGGCTGCCGGCTCGCCCGGCGGCCGATTTTACGTCGGCAAAAGCCCCATTCGTTCGCGCACGATCCTGCGCAGGGGGAACCGGGCTCGTCCCGCGGGGTTATCGCGCGCATGTATACGGTCGGCATGGAGGAGGAATATTTCGTGTTCGACGCGCGCACGCGCCGCGCCGTGCGCCGTATCGACAAGAAATTCCTTAATCTTACTCATAAGCTGCTCGGCGACCGCGTGATGACCGAGATGCTGCAATCGCAGATCGAGGTGGCGACGCCGCCTTGCGCCAGCACGCGCGAGGCGCGCGGCCATCTGGCGCATTATCGCGGCACGCTCGCCAAGGCCGCCGCCGACCACAGACTTGGGCTGGCCGCCATGGGCACATTTCCGCTTGCCTTCTGGCCCGAGCAGATCGTCACGCCGAAGGCGCGCTACGGCGCGATCATGGACGACCTGCAAATGATCGGCTACCGCAACATGCTGTGCGGCATGCACGTGCATGTGGAAGTGCCGGACGTCGACACCCGCATCAATCTGATCATGCGGCTGACCCCCTACCTGCCGCTCCTGCTCGCGCTGTCGACGTCTTCGCCGTTCTGGCAGGGCCACCTCACCGGCCTTTGCGGCTATCGGCTGGCTGCTTACGACGAACTGCCGCGCACCGGCCTGCCGCCGCTGTTCCGCACCAACGAAGACTATCGCGAATACATCGATGCGCTGGTCGGCGCCAAGATCATCCCGGACGCGAGCTATGTCTGGTGGGCCATGCGGCCGTCGCTGCAAAACCCCACGGTCGAATTGCGCATCGCCGACAGTTGCACGCGGCTCGACGACGCCGTCGCCATTGCCGCGCTGTTCCGCTGCCTGGTGCGCGCGCTCGATCGCAACCGCGGCATCAATGCCGGCTTCGACCGGGTCGGGCGCGCCATTACCTGGGAAAACAAGTGGCACGCCCAGCGCTACGGCATCGCCGCCACCTTCGTCGATCCGTTTACCCGCGCGCCGATCGCCATCGGGCAATGGCTCGGCCAGGTGCGCGCCTTCATCGCCGAAGACGTCGAGGCATTCGGTTGCGCCGCCGAGATCGCCCGGCTCGACGGCATCCTCGCCGAGGGCACGAGCGCCGACCGCCAGATCGACCTGTTCACCAAGGCGAAAGCCGCCGGCCGCCGGCGATTGACGGCCATCAAGGACGTGATCGACTGGACGGCGCGCGAAAGCCAGACCGACGGCGGCCAATCCCCCTGACATCGGCCGCCGCGCGGGCTTCCCCTTACCGATTTGGCCACCTATAAAGTGCCGAAGTTTCGTGCGCATCGACCACGCAAAGCACGGCCAGGACATAAAAGCGGAACCGCCGGATGGCAAAAGCGCCAAAAACTCCCAATGTCGACCATGAGCTGATCCGCGAGCTCACCAAGCTGCTGGAAGAAACCGGCTTGACCGAAATCGAAATCGAGCAGGACGGCCAGCGCGTGCGGGTCGCGCGCAACGCCGCCCCGGTCTTCGCCGCCGCGGCTCGTACCGCAGCAGCGTCGATGTCGCAGCCGGTCGCCGAATCCGTGCCGGCGCAGTTCGATGCCGCGAAACATCCGGGCGTCGTGATCTCGCCCATGGTCGGCACCGCCTATGCCGCGGGCGAACCTGGCGCCAAGCCTTTCATCGAGGTCGGCAGCCAGGTGAAAGTCGGCGAGACGCTGCTGATCATCGAGGCGATGAAAACCATGAACCAGATCCCGGCCCCGCGCGCCGGCACCGTGATCCAGATTTTGTTCGAGGACGGCCAGCCGGTCGAATTCGGCGAGCCGCTGGTCATTATCGAATGACCGCGCCAACTCCCGCGGCTTGGTCGGGCCGATCCGATGTTCGATAAAATCCTCATCGCCAACCGCGGCGAAATCGCGCTGCGGGTGCTGCGCGCCTGCAAGGAGCTCGGCATTCCGACGGTGGCGGTGCATTCGACCGCCGACGCCGAGGCCATGCATGTGCGCTTTGCCGACGAAAGCGTGTGCATCGGCCCGCCGGCGGCGAAAGACAGCTATCTCAACATTCCCGCCATTCTCGCCGCCTGCGAAATAACCGGCGCCGACGCGGTGCATCCCGGCTACGGCTTTCTGTCGGAGAACGCGCGCTTTGCCGAAATTCTCGGCGAACACAACGTGCACTTCATCGGCCCCAAGCCCGAGCATATCCGCTTGATGGGCGACAAGATCGAAGCCAAGCGCACCGCGCGCAAGCTCGGCATTCCGGTGGTGCCGGGCTCGGAAGGCGGCGTTTCCTCCGACGCGGAAGCGGCCAAAATCGCCGGCGAGATCGGCTATCCGGTGCTGATCAAGGCGGCGGCCGGTGGCGGCGGGCGCGGCATGAAGGTCGCGCGCGCGGCCGGCGAACTCGGCATGGCGCTGTCAACCGCGCGCGCCGAGGCCAAGGCCGCCTTCGGCGATGACGCGCGTCTATTCGAAAAATATCTGGAGACGCCGCGCCACATCGAAATCCAGGTGCTCGGCGACGGCAACGGCAAGGCCATCCATCTCGGCGAACGCGACTGCTCGCTGCAACGCCGGCATCAGAAAGTGCTGGGAGGAAAGCCCCTCGCCCGCGCTCAATACCAAGGCGCGCGACGTCATCGGCGAGACGGTCGCCAAGGCGATGCGCGATATCAAATATCTCGGCGTCGGCACCGTCGAATTTCTTTACGAGAACGGCCATTTCTATTTCATCGAGATGAACACGCGCATCCAGGTCGAACACCCGGTGACTGAAATGATCACCGACATCGACCTGATCTTCGAGCAGATCCGCGCCGCCGCCGGCAACGACTTCACGCTCAAGCAGAGCGACATTGAATTCCGTGGCCACGCCATCGAGTGCCGCATCAATGCCGAGAACCCGGTGTCGTTCCGCCCCTCGCCCGGCAAAATTCTGCACTATCCATCCGCCCGGCGGTCTCGGCGTGCGCATCGATTCGGCGGTCTATCAGGGCTACACCATCCCGCCGTTCTACAACTCGCTGGTCGGCAAGCTGATCGTGCACGGCAAGACGCGGCACGGAGTGCTTGATGCGGCTCAAACGCGCGCTCGACGAAGTGGTGGTCGACGGCATCGAGACCACGCTGCCCCTCTTCCGCGCGCTGGCGCGCGAAACCGACATCATCGACGGCAATTACCACATCCATTGGCTCGAGCAGTTCCTCGCCCGCGGCGGGATGGCGGACTGACGGCACGCCGTCAATAACCGCGCGTTATCGGCCTATTGTCGGCATTTATGCCGCCGAAGGCGGTAATTCCGCGGGTGCCTTGACTTTGCGCAATGCGCGCAATCGGCATCCGGCTACAATTATTCTAAGAAATCTGCGGATGCTGGGGCCCTAGGTAAGGGGCGATGCGGTCCCTGATCTGAGGTGTCGGTCTTCGCGGGTATAAAAACGCCCAAGGAGAAGTCCGATGTCTGTGCCTAGCGAACATCATGACTACATCACCGGCAGCGTGGCGGGAGTGATGACATTGGTGATCGTCGCGGCCGGTCTGTTGTTGTTGGCCACATGGTTCTACGCCTACTGAGCGCGCGATCGAGATAAAGCTTGGCCGCGCCGCTAGTGCGCCGTGCCGGCGGTTAGCCGCATGAGCAGGCGGCACAGATCGGTCGGATCGTAGGGCTTGGCCAGGAAAATCGAGCGCGGCACAGGCGGCGCGAGATCGGCCGGCGTATAGCGCCCGGAGCAATAGACCACCGGCAATTCGGGCCGCTGCGCGCGCACGCGTTTGGCCAGCACCGAACCGTCGATATCGCCCGCGAGATTGATGTCGGTGAACAGCACGTCGATGTCCGCTCCCGACTCGAGATAGCGCAAGGCCGCCTCGCCGTCCTCTACCGCGTGCACGGCAAAGCCGTTTTCGGTCAAGACCTCGGCGACGAGCCTGCCGATCAGAACCTCGTCTTCGACGACGAGAACGCTGGTGCGCCGCATTGTCATGTCGTCACATCCCCATGAATTCCGGTCACCCCGATCGACCGGTGGCTGCACCCGGTCAACGCGCGAGAGCGCCATGCGTTCAATAGGCATTCAACAAGGGTTCAATCTTTCGCTAAATGAGACGAATCATGGTCACTGCCACGTTAAATTCGGCCCTCCCCAGCCGGCCCGCCCGCGCCTAGAATAGCGGCTCCACCGCCGGATACCCGCATGGCCAACCGCGAAAACACCGCCATTGAAATCACGCCGGAGGTGCTGCTCAAGGCCTATGCCTGCGGCATCTTCCCGATGGCGGAAAGCGCCGACGATCCGGCGCTCTATTGGATCGAGCCGGACATGCGCGGCATCATCCCGCTCGAAGGTTTCCATATACCGGCGCGGCTCAAGCGCAGCGTGCGCACGACGCCGTTTGAAGTCTGGGTCGACCGCGATTTCGACGCGGTGATCGAGGGCTGCGCCGAGGCCAAGCCCGACCGCGCCCGCACCTGGATCAATGCCCGCATCCGCAAGATCTACCGCGGCCTGTTCGAGCGCGGCCATTGCCATTGCATCGGCGTCTATGACGGCAACAACTTGGTCGGCGGGCTCTACGGCGTCTCGCTCGGCCGCGCCTTTTTCGGCGAGAGCATGTTCCACAGCGCGCGCGACGCCTCCAAGATCGCGCTGGTGCATCTGGTGGCGCGCCTCATCGCCGGCGGCTACCGGCTGCTCGACACGCAATACGTCACCGATCACCTGAAGACCTTCGGCGCGGTCGAGGTCGGCAAGCGCCGCTATCACCGGCTCTTGGAGGACGCGATTTCGGGCGAAGCGGATTTCGCCGCGCTGCCGCTCGATCGCCCGGTCGGCGGCGAAGAAGCGCTGGCGCAGCTAGCGTAACGCCGGCAGCGTGCCCGGACGCTGCGCGCGTGGCGGCGGATGCCGCGGCGGGGTGCGCACCGGCTGTTTCGCCTGCGGCTCGCTCGGGGCTTCCGCCACGTTCGGGTTCTGCCCGCCTTTGCAGTCGGTGAGCCACACGTCGTAGATCGGATGCTCGACCGCGTGCAGGCCGGGGCTCGCCGCGAACATCCAGCCGGTAAAGATGCGCTTGATCTCGCCCTGCAGCGTCACCTCGTCGACCTCCACGAACGCGTCGGTATTGGGCGTCTCGGTGGGCGGCCGCGAATAGCACACGCGTGGCGTCACCTGCAGCGCGCCGAATTGTACGGTCTCGTTGATGGCGACGTCGAACGAGATGATGCGGCCGGTGATCTTGTCGAGCCCGGCAAACACTGCGGTCGGATTGGTGATGCGCTGCGGCGGCGGTTCGACCACGATCTCGTCGCCGGGCTGCGGCGCCGTATTGGCCGGCTGCGGCGGCGCGCCGCGCGGCTGGCGGATGCCCGGCGGCAGGCCGGGCAGCGTTTGCGGCTGCGCGGGCGCTGCGGCGCCCGGCGCCGGCTGACCCGCCGGCGGCGTCGCCGCCTCCGGCGCCGGCGCGGTGCCGGGCAGCGGCGCCAGCGGCTCCGACTGGATGGTGCCGCGGCCGGGTCGGCTCGACGGCGGCAGATTCATCGGCGCCGGCAGCGGCTCGGCCGGCGGCCGATCGGAACGGATGTCGCTGGGCGGACGCGGTGCATCGCGGCTGGGATAATAAGGCGGAGGCGGCGGCACATTCGACGGCGGCACATTGGGCACGTCGGCCGGCGGACGCGGCGGCCCATCGTCGCGAAAGATCGTGCCGAATTGCGCGAAAGCCGGCGTCGCCAGCAGCACAGCCACGACAAGCCAACATGCGGTAAGCCGAATGCGCGCCATGATCCCGGGTGTCTTAAACGCTTGTGAAAACGGCGCGGATTCGCCGTCGCCCGTACGAGCGCCCGGTTAACACGGTGAATAAGGCGGTACCAGGGCTCAGAAATCGGGGGTCATAGGTCGATCATCAGAAGCGACGCCCGCCCGTTCTGATTGCTGCTCACCTGTCCCCTGGCGCCCAGGCCTTGTAATCGCCGGTCGCCGACGGACGGCGGTTGGCGGCGAGCGTCGATCCGGATGGGCGATAGGCGCCCACCGTGCCGGTCATATTGGACCGGGGCGGCTTTTCCCATTCGTGCGGCTTGTAGTTGTCTTTGGTCGGCGGCACGTCGACCGTGTGGTGCAGCCAGCCATGCCATGACGGCGGCACGGTGGAGGCTTCCATATAGCCGTTGTAGATCACCCAACGCCGCTCGAAGGAGAGCATGCGCGGATTAATCTTGCCGCCCTTGGTGCGGTAATAGATGTTGCCCAATTCGTCTTCGCCGACTCTTTCGCCGTACATCCAGGTCCAGAACTGGGTGCCGAAAGTCTGCGAATTCCACCAAGTGAACAGCTTGACCAGGAAACTTTTCATCGCCGCCACGCATTGAAGGTGTTGAATACGTGGCGTTCTGCCACCTCGCCGCGCTCCTGTCTAGCGCGCACAATGGCCGATCTGCCATGACGGTCTAGCGCCAGCATGTTAAACATCAAATCTCCATGGATTCGGTCCGCAACGCCCTGATCGCCCTGAAGGACCTGCTCGCTTGGCTGCCCGATCCGGTGGTCGCGGTCATTATCCTGGTACTGGCCGGCGCGGTCGCCTATTCGCTGCACAAATCGGTGCGCCGGCTGCTGCGCGTCGCGCTCGCCGAGCGCTATCCTTACGCGTTCTCGGTCATCACCCAGATGCGCGGGGTGACGCGGCTCGGCCTGTTCATCCTGGCCATGGTGATCGCAATCCCCGTGGCACCGCTCAGCTCCGATACCACCGAATGGCTGGCGCGGCTGTTGCTGATCGGCGTGATCGGGCTGATCGGCTGGGCGGCGATCACCGCGCTGACCATCGCCGCCGATCTTTACCTGCGGCAGTTCCGCGTCGACGTCGACGACAACCTGATGGCGCGCAAACACGTGACGCAGGTGCGCGTGCTGCTGCGCGTGGGCGACGTGCTGGTGGTGCTGGTCACCTTCGGCGCCGCGTTGATGACGTTCGAGCCGGTGCGCCAATACGGCGTGAGCCTGTTTGCCTCCGCCGGCGTCGCCGGCATCATCGCCGGTCTCGCCGCGCGGCCGGTGCTGAGCAATCTGTTCGCCGGCGTGCAACTGGCCATGACGCAGCCGATCCGCATCGACGACGCAGTCGTCGTCGAGAACGAATGGGGCACCATCGAGGAAATCACCGCGACTTATGTCGTCGTGCGGTTGTGGGACTGGCGGCGCATGATCGTGCCGCTTTCTTATTTCATCGAGAAGCCGTTCCAGAATTGGACGCGCGAGGACTCGGCGCTCATCGGCAGCGCCATGCTCTATGTCGATTACCGCGCCCCGGTCGGCGTCATCCGCGACAAGCTCGGCGAGATCGTCAAGGCCTCGAAGAACTGGGACGGCGACGTGGTCAATCTGCAGGTCACCGACGCCAAGGAACAGACCATGGAACTGCGCTGCCTGATGAGCGCGCGTTCGGCCGGCCAGACCTTCGATCTGCGCTGCGAAGTCCGCGAGAAGCTGGTCGATTTCCTGCAGAAACACCACCCGGAGGCGCTGCCGCGTCAGCGCAGCGAGGTCGCCGTTGCCGACGTCACAACCGGCAAAAAGGCGACCGCCAAGACGCGCCGCAAAGCCGCCGCCGGCGCCTGACGGCGCCCCGCCGTACCCCGAATATCCCTAGCAAAACCGGACGGTTGCCGGCGCCGGCGGATTTTCCGCCCGCGCTTTGAACCTGCCGCGCCCGGCCGGCCACTCATCCATAGGAAGGCCCCGGCACAATGCCGCGCTTTGCCCGTCAGGTCAGCTTCACAAGTTCCACGCTTGAACAGGAGAGACACCATGAAGATCGTAGCGATTTTTGCGACGCTCGCGGCCATCACCGTGGCCACAACGGCTCAAGTCAGCGCCATGCCGGCCGGTCACGATGCCGGCGGCCCGATCAAGCAAGGCAAGTACTGCTGGGTCGATACCGGCAGCCACGGCAACGGCTGGTGGGATTCGTGCGACACGGATCCTAAGTTTGGCCTCCCGCGCGCCCGGTCGCTGCGCGACGTGCCCGCGCTGCTCGCGTCTGGCGGCGACGGCGGCGGCAGCGGCGGCGGCGGAGCCCGCTAAGGTCCGGTCCGTTTCCACCGTTCAGCCCATCTGCGCCCTAACGGACGGTCTCGGCTCACGCAAGCCGGGGCCGTCCTCGCATTGCCAGCCATCGCGATGAGTGCCTAGATTGCAACCGGGTTGCTTGCTCGCCGTGGCTCGGGGGAGCCGGGACAAGCCGGGGGATATAGCCATGCATCGTGGACCGGCGGCTTCGAGCCGCATCGCCGCCTATTGGATTGTGGCTTTCATCGGCTTTGCCGTTTGCGCGCTGCCGCAGGCGGCGCTGGCGGTGCCGGCAAATAGCGCGGCCGCCACCTCGGCCGCACAATTGCGCGGTGAACTTTCGCCTCTCTTGCAGGTCAATGTGATCTGGCAGCGCGTTCGCCAGGGCAACATGATCCGCACTTATTCGTGTCCGAACGGGACCGATGCTGTCGAAAAAGTCTTTGTTTCGGTCGGGCAATGCCTCTGAAGCGATTTGAGTAGGCTAAGAGCAAGTGGCTTTTTCCGCTGAGGCCTCCGGATGAGTGTTGGCTTTGACGCGGACACGACTGGCAAACTCAACACTGGCGCTCACGCAATCGATGCCCGCTGGCGGTTGGGAGGCGGCCCGAGGGTTCGGAGCGCCAGGGTCTTGAGGTTCTGGACGACGGCTGCCAGGTGGAATTCGTCGCGCGCACCGGAAAGACCTCGCAACCGCATGCGCTCGAAGCCGTGATGAATCTTTAGATGAGCAAAGCGCATCTCGACGCGTTTGCGTTCGTCGCGTGACTTGAGGAAGACCCTCGTGCGCATGAGCCGACGCGCCACATCGCGAGCGTCTTCTTGCAGATCACGAGGAACGTGGCGTGCGGACGTGTTGGAACAGCACTTCATCTTAAGCGGGCAGACATCACAGTCGAGCTTTGAAGCGCGATAGCGTAGCAAGGTGCGATCGTACACGGTGCCGGTGGTATGCAGCACCTTGTTGTTGGGGCAGACGTAAACGCCTCGGCGCCGGTCCCAGCGAAAGTCACTGCGAGCAAAAGTACCATCGTCGCGCTCGCTGGCATCGCGGACCGGGATATGCGGTGCGATCCGGCGACCGACCAGCCAGCCCAGAAAACGGCCCGTCCCGTAAGCCGTATCTGCGGCGAGCCGCTTTGGCTTCAGGCGGAGGCGCCGCTCGGTGCGCTCGAGCATCGTCTTCGTGGCTTCGACCTCGTCATAGGTGCGCGCTGGCGTTGGTTCAACGTCGATAATGACCGCGTTCTCGATGTCGATGAGATAATTGAGCCCATAGCCGAACTGAACCCGCTTATTGGCTTTCGCTGTCCAGGCTGCGCAGGGATCGCTCGGCGATATCACCTTCGGCGGCTGACGATCGGGATTGGGTTCAATCTCGGCTTCAATTGCGGCGAGATATTCTTTGACCGCACGCGTCTGGCGCTCAGGTAGCGCCCATTCAATCTCGTCCGGCGCCTTGCCGTGGTAGCGGCTGGCGTTGGCTTCCATCACGCTTGCATCGACGGCAAATCCCTCGCCTTTGACCAGGCCGGCGGCCATACAGGCGGCAACGACGCGCTCGAATATGTGACGAAAGACATCACTCTCCCGGAACCGGTGCAGCCGGTTCTCCGAAAAGGTCGAGTGATGCGGAACCTTGTCGTCGAGATCAAGCCGGCAGAACCAGCGATACGCCAAATGCAGCTCGACTTCCTGAGCCAACCTGCGTTCCGAACGCAGTCCGTAGCAGTACCCGATGATGAGCATCCGGATCATCAACTCGGCATCAATCGCCGGCCGGCCGATCTCGCTGTAGTAGGGCTCAAGCTGCCCGTAAATATCGGCAAGCACCGCTATCACAAAGACGTCGATGCGCCTCAGCAGGTGGTCCTTCGGCACCCGGTCATCGAGCCGAAACTCATAGAAAAGACTTGCTTGATCGCCACTCCGCCGACCCATCATCGCCGCCTCCAAACCGTGACCCGCCATAAGCGGAATCACTGTTCGGCGATGTTCTCAAGCCTTTTTCGACAGCATCGAACACCTGCGTCAATGTCGCCGGCGCCTGGAAATGCCGGCCGCCGGGCGCGGCGCTGATGGCCTGCAGCGTCTGCTACAATAATCAGAAGCGCGACGCCGACTCGTGCACGCGCTCGGGAACGCTGATGCAGCAGTCGGACTGCGTGAACAGAGTCAATCGTGAATTGATGCAATGCCTGGGACACTGCCGCTGAGCGCGGCCGGCGCGCCCCGCCCTTGAACAAGGCAGACGATCGCATTCCGGGGCAAAATCGTTGCTTTTTGCGGCGGGCCACGGCTATGTTGCACAGGAATTCATCAGCGGCGCGCAGCGAGTCGGTTTGAACCGCTGGGCAGAGATGACAGTGCCGGTAAAAAGAGGCGGGCTCCATCGCGGGCCCGCCTTTTTCGTGGAAAAATCAAAAGCCGTAGGCGAAGGCGGGGCATTTGCCGACGAAAATGCATGCACAGGCTTGGGTAAGCCCTTCACGCTGCGCCAACCGCCGCGCTTGGGCGCTAACGCACTGACTTGGTTTTGAGAATCACCGACTCCCGGAAGCCGATTGGGCGGCTTTTCCCGGCCTTATCCCCGGCCGCGCGAAATCGCTGTTTTTCTTGCGGATAACCGCGAGCCCGCGTTTTTCCGTCACTTTTGTGTCATGCGGGCAGGGATTTAAACCTACCTCGGCCCGGCAATAAAAACGCTTTCCGCCACCCCCGGATCGCTCAATACTGACGCTGGTTTTCAGGGGTTATCCTCGAACTTAACCGCCTTAACCACAAGACTTAGTGTTTGATTCAGATTTGATCACTATCTGTTGTTGACGACGGGTTAGAGTCCCCCTAGCTTTGGTGCGTTCGGTGCAGTTGCGTTTTCGGTTCCCTCCGAGCTTTCAAACGACTTTTGGGTCGTGAGACGCGCCCGCGCCGGAAAACGGCGTTTCGGGACAGGGAACTGCTGCGCCGGGGTCAAAAAACCGGGAGCAACCGGTGCCGGGACCGATGACAGGGCCCAAGTTGAATGCGTAACGGGTGGTCGAACAGCGTGCCGAGCAAAACAGACGGACAAGACAGGGTCCGTCAGGGATAATGGAGCGGTCGCCAGCCGCCCGGCATTAAAGGGGCTAGAGACAGAATGCGGATCGAACGGCGCTACACCAAGGACGGACAAGGTCGCCAGATGCGGCCTACGAGGCCATCGCCTTCCGGCTCACCACCTCCGAGATCCGCAACCCGGACGGCTCGGTGGTGTTCAAGCTCGACAATGTCGAGGTGCCGGAATTCTGGTCGCAGGTCGCCTCCGACGTGCTGGCGCAGAAATATTTCCGCAAGGCCGGCGTGCCCGCCCGCCTGAAGAAGGTGGAAGAGAATTCCGTGCCCTCGTTCCTGTGGCGCTCGGTCGCCGACGAGGAAGCGCTCAGCCAGCTGCCGGAGAAGGAACGCTATATCGGCGAACAATCCAGTCCAAGCAGGTCTTCGATCGCCTGGCCGGCACCTGGACCTATTGGGGCTGGAAGGGCGGCTATTTCGATGCGGAAGAAGACGCGCAGGCCTTCTTCGACGAGCTGCGCTACATGCTGGCCGCGCAGATGTGCGCGCCCAATTCGCCGCAATGGTTCAACACCGGCCTGCACTGGGCCTATGGCATCGACGGGCCGAGCCAGGGCCACTACTACGTCGATTTCCAGACCGGCAAGCTGACGCGCTCGAAGAGCTCCTACGAGCATCCGCAGCCGCACGCCTGCTTCATCCAGGGCATCAACGACGACCTGGTCAACGAAGGCGGCATCATGGACCTGTGGGTGCGCGAGGCGCGCCTGTTCAAATACGGCTCCGGCACCGGCTCGAATTTCTCGCGCGCTGCGCGGCGAAGGCGAGAAGCTCTCGGGCGGCGGCAACTCCTCCGGCCTGATGAGCTTCCTCAAGATCGGCGACCGCGCGGCGGGCGCCATCAAGTCGGGCGGCACCACGCGGCGCGCCGCCAAGATGGTGATCGTCGACGTCGACCACCCGGACATCGAGACCTATATCGACTGGAAGGTGAAGGAAGAGCAGAAGGTGGCGGCGCTCGTCACCGGCTCCAAGATCAACCAGAAGCACCTGAAGGCGATGCTGAAGGCCTGCGTGAATTGCGAGGGCTCGGGCGACGACTGCTTCTCGCCGGAGAAGAACCCCGCGCTCAAACGCGAGATCAAGCTCGCGCGCCGCGCCTACGTGCCGGACAACTTCATCAAGCGCGTGATCCAGTTCGCCAAGCAGGGCTACACCGACATCTACGTTCCCGATCTACGACACCGATTGGGATTCGGAGGCCTATCTCACCGTCTCCGGGCAGAACTCGAACAATTCGGTGCGCGTCACCGACGGCTTCCTCAAGGCGGTCGAAGTCCGACGCCAAATGGGACCTGACGTTCCGCAAGAACGGCAAGATCGCCAAGACGCTGGACGCCCGCGCGCTGTGGGAGAAGATCGGCTACGCCGCCTGGGCCTCGGCCGATCCGGGCCTGCAATACCACACCACGGTGAACGACTGGCACACCTGCCCGGCCTCGGGCGAAATCCGCGCCTAGCAATCCGTGCTCGGAATACATGTTCCTCGACGACACCGCCTGCAATCTCGCCTCGCTCAACCTGCTCACCTTCCGCGACGAGAAGACCGGCCAGTTCGAGGTCGAGATCTACGAGCACGCGGTGCGGCTGTGGACCGTGGTCTGGAAATCTCGGTGCTGATGGCGCAGTTCCCGTCGAAGCAGATCGCGCAGCTCTCCTACGAGTTCCGCACGCTCGGCCTCGGCTACGCCAATATCGGCGGCCTGCTGATGACCTCCGGCATCCCCTATGACTCGGATGCCGGCCGCGCCATCGGCGGCGCGCTCTCCGCCATCATGACCGGCGTTTCCTACGCCACCTCCGCCGAAATGGCGGAGAAGCTCGGGCCCTTCCCCGGCTTCAAGAAGAACCGCGAGCACATGCTGCGCGTGATCCGCAATCACCGCCGCGCCGCCTACAACGAGCGCACCGGCTACGAGAAGGTCTCGCAGCCGCCGGTGCCGCTCGACCACGCCGCCTGCCCCGACAAGAATCCTGATCGCGCATGCCAAGGCCGCCTGGGACCGCGCGCTCGAACTCGGCGAAAAGCACGGCTACCGCAACGCGCAGTCGACCGTGATCGCGCCCACCGGCACCATCGGCCTGGTGATGGACTGCGACACCACCGGCATCGAGCCCGACTTCGCGCTGGTCAAGTTCAAGAAGCTCGCCGGCGGCGGCTACTGGAAGATCATCAACCGCGCCGTGCCGGAGGCGCTGCGCACGCTCGGCTACTCGCGAAGCCGAGATCGCCGAAATCGAGGTCTATGCGGTCGGCCACGGCTCGCTGGCGCAGGCGCCGGCCATCAACCACACCACGCTGAAGGCCAAGGGCTTCACCGACGAGGCCATCGCCAAGATCGACAAGGCGCTGCCCACCGCCTTCGACATCAAGTTCGTCTTCAACAAGTGGACGCTGGGCGAGGAGTTCTGCCGCGACAAGCTCGGCATCTCCGCCGAAGACTTGGCGCTGCCGACCTTCGACCTGCTGGCCGCCATCGGCTTTTCCAAGCGCGAGATCGAGGCCGCCAACATCCACGTCTGCGGCGCCATGACGGTGGAAGGCGCGCCGCACTTGAAGCCGGCGCATTATCCGGTGTTCGACTGCGCCAACCCGTGCGGCAAGCATCGGCAAGCGCTATCTGTCGGTCGAAAGCCACATCCGCATGATGGCGGCGGCGCAGCCGTTCATCTCCGGCGCCATCTCCAAGACCATCAACATGCCGAACGACGCGACCGTCGAGGACTGCAAGGCGGCCTATCTGCTGTCCTGGAAGCTCGCGCTGAAGGCCAACGCGCTCTACCGCGACGGCTCCAAGCTGTCGCAGCCGCTCAATTCGCAGCTCATCGCCGACGAGGACGACGAGGAGGACGCGGTCGAAGCCTTCATCGAGCGTCCCGCGGCGGCGCGCGCCACCGGGCTTGCCGAAAAAGTCGTGGAGAAGATCGTCGAGCGCGTCACCGTGCTGCGCGAGCGCGAGAAGCTGCCCGCCCGGCGCAAGGGCTACACGCAGAAGGCCGTGGTCGGCGGCCACAAAGTGTATCTGCGCACCGGCGAATACGACGACGGGCGGCTCGGCGAGATCTTCGTCGACATGCACAAGGAAGGCGCGGCGTTGCGCTCGCTGCTCAACAACTTCGCCATCGCCATCTCGCTCGGCCTGCAATACGGCGTGCCGCTCGAGGAATATGTCGACGCCTTCACCTTCACCCGCTTCGAGCCGCAGGGCCCGGTGCAGGGCAACGACTCGATCAAATACGCGACCTCCATCCTCGACTACGTGTTCCGCGAACTCGCGGTCTCCTATCTCGAGCGCTTCGATCTCGCCCATGTCGACCCGAGCGAGAGTGGCTTCGACGCGCTCGGCAAGGGCGAGGCGGAAGGCAAGCCGGCGCCGACGCACGAACTTCGTCTCGCGGGGCTTAACCCGCTCGCGCACCGATCGCCTGTCGGTGGTCAGCGGCGGCACGCAAGTCGTGTCGCCCGCGAGCGGCGGCAACGTCACCGCCTTCTGCCGGCGCGGCGACCGCGCTCAAGGCCGAGCCCGAGGCCAAGCTCTCGCCCACCGCCCAGCTCGACCTGCGCATCGATCCGCAGGACGCGCGCCAGCACGCCAAAGCCTCGGCCTCCGAGAAGCGCGCCGAGGCGCGCGCCAAGGGCTACGAAGGCGAGGCCTGCGGCGAATGCGGCAACTTCACGCTGGTGCGCAACGGCACCTGCATGAAGTGCGATACGTGCGGGAGCACGACGGGGTGTTCGTGAAGGCATTCGGCCCACTTTCGTTTTTGCGAAGGTGGGCCGAACGAAATGTAACCGGGGCAGAAGATGCCGGTCGTCTTTCACGACAGCAAGCGTAGCCCGGATGAGCGAAGCGACATCCGGGGCCCAAGATAACCGCCAACACCGCTCCCGGATAACGCTGGCGCGTTATCCGGGCTACACGGCGCGCCCTACGCCGCCCTCGCCTTAGCGGTCGGAATATTCGCCACCACTTTCTTGAGCAACCGTAGCCCGGATGGAGCGGAGCGAAATCCGGGATACATGTTGCTACAAATTATGAACATGGCGGACCGCCTCTTCGACGATAGGCCAAAGCTTTTCCGGGCAGGGCTTCACGCGCCGCTTCGGGTCGACCCAACTCCATGCGGCTCTTGTAGTTAAACCCAATTTCGCCTTCACGTGCGCCACATGGCAAGTGGCCACCTTGATACCGTGGTTAGACCAAACGTAATCACGCTCTCGTTCGTAGCCCATTGTTGCCTCCTCGATTGCTCAACACTCCACCACACTCACATGCCCCTGCTCGCCGTAGTCCAACAGCGCGCGGTCGCGCGTGATCAAGGTCGCACCCAGCTCGCGCGCGGTTGCGGCGATGATGCGGTCGGAGGGATCGCGCGGGGGCTTTCCGGGTAAAAACGAGGCGGCGATCAATACGTCCGGCGGCATGTCGGCGAGCCGGACGCCGGGGATTTCGAGCAGCCGTGCAAACCAGCGTTGTGGCGAACTTGGCGATTGCATCCTCCCCAGCGACACCAGCATCCCGACCTCCCAAGCCGTGATCGGCGAAACATAAGACGGCACGCCCTCGGCATCGGCCCGATCAATGGCGGCAAGTGCCGCGCTGGCTATCGTCGCCTCCTCCGAAATCCAGATCGCCGCGCAAGTGTCCCACAGCAAAGGTTGCACCTAAGCCTCCCGCTTCTCGGGGCCGTACATTTCGTCGAGGCGGTCCGCCCAGTCCGGGTCGGCCGGCTGCGTGAGATCGGTGCCGGGCATGATGCGCATCAAACCTTTCAACGCGCCATACGCCGGGTGATGCCCGCTCCGGCGCGATATCGGCGCCGCTTCCGGCGCGCGCACGCGGCGAAACACCAGCTTGCGGCGCTCCATGTCCACCTGCTCGCTCTCATAACCCGCATCGAGCCAGACTTTAGTCAGCACGCTGTTGCTCGCGTTGTTGCTCCACCATGGCCGGTGCTTGGTGGCCGACGGCGGCAATTTCACGCCGGTCACCCGCTCGATCTCGGTAAAGGTCATGGGCACCAGCTCTTTGCCCTGGTTCTTTAGGTACTCGCCCAGCGGTTCGTATTTGGACATCGCCTTAATTCCTTATCTTACGACCTTTCTGATAGAACATATTAGTAACTATTTCTAGGAACATGTCAATAGGTCTTTGTAGTTACCTTGCCGCCCCAAATCGTCCTTGACTTTATTCCTACCACGGCTTATATTCCTACCACCCTGCTCTTTAAGGGGCGTCTTCCGGAAGACGTTCTGAAGGCGGAGCGGCGGTGCCGGAGATGCAGCACCTCCTTCGACCGGACCGGGACCCGGCAACGGAGCTCGGTTGGCGCGGCGCCCGCGGGCGAGGCTCGTAACCTCGCGCTCGGGAGGCCCCGGGACCCGATCGGGGGGCACTATGGCCCCTCCGCAGGGAGCCTGCTGGACTAGGGACCGTTCCAGAAAAGGTTTCGGTCGGGCTAAGGCGCGACAAGCCGATGAGGCGAACTGGCGCTGCGGCCCAAGCGACGAAACCGGAACGGAAACCAGGAAACGCGGACCCGAGGGACAGAAATCGCCGCAGTGGAGCGCCGAGAGGCGACGCGCTCGCGTCGCAATCGAGCGCGTGCCCGCCGAAAGCCGCAAGGCCAAGGCGGGTGCTGGATGAAGGCGCCTCTCGGCGCCCCGCTCCCCTCTCTTTTCCAGGGGAGCGGACGAACCGACCAAACCTCGGGCGCCGGCGCGCCGCGAGAAGGATGGATGCTGTCCGATGACAAAAGAATTTTCGCCAATCGACGCAGATGACGACGAGGAAGACGCGGAGAAAAAGCGCAAGCGCGAGGAATTCATGCGCCAGCAGGAAATCTATCGGCTCGAGCAGCGCGAAGCCCGCCGCCAGGTCTGCTCGATGCTGCGCTTTGCGAAGTATTGCGGCGACCGGCGCTGCAAGCGGACGCGCGCCTGCGCCGGCGACGCCGATGCCTGCTTCAAGACGTTCTGGCCGGCCGTGCCGGAAACCATCAAGAACCTGATCCGCCAGAGCGCCATCTTCATGCGAAACGGCATGCCGCAGCGCGAAGCGGTCGCGGCCGCGCTTGACTACGTCGGCCAACGCGAGCGGACCGCCGAGGCCAATGCGGCGCGCGAAGCGCAGCCGTCTGCCGTGCCGCCTTCGCCTGCGCCGATCAAGATTACGCGCACGCACCCGCCGGCGCGTTTCGCCGGCGCGCGCGTGCGGGGCTTTTGAGCATGCGCGCGCTGCTGCAAATACCCGCTCATTCCCGCGCAAGCGGGAATCCAGCTCTTTCCAGCCGAGCAAGCGGCCCTGGGTCCCCGCTTTCGCGGGGACGAGCGGAGGATATCTTTTGCCGTTCGGCGGTTGCTTGTCGTCTCACTTTCACCACGAACGACGCCGTGTATGGCGGCGATATATCAAGTAAGAAGCTCCTCATGCCGCGCGCCCTCATCTGCGTCCTCGCCGCCGCGCTGGCTCTCTCGCTCGGCGTCCCCGCAATCGCCGCGCCGGCCGACCAACCGGCCGCCGCGGCGCAAAAGCGCGTCGTCGCCAAAAAGGCGATCAAGAAGCGCGTCACCCGCCACTGGCACGGCTACGGCTTTCTGCCCGGCTACCGGCCGCCCGAGGTGATCGCGCGCGAGCGTTGGGTGCACTACCGGCGGCTCTACGGCCCGCATTATTACGGGCCGGCCTGGCCGCGCTTCTACCGCGGACGCTGGAACGGCGGCGGCTTCGGCCCCTGCTATGTGTCGACGCCGATCGGCTACATGTGGACCTGCGGGCGCTAGCGCACGAAGCGCTCCGCCCACACGATCATGGCGACGAACTGATCCTGGTAGATCGTGAAGTAGATGATCGCCGCCACCGGCGCCACCACCAGTTTCCAATCTCGCATGGGTACCCCCTTGCAAGAACGCGGGCGGTACGATGCGGCTCCGGATGTGTAGAACTACTTATGCGCGCACCGACGTTTTTCCGAAAAGTCGAACGATCGCGCGAGCGCGCCGCGCGGCGTTACTCTTCCTTTTCCGTCGTGAAATAAAGCGGATAGCCTTTCGCCTTGCCCATCTCGGTCGCTTCCTTGGCCTTGGTCTCGGCGACGTCGCGCGTGTAGACGGCGATCACGCAAGCGCCTTTCTGATGCGCGGTCATCATCACCCGGTAAGCCTGGCTTTCGTTCATGCGGAACACGGCCTTGAGCACCACAACGACGAATTCACGCGGGGTGAAATCGTCGTTGAGCAGGATGACCTTCCACAGCGGCGGCCGCTGCGTCGCCGGCTTCACCTTGGTGCGCGGTTTGACCAGGGTCTTCTCGGTCATCGCGAGCGTCCTGCGCTGGTCGCAAACGCAGAATATTCAACGACGGCGGCAGGTCCGGCAAGCCCCGCGTGGCTCGGTTTAGCCGCGCTTGCGGCTCCACAGCGCGTCGAGGCTCCAGGCGCCCGGGCCGGCGAAGACGAGATACAAAAATACGAAGCAAAAAAGAATCGCGGCCTCGCCGCCGTTGAGCAGCGGGAAAAAGCCGCGCGGCGCATGGCTCAGGAAATAGGCGACGGCCATTTCGCCCGACACGATGAGGGCGACAACGCGCGAAAACAGGCCGGCGGCGAGCAACGCGCCGCCGATGAATTCGATCACGCCGGAAAACCAATGCAGACTGAAGTCGACGGGGAGCGCCGGGCCTCGCGGAAACCCGGTCAATTTCGCCAGGCCGTGCTCGAAGAACAACAAAGCCGCCACGATGCGCAGGATGGCGAGGGCGTAAGGCCGGTAATGGGCTATGCGGGCGGTCAAGCCGCCGCCTGTGTTTTCCGGCGCGTCATGCGCGCTTGGTCGGTCGACGTGCAGCAAAGGGAGTCCCCCCGTTTCAAGCTGGCCCGGGCGCGGTATAGCTAAAGCAGCCATCCTCCGCACATCACAAAAGCATGACCGCGGCAGCCTCGCGCGCACGGCAGCCATGCCGCCGCACGACAAAAGTGCCCCAACTTTGACTCAATCTATCCCGGGTTCGTCGCAAAAAATTCACCGGACTCAAGCACGGTTACGTCAGCTTTGCTGCTTCACTCCCGCGCGTATCGCGTTACGCTACCTGCAACAAGAAAACGGGATGGGGTGAGGCGCGACAAGAAACTCGGAGGAAGCCCGATGGATCTCCACCCCCACGGCGCCAAATCGCTGCGCTCACGCACGCAGATCGCCTGCGCACAATGCGGCAATAGCCTGTACATGCCGGAATGGTCGGAATTGGTCGACGAGCGCCGCGTGCGCCATCTCTGGCAGTGCGATTCCTGCGGCTACGCATTCGAGACCACCGTGCGCTTCGCGGAAGCCGCCTAGCGGTCGATCACGGAGTTTTGCGCGTGTGCGGATCGGCGCGGTTGCTATACTGCGCCGCATGATCGACCGCCGATATTGGCTTTTGGGGAGCGCCGCGCTCGTCGCCTTTGCGCCCCGTCTGGCGCAGGCTGCCACCATGAGCCGCATCACCGCCTATGCCTTCACTTTCAAGGGTCTGGACGGCAAGGACATCCCGCTTGCCGACTTTGCCGGTCACCCGATTTTGGTGGTCAACACCGCCTCGCTCTGCGGCTACACCCCGCAATATACCGGTCTGCAGGCGCTGTGGACGCGCTACCGCGGCCGCGGCCTCATGGTGCTCGGCGTGCCGTCCAACGACTTCGGCGGCCAGGAGCCGGGCGGCAAGTCCGAGATCCTGCAGACCGCCCAGGGCGACTACCATGTCACCTTCCCGCTCACCGAAAAGGCCGCGGTCAAGGGCAAGGACGCCCACCCCTTCTACCGCTGGGCGGCATTGGAGCGCCCCATGGAGGCGCCGCGTTGGAACTTCCACAAATATCTGATCGGCCGCGACGGCCAGCTGAAAGCGGGGTTTGCCTCCGCGGTCGAGCCCTCCGACCCCCGCTTGATCGCGGCAATCGAGCAGGAACTCGTCGGTGAATAGCGGGGGCAGTTGTTGCGGGCCGGTCACATTCCGCGGCCGCCGTCATAAATCCGATAAAATCCAATTGACGAATCGACCTGCCCATGAAGAAGTCATGGCTGAATTTTAGTCACGTGGGCCGGCCTTCGTTTGCCGACCCGGAATGAGGTTCCTCCCGCGTGGCGTTTAGACTTGGGCGGCCGCAAGGCCGCCCTTTTTCATGACCATCGGTCATGAACGGTCGCGCTCAGGCGGCGCTGACTTGCGCGGCGAGCGCCGGCTTCGCTTCCGCCACCGGCAGCGGGTCGATGGCTTCGACCAGTTGCAGGAAGGCCTTGCCGGGCAGCGGCGGCGCGAACACATAGCCCTGCGCCGAGCGGATGCCGAGTTCGCGCAGATACATCACCTGCTCGAAATTCTCCACGCCCTCGGCCACCACGTCCATGCGCATATTGTGCGCGAGATCGACCAGCGTCTCGACGATGGTGGTGGAGTTGCGGTCGGTGCCGATGGCGTCGACGAACATCTTGTCGATCTTGATGATGTCGACGCCGAGCTTGAGCATATAGGACAGCCCGCTGTGGCCGGTGCCGACGTCGTCGATGGCGATGCGCACGCCGAGCCCCTGCAAGGCGGCGATGGTCTGCCGCGTCGCGGTGAAATTCTCGATCGGGTCGCGCTCGGTCACTTCCAGCACCACCTGCGAGAGCTTGATCGGCGAGCCGGAGAAAATCTTGCGCACGTCCTTGACGATGGACTCGTCGCTGAACAGCTGGCCGGCGAAATTGAACGACATCTTCAGCGCCGGGCGGCGGCCGAGGGCGGCGCCGGCTTCTACGCAAACCCGCCGCATGAGATCGCGGGTCATTTCGCGGATCAGCCCGCTCAATTCGGCGAGCGGAATGAACGAGCCGGGCAGCACCAGCGTGCCGTCGGGCTTGCGCCAGCGCACCAGGACTTCGGCGCCGCGCAATTGGCCGGAGCGGATGTCGACGATCGGCTGGTAATAGGGCACGAATTCGCCGGCGCGCAGCGCGCGTTCGATCTCGGTCACCGGATTGCCCGGCGTGCGCCGCGGCATCAGCATGGAGAACACGCCGATGATCACGATAATGGCGCCGGTGGCGAACAGGCCGAGCCACTGCAATTCGGCGTGGCCGGCGATCACATGGCCGCGCGGCATCGATATTTCGGCGTTGAAGCCGTATTTTTCGGATTTCGCGTTAGCGGCGAAAACGACGTCGGCGGCGGCCGGATGCGCGCCGGTGGTGCCGATGGAAGCGCCCTGGGCGGTGACGATGTGCGCATAGGCGTTGAACGGGCCGCCGTGGGTCGAGACTTGCGGCAGGAACAAGATGGCCGGCACCAGCGCCGCAACGCCGTTCGGGCCGTCGTTGACCTTGCGGCGCAGCCGCACCATCGACTGACCGTTTTCGAGCTGAACGATATCGAACGAATACCAATTGGCGCCGGCCAACGGTTCCGACGACAATACCTGACGCCGGCCGAGCGGCAGGCCGAGGTCGGTGCACAAGGTCTCCCCGTCGGGTCCAACGACGGCAATTTCCTTGATCGGCGTGGTGTCGAAGGCGGCTTGCCGCATGGCCGCAATGTCGGCAGGCCGGCAACTGTCGACGCCGCGCGCGGCCAAACCGTCGAGGGTTGAGATCACCTGGCTGACGCGGGATTCGGCGAGCGAAATCGCCCGCCGCGCCGAGGTTTCGACCTCCTCCTGGCCCTGGCGATTGATCAGCCCGCCGAGCCACAAATCGAACGCGACCAAGGGCGCGCCGGCAAGCAGCGCGCCGACTGCAATCGCAACGATATTCCGGCGCGAAAACACGCGCACGATCAAACCCATCCTGGTGTCCGGCTAGCTGACCCCATCCTGGCGTCCAGCTAGTGAGCCACGCCGCCGTAAAGGCGGGCTTAAGCAGACGGCGGAGTCGGCCCACTAACTGGGCAAATGCGGCGTCCCCCGGCCCGTTAGGTTAACAAAGTGTTGAGGAACAGGGCATGGATCAATGCCTGCCTATTTCGCTAGCATGCGGGGAAAAGGAGCGGCGCATGAGTTTCTTTCCCGGCAAGGACCCCGCCGCGGGCGATGCTTTCGCCTGCGGGGCCATCGCGCATGTGGTGGTGCCGCGCACCGTCGATCTCGGCGACGGCTTTTCCGTGCGCCGCGCGCTGCCTTCGGCGCGCACGCGCATGGTCGGGCCGTTCATTTTCTTCGATCATTTCGGACCGGCGGAATTTCGCGCCGGCGCCGGGCTCGACGTGCGCCCGCACCCGCATATCGGCTTGGCAACCGTCACTTATCTCTTCGACGGCGAGATCGTGCACCGCGACAGTCTCGGCACCGCGGTGGCGATCAAGCCAGGCGAAGTCAATCTGATGACGGCCGGGACGCGGCATCGTGCATTCCGAACGCACCGGCGCAGAATTGCGGACCGCTGGCAGCCCCATCCACGGTTTGCAGATGTGGGTGGCCTTGCCGGAGGCGAAGGAGGAAATGGCCCCGGCCTTCGCCCATCACGCCGTCGGCGAGTTTCCGATGATCATGGATGACGGAAAGGTCGTCCGCGTGGTTATCGGCTCGCTTTACGGCGAACCCTCGCCGGTGCCGACGGTGCACGAGACGATGTTTGCCAACGTCGGGCTACGCGCGGGCGCGAGCCTGCCGCTCGACACCGACCACGAGGAGCGCGCGATCTATGTGGTCGACGGCACGATCGACATTTCCGGCGACAAATTCGAGCCGGGACGGCTTTTGGTGTTCAAGCCGGGCGACAAAATAACCGTGAAGGCGGTGACGGACGCCCATTTCGTCATCTGCGGCGGCGCGCCGATGGACGGCCCGCGCCACATCTGGTGGAATTTCGTGTCGTCGCGCAAAGAGCGCATCGAGCAGGCGAAGGCCGAATGGGCGGCCGGCCATTTCGGCAAGGTGCCGGGCGATGAGATCGAGTTCATTCCGCTGCCGGAGAAATAATTTATTCCGCTCGTCCCCGTGGAAGCGGGGACCCAGCTAAGCCCAGGACCGCTGCCGCTGGATCTCCGCTTTCGCGGGGATGACCGCTAAACGCGGTCACTTCTTCGGCAAATCCAGTCGGATGTGCAGCTCGCGCAACTGCTTGGGCGTCACCTCGGACGGCGCGCCCATCATCAGGTCCTCGGCGTTCTGGTTCATCGGGAACAGCACGACCTCGCGCAGGTTCTCCTCGCCGGCCAGCAGCATGACGATGCGGTCGATGCCGGGCGCGATGCCGCCGTGCGGCGGCGCGCCGAGCGAAAGCGCGTGCAGCATGCCGCCGAATTTCGCCTCCAGCACTTCTTCCGGATAGCCGGCGATGGCGAAGGCCTTTTTCATCACCTCGGGGCGGTGATTACGGATGGCGCCGGACGACAGTTCGACGCCGTTGCAGACGATATCGTATTGGATGGCCTTGATGGAGAGGAGCTTGTCCTGGTCGCTCGCATCGAGCGCGAGGAATTCCTCGACGCCGCATGTTCGGCATGGAGAACGGATTATGCGAGAAGTCGATTTTCTTTTCTTCCTCGTTCCACTCGTACATCGGGAAGTCGACGATCCAGCAGAAATCGAAGCGGTCCTTGGCGATAAGGCCAAGTTCCTCGCCGACCTTGGTGCGCGCCGAGCCGGCGAACTTGACGAAATCCTTCGGCTTGCCGGCGACGAAGAAGCAGGCGTCGCCGACGCCAAGCTTGAGTTGGTCGGCGATCTGCTTGGTGCGCTCGGGTCCGATATTCTTGGCGAGCGGACCGGCGCCGCCCTCTTCGCCCTCGCGCCAGAAGATATAGCCGAGGCCCGGCTGGCCCTCGCCTTGCGCCCAGGAATTCATGCGGTCGCAGAAGGCGCGGTTGCCGCCTTTCGGCGCGGGTATCGCCCACACCGCGTTGCCCGCCGTCTCAAGAATTTTCGCAAAAATCTTGAAGCCGGAGCCGCGGAAGGCTTCGCTCACGTCTTGCATTTCGATCGGATTGCGCAGGTCGGGCTTGTCGGTGCCGTATTTCGCCATGCGCGTCGGCGTAAGGGATGAGCGGAAATTTCGGCGTCACCGACTTGCCATTGGCGAATTCCTCGAACACGCCGCGGATCACCGGCTCGACCGCGTCGAACACGTCCTGCTGCGTGACGAAGCTCATCTCCAGATCGAGCTGATAGAACTCGCCGGGCGAGCGATCGGCGCGCGCGTCCTCGTCGCGGAAACAAGGCGCGATCTGGAAATAGCGGTCGAAGCCCGCCACCATGATGAGCTGCTTGAACTGCTGCGGCGCCTGCGGCAGCGCGTAGAATTTTCCCGGATGGATGCGCGAGGGCACCAGATAGTCGCGCGCGCCTTCCGGCGACGAGGCGGTGAGGATCGGCGTCTGGAATTCGAAGAAGCCCGCCTCCTTCATGCGGCGGCGGATCGAGTCGATCACCTGCCCGCGCAGCATGATGTTGGCGTGCAGCTTCTCGCGGCGCAGGTCGAGGAAACGGTATTTGAGCCGGATCTCTTCCGGATAATCCTGCTCGTCGAGCACCGGCATGGGCAGCGGCGCCGCGGGGCCGAGCACCTCGATCTCGTCGATATAGACCTCGACCTCGCCGGTCGGCAGTTCCGGGTTGACCGTGCCTTCCGGCCGGTGACGCACTTTGCCGTCGATGCGCACCACCCATTCCGAGCGTAGCGTCTCGGCGAGCTTGAACGCCCTGCTGTCAGGATCGGCCACCACTTGCGTGAGCCCGTAATGGTCGCGCAGGTCGATGAACAGCACCCCGCCATGGTCGCGGATGCGGTGGCACCAGCCGGACAGGCGCACTTGCTTGCCGATATCGCTCGCGCGCAACGCGCCGCAGGTATGGGTGCGATAGCGGTGCATAGGCATTTTAAGGGCGTTCCGGCAGGCGATTCAGAAAGGTTGCGGGGCGGGCGGAAAAGCGCATGGGGGGTCTGCTTTGTCAAGGCAATGCATTGGCAACCGGCTCGACAGGCCGCGAGCGATCTGCACATTGTGCCGGCGAACCGCCGGATCGTGCCATGCCCAAAGTGAAACACCCGAAAAAAGCCAAGCCGGCCGGTGCCGACAAAAGGGCGAAGCCCGTCTTTACCGAGATGTCGACCGGCGAGGCGACGGTGGCGACGCTGCTCGCGCATGGGCTTAATACCGTCTACGCGCTGCCCGGCGTGCACAACGACCATTTGTTCGACGCCTTCCAGCGCGCCGGCGAGGCCATGCGCGTCGTCCACACACGGCATGAGCAGGGCGCGGCCTATATGGCGCTGGGCGCGGCGCTCGCGACCGGCCGCCCGCAGGCCTATGCGGTGGTGCCCGGGCCCGGCCTGTTGAATTCCGGCGCGGCGCTGCTCACCGCCTACGGCATGAACGCGCCGGTGCTGGCGCTGATCGGGCAAATCCCGGCGGCGAACAATCGGCCGCGGCACCGGGCAGTTGCACGAAATCCGCGACCAGGCCGGTATTCATTGCGCGGCTGGTCGATCATTACGCCCATATCGGCGGCCCGAAGGAAGCCTCGGCCAAGGTCGCCAAGGCGATCGCGTCGCTGCGGCAAAACCGGCCGGGGCCGGCGGCGCTCGAATGCGCGATCGACGTCTGGGGCAAGCGCGCGCCCGTGACGCTTTCGCCGCCGCAGGCGGTGCGCGCGCCGCGCATCGACGAGGACAAAGTGAAAGCCGCCGCCAAAGTGCTCGGCAAAGCCAAGCGCGTGCTGATCGTCGTGGGCGGCGGCGCGCAGGACGCCTCGCCCGAGGTGACGCTCCTCTCCGACATGCTGCAGGCGCCCGTGCTCGCCTACCGTCGCGGGCGCGGCGTGCTCGACGGCCGCAATCCGTTCAGCGTCACGCTGCCGCTCGGCCGCGAGCTGTGGGGCGAGGCCGACGCCGTGCTCGGCATCGGCACGCGGCTGCTCAATCCGATCGTCATGTGGGGCACGGACAAAAATTTGCAAATCGTGCGCGTCGATGCCGACCGCGAGGAGCCCGCGCGCCATGCACAAGCCGAAAGTGGCGCTGATCGGCGACGCCGCGCCGGTCATTGCGCCGGCTGATCGATGCGCTGGGCAAACACAATATGCGGCGCGCCTCGCGGCGCGACGAATTGCTCGGACGGCAGGCGCAATGGCGCGAACGCCTGAATGCCAAGATCGCGCCGCAGCTCGGCTTCGTCGAAGCGATCCGCGCCGAATTGCCGGAGGACGGCATCTATGTCGACGAAGTGACGCAGATCGGCTTTGCCGCGCGGCTCGCGTTTCCGGTCTACAAGCCGCGCACGTTTCTCTCGCCCGGCTATCAGGACAATCTCGGCTGGGGCTACGCCACCGCGCTCGGCGCGCAGCACGCGCGGCCGGACGTGCCGGTGCTGTCGATCAACGGCGACGGCGGCTTCCTCTACACCGGCAACGAGCTCGCCACCGCCATGCGCCACCGCATTCCGCTGGTCGCCGTCGTGTTCGCCGACGGCGCCTTCGGCAATGTGCGGCGCATCCAGGAGGAGCGCTTCGGCAACCGGCTGATTGCCTCCGACCTCGCCAATCCGGATTTCGTCAAATACGCCGAAAGTTTCGGCGCCGCCGGCCGGCGCGCGCGCAGCCCGGCGGAGCTTGCCGCCGCGCTCAGGGCGGCCTTTGCCGCCCGCGAGCCGACACTGATCGAGGTGCCGGTCGGCCCGCTGCCCTCCCCATGGGAATTCATCCACATGCGCCGTGTGCGGGGGTAAGTATTGCCATGACCGCCCCGGATCGGGTTAGGTTGCCCGCGAGCATGGATTTGATCACCACCACCGCCGAACTGGCCGAGGTTTGCGCGCGCATGGCGCGGCATCCCTTCGTCACCGTCGACACCGAGTTCCTGCGCGAAACCACCTATTACCCCCTGCTCTGCGTGGCGCAGCTCGCCTCGCCCGACGAGGCGGTGGTGGTCGATGCGCTGGCGACGGACATCGATCTTACGCCGTTGTTCGACGCTGATGACCGACGAGAAGGTGGTCAAGGTATTCCACGCCGCGCGCCAGGACATCGAAATCGTCTGGAACATGGCGAAGAAGATCCCGCATCCGATCTTCGATACGCAGGTCGCCGCCATGGTGCTCGGCTACGGCGACTCGATCTCCTACGACCAGCTGGTGCAGCGCATTACCGGCGACCTGCTCGACAAGTCGCACCGCTTCACCGACTGGACGCGGCGGCCATTGTCCGACGCGCAGGTCTCCTATGCGCTCTCCGACGTCACGCATTTGCGCGCGGTCTATCTCAAGCTCGCCGCCGACCTCGCCAAGCGCCAACGCACGCAATTGGGTCGAGGCCGAGATGGGCGTGCTCACCTCGCCCGAAACCTACCGCGCCGAGCCGGAGCGCGCCTGGGAGCGGCTCAAGAGCCGCGTGCGCAAGCCGAAGGAGCTTGCCGTGCTGATCGAGGTCGCCGCCTGGCGCGAACGCGAGGCGCAGACGCGCGACGTGCCGCGCTCGCGCGTGCTCAAGGACGACGCGCTCGGCGACATCGCGGTGCAGGCGCCGACCACGCATCGAGCGGCTCGGCTCCCTGCGCTCGCTGCCGAAAGGTTTCGAGCGCTCGCGCTGGGGCGAGCAGATCGTCGACGCGGTCAAGCGCGGGCTTGAGCGCGACCCGAAGACGCTGCCGCGGCTCGACCGCTTCCGCCCGGCGGCGAACGGCGCGGCCACCGTCGAATTGTTGAAGGTGCTGCTGCGCATGACCGCCGAGCGCCACGGCGTCGCCGCCAAGGTGATCGCCACCGTCGACGAACTGGACCGCATCGCCGCCGACGACGAGGCCGACGTGCCCGCGCTCAAAGGCTGGCGGCGCGAATTGTTCGGCGAAAAGGCGCTGGCGTTTCAAGCACGGCAAACTGGCGCTCGCCGTCGACAAGGGCCGCGTGGTGACGGTGGAAAAAGACTAGGTCTCGATCACCGGCTCTCTGCCGACCAGCCGCGCGAGCTGGCGCAGGCGGTTGAACAGCCGGTCGCTGCCGAGCGGCGCGAAACGACCGGGCAAGGTGAGCACCAGCTTGCCGCGCCGCACCCGCATCGGCGTCCTCGGCAGCACGCCGCCCTGCCCGGCGGTGACGATATAGGCGACCCGCATGGCGGCGCCGAGCACGCGCGCGCGATCGAGCATGCGCGTGGTGGCGAGTTCGCGCAGGCGCGGCGACAAATCCTCTTCGCTCAAGCCGGCGTGGCGGAAATAGACCGACAGCGCGAGATAGGCGCGGCTCGGATGGTCGATGGCGACGAAGGCGCCGTGCGCGATGATGTTCATCGACTGCTCGCCGCGATAATCCGGATGCGCGCGCCAGCCGATATCGGCCAGCAGGCAGGCGGCGTGGCGCAGCCGCGCTCGTCGGCGGTTTCGTCAAGGCCGGATGAGGCCATGAAGCGGTCGGTCCAATCGATCAGTTCCTCGCCGTGATGCGGCGAGCGCGAGCGCAGCACGTTGAGGTCGGCGGCCGCCTGAGATCAGCGGATCGCGCTCGCGCTCTTCCGGCTTGAGCAGCGAATAGAGCAGGCCCTCGCGCACGCCGAGCACGGAGATGATCACCTGCTTGGGCTTGATGGTGCGCACCAGGTTTTCCATCACCAGCGCGGCATAGGCGAGCAGCGGCCGGCGGGCGGCGTTGACGACTTCGATCTTGGACAGCGTCTCGGTATCGACCCGGTGCACCAGCCGCGAGAACTCCAGCGCCTCGCGCGCGGAGATGCGGTAATTGTGCATGACGTGGAACGGATAGCCGGTCTGCCACATGTGCAGCCGCGCCAGCGCGCGCCAGGTGCCGCCGACCGCGTAGAAGGTGCGGCCCTCGCCCTCGTGCAGCATGTCGAGGTCTTCGAACGCGTCCTCGACGATGCGTTCCGGCCTTCTTGAGCGAACTTGCCCGGCGATGTCCTGCAAGGCGAGGCCGCCGAGCGGCAGCGTCACGCCGCCGCGCACGCGCGAGCCGTGCACGTCGACCAGTTCGAGCGAGCCGCCGCCGAGGTCGCCGACGATGCCGTCCGGCTTGTGGATGCCGGAAACGATGCCGAGCGCGGTGAGATGGGCTTCGCGCTTGCCCGACAGGATATCGATCGGCGTGCGGCAGATGCGTGTCGGCCTCGGCGATGAAGGCGCGGCCGTTGCGCGCGTCGCGGCAGGCGGCGGTGGCGATCGCCCAGATCTTGCGCACGTGCAAGATGTCGCACAGCGCGCGGAAGCGCTTGAGCGCGTCGAGCGCGATGTCGATGGCGTCCGGCGCCAACAGGCCGGTGGTCTGCACCTGGCGGCCGAGGCCGGCCAGCACCTTTTCGTTGAAGATCGGCGTCGGCGCGCGCGTCAGCCCCTCGTAGATGACGAGGCGGACCGAGTTCGAGCCGATATCGATGACGGCGATCGGCGGCCCGTGGTCGAGCCGGCCCTTGCGCCGAATTCGCGCTGCGGATGCGCGATCGCGGGCGAGCGCTTACGCGCCTTCGACGAGGCGGCGTATAAGGCTGCGCGGCGACGATTCCTTGAGCGATTTCCCACGGCCCGACAGGCTCGGATTAGTCATGAAATACTTGTGGGCGTTGAAGGGTTCCTCGCCCGGCGCGGCCTTTATGCGCGTGGAACTGCCGTCCGGCAAGAGCTGTCCAACTTTGCTCGTTATCCTTGAAGTTTGCGACCATGATCTGGCCGAGCACCTGCTCGTGCACGGTCGGATTGAGAATCGGGCACAGCGCCTCGACTCGGCGGTCGAGGTTGCGCGGCATCATGTCGGCGGAGGAAATATAGATCGCCGCCTTCGGCGTGCGGCAGCGTGTAGCCGTCGCCGAAGCAGTAGATGCGGCTGTGCTCGAGGAAGCGGCCGACGATCGATTTGACGCGGATATTCTCCGACAGGCCCGGCACGCCCGGGACGCAGGCAGCAGATGCCGCGCACCACCAGGTCGACGTCGACGCCGGCTTGCGAGGCATCGTAGAGCGCGTCGATGATCCGGGATCGACCAGCGCGTTCATCTTCATCCAGATCGCCGCCGGCTTGCCGGCCTTGGCGTTGGCGGTCTCCTGCGGCGATGTGCTCGAGGATGCGGCTTGCGCAGATTGATCGGCGAGATCGCCATTTTTTCGAGCTCGGTCCGGCTCGGCATAGCCGGTGATGTAGTTGAAGATGCGCGCCACGTCGCGCCCGATCACCGCGTCGGCGGTGAAGAACGACAGGTCGGTGTAGATGCGCGCGGTCACCGGGTGATAATTGCCGGTGCCGACATGGACGTAGGTGGCGAGCGCGCCGCCCTCGCGCCGCACCACCAGCGACAGCTTGGCGTGGGTCTTGAGTTCGATGAAGCCGTAGACCACCTGCGCGCCGGCGCGCTCGAGGTCGCGCGCCCAGCGGATATTGGCTTCCTCGTCGAAGCGCGCCTTGAGCTCGACCAGCGCGGTGACCGATTTGCCGGCTTCCGCCGCTTCGACCAGCGTCTTGACGATCGGCGACTCGGCGGAGGTGCGGTAGAGCGTCTGCTTGATCGCCACCACGTCGGGATCGCGCGCCGCCTGCTGCAGGAACTGCACCACCACGTCGAAGGATTCGTAAGGGTGGTGGACGATCAGGTCCTTCTGCCGGATGGCGGCGAAGCAGTCGCCGCCATGATCGCGGATGCGTTCGGGATAGCGCGGATTATAGGGCACGAATTCGAGATCGGGCCGGTCGAGCCGGTTGAGCTGCGACAGATCGTTGAGCGCCAGCACGCCGTCGACCAGGAACACTTCGTCGTCGGCCACCGCCAGCGCGCGCTGCACGAAGCTGCGCAACTCCGCCGGCATGGTGGCGTTGAGCTCGAGCCGGATCACCGAACCGCGCCGGCGCTGCTTGAGCGCGGTCTCGTAGAGGCGCACCAGGTCTTCGGCTTCTTCCTCGATTTCCACTTCCGAGTCGCGGATGGCGCGGAAGGCGCCCTGCCCCTTGACCGTGTAGCCGGGGAACAGCCGGCCGATGAACAGCGCGGTCGCTTCCTCCAGCGTGATCAGCCGGATGCCCTGGTCGCCGCCGCTCGGCAGCCGGATGAAGCGCTCGATCTTCTGCGGCATGCGGATCAGCGCGTTCATCGCCTTGCCGTCGCTGGCGCGCGCGAGAGCTGCAGCGCGATCGAGAAGCCGAGATTGGGAATGAACGGGAACGGATGCGCCGGATCGATCGCCAGCGGCGTGAGCAGCGGGAACACGTGGGTGAGGAAACGCTCCTCCAGCCAGGCGCGCTCGGCCTTCTTCAGGTCGGCGCCGTCGACCAGGGTGACGCCGACGTCGGCCAGCTCGGGCCGCAATTCCATCCAGCGCTGCTGCTGGTCGTGTGCCAGAGCTGCGCCACCGCCTCGCCGATGCGGGCGAGTTGCTCGTTGGGGGTCAGCCCGTCCGGGCTCTGCGTCGTGATGCCCTGGCGCACCTGACCCTTCAGGCCGGCGACGCGCACCATGAAGAATTCGTCGAGGTTGTTGGCCGAGATCGACAGGAAGCGCACCCGCTCCAAGCAGCGGATGGTTGCTCGTTGGCGGCTTCCTCCAGCACGCGGCGGTTGAAGTGCAGCCAGGACAGTTCGCGGTTGATGAAACGCTGGGGCTGCGACCGCAAAGCCGCTTCGGACGCCGAAGGGATGGCCGAAAGGCGTTCGTCGCGGTCCGCGACGGAAGCGATTTCTTCAACCGTTGCAATAGCTTGTGCGCGATCTGCCATCGTAATGAAGGCCTGAAAGGCCGAATCCCTAACCGAAAAAAGTGGCCGGCGGATGACAGTTCGCGCCGGACGGGCCCCGGTGCGTCAAGCACTTACCCGCGAACGTTAAGCTTAAGGTGTCGCGAAACAGCTCCGCCGCCAGCGCCCGCGTGACCGGACGGTGCTGGCGCATGGCCTCCTCGTCGAGCCGGGCGACCGCGGCGCGGGCGCCGGCGAAGGAGCGCTCGATGCGGTTGGCGAGATAATTCACCAGCGTCTCGTCCAATGCGAGTTGCCGGTCGGCGGCGAGCTTGACGATCAGCGCGCGCAACAGCGCGTCGTCGGGAGCGGCGAGCGACAACGCTCGGCAGCGCACGCAGGCGCGAGGCGAGATCGCGGATAGCGACCGGGAACGTCGCCAGCGGCGAGCGCGAGGTGATGAGGACGAAAGCGCCCTCCTCGC
This sequence comes from uncultured Alphaproteobacteria bacterium, assembly GCA_963721665.1. Lineage (GTDB taxonomy): Bacteria > Pseudomonadota > Alphaproteobacteria > Rhizobiales > Xanthobacteraceae > Pseudolabrys. The sequence continues at coordinate 511,757 of CAVRJZ010000001.1, forward strand.
GCGCAAGATTGATCAGGTGAAACAGCGCGCGCTCGTCGAGGCCGTCGAAGGCGAGATCTTCGAGCACCAGCGCGCCGGTCGCCAAGGCCGCCGGCAGGTCGCCGTGTTCGAGCAGTTTCGCCGCCAGCACGCGCGCGCCCGCGGCTTCCGCCCAGATCGCGGCGAGATGGCTTTTGCCCGAGCCTTCCGGTCCGATCAGCGCCACGATGCGGTCGGGCCAGTCCGGCCAGCGCTCGATCAGCGTCAGCGCCGCGGCATTCGAGGGGCCAGCGCAGGAAATCCTCGCGCGCAAAACTTGTCGCGTGATCGAGCGCGAGCACCAACTGACGCGGACTAACGGCCATGTCGCTCATCCGGGCGGCTCGCCGGTATAGAGCGAGCTCTCGCGGTAGCGCTGCAAGGCGAAGCGCACGAGCACGCCGATGGTGGCGGCGAGCGGCACCGCCACCAAGAGGCCGACGAAACCGAACAGATAGCCGAAGGCGAGCAGCGCGAAAATCAACCAGACCGGATGCAGTCCGACGCTCTCGCCGACCAGCTTGGGCGACAGCAGATTGCCTTCGAGGAACTGGCCGACCAGAAAGATGCCGAGCACGATCGAGGATCGAGCCCCATTGCGGCCAGAATTGCGCCACCGCGACCGCCATCGCCAAGATCAAGCCCGGTCATCGAGCCGACATAAGGGATGAAAGTGATCACGCCGGAAATCAGCCCGATCAGCAGGCCGAAATTGAGCCCGCTGAGCGTCAGCGCCACCGCGTAGAACGAGCCGAGGATCAGGCAAACCGCGGTCTGCCCGCGCACGAAGCCGGCGATGGCCGCGTCGATCTCGCGCGCGAGCTGGCGCACGGTTTCGCGCTGATTGACCGGCACCCAGCTGTCGGCGGTCGCGATCATGCGGTGCCAGTCGTAGATCAGATAGAACGCGACCACCGGCGTCACCACCACCAGCGAGAACAGCGAAACCAGCGCGCGGCCGCCCGACCATAGCGACTGCAGGAAGGCGGTGAGCCAGCCCACGCCTTGCGTCACCAGATCGCCGAGCGATTTGTCGGCGCTGAAGCTGGCGCCCAGGATCTTCTGCAGCCACGGCCGGCTCGGATCGCTGAGCAGGCTCTGCAGCCGCGTCACGTAACCGGGGATATTGTCGATGAAGGACGACAGCTGGCCGCCGAGCATCGGCGCCACCAGCAGGATGACGATGACGATCGCCATCACCACCAAGGTGATGATCAACAGCGCGGCGGCCAGCCGGTTGACGCCGAGGCTTTCGAGCCGATCGGTAACCGGGGTGAGCAGATAGGCGATGGCCATGCCGGCAACGAACGGCAGCAGGATGCCGCTCAAGCAGCCAAAGCAGCAGCACGATGACCGCGAGCGCCGCCAGCCAGAACGCGATCTGCCGCTCAAATGCCACGCCCTCGCCCTCGGGCGGATCGCGGCGCGCAGGGGTGCGGGCGCGCGGGCTCACGATTCGGTCGCCGGCGCATTCATGTGGCGCACCCATTCGGCGAGATAGGCGGCCACCGACAGCAGGGTCAAGACCGCGACCAGGCCCATGAGCACGAGTTCCAGCATATCCGCGGCTCGAATGGCGAAGCCAAGCGAGCCGAGCACCACGCAGGCGAAGACGATCTGCGCCACCGTGTTGAGCTTGGAGACCAAGAGCGGCTTGATCTTGAGCGGCTTGCCGACCAGCCACGACAGCATGATGCCGCCGACGATCAGGATGTCGCGCGACACCACCAGGATGACCAGCCAGCGCGGGATCAGATTGTTGATGCCGAGGGTGAGATAGATCGACACGATCAGCGCCTTGTCGGCGAGCGGATCGAGATAGGCGCCGAGTTCGGTGGTCATGTTGAAACGCTTGGCGAGAAAGCCGTCGACGGCGTCGCTGACGCCGGCGGCGAGGAACAGCACGAAGGCGATCCACATGGCGCCGGAGGCGATCGCCCAGACCACGACCGGCACCAGCAGGATACGCCCCAGCGTAATGAGGTTCGGAATACTCAAGACAGCGTCCCGGCTCGCCGGCGCGTCCTGGCAACGCGCCCATCGGCGAGAGTATAACGGCGGCGCGCACCATTGCGCGACTTGCGTTTTCCACGTAGGACCCCGGCGTCCAGCGTGACCCGTCGAGAGGGCCATCATGGCAGAAAAGGAGCGCGGCCTCACTTACGCGCAAGCCGGCGTCGATATCGATGCCGGCAACCGGATGGTGGAGCTGATCAAGCCGCTGGTGCGCGCAACCGCGCGCGCCGGGGCGGACGCCGAAATCGGCGGCTTTGGCGGATTGTTCGACCTCAAGCGGCTGGGCATTGACCGACCCGGTGCTGGTGGCCGCCACCGACGGCGTCGGCACCAAGGTCAAGATCGCCATCGAGACCGGCCGCCACGACACCATCGGCATCGACCTCGTCGCCATGAGCGTCAACGACCTGGTGGTGCAAGGCGCCGAACCGCTGTTCTTCCTCGACTACTACGCGTGCGGGAAGCTCGAGCCGGAAATCGGCGCCGCCGTGGTCGCCGGCATTTCGCTCGGCTGCCGGCGAGGCCGGCTGCGCGCTGATCGGCGGCGAGACCGCCGAAATGCCCGGGCTCTACCGCGGCGACGATTACGATCTTGCCGGTTTTGCGGTCGGCGCGGTGGAGCGCGGCGCGCTGCTGCCGCGCGCCGATATCGCGGCGGGCGACGCGATCATCGGCCTTGCCTCCTCCGGCGTGCATTCCAACGGCTATTCGCTGGTGCGCAAGGTGGTGGAGAAGAGCGGGCTTGCTGTGGAGCGAGCCGGCGCCGTTCGCCGCCGAAGCATACGCTTGGCGAAGCGATCCTCACGCCGACGCGCATCTATGTGAAATCGTGCCTCGCCGCCATCCGTGCGACCAAGGCGGTGAAGGGCCTCGCTCATCATCACCGGCGGCGGATTTCCCGACAACATTCCGCGCGTGCTGCCGAATGGCCTCGGCGCGCGCATCGATCTTGCCACGGTGCCGGTCCTGCCGGTGTTCAAGTGGCTCGCCGGCGAAGGCGGCATCGCGCAAAACGAAATGCTGCGCACCTTCAATTGCGGCATCGGCATGATCGTCATTGCCGCAGCCAAAGACGCCGGCGCGGTGACGCAGGCTTTCAACGATGCCGGCGAGCAAGCCGTTGACCATCGGCAGCGTGGTGCGCGCCACCGGCGACACGCGTGTCGTCTACGATGGCCAACTCGATCTCGGGTGAAGCATGAGCCGCAAACGCGTCGCCGTTCTGATCTCCGGCCGCGGCTCCAACATGGCGGCGCTGATCGAGGCGGCGAAGGACAAGAACTATCCGGCCGAAATCGCGCTGGTGGTGTCGAACCGGCCGGACGCCGGCCGGCTTGGCAATCGCGCGCGCCGCCGGCATCGCGACCGCGGTGGTCGATCACGCCGCTTTCGGCAAGGATCGCGCGGCGTTCGACGCGGCGCTGCAGGCGATGCTCATGCAACACCGCATCGATTTCGTCTGCCTTGCCGGCTTCATGCGGCTGCTTACGCCGGGCTTCGTCGCGCAATGGCCGCAACGCATGCTCAATATCCACCCCTCGCTGCTGCCGGCATTCAAGGGCCTCGACACGCATGCGCGCGCGCTCGAAGCAGGTGCTAAAATCCACGGCGCCACGGTGCATTTCGTGGCGGCGGAACTCGATGCCGGCCCGATCATAGTGCAAGCCGCCGTCGCGGTGCGCAATGATGACGACGAAGCGGCGCTCGCCGCGCGCGTGCTCGGCCAAGAGCACCGCATCTATCCGTTGGCGCTCAAATTACTGGCCGAAGGCCGCATCCGGGTCGAAAACGGCCGCTGCCTGATCGATGGTGTACCGGTTCCTGACGCCGCCGCGCTAGTTCCATCGGCGTAAATCTTCCCCACACGTCAATTTGAATATCGGTCCTGCACGCGGGGTTTATTCTCGCGCAGCCACCGATCAGCGTGGCCGCGATATATTTCGGGAGTTGACGCAAATGAACGGGCAAGCCGGAAGCGAACCGAGACTAATCTTTCCGGGATTGGCCGGATTCTATGCCGCCTGGCGCGAAATCGCTTTCGCGCTGGTGCGTGTCTGCATGGGCTACATCATGTTCATGCATGGCTGGGCCAAAGTGACCGGCCCCGGCTTGACCGGCATCGCCGGCTTCATGGCGAAAATCGGCCTGGTGCCCGGCACCGCTTTTGCCGTTACGGCAATGTTCCTGGAAGTCGTCGGCGGCGTATGCCTGATCGTCGGCCTGTTCACCCGCTTCTTTGCGGCGGCACTGGCGATTGAAATGGCCGTTGCCTTTGAGGTCGTGCATTTCTCGCACGGTTTCTCCGCCGGCAAAGGCGGCTTCGAATACGTGCTACTGCTGGGCATTGTGTGCTTCGCAATCGCAATGCACGGCGGCGGCCCCTACTCGGTTGACCGCGCCATCGGCAAGGAGCTTTAGAACCGGGCTAGGCGGCGCGCCGCACCCACACTTTGTTGTCGTGGAAGGCGGCGCCGCCGTAGGGCGCGATCGGATCAGCGCCGGTCAGCGTATTGATGCCGCAGCCGTCGGCATAAGCCGCGTTCGGCCAGATCAACTCCGCAATCAGCACACCGCGGCGCAGGCCGTCGAACAATTTGGCGTGCAGGCGCACCTGTCCGCGCGTGTTGCCGAGCACAACGTAATCGCCGTCGCCGATGCCGAGCGGCGTTGCATCGTCGGGATGGATCATCACCGTCGGCCGCTTCTCCTGCGCCAGCGAGGTCGGCGTTTCGGTGAAGGTCGAATTGAGGAAGCCGCGCGCCGGCGAGGTGGCCAGACGGAACGGGTGCTCGCGTGTCGGCCGCCTCGATCGACGGTCCAGTGGTCCGGCAGCACCGGCATGTCGTCAACCGGCCCGCAGGTATAGGGGCTGCGGAACGGCACGTTCGGCCAGTCCGGCTTGAAGCGGAACTTGCCGTCCGGCCACGGAAAGCCGTCGAGATAATGCGATTGCCGGAACGGCGGCTGGCAATCGATCCAGCGGTTGGCTTCGAGCTCGGCAAGCGTGCCGCGCTTGGACACGCGCAACATCTGGTCGATCAACTCGCGCGGGCTCATGGCAAAGCCCGGATGCTCGGCGCCGACGCGGTTAGCGAGCGCCGTGATCACCTCGTGATTGTTGCGGCATTCGCCCGGCGGCTCGACCAGCTTGGGCCCGAGGATGATGTATTGGTGGCCGCCGCCGCGATAGATGTCGTCGTGCTCCAGGAACGTCGTCGCCGGCAGCACCACGTCGGCCATCTTCGCCGTCTCGGTCATGAACTGCTCGTGCACGCAGATGAACAGGTCCTCGCGGGCAAAGCCCGCCTTCACCTTGTTCTGGTCGGGCGCAACCGACATCGGATTGGTGTTCTGGATGATGCAGCGCCGTGACCGGCGGACCGCCGAACAGCGCGTCGCGGTCGCCGGTGAGGATCGCGCCGATGTTCGACTGGTCGAGCACGCGCACCGCGGGGTCACAGACGTCGAGACCCTCGATCATGCGTCTTGTCGAGCTTGATAGATGTCGGCGTTGATGTGGAAGGCGCCGCCGCCCTCCAACTGCCAGGCCCCCGTCACCGCCGCGATGCAGCTGGCCGCGTGCATATTCGCCGCGCCGTTGCGCGAGCGCGAGAAGCCATAGCCGAGGCGGAAAAAGGCGCGCTTGTTCTCGCCGATCGAGACGGGCGAATTCCTCGATCGTCTCCACCGGCGTGCCGGTGATGCTGGCGGCCCATTGCGGATCGCGCGTGCGCAGGTGCGCCTCCAGTTCGCGCGGCGCGTCGGTGTATTTGTTCGAGGTAGTCCCAGTCCGCCTTGCCGTCGCGGAACAGGCAATGCATCACCGCGCAGGCGAGCGCGCCGTCGGTGCCGGGCTTCACCAGCACCGGCAGATCGGCCTGCTCCATGGTGCCGTTCATGTAGATGTCGACCGCCACGATCTTGGCGCCGCGTTCTTTGCGCGCGCGCACGGCATGCGTCATCACGTTGACCTGCGTGTTGACCGCATTGGTGCCCCAGATCACCACCAGATCGGATTTCGCCATTTCGCGCGGATCGGCGCCGGCGACTTTGCCGACGCCGGCGGCAAAGCCGGTCACAGGCCGGGTTGACGCAGATGGTGGAATGGAAGCCGGAATATTTCTTGGCGTGGCGCAGCCGGTTGATGCCGTCGCGCATCACCAGCCCCATGGTGCCGGCGTAGTAATACGGCCAGACGGTTTCAGCGCCATATCGCTGTTCGGCCGCAAGAAATTTCTCGGCGACCAGATCGAGCGCGTCGTCCCAGGAGATCCGCTCGAATTCGCCCGAGCCTTTGGCGCCCTTGCGGCGCAGCGGATGCAGCAGCCGATCCTTGTGATGCTCGCGCTCGGCGTAGCGCGCAACCTTGGCGCAGATCACGCCCGCCGTGTAGTCGTTGTCCTTGGCGCCGTGCACGCGGCCGATGGTGCGCTCGTCGATGCAGCTCGACATCGAGCGCGCAGGTCGACGGGCAATCGTGCGGGCAGGCGGAAAAGCCGACGCGTTTGGCGTTGGGCAACCGGACGGTCTGGTTCATAGAGGCAGTATAACAAGTCTTTTCAAACATCGCTGCCGGACTTTAGCCTTGTCCGCCGCCAAAGCCCCCCAGCCACCAGCACCACGACGACGCCCAGGATCGAGGCGGCGACCGCGGCCCGGTGCGCTGCGGGGACGCCGTAGCTGTGGATGATCGCCGCCGTCACCACCGGATCGGTGGCAATCACCTCGCCGGCAATCCAGCCGAGCAGCGCCGCGCCCGCCCAGACCAGGATCGGAAAGCGGTCGAGCAGCGACATGATCAACGCGCGCGCCGGCGACGATCAGCGGAATGCTGATGGCGAGCCCGAACACCAGCAGCGCCATATTGCCGCCGGCCGCGGCGGCGATGGCGATGACATTGTCGAGGCTCATGACGATGTCGGCGACGGCGACGATGCGCACCGCGCGCCAGAGATGCTCGACCGCCTCGGTATCGTCGCCGTCCGCATCGTCGGGCACCAGGAGCTTGGCGGCGATGTAGAACAGCGCCAGCCCGCCGACGATCTTGAGCCACGGCAGCAGCATCAGCGAGGCGACGACGCCGGTGAAGATGATGCGCAACAGCACGGCGACGCCGGCGCCGAGCACCATGCCCCAGATGCGCTGCCGCTGCGGCAGGCCGCGGCAGGCTAGAGCAATGACCACGGCGTTGTCGCCGGAGAGCAGAATATTGATCCAGATGATCTTGACGACCGCGAGCCAGAACTCGGTCTCGTCCATGCCGCTCCAACCGCGCAGCAGCATGGCGGACCATGCGGCCGGATCGAATATCTGCGCGAGCGAGTGCACTCGGCCTCCCGCCGCGCCTGCGCGCGGCTAGCCGACGATCTCGTTGTCGGAGAAGAACTGCGCGATCTCGCGCGCCGCGGTGTCCGCGGCGTCGGAGCCGTGCACCGAATTTTCGCCGATCGATTTGGCGTGCACCTTGCGGATGGTGCCGGCCGCGGCCTTGGCCGGGTCGGTCGCGCCCATCACTTCGCGGTACTTGGCGATGGCGTTCTCGCCCTCGAGCACCTGCACCACCACCGGGCCCGACACCATGAAATCGACCAGCTCGCCGAAGAACGGCCGCTCCTTGTGCACGGCGTAGAATTTGTCGCGCCTGCGGCAGCGAGATGCGCACGCGCTTCTGCGCCGACGATGCGCAGGCCCGCGGCCTCGATCATGGCGTTGATGGCGCCGGTCAGGTTGCGCGCGGTCGCATCGGGTTTGAGGATGGAAAAGGTGCGCTCGAGCGCCATCGGGTGATCCTTCACTGAGATTGATCGCAAAGTTGACCGGTTTCTATTGGCCGGCTTGAGTTGCGCGGCTTATACCGGGGGCCGTTTGGCGCGGCAAGATCGGCTTTTTCCACGCGGATTTGCTATCATTTGGCCAGCCACAGGAGCCCGCCATGATATCCCGCTACCGGATGTTCGCCGGCTACAACGCCTGGTGCAACGAGCGCCTCTATGCCGCCGCCGCCAAGCTCTCCGAAGCCGACTACCGCGCCGACCGCGGCGCCTTTTTCAAGTCGATGCACGGCACGCTCAATCACCTCCTGGTCGGCGACCGCATCTGGATGCAGCGTTTCACCGGCAAGGGCGAGGTGCCGAAAAGCCTCGACGCCATCCTGTACGACGATTTTCGCCGCCTTGCGCGCCGCGCGCCGCAACGAGGACGCCGATATCAGCCGCTATGTCGACAGCTTGAGCGACGACGACCTCGGCCGGCACCATCCGCTATCGCACCTTCACCAATCCGACCGATATCGAGCAGGTGCTGGCGCCCGCGCTCGACCATTTCTTCAATCACCAGACCCACCACCGCGGCCAGGCGCACGCGCTGCTCTCCCCGATCATCGGCAACGAGGCGACGCCAAGCTTCGACTTGATCATCTATCAGCGCGAAACCGGTCAAGGCGGCTTGCGCAAATTGAGCTAGCCGGGTTTCTCGCGCGGCAATGAGTGAAGGGGTTTTGAATTTATGAGCACCAATCGCGTTCATCGCATCGCCGTCATCCCCGGCGACGGCATCGGCAAGGAAGTCATGCCCGAGGGCGTGCGCGTGCTGGAAGCCGCCGCCAAGAAATTCGGCTTTGAACTGCGCCTCGACGATCTCGATTTCGCATCTTGCGACTACTACGACAAGCACGGCCGCATGATGCCGGAGGACTGGAAGGAGCGGATCGGCCGCCACGACGCCATTTATTTCGGCGCCGTCGGCATGCCGGACCGCGTGCCCGACCACATTTCGCTGTGGGGCTCGCTGATCCTGTTTCGCCGCGAATTCGACCAGTACATCAATTTGCGCCCGGTGCGGCTGATGCCGGGCGTGCCCTGCCCGCTCGCCGGCCGCAAGCCCGGCGACATCGACTTCTGGGTGGTGCGCGAGAACACCGAAGGCGAATATTCGGCCATCGGCGGCAAGATGTTTCCCGGCACCGAGCGCGAGGTGGTGGTGCAGGAAACCGTGATGAGCCGCATCGGCGTCGACCGCGTGCTCAAATTCGCCTTCGAATTTGCGCGCTCCACGCCGAAGAAGCATTTGACCTCCGCCACTAAGTCGAACGGCATCGCCATCACCATGCCGTATTGGGACGAGCGCGTGCGCGAGATGGCGAAGAGCTATCCGGATGTGAAGTGGAACCAGTTCCACATCGACATCCTCACCGCGCGTTTCGTCATGAACCCCGATTGGTTCAACGTGGTGGTCGCCTCCAATTTGTTCGGCGACATCTTGTCCGACCTCGGGCCGGCCTGTACCGGCACCATCGGCATCGCGCCGTCCGGCAACATCAATCCGGAGCGCAAATTCCCCTCGGTGTTCGAGCCGGTGCACGGCTCGGCCCCCGACATCGCCGGCCAGGGCATCGCCAATCCGATCGGGCAAATCTGGTCGGGCGCGATGATGCTCGACCATCTCGGCGAGCCGGACGCCGCCAAGGCGATCGTCGGCGCCATCGAGAAAGTGCTGGCCGAGCCGAGCTTGCGCACCCGCGACCTGAAAGGCCCGGCCGATACCGTCATCTGTGGCAAGGCGGTCGCCGCCGCACTCGGCTGATGGCAGGGATTGCATAGCCGCGCGCGCTCGGCCACAACGCGCTCCGCCATGCTCGTCATCGACGACCTCACCGTCCGCATCGCCGGCCGCGCGCTGCTGGAAGGCGCCTCCGCCCGCATCATCCCGGGCGCCCGCGTCGGCCTCGTCGGCCGCAACGGCTCCGGCAAGACCACGCTGTTCAACGTGATCGCCGGCGACATGTCGTCCGAGCACGGCTCCATCGAACTGCCGCCGCGCTGGCGCATCGGGCGGCTGGCGCAGGAAGCGCCCAACGGGCCGGAAAGCCTGCTCGAAGTCGTGCTCAAGGCCGATTGCGAGCGCAGCGCGCTGCTGGCGGAGGCCGAGACCGCGCACGATCCCGCACCGCATCGCCGACATCCAGACCCGGCTCGCCGACATGGGCGCACACGCCGCCCCTGCCCGCGCCGCCTCGATCCTGTCGGGCCTCGGCTTTTCCAACGCCGACCAGGCCGCGCCCGTGCTCGGAGTTTTCCGGCGGCTGGCGCATGCGCGTCGCGCTCGCCGCCACGTTGTTCGCCGAGCCCGATCTGCTGATGCTCGACGAGCCGACCAACTATCTCGATCTGGAAGGCACGCTGTGGCTGCAGGACCATCTGGCGCGCTATCCGCACACCATGATCGATCATCAGCCACGATCGCGACCTGCTCGACAACGCCGTCGACCAAATCTTGTCGCTGGAAGCACAAAAGCTGACGCTATATCGCGGCGGCTATTCCGACTTCGAACGCCTGCGCAGCGAACGCCTGGTGCTCGACCAGAAGCTGATCAAGAAGCAGGAAGCGCAGCGCAAGCATTTGCAGGCCTTCGTCGACCGCTTCCGCGCCAAGGCGACCAAGGCGCGGCAGGCGCAATCGCGCATCAAGATGCTGGCCAAGATGCAGCCGATCAACGCGCTGGTGACCAACGAAGTGCGCCCGATCCACTTTCCGGCGCCGGAGAAACTGTTGTCGCCGCCGATCATCGCGACCGACGAGGTCGCGGTCGGCTACGAGCCCGGCCATCCGGTGTTGTCCGGTCTATCGTTGCGCATCGACAATGACGACCGCATCGCGCTGCTCGGCTCCAACGGCAACGGCAAATCGACGCTGGTGAAGCTCCTGGCCGGCAGGCTCAAGCCCGAGCACGGCACAGTTACGCGCGCAGCAACGCTTCGGGTCGGCTATTTCGCCCAGCACCAGCTCGACGAGCTCGACGAGGAACGCAGCCCCTACGACCACGTGCGCGATCTGATGCCGGATCAGCCGGAAGCCAAAGTACGCGGCGCGCGCCGGCGCCATCGGCTTTTCCGGGCTCGCCGCCAATAATGCCGTGAAGACTCTTTCCGGCGGCGAAAAGTCGCGCCTGCTGCTCGGGCTTGCCACTTTCGCCGCGCCGCATCTCATCATTCTCGACGAGCCGACCAACCATCTCGACATCGACAGCCGCGCCGCGCTGATCGAGGCGATCAACGATTATCCCGGCGCGGTGATCCTGGTCTCGCACGACCGCTATCTCTTGGAAGCCTGCGCCGACCGGCTCTGGCTGGTCGCCGGCGGCAAGGTCGCGCCGTTCGACGGCGATCTCGACGACTACCGGCGCATGGTGCTCGCCGGCGAGAGCCAGGGAATGACGGTCGGGGCAAAATCGTCGGCGCGTGCCGATCCGGGGCAAGCGCGCCGCGCTGCCGCCGATAAACGCGCCGAGACCGCGCCGCTGCGCAAGCGCATATCGCAAGCTGAGGTCGTGATCGCGCAACTTACGCGCCAGCTGCACAAGCTCGACGTGACGCTCGCCGACGGCGCCTTGTTCGCGCAGCGATCCGGCGCGCGCCGCAGAACTCGCCAAAACACGCGCGCGAGGTGGTGGCCGCGATTGCCAAGGCGGAAGAGGAATGGCTCGCCGCGAGTGCTGCGCTTGCAGACCGCCTGAGCGGTGCGGCCAGCTACTGCACGTAAGCCCGCGTGACCGCGTGATTGGCGGCGGTCTTCGGTTTGGCCGGCTTCTTCGCCCGCTTCTTTTTCGCCGGCGGCTTGGCCGAAGGCGGCGGTTCGGGCGCGCGGTCGACGATCTTCAGCCGGCCGCCATCGAAAGGTGTAGATGCCGGGCCAGGTGCCGGTGAGATAGGTCAGCACGACCTTGCGTTCGCCCTTGTCGCCGGCGCTGATATTGACGTTGCCGGGAAGCCCGGCGCGCCGCACCACATCGCATTCGCTCATGCCGAGCGCGACGCCGCCCATAATCTGGGGAGCGCCCGGCGGCTGCTCGGGCGGCGCGGCGGCGGGATTGACCGAGACGGGGGTGGCCGCCGGCATAGGCGGATGCGCGAGATCGCCGGCCATGGAGCCGACCGGCCGGTCGGCCGGAGCCGCCGGGGCCGCCGGGGTGGCAGCGGGAGCCGGCGCTGCCGCCGATGCGGGTGCCGCGGGCGGCGGTTCGGCGGCTCGCGCGGCACAGCGGCCGTCGGCGCCGACCAGGTCTTCCGGGGCGACCGGCCCTTGCGGGTTGAGCTGGATATTCTTGTCGTGGGTCGCCGCGCTCGCCCAGCTCGGCTTGGCAAATATGTCCACGGGCTTGGCGAACCAGCCGCGTTCGTTGTTGTCCTCGAACAAGCCCGCCGAATTCTTACAGCCGGCCGCGGCTAGAGCGAGCCCGGCGGCGCAAACGACGAGCGCAACCCTGGAAACGACGCGATAACCCAAAACGGTCTCCCCCGGACGGTCTATCCGCTTGTCCCTTAATAGCTATTTTGCGTCATCACGATGGCACCCACAAGCCAAGGCTGGCCAATGGGTTAACCAAGGCAAGACGCGTAGGGCATTGGCCGATGGGCCATTGGCCTAGTCGGCATTCAGGCCTTTTTGGCCCAGCGCCCCTGTTCGTCGGCCTGCCAATAGGTCGCCTCGAAGCCTTTGGCCTTGGCGTCGGCCCAAGTACCGCGCGCAGCCGCGACCGCCTCCTCGTCCTCGCCGTCGAACAACAGCACGATGCGCTGGTAGGCCTCGGCGTCCTCCGGCACGGCGGCACCGTCGATGAGAAAGCGCACGCTCGCCACGTTCGGATTGCCCTCATTGACCGTGAGCAGCACCGGCTGTTCGGCGGCCTCCGGCTCGCGCCAGGTGCCGTGCGGCAGGAAGCCGTCGTCGCGATAGGTCCACAAATGCGCGTCGAGCGCCTCGATGCGTTCTTCAGAGGAGCCCTGCACGATCACCGTCCAGCCGCGCTCGAGCGACTTCTCCAGCAGCGGCGGTAAGCACGCCTTCAAGCTTCTGACCTTGCAGGTGGTAGAAGAGGATTTCGGTCATGATGCCGGCACCCTCACCGCTCGTAATAATCCGCCACCAATCGATCCAACAGCCGCACGCCCCAGCCCGAGCCCCAGCTCTTGTTGATGTCGCTCTGGCGACTGTCGAAGCCGGTGCCGGCGATGTCGAGATGCGCCCACGGCGTTTTGTCGTCGACGAAACGCTGGATGAATTGCGCCGCGGTGATGGCGCCGCCCGAGCGCGAGCCGCCGGTGTTTTTCATGTCGGCGAATTTGGAATCGATCATCTTGTCGTATTCGGCGGCAAGCGGCATGCGCCAGACCTTTTCGCCGGTCGCGTCGCCCGCCTTGACGATGCGTTCGGCAAGCCTGTCGTCGTTTGAGAACATGCCGGCGATATTCCTGGCCGAGCGCGACGATGATGGCGCCGGTCAGCGTCGCCAAGATCGATCATGAATTTCGGCTTGAAACGCTGCGCCGCGTACCAGATCACGTCGGCGAGCACGAGGCGGCCTTCCGCGTCGGTGTTGATGATCTCGATGGTCTGACCCGACATCGATTTGACGATGTCGCCGGGCCGCTGCGCATTGCCGTCCGGCATGTTCTCGACCAGGCCGATGACACCGACGGCGTTGACCTTGGCCTTGCGCGCGGCCAGCGCCTGCATCAGCCCGGTGACGCAGGCCGCGCCCGCCATGTCGCCCTTCATGTCCTCCATGCCGGCGGCCGGCTTGATCGAGATGCCGCCGGTGTCGAAGCACACGCCCTTGCCGATGAAGGCGACCGGCGCGTCGCTCTTTTTGCCGCCGTTCCAGCGCATGACGACGACGCGGCTCTCGCGCGCCGAACCCTGGCCGACGCCGAGCAGCGCATTCATGCCGAGCTTCTTGAGCGTCTTTCAGGTCGAGCACCTCGACCGCAACGCCGACTTTTTTCAAATCGGCGGCGCGGCGGGCGAATTCTTCCGGGTAGAGCACATTGGCCGGCTCGTTGACGAGATCGCGTGCCAGCAGCACGCCGTCGCCGACCGCCTCGTGCGCCACGTAAGCCTTGCGCGCCGCGGCGGCATCGCTCACCGCAAATCGTCACGTTGCGCTTTTCCGGCGGCTTCTCGTCCTCTTTGCGTTTGGTCTTGTAGCGGTCGAAGGCGTAGGCGCGCAGCCGCACACCCTGCGCCAGATCGGCCGCCTGTTCGGCCCGCATCGTTCCGCCCGGCAAATCGGCAAACACGGTTGCTTCGCTCGCGCTCGTCGGCAGCTTGCCCATGGCGAGGCCGCCGAGCTTGATGAGGTCCTTCTGCTGCAAGGCCGCCGCCGGCCGTTTGCCCGCGCCGATGACCACCAGGCGGGCGACTTTAAGCCCCTCCGGCACGCTGAGCTCGAGCGTCGAGCCGCTCTTGCCGGTGAAGTGCTCGGCCTTGGCGGCGCGCGCTATGAGGTCCGCGGCCGGCGCGATCGCCTTGGCAGTGGCGCGGCCGAATTTGAGCGCGTCGTCGCAGAACACGATGAGAACGCCCGTCGTGGGTGCGGCGAAGGGGGCAAACCCGAGCTTCAGGGCGTCGGACATCGGCTTGATCCTCGATCGTGGTGCAAACGCGGTATTTTGACAGCCATATGGCCCGCCGCGCCCCCCGCTGCAAAGCCCCGAACCACCCGATTTCGAGGTTTTTCAGCGGGTCTGCCGGGCGGCTTGCGGAAAAGCCTGTATTTCCAACCCCTTTTGCTTGTCCGAATCGGCCTCCGGGCGCAGGCATCGGACCGGCGGTTTTTACCTTTTGTTGTGCATGTTCAACGGCTTTGCCTTTGCGCGGCCACTTTGTCGAAGGATCAAGGTAAACCTAACGGGGGTTGGGACTTAAGCTGGTTTGCGCTCTGCGTCCGGGGGGTGCCGGGCGGAGGGCTTTGTGCGCCTGCATTGGGGGACGACGCGTCGGATGGGGTCGATCAGCCGATATATCTTCCGCACGACCTTCGGCGCCTTTGCGATCGTGCTGGTCAGCTTGACCGCCGTGATCTGGGTGACGCAGGCGCTGCGCGACATCGACCTGATGACCAGTCAGGGGCAGACCATCCTGGTTTTCGTCGGCATCACCGGCCTGATCATCCCGCTGCTCGTCCTGGTGATCGCGCCGATCGCGCTGTTGATCGCGGTCGCGCACGTGCTCAACAAGATGTCCACCGACAGCGAGATCATCGTGATGAACGCGGCGGGCATGTCGCCGTGGATCCTGTTCCGCGCCTTCCTGTGCGGTGGCGATCGCCGTGTCGCTGTTCGTGACGGTGATCAGCGCCTATTTCGCGCCCAAGGGCCTGCGCATGCTGCGCGACTGGCTGACCGAAGTGCGCGCCAATGTGGTGAGCACCGTGGTGCAAGCCCGGCCAGTTCACCTCGATCGGAAACGGCGTCACCATCCATATCCGGGAGCGCAACCGCAACGGCCAATTGCTCGGCATCTTCCTCGACGACCGGCGCAATCCGGCCGAGCGCACCACCATAGTGGCGCAATCTGGCGAGTTGATCGACAACGACAACGGCACGTTCCTGATCCTGCAAAAGGGCATCGTGCAGCGCCACGCCGCCAATGAGCGCGACCCGGCGATGGTGGTGTTCGACCGCTATGCGTTCGATCTGTCGCAATTCGCCGGCGGCGCGCAGGCGGTGAAATATTCGATCCGCGAGCGCTATCTCTGGCAGCTCCTTTGGCCGGATCCTAATGACCCGCTCTACATCGAGCAGCCGGGACAATTCCGCGCCGAGTTGCACGACCGGCTGATGGCGCCGCTCTATCCGATCGCTTTCACCATCATCGCCTTCGCCTATCTTGGCGCCCCGCGCACCAACCGGCAAAGCCGCACCGTGTCGATGATCGGCGCCGATCGGCGGGGTAGGCGCTGCTGCGCTTGATCGGATTCGTCTCCACCGTGTTCGGCGCCAACTTCCCTTGGATCTTGGCGCTGCAATACATCGCGCTAATCGGGGCCTGCGGGAGCGGTCTCTACGTGATCGGGCACGGCCTGATCCTGGAGCTGCCCGCGCGCATCACCGACCGGCTGTCCGCGCTGACCGAACGCATCGCCCAGCGTTTCGCCACGAGTTGACCATGCAGTGGAGCCACGGAACAGCTCGCGCGTTATTTCGGCCTGCGTTTCCTCAACGCGACGCTGTTGGTTTTTGTCGGCATCTTCACGCTGGTCGCGCTGCTCGACTACATCGAACTGATGCGGCGCGCGAGCGACATCCCGCAACGTTTCGGCGCTCCTGGTGGCGAAGGTTTCGTTCTATCGCGTGCCGCAAGTGACCGAGCGGATCATGCCGTTCTGCGTGCTGATCGGCGCCATGTCCTGCTATCTCAATCTGTCGCGCCGGCTAGAATTGGTGGTCGCGCGCTCGGCCGGCATGTCGGCCTGGCAATTCATCACGCCGGCGGTCGTCGTCGCTTTCGTCTTCGGCCTGGTGGCAACCGCCATCTACAATCCGCTCTCCGCTGTTCTGCAGGAGCGCTCGAAGCGCTTTGAAGCCGAGCTGTTCGGCAGAGAACACCGCCGCGCTGCAGCGGCGGCACCGTTCTGGACCAGCCAGCGCACGGCCGAAGGCTCGGCGATCATCAACGCCAAGACGCAGCCGCGACCAGGGCGTCAACCTCAACGGCGTGACGATCTTCACCTTCGATAACGACGGCCATTTCAAGCAGCGCATCGAGGCGCGCGCGGCCGTGCTGGAGCCGGGCGTGTGGCGAACTGCTGCGATGCCCGGGTCAACGAATTGGGCGTGCCGTCGGTCGACCATCGCGTGTATCAGCTCAAGACCAGCCTGACGCCGGAACAGGTTCGCGAAAGTTTTGCGACACCGGAAACTGTGCCGTTTTGGGAACTACCACAGTATATCAAGATCGCGGAACACGCAGGGCTTGTCGCGGCAGGCTATAGAATGCAGTTCCAAAAGCTTCTGGCCCGGCCGTTTTTGCTGGCCGCCATGGTTTTCCTTGCCGCTGCCGTCAGTCTACGGTTCTTCCGCTTCGGCGGCGTGCAGAAGATGGTTTTAAGTGGCGTGGCATGCGGGCTTTCTGCTTTACGTCTTATCGAAAGTGACCGAGGATTTGAGCAAGGCCGAGCTGATGCACCCCGTGGCAGCGGCTTGGCTGCCCGTGCTCGTCGGGGGCCTGACGGGGTTTATTGCGTTGTTGTACCAGGAGGACGGGTGATGGCGGGGCCAGCTTGCGCTCGTCCAGCAATGCGCCGCGCCGCGCCGGCGCGGCTTCGCCGCCTTTGTCGCCGTCCTCGGCCTCGCTGGTCTGCGGCGGCTTGCTCGCGTCCGCGCCGGCTGCTGGCGCAGCAACTGCAATTCCCGCCGGCCCCCCCGCCGCCGCCGAAATCCAAGATCGCCATCGCGCGCGAAAAATCCGGGCAGAAGCAGATGCTCGTGCAGGCGCGCGAGATCGATTACGACTACGCCAATCATCGCGTCGCCGCCGTCGGCAACGTGCAGATCTATTATGGCGGCTCCACGCTGGAAGCCGACAGGGTGATCTACGACCAGACCACCAAGCGCCTGCACGCCGAGGGCAACGTCCGGCTCACCGAAGAGGACGGCAAAGTCACCTACGGCACCATCATGGATCTGTCGGACGACTATCGCGACGGGTTCGTCGACTCGCTGCGGCTCGACACCCCCGACCAGACCCGCATGGCGGCCGCGCGCGCCGAACGCACCAGCGGCAATTTCACGGTCTTCCACAACGGCGTCTACACCGCCTGCGCCGCCTTGCAAGGACGATCCGAAGAAGCCGCCGCTGTGGCAGGTCAAGGCGGTGCGCATCATCCACGACCAGAGCGAGAAGATGATCTATTTCGAGGACGCCCGCCTCGAATTCTTCGGCGCAGCCGCTCGCCTGGCTGCCCTACTTCTCGGCGCCCGATCCGACCGTCAAGCGCAAGACCGGCATGCTGATGCCGACGATCAATTCGAGTTCGAAATACGGCCTCGCCGTCGAGGTGCCGTACTACTGGGCGCTGGCGCCGGACTACGACGCGACGATCGCGCCGATGATCACCACCAAGCAAGGGCCGCTGCTGCAAGGCGAATTCCGCCAGCGCCTGATCAACGGCGCCTATTCGATCCGCGCCGCCGGCATCCACCAATTCGAACCTAGCTATTTCGTGCACAACGACGGTTCGCCCACGCCCGGCTACCGCGACTGGCGCGGCAGCGTGGAAAGCGACGGCCAGTTCGCACTCAACAGCCGCTGGATCTGGGGCTGGGACGCGCTGATGCTGATCGGACAAGACTTTCCTGCAGGACTACAACCCGCATCTGTCGCGCTACCGCGTCGTCGATCCGCTACAGACCGGCATCACCGAAGGCGTCTCGCAGCTTTATCTCACCGGCAAGGGCAATCGCAGCTATTTCGACGTCCGCTCGATCTATTATCTCGGCTTCTCAGAAGCCGACGTGCAGAACCAGATCCCGGTCATCCATCCGGTGATCGATTACACCTACACGTTCGATCATCCGGTGCTCGGCGGCGAACTCGGCTACAACATCAACTTCACCAGCCTGACGCGCAACCAGGCCAATTTCGATGCCATCACGCAGACCGCGCTGAACGGCGGCACCTGCGCGCAGACCGCCGACCCGGCGATCAAGAATTCGGCCAACTGCCTGCTTGCGCGGCATCCCCGGCACCTACAGCCGCTTCTCGGCGGAGACGCATTGGCGCGCAAGCTATCACCGATTCATTCGGTCAGGTGTTCACGCCGTTCGCGTCGCTGCGCGCCGACGCCGGCTCTATGCAGATCAATTCCGACCCCGGCGTAGTCGAACTACATCGCCACCGGCAACAGCGATCTGGTGCGCGCCATGCCGACGGTCGGCCTCGAATACCGCTTTCCGTTCATCAGCGTGGAGTCCTGGGGCACGCAGACGCTGGAGCCGATCGCCCAGGTGATCGCGCGGCCGAACGAGACCGCAGATCGGCAAATGGCCGAACGAGGACGCGCAAAGCCTGATCTTCGACGACAGCAACCTGTTCCGCGTCGACAAGTTCTCCGGCTGGGACCGCGTCGAGGGCGGCGGCCGCGCCAATTACGGCGTGCAATATACCGCGCAATTCAACCAAGGCGGCTTCGTCAACGCTCTGTTCGGCCAGTCCTACAGCCTGTTCGGGCAGAACTCGTTCGCCGCCAGGCGGCGTCGCCAATGCCGGCCTCGACAGCGGGCTCGACACCACACGCTCCGACTATGTGGCGCGGGTCTCCTACCAGCCCAACAGCACCTATCACCTTCACCTCGCGGTTCCGCTTCGACAACGACACGTTTCGCCGTGCAGCGGACCGAGCTCGAGGCGCGCGCCAATTTCGACCGCTGGAGCACCAGTTTGCTCTATGGCGACTACGCCGCCCAGCCGCGACATCGGCTTCCTCACCCGCCGGCAGGGCCTGCTCGGCACCGGATCGTTCAAGCTTGACGCCAATTGGGTGCTGCTGGGCGGCCGCGCGCTACGACCTCGAAGCCAAAGCAAATTCGACCAGACCCGGATCGGCCTCGGCTATGTCGACGATTGCCTCATTTTGGCCCTGAATTACATCACTAATTACATCTATAGTGGAAACCCGACGGCCGATCATCACGATCATGCTGCAACTGAGCCTTGCGCACGCTCGGCGGCACCGCGGTGAGCCAGGGGGTCACCGGGATGGGCGGGCTTTGATGAGACGCCGGCGGCGAGCGGACGCGAACCGCTAGCGGGCGCTGCAATGGAAGTCGCGATGCCGATGACGAGCGTTAAATTTTGTGCCTGGCGGCGATGGACTGTGTTGGCCGTGCTGGCCACAGCAATGGCTGCGCCGCTACCCGCCATCGCCCAGGTGGTGGTGATCGCCAACGGCTCGCCGATCACCGCCTATGATATCGAGCAGCGCTCCAAGCTCATCGCGCTGACGACGCACAGGACGCCGCCGCGTCAGGAAGTTGTCAACGAACTGATCGACGACCGCATCAAGATCGCCAAGGCCAAAACCTATGGATTCGAGGTGCCCGAAGCCGAAATCAACCAGACCTACGCCAACATGGCGAGGGCGCAGCATTTGTCGGTGCAGCAGTTTGACCAGATGCTCGAGCGCGGCGGCGTCGCGCCGAACACGCTCAAGGCGCGCCTCCGCGCCGAAACGACTTGGACCCAGTTGGTGCGCGGAAAATTCAGTGCGTCGCTGGAAGTCGGCGAGGCCGAGGTCAACAAGGCGCTGCGTGACCGTAATGCTCCCGAGGCCGACGTGGTCGGCTACATCTATACGCTCTATCCGGTCATGGTCCTGATCCCGCCCGGCTCCAGCGCCGCCGTAGTCGAAGCAAAGCGGCACTGAGGCGGAAGACCTGCGCAGCCGCTTCGTCAACTGCAACGAGGGCCTGGCCATGTCGCGCGGCGATGCGCGACGTCGCGGTGCGCGAGCCGATCACGCGCAGCTCGTCCGATCTCGCGCCGCAACTGCGCGAGGTGCTCGACAGCATCCCGATCGGCCACCTGACCACGCCGGACCTGACGCCGCAGGGCCTGCAGATGTTCGCTTTGTGCGATAGACGGGAAAGCAAGACCGACTCACCGCTCAAGCGCGAAGTGCGCCAACAGCTTTTCGCCAAGCGGTTCGAGACCGAGGCCAACAAATTCCTCGACGAAATCCGCAAATCCGCGATGATCGAATACAAAGAAGCCAAATGAGCGCAGCCGCCGGCCTTCCTTTGGCATTGACGATCGGCGAGCCGGCCGGCATCGGCCCCGATCTGACGCTCGCCGTCTGGCGGCGCCGGGTCGAGTTCGACCTGCCGGCTTTCTATCTCATCGGCGAACCGGATTTCCTGCACGAGCGCGCCCGCGTGCTCGGTCTCGATGTGCCGCTCGCGACGGTCGAGCCGGCGCAAGCAGGCGCTGCCTTCGAGCGCGCTTTACCGGTTGTCCCGCTTGGCCTGCCCATCACCGCCGCGCCCGGCAAGCCGGACGCAAGCAGCGCGCCGGCCGCCATCGCCTCGATCCGCCGCGCCGTCGCCGACGTGCTCGCCGGTCAAGCCGCTGCGCTGGTCACCAACCCGGTCGCCAAGAACGTGCTCTACCGCTCCGGCTTCGCCGAGCCGGGCCACACCGAATTCCTCGCCCGGCTCGCCGCCGCGGCAACTGGAAAGCCGATGCATCCGGTGATGATGCTGTGGTCGGCCGAGCTTGCGGTGGTGCCGGTGACCATCCATCTGCCATTGCGCGAGGTGGTCTCGCACCTGACCGCCGAACTCGTTTTCGAAACCGGGCGCATCGTCGCGCACGATTTGACCGCACGCTTTGGCATCGCGCGCCCGCGCCTCGCGGTCGCCGGCCTCAACCCGCATGCCGGCGAGGACGGCGCGCTCGGCACGGAGGATGCCGCCATCGTGGCGCCGGCGGTCGCGCGGCTGCGAGCGGCGGGCATCGACGCGCTCGGGCCGCTGCCGGCCGACACGCTGTTTAACGAGCGGGCGCGCGCAGGCTACGACGTCGCGCTCTGCATGTATCACGACCAGGCGCTGATCCCGATCAAGACGCTCGCCTTCGAACGCGCGGTGAACGTGACCCTCGGCCTGCCCTTCGTGCGCACTTCGCCCGACCACGGCACCGCTTTCGACATCGCCGGCACCGGCAAAGCCGATCCGTCGAGCCTGGTGGCGGCGCTGGCGCTGGCGGCGCGGCTGGCGGCGTGCAAGCCCGCCTTGGCGCCAGCAAAATAGATGGCCCAAATCGACGACCTGCCGCCGCTGCGCGAGGTCATCCGCCGGCACGGGCTGACGCCGAAGAAATCGCTCGGACAAAACTTCCTGCTCGATCTCAATCTGACGGCGCGCATCGCCCGTGCCGCGGCCGCGCTCGACGGTGAAACCGTGGTCGAGATCGGCCCCGGGCCCGGCGGCCTGACGCGGGCGCTGCTGGCGCAAGGCGCTGCCCGCGTGATCGCCGTCGAGCGCGATGAGCGCGCCATCGCCGCGCTTGAGGAAATCGCCGCGCATTATCCGGGCCGAATTGAGATCGTTTCCGGCGATGCTTTGGGCTTCGACGCGCACACGCATTTGCGCGGGACCCGCGCGCGCATTGTCGCCAACCTGCCCTACAATATCGCCACCGCACTGCTTATCGGCTGGCTGACCGCCGAGCCCTGGCCGCCTTGGTATGACCTAGCCGTGCTGATGTTCCAGCGCGAGGTGGCGATGCGCATCGTCGCCAAGGTCGGCGACAAAGCGTACGGGCGGCTGGCGGTGCTGGCGAACTGGCGTTGCGAAACGAAAATCATGTTCGATGTGGCGGCGTCGGCCTTCGTGCCGCAACCCAAGGTGACCTCCTCGGTGGTGCGGCTCGTCCCACGCGCGGCGCCGCTTGCCTGCGACGCGCGCGCCTTGCAGAAAGTGACCGAGGCGGCATTCGGCCAACGCCGCAAGATGCTGCGCCAGAGCCTCAAATCGCTCGGTGTCGATGCGCTTGCGCTGCTCGCCGCCGCCGAAATCGAGCCGACCGCGCGCGCCGAGGAAATCCCGGTCGAGGGTTTCGTCAAACTGACCAATATTTTCGCTGGGCAGGAGACCGGCCGCGTGTAGAGTCCGCATATGCAAATGCACCGCCAATCACTGACCGCCTATGGCGCCCCGCTATGCGAAACCGCGGTCGAGGCCCCGCACCCGCAAGGGACCGAGGTGCTGGTGCGCATCGCGCGCTGCGGCGTCTGCCATTCCGACTTGCATATGCAAGACGGATATTTCCTGCTCGGCGACGGCAAGCAACTCGACGTACGAGGCGGCCGCACGCTGCCGTTCACGCTCGGCCATGAGATCGCCGGCGTTGTCGAAAGCGCGGGCCCGAATGCAGAAGCCAAGCCCGGCGCAAACGTTGCGGTCTACCCTTGGATCGGCTGCGGCCAATGCCCCGCCTGCAAAGTGGGCGAGGAGAACATCTGCACGAGCCCGCGCCATCTCGGCATTACGGTCGACGGCGGCTATGCCACGCATGTGCTGGTGCCGCATCCGCGCTACCTGATCGACCACGCACCGCTGTCTTCGTCGTACGCCGGCGCGCTGATGTGTTCGGGGCTGACCGCATATGCGGCGCTGAAGCGGCTTGCGGACCGTGCCGCGCGCGCGCCATTGCTGCTGGTCGGCCTCGGCGGCGTCGGGCTGATGGGGCTGGCCTTGGCGCGCGCGATGTACGGCACGGCGCCGTACGTCGCCGACATCGACGCCAAAAAGCGCGAGGCCGCGCTTGCCGCCGGCGCCAAGGAAGCCTTCGATCCGGCCGATCCGAACGCGCGCAAGGCGCTGCTAAAGGCGAGCGGCGGTATCTATGCGGCGGTCGATTTCGCCGGCTCCGACAAGTCGCTCGCCTTTGCGACCGGCGTGCTGGCCAAAGGCGGCAAGGTGGTGGTCACCGGGCTGATCGGCGGCGGCTATTCGACCGCGGTCGCCATGTTCCCGCTCAAGGCCATGTGCATCGAGGGCACGCAGACCGGCACGCTCACCGAAGCGCGCGAGTTAATCGACCTGGTGCGCGACAAAAACATCGCACCCCCGCCGATCGCCGAGCGGCCGTTGGCGCAAGCCTCGCAGACGCTCGACGACCTGCGCGCCGGCAAGATTGTCGGCCGCGTGGTGCTGACAGCGTAACGAAATACCGGGCGAAATGCCCGGCAAAGACGCCACGCGGTATTATGACACTATCAATCTTCGCATTTTCATCGAATGCAAAGTTTGGCGGAAGTGTTGTGCCAATCGTATCGGCGTGATGTCGCCGTGTTATCCGATTTTTTATTCAAGGTTCGCTAGGGTTGCAATCATTGTCCGCCAGCGTCGGCGCTGAGCGGTTCTATGGATGTCAATCTATGCAAATCGGTTTAGACGCGCTTCTGACCGTGACCGTCGATATTGAAGCCATGCTTGGGCTGCTTTTGTTGTTTGCCTGGGTGCAGAACACAAGCATTCATGCGGTCGCCTGGTGGGGATTTGCATATTTGTCACGAGCCTGCTCCATCTTCCTTTTTGGCCTGTATGGCAACGTTTCCACGCTGATCACGATCGATCTTGCCAACGCGATATTGTTTATTTCGTTTGCCTTGACGTGGGCGGGCGCGCGTGTGTTCGGCCGGCGCTCCGTAAAGCCGCTTGCACTTTTCGCCGGAGCCGTCATCTGGCTGGTCGCCAGCCGCGTACCGTTCGTGGCCGACGCCCAGAACGTCCGCGTTCTGCTCGGCTCCGGCATTATAACGGCCTATGCTTGGCTTGCCGCATACGAGTTCTGGCGCGATCGCAACGATTATTTGATTTCACGATGGCCGACGATTCTCGTCTTGGATGCCTTCGGCGCGCAAGTCCTGCTGCACACGCCGCTCAGCGCGATACTGCCATGGAGCACGGACAATTCGATGTTCGCCAGTGCGTGGCTGACGACGATCAGCTTCGGAGCGTTGCTGTTCACGATTGCGGTCGCGTTCCTTTTGATGGCGATCGCCAAGGAGCGCAACGAGGCTCGGCAAAAGACAATTGCCGTTCGCCTGTGGCGCTGGCCGACGATTTTTTCAGGGACCGAGTGAGCCGACCCGGTGGCGGCTTTCCCACGTCGTCGAATGAATGCGCTTATTTAGATCAGCGCCCTACAGCTTCGCCTGCAAGCTGCGCACGAATTCAGACAGGCCCGGCTGGCGCTCGCGCTTGAGCCGCTCGGCGGCCAAAATCGCCTGCACGTCGGCGAAAGCCTGACCGAGGTCGTGGTTGATCACGACGTAGTCGTATTCGGCCCAATGACTCATCTCGTCGGCGGCCTTGGCCATGCGGCGGTGAATGGTTTCGTAATCGTCCTGCGCGCGCGACTTGAGGCGCCGCTCCAGTTCGGGGATCGAGGGCGGCAGCACGAAGACGGTGACGAGGTCGTTGCGCGCCTTCTCGCGCAATTGCTGGGTGCCCTGCCAATCGATGTCGAACAAGACGTCGCGGCCTTGCGCCAGCGCGTCCATCACCGGCTTCTTCGGCGTGCCGTAAAAATTGTCGAACACCTCCGCCCATTCCAACAGCTCGTCCTTTTCGATCAGCGCGTCGAAACGGCTGCGATCGATGAAGCCGTAGTCGCGGCCGTCTTTTTCGCCCGGCCGCATCTTGCGCGTGGTCACCGACACCGACAGCGTCAAGCCGCTGTCCTCGTCGAGCAGGCGGCGCGACAGCGTGGTCTTGCCGGCGCCCGATGGCGAGGAAAGTACCAGCATCAGCCCGCGCCGGACAATCGGCGCTTTTTCCGGCAGCGTCTTGGCCATCGTCACTCCAGGTTTTGTACCTGCTCGCGGAACTGCTCGACCACGCTCTTCAATTCCAGGCCGATATTGGTGAGCTCGACGTCGTTGGCCTTGGCGGTGAGCGTATTCGATTCGCGGTTGAGTTCCTGCGCCAGAAAATCGAGGCGGCGGCCGACCGGCCCGCCGTCGGCAAGAAGTTTCTCGCCTGGGCGACATGCGAGGCGAGCCGGTCGAGCTCCTCGCGGATGTCGGCCTTGCTGGCGAGCATGATGGCTTCCTGGTGCAGCCGGTCACTATCGAAACGCTGCGAGGCGGCAAGCAGCGTCGCCACCTGCTCGGCGAGCCGCGCCTTGATCGCCTCCGGCTTGCGGCCGGGGGCGGCCTCCGCGTGCGCGGCAAGCGCCGAAATTTCAGCCAGCCGCGCCGACAGCAGGCGGCCGAGCGTTGCGCCCTCCTGCCGCCGCATGGCGAGAAGATCGGCCAGCGCCTGGTCGAAGCCTGCCAGAATCGCCGCCTCGGCTGCTCGCCGGTCCTCCTCGCTTTCGTCCTCCTCGGTGACCTCGATCACGCCCTTGAGCGACAGGATGCCGTCAAGCGTTGCCGGCGAAGCTTCGACCTTGCCGCTCAGGCTCTTGAGCGTCGCCAGCACCGCGTTGAGCACCGCTTCGTTGACCTTGACCGCGGGCGCTACGCCTTTGCGTTCGACGGTGAGGTTTGCATAGACCGTGCCGCGCGATAGCTTTTCCGTGCCGCGCGTGCGCGCCGGCACCTCGACCGCGTCCCAGCCCGGCGGCAGGCGCAGCCGCAAATCGAGACCCTTGGCGTTGACCGACTTGAGCTCCCAGCTCCAGGCATAGGCGCCGGCGACACCGTGGCCGCGAGCGAAACCGGTCATGCTCGACAAGGCCATCGGGGTTCGATCTCGGGTTGCCAGGCGCGTTTGAAGTCGCAGCGACCTTAGCTGCGGCCCCAGGCGCTCACAAGTGCCGCTATTATTTGGTGGCTATTTCTTGGCCGGCGCCGGATCGGGCGCGGCGTTCTTCTCGATCACGCGCAGGCGCGCCACGTTCTTCTGGTGCTGGCGTAATTGTCGGAGAACACGTGGCCGCCCGTGCCGTCGGCGACGAAATAAAGGTCCTTGGTGCGCGCCGGATTGGCCGCGGCCTCGAGCGAGGCGCGGCCGGGATTGGCGATCGGACCCGGCGGCAGGCCGTCGATCACGTAGGTATTGTAGGGCGTCGGTTGCTCGATCTCGCTCTTGAGGATCGGCCGGCCGAGCGAGCCTTTGCCGCCGGTCAGCCCGTAGATGATGGTCGGATCGGACTGCAGCTTCATCTTGTTCTTCAGCCGGTTGACGAAGACCGCGGCCACGCGCGAGCGCTCGTCCGGCTTGGCCAGTTTCCTTCTCCACAATGGAAGCGAGCGTGACCAGTTGCTCCGGCGTCTTAATCGGCAGATCCGGCGTGCGGTGGTCCCAGATCTCCGCCAGCAGGCGTTTATGCGCCTGTTGCATGCGCTGGATGATCTGCTCGCGCGACATGCCGCGGGTAAATTTATAGGTTTCCGGCAGCAGCGTGCCTTCGCGCGGGATTTCCTTGATCTGGCCCGAGAGCGCGTCGTTCTCCAACAGCTTTGCGACGATCTGTTCGGAGGTGAGCCCCTCGGGGATGGTCAGCGCGTGCTGCACCACCTTGTTTTCGACGATGGTGTCGACCACGTCGGCGAGGCTTGCGCTTTTGGCGAAGCTGGTATTCGCCGTGCTTGAGATCGCCGCGCGCCTTGAGCACCAGCACCCCGCCGACGAATACCCAAGGCTGATCGATGACGCCTTCGCGTGCCAATAGATCGGCGATGTCGCGGATGCCGAGGCCGCGCGGAATATTGACTATCTTGTCCTGCGTCAGCGGTCCGGGCGCTTCGAAGCGCTGCTTGCCGAGGTAAAGCGCGCCGCCGACGGCAATCGAGACAACAATCAGCACCGTGAAGATCGCGTTGCCGACGATCACCAGCGGGTGGCGCACCCGCCGCGACCGGCGCTTGGGCAGCGGCACGCTCTCCGGCTCAAGCGCGGCGCGCGGCGAGCGCGGCAGCTTGGTGCTGGGAGGCGGCGGCACCGGCAAGGGGCCCGCCTTGGAAGCGGTGCGCCCGCCATGCGCGGAATGCGGCGCAGCGGACCGGTGCGGCGGCGCCTGATGCGGCGCGTGGCCCCCGCCGCCATGTGGTGGCTTGGAAGTCACGCCTCCGCTCCCGCTTTCGACACCGAAACACTCACCCTCGCTCAACCTCCCCTTCGCCGGTCGCCCGTGCGCCTCTTTCGATCGGCTTTACACGGGCGCTCGGTCCGGCCGCGACGCAGTTGGAAAACACTAGCAGCTTTCGCACGGTAGGAAGAATTATGGCGAAAGCTTGGGGGCCGGCACGGCCGCCTATTCGCTGTAGCGGGTGAAGATCAGCGAGGCATTGGTTCCGCCGAAGCCGAACGAATTCGACAGAGCGGTGTCGATCTCGCGCTTGCGCGCGACATGCGGCACCAGATCGATCGGCGTTTCGACCGAGGGGTTGTCGAGATTGATAGTGGGCGGCGCGACCCGGTCGCGAATCGCCAGAATCGAGAAGATCGCCTCCACCGCGCCGGCGGCGCCGAGCAGATGGCCGATGCAGGATTTCGTCGAGGACATGGAAATACGGCCGGCGGCGTTGCCGACGAGCCGCTGCACCGCGCCGAGCTCGATCTCGTCGCCGAGCGGCGTCGAGGTGCCGTGCGCATTGATGTAGTCGATATCGCCGATGGCAATTCCGGCGCGTTTGACCGCCATGCTCATGCAGCGGAACGCCCCGTCGCCGTCCGGCGCGGGCGCGGTGATGTGATAGGCGTCGCCCGACATGCCGTAGCCGATGAGCTCGGCATAGATCTTGGCGCCGCGCGCCTTGGCGTGGTCGAGCGCTTCCAGCACCACGGCGCCGGCGCCCTCGCTCATCACGAAGCCGTCGCGATCCTTGTCGTAGGGGCGCGAGGCGCGCTTGGGCTCGTCGTTGAAACCGGTCGACAGCGCGCGCAGCGCGGCAAAGCCGGCGAGCGCCATGCGGTTGACCGGCGATTCGGTGCCGCCGGCGACCATCACGTCGGCGTCGCCAAGCGCCACCATGCGCGCGGCGTCGCCGATAGCGTGCGCGCCGGTCGAACAGGCGGTGACCACCGCGTGGTTGGGGCCTTTGAGGCCGAATTCGATGGACACGTAGCCCGAGGCGAGATTGATGATGCTGCCCGGCACGAAGAACGGCGAAATCCGGCGCGGGCCTTTCTCATGCAGCACGATGGCGTTGTCGGCGATGCGTTCGACGCCGCCGATGCCGGAGCCGATCAGCACGCCGGTCGAAGTCTGATCCTCATAGCTTTGCGGCCGCCAGCCGGCGTCATCGAGCGCCTGGCGCGCCGCGCACATGGCGAAGACGATGAAGTCGTCGACCTTGCGCTGCTCCTTCGGCTCCATCCATTGATCGGGATTGAAGGTGCCGTCGCTGCCTTCGCCGCGCGGGATCACGCAGGCGATCTTGCAGGAGATGTCGGAGACGTCGAACGTCTCGATCCGTTTGGCGCCGCTTTCGCCCTTGAGCAGGCGGGACCACGTCGTCTCCACGCCGCAGCCGAGCGGCGTGAGCATCCCCATCCCGGTGACGACGACGCGCCTCATGACCGGCTCCGAGCCAAACACCACGCTCCTATGCTCCACCGGGGCATAGCCCACACGTCAGCGACAAATGAAGCGATCGAGCGGCCGCGCGGGCTTGCGCTCAGCTTTTAGCGTTCTTCTCGAGAAATTTAACGGCGTCGCCGACGGTCAAGATCGTTTCGGCGGCATCGTCGGGAATTTCGCAGCCGAACTCCTCCTCGAAAGCCATCACGAGCTCGACGGTGTCGAGACTATCGGCGCCAAGATCGTCGATGAAACTC
The DNA here is from genome assembly GCA_963721665.1 of uncultured Alphaproteobacteria bacterium. GTDB lineage: Bacteria > Pseudomonadota > Alphaproteobacteria > Rhizobiales > Xanthobacteraceae > Pseudolabrys. Next base: position 540,862 of record CAVRJZ010000001.1, read on the forward strand.
GCTTGCTCGGTCACCTTGTCGGGTTCGACCCCGAGGTGCTCCACGACGATCTTTTTCACCCGCTCGCCAATATCACTCATCGTTCCAACCTCGTGCTTTTCAGATTGGGCTGCGACCGGGACCGGAACGCAACCATCGCGGCAATGGCCTCGTCGTGGTTGACGGCGGTGTGACGGCCACCGATCGCGGAGTGTCAGTCGTTCGATCCGCTATCGGCCGCCCCAGCCGGGCCGAAATTCGGTTACCATACTTCAAATGCGTTGACTAGCGCGGGGCAGCGTAGCCGGGCAAGTCCTGGAAAGCCAAGCATTTAAGCCTCTTGTTGGCGCATGATCCTATGCGAAAACCGGCGGCCGTCCCCGATCAAGTCGAGGACGGGCTTTTCCGGATCATGCGCTAAAACATCGCCATACCGCCATTGACGTGAATGGTCTGGCCGGTGACGTAACCGGCTTCCTCGGAAGCCAAATAAACCGCCGCCGCTGCAACGTCAGCCGGTGCGCCGAGCCGGCCGGCGGGAACCCTCGTCACAATCGCCTCGCGCTGCTTGTCGTTGAGGCGGTCGATCATGGCGCTGGCGATGATGCCGGGGGCGATGCAATTGGCGGTGACGTTGCGCTTGGCGTATTCGGCCGCCACCGACTTCATCATGCCCACCAACCCCGCCTTCGAGGCGGTGTAATTGCCCTGCCCCGGATTGCCGGTGAAGCCGACAACCGACGCGATGCCGATCACGCGGCCCCAGCGCCGGCGCATCATCGTTTTCACCGCGGCGCGGGTAAGCCGGAACGTCGCGGTCAGGTTGACCGCGATGACCTTGTCCCAAGCCTCGTCGGTCAAACTGACGAACAGATTGTCCGCATTGACGCCGGCATTGGCGACCAGGATGTCGAGCTTACCCATCGCCGCTTCTGCGCCCGGCACCAGCGCCTCGACCGCGTCCTTGTCGGCGAGATCGCAGGGCAGCACGTGCACGCGGTCCTTGAGTTCGCTGGCGAGCGCATCGAGCACCTCGCGCCGCGTGCCGGAGAGCGCGACAGTCGCGCCCTGGCCGTGCAGCGCGCGGGCGATGCCGCCGCCGATGGCGCCAGTTGCGCCGGTCACCAGCGCAGTCTTGCCGGTAAGATCGAACATCATGAATTACTCCCTGTCTCGCCTTGAACGCGGCGATATCGTCGGGGTGCTGATCGCATTGGCGCTCGCGCCCTCGGCGATTCGCTTGATGAGGCCGCTCAGCACCTTGCCGGCTCCGATTTCGTAGAAATCCTTGACGCCGGCCGCCGCCATGGCGGCAACCGACTCGCGCCAGCGCACGGTGCCGGTGACCTGGGCAACAAGCGCGGCCACGATCTCGGCCGGCTCTTTGATCGGTTTGGCCAGCACATTCGCCACCACCGGCACAACCGGCGGCTTGACGCTGCACTTGCGCCAGCGCCTGCGCCATGGCGTCGGCGGCGGGCTGCATCAGCGCGCAATGGAAGGGTGCGGACACCGGCAGCAGCATGGCGCGCTTGGCGCCCTTGGTTTTGGCGATCTCGACCGCGCGCTCGACCGCTGCCTTGTTGCCGGAGACCACCACCTGACCGCCGCCATTGTCGTTGGCCGCCTGGCACACCTCGCCCTGCGCGGCTTCGGCGGCAACTGCGGCGGCGGCGGCGAATTCGAGCCCGATGCAGCGCCGCCATGGCGCCGACGCCGACCGGCACCGCCTTCTGCATCGCCTGCCCGCGCATGCGCAACAGCCGCGCGGTGTCGGCGACGGTGAAGGCGCCGGCCGCGGCGAGCGCCGAATATTCGCCGAGCGAATGGCCGGCGACGAATTGCGCGTCGCGCTTGAGATCGAGGCCGGCTTCCGCCTCCAGCACGCGCATGAGCGGCGAGCGAAACCGCCATCAGTGCCGGCTGCGCGTTCTCGGTCAGCGTGAGCGTATCGGCGGGGCCTTCGAAGACGATGGTCGAGAGCTTGGCGCCGAGCGCCGCGTCGACCTCGTCGAACACCTGACGCGCGGGCGCGAAATTCGTCGGCCAGCGCCTTGCCCATGCCGACCGTCTGGCTGCCCTGACCCGGAAATACAAAGGCGACCGCCATACCCCCTCGCAATATCTGTTTTTTGCCGGAATTGGGCCGAAAGACACCTCCAAGGTGCGCCCTGTCAAGTTATGCCCATTGCGGTAACCAAGCGCAAAGATTCACAGGGCTAAAGTGGGTTATTGCCGCCGATTAGGCCGTTTCATGCATCGATTGGTGACCGAGGAGGACTTGACGCGCGCCCGCGAGGATGCGGGCTTCCGCCAGCAATTGATGGCCGACAATCTCGAACGGCTTTTGGAAGCGCTCAAGCAATTGCGCAAAAGCGACTACGCCAGCGCGGAGGCGGCCCGCCAGATGCGCGAAGGCGTCGATCTCGCGGTCAAGCTCGCCGCACGGCTGCAAGACGACGTATACGCCCAAGGCGTGCAGCAAGGCCCCGAAGCGGCCTGAACGCATACCCGGCTACGCGCCCTCAAGACTTGCCTTTTTCCGCTTATTCCGCCTATAACCCGCCCGGTTCATCGATCCTGGTTGGGAGCTGAACGGACGGCCGGATTCATGACCTTCGGTCATGAACGGTAGGGCGAGTTGGCCCGACGTCCCGTGTTCCCGCCTTCAGAGCATTCGAGCCTTTCCCGAAGGGCTCGAGGGGCTAGGCGCCGGGATCGAGGACATGGGTAACTTTAGGAAAGGCAATTCATGCCGCTCTACGAACACGTCTATCTGGCGCGCCAGGATCTGTCCGCGCAGCAGGTCGAGGAATTGACCGCCAAGCTCTCCGCCGTCATCACGGAAGCCGGCGGCAAGATCGGCAAGACCGAATATTGGGGGATGAAGTCCCTCAACTACCGCATCCGCAAGAACCGCAAAGCGCACATGACGCTGCTCAACGTCGACGCGGCGCCCGCCGTGCTCAACGAGGTCGAGCGCCAGGAGCGGCTCAACGAAGACGTGCTGCGCTATCTCACCATTCGCGTCGAGGCGCTTGAGGAAGGCCCCTCCGCCATGATGCGCAAGTCCGACCGCGACGATCGCGGTGACCGGGGCGATCGCGGGGACCGCGGCGACCGTGGCGATCGCGGACGCGGCGAACGCCGCCCGCGGCGCGAGGAAGCCGAAGACGAAACCCCGGCCGTAGCGGTGGAGGAATAGACCATGGCATTCGGATCCTCCCAAGGCGGTGGCGGCGGCGCCCGTCGTCCTTTCTTTCGCCGGCGCAAGACCTGTCCGTTTTCCGGCGCCAATGCGCCGAAGATCGACTACAAGGACGTCAAGCTGTTGCAGCGCTACGTGTCGGAGCGCGGCAAGATCGTGCCGAGCCGCATCACCGCGGTGTCGGCCAAGAAGCAGCGCGAATTGGCGCAGGCGATCAAACGCTCGCGCTTTCTCGGTCTGCTGCCGTATGTGATAAAATAAAGAAGACTTCCTCATCCTCAGGGCGAGGGAAATGAAACGAGGCTTGCGGGGACACCCGTAGAGCCGATGGTTGGGGCGGACGGTTTCCGTCTCTAACCGCTCGAACGGAGCGGGACAGCTCGCGATGATGCAGTTCGGCCTTTATTGGAATCGGTGCCGGCGCCGCGGCGGCTTTGCTGTTCGCCTCGGTGACCTCGGGCGTTTGGCTGTCGATCCCGCTGTTCTATCTGGCGCCGCTGCCGATCATGATCGCCGGGCTCGGCTGGAGCCATTGGTCGGCCATGATCGCGGCGCTCGCCGGCGCCGCTGCGCTCGGCCTCGCCTTCGGCCCCATATTCTTCGTCGTCTTCCTCGCCATGACCGCGCTGCCGGCCTGGTGGCTCGCTTATCTTGCGCTGCTGGCGCGGCCGGCCGGCAACGGCACGGCGGCGCTCGAATGGTATCCGCCGGGGCGCCTGGTGATCTGGGCCGCCCTGCTTGGCGGACTGATCGTAGCGATCGCCATCCCCCTCTTCGGCCACGACGCCGAAAGTTTCCGCCACGGCTTGCGCGGTACATTGGACGAGATGCTGCGCGTGAACGGCGGCGCGCCGGGCCTGGGCAATTCGGAGCAGCTGAGCGACTTCCTGGTGGCCGCCGTTCCGCCGGCGGCGGCGGTGATTGCCGCCATCACCAACATGTTCAATCTGTGGCTCGCCGCGACGGTGGTGAAATTTTCCGGGCGGCTGAAGCGGCCGTGGCCGACGCTTTCGGCGATGACCTTTCCGCGCGCGCTTACCGCCGCCTTCGTCGTCGCGGTGGTCCTAACTTTCGTCGGCAGTCTGATAGGCATCGTCGCGGGAATCCTGTCGGCAAGCCTGCTGATCGCCTATGGCGTGCTCGGTTTCGCGGTGCTGCACACCGTCACCCGCGGCATGGCGAGCCGCATATTCGTGCTGAGCGGCGTGTACGGCGCGGTGCTGCTGCTCGGCTGGCCGGTGCTCGCGCTCTGTCTGCTCGGCCTGGTAGAGGCGACGGTCGATTTGCGCGCGCGCCTCGCCCGCACGCGCGGGCCGCCGGCGATAACCTGACTGCGGAATATTCGAAGCCAATGCAAATTCGGTTCAACCAAGTTCAGATCAAGGAGTGAAGACCATGGAAGTGATCCTGCTCGAGCGCATCGGCAAGCTCGGACAAATGGGCGACGTCGTGCGCGTGAAAGACGGCTTCGCCCGCAATTTCCTGCTGCCGCGCGGCAAGGCGTTGCGCGCGACCGCCGACAACAAGTCGAAATTCGAAAGCATGAAAGCCGAATTGCAGGCGCGCAATCTCGAACTCAAGGGCGGCGCCGAGAAAATCGCCGCCACGCTCGACCGTAAGACCATCATCGTGATCCGCCAGGCGAGCGAGGCCGGACAGTTATTCGGTTCGGTGTCGCCGCGCGATATCGCCGGCATGCTCAACGCCGACGGCGCCGAGGTGAACCGCTCGCATGTCGTGCTCAACGCGCCGATCAAGACTATCGGCCAGTACAAGGTGCCGCTGGCGCTGCATCCGGAGGTGGAGACTATTATCACCGTTATTGTCGCGCGCAGCGCCGGCGAAGCCGAGCGTATCGCGCGCGGCGAGGACGTGACCGTGCGCCGCGAGCAGGCCGAGGAGGACGCCGCCGCCGCGCTCGAAGCGGCCGAGGCCTTCTTCGAACCGGAAGCGGCCAAGGCCCTGCGCGAAGGCGAGGAACCGGCGGCCGCAGCCGAGGCCGCGCCCGCCGAGGCCGAGGAAAAGCCGGCGAAAGCCGCCAGAAAGAAGAAAAAGGACGACGCCGAGGAAACGAAATTCTAGCGCGCGGGTCCATAAAACGGCGCACCGAACACCGTCTTTGGTGCGCCGTTCGATGCCTACTTTCGGGCAACAGCGGACGAAGGTCGATTTTAACCCGCGATGGCTCGAGCGCGGATGACTCATCGCGGCCTTACTTGGCCAACTCAGAAATCTTATTGATGGCGTTGCTGCAACCGACGCCACAAGTAGCCGTATTCGTGCCAAGTCAAAACGATGACCAAAACATCCAGCGCCGTTATGAACAGCAAGAATGCTGAATGCGTGAAGCTGAAGCGGTACAGCTGATAGACGATGAACAAACCAAACACGGCGATGGCCGTTGGATAATACCAGAGCCTGTCACGCAGTAGGCCTGCAATCAGCCAGAGCTTTATAGCGCCGTGGCTCAACAAATATATGCCGGCAAAGCGCTGGGTTCCGATCGAGAGGTGCTCTGCAGCATGCAGCAGATAGCCGGCGACCAGGTCGCGCGGGTCTTCAACCAGCTCACGTTGCGTCAGCGTCGAAACGACACCGAGGATAAATGCTTGCGGAATGACGAAGATGAGGATTCCGCCGACGGTTTCGAAGATTGCGAATGCGCCTTTGAGGAACAGGCTTACCTCAAAGATCAGGTGGATGCGATGCTCATCCAGGCGGCTTAGGGCAGACACAGCTCGAATCCTGTCGAATCAGCAAACGGGGGCGGCCTCAGCAAGCAAAACAAATGCTCGCCCTGAACAATCACCTTTTCCTTCTCCCCAACGCTGAGCAGCCTGCATTGAGCGGTCCAGGTCTTTCTGTCCAAATTTGATCGCATTTTGCATAGATAAATCAGATGCAACGAAACGCCAAGAAAATTGCGACTATCACGAAGATGAAAGCAAAATGATTGCGACGCCATTTGTAGAGACCCTGGTGCTGACCAATTTGTTGTTGATATTCCTTCCGTTGGGAATCTACCAACTCTATCGTCAGCTTATTAGTAGCGACGGTCGGCGCTATGACGAGGGCACTATCAAGACCCTTCAATATGCTCTTGGCTTGCCGGCGCTGGTTTCGCTCGTCTTGCTTTTGGCGGATGACGATGCGCTCAACAGATATTCATTCCTGGTGAATTATAAATATTTGGCATCGGGACTTCTTATTCTCAATGCCGCAGCACTTATCACCATTTGGTCGCATCGCATTTTAGGAAATCATTGGTCCGGCGACCTGGAAACAAAAGCGGACCATCGGGTTGTGCATTCAGGGCCATACCGATGGATAAGACATCCTCTGTATTCAAGTTATCTTTTTATTGCCGTTGGATTACTTCTGACCACCGGTAACTGGCTCGTTAGCGGTCTTGTATTTTCGTATTTTTCTGCGGTTGCGGCGCGATCATGGAAAGAAGAAGAGATGCTGTCAGCCCGGTTGGGCGAAGATTATGCCGAGTATCGGCGTCGAACGGGACGCTTTCTACCCAAAGTGATTTTGCCTCGAAGCCGAATAAGTCACTGAGCGGACGACGGTGGTAAAATCGCCGTTACCTGAAAATTGCAACAGCGCCAAACGTCAGTAAAGCAAACAATGATGAGAGTCATTGACGGATCGAATACCAGCATTTCGCGCACTCGGCTCTTGATCGTTCACAACCCGAATGCCGGCCCGACCGCGCGGCAGCGTTATCGAGCAACATTGGCAAGTCTAAAAGCTTTAGGCGCCTCTACTGAGATCGTTGACACAACCCGGCATGGAGAAGGCACGACCGCCGCGGCGGATGCCGCTGAAAGTGGACGCTTCGATGCGATCGTGGCGGCAGGCGGCGATGGGACAGTACACGACGTCGCTGAGGGTCTTGTCGGCCGGTCAATGCCACTCGGAGTCATTCCGATGGGGACCGGCAACGTCTTTGCGCAAGAGGTTCGCATGCCCCGCTCTCCCGACGAGCTCGCGAAGATGCTTGTGCACGGTCAATCGCGCGACATTCCCGTCGGACAAGTCAACGGGCGGCCTTTTCTTTTCGTAATAGGCGTTGGATTCGATGCAGAGGCTGTGCGCTTTTTTGAAAGCGAGGGTACCCGGCAGTTCGGCCAGGCTGGATTCGTTTGGCCGGTGTTGCGGGCGCTTATCTCGCATCAAGATCGATCGCTTCACATTACGACAGACCGAGGAGAATCCGAGGCGCACTGGGTGATCGTCACAAGGGTCAAACACTATGCGGGAAATCTAATGCTCGCCCCACTTGCAGATCTTCACCAAGAGCACTTTTATGTGCTGCGCATCAAGGGGAGCGGGCCATTGAACCGCGTCCGTCAGCTTGCCGCCCTTGCGCTGGGGGTCATAAACCACGATCCGGCGGTCCGCGTGGAGCCCGCAACCCGGGTCACCATCGATGGCGATCGAGCAGTACCAGTGCAAATTGACGGGGAACTGCTAGGCGAGCTTCCATTGGAAATCGGCCTCCATCCGCAGCGGCTGAAAGTTATCTTTCCTACCGCTTAGATTTTTGCACTTGCGACCTATCGCGACGGCCGACACGCAAACCCGATGTCGCTTATGGGCACTTCGCGTCATTCGCCGCGGCGCAGCGTTTCCGGTCACTAACGGGGAAATAGCCGACAAACGAAGCCGTCAGGCTTGATAGGCTCGGTCGCGATTGACCCTGGATCGCGGTAGGGACGCGAGTTACCTCGCGCCCCCCGCACAAAACCGTACGGGCCCAATTCGGGCATACGGCTTCCACCTCGGGTGTCTGACTGCAAATCGCACATCCGGCCAGGGGTGAAGGATTCGAGGTTTTGGGAGCCAGTCGTTGGCCAACCGCGCGGTCCGTTCCTTGGTCGTCCAATCCTTCTGACTTCGCCGCCGCAGCGTGCGTCGCCATAGGTTGGTGACGTGGAAGAGAAACGCGGTCGGTGTCGGACCGTTTGTCGGCACCGCGTGATAGTTGAAGTAGCCGGTGACGACCTGCTTCAACCACTTTCCCTGTGTGGGAATCGGCTGATGCATACGCCGCCGCAGTTCCTGTTTGATGGCTTGCAGCTTTGCCCGCATGCGATCCCGTCGGGATTTCCGTTTGATCTGGAACTTACCCCGGCGAGTTTTACTGCAGATGAAGATGAAGCCCAGGAAGGTGAAGGTCTCCGGTTTGCCAAGCCCGCGCCGCTTGCGGTTTTCCGCCGCAAGGCGTCCGAACTCGATGAGCCGGGTCTTCTCCGGATGAAGCGACAGCGCAAACTCCTGTAACCGCTCACGCATCGTGTCGAGGAAGCGCCGAGCGTCAGCTTCGTGCTGGAAACCGACAATAAAGTCGTCGGCATAGCGCACGATGATCATGTCACCGGTGGCCTCGCGCCGTCGCCAGCGCTCGGCCCAGAGGTCGAGGACGTAGTGCAGGTAAACGTTGGCGAGCAACGGCGAGATCACCGCACCCTGCCCCGTCCCCCTCTCACTGACGGTCACGACCCCGTCTTCCAAGATACCCGCCTTCAGCCATTTCTGGATCAGGTGGATAATGCGTGGGTCGCCGATCCGGTATTCCAGGAAGCGGACCAGCCATTGCTGGCTGATTTCATCGAAGAACGATCGGATATCGGCGTCCAGTATCCAGTTCACCTTCGTGCTCTCGATCCCGACGACGAGCGCATTCAGCGCATCGTGCGTGCTGCGTCCGGGTCGGAATCCATACGAGGAACCGAGGAAGTCTTCCTCGTAGATCGCGTTGAGCACCGCAACAGTCGCCCGTTGGACGATCTTGTCCTCCAGGGCCGCAATTGCGAGCGGGCGCTGCCGCCCATCCGGCTTGGGTATGAATGTTCGCCGTGACGGTAGTGCCCGATACGCTCCCCGATGGATGCGAGCATGCAGGTCCTCGAGATTGCGCTCGAGGTTTAGCTCGTAGTCCGTCCAGGTCAGTCCATCTACGCCCGGTGCGGCATCTTCCTTAAGTTCGTAGAATGCCGCATCGAGCAGCTTGATGCTGATGTGGTGGAGGAGCGATGTGAACCTCTCCTTCTTCCTTTGCCTTGCTCTTTGCCGTATGCGCTCCAGCGCCTGTGACACGGTTTCCCGGCTCTGAGTCCGGCTCGTGCTTTGCTGGCTCGCATTCCCCTTGGTCTCCGCCCTTGGCTCCACCGGCTCCGCAGCGGATTGCTCCACTTTGTTCGTCGGCTTCGCAGCTGCTATGGCGAAGTCTGACTCCCCATGTCCGTGCATCATCGGCTACGGCTCCTCGCCTTCCCGATGCGGGCCAGATCGGCAACGTGCCTGTGGTCGGACGTGGGGTCTCCCGGTTCCCGCGCAAGGAGCGTCCGCACGTGCCAGTGTCTTCGACCACGCCGGGTCGCCCGAGTGCTTGCGTTGGCGCTCTCGGACATATTGCCTTCCGCTACACAGACAGCGTCGGCACCCGGAATCAGTTTTCTATCGCGGCTCAATGGTTGGCCTGTGCGCTCCCCTACCGACGCTTCGCCGACATCCTCGCGGATGCCTGCGCACGGCTCGGGGCCGATGTGGTTTGCTACTCCTTCATCGTAGTGGACTTGCACCACCTACTCCTTGCCGGTCTCCCGGCGCACCTGTGTAAAAACTCATACATCGGAAAAATGTAGAAAATAAAATTCTTTAACGTAGCGTCCGTCGACACGTATGCAGCATGTCAGTTCGCATGCCCACGCAATCTCTACAAAACTATCCTATGCGCGCAGCAGGCGCCGGAGTTTTTACACAACCAAGACCCATAGCGGACATGGCGCGTCGGCAAATGACGGGTTTCCAGCGCCGACATCAGCGCTCGCGCGCATAACAACCGCGCTCGATTTCTTCGATCAGCGAACGCGCCTGCGGCCGCCAATCGAGTTCGGCGCGCGCGCGCTTGGCCCGCACGCGGCTGTTGGAACCCATGGTATCGTTGGCCGGCCCCTCGCCCCATTCCGCCGCGGCCTCCTCGACCGTCATGCTCTGGGTGCGCCCGCTTTGTCCCAGCATGCGGCCGATCGCTTCGCACACCTCGCGCATGGATTTCTCTCCGTTTTCGGCGAAATAGAACGCGCCGGCCGGCGCTTTCTCGATTGCCAGCAGGTACAATGTCGTCACGTCGTCGATGTGCACGTTAGCCCAGCGGTTCTCGCCGGAGCCGATGTGTTTGGCTACGCCGAATTTCTTCGCCACCGCGATCAGCCACGGCACCTGGATGCTGTGCGGATTGAGGCCGCGCCCGCGCCCATAGATCAGGCTCGGCGCGATCACCACCGAGCGCACGCCGCTAGCCGCCGCCCGCCGCACCATGTCGTCGATGGCGACGCGCGGCACCCGCTGCGGCGTCGGCGTGAATGGCGTGTCCTCGTCGAAAATCGTCTCGACCAACTCGCCGCCGGCGCGCGTGCCGACGATACTGGAGCCGTCGGTGTGCACGAATGTTTTGTTGGTATGGCTAAGCGCCTTGAGCATGGCTTCGGCGGCGGCGCGGTGGCCGGCATTGGCGGCGTTGACCGTGACGTCGGCGTCGCGCGCCGCCTTGGCGAGAACCTCGGCATCGTCGAGCGTGCCGCGCACCGGCGTCATACCGCGCTGCGCCAGCGCCGCGGCGGTGTCGTCCGAGCGGGCGAGACCGCTCACGCGATGGCCCGCCGCCATCAGCGCTTCGGCAACCGAGCCGCCGATATAGCCGCTGGCGCCGGTGATGAAGATTTTCATCGAGGCCGTTCCGTTTCGCAAAAACACCGGGGCGTGCCACCGAGCGGACAATCCGGCCACAGCGGCGAATACACGCCCTAGTCGGGCTTGGCCGGCTTGTCCGGTTTGGACGCGTTCGCCTTGGCCTCGTCGGCCTTGCGCTTCGCCGTGCCGGACTTCGGCTCGGACGGTTTAGTTCCGGTCTTAGCTTCAGTCTTGGACGTCGACGTCTTGGTCTTGGCCTCGGCCGGCTTGCCGGACTTAAATTCGTTGGACTTGGCTTCGCCAGACTTGGCTTCGCCGGTTTTGCTCTTCTTGTCCTCAACCTTACGCTTTTCGTCGCTCTTCTCGCCGCCCTTTTCTCCGGTCTTGGTCGAGCGTTCCTTCACGCCCTCGCGTTTGACCGACGCCGCCCGCGGGAGCGCCTGCAGATAGGCGGCGATTTTCGACGCCGATTCGCGGCTGGCGGTGTAATGCTCGCGCAGGAAGTCGGCCAGACCGAACAGCCCGCCAGCCGAGCGGTTCAGGCCCTGCGCGCTCTTGTGGCAAATGGCGCAGTCGGTCGCGAACATTTGCGCCCCGGTCTTGCCCGAATCGAGGTTTTCCTGCGCGCCTGCCGGCGGTGCCGCAAGCGCGAACCCAAAGACCGCCAAAGCCAGCCCCAAGCCGCCTATCATCTTCGTCATTGCCGTAGACCTTTCAATAGCTTGGCTCGCCGCCCCCGCAGGACGTCAGTTGCACCCCCAACGCGCCCGCGTTGATAGCTTATAATCGGCGCGTTGTGACCAGCGCCGGAATTTCAGGCTTGCATCCAATTTGTGGCATTGCTGGGCCGGCGGAACTTTGGTTGAATACCTCCGTTAACGGTTGGAGCGCTCGCCGGATTGGACGGGTGCGGGGAGATTAAAGCGAAACGGCTCGGATCTTAGCGTGACGGAGGCGGCCGATGGACCGGTTGCTTCAATTTCTGCTCAAGACCTTTATCCGGCGGGGGACATTTCGGGTAACCACCTCGCGCGGTACGGTTTTGACTTTCGGCGACGGGACCGGCCAGCCGGTATCGGTACGTTTTGCCTCGCGCGCCGCCGAATGGGCCATACTGCTCGATCCCGAACTTAAATTCGGCGAAGTCCTATATGAACGGCACGTTTGTGGTCGAGCAAGGCTCGATCGCCGACGTGCTGGCCATCGCGCTCGGGCAGAATTCAGACGTGCCGCACTGGGCGCGGCCGCAATGGCTCGTGCGCTATCTTTATCGCCGCCTGCAGCAGTTCAATCCGCGCCGGCGCGCGCGCCATAACGTGGCGCATCACTATGATCTCGACGGCCGGCTCTATTCGCTCTTCCTCGACGCCGATCGGCAATATAGCTGCGCCTATTTCGAGACGGCGGACCAGTCGCTCGACGACGCCCAACTCGCCAAAAAACGCCATCTCGCCGCCAAGCTGCTGCTCGGCCGCGAACGGGGCGAGCGCGACTTGCGCGTGCTCGATATCGGTTGCGGCTGGGGCGGCCTCGGACTTTATCTCGCCGAGGTCACCGGCGCCGACGTGACCGGCGTCACGCTCAGCCAAGAGCAGTACGCCGTCGCCAACGAGCGCGCCGCCGAAAAAGGCCTCAGCGAGCGCGCGCGCTTCAACCTGCAGGACTATCGCGACCTTAAAGGTTCGTTCGACCGCATCGTCTCGGTCGGCATGTTCGAGCACGTCGGCGTCAACCATTACGAAACGTACTTCCGCAAGAGCGCGCAACTGCTTAACCCCGACGGCGTGATGGTGCTGCACTCGATCGGCCGCTCGGAAGGGCCGGGCATCACCAACCCGTGGATCGCGAAATATATTTTCCCGGGCGGCTATATCCCTTCGCTCTCCGAGACGCTTGCCGTGGTGGAGAAAGCGGGGCTGCTGGTCACCGATATCGAAATTCTGCGGCTGCATTATGCCGAGACGCTGAAAGCCTGGCGCGAGCGTTTCCTCGCCCATCGCGAGGAGGTCGAGCGCATTTACGATCGGCGTTTTGTACGGATGTGGGAGTTCTACCTGGCGTCGTCGGAAATGTCGTTCCGCGAGCAGAACCTGATGGTGTTCCAGATCCAGCTCACCAAGCGGCAGGGCGTGGTGCCGATGACGCGCGACTATATCGGCCGCGAAGAGCGCCGCTTGCGCGACGCCGAAGGCGAGCGTCACCCGCCGCTGCGGCTCGCCGGCGAGTAGCTAGCGCGATTACGGCGCCGGCCATAAAGCGGTCAAGCCCGATCGAGCGGCCACACAAGCTATTTTCATCGCCGGTGAGTAGTGTGGACAACGGCGATTATTCCGAGTGAGCCATCGCGCAACGCCTGAGAGGGTGTAAGCCAAGGTCAATCAAAGTTTCGTCAAATTGGCGGAACAAGGGATCGCATGGCGCCGCTCGAATCAGTTGCCCGCAAGCCGGTTGAAGAACCTGCTCAGAATTTCCGTTCCGCACCGCACAACATCGAGGCGGAGCAGGCGCTATTGGGCGCCATTTTGGTCAACAACGAGGCCTTCTACCGGGTTTCCGATTTTCTCAATCCGGAGCATTTCTTCGAGCCGATCCATCAGAAAATCTATCAGCTTGCGCGCGATTTGATCCGCGCCGGCAAGGTGGCGACGCCGGTCACGCTGAAGACGTTCATCGGCGCCGACATCGATATCGGCGGTATGACGGTGAGCCAGTATCTGGCTCGCCTCGCGGCGGAAGCCACCACCATCATCAACGCCGAGGACTACGGCCATACCATCTACGATCTGTCGATCCGCCGCGCGCTGATCGTGGTCGGCGAGGACATGGTCAACGTCGCCTATGACGCGCCGGTCGATTTTTCGCCGCGCAATCAGATCGAGGACGCCGAGCGGCGGCTCTACGAACTGGCCGAGACCGGCCGTTACGACGGCGGCTTCCAGCTTTTCTCGCAGTCGCTGACCACCGCCATCGACATGGCGGCGCACGCCTTCCAGCGCGACGGTAAGCTGTCGGGGCTCGCCACCGGGCTCGACGATCTCGACCGCATGATGGGCGGTTTGCAGCCGTCGGATTTGATCATTCTGGCCGGCCGACCCGGCATGGGCAAAAGCGCGCTCGCCACCAATATCGGCTACAACGTCGCGCGCGCCTGGCAAGGCGAGATCAAGGCCGACGGACATTCGGTGACCGTGAATGGCGGCATTGTCGGCTTCTTCTCGCTGGAAATGTCGGCCGAGCAGCTCGCCACCCGCATCATTTCCGAACAGACCGGTATTCCGTCGAACCAGATCAGGCGCGGCGGCATCAGCGAGGCGGAATTCGAACGCATCAAAGACCACTCGATCGAATTGCAGAATCTGAAGTTTTACGTGGACGAGACCGGCGGCCTTTCAGTGGCGCAGCTTGCCGCCCGCGCGCGCCGGCTCAAGCGCCAGCGCGGCCTCAACTTGCTGATCATCGACTATCTGCAATTGCTGCAGGGCTCGACCAAGCGTTCGTCCGAGAATCGCGTGCAGGAAATCACCGAGATCACCACCAAACTGAAAGCGCTGGCGAAAGAACTCAACGTGCCGATCCTGGCGCTGTCGCAGCTCTCGCGCCAGGTGGAAAGCCGCGACGACAAGCGCCCGCAACTTTCGGACTTGCGTGAATCGGGATCGATCGAACAGGACGCCGACGTGGTGCTGTTCGTGTTCCGCGAGGAATATTACCACCAGATGCGCAAGCCGCTGGAAACCAACCGCGAGAAATTCGCCGAATGGCTGGCGGAGGGCGAAAAAGTACATGGCCGCGCCGAGGTCATCATCGGCAAGCAGCGCCACGGGCCGACCGGCACGGTCGAACTGCAATTCGAGGGCGCCATCACCAAGTTCTCGGGCCTGGCGAAGGTCGACCACCTGCCGGAGCGGATCGGCTAAATTACGCCGCAGCGGCCGCGGGAAATTTGCCCACGCAAGCTCTTTCTCACGCGAACGGCCGCCTATACTGTCGCGCCTGAACGAGCGGGACAGCAATGGATAGTTTCGACTATGTGATCGTCGGCGCCGGTTCGGCCGGCAGTGTGCTCGCCAATCGTTTAAGCGAAGACCCCGCGACAAGCGTCTGCGTGCTCGAAGCGGGCCCACGCGACTGGCACCCCTACATTCATCTGCCGGCCGGCTTCATCAAGACCTTCTACAACACCCGCATCAACTGGTGCTATTCGCAGGAGCCGACCGAGGGTACCGCCGGCCGCCGCATTTTCTCGCCGCGCGGCAAGACACTCGGCGGCTCCAGCTCGATCAACGGCCACATCTATAACCGCGGCCAGCGCGGCGACTTCAACACCTGGGCGCAATACGGCAACCGCGGCTGGGGCTATGCCGATGTGCTGCCCTATTTCAAGCGCGTCGAGCGGCGCATCGGCGACGGCGAGGCGACCTATCGCGGCCGCGACGGCAATCTGACCGTCACCGATATCGACTGGTACGATCCGCTCTGCGAGGCCTTCATCGAAAGTGCAGTCTCGCTCGGTATCCCGCGCAATCCCGACTACAACGGCGCCTTGCAGGAAGGCGTCGCCTACGCCCAGCGCACCATTCATAACGGTCGCCGCATCAGCGCCGCCACCGCATTTCTGCATCCGGCCATGAAGCGGGGAAACGTCAGCGTGCGCACGCATGCGCATGCCACCGAGATTCTGTTCAAGGGCAAGCGCGCCGTGGGCGTGCGCTATGCTAAAGGCGGGCGCGGCGGCGACGAAATGCAAGTGCTTGCGCACAAGGAAGTGATCCTTTCGGGCGGCGCTTATAACTCGCCGCAGCTTCTGCAATTGTCCGGCATCGGCCCGGCGGCAGCGCTGCAATCGCTTGGCATCGGCGTGCGCCACGCGCTTGCCGGCGTCGGCGAAGGCTTGCAGGACCATTTCGCTCCACGCTCGGTCGCGCGCGTGAAAAATACCAAGACCATCAACGAGCGCGCACGCGGGCTCAGTCTCGCCGTCGAAGCGCTCAAATGGGCGACCACGCGGCGCGGCATTCTTAGCCTGTCGCCGACACTGGTTTATTGCTTCTGGCATTCCGGCGAAACGGCGGAAACCTCCGACCTGCAGCTGACCTTCACGCCGGCAAGCTACATGGAAGGTGAGCAGGGGAAACTCGAAAACGAGCCCGGCATGACGGTGGCTTCCTGGCAGCAGCGTCCGGAAAGCCGCGGCCATGTGCGCCTGCGCTCGGCCGATCCATTTGCGCCGCCGCTTATCCGGACCAATTATCTTACCGCCGAACTCGACCGCCGTGTTGTCGTTGCCGGCATGAAGCTCGCGCGCCGCCTTCTCGCCGCCAAGCCGCTTGCGCCCTATTGCGAGCGCGAGGATTTCCCCGGCCCCGGCGTCCAGAGTGACGACGAATTCCTCGCCGCCGCGACCCAGCGCGGGCAGACCACGTTCCACCCCGGCTGTACCTGTCGCATGGGGCCCGCGAGCGACCCGACGGCCGTGGTCGACGATGTCTTGCGGGTGCACGGGCTCGAAGCCCTGCGGGTCGTCGATGCCTCCATCATGCCGCGCATGATTTCGGCCAATCTCAACGCCTCGACGCTGATGATCGCCGACAAGGCCGCCGATCTGATCCGCGGCCACCCGGCGCTCGAGCCCGCCGCGGTGTAGCGGCCGCCACATGGACGCCAAACCTCCGTCCGAGTAAACCCTTACCCATGGCCGAAGCCGAACCCGCCCCTCCCCAGGATGCAAGCCCGCCGGACGCTCCGCCGGCCGAACGGACCTCCACCGACGGTCCGCCGGCGGCAGAGGCGGGCGGCATCCTCACCATCGATCTTGGCGCAATCGAAGCCAATTGGCGCGCGCTGTCGCGCCGCGCCATGCCGGCGGAATGCGCCGCCGTAATCAAGGCGGACGCCTATGGCTGCGGCGTCGAAAAAGTCGCGGCGCATTTGGCCAAGGCCGGCTGCCGCACCTTCTTCGTCGCCGACCTCGGCGAGGCGCGGCGGGTGCGCAGCGTCGCCTCGGAGCCGGCGATCTACGTGCTCAACGGCATCATACCGGGCGCCGCGGCGGCCTTTCCCGACCTCCGCGCGCGGCCGGTGATCGGCAGCATGGCCGAACTCGCCGAGTGGGACGCCTTCTGCACCGGGCAGGATTGGCACGGCGGCGCCGCGCTGCATGTCGATACCGGCATGAACCGGCTCGGCGTTTCGGTGAACGACGCGGCCGCGCTCGCCCCACGCATCCGCGCCGAGAACCACGGCATCACGCTCTTGATGAGCCACCTTGCCTGCTCCGAACTACCCGAGCATCCGCTCAATGCGCGGCAGATCAGCGTATTCCGCGAGGTGCGCGTTCTCTATCGCGGCGTCCCTTCCTCGCTCGCCAATTCCTCCGGCATTTTTCTCGGGGCAAGCGCCCATTGCGACATGGTGCGCCCGGGCGTTGCGCTCTACGGCGTCAATCCGATCCCGGGGCAAAGCAATCCGATGCGCGCGGTCATCGACTTGCAGGCGCGCATCGCGCAGGTGCGCACCGTTCCGCGCGGGGAAACGGTCGGCTATGACGGCGCCTGGACCGCCAAGCGCGCGACCCGTATCGCGGTCGCCGCGGTCGGCTATGCCGACGGCTATCTGCGCGCGGCGAGCGCCTCCGACGAGGCGCCGGGCGGCGAGGCGATCGTCGCCGGCAAGCGCTGCCCGTTCGCCGGGCGGGTGTCGATGGACCTCATCGCGATCGACGTGACCGAACTGCCCGAGGGCGCCGTGCGGCGCGGCGATTTCGCCACGCTGATCGGCGACGAGATCACGGTCGATGCGGTTGCCAGCGCCGCCGGCACCATCGGCTACGAGGTGCTCACCGGTCTCGGCCGGCGCTACCATCGTATATACCGCGCGAGTTAAGTCCGTATACCAACGATATTTATGCGGCCCGCGGCTAAATTTATGCGGCCGGCCACATCCTTACGCCCGGTGTTTTGTTACCTTCGCCGCATGGGCAGGCGCGCGCTCGGCTTTTTCGAAGACCGCAACGACGGCGGCTGGGTCTGCATTCGCGCCACCACCATCAGCGGACCGAAGGGAGACGTTTCGGTGCGCAAAGGCCAGGCTTTCGCGCCCAAAACCGTGTTCGCGGGCTACGACGATTTCGTCTCTTATCTCGCGAGCGTGAGCATCGAGAGCCGATCGAGCGCGCCGCACGAGGACTAAGGCTTCTGGCGCCGCCGAGGCCGCCCCGGTTTTCCCCGCCCAATTAAGCCCTTCATAACGAATGTTCTTGTATTGTTCTCATGGCTGGATTAGCCTGCAGACCATTGATTTGGCGGCGATTCCCTCATGTCCCGGCGCAATTTGTCCTTCATCTGCCAGAGCTGTGGGGCGGCGGCGCCCCGCTGGCAGGGCAAATGCGAGGCCTGCGGCGAGTGGAACACGCTCGCCGAGGAAGGCGCCGAACGCCCGGCCGGCCCGGGGCGCAAACCCGGCAAAGGCCGCCTGTTCGCGCTCGAGCCGCTGACCGGCGAGGCGCATGAGGCGCCGCGCCTGCCCTGCGGCGTTGCCGAATTCGACCGCGTCACCGGCGGCGGCTTTGTGCGCGGCTCGGTGCTTTTGATGGCCGGCGACCCCGGCATCGGCAAATCGACGTTGCTGCTGCAAGCCGCGGCTGCCATGGCGCGCAAGGGTGAGCGCGCGGTCTATATCTCCGGCGAGGAAGCCGTCGGCCAGGTGCGCCTGCGCGCTGACCGTTTGGGTTTGCGCGAAGCGGTCGAGCTCGCGGCGGAGACCTCGGTCGAGGACATCATCGCCACGCTGTCGGAGGGCAAGACGCCGCGGCTGATCGTCATCGATTCGATCCAGACCATGTGGACCGAACTCGTCGAATCGGCGCCCGGCACGGTGACGCAAGTGCGCGGCTCGGCGCAGGCGCTGATTCGCTACGCCAAGCGCTCGGGCGCGGCCATCATCTTGGTCGGCCACGTCACCAAAGACGGGCAGATCGCCGGTCCCCGCGTGGTCGAGCACATGGTCGACGCCGTGCTCTCCTTCGAGGGCGAAGGCTCGCACCAGTTTCGCATTTTGCGCGCGGTGAAGAACCGCTTCGGCCCGACCGACGAGATCGGCGTGTTCGAGATGACCGGATCGGGTTTGCGCGAAGTCGCCAACCCGTCCGAACTGTTCCTGTCGGCGCGCGATCTCGGTCAACCGGGCACCGCGGTCTTCGCCGGCATCGAGGGTACGCGGCCGCTGCTGGTCGAAATACAAGCGCTGGTCGCGCCGACCTCGCTCGGCACGCCCAGGCGGGCGGTCGTCGGCTGGGACCCGAGCCGGCTGTCCATGGTGCTGGCGGTGCTCGAAGCCCATTGCGGTGTGCGGCTCGGCGGCCACGACGTCTATCTCAACGTCGCCGGCGGGTTGCGCATCCAGGAGCCGGCCGCCGATCTCGCCGCTGCGGCGGCACTCGTCTCCTCGCTCGCCAATGCGCCACTGCCGGCGGAAGCCGTCTATTTCGGCGAAGTATCGCTGTCCGGCGCCATCCGGCCGGTGGCGCAGGCCCCTGCCCGGCTCAAAGAAGCCGCCAAGCTCGGCTTTACCCGCGCCGTGGTTCCCGAGGCCGCGCGCGGGGAAATGGGAGACGGCGGCCTCAAGATCACCGATGTGGCAAGCCTCGCCAATTTGGTCGCCGACATCGCCGCCCGCGGCACGGGGGCTAAAGGCGGTAAAACCCGTGGACAAGACGGGTGACGGCAGGGTGACGCCCCGCTATACACGGGGGGCGTCGAAACCGCTGCTCGCGGCCTTTACAGGCAGGCGGGTGAGCGAGCAGAAATGGGCCTGAAATTAAGCACTTAATGCCCACAGCGCCGCCCTGTCCCGGAGCCGCCGCGGCGGCACCGGATTCGCCGCGTTCCGGGCGCGGCGTGTCTTGCCCCCACCCGCGGAGCGCATGAGCCCCGATGCCGATCACGCTGCTCGACATCATCCTCTTGGTGGTCATGCTGATTTCCGGCCTGCTCGCCATGATCCGCGGCTTCATGCGCGAGATCCTGTCGATCGGCGCCTGGGGCATCGCCGCGCTGGTCACGCTTTATTCCTATTCGCGCGTGCTGCCGATCGCGCAGGGCTATATCAGCAGCAACATGGTAGCGGCTGCGGTGACCATCGGCGCGGTGTTCCTGATCACGCTGCTGGTTGTTTCGGTGATCACCGTGCGTATATCCGACATGGTACTCGACAGCCGGGTCGGCGCGCTCGACCGCACGCTGGGTTTCCTCTTCGGGCTTGGCCGCGGGCTGCTTGTCGTGGTCGTCGCTTTCCTGTTTTTCGCCTGGCTGGTGCCCGAGCGCAGCCAGCCGCAATGGGTGCGCGAGGCTAAGTCGAAGGTCGTGCTGCAAAGTACGGGACAATGGTTGTTGTCAATGTTGCCGGAAGACCTAGATAAGACGATAACGAAATTCAGACGGCCCAAGCCGGAAGACCAGGAGCCGCCGGACGCAAGCCCCGACCAGAAGTCGGAGTTGCCCGTCATCAGGGTCAACACGAGCGGAACGCGATAGCCATGCAGCAGCTTGAGCTAGACCTCGCGGTGGACGGCGAATTCGATGCAAACGCCGACCGGTTGCGCGAGGAATGCGGCGTGTTCGGCATTTTCGGCCATCCCGACGCCGCCGCCATCACCGCGCTCGGCCTGCACGCGCTGCAGCACCGCGGCCAGGAAGCCGCCGGCATCGTCAGTTTCGACGGCAAGCGCTTCCACTCCGAACGCCGGCTCGGCCTGGTCGGCGACGCCTTTGCCCGCCGCGAAGTGATCGACAGGCTGCCCGGCAACTCGGCGATCGGCCATGTGCGCTATTCGACCACCGGGGAAACCATCCTGCGCAACGTGCAGCCGCTGTTCGCGGAACTGGAAGGCGGCGGCTTCGCCATCGGCCATAACGGAAACCTGACCAACGGCATCGCGCTGCGCAAATCGCTGGTGCACGAAGGCGCCATGATGCAGTCGACCTCCGACACCGAGGTGATCCTGCATCTGGTGGCGCGCGCGCGGCGCAACCGCTTCGTCGACCGTTTCATCGAAGGCTTGCGCCAACTCGAAGGCGCCTATGCCTTTGTCGGCCTGACCAACAAGAAGCTGGTCGGCGCGCGCGATCCGCTCGGCATCAGACCGCTGGTGATGGGCACGCTCGACGGCTGCCCGATTCTGGCTTCGGAGACCTGCGCGCTCGACATGATCGGCGCGCGCTATGTGCGCGACGTGGAAAACGGCGAGGTGGTGGTGTTCGATGAGGACGGCGCGCAAACGCACAAGCCGTTCCCGCCGATGACGCCGCGTCCCTGCATCTTCGAATACATTTATTTCTCGCGGCCGGATTCCATCGTCGGCGGCCGTCACGTCTACGATGTGCGCAAGACCATGGGCGCCGAGCTCGCGCGCGAGGCGCCGGCCGCCGTCGACGTCATCGTGCCGGTGCCCGACTCGGGCGTGCCGGCGGCGATCGGTTTTGCCCAAGAGTCGGGCATTCCCTACGAGCTCGGCATCATTCGCAATCACTATGTCGGGCGCACCTTCATCCAGCCGACGCAGGCGATCCGCGATCAGGGCGTGCGCATGAAGCACGCCGCCAACCGCGCGGTGGTCGAGGGCAAGCGCATCGTGCTGGTCGACGATTCGATCGTGCGCGGCACCACCTCGAAGAAGATCGTGCAAATGATGCGCGACGCCGGCGCGAAAGAGGTGCATTTCCGCATCGCCTCGCCGCCAATCACGCATCCGGATTATTACGGCATCGACACGCCCGAGCGCGACAAGCTGCTCGCCGCCACGCACGATCTC
Organism: uncultured Alphaproteobacteria bacterium; assembly: GCA_963721665.1. Taxonomy (GTDB): domain Bacteria; phylum Pseudomonadota; class Alphaproteobacteria; order Rhizobiales; family Xanthobacteraceae; genus Pseudolabrys. The sequence continues at coordinate 562,560 of CAVRJZ010000001.1, forward strand.
GAGGGCATGCGCAAATTCATCGGCGCCGACTCGCTCGCTTTCCTCTCGGTCGACGGCATCTACCGCGCCATGGGTCTGCCCGGGCGCGACGCCGCCAAGCCGCAATTCACCGACCATTGCTTCACCGGCGACTATCCGACCCCACTCACCGACCTCGCCGCGCAAGAGGCAAGCCCGCGCCAGTTGTCGCTGCTCGCCGAAGCCATCTAGGCTTCCGCGCTAGCGTTCTCGCATGTCGAAACCCCTCTCCGATCGTATCGCGCTCGTCACCGGCGCCTCGCGCGGCATCGGCGCCGCATTGGCACTGCAGCTTGCGCAGGCCGGCGCGCATGTCATCGCGGTGGCGCGCACGGTCGGAGGCTTGGAAGAGCTCGACGACAAAATCAAAGCCGCCGGCGGCACCGCCACCTTGGTGCCGCTGGACATGAAGGATTTTGAGGGTATCGCCCGGCTCGCGCAGGCGCTCGGCGCGCGCTACGGCCGGCTCGATGTGCTGGTTGGCAACGCCGGCATCCTCGGCGTGCTTTCGCCACTCGGCCATGTCGAGCCGAAGGACTGGGACAATCTGTTCGCCGTCAACGTTACCGCCAATTGGCATTTGATCCGCACCATGGACCCGCTGCTTAAGGCGGCGCTGGCCGGACGCGCGGTATTCATGGCATCGGCATTGAGCTGGCACGGGCGCGCCTATTGCGGACCCTATGCCGCGTCGAAAGCGGCGCTCAACATGCTCGTGCAAACCTACGCGGCGGAGACGGCGACCACCACTGTGCGGGTGAACGTTTTCAATCCGGGCCCGACGCGCACGCGCATGTATGCGAGCGGCTGGCCGGGCGTCGATCCGCAGACGCTGCCGACGCCGGAGATCGTCGCCGAAAAAATCGTGCCGCTGTGCCTGCCGAGCTGCAGCGAGAACGGGCGGCTATACGATTTCCGCGCGGGCAAGTTCCTGGAATTCCGCGCGCCGGCGTGATGCCGGTCAGTGCTTGCGCTTGGCGCGGCCCTTGAACGGGTTGTCCTTCTCGCGCAGCGTCAGGCGGATCGGCGTGCCGGGCAACTCGAAGCTCTCGCGCAGCGAATTGACCAGATAGCGCTTGTAGGCGTCGGGCAGCGCGTCGGCGCGGGTGCAGAACACCACAAAGCTCGGCGGCCGGCTTTTCGCCTGCGTCACGTAATTGAGCCGCAGTCTGCGTCCCGACACCGCCGGCGGCGGATGCGCCTCGACCGCGGCCTCGAACCAGCGATTGAGCGCGGCGGTCGGCACGCGCCGGTTCCAGACTTCGTAGGCGTCGATAACCGCCTGCATCAGCCGGTCGAGCCCCTCGCCGGTCAGCGCCGACACCGCGACCAACGGCACGCCTCTCATTTGCATCAACTTCTCGTCGGCCTCATCGCGCAATTTGCCGATGGCGCCGGCGGTCTTTTCCTTCAGGTCCCATTTGTTGACCGCGATGACAATGGCGCGGCCTTCCTGTTCGACCAGATCGGCGATGCGCTGGTCTTGTTCCTCGAAGGCGTTCGCCACGTCGAGCAGCACCACGACGACCTCGGCAAAGCGCACCGCGTTGAGCGCGTCGGCGACCGAAAGCTTTTCCAGTTTCTCGTCGACGCGGCCGCGGCGGCGAATACCGGCGGTGTCGTGAATGCGGAATTTTTGCCCCCGCCAGTCGAGATCGACGGCGATGGCGTCGCGCGTGGTGCCGGCCTCCGGCGCGGTGAGCAGGCGTTCCTCGCCGATCAGCCGGTTGACCAGCGTCGATTTTCCCGCGTTGGGCCGCCCAACGATGGCGACGCGGATCGGATGCGGGCCGGAGGGCCTAGCCGACGCCTCGATCTGCTCCGCGGTACGTTCGGGCAGCGCTGCGCGCAGCGCGTCGTAGAGATCGGCCAGGCCCTCGTTATGTTCGGCGGAAATCGCCACCGGGTCGCCAAGGCCGAGCGCGTAGGCGTCGAGCCGGCCCGCCTCGCCGGCGGTCCCTTCCATCTTATTGGCGATCAGCACGGCGGGCTTGCCCGACTTGCGCACCAGTTCGGCGAAAACCTGGTCGACCCCGGTCGGCCCGGCGCGCGCGTCGATCATGAAGAATATGGCGTCGGCCTGCCTCATGGCGGTCTCGGTCTGCGCCCGCATGCGGCCGGTGAGGCTCTCGGGCGCGGACTCTTCGAGCCCCGCGGTGTCGATCACGGTGAAATCGAGGTCACCGAGCCGGCCCTCGCCTTCGCGCCGGTCGCGCGTCACGCCCGGGCGGTCGTCGACCAGCGCCACGCGCCGGCCGACCAGACGGTTGAACAGCGTCGACTTGCCGACATTGGGGCGGCCGACAATGGCAATGATGAAGCTCATATCATTTCGTTATTGCCGAGCTTGACCCGGCAATCCATCAAAAATCCGCAGATGTGTTCGCCAGATGGATGCGCGGGTCAAGCCCGCGCATGACGACTGATCGTCACTGCTGGAAGGTGCCGGGCGCCGGCGCCGCCGGCCAGGGCGCGGTGGCCGGCTGCTGCGGTTGTGTCGGCCAGGGCTCCAATTTCTGCTGGCCGCTGCCTTGGTTCTGCGCCGGCTGCTGTGCCTGGGCTTGCGCTGCCGGCTGCGCCGGCTTGCGAACCTTCGCCTTGCGTTTCGGTTTCGGTTTGGCGGCGATCTTCGGCGCGGGCGCCGGTCCTGGCTCGGCCACGGCGGTCTTTGTCTGCGGCGGGGGCGCACCGGCCTGACCGCCCGGTGATGGCGTTCCTACCGCGGCGGCTTCACCGGGCAGCGGCGTTAGCGCCGTGTCAGGCGGCGGCTGATTGCCCTTCATGTATTCCGGCGGAATCCCTTGCGTGACGCCCGGCACGCCCTGCGGAAACAGTTCCTTGCGTTCGCCCGGCAGCTTCTTCTTTTCGTTGAGATGGAAGATGTCGAGCTTGTCCATGTCGAAATCCTCGCAACCGGCGAGCACCGGCGCGAGCGCGATCAGCCCGGCCAACAACACGATACGATGCAGGCGGCGCATGGAACGGTCCCTAGCTCTTGCCGCCGCCGGCGGTGATCAGCGCCGAGAGCACCTCGGCGCGCGCGCGGGCGCCCGGCGGCGTTTCGGCATCGGTCGCGATCATGTCGATATAGCGGCGCGCGGCGGTGAAATCGTGATTGTGCCAGGCCGACAGCGCCAGCAGTTCGCGCGCGCTATGGCGGAAGGCGTGGCCGGGCTCGGCGACCGAATCGAGCCGGTGCTGCATTTCGGAAAGCGGGGCCTTGTCCACCATCAGCATGCCGGCGCGCACGGCGGCGAGATCCTGCAGCGCCTGCCCCAGCGAGGCGTCGGCGGCAAGCTCGTCATAGGCCTTGATGGCATCGGCGGGCCTGGTCTGCGCCAGCTCGGCGGCGCCGCGCAGGCGCGCCAACAGCCGGTAGCCGGAAGGCGCCTCGGCGGCGATCTTGGCGAAGGCTGCATCCGCCTCGGCGTGCTTGCCGGATTCGCTGAGATTGAGCGCGGCCTCGAATTGGGCGCCGGCGGCGGCGGCCTGTTTGGCCTGCCAGTATTCGTAGCCGCGCCAGGCGCCGATCGACGCAACGATGAGGACGGCGAACGCGATGATGTAGATGCTGTAGCGTTCCCACAGCTTCTGCAGCCGTTCGCGCCGGACTTCCTCGTCCACTTCATGAAAAATATCGGCCACGAACAGCTCCCAGCCCCGTTTAATGCCCGTCCCGGGGCGAATGGCGACGTAACCTAGCGATGTGGCGGGTCCAAGGCAAAGCTTGTGGCCGACAATCGTTAAGATTCAGGGGTTTACCGCATAGTCCCGAAAAGCGGGACCCGGTTATCGGACCGGATCATGCGGCACGCAAATTAAGCCTTCTTGCCCTTCATGGCATAGACATGCTCGGGGCCCGGGAAGCTGCGCGCGCGCACTTCCGCGGCATAGTCGGCCACCGCCTTTTCGATGCCGGGGCCGAGATCGCCGAAGCGCTTGACGAATTTCGGCACCCGGGGCGACAGGCCCAGCATATCTTCGAGTACCAAGATCTGCCCGTCGCAGGCCGCACTCGCGCCGATGCCAATCGTCGGAATGCGCACGGCGGCGGTGAGCTTGCGGCCGAGCGGCTCGGCCACCGCCTCGATCACCACCGAGAAGGCGCCGGCCTGCGCCACCGCCAAAGTGTCCTGCTCGATGCGCTCCCAGTCCGCCTCCTCACGCCCCTGCGCGCGGAACGAGCCGAGCACGTTGATCGCCTGCGGGGTCAATCCGACATGCGCCATGACCGGCACGCCGCGCTCGACCAGGAAGGCGATGGTTTCCGCCATGCGCACGCCACCTTCGACCTTGATGGCGCCGCAGCCGGTTTCCTTCAGCACGCGCGCGGCGTTCATGAAGGCCTGTTCCTTCGAGGCTTCGTAGGATGCAAAGGGCATGTCGACGACCACCAGCGCGCGTTTGGAGCCGCGCATCACCGCGTGGCCTTGCAGGATCATCATTTCGAGCGTGACCGGGACGGTCGTCTCCAGCCCGTGCATCACCATGCCGAGCGAGTCGCCGACCAGGATCACATCGCAATATTTGTCGACCAGCCGCGCGGTATGCGCGTGGTAGGAGGTGAGGCACACGATCGGCGCCCCGCCCTTGCGGGCGAAAATATCCGGCGCGGTGATCCGCCTGATCTCATCCTGGACCGACAAGACCTACCTCCCGAAGACCGGAACGCCGATGACGTAAGGGTGGAAGTATTTGCCGAGCGCGAGAAAGATGACGATGCCGAGTACGACAACGATAATGTCGTTGGTGTAGCCCGCGGGCGCGCTGGTGGCACCGGCATCGCCGCGCTTCTTGGTGGCAATGCGCGCGTAGACGCCCCAGGCGAGGAACGCGCCGAACAGCAGGATCGAACCGAGGTCGCCGTTCGACAATAGATGCGCCAGCGCCCAGGTCTTCACGCTCGCCAGCATCGGGTGCTTGAGCCGCATCTTGATGTGGCTCGGGATGAAGGCGGCGGTGAAGAAAATCACCGCGAACAGCATCAGGCCGACGGTGATATGGCGCATGAACGCCGGCGGCGTCCAAACCTGCACCCACTCATGCGCGCGATATTCGCCGTAACCCCAGACGATGATCGCGAGCCCGACGATGGAGACGATCGAGAACACCGCGCGGTAGCCGTTGGTGCCCAGCTTGGCGATGGCGTCGGCGCGCGCGCCGCGAAACGACACGAACACATGGGTCGCCATAAACACCGCCAAACCGAAAACCAGAACGATAAGGCCCATGATACACTGGCTCCGCATTGCCTCTTTTGTAGGCGGCGCAGTAAAAGCGATGGCGGCAGCGAATGCAAGCGTACCGCACCTTGGGATACCGCCGATGACCGTAAAGTCTTCCTACCTGACCGAGCCGGAGCGCAAGACCGAGATCGGCGGCGACTATGACGCCATCATACTCGGCGGCGGGCCTGCCGGCATTGCTGCCGCCGCTGCGGCCGGGAAACACGGCCGCAAGGTGCTGCTGATCGAGCGTTACGGTTTTCTCGGCGGCATGGGCACAGCCGCGGGCGTGACCAATTTCTGCGGGCTGCACGCCAATGTGCACGGCGAGATCAAGCAGGTGGTGCACGGCGTCGCCGACGATCTGCTCTCGCGCATCGAGCGGCTCGGCGGCTTGAACGAGCCGCATCTGGTTTTCGGCAAGATTTTCGCGCAGGCCTACGACACGGCGGCATACAAATGCGCGGCCGACGACCTCATGCAGTCGGCCGGCGTCGATATTCTGTTCCATGCGCTGGCGACCGGCGTCGCGATGGAAAGCGAGACCCGCGTCAGGGCGCTGCTGATCGAGAGTAAATCCGGCCGCCGCGCCTTTCTCGCCCGCGCCTTCATCGATTGCTCGGGCGACGGCGACCTCGCCGCCTTTGCCGGCGCCGACTTCGAGAAAGGCGACGCCGAAGGTCACCTGCTCTATCCGACCATGATGTTCCGCCTGAGCAACGTCGACGCCGCGCTCGCCGGCGAGGCCTGGCGGACGATCCCCGATTTGATGGACGCAGCGGAAAAACGCGGCGTCAAGTTCCCGCGCAAGGGTGCGGTGGTGCGCCCGCAGAAACATTCGAGCGAATGGCGCGTCAACGTTACGCAAGTGAAAACCGCGGCGGGGCGCGCGGTCGACGGCACCGACGCTCGCGAATTGAGCGCCGGGGAGATCGAGGGCCGCCGCCAGGCGATGGCGTTCTTCGACTTCCTGCGCCGCGAGGCGCCCGGTTTCGCCAAGTCCTATGTCGTCGACATTCCGCCGCAGCTCGGCGTGCGCGAGACGCGGCGCATTGCCGGCCATTACCAACTCAGCGCCGAGGACGTGCTCGCCTGCGCGAGCTTTGCCGACACGATCGGCGTCAACGGCTGGCCGGTCGAAAACCACATCGGCGGCGACGTAGTCTGGCGCTGGCCGGACATCCCCGCTTCGCGCGGGTTTAACCAGCTTCCCTATCGCATGCTGATGCCGCGCCGGCTCGACAACCTGTGGGTAGCCGGACGCTGCGCCTCGATGACGCATGAGGGCCAGGCGGCGGCGCGCGTCAGCGGGCCCTGCTTCGTCATGGGCCAGGCGGCGGGAACGGCGGCGCATCTTTCGCTTGCCGGCAATGCCGGCAATGTGGATATTCCGGTCGAATTGCTGCAACAAACGCTGGAACGCGACGGCGCCTATCTCGGGCGCGACGTCGACTAGCCAAAGAGAAACGTCGGGAGGGATACTTATGCTCAAGCGCATCGCATTGACTTTCTGCCTGCTGCTCGCCGTCGCGGCGCCGGCCATGGCGCAGGAATGGCCGGCCAAGACCGTCAAGATCATCGTGCCGTTCGGCGCCGGCTCCACGCCCGACGTGGTCGCCCGCATCATCGCCGATCAACTGGGGCAGAAATATCCGAGCAGCGTTTTCCTGGTCGAGAACAAGCCGGGCGCAAGCGGCAATCTCGGTACCGAGGTGGTGGCCAAGGCCGCGCCCGACGGCTCGACCATCGGCATCAGCATCGGCGGGCCGCTCGCCATCAACACGCTGCTGTTCTCCCACCTGCCCTATAACCCGCAGAAAGACATCACGGCAATCACCCAGCTCATCACCCAACCGAGCGCGCTGGCGGTCAGCCCCACGCTCAACGTCAATTCGGTCGCCGAATTGATCGCGCTGCTCAAGAAGGACCCCGGCAAGTATAATTTTGCCTCCATCGGCACCGGCTCGCTGTCGCAGCTCGCCATGGAAGCGATCGCGATCAAATCCGGCACCAAGATCGTGCACGTGCCTTACAAGAGTTCGCCGCAGGCGATTCTGGCGGTGATCCGCGGCGAGGCGCAAATGGCCTGCATGCCGGCGATTTCCGTGCTCACGCAGGCCAAGGCTGGCAAGGTGAAGATGCTCGCCGTCACCACCGCCAAACGCTCGCCCTACCTGCCCGACGTGCCGACGCTCAAGGAGAGCGGCATCGACGTCGAAGCCGACGCCTGGATGGGACTGATCGCGCCCGGCGGCATGTCGAAGGCGATGGTCGACAAGATCAACAAGGACGTGGTGGCGATCATCATGCAGCCCGCGGTGCGCGAAAAACTGTCGGCGCAATTGATGGAGCCGGTCGGCTCGACGCCGGAGGAATTCCGCGCCCGCATCGACGGCGAGATCGCGCGTTGGGCGCCGGTGATCAAGGCGACGAACATCAAGGTGAATTAGTGGACGCGTCATTCCGGGACGCCGCGAAGCGGCGGACCCGGAATCCAGGGCCACAAACAAAGCCGGTTTTGGCTCTGGATTCCAGGTTCCGGCCTGCGGCCAGCCCAGGAATGACGGCTTTCGCTACGCCGTTTTGTTTTTGACGTCCTTGATGTCCGTGAAAACGATGGCGGGGGCGCGCTCGGCGGTGTAATCGAGGATGAACTGGTTGCGCGCCATGAACACCCGGTCGCCGTCGAGGTCTTCGGCGCAGCTCGAATAATTCGCCTGCACGAAGTCGTCGAGCTTCTTGGGCTCGGCGCCGGAAATCCAGCGCGCCAGCGAAAATTCCGGCGTCTCATAGCCGATGTCGAGGCCGTATTCGTCGGCGAGCCGCACCTTGAGCACGTCGAGCTGCAGCGGGCCGACGACGCCGACCAGTGCGGGGGCGCCGTCGAGCGGGCGGAACACCTGCACCACGCCCTCTTCCGCCATCTGCTGCAGGGCTTCCTTCAGCTTCTTCGCCTTCATCGGATCGCCGAGCTTGACGCGGCGCAGGATTTCCGGCGCGAAATTGGGCACGCCGAGGAAGGCGATGTCCTCGCCCTCGGTCAGCGTGTCACCGATGCGCAGCGTGCCGTGATTGGGGATGCCGACCACGTCGCCGGCATAGGCCTCGTCGGCGAGCGCGCGGTCCTGCGCGAAAAAGAATTGCGGCGCCGACAGCGTGATCGGCTTGCCGGTGCGCACCAGCTTCGCCTTCATGCCGCGATTGAGCTTGCCCGAGGTGAGCCGCGCGAAGGCGATGCGGTCGCGGTGGTTGGGATCCATGTTGGCTTGGATCTTGAAGACGAAAGCCGTCATGGCGCTTTCATGCGCGTCGACGGTGCGTTTGTCGGATACCTGTGCGCGCGGCGCCGGCGCGAATTGCGCGAGCGCGTCGAGCAGGTCCTTGACGCCGAAATTCTTCAAGGCGGAGCCGAAGAACACCGGCGTCAGGTGCCCCTCGCGGAAGGCGTCGAAATCGAAACGGCGACAGGCGTCTTTTACCAGCGCCAGTTCCTCGGCAATCGCCTTGACGTCGAGCAACGGGTTTTTCTTGGCCAGCGCCGCGAGATCGAGCGGCTGCGGGGCTGCGGTCTTGCCGTCCTCGCTGAGCGGTCGCATCTCGCCGGTGGCGATATCGAGCGTGCCGGTGAAATCGCGGCCTCTGCCAATGGGCCAGGTCATCGGCGCGGTGTCGAGCGCCAGTGTCTTCTCGATCTCGTCCAATAGGTCGAACGGGTCGCGGCTTTCGCGATCCATCTTGTTGATAAAGGTGACGATGGGGATGTCGCGCAGCCGGCAAACCTCGAACAACTTGCGGGTGCGCGCCTCGATGCCCTTGGCGGCGTCGATCACCATCACCGCCGAGTCGACGGCGGTGAGCGTGCGGTAGGTGTCCTCGGAAAAGTCCTCGTGGCCCGGCGTGTCGAGCAGATTGAACACGCGGCCCTCGTAATCGAAGGTCATCACCGAGGTGACCACCGAAATGCCGCGCTCGCGCTCGATCGCCATCCAGTCGGAGCGGGTCGAGCGGCGGTCGCGCTTGGCCTTGACCTGGCCGGCGAGATTGATGGCGCCGCCGAACAGCAAGAGTTTCTCGGTCAGCGTGGTCTTGCCGGCGTCCGGGTGGGAGATGATGGCAAAGGTGCGCCGGCGCTCGACTTCGACCGCGAGCGGCGTCGAAGCAAGCGAATCGGGGCGCAGCACCGGCTTGTTCATGGGGCGCATGTGGCAGGGAAAGCGTTGCGGATCAAGGGTTGCCGGCTTTCGATGGGCGCGCGGGTGGCCGCTTTTCCCGTCCGCGCCCGGCCTGCTTTGTCATGCCGCCGTCATGCGCGGCACGCCAAATAACGCCGCCATTCCAGCACCGGCGCGCTTCGCAAGTTCCGCCTGGGGTGCTACTTTTACGCGAAACATTGGGAGGTTCACCGCGGCGAAAAAGCCCGCGGCGAAAAAGAAACCGGTGGCCAAGAAAAAATCGGCAAAGAAGAAAACCACCGCCAAGAAAAAGCGCAAGACGACGGCAAAGAAGACGCTTTGAACGGCGGCGTTAGAGCATACCGGGGCGGAAATAGCGGCGCAGATTCAGCGAGCGGCCGGCGACCATGAACATGCCGTCGCCGCGGTAATGGATGGTCTTGGGGTATTTCGGCGTCGGCGCGGCGTGCGCCTTCACCACCTCGAAGATGAAGACGTTGTATTTATCGATCAGCGCGTCGTCGGCGAGCTTGCATTCGAGATTGGCGTAACATTGCGCGATCAGCGGCGCTTTGACCTCCTCCGCGGGCTGCGCGGTGAGCTTGAACTCGGCGAATTTGTCGACATGGGCGCCCGAGCAGTTGCCGATTTTGGCGACCGTCGGCGCGAGCTCCAGGGTCGGAATGTTGATCACGCATTCTTTGCTGCGCCTGACCAGCTCATGACTGTGATTGCCGGCGGAGATCAAGCAGCCGACGAGCGAAGGCACGAATTCCATCACCATGTGCCAGCCCATGGTCATGATGTTGCGCTCGCCCTTGTGAGCGGAGGAGACCAACACCACCGGTCCCGGCTCGAGGAAGCGGCGGATGTCGGAGACGGGGAAGTCCTGCTTTTTGTAGGTTTTCATCGCCGCCTCAACTGAGCCTGGCGGCGTATTCATCCGGCTTGAAGCCGACCAGCAGCTTGCCGCCAGCAAGCTCCAGCACCGGGCGCTTGATCATCGATGGCTGCTTGAGCATCAGCGCGATGGCCTTCTTTTCGGTGACGCCGGTCTTGTCCTTGTCGGGCAGCTTTTTGAAGGTGAGCCCGGCGCGGTTGAGCAACATCTCCCAGCCGGCTTTCTTCGCCCAGATTTCGAGCTTGGCGCGTTCAATGCCGGCGGTCTTGTAGTCGTGGAAGGCGTACTCGACTTTATGCTTGTCGAGCCAAGCGCGCGCCTTCTTCATGGTGTCGCAGTTCTTAATGCCGTAGATGGTGATAGTCATGCCCTCGTTCTCCCGAGAATTCCGCGGCCAATCGTAACGCGCCGCATGACGCCGGCAAATTCCTTTTCCTGGCTGCGGCTAGCTCGACGGCTCCGGATCGCGACTGTCGGTCGATGCCAACGCGCCAAGAACAATGGGGTTGGGCCGCGCGCCGCCCCGGTAATAACGGCGCAGGAGCGCGAATGAGCCGACGGCGCCGACCAGCGCCGTCGCTACGGTCACACCGATGGGGGTGCCGACATGAAGAAGACCCGCACACAGCAGCAGTGCCGCGCCGCCGCCGATATCCCAGCCGCCTTCGGTGGCGATGTGGAAGCGGGTGACGCAAGGGGAAAGCTTCGCCTGATTGTAAACCGAGGTCATCACCGTCGGCACATAGAGACTTGCCATCAACGCGCCGAAGGCATTGGCGACGATTGCGAGGGTGGGATCGCCGTAGCTCACGGCTCGCAATAGCGTGGCCGAGACGACAACGCCCAGCGCGATGAAGACGGCGCGCCCACCATGGCCAGCATCGATGAAACGGCCGAGCATCAACCCACCGGCCGCGCCAACCAATGCCGCGATAGCCATGGCCCCACCGAACGCCTGGAACTGTTCTCCCAACGAGATGAACAGCGCAAGCCGCCAGACGAACACCAGGCCGGCCGCCATCCAACCGTCGGCGACGAATAGCAGCACGCCAGGCAGCGCGGCGCGGAAGGCGCGTGGCGCTGTTCGCGGCACGACGATGTTCGGCGTCCATAGCAGCGGAGCGGCTGCCAGAACGATCACGAGGCCGGTCGCTCCGAATGCGACGCGCGGACCGAACACGACCAGTGCCCAGCCGGCCACAAGCGGCGCCGCGATGCCGACGATCGCGACGATGGCCTCACGTGCGCCGATCTGCTGGCCGCGATGCACCGCATCGCCGAGCGAGGCGAAGTAGGCGTGATAGCTGGTCCAATAGAGCGTGTCTGCGACCGCCGTCGCGGCGATGAGCGCAAAGAGATACCCGCCAATTCCGTGGACTTCGGCGAGGACCAGATACTGCAACCCCGAGCCGATGGTGCCCGCAATCAGCAGCGGCTTGAGACCCAGGCGCGTGGCGAGCGGCAGGATGGCCGGACGCAACAGAAATCGACCGAGCAAAATTGCCGCCAGCGAGGCGAGCACAGCGGGAATCGGTACACCCGCCTTGAACAGGAAGACGGTGTAAAACGCGCCGGTTCCGCTCAGCGCCAGCGAATGGATGCCGTAGTGAAGGTTGAGCAGGTTGACGGCATTATTTTGGAAATAGGCCATGGCGGCGGTCCGCAGTGGATGACGCAAGACGGATCGGCGAAACGTTTCGGCCTGCGCCCGCGGCCGCACTTTGCGGCCAACGAAACCCTATGGCTCAATTCATCCACACGGTTAGAACATCTACTCCCACTCAATCGTCCCCGGCGGCTTCGACGTCACGTCGTAGACCACGCGGTTGACTCCCTTGACCTCGTTGATGATGCGCGTCGCCACCATGCCCAAAAACCGCATGTCGAAGGGATAGAAATCCGCCGTCATGCCGTCGGTCGAAGTCACCGCGCGCAAGCCGATGACGTAGTCATAGGTGCGGCCGTCGCCCATGACGCCAACCGTCTTCACCGGCAGCAGCACGGCGAAGGCCTGCCAGATATTGTCGTACAAACCCGTGCGACGGATTTCCTCGATGTAAATCTCGTCGGCCAATCGCAATATGTCGAGCTTCTCGCGCGTGATCGCGCCGGGAATGCGGATCGCCAGGCCCGGCCCGGGAAACGGATGGCGGCCGACGAAACTGTCGGGCAGGCCGAGTTCGCGGCCGAGCGCCCTCACCTCGTCCTTGAACAATTCGCGCAACGGCTCGACCAGCTTCATCTTCATGCGCTCGGGCAGGCCGCCGACATTGTGATGCGACTTGATGGTGACGGAAGGCCCGCCGGTGAACGAGACGCTTTCGATCACGTCGGGATAGAGCGTGCCTTGCGCGAGGAAATCGGCGCCGCCGATCTTTTTCGCTTCGGCGTCGAACACGTCGATGAACAACCGGCCGATGGTCTTGCGTTTCTCTTCCGGGTCCTCGATGCCTGCGAGCGCCTTGAGGAAGGCGTCCTCGGCGTTCACGTGCACCAGCGGAATGTTGTAGCTGTCGCGGAACATGGCCACGACCTTCTGCGCCTCGGCGAGCCGCAACAGGCCGTGATCGACCAGTACGCAGGTGAGCTGGTCGCCGATCGCTTCGTGAATGAGCACGGCGGCGACCGCCGAGTCGACGCCGCCGGACAGACCGCAGATCACGCGCCCCTTGCCGACCTGTTTGCGAATTTTCTCAATCGCCTCGTCCTTGAAGGCGCGCATGGTCCAGTCGCCGGCAAGCCCGGCCACCTTGCGCACGAAATTGCGCAGGAGCGCGGCGCCGTGCGGGGTGTGCATCACCTCGAGATGGAATTGGGTGGCGTAAAACTTGCGGTCGTCGTCGCCGATGATGGAAATCGGCGCGTTGGGCGAAATGCCGAGCACGCGGAAGCCGTCCGGCAGTTTGGTCACCCGGTCGCCGTGGCTCATCCACACCGGGTATTTTTCGCCTTTGCGCCAGACGCCCTCGAACAACGGGCAGTCGGCCACCACTTCCACCTCGGCGCGGCCGAATTCGCGATGGTGGCCGCCCTCGACCTTGCCGCCAAGCTGCGCCGCCATCGCCTGTTCGCCGTAGCAGATGCCGAGCACCGGCACGCCGACCTCGTAGATCGCCTTGGGCGCAAGCGGGGCATCCTTGTCGAGCACCGAGGCCGGCCCGCCCGACAGGATCACCGCCTTAGGCTTCATCGCGCGGAAGGCTTCCTCCGCCTTCTGGTAGGGCACGATCTCGCAATAGACCTTCTCCTCGCGCACCCGCCGCGCGATGAGTTGGGTCACCTGCGAGCCGAAATCGACGATGAGGACTTTGTCGTGCAAATTCTTGGCTGACATGGACGACCTTAACGCGAGCGGACGAGGAATCGGGCCGGTTGCAGGCGGCTTTGTGGGGTTGGGCCGGCCTGCGGTCAAGGCGCCGGCAGGTTCCGGTTAACTAAGCCGCATTTCGAGCCATTCAGATAACCCTCCATTAGCCCTGGCGTGAGAGACAATAAGGGACAAGACGCAAGATTTGCGCCGTTTCCATAAGCGTTTGGGCAACGTACTTGGCCTACCACACCGACCATATGACGCTTTTCCCCGCCCCCGGGGCGGATCGCCGCGCCCTGCTGTTTCGCGAGAGCCTCGGCGAAAAGGCTTCGCGCATCGCGCTCGGGCTTGCCTGGTCGCTGATGCCGCGGCGGCTGTCCGGCCTGCCCAACCTCGCCCGGCTCTGCTTCCACGAACTGCTCGCCCCCGACTACGCTTTGCCCGACCCCGAACGCGCGCTTGGGAACCCGCCGGGCTTAGCCGGCATCGTGCACGATTTCTCGCTGCCGACGATCCTTACCGGCTACCGGCGCGGGCTCTACCCGCTCGCCCATGTCGCGCCGCTGAAATGGTGGTCGCCGCCGCAGCGCTCGGTGCTGGTCTTCGACGCGATGCACATCGCCAAGCGGCTGCGCCGGCAGATGCGGCAGGGGCGTTATACTGTCAGCTTCGACCGCGACTTCGATGGCGTCATCAAGGCTTGCGCCGGCCAACGCCAAGGCCGCTGGCATGTCACCTGGATCACGCCGCGCGTCATGCAGGTCTATGCCGAGGCGTTTGACGCCGGCTTCGCGCATTCTTTCGAAGTCTGGAACGACAAGGGCGAGCTGGCCGGCGGCGGCTATGGCATGTCGATGGGTGGCGTTTTCGTCACCGAGTCGCAATTCTCGCACGAGCCCAACACCTCGAAGATCGGCTTCACCGTGCTCAATTGGCACCTCGCGCATTGGGGATTTGCCTTCAACGACGGCAAGGTGATGACGCCGACCTGCCACGACATGGGCTTCCGCGATATCCCGCGCGCCGATTTCCTCGCGCGGCTGGCTGCGGCCGAACGCGCGCCGGGGAAGAGCGGACGCTGGCAGGTCGAGGCGGACGTGGCGGCGGTGGCCGATTGGCAGTCGCAATAATCAGTTTATTGCTGTCCGTTTTCCCAGATCGGACCCAATAGAGGCACGCGTGCGATCAAACGGCCGATGCGCGAATGGGGCGCGACGGGAGCGGCCGCTGCCGGAGCGGACGGATCGGGGATCGCCGCCGGCGGCACCGGATGATCGGCGTCGGCCTGTGGCGCGGGCGTTGCCGCTGCCGCGGGCATAGCCGCAGCCGGCGTCGGCACCACCGGAACAGAAACGAGAGGTGGCGCCATTGGCGTCGGCGCGGCCGGCGCCATGACCGATTTAGGCGCAAGCGCCTGTTTCGCGACCGGCGGCAGCTCCGGCGCGCGGTCGCCCGTCACCAACGCCTGCCGAACCGCGTCGATCCACTGTTGATCGGACACGGCATGATCGCGCCGTGTGGCTTCGATGTCAGGGAGCGCCTTGGCGACCTGCACGTGCGGTTCGATCTTACGCACCGCTTGCTTCGCCGGTGCGGCGGCAGGTTGCGCCACCGCTGGCGCAACGGCGACTGCGCTCACCGGCGCGGTCACCAGCAAGGTCTTGAACGCGGCCGTCGCGTCGGGGTCGACCGCGCCGCAGGTTTTTTCGAAGGTTTCGACGTCTCGCCGCACCAGAATTCGCCGTGTTGCCGCATCGACATTCCTGTCGAGCATGGAAACGATGCCAGCACGCAGGGTCTGGCAGGCGGTGTCGGGCGAGAAATTGACGCGATAAATCGAATAGGCGCTTGCCAGGCCGACCGGGATCGCCAAAAGCGAGCCTACGACCTGCAGCATCGAAACCGTCCGTGCGAGCCGGGGCCGCTCGGTCGCGCCGTCGGCCGGATGGTAGCCGGCGTCGCACGCACCAGGATGAAAAGGATCGCGCCTGGCCACTAGCATCGGGGGAAAGCCTTGTCGGAGGGGTTCGAGCGCGTCAGTCACGAAAATTTCGCGGGGAAATTGGGCCGGGAATGCGGCGCAAAGGGGGAATTCGTCTAACGCAGGCGTTAATTCGACCCCGGACGGCTCAACCGCTGCTCCGCAGCACCGAGACGAAAAATCCGTCCGTGTCGGACGTGCGCGGCGTCATGAGGATGCCTTCGTCCGACAGCCGCGCCGCCTTGGCGAACATAAATGCGCGCTCGCCTAGCGCATTGGCGACCTCGGCCGGCGGCCGCATGGCGAATTCGGGGTGGCGCGCGAGGAATGCGCGTACCTGCGCGCCGTTTTCCTCGTCCAGCACCGAACACGTAACGTAGGCAATTCGTCCGCCGGCCTTGAGCAACGGCGCGGCGCGATCGAGGATGTCCGCCTGCTCCTTCTGCCGCTGTTCCAGGGCGCCGGGCCGCATACGCCATTTGGCGTCCGGATTGCGCCGCCAGGCGCCGGTGCCGGTGCACGGCGCGTCGATCAGCACCAGGTCGCAGCGGCCCTGGAGATCGTCGAGTTCACCACCGACAGACTTCGGCGTGCGCACTTGCACGTTGCGCGCGCCCGAGCGCTTGAGCCGGTCGTGCATCGGCGCGAGGCGGCGCTTGTCGTCGTCGGTGGCGAAAATCTGTCCCTTGTTCTCCATCATGGCGGCGAGCGCGAGTGTCTTGCCGCCGGCGCCGGCGCAGAGATCGACCGCCTGTTCGCCGGCCTTAGCGCCGGAAAACAACGCGGCCAATTGCGAACCTTCGTCCTGCACTTCGAAGAGCCCCTTGAGGAACGCCGGCTCGGCATGGATCGCCGGGCTCTTGGCGTCGGCCGACAGACGCACGCGCAGGCCCCAAGGCGACCAAGCGGCGGGTTCCGGGTTCAGGTCCGACAGCATGCCGGCCACTTTGTCGCGGTCGGCCTTCAGCGTGTTCACGCGCAGGTCGAGGGGCGCGCGCGAGGCGAGCGCTGCGCCCTCTTGCGCGCGCGTCTCGCCGAAGGCGCAAACGAAATGCGGCTCCAGCCATTCGGGATAATCGCCGGCGACGTGCGCCGGTGCGCCCGCAAGGTCGGCGGCATCGAGATGTTGGCGCTCGCCGTCGCTCAACGCCTCCGCTGCGTATTTTTCCCCGCTCGCCAGTTTGGCGATCGCCCCGCTGTCGAGCCCGCGCTCACGCTTGAGCATGCCGAGCAAGATGGCGCGCGGCGTGTCCGCCCCCATGATGAAGGCGCTCGAGGCGCGCCGCCGCAGCGCGTCATAGACCAGCCCGGCAATGGCGGCACGGTCGCCCGAGCCGGCGAAACGATGCGCCAGCCCCCAACTCTTGAGCGCGTCGGCCGCCGGCCGGCGTTCGCTCTCGAGATTGGCGAAGACTTCGATGGCGGCGGCGAGCCGCGCCCCCGGCGTCATACTGAATTTCTCATGGCCAGCCGGCGAGGACGCGCACCGCGAAGATCGCCCACATCGCCAACAGGACGACTACGCCGACGGCGAACGTGTTGAATCGATGCGAGATATAATTCGTGCCGGTGTGGATATAGGCGTGTACGAGCCGGGACAGCACGAACAGCCAAGCCAGCGCGACGAACAAGAGGTCCGCCTGATGCAGGACGATCGCCAGCATGGTCAGGAGGTAGAACAGAACCGGAAGCTGGAATTGGCTGTGGTAGCTGTTGCTGATCTGCTGCACGCGCGGCGGCCAGTTCAACTGCCCGAGCGCGACGTCGGCCATTTTGACCTGCTTGCTCTTGACCGCGGCGACGCGCGAGCGCGCCATCCAGAACAGCAGCGCAAAGGTCAGTGCGACCTCGACGAACAGCGGCAGCAGCACGTATTGGATAGCCATAGGGCGCCCCGGGATTACAGCTTGACGCTCAGCGCAGTCTCACGCTCCTCGTCGATGAAGGCGGTAAGCCAAGTCTTCTTGTCTTGCAAGGCGGCGAGATAGGCGTCCGCCCCCTTGTGGGTGAGATTGGCGCTGATCAAGAGGCCGCGCGCGCGCAACAGCCGGCGCAACTCCTTGAGCAGCGGCCGCGGCGGGGTGAGCCCGTCGAAAAACGCCACGTCGTAGCCGGGATCGAGCCGCGCCATCACCGCGGCGAAGTCGCCTTCGTGCACGACGACGTGGCCGGCAAGCCCATGCGCCTCGACCTGCTCGCGCGCGAGCCGCACGTGCTCGGCATCGCGCTCGATCGTGTCGATCACCGCCTGTGGCGCGCCCTTGGCGAAGCACAGCGCGGTGTAGCCGAGCGCGGTGCCGAGTTCGAGCACGCGCCGCGCGTTGGCGGCGGCCGCCAGCGCCCCGAGCAGCGCGCCGTTGTCGTAAGGATAGGCGTTGCAGCCGTGCGCGGCGCGATGCTTAAGCGTCGCCTCGTGCAAGGCGGCGAAGGGATCGGCAGGTTTCCTTGCGGCGGGCATGGCAAGTCCCTCCGTCCTGGGGAGGGCGAATAATCAGCCCCCGCTCGGGTAATTCGGGCTCTCGCGCGTGATGGTCACGTCGTGCACGTGGCTTTCGCGAAGCCCTGCGCCCGAGATGCGCATGAATTCCGCTTTGCTATGGAATTCGTCCAGCGTCTTGGCGCCGACATAGCCCATGGCGGCGCGCAGGCCGCCGGCCAATTGGTGCAGCACATTGCCGACCGGGCCCTTGTAGCCGACCTGGCCTTCGACGCCTTCCGGCACTAGCTTGAGCGCGTCCTTGATGTCCTGCTGGAAGTAGCGGTCGGCCGAGCCGCGCGCCATGGCGCCGACCGAACCCATGCCTCGATAGCTCTTGTAGGAGCGGCCCTGATAGAGGAACACCTCGCCCGGCGTCTCGTCGGTGCCGGCGAGCAGCGAACCGACCATGGCGCAGTCGGCGCCGGCGGCCAGCGCCTTGGCGAGATCGCCGGAATATTTGATGCCGCCGTCGGCGATCACCGGAATATTCGCTTTCTTGCCCGCCTCAACCGCGTCCATGATGGCGGTGAGTTGCGGCACGCCGACGCCGGCGACGATGCGGGTGGTGCAGATCGAGCCCGGGCCGATGCCGACCTTGATAGCGTCGGCGCCGCAATCGATCAGCGCCTTGGCGCCTTCCGATGTCGCGACATTTCCGGCCACCACCTGTACGGCGTTGGACAGTTTCTTGATACGGGTAACCGCGTCGAGCACGTAGCGCGAATGGCCGTGTGCGGTGTCGACCACGACCAAGTCGACGCCGGCGGCGATCAAAGCTTCGGTGCGCGCGAAACCGTTGTCGCCAACCGTGGTGGCGGCGGCGACGCGCAAGCGGCCCTGCTCGTCCTTGCAGGCATTCGGATTGGTAATGGCCTTTTCCATGTCCTTGACGGTGATCAGGCCGACGCAGCGGTATTGGCTGTCGACCACCAGCAGCTTCTCGATACGGTGCTGATGCAGCAGGCGCTTGGCCTCGTCCTGGCTGACACCCTCGCGCACGGTGATGAGCGTATCCTTGGTCATCAGTTCGGCGACGCGCTGGCGCGGATCGGTGGCAAAGCGAACGTCGCGGTTGGTGAGAATACCGACCAGCTTGCCGGCTTTACCGTTGCCGCCGCCTTCCACCACCGGCACGCCGGAGATGCGATTCTCCTTCATCAGGTCGAGCGCTTCTTGCAGCGTGGCGCCCGGCTCGATGGTGAGCGGATTGACCACCATGCCGGATTCGAATTTCTTGACCTGGCGGACCTGCCCCGCCTGGGTGTCCGGCTCCAGATTGCGGTGGATGACGCCGATGCCGCCGGCCTGCGCCATGGCGATGGCCATCTGCGACTCGGTCACGGTGTCCATGGCGGAAGCGACAATCGGGATATTGACGGCGATCGAGCGGGTGATGTGCGAGCGTATATCGACCTCGCCGGGCAGCACCTCGGACAGGCCGGGCCTGATCAGCACGTCGTCGAAAGTCAGCCCTTCTCGCGGGCTTTCGTTGTTTTTTCCGTCTTTTCCGGCCATCGCCAACTCCGTCTCACCCGAAAAGGAGAACGAGGCCGGTCGCCGAAGGCTGATAGAATGCCTGCTGCGAGGGGGTCCCTCGCCCGACGTCACGGCCCGCTTTTGGGTTGGCGCCGGTCAGTAGCACGGGATGGCGGCGATTCCTAGGCCATTCGTGGATGGCTGTTATGAAGGGGGCCGCCTCCGTTCCGCCGCGGCTCTGCTATTGAAGAGCCCAGCCCAGAACCCTCAACCGCCCCGACCGAATGCCCATACGCCGCGACCGCATCGTACCGCTGATCATCGCGGTCGCCCTGTTCATGGAGAACATGGATTCGACGGTGATCGCCACCTCGCTGCCGGCGATCGCGACCGATATCGGCACCAATCCGCTGGCGCTCAAGCTGGCGATCACCTCCTACCTGCTCTCGCTCGCGATCTTCATCCCGGCAAGCGGCTGGACGGCCGACCGCTTCGGCGCGCGCACCGTGTTCCGCGCCGCCATCGCCGTGTTCGTCATCGGCTCGATCGGCTGCGCGCTGTCCAACTCGCTCACCGATTTCGTCATCGCCCGTATCGTCCAGGGCATGGGCGGCGCCATGATGACCCCGGTCGGCCGCATGGTGCTGGTGCGCTCGATCGACAAGCGCCAACTGGTCAACGCCATGGCCTGGGTGACGACGCCGGCGCTGATCGGCCCGATGCTCGGACCGCCGCTCGGCGGCTTCATCACCACCTACGCGTCCTGGCATTGGATCTTCATCATCAACGTTCCGATCGGCCTCATCGGCATTTTGCTCGCCACCCGCTTCATCGAGGATCTGCGCGCCGAGCAGCAAGAGCGTTTCGACATTGTCGGCATGGTGCTGGCCGGCCTCGGCATTGCTGGCGTCGCTTTCGGCTTTTCGGTACTGGGGCTCAATTACCTGCCGTGGACCGTGGTGGTGGCGCTGATCGTCGGCGGCATATGCTTCATCGCGGCCT
Organism: uncultured Alphaproteobacteria bacterium; assembly: GCA_963721665.1. Lineage (GTDB taxonomy): Bacteria > Pseudomonadota > Alphaproteobacteria > Rhizobiales > Xanthobacteraceae > Pseudolabrys. The sequence goes on from CAVRJZ010000001.1 coordinate 583,124, forward strand.
ATCTGGTGCACGCGCGGCACACCGCGGTGCCGGCGCTCGACCTCACGCTATTCCGGCTGCCGACGTTCTTCGCCAGCGTCACCGGCGGCTTCATCTTCCGGCTCGGCCTTGGCGCGCTGCCGTTCCTGCTGCCGCTGATGCTGCAAGTCGGCTTCGGCATGACGCCGTTCCAATCCGGCATGGTCACATTCGCGACCGCGCTCGGCGCCATGGGCATGAAATGGGCGACGGCGACCATCCTGCGCCGCTTCGGCTTCCGCACCATCCTGGTGATCAATGCGGTGGCGAGCTCCGCCTTCCTCGCCGTTTGCGCCACCTTCACCCAGAGCACGCCGGTGGCGGTGATGGTGGCGCTGCTGCTGGTCGGCGGCTTCTTCCGTTCCCTGCAGTTCACCAGCATCAACACCATCGCCTATGCCGAGGTGGAGCCGGCGCGCGTGAGCCGCGCCACGGCCCTGCTGAGTGTCGCGCAGCAGTTGTCGGTGTCGACCGGGGTGGCGCTGGGCGCGCTAGCGGTGGAACTCACGGTCTATTTCCGCGGCAGCCCGACTTTGAGCGCGGTCGACTTTCCGCCCGCCTTCTTGGCAGTGGCGGCGATCTCGGCGACCTCGGTGTTCATTTTCGCGCGGCTTTCGCCCGACGCCGGGGCGGAACTGGCCAACCGGTTGCCGACGCCGACGGAGCCGTCCGACCAACGGGTCGGTTGAGTTTTATTGAAATTCTAGACGTTAACCATTTACGGACATTAACCAAATTCGCGCAAGACAAGTCTTTGCCCGCACGTTTATTTTGAGCGGGCACCATGGTTAATTGAGTGAGCCGTTCAGCGATGTGCGCGAAGCTGCCAACTGCGATTTTCGGAGCGCTAGCGGCCGTGGCAATTGACGTGACGCTACCGGCGACGGCGCACGCGCAATTGAGCATGCAGGACATTCGAACATGCAGCATGCAAACCGAAGACGCCGCCGATCAGCGCATCGCCGCCTGCAGCGCGATGATCAATTCCGGCCATCTGCGCGGCGAGCCGGCTGGCGTCGCCTATTCGCTGCGCGGGCTCGCCTTCCTCGACCGCGGCGACATCCCGCACGCTATTTCCGATTTCGACCAAGCGGTCGCGCTCGCCCCGGAATTCGCTCCCGCCTATCAGAACCGCGGCAATGCTTGGTATGCGCGCGGTAACTATGGCCGGGCCATCGCCGACTACGACGAGACCATCAAACTCGATCCCAATTCGGCCTCGCCTTACGTCAACCGCGCCACGGTGCGGCGCGACCTCGGCTATATCGACGGCGCGCTCCAGGACTATGAAAAGGCGATGAGCTTGAGCAGCCGTCGCGCCACGCCCTATAGCGGACGCGGGCAGATCTATTTGCGTCAGAAAGACTACACGCGCGCCATCGCCGATTTCGATCGCGCCGTACGACTTTCGCCGAACGGCGAAGATTACATGCTGCGGGCGCAGGCTTTTGAAGGCGCCGGCGACCTCGATCGCGCGCTCAGCGATTATCAGCGCGCAGGCAAGCTCGATCCAAAAAACGTCACCGTCTTTACCGCCGAGGGCGACATCTGGCGCAAGAGGCACAATCTCGACAAGGCGCTCGCGGCTTACGACCACGCGGTGATGGCCGACCAGAGCGCGCCGACGCCTTACAGCTTGCGCGCCGAAATCTACGCCGCCAAGGGCGAGCGCAAACGCGCCATGGCCGACATCAACCGCGCGCTGAAATTCACCTGGACCGCCGACTTTCTCAAAATTCGCGGCGAATTGCGGCTCGACGACGGCGATGTCGACGGCGCGCTGCACGATGCCAACGCGATGCTCAAGCTCGACGCCGACAATGCGGCGGCGATCGCACTGCACGGCGCAGCGCTCGCTCACAAGAAGGATTACAACGGCGCTCTCGCCGACTTCGACAAGGCGCTCAAAACCGACGCGAATAACCCGCTGGTCTATGGCGAACGCAGTCAGATTTATCTGGCGAAGAACGACGTCGACCGCGCGCTCGCCGATCTCGACCGCGCCATCGAACTGGGCACGATCAGCCCGGCGCCCTACCGCGCGCGGGCCAAGATATATGAGAGTAAAGGCGATACCGCCCGCGCCATTGACGATCTTAATGAGGCCATCCGGCTCGATCCGCGGCCGGCCGCGGTCTATTTCGAGCGCGCCGGCCTGAGTCAAGCCAATGGCGAGACCGCGCAGGTGCTGGCCGATCTCAACGACGGCCTTGCGCGCAATCCAGACAACGTGACGGCGCTGATGACACGGGCGCAGATCAAGCACGATAGAGGTGACATAAACGGGGCCATCGCCGACTACGGCGCCGTGCTCAAGCACAACCCGAAGAATGTCGCCGCACTCAATGCACACGCCATGGCATTGATGCAGACCAAAGATTACGCCAAAGCCGCCGACGATTTCGATCATATTAGCGCGCTCGATCCGAAGAACGCGCAGGTCTATTACCAACGCGGGTTGGCGCGCGAACAGATCCAGCAGTTCGACCGGGCGATGGCCGACTTCAAGCTGGCGCTCGCGCGCGACCGCAATCTCGACGATGCGCGCCGGGCGTTGACGCGCGCCACCGCCGAGGACCGGCAATTGAAGGCGCGCCTGGCGGAAAAAAAGCGCCTGGCCGAAATCGCAGAACAGAAGCGCCAGGCCGAACTTGCCGAGCAAAAACGCCAAGCCGAAATCGCCGAGCAAGAACGCCAGGCCAAGCTCGCCGAGCAAAAACGCCAGGCCGCACTCGCGGATGTGCAGCGCAAGGCCAAGCTTGCCGAGCAAGACCGCCGGGCCAAGCTCGCCGCGCTTGCGGCGAACGCGCCGTTACCGATACCCGACCCGCGCAGGATAGAAGCCACCCCGCAACCCGACGCGCAAGCGCCGCAGCCGGATCCGCCAATCGCCATGCCGCCGGCCAAGCCGCCGGAAATCGTCGCCACGCGTGGCGACGATCACATCGACCGGCGGGTGACGATTGAACCCGATCCGCCGGCGCGCTCGGCTAACTGGCGCGCATACCCTGCGCGCGATGCGCACGACCGCAATTCGGCTGCCCGTCACAATACCTGGAAGCCGAGCCGCGCCGCGCAAAAATACGAGCGCCCGCGGCACGCCGGCCGCAAAAGCGAACCGCACCGCCGGCAAACCTACCAAGCGCTCAAACAACATGCGCGTAGCTATCGCGCCGTGCAGTATCCGCACCGCGTGCCGCCACACCAGGCGCACCGGCGCAATTTGCGCTTCACCGACGTGTGGAACGACCACCGTTAGGATATCGCGCGAAAACCGGTCGCCAACAGATAAAGCTCGGCCGAATCCGACCGGCTCGCCGCCGGCTTCACGTGTTTGACCGTTGCGAAATCGCGCTTGAGGGCGGCAAGCAACGCCGCTTCGGTGCCGCCTTGCAGCACCTTGGCGAGAAAACTGCCGCCGGGGCTAAGCACCTCGCGGGCAAAGTCGGCTGCGGCTTCCACCAGCGCCATGATCTTCAGGTGGTCGGTCCTGGCGTGGCCGGTGGCGTTGGCCGCCATGTCGGAGAGCACTACGTCGGCCGGCCCGCCCAGCATAGCTGTCAATTTGTCCGGCGCGGCGGCATCGAGGAAATCGACAACCGCAAAATCGACGCCGGCTATTGGCTCCATCGGCAACAGATCGATGGCGACCACACGGCCCGTCCGCGGCGCGCCGACGCGCTTGGCCGCCACCTGGCTCCAGCCGCCGGGCGCGGCGCCGAGATCGATCACGCGCGCGCCTTTCTTCAGGATGCGCGCCTTGTCGTCGATCTCGATCAGCTTGAAGGCGGCGCGCGAACGCAAGCCTTCGCGCTTGGCGCGCGCAACGTAAGGGTCGTTGAGCTGGCGCTCAAGCCACAGCTTGGACGATTGCGAGCGGCGCTTGCTCCTGACACGGACCTTCAGCGCGCGCGGCGGACCGCTTTTGTTCGGTTGCTTGCCGCGCGCCGTCACGACATTGCCACTTGATTGCCGCCATCCCATACGCCGTCGTCGCGCATCATCTGCACCAGCATGCCTTCGCGCAACCCGCGGTCGGCGACGCGCAGGCGCGGACAGGGAAAGGCGCGGCGGATAGCGTCCAGGATGGCGCAGCCGGCGAGTACCAAGTCGGCGCGCTCTGCGCCGATGCAGGGACTGGCGACGCGTTGCTCGTAGCTCATGGCCAGTAGCCGGTCGATCACCGCGCTGATCTCTCTCTCGCCCATCCAGCAGCCGTCGACGCGGTTGCGGTCGTAGCGTTTAAGATCGAGATGCACGCCGGCAATCGTCGTCACCGTGCCGGAGGTGCCGAGCATGTGGACGCCGTTTAAGGCCTCGCCGCCATGTTCTCGCGCGAACGGCGCGATCACGTCCGCGACTTCCCGCACCATCGCCTCGTAGATTTGCCGGGAGACGATGATGCCGCCGTGCCGCTCGGCCAGCGTCACCACGCCATAGGGCAGCGAGATCCAGCCGCGAATCTGCGGCGGCGGCGGCCCGCCGCGGCTTTGCTGCGAACGGTTGAGCCGCACCAATTCGGAAGAGCCGCCGCCGATATCGAACAGCACCACGCCGTCGGCTTGCGGATCGATCAGCGTGGTGCAGCCGGTGGCGGCGAGCAGCGCCTCGGTCTCGCGGTCGATCACTTCCAGTTCGAGGCCGACTTCCTCGGCGACGCGGGCGCGGAAATCGGCGCCATTCTCCGCCGCGCGGCAGGCCTCGGTTGCAATCAGGCGGGCGCGGGTGACGCCTTTGTTTTTCATCTTGTTGCGGCAGATGGTGAGCGCCTCAAGCGCGCGCGCGATCGCCGCCTCGCTGATGCGCCGCGAGGCGCTGACGCCCTCGCCGAGCCGGATGATGCGCGAGAAAGCGTCGACCACGCGGAAGCCGTCGCCAGCGGGACGCGCCACCAGCAGGCGGCAATTATTGGTGCCGAGATCGAGCGCGGCGTAGCTCGCCCCGCCGCGATCGCTGCCCGAGCCGCCGCCGAATCGTCCGGGCGACCGCCGACCCCATCGGGACCGCCCTGGCGGCGCCCGAACCATGGCGGGGTCGAGGCCCGGGTTGTCCCCGGCCTCGCCGCTCATATTTTAAGCCTTCCTGCAGCCCCCGGCCGCCTCCCAGCGTTCCACAGGAGCCGCGAGTTGTTCCCTCGATCGCAAAAAGTCTAACAGCGCCTGTAGCCTACGCAACCCTCCTGCCTAAAACCCATTCTTGTAGAAGCGGCCAGCCTGCTTTATCTGAATACTTCCACGCAACGACCCCCAAAAAGCCCCGGCATGGACAATAGAACCGACGAAGCCGCGCTAGCCCTGACCAAATTCGGCGTCGGCCAGCCGGTCAGGCGCACCGAGGACCCGAAGTTGGTGCGCGGCGAAGGCCGCTACACCGACGACATCAACCTACCCGGCCAGGCCTATGCGGTGATGGTGCGTAGCCGCGACGCGCACGGTGTGATCCGCGGCATCGACACCGCCGCCGCCAAGGCGATGCCCGGGGTGCTGGCGGTGCTCACCGCCGCAGACCTCAAAGGCTATGGCGGGCTCAAATGCACGCTGCCACTCAAGTCCCGCGACGGCTCGCCGATCCGTTACACGCCGCGGCCGGCGCTTGCCGGCGACAAAGTGCGTTTCGTCGGCGATCCCGTCGCCTGCGTCATCGCGGAAACCGTCGCACAAGCCAAGGATGCCGCCGAAGCGGTGGCGCTCGACATCGAGCCGCTGCCGGCGGTGATCAGCGCCCGCGATGGGGCAAAGCCGGGCGCGCCGCAGCTATGGGATGACGTGCCGGGCAATATCGCGCTCGACTATCACCACGGCGATACCGAGAAGGTCGCCGAGGCCTTCGCCAAGGCGGCGCATGTCGTGCGTCTGCCGCTGATCAATCAGCGGCTGGTGGTGGCTTCGATCGAGCCGCGCGTGGCCATCGGCGAGTTCGACGCCAAAAACGAGAAGTGGACGTTCCACTCATGCAGCCAAGGCGTGTTTGGCCTGAAGAACATGCTGCGCGACATCTTGAGCGCGCCGGCCGACAAATTGCGCGTGCTCACCGGCAATGTCGGCGGTTCGTTCGGCATGAAGGCCGCTGTTTTTCCGGAATATGTCTGCATCCTGCACGGCGCGCGCGCGCTCGGGCGGCCGGTGAAATGGACCGACGAGCGCTCGGGCAGCTTCGTGTCCGATCATCACGGCCGCGACTACGACATGACCGGGGAAGTAGCCTTCGACAAAGACGGCATGATCACGGCGATGCGGCTCACCGGCTACGGCAATCTGGGCGGCTATTGCCCGGCCTTCGGTCCGATGCTGCCGACGCTCAACGTGACCAAGAACATCATCAGCATGTACCGCACGCCGCTGCTCGAGGTGGCGACGCAATGCGTGTTCACCAACACGGTGGTGGTGTCGGCCTATCGCGGCGCCGGGCGGCCGGAAGGCGCCTTCAACATGGAGCGGACGATGGATTTCGCCGCCGCCGAACTCGGCATCGACCGGTTCGAACTGCGGCGGCGCAATTTCATCAAAGCGCGCGAGATGCCGTTCAAAGCGGCTTCGGGCATCACCTACGACTGCGGCGATTTTCCCGGCCTGTTCAAGGAGGCACTCGAACGCGCCGACGTCAAAGGCTTCAAGAAACGCAAGCGCGAGAGCAAGCGCGCCGGCAAGTTGCGCGGGCTAGGGCTTGCCTGCTATGTCGAGACCACCGCCTCGATGACCATCGAACAGGCCGCGCTTCGTTTCAATGCCGACGGCACAGTCACCATCGTCACCGGCACACTCGATTACGGGCAAGGCCACGCTTCCACGTTTGCACAAGTGCTGACCGAAAAGCTCGGCGTGCCGTTCGAACGCATCCGCCTGCTGCAAGGCGACAGCGACGAGCTCACTACCGGTGGTGGCACCGGCGGTTCGCGCTCCACCATGCTGAGCGGAACGGCGATCGTGCAGGCCTCCGACAAGGTGATCGAGGTCGGCAAGCAAATCGCCGCGCACGTGCTGGAAGCCGCGGCGGGCGACATCGAATTCGACCGCGGGCGCTTCGTCATTGCCGGCACCGACCGCGCGATCGACATTATGACGCTGGCCGAACGCCTGCGCTCCGGCATGCGCCTACCGGAGGGCGTGCCGACGTCGCTCGACGTCACGCATGTCACCGAGCCGGTGCCCGGCACCTGCCCGAACGGCGTTCATATCGCCGAAGTCGAGATCGACCCCGACACCGGCCTCACGCGCACGGTGAAATACATCGCGGTCAACGACTTCGGCACCGTAGTCAATCCGCTCCTGGTGGAAGGCCAGATCCAGGGCGGCGTGGTGCAAGGGCTCGGCCAGGCGCTGCTGGAGGCAGCGGTCTACGACGCCGACGGTCAGTTCATCACCGGCTCGTTCATGGACTACGCCATGCCGCACGCGCACGACGTGCCGATGATCACGGTCGCCAACCGCCCGGTGCCGACCAAGCTCAATCCGGTCGGCGCCAAAGGCTGCGGCGAGGCCGGCACGTCCGGCGGGCTGCCGACGGTCGCCAATGCGGTGATCGATGCGCTGTCGGATTACGGCATCCGGGAGTTGCAAATGCCGATGACGCCCGCGCGCATCTGGCAGGCGATTCAAGAGGCTCAACGCAAGCGGGCGTGATTGCCTGCGGCATTTTCAGAAAATTAATCCGGCGTTTCGCATAACGAATTTATCCCGCGTTTATTCGCCGCGAAAACAGAAGGAATTATAAAGTCGTGGGGCGACTCGACCGAGGTCGGGGCGCATGCGCACATTGCGGCCGCTTGAACTGGCCATCAAAAATATCCCCGGGATTGCCAGCCATGCCCTGGCCCGCATTCGCAATCCGGCGGCGCTTCAATTCCACAAGACCTTGACCGCAAACGGTTACCGGCCGGATTTGCTGCTCAATGTCATGCCGAGGCACAATGTTATCTATATCGCGGTGCCCAAGGCAGGCTCGACACGAATCCGAAAAACATTAGCGAAAATTGACGGCCGGCATTCGCGCTCGCTGAAACCGGTCCGGCGCTCGCTTTATCGCGGGCCCTACGGGCCGCGTAACATCACGATCGATTCGCTCTTTCGGATGGCGAGCAGCCCCGACGCGCTGCGATTTACCTTTGTCCGCAACCCCTATGCACGCGCCGTGTCGTGTTGGGCCGACAAATTCGCGGACAAACCGCTGGTTCCCGGCGACGTCTTCATCGATGCCTATCTGGATATGCGGCAGGAGATCGACGCCGACCTTCCTGGCGGGCCGGAGCGCACGTTATCGTTTGCCGAGTTTACGATTTTTGCCGCCGCCACCGCAAAATCGGGCCACGATATTCACCTGCAGGCGCAGGACGACATTATAAGCATGCCCGGCATCAAACTCGACCTGATCGGCAAATTGGAAAACTTTAGCACGGACTTCGCCGACGTGCTCGATTTTTTAAATGCTCCGGACGATATCCGCCGCGAAGCGGCCGTTGCAATCAACGAGTCGCACCACGCCGACTGGCCGCTATATTACACGTCCGAACTGGCCGAGCGCATCTATCGCGCGTATGAGCGCGACTTCGACCGTTTCGACTACGCGCGCGCGATTGCGTAAACCGCGGCTGCCGTCACAGACGTAAAACGAGGCCGCGGTTGCCGGCTGCCCCGCAGTTTCCGGTTGATGGCGTTCACGCCGGACCCGACAATTTCAAATTCTTCAGCGGCAATGAGCGTGCGCGCGTGCCGGTCGCCGCGAACACCGCATTGGCGACCGCCGGCGCCGTCGGCGCGGTGCCGGGTTCGCCGATGCCGCCCCATTTCGAGCCGCCGGTCAGCGCGAGATAGACCTCGATCTTGGGCGTATCGGCCAAGCGCACCATCTGGTAACTGTCGAAATTGGTCTGCTCGATGGCCCCGCCTTTAATCGTCAGGTCGCCGTAGAGCGCGGCCGACAATCCGAAGATGATGCCGCTCTCGATCTGCGCCTCGACGATAGACGGATTGACCACGTGCCCGCAATCGACCGCGGCGACGACGCGGTCGACGCGCACCTCGCCCTTGCGCGAGACGGTCACCTCGGCGACCTGGCCGACGATGGTGCCGTAGCATTCGTGGATGGCGATGCCGCGGCCGCGCCTTGCCGGCAACCGTTTGCCCCAGTCGCCTTTCTCGGCGATCTTATCGAGGACGCCGATGAAATCGGACCGGTGCGCCAGCAAAGCGCGGCGGAACTGATAGGGATCCTTGCCCGCCGCGTGCGCCAACTCGTCGATATAGCTTTCCATGAAGAAGGCGTTCTGCGAGGAGCCGACCGAGCGCCAATAGCCCGCCGGAATGTGGGTGTTCTTGAGCATGCAGCCGACGCGCAAGTTGGCAATCTTGTAGCTTGTGTTGGCGATGCCTTCGACCGCCTGCGGCTCGATGCCACTGGCCGCGGCGCCGGGGTTGCCGCTTGAACGTTGGATCGAGCCGACCGCGATGCGGGCGTCGAACGCCACCGGCATGCCGTCGCCACCAAGCACGCTCTTGAGTTTGATTGCCGCCTGCGGCCGGTAGCGGTCGTGCGTCATGTCCTCTTCGCGCGTCCACATCAGCTTGACCGGCTTGCCGATTTGCTTGGCGACCAAGATCGCCTGGCACATTTCGTCGTTATTACCGCGACGTCCGAAGCCGCCGCCGAGGAAGCAGTTGTGGATGGCGATCTGCTCCGGCTTGAGGCCGGAGGTCATGGCGGCGAGGCGCAGCGCGCCCATGGGGATTTGCGTGCCGACCCAGATGTCGAGCCTGTCGCCGGCGAAATGCGCGGTGGCGTTGAGTGGCTCCATGGTGGCATGCGCGGCATGCGGCGCCTCGTAGAGCGCTTCGACGACCTTGCCGCCCAAATTTGCCGACTTGGCGAATGCGGCATCCACATCGCCGTCGTTGCGCGCGTTCACCATCGGCCCGTCGAGCGTGTCGCGATAGAGCTTGGCGAATTGCCCGCTGTCGGTCTTGCCGGCAGCGCCCGTTTCCCATTCCGGCTCGAGCAGCGCCAGCGCTTCCTTGGCGCGCCAGAAGCGGTCGGCGACCACCGCCACCGCGTCGGCGAGCTTGACCACTTGCTGGATGCCGCGCCGGCCCTTGACCGGCGTCTCGTCCACGCTTTTGAGCTTGCCGCCGGCGACCGGACAGGCGGCGATCGCCGCATAGACCATGCCGGGGATTTGCGTGTCGATGGCGAACTTGGCTTCGCCGTTGATCTTGAGCGGGGTGTCGAGGCGCGGCAGCGATTGTCCGATCAGCTTGAACTTGTCGGGGGTGCGGATCGCCGGTTCGCGGTCGAGCTTGATCCTAGAAGCATCCGCCGCGACCGCGCCGTAATCGAGGCTGCGGCCGGACGGCTTGTGCACGATCTTGCTGTTGGCCGCCTCGCATTCGGTTTCCGGCACGTTCCAGCGCTGGGCTGCCGCCGCAATCAGCCGCACACGCGCGCTGGCGCCGGCTTGCAGCAGCATTCGCCACGACGTGCGCACGCCGCGGCTGCCGGCGGTGACCATGTCGCCATAGACCATGTGTTCGCGCAGGTTACGCGTGGGCGAGGCGTATTCGACCCGCATCTTCGACCAGTCGCATTCCAGCTCTTCGGCGATAATCATCGGCAGCGCGGTGATGGCGCCCTGCCCCATCTCGTTGTGCGGCGAGCGGAACAGAATGCCGCCGTCCGGATCGATGACAAGAAAGGCGTTGACTTCATTCGGCGTCGCAGTCTCCGGACCGTAGGGCTGCGCGGCGATGCTGGCGGCATCGGCCAGCCGGGGAAACGCCACCGCGATGACGAGGCCGCCGGCGGCCGAGGTCGAGGCGACGACAAATTGGCGGCGGGTGAGGGATGTCATTTGGTTCATGGTTGCCTCCCCGCTCACGTCTTTATCAGGGCCGCGGCGCGATGGATGGCGCGGCGGACGCGGACATAAGTGCCGCAGCGGCAGATATTGGAAAGATTGGCGTCGATGTCGGCGTCGCTCGGCTGCGGATGTTCCTTGAGGAACGCGACGGCCGCCATGATCAGCCCGGATTGGCAATAACCGCATTGCGGCACATCCTCGGCGAGCCAGGCCTGCTGCACCGGATGCTTGCTGTTAGAAGACAGGCCCTCGATGGTGGTGACCGACTTGCCGGCGACGTGGCCGACCTGTACGCCGCAGGAGCGCACCGCTTCGCCGTTCACATGCACGGTGCAGGCGCCGCACATGGAAATGCCGCAGCCGTATTTGGTGCCGGTCAATCCGATTTCGTCGCGGATGACCCAAAGCAGCGGCGTCTCCGGCTCGATGTCGAGCCGATGTTGTTTACCGTTGACGGTGACAGTGATCATGACGTGACCCGCGGCGCCTTCTTTGCGCCTGGCGGGAGGTCGGCGCTTGCTGAACGCACCCGCCGCAAGATTATTTACGACATTATCACCGGACCCGGGTGCACAGTGTTGTTAAGCCATGCGAAGCTTCATAGGCCGCCCCGCCCCCCACACATGGCCGAGCTCCCGGAAATCCGCTGGATTGGCCCGGCCGCCTGCGTCATAGTCCGCCCCCGACCGGGAACCCGCGATTGCCATGAGTCAAGCCAGCGAAATCCTCGGCGCCGCGCGCGCGCCGCACTTCCGTATCGTCGGGGTGGTCAGCGCGGCGCATTTTGTGTCGCATTATTACATCCTGCTGCTGGCGCCGCTGTTGCCCTTTGTGCGCGCGGAATATGGCGTCAGCTACACCGAGATCGGCTTTGCCTTCGCCGCCTTCAACGGCGTGTCGGCCGCGCTGCAGACGCCGGCCGGGTTCCTGGTCGACTGGCTGGGTGCGCGCATTTTGCTGATCGGCGGGCTGGCGATCGGCGCCAGCGCCTTCATGCTGGTTGGGTTGATCCACTCTTTTTTGGCGATGGTGGCGCTGTTCGCACTCGCCGGCGTCGGCAACACGATCTACCACCCAGCCGATTACGCGATGCTCTCGCAGCATGTGCCGTCCGACCGCATCGGCCAAGCCTTCTCGGTGCACACATTCGCCGGCATGCTCGGCTCGGCGGTGGCGCCGGCAACACTGTTAGCGATGCAAAGCCTGTGGGGCTGGCGCGGCGCCTTCATCGGCGCCGGCCTGCTCGGTTTTGCGGTCGTGGGGCTGCTGTTGGCACTGCGCGACGGCGCGGACACCGGCACGGTCGCACCGCCACGCGCGTCGGGTGGCGCGACGACGGTCGGCTGGCGCATTTTGCTTGCGCCGCAGATTCTGCTCAATCTCATCTTCTTCGTGCTACTCGCGATGATGAGCGGCGGCATGTACAATTATTCCGTGGTCGCACTCGGCGCGCTTTACGCAACGCCGGTGAGCGTGGCCAATTTCGCGCTCTCGGCCTTTCTGCTGCTGTCGGCGATCGGCGTATTGGCCGGCGGACTGCTGGTCGGCCGCACCACCCGCCACGCGCTGGTGGCAGGGCTGTCGCTCGCGGTCATCGCGGCGGTCTCAGTGCTGATCGCGCATGTCGATCTCGGTACGCTGCTGTTGATCGCGGCCATGACGCTAAGCGGCTTTTTCTTCGGGGTGATGATGCCGTCGCGCGACATGATTGTACGCGAGGTCACCCCGCCCGGCTCGTTCGGCAAGGTGTTCGGCTTTGTCACCACCGGCTTCAATATCGGCGGTATCATTTCGCCGCTGATTTTCGGCGCCATTATGGATCGCGGCAGCCCGAAACTGGTGTTCCTGGGGGTGGCGGCCTGTGCCTTGGTTGCTATTGTCAGCGTGGCGACGCGGCCGAAACGCGCGGCCTGAGCCCTACCGGCCGAGGGCCGCCAGCGGCCTTGTCAAATCGGCCGAATTGCCCCATGTCAGGGCCGCTTGCAACAGCGGGTGGCCGCCTTTTGCGTTCCCGGCCCGGGCCCGTTGGGGGATAGTTCAACGGTAGAACTGCGGACTCTGACTCCGTCAATCTAGGTTCGAATCCTAGTCCCCCAGCCAGACTCAAAAATTTCCTCGCAGATCTAAGCACTTCCAACCCGCAGCCTGCAAAACCGCCGCGGTGGTCCACAAACGTGGTCCACAACGAAGGCGGCGATGGCGTGCGGTCGATACCTGCGGCGACGTGGTCATACATGGTTTTTTCGCCTCCGCTGGCCGGCGGCGCTTGCCGGATCTCCGGCGAGCTTAGCGTGAGCCTGCGAACCGGCGACTACCGCTGCGCCCTGTATCGCGCCCGCGTCCTCAGGCTTGGACTGGAGACGCTCCTGACCCGTTTGACGCCGTCGACATCGAAAGCGGAGACCGAGGCGATCGTCCGGCAATGGATCGACGCCTGCGTGTGGCGCCAGGAAACCCGCCTTAGTATCGACATGACTCTGCCTCAGCCTGATCGGAAGGGCACGGGTCAGCTCCAGGGAACCGGCAGTGACGGTCGATCCGCAATTGAACGATCCTTCTGCGCAAGCGGCATTGGCGCTGCACCGGTTCGGCTTCGGTCCGCGCCCGGGTGACATCGCCGCCATCGCATCAGACCCGCGCGGCGCCCTCGTCTCCGATCTCGCGGCCGGCGCCGGCCTGATCAGTAATTCCGGCCTCATAAGCAGCGATAAAGCCCTGCGCGCGGTGTTTGAATTCCGCCAGGAGCGCAAGGCCGCTCGCATAGCGCAGCGGAACATGAATGATCCGGGCGTCGCTTCCCCCGGCGCGAACGACATGACGACAGCCGGCGACAATGCCGCCAAGAACGACAGAGTTTTCGGCGCGCGATCCATGCCGGCGGCAAAGCCCGGGCCGCCGCTGCCGCAGCAGATTTATCTCGCCGAAGCCAAGGCGCGCTACGATGCTGCGCTCAATGCCCATGTCGGCCTCACCGAAAGGCTGGTCTGGTTCTGGTCGAACCACTTCTGCGTTTCGGCCGACAAGGGCCCGACGCGGCCGATCTGCGGCGCTTATGAGCGCGAGGCGATCCGCCCGCACGTGCTCGGAAAATTCTCCGATATGCTGGTTGCCGCGGAAACCCACCCGGCGATGCTGCTCTATCTCGACAATATCCGCTCGATCGGCCCCGACTCGTTTGCCGGCATTCGACGCGGCAAAGGGATCAATGAAAATCTGGCGCGCGAAATCATGGAGCTGCATACGCTTGGCGTGCGCAGCGGCTATACCCAGACCGACGTTACCAATTTTGCCAAGGTGATCAGCGGCTGGACCATCGTGCCGCCGCGCAATCCCGAACGCGGCGGCGAATTCATCTTCAATCCGCGCATGCACGAGCCGGGACCGCAGACGGTGATCGGCAGGACCTTTGCCGAGGGTGGCTTTGCCCAAGGCCGCGCCGTGCTCGAGGAGCTCGCCGGCCGGCCGGCGACGGCCAACCACATTGCCTTCAAGCTTGCCCGCCATTTCGTCGCCGACAACCCGCCACCCGCGCTGGTCGCCAGATTGGCGCAACGCTTCCGCGATACGCACGGCGACCTGAGGGAGGTGAGCAAGACCCTGGTGACGGCGCCGGAGTCGTGGGCGCCGCCCAGCAAGTTGAAGATGCCGGGCGAATGGATCGTTGCCGCGCTGCGCACCAGCGGTTTTGTTCCGCCTGACGCGCGCCGCATCGTGCAGGCGCAAAATCTGCTCGGCGAGCCGCTGTGGACGCCGCCGGCGCCGAAAGGCTTTTCCGACGACAGTACGGCCTGGGTCGACGGGCTGGCGCAACGGCTCGATATCGCCAACCAGATCGGTCGTCTTGGCGCCGATCGCAACCGCGAACCCGGCGACATGGTTGAAGCCGCGCTCGGCCCGCTCGCTTCCGATGCGACGCGCAAGGCGGTCGAGCGCGCGGCCAGTCGGCCACAGGCGCTGGCGCTGCTGCTGATGGCGCCCGAATTCCAAAGACGGTGATGCCATGATCCTGCCGCCGCACGCCCCCTCCCGCCGCGAATTACTGCTCGCCAGCGGCGTCCTGTTCGCCTGGGCGTATTTGCCGCGCGCCGCGCTCGCCGAAGGGCGCGACCCGCGCTTCCTGACGATCGTGCTGCGCGGCGCCCTCGATGGGCTGGCAACGGTTGCACCAGTCGGCGATCCCGATTGGGTCCGCCTGCGTGGCGATGAGGCGCTGACACTTGACGGCACTGCCAAGGCACTGCCGCTCGATAATTTTTTTGCGCTCAATCCGGCGATGCCGAACCTGCATCGGATGTATCGCGCCGGCCACGCCACCATCGTGCACGCGGTTGCCTCGCCCTACCGCGAACGATCGCATTTTGACGGCCAGGACGTATTGGAAAGCGGGCTTTCGCGGCCGGGTTCTGGCGACAGCGGCTGGCTCAACCGCGCGCTGGCTTCGTTGCAACCGGCCGGCCGCACCGGCGGCAAGGAGGCTTTCGCCGTCGGCCCGGTGACGCCGCTGGTAGTTCGCGGCAGCGCGCCGGTGATGTCGTGGACGCCGCCGCGGCTGCCGCCCGCCGGCGACGACACAGTGATGCGCCTGCTCGATCTCTATCAACACACCGATCCGCCACTGGCGCGCGCGCTGGAGGAGCGCATTGATCTAGCCGCGATAGCGCGCGAAGACGGCCTCAGCATGCGACCGGAGAAGCCCATTATGCCGCGACCGCAGGTTCCCGGCGCGGCCGTGCGCGCCTATTTCGCCGAAGCGGCTGGCGCCGCGGCAAAATTCATGGCACGCCCTGACGGTCCACGCGTCGGCGCGCTGGCCTTCGACGGCTGGGATACCCACGCCGCTGAAGGCGCGGCAAACGGACGCCTGGCGATGTTGCTCGGCGCGCTCGACGGCGCGCTGGCGGCGATCGAAAGCGGCATGGGCGCGGCGTGGCCACAGACCGCCGTGGCCGTCATCACCGAGTTCGGCCGCACCGCTCGCATCAACGGCACCGACGGCACCGATCACGGTACGGCAACGGTGGCTCTGTTGTCTGGCGGTGCGCTCAGAGGCGGCCGCGTCATCGCCGACTGGCCGGGGTTAAGCGAAGCGAGCCTGTTGCAAGATCGCGACCTTAAGCCGACCACCGATCTGCGCGCTATCCTCAAAGGGTTGTTGCGCGACCACCTGCGCGTCGACGAACGTGCGCTGGCAATGACGGTATTTCCGGGGAGTGCCGACGTGAGGGCCGCGAGCGGCCTTTTGGCGTCAAGTTAGCGCCTGCCACTGCGCTGAGATTGCTACGCGTGCCACGCGCCCAGATCCGCCAATCACATCAAGCGCAGCGTTTTTACACAGCCAGGGTCAAAGACAGACAAGTTTTGACCCATATTGTCTGCCGAAACGCGACGATCTCTCCGACCTCATTTCACGCCGATAAGCGCAAGGCCTATATTGCCGCGCATGATTATCATCACCCTCGGCGCTATTTCCAATTGAGCCCCCCGAAATGTGACTGGACACGCGCAGGTTTAACGCGCAGCTTGTTATTGGTCGAGACGTCATCGCAAGGCGTTCGGGCCCTCAACCCTACCTTTCAATCCGGACCCTTTTGAGCGTCCGACCCCCTCGCTGCGAAGCATGTCGGGCGAAAGGAAATCATATGCGCCCCATCGTCCAGCCACCGCCCTCGTCGCGTTGCGATCTCTGTGGTGGAGAGTTGCGACTCAAGCAGATCGAGTGCGCCAATCGTGACCTAGAATTAGATTGCGAAATATTCGTCTGCATGAAGTGCGGCCGTGAGCAGTCGTACGCGGTGAGCCATGACCGCAGTATGCCAAATCCCAAGGCGGCTTAGCCGGAAGAACGCAGGCAGGTCATCCGAGGGTCACGCAAACATGATGGGTGGCACCATCGTCAACCAGCGTAATCTGGGTAGAGCCATGCGGGAGCGCCTTCTCGTCCAATTCAACACGGGCAATACCGCGGCAAACTCCGGCTTGATTGTCGACTGACACCGTGTACCGCGCCGTCCGGTGGCGAAATACGATTTCAAAATCCCGCCATGTCTTGGGTACGCAAGGATCAAGCCGCAACGTGCTGCCTTCCACGGTAAAACCCAAAATCGATTCGAGTGCTGCCCGATACATCCATCCGGAAGAGCCCGTGTACCATGTCCAACCGCCCCGTCCCACGTGTGGGGGAACAGAGTAGACATCCGCACACATCACATACGGTTCAACCTTGTAGCGCTGAGCGGCGGCCCAAGTGCAAGCGTGGTTGATAGGATTGAGTAGAGCTAACAATTCCGCTGCCTTATCGCCGTCGCCAAGCTTGGCGAGGGCCTGAACCGACCAGATTGCGGCATGCGTATATTGGCCGCCATTCTCGCGAATTCCTGGGGGATAGCCCTTGATATAACCGGGGTCCGGTGTGCCTTGGTCGAAGGGTGGCGTGAAAAGTAGAGCAATTTTATCATCACGTAAGATGAGATTTTCGTCGACCGCCGCCATGGCGCGCGCAGCGCGTTCCGGATCTGCCGCGCCGGAGATCACTCCCCACGATTGAGCAATAGAGTCTATACGGCACTCGCTGTTCGACGCAGAGCCAAGCGGTGTTCCATCATCAAAATAGCCACGGCGATACCAGTCGCCATCCCAACCTTCCCACTCGAGAGCATCGCGCAGCGAAGTCGCATGCTTCCGCCAGGATTCGGCACGACCATGCTCGGCCCGCCGCTCCGCAAATGCGATGAAATTCACGATGGTGGCGTGAAGAAACCAGCCCAGCCATATGCTTTCGCCCTGTCCTCCCGCGCCGACCCGGTTCATTCCGTCGTTCCAGTCTCCCCCGCCGATCAGCGGTAGCCCATGCCGTCCAAGCGCAAGGCTGCGGTCGAGAGACCGCGCGCAGTGCTCGAAAAGAGTAGCTTTCTCATCCGACGGCATGGGCTGAAAAAACGCATCCTGGTCGTCGGCTGCGAGAGCCATTCCATCGAGAAATGCTATCTGCTCGTCGAGGACAGTCCGATCACCAGTCGCCGCTACATATTGCGCCGTAGCGTAGGGCAACCAGAGCATGTCATCGGAAACGCGCGTTCGAATCCCCTTCCCTGAGGACGGCAACCACCAGTGTTGAACGTCACCTTCGGTAAACTGTCGCGCCGCCGCGCGCAGGAGGTGCTCGCGCGTCAGCCCCGGCTGCGACAAGCAGAGCGCCATTCCATCTTGCAGTTGGTCGCGAAAGCCGTAAGCGCCGCTGGCCTGATAAAAACCCGATCGAGCCCATAGCCGGCAAACGATCGTTTGGTAAAGAAGCCAGCGGTTCAGCAGAATATCCATCGCGCGATCGGGCGTTCGCACCTGCACCGCGCTCAGCGTCTGGTCCCAGAACTTCACCACGTCGCCGAAGACCTCGTCGAGATCCGCTACGCGATATCGCTCGACTAGCAACTGGGCTTCCGAAGCATTCGCCGCGTCGCCCAATAGAAATGTAATTTTGACTTCGCCGTTTGCCGGGATTTCGACACTGGTTTGCAGAACACCGCACGGGTCGAGCCCCGCGCCAACGTGCTTGGAAAGCGGCTTCCGATTTGCGAGCGCGGCTGGCAAAGCGAAACTGCCGTTCCGGCCGATGAACTCGGTGCGATCCCCGGTCCACGAATTTTGCTGGCCGGCCAAGTCGGCAAAGGCCACACGCGAACCGAACTCCATGCGCCACGGATTTCGCGCGAGCATGGCGCCGATTTTCGGATCGATCTCGGTGACCACATACGGTGCGCAAGCGGCGCGCGAAGGTCCCAGCACCCATTCCACATAGGCCGTTACCGATAGCCGCCGGCGGCGGCCAGAGACGTTCTTGATCTTCAGGCGGGAGATCTTGACTAAATCGTCGAGCGGCACAAACTGCAAAAGATCGAGTGCAATACCATTCGATGCATGTTCGAATCGGCTGTAGCCCTGGCCGTGTCTAGCAATATATCGGGACGCGTCGTTACGAATAGGAAGAGCCGTCGCCGTCCAAACATCTCCATTGTCCTCGTCGCGCACATAAATGCATTCACCCGGACTGTCGCTGACCGGGTCGTTCGACCGGGGCGTAAGCTGGTTCTCTCGGCTATTGAGCGACCATGTGTAACCGCTGCCCTCGGCGGAGACCTGGAAGCCAAACGACGGATTGGCGATGACATTCACCCAAGGCGCGGGCGTCACCTGATCCCCGTCGAGAATGGTGACGTATTCCCGTCCGTCCCCATCAAATCCGCCAATTCCGTTGAAGAACTCGAGCGGCGGCGGCTCAACGAACTCCGGAGGGCTCGCGATACGCGGCTCCCGATGCGGCGGCTCGGCAGCCGGCGCGATTTCTTGCAGACGTTTGACTTGCTCGGCGAGCCCCCCGCGCCGGCTCGCGATGACGACACGCGCCACCGTCTGAAGCAAATTTCGCACCTCGGCGGACAGCAGGTCTGCACGCAGCAAAAACACGCCCCCTGGCGCACCATCCTTTTCAGATAAAGATCGCGACAAGTTTACGCGGACGACCGATTCCAGGGCGGATTGCAGATCCTGCACATATGAGGTGCTCCTCTCGTTGACGATCACCAGGTCAACCGCGAGCTGCTTCATCCCCCAATAACGATGTGCACGGATCAGTTGGCGCACGGTTTCGAGGTGCTCGGCCTCGTCAATCCGGCACAATACAATCGGTAAGTCGCCGGAGATACCGTGCGCCCAAAGCGCCGATGGCCCGAGATTATTACGTTTCAGGATTTCAGCGGACGGCCGCAACGTTGGGTCCGAGTACAGGACGCGATTGGCGAGACGCTGGAAGAGATGCGCCTCGTCGGTTGTGACTCCGAGATGATGGAGTTGAACCTGAGCTTGGGTCCAGGCCAAGGTGGCAGCGCGTTCAAATGCCGAAACATCGTGGTGCTTGTCGGCGAGGCCGATCACCACATCGCGTGACCGAGCGAGCAGCGTCCAAAAAGACACGCGCACGGTCGCGCCCGGCGGGATGCGAACGCGCCGGCGGATGCTGAAGATCGGGTCAAGTACCGTCCCGACCGTGCCCGAAAGCGGTCGGCCGTTGCTGATGGAAATCGGCGACACGACGCCGTTGCCGCGTCCGAGGAAGCGCGCACGGTCGGTCTCGAATTGTGGCTCTCCAGCACCTTCGCCTTCCAAGACGGACAGGTGGGCGGCCCACACTTCCGGTTCGTCCGGAGACCGCCGTCGGCGGGTTGCCAGCAGCGCACCCAACTCAGGCACCAACTCGGTCTGCACAAAAAGCTTTGAAAATGCGGGATGCGCCGCATCATCGCTCGATGGCGCCAAGACGATCTCAGAATAAGACGTTACCTCGATCTCGCGCGTGCGCGCTCCAAGATTTGAGATCGACACGCGTCTGACGTCACCGTCATCCTCCGGCGATACGACAACATCGAGAGTAGTCGTAAGCGTCCCATCGCGCCTCGTAATTTCCGCGCGGTCCTCCGAAAATGCTACTTCGTAGTTATCCGGTCTAACGCCGCTAGGCTGAAAGCCCGCTGACCACATGGAACCGTTTTCGACATCTTGCAGATAAACATACGCCCCCCAAGGATCGCAGGTGACGTCTTCGCGCCAACGCGATACGGCGAGATTGCGCCAACGGCTGTAGCCGGATCCAGCAGCGGTGATCATAACGGCATAACGGCCATTCGACAGAAGATGACTGCGCGGAACACGATCGTGCGGCGAGTTGAACCGGCGCAACATGGGCGGCACGAGTTCGCGTATCTGCGTCGCTTGGCTTACTTCTTCGGCACGCACCCATTTGACGGCGACATCGCGCGGCGGCCGTTCCTGTAGCAAAAGCTCGGTCGCCTGGACGATCGGATTGGCGTGAAAGCGGGCTTGCATCCTTTCACCGCAGAGAGTGTTCGCGATGGCGACCAAACTCATCCCTTGATGATGCGCCATATAGGCATGCACTACGACCACACTCTTGCCCTCCGGGATACGGCCCGGTGTGTAGTCCAGGGCCTCATACCAGCCGTAACGGCCACACCCGCCAATGTCGCCCAGACGGGAGAAATTCCGCACCGCGGCAACCGGGTCGATCATCGAAGCAAGCGCCGTCGCATAGGGTGCGACGACAATGTTCTCGCTAAGTCCGCGTTTCAATCCAAGTCCAGGAACGCCAAAATTGGAATATTGATAGGTAAGCTCGACATCGCGGAAATTGTACGCGGACTCCGAGATCCCCCACGGGACTCCGAGTTGAGCGCCGTACTCGATCTGTCGGCTTACGATCAACCGGGCCGTTTGCTGCAACAAGCTTCCTTCGGGCTCGCGCATCACCAGTTCCGGCATCAGGTATTCAAACATCGATCCCGACCACGAGATCAAAGCCGAACCACGGTCGATCGGGGTGACCCCGCGCCCCAGCTTGAACCAATGTTTCGGTGCAACGTCGCCTTTGGCGATCGCGATGAAGCTTGCCAGGCGAGCCTCGGACGCCAGCAGATCGTAACAGCTCGGATCGAGCGCGCCATCGGCCGACTGATAACCGATGGAAAGCAGTTGCCTGGCGGGATCCAGCAGGAAACCGAATTGCATCTCGTCAAAAAATTGCCCGGCAAGCTTATCGATACTTTCAATTCGCCGCATGAGAGCTTGGGCCGTTGCCGCCGCTTGCTCCAGTGTTGCAACGAGGCGTTCATTTCTCGCGACATCAGCAGCAGGCTTTGATACGAGACCGGCTCTTTGTCGAACCACCTCTTCAATCAATGACTGACAGTGGTCGGGCAGATCTGCCAAAGTCAGTGCAAACGATAAATTCGGTTCACACTTATCGGCCGTGAGATGGCTCCACGGCAACAAACCATCGACGTCGCGCTGATGGCACTGAATAGACGAAACAATGGCCTCTGCCCAAATCACAACGTCGGCGAAGCCAGCTACATCGCCATACGCTTGCTCGAAAAGCCCTCGCGCGAGTTCGGGAAGCGTCTCGGACTGTCGTCCCACGTCCGACAGTCGGGCAACAAAATCCGCCGGTGATTGCGCAGGCAGTTTCAACAATTCCGCGATGGAATCGAGTACGATTTCTAATTGCTTGCGCGCGTTCTCAGAAATTCGCGGATTGACGTTCAGGGCGACAAGCGCGCCTTGAGCGAGTTTCACCGTGTCGAGAATTCCGTTGAACGGTTCTGAACTCATCACGGGCGCAGCAGACATCTCCCGGCAAGCGCTTCGAATGACAATCAGATGCCCAGCAAGGTTTCCGCTGTCGACCGACGAAATGTATTTTGGCTCGAGCGGATGAAGATCGTGCGTGCCATACCAATTGAAGAAGTGGCCACGGAACCGCTCAAGCTTGGTCATTGTGCCAAGCGTTTCTTCCAACCGGTCGACGACTGCGGTAATCCCGAGCCAACCGAAATCTCGCGCAGCAAGCACCGAAAGGAGATAGAGGCCGATATTTGTCGGCGAGGTACGGTGGGCCAGTACAGGCTTGGGATCCTCCTGATAATTGTCCGGAGGAAGCATATGATCCTCCGCAGTAACGAAGGTTTCAAAGAAATGCCAAGTACGTCGCGCCGTAAGACGCAAACTTTCCGCCTCAACATCCGACAATATTTTCTGGTCAGGGCGTGGCGCCCGGCTCACCCACCATGCGATCGCCGGTGACAGCGTCCAAGCACAGAGCACGGGAGCGGCGACCAACCAGGACCCATGATCACCGAAAGCAACGGCAATAGCCCCACATGCAGCCAACGCAACTGCACCGGCCATTCGTCGATAGAAGCCGACCAGTTCGAGTTGCCGATCGGAACCCGCCGCTGCGGCGGTCACCCACTCCAGCAATCCTCGACGGCGGTACAGCCTCGACAACGTCCGAACGATGGCGTCGGCCATCAGCCATGCCTGATGCGCGAGCAGCGCCACTTGCAGGCCGAACTGCATCAAGGCGACGTTGAGATCCAGACGAAATGCGCGGAAGTGGCTGCCGGTCGTGATCCCCGAGCGGCGTGGAATCACGCGGGCGACCAGTGGCAGGAATGCAGTTAACAGGAAAGGAAGCAGGACGAAGCCGGTCCAGAGCACGGCGGCGCGGGGGGGCAGCACGACCCATCCGGTCAATAAAGCGAGGAAGCTTGCAGGTGACGACAACGTACGGCGAAGGTTGTCTGCGAGTTTCCAGCGGCCAAGCGGCGGAATGCTCGTCCGGCTAAGTCCCCCGCCGGGCGCCGGACGGCGACCAATGATCCAGGGAAGCAATTGCCAGTCGCCGCGCGCCCATCGGTGCTGGCGGGAAGCGGCAACGTCGTAACGCGAAGGGAAATCGTCAAAAACTTCAACGTCGGAGACTAGCCCCGCGCGAGCAAAAATGCCCTCCAGAAGGTCGTGACTGAGAACGGAGCTTTCCGCGATACGGCCGGCGAGAGCGGCCTCGAAGGCGTCGACATCGTAAATGCCCTTGCCGCTATAAGAGCCCTCCTCGAACAGATCCTGATAGACGTCGGAAACCGCCGCTGCGTAAGGGTCGATGCCGGTCGGGCTCGAGAACACGCGCTGGTACACTGAGCCATCCCGCTCAGTGGGAAGAGATGGCGTCACCCGCGGCTGCAGCACGCCATATCCCTCGACCACACGGCGACACACGGGGTCGAGCTTCGGTCGATTGAGCGGGTGCGCCATTTTCCCGATCAGGCGCTTTGCCGCGCCAATGGGAAGCCGCGTGTCCGTGTCCAAAGTGATGACGTAACGAACTCCGGAGGGCACGAGCGGTTGGCGGCCGCCCACGGCCAAGAACGTCGTGTCCGTCGCCCCGCGCAGGAGTCGGTTCAACTCATGCAATTTTCCGCGCTTGCGTTCCCATCCGATCCACTTGCCCTGGCCCTCGTTCCAGAGCCGCCGACGATGCAACAAGAAAAAGCGAGGCCCTTGAGGTGCCGGCCCGTACTGCCTGTTGAGGCGCGCGATTCCATCAATCGCCACGCCCAAAAGAACATCGTCGTCAACTGCGTTCTCGGTGGAAGCGTCCGTCCAATCCGAAAGTAGAGCAAACTGGATGTCGTCGTCCGGGTTGGCGAGATAGTGAATTTCCAACCGCTCGACGAGTTCCTCGATTGCTGCACGCGTCGTAAGTAGCGTCGGCACGACGACGATGGTGCGGAACTCGCTCGAAACACCGTCGCGAAGTTCGAGCCCGGGAAGCACGGCAGGGCCGAACCGGTCTGTGACCACGCGGTTCACCAGCGTGATCGCGGCATCTACGGAAATAGAGATTCCCAGCAGCGCCAGCGGCAGGAAAAGCCATCCATCGATGCCGGCCCAACTGGCCCGAAGCAGTGCCAGTGCAAGAAGGAGCCCGGCAGCGCATGCGACCGTCACGAGATAGCCTGAAACGCCAACTACCGCGTTTGCGCGGACCAGCCAATCCTTCAGCGGAGGACGAAAGCCAAGCTTCTTTTCGAACGTTCGCCGTCCTTGTCCAATCAAATCGTAGCCGGGATCCCGTTGGCGCGCATCCGGCGCGGTTGCTCCGGTGTGCAGATCAGCGTAAGCGCGTTTTGCAATGAGAACGGCTGCCCGGGTGACCTCGATTTCCGAATGAGCCGAACCGCGCGCAAGTTTTTCGATCGCCCGGCGGTACCGGTCGCGCGTTGGGAAATCCATGGCGGCGAAGTCGCTACCGGCCCCTAATTCCTCGTCGACCAGACTGACGCTTTCGAAAAACTCCGCCCAATCAAGTTCGGACATAAGCCGCATGCTGGTGACGATATTGCGGACAGTGACATTCGCTGCGCCTTGCCGCCGGTGCTCTTCCCGCACAATTTCATCAGCGTTGGTTCCCTGCGACTTTAACCTCTCGTCCAGCCACTGAAGCGCCGGCGTCGTCGCCGGGTCCTCGTCGCGCAATCGCTGGACGAGCTGAACGGCAAAAGATCTCGTGAGCGATGAATGTGTAAATGCACGCAGGGCGGCGGCGGCTATCGGCGGCGACTTGCCCCCTGTACCAAGCAAGCGCTCGGCCAAAGTGTCGGCGGCGTCCCGCGATGCCTGGCTGCCCACGATGAGATCGGCCAAACGCCGCAGGTTCTCAACCAGCACGACACGAATAGTGATTGCGAGAGCCCAAAGCTCACCGATTGTCAGCGGCTGAACGCGTTGATAGGCCGACACGAAACGTCGAAGCATCTCCGCTTCAAAACGGCTGTCGGTGTGCGCAACAAAGGCCCAGGCCACCTCGAAGATGCGCGGGTAACCCCTGAACGGACCTTCCGCCAGCTTCGGTAGTTGACGGTAATAGCTCGGTGGAAGATCGGTTTGGATCTCACGAATTTGATCTTCCGCAAGATGAAAATTGTCGATCAGCCATTCGGCTGCCGGAGTAATGGGCCGCTTATCTTTGATGGCGGTAGCGATGACACGATAAGCGTCAAGAAGCGCTTTATCATTGTCGTGGACCCGCTTAGCTAAAGGTCGCCCGCGCGCTGGTTGTGAGCTAACGGACTGTGCCGCAGCCAAGCTCTTGGCGTGTTGTTCAAGGCGCTCGACGCTGAAAAGCTCTTCGCGGATTGCTTCTTCATCTACCCACGGCGGAGCCATGGATGTCCTTGGTAGGAAGCTTGCGAATAGCGTGTTCAAATGAACCTCGCGATCTCGGAAATCGATGATATTGCGAGGAAACTTGAGAAGCTTGGACTATTAAGGCTGGCTTTGCTGCCTGTCTGTTCCCATATAGGTACGATGGCCGCAAACACATCATGCGATTCGGTAATTTAGTAGCATTTGACGCCCCGACGCGGGCGAACCAACTGGCAAAACGACCCTGAAAATCTTGACGGGCAGCGAACGCGTGGAACGACTACGGTCCGAGATCGCTCAGCTTGAAGCACGATATGACGGATTGTTTCCGCCTGGAGTTTATTCGGTGCTCGAAGCCCTCAGAAGTGAGCTTGTTGCTCTCGATAAACCTTTGCCTGTCGGAAATCAAATCCGGACATATTGATGGTGTGTCCGTCGTCAGAGGTGGTCTCAACCGGTCGACGCAACACTTTATCTTTGAGGGAAAGATGGAGTGTAGCGATGGATCAGGGATTTCGTCGCGGTTTCACTGCGGCCGAGAAGACGCAGTTATGGGATCGCTGGCAGCGTGGGGAGTCGCTCAAAGCAATTGGGCGGGCTTTTGGTAAGCCGTCGTCGTCTATTTATTACCTGATCTTCCCCCGCTTTAGTGGACGGTTAGATTGCTTTTCGCTCCATCTCGACCGGACTGATGTATCCGTTTGCCGTTTGTAATCCTCGGTACCCGACTTCTTGCGTCAGCTCTTTCAAAATCTCACTTCGCCAGTTGCTTGCGGATCGACAGCAATTCCTTTCGGCGCTTTGCGCTCGTTTTGGGATAAGCCATTTTAAGGCCCTCGAACGTATCGAGAACAATTTGAGAAACAATCAGCCGGGCATTCTCTTTGTCGTCGGCGGGAACGACATACCAGGGCGTGTGATGGGTGCTTGTCGCACTGAGGCATTCCTCAAACGCCTTCATGTATTGCTTCCAGAATTTCCGCTCCGCGATATCTGCAAGGCTGAATTTCCAGTTCTTGTCCGGCTCGTCGATACGCGCCAGAAAGCGCTTGCGCTGCTCTTCCTTCGAGAGGTGGAGGTAGAACTTGACGATGCGGGTTCCGTTGGCGTGGAGATGCTTCTCCAAATCCACGATCGAACGATACCGGTCGTGCCAGATCTTCTTGTCGTGATGCGGGGCGTCCGGGATCGCTTCACTGCGGAGAATCTCGGGATGCACACGGACGATCAGCACTTCCTCGTAATAGGATCGATTGAAGATGCCGATCCGCCCGCGTTCCGGCAGATCGCGCGTGGTGCGCCAGAGAAAATCGTGCTGCAATTCGGTGGCGCTGGGATGCTTGAAGCTGAACACCTGGCAGCCTTGCGGATTGACTCCGGACATGACATGCCGGATGGCGCCATCTTTTCCCGCCGCATCCATCGCCTGGAAGATCAGCAGGAGGGCATGGCGGTTGGATGCGTAATGAAGCTGCTGCTGCGCGCTGAGTTTCGCAACGTGCTCTTCCAGGAGCTTTTGATATTGCTCCTTCGACTTGTACACGGGCTTCACGGTCGTCGGCCACTTCTTGAGATTGACCTTGTCTCCTTCCCGCACCCGAAAGTCTTTTGAAGTGTATTTTCATCTTCGTTCCTTTCGGCGGTGCTGGCCGCTCGAAATAGTTCTTTGGCTCACTTGGCGGTCTATGGCGTCGAATCGGACGGCGTCTTGGCTTTGGCTTGGCTCAGGCTCGGTGGTTCTTTGCTCGTTCGATCGGCGTGTGGCTTTGGCTTCGGGCTCGGCTCGGCTTCGGCTTCAGGCGCCTTCGTGGGCGCGATGCTCGCCCCAGCCTGGGTGATAGCTGCTGCGATGATACGCCCAGCATCCTCCGGGTCTTTTACGAGGCCCGCCACGAGGAGGTCGCCGAGCGTCGTGTTGAGCAGTGACGTGCTGTCGGTATTTGCGCAGGCTTGGGCTCGGCTTTGGCGTCGGGCTTGGGCGCGGCCTTGGCTTCAGGCTTGGGCTCAGTTTTGGCTTCAGGTTGAGGCTGCAGCTTTGGCTTCAGGCTTAGGCTCGGCTTTGGCGCTGACGGCTTTGGCGCTTAGCTTTGGCTTCGGGCTTAGGCTGCGGCTTTGGCTTCAGGCTTAGGCTCGGCTTTGCGCTTCCGGCTTGAGGCTCAGCCTTGGCTTCCGGCTTGAGACTCGCTTTGGCTCCGGTTTGGCTTCGGCTTGGTCTCAGACTTTGGCCAGCTTTGACGGGATCAAGAATCCGATACGCGAGCAGCTTCACGCGGTCGGTCACGAGGAACCAGGCCAGAGCATAGCCCCAGACGAACGCCGCCCAACCCCAGCCGAGGGGCGTCATGAACAACCCGTAGACCGCAGATCAGCGTCGCCACGGTCTGCGTTCCGAACACCGCCATCCACGAGAATCCGCGCCGGGCGTATCGACCAGAACGGGCCGCGCGTGCGCGTCAGGAAGATCGTCAGATGTCCGGCCACCGACAGCTTCAGATACATCATGGTCTGGATCTGCGGACGGTCGAGGTGAAAGACGCGGTCGCCAAGATAAAACAGCCCGAATGCGGCGATACGGACCGACGAGACCCAGCACCGTGGCGATGCCCAGCACCATGCGCATGTTCCAGGCTTCGGGCTGGTTCTTGTAGATGAACATTGTCATAGGCGATGGACAGGATCGCGCCGTCGTTGAGCAACGCCAGCATCACGATCATCACCGCCGTCAGAGGATAAAAATTGAAGACCAGGATCGCCAGCGTCATGAACAACAGCACGCGCAGCGTCTCGGCGATGCGGTACATCGCGTAGCTGTTCATCCGCTGGAAGATCTTCCGGCTCTCCTTGATCGCGTCGATGATCACCGATAGCCCCGGTGTCATCAGCACGATGGAGGCCGCCGCGCGCGCCGCGTCCGTCGCGCCGGAAACGGCGATGCCGCAATCGGCCTTCTTCAGTGCGGGGGCGTCATTCACCCCGTCGCCCGTCATGCCGACGATGTGGCCGTGCTTCTGCAGGACGTCGACGATGTGGAACTTGTGCTCCGGGAATACCTGGGCAAAACCGTCGGCTTTCTCGATGGACTTGGTCACCGCCGCGGTCTCCTCTGTGCTTTGAGTCGCCGAGGCTGGCACCGTCGAGAATGTTCGTACCCATCCCCAGCTTCTTGGCGGTTTCCTGGGCGATCGCCAGGGCATCGCCCGTCACCATCTTGATCTTCACGCCCATCTGTGCCGCGGTCGCGATGGTGGCCTTGGCGTCGTCGCGCGGCGGATCGAACAGCGGCAGCACGCCGAGAAACTGCCATTTGCCGTCGCCATCGGCGCGGGCCACGCCCAGCGCGCGAAAGCCGCGCGCGGCGAAATCATTGACTGCCTTGTCGACGGCGGCCTTCACCTCGCGGCGTTGGCCGACAGCGCCAGGATCACCTGCGGCGCGCCCTTCGTCACTTTGAATGTCTTTCCGTCCGCGGCCCTTGACGGTGGCTTCGGTGCGCTTGTGCACCGGATCGAACGGCTTGAAATGCGTCACCTTGATAGGGCTTCAGCGCCTGCTTGTCCTTCAGGCCGCCCAGAACGGCCAGATCGATGGTGTCGTTATTGTCGGCGCGCGAGGCCAGCGCGCCGGCGAGGATGACCTGGTCGGCGGTGATCTTGTCCACGCAGAACGGATCGCCCAGCGTCAGCTTGTTCTGCGTCAGCGTGCCGGTCTTGTCGGCGCACAGCACGTCCACGCCGGCCAGTTCCTCGATGGCGACCAGCTTGCTCACGATCGCCTGCTTCTTCGCGAGCAGGCGCGCGCCGACCGCCATCGTGACCGACAGCACCGTCGGCATCGCCACGGGAATCGCCGCCACGGTCAGCACCAGGGCAAACTGCAACGTGGTGAGGATCGGGTCGCCGCGGAAGATCGCGACGGCAATGATCAGCGCCACCAGAGCCACCGCCAGGATGATCAGGTAGTTGCCGATCTTCAGCACGGCTTGTCTGGAAATGGCTGACGGTATCGCCGTCTGCACCAGTTCCGCCGTCTTGCCGAAATAGGTGTTCGCGCCCGTGGCATAGACCAGCGCGCCGATCTCGCCGCGGCGAACGATCGAACCGGAAAATACGGCGTCGCCGGATTTGCGCGTGGCGGGCAACGATTCGCCGGTCAGCGCGGACTGATCCACCTCAACTCGGTCGCCGTCCAGCAAGCGCGCATCCGCCGGCACGATGTCGCCCAGGCGCAAGCGGATGGCGTCGCCCGGCACCAGTTCGCGCGCCGGCGGCGTGATCCATTTGCCATCGCGTTTCACCCGAGCCTTGATCGCCAGCTTGGCCTTCAGCGCAGCGATGGCGTTGCCCGCCTGGTGTTCTTCCCAGAATCCGACCACGGCGTTGGCCACAAGCAGAACGAGGATGATGAAAAAATCCGGCCAATGCCGGACCACCGCCGAAAGGACCACCGCCGCTTCGATCATCCACGGGATGGGGCCCCAGAAATAGGTGAGGAACTTCAGGAACGGATTGGTCTTCTTTTCCTCGATCTCGTTGGGCCCATATTGGGTCAGCCGCTTCTGCGCCTCGGCCTGGGTGAGGCCGTCCGGCGACGATCCCAGTTTTTTCTCCACCTCCGCCAGAGGCAGGGATTTCAAATCGTCCTTCGCATTCGGCTTTGAACCCCGCTTGGGCGTGGCTTTCTTGCTGTCGGCTTTTGCCTTAGCGTCAGGAGCCTTGGGCTGGGCGGCATTGGGTTCCATGACAAGTATTCCTTCTGTCTTGGCGCAAACGACAGTTCAGATATTCAGCGCCCGTCCGTAGGCATCGAACACTGCTTCGTGCATCGCTTCCGAGAGCTGGGATGCGGGAACACGGTTTGCATCAGCTCCTCTTCCGTGGTCTCGAGATTCATCGCCACCACATAGACCTGCATCAGCTCGATAACCTCGGCGCCGACCATGTGCGCACCAAGGAGCTGCCCGGTCTTGCTGTCGAAGATCGCCTTGACCAGGCCCTGTTCCTCGCCGAGCGCAATTGCCTTGCCGTTGGCGATGAACGGAAAACGGCCGATACGGATGTCTTGCTTCCGCGAATGCGCAGACGGGTTGCAAGTCCGTGAGCTGTTTTCTGAACATGGTTGGCCTCTAAGGGCCCCCACGATTTCACAATTAAGGAATTAAAGATCCCGGATGCTAGTACAGCCGAGGTCTACTGGACGTTCGGACTATGAGGGGAACGCCGCGGTGAGACGCCGCGAGACGTCCAGAGATATCAGGCTAGCCTCATGTTTGAGACGAGTTTGTATAGTATTGACCGCTCACACTAGACGGACCACTTGCCTAGAAAAATTCGAGCTCTGGTATTTCAAAATTGTCGGAAAACGCCAACGATGCTATGATTTTAGAACCTATCTCAAAATTGCTGAACGGGCTTGATCGGCTATAAATGTTGGATGATTCGACTGAGCGACGA
The DNA here is from genome assembly GCA_963721665.1 of uncultured Alphaproteobacteria bacterium. Classification (GTDB taxonomy): domain Bacteria; phylum Pseudomonadota; class Alphaproteobacteria; order Rhizobiales; family Xanthobacteraceae; genus Pseudolabrys. Next base: position 613,991 of record CAVRJZ010000001.1, read on the forward strand.
GCAATGGGAGCGCATCCGGAATCATTTCCCGGAGGAGCACATTCCCGATGGTCGTCCCGGACGCAAACCGATTCCGACGCGGCGCGTGCTCGAAGCAGTCCTGTGGATTCTCAACACAGGCGCGCAGTGGCACATGCTGCCGCAGAGCTATCCGAACTACAAAACCGTGCATCGTCGGTTTCAGTCTTGGTGCCGCAGCGAAGTTTTGCGTCAAGTTCTGACCGATGTTGCCAACGAACTTCGCGACAAAGGGGTGCTGGACGAAGAAGAGAGCTTCATTGACGCGACCTTTGCGATGGCCAAGGGCGGCGGCGCGGAGATCGGCCCGACCAAGCGTGGAAAAGGCATGAAAATCATGGCGATAGTGGATCGCCACGGCTTGCCGCTGTCGGTGAGTACGCACGCCGCAAATCATCATGAAGTGCGCTTGGTCCAATTGTGCTTTGACTTTTACATGATTGAAGCCAAGCCCGAGACCCTCATCGGCGATCGCGCCTATGATAGTGACCCGCTCGATGAGAGACTTACGCAAAGACGGCATCGAGATGGTCGCGCCGCACCGATCCAATCGTCGCAAGTGCGCCACGCAAGATGGACGCCGACTTCGGAGATATGCCAGGCGCTGGTTGGTCGAACGGTTCTTCGCCTGGATTCAATGGCAACGCCGCATTCTTGTCCGCTGGGAGTTTTATCCGAAGAACTTCCTTGGCTTCGTGCAACTCGCCTGCCTCGTCATCCTCTTCAAACGATTTTGAGATAGGTTCTAGTCAAATTTCCCTTCGGAAACGGCGGTCGAGCGAAGGAACTCTGTCATGATAAGAAAAGCAAAGCCGCCGTTTGATCCCAAAGCCTTTCTTGCCAAGGCCAATGGCGAGAGAACCACCTCGCAATATCGAAAGAACGAAATCGTCTTCTCACAAGCGCTATGCCTTCCGCGCCAGTTGAACTGACGACGCCCGGCTTGAAGCCACTTTCCTGGAACAGCAGCCGGATGAAAAACGGCGCGGGCACGCCGTTCGACTGTGCCGCTTCGGCGAGCGTGTCGCAGATTTCCTGGCGGGATCGGTGAACGATCGGCTTCGACCTCGGCGGGAGCGGCGGCGGCACGGGCGATAGTTCCCAGTTGCCGTCGAAACCCGTCGCGGCATCTGGCGAGAACATCAAGAATTCCCCCAAGTCGCGCGGCGCGTCCTTCTCACGCGAGCTCTCGCCAGCGTCGTTGTCGGCGGGAACGGTGTCTTCGGAACTTTTTTGATTGACGAGCGGGTCGCCGGAAAATTGGGCGAGCGAAAGTTCCGGATCGGAACCGAGCGTGCCAGACAATGTCGCCAGACACACACAGGCGGGCATAAATAGGTGCCGCATTGTCGACCAGCCCCCCGACTTCGGTAGCGATGGAACTCGCCGCCGCATCAGATTGGATTGAAAGGAAAAGGCCCCTATCGTTCGTCGCGCTTGTGCGGGCCAATCAAGACCGATTTTAGGCAGCGGGGCGCTTGCATTTGGAACGGAAGCCACCCGTGCGGCGTTGCCGTAAGGATCAAAATCAAAACAGCTCGCCATGCCGTTCCTTGCCTATGTGCTTGTCATGATCGTCGCCGTCGGCAGCCTGCTGTTTGGCGTCGAGGTGATTACGACGCCACCGCCGCAGAAATCTGCGGTGGAGGCGACGGTGGTGCCGAGCAAGCTGGCCCAGCGCGAGGCCGATCGACGCGAGGAAAAGAACGAAGGCGATGCCAGCCGGCCGCTTACGCCGATCTATCCGGCAAATCCGGGCGGCAAGACCTATGTGAGTGCCAGCTATCCGACAAGCAATCAGTCGCAGGCCGTTGCGAATGAAACGACGGGCGCCGAGGTTGCCGTTGGGCCGCAGGCTGATGCCAAGGCAGCAACCAGAGCGCTGACAGCGGCCGAGGCCGCTCAGCCGCAGCCGGAACAGACGTCTCAGCCGACGAAATTAGAGCAGGACGCTCACGTAAACAGGCCGGTACAGGCGATCGCCGAGCGCTCCGCCAATCATTGTGAGGTGCGGGCCTGCGCAAGCACTTATGCGTCGTTCCACACGTCGGATTGCACTTATCAGCCTTACGAAGGCCCGCGCCGTGTCTGCGCGGCGGCGCCACAGCAGCGCTCGGCCCAGCGTGAGCATCCGCTTGATATCCTTCCGTCGCACTTGCGCTCTCGCTACCACACAACTCCTATCGAGATGCCCGGTGACGGCCTTGTGTGGCCTTTCCGCAACAGCGCGCGTCCACTGCGATTTCGCCATGGAACACTTTCGGTAACAGCGCGTTTATCTCGCAATCGGGGGACGACGCATCCGCGTTTGTTCCGGATATTGAAAAATGTGGTGCGTCATGAAAAAGTTTTTACTTGGAAGCGTTGGACTTCTCGCTCTCGGTGTTGCCTCGGCGGCGGCGGCGGACCTTCCGCGCCGCGAAGCGATGCCCACGAAGGGGATGGTGTATATGGCGCCGCCCTATAATTGGACCGGCTTCTACGTCGGCATTAACGGCGGCGGCGGCTGGGGTAAATCGGATTACTCCGCACCGTTCTCGACTGGCTCGTTCGACACCTCCGGCGGCCTAGTCGGTGGCACTCTTGGTTACAATTGGCAGATGGGCCAGACGGTGTTCGGCATCGAAAGTGATCTTGATTGGACCAACTTCCGCGGCAGCTCGGCCTGCCTAGGAACCAGCTGCGAGACCCGCAACAATTATCTTGGTACCGTGCGCGGTCGTCTCGGCTATGCCTTTGATCGCATCATGCCCTACGTAACCGGCGGTGCAGCCTTCGGCAATATCAAGACGTCGATCGCCGGCGTCGGTGACGCGAGCGACTCCAAAGTTGGCTGGACTGTCGGCGGCGGCCTCGAAGCCGCGATTGCCGGACCGTGGACCGCCAAGATCGAATATCTATATGTCGATCTCGGCAACGGCGGCTCGATCGCCGGATCCGATGCAAGCTTCCACACCAACATCATACGCGCCGGTCTCAATTACCGGTTCTGATTGATCGTCGGCTTGGGCACAGCCATTTCCGGTCCCGCTCGCACTTGGGCAATCAAACTTCCTGCAGGGCATTCCTAGGGTTCAGGAACGGTTGAATTTTCTGCAAGCGCCTATCAATACATTGCAGCGGTTTTTGCAGCAGGTGCAAGATTTTGGAGAAACCGCCCCATCGCCAAACGGGGCCGTGTCGGCACATGGTCCAACGCTTCTTACAAACCTATTCACCGGAACCCGGCACTTTGCCAGCGGATTCTTCACGACGGTGCTATTTCTTTTTTTCCTTCTCGTGTCCGGCGACGTCTTCCTTCATCGCCTCGTTGAGATACTTCCGCGCTTCAAGAGCAAACGCCAAGTTGTGGAGATCTCGCAGCAAATTGAAAGCGACGTCTCTGCGTATTTGGTCACAATTACGATCATGAACGCGGCAGCAGGTGTCGCCATGGGATTGGTGATGTGGCTCACAGGTGTCGGTGACCCGATCCTATGGGGGCAATACGCGTTCTAATGACATACGAACGCTCACCGTGCAGCGGCTAGACTGCGACTCCAATCTTCGATTTATTTGAATCATCGGCACGGTTCGGGACGATAGCAGATTGAATGGGAGTCTCGATTGATGTGGTGCTTGCGTCAGCATTTAGCCTTTGCAGGTCCGCAACGAGATCGCGTAAACATTCAACGGGCACAGAGTATTTTCGTTCAGCAGCCGAATATTTTGTCGTCAATGAAATGGTTACGGCTTTGCCGTCGGCTGAGTAATCATCCGCTCTCAAAGCGATGACGCTTATCGGACTTGTTTTGTCTTGACTCATCGCAACAACCTCACAAAAAAGTACTCTGCCGTTTCGTCGAGTTTCTGCGGATGAAACCGACGTATGCGAATGATAGAGCATTTCGGGCCTTGTTCGGAAGCTAAAATAGGCGATGTGCATAACTTTCATTCAAATCGAATCCCAATGTACCTATTGGCGATCTCAGGGTTCGCTCGCAAGTCAGCAGGCGTGCCGTCGAATACGATCTCGCTCTTGTTGAGTACATATACGCGCGTGGCTAACCGCAAGGTGGCGCGCAAATTTTCCTCGACGATGATCATCGTCGGGTCTTCCGCCACCAGCCGCTGGTAAATGCCGAGCAGATCTTTGACAATGATCGCGGCCAGCCCCTCGAACGGCTCGTCGAGCAGGATGACGCGCGGGTTGCGCATCGGCGCGCGCGCGATCGCCAACATCTGCTGCTCGCTGCCCGACAGTCAGCCGTTCAGGCTACACGCTTTGGCACAATCCTGCGCCCCAATGCGTGGCGGATGTGTAGAAAACTGCCGGAGCAGCAAACAGCTGCCCCGGGTCGCAACACAGCACACGTGATTGGATGCTTATCACCAGCAATTGCCATGATCGAAGATATTTGGCAAGCAATCGCGGTAATGGCGATGATGACGATAGTGCCGATGTCTCACGAGTTTTGGACCGCCGACCACCCCCTCGCTTGCCGTTCCCTGACCGGTGGTGCTGCGTTTATCTTCGTCGGCAGACTTGCCAGACCGCGTTGCCGCGCCAGTGCCACTTTCGGTTGCGCTTTTTTTGTCCTTCACGGTCGTGCTGCTATTGACGTCGGATGAACGTTTGACCGCCGCGCCCGCAGGGGCGGTATCGATCGTTTGACTCTTCAATTGCTTCTTGTCGGCTTCAGGCGCCGTCGGAGCAGTTTGCCCCGTCGTTTCGAGCGCTTTGCTTTGATCGGATTTCAGGGTCGGGGCCACCTTCTCCGCCGGCGCAATCTGCTGTACCGCCGGAGCAGGCGCCGGCGTTTCATCTGTCTTCATGCTTTGCGCCGACACGGCGCCCACACCCAGAAGCAATATCGCCGCCGTGGTGGATATTAGCCGTAGATTTCTCATGGACGTTTCCTTTGGACAGCCCGCTAAAACTAAGGCGCGGCGGAGCCGCATTACCGATAGCGTCCGCAATTTTGTACGCGTCGTTTTAGATTTACTTGTTTGGCTGAATCTAAAGCCAATGCGCCTAGCTCCAAAAAGTTCCACAAAGACAGACCGCACTATACGAATGCAGTCGAGGCGGCGCCCAGCTAGTGAACTAACCGTGCCCTCTAAGACGTATTGATGGTGCAATCCAACTAAGATCGGAATGGCGATAATGACACCGGACAGTTGGACGCTCGCTGCAACGGCGCATCTTCCTATAATGCCAAGTGCGTGCGCGCTCGGTTGTAATACGGTCCCTAAGATGTCCGAATCAATCATCACCCGAACGGAGGGCGGGCTACCTATTTCGGTGCCCGACGAAAGCGGAAGCAAAAACGACGTATTGTATGCTACGCTGCTTATTTGCAGGCGAAAATTGAGGAAATACCCTCTCGCTTGGCAATCCCTTTAGCTGAATGAACATTCGCTAAGAAGGAAAGCTCACTAATGGTCTTTGATTCATTGCGAGCGACCGTGACGATAACGCCAAGAGGATGCCTCGTTTGCCCGCTTTCCTCGCCATACTTGACCAGCACGTAATTTTGTCCAACGGGGATGTCGTTTGGTGACGAGATGTATGTTACTCGCAACATTGGTACGCTCCTGCCTAAACGGACTGCCCCGACCAGCGGGCCAATCGATGCCGCCCATTGCAAAGCTACCGAATTATTTCTGCTGTAGCCGTTTGTCGTAACTTGAATTTCTGCGGTGCGTCCATTCAATTGCGGAAGAGTGGCCGCCGTCCCGGCGACGTATGCCGTCCCGAGTCAGTCGCCGAACTGCCTTGGCTCGGCTGCGCTTGTTGACCCTTCTGCTCTAGTTTTGCTTGCTCGGGTTGCTCGTCCACTTTTGGCTGCATGTTGTTATCGGTCATACCTTCTCCTTTTGCCCAGCGCAGTTGACAGTCATTGGCTTGAATTCGGTGGCGGAAACTGTTGGGAGGTCGAGCCGGAGGCGTTCGCACGAGCGCTGTCGACTTGCGCCGACGGTTGACGGGTTGCCATTATTAATTGGGCGACCATCATGAAAACCATAAAGGCTACGAACATGGCTATGCCTGCTCGCAATTTTGTCACGTCATCGGCGCCGAGCAATGTCATGCGCCGCGCGATGTTTGGACTGGAACGGCGCGGCAAGAGCGCAGTCAGGCCAGCAGCAATAGTCTCGGGGTCTCGACGTGCCGATAGCCCGTCAGGCAGCGCCGTTATCAATAGCGACGCCAATCGCTTGGTCGCAGTCTCGCCTGGCAACGCCGCCAAATTGTTGGCCTCCTGCCAAGGATCGAGATCAAGCCGTGCCAGCGCCGAGATGACGCTGAGCATCATTCCGTTACTTTCCTCCGCGATCGGCGCGAACAGAAAGTCGTCAAATTCGGATCCAAGGGCGGTGACCCATACAGAACCTGTCATTACGACCTTCGAATTCCTTCGGCGGGATCAAACTCACAGATCTGAAAATGAAGCATGGGGCAGCGCTATTGCATCAATCCAATGCGCCGCAGGCAAAAACGTTCCGGCAAATGTAGCAACACACGACGGAGATTAACGGTCAATTTTATACAGACCCACGCTCGGTATCATGCGTAGCCTCAATCCTAGCGTGCACTTATAGAGTGCATGTCCGTGCAGAGTCGGAGTGAGCGCTCGTGCTTGAGACCGTAACGCGGCTCCTGCTGGATATCCCGCTTATCCTTGTAACCGCCATTACGACGCATTTGGTTATGCCATTTGCGCAAACGCTGATGCATTACAAGCTTGGCCACCATCCAATGGGAGGTAAATTTTTTCGCAATCAAATCAACTTTCATCACACCTATTATTCCAAAGATCATCTCGTCTCACCGACCTACCTCGGTGAAGAAGGCAACAACACGCCCTTCTTCTTCGTCCCCGTGATTTTGGCAGGTGGACTCGCCTATTTCTTGCTGCCGCTTAATCTTTTTATAGTGCTGGTCATCGCATGCGCGCCGTCATTTTTCGCCAACGTTTTTTGCTACAATCAATATCACGTGGAGAGCTCACGGCTTCAACGCTATGCATGGTTCAGACAGAAAAAAGAACTTCATTTTGTCCATCACCGCCACGCCAATAGCAATTTTGCTGTGATCCACTTCTACTGGGATCGGATTCTGGGTACCTATCGAGTACCCAATGTCGGAGCACAGCCCAACCGTCCGACGACAGATTATCTAGGGAATGTCAGCTGATTCGCACCAATGCATTTAGCTCCGAGGCGTATAAGTAAACTGTGCGGATATCGGGCCGCAAACGTATGAAAGGACGGAAGCGACCAATGGATTGGTTGCTTCACCGCGATCTCGGTTAAAAGGAACAGCCATGGACAAAACCACGAATATCAAATGGCGAAGCAAACCGCAGAAACATGATTATCCTGCAGCCCAATCGTATTTAAGCCTGACCTTAGGGCAGCAGGCGGCAAAGAATGCTGCCGAGGAATTGGAACGCGCCGAGATGTCGGAATTTCCTGCGAAGGACATTTTTAGGGCTTCCAAACTGTCGCTGCTTGGTGTCAGCAATAGCCACGTGGAAAAAGATCGAGCAAAGATCATTCGGCGCGAAAAGCTATCCCCCCTCTTGCTGTTCAGGGACAAAAACAACGGAATGCTGGTTATCGCCGACGGCTATCATCGCCTTTGCGCGGTCTACACGTTTGATGAAGATGCTATGATTCCTTGTAAGATCGTCTGACCAGATTGAAATCACCCAATCTTACGCGAGCAAACCATGACATCCGTGCACACTGACCGAACCGAACCGACACTAAAGCAACGTATGCTACATGGATCAGTGGTACCCGATTTCTTGGAATCCGCTTACGAATGGCGGCGTCTTTTCGCAGAAACCTGGGGCACGTTCCTCCTCGTCGTCGTCGCGGCTGGCGCTGTGGTCGTAGGTGCGCAAAGCGGCGGTGCGATCTCACTGAGTATGAAGGTCGTCGCGCCGGGCCTGATGGTCATGGCGATCATCTATTTCATGGGCGCGGTAAGCGGCGCCCACTTAAATCCAGCGGTCACCTTGGCGTTCGCCATACGGCGCAATTTTCCCTGGCCCCGAGTGCCGGGCTATATCGCGGCGCAGATCATTGGGGGCATCGCCGCAGCGTCTTTCCTCAGGGCGATGTTCGGCACGGAAGGATTACTCGGCGCTACCACGCCCGGTCCGGCAGTGAGCGATTTCAAGGCGTTCGTCATGGAAGTATTATTGACGACCGGTTTGGTCAGCACGATTCTTGGCACCGCCTCGGGCGCCCGTAATATCGGTTCCAACGGTGCTCTCGCGGTCGGTGGTTATATCGCGTTGGCGGGCCTTTGGGCCGCGCCGATCAGCGGCGCCTCGATGAACCCGGTACGCTCATTCGCACCCGACCTGATCCGCGGCGATATGAGCACCACCTGGATCTATGTCCTTGGTCCCGTGCTGGGCGCAATCATCGCGGTGGGCTTTGAATGGATTCTTAAAGGCAAACCGACCGCCGCTGGTACGTTGGCGGCGCAAGGCAGCTTAAACAGCGACGAAGACACCCCGAGATAGTTACAAGCGAACCTCGACCAAGAATGCTACAGCCTGCGCAGAGGATGCGTTTAGGCTGTGCATGGACACCGATAGCTATTTACCGGGTCTAACGTTCTTCTGATTCCGGGGGCGGATCAGTACTCCGGCTTTCCTCGGACTGCGTTTCGATTAGCAGTTCCTAATCACGCTCAGCGGGGCTCGTCCTCCTACGCTGGAAGACGAACAGATTGCCCGCCATACACGGGCCCCGTTTTGGCAACGCATTCGCAGTGGATGCTAATAAAATCAAGGAGCTAACAAGATGCCAGAGACCATTCGAGAAGCAGTTGCCGTATTCGATAACGCTAAGGCGCTTGATGATGCGGTCTACTCACTCGAAACGCACGGATTCGACCGCGCTGCGTTCTCACTGTTGGCTAGCGAGAAGGCGGTTTCGCAGAAGCTCGGTCACCGCTATCGGCAGGTGAAGGAGGTCGAGGACGAGCCGGAGGTGCCTCGGGAGACCTTCTTTTCGCGGGTATCGCGGCTCGAGGCCGATTATCTGCCAGCCCCGATCCTCGCTTCGATCGGCGCCCTTACGCTTGTCGGGATCGGATCCATGTTACCAGTTCTGATCGCGGCGGGCGCCGGGGCCGCGCTTGGAACTGCTCTCAGCCTCGTGATGCATGAGCACCACGCATCGCGCGTCCAGGAGCAGCTTGCGCGCGGCGGGCTACTGCTCTGGGTGAACGTGCGTAACGCGCACGAAGAAAATGCGGCGCTGGAGATTCTGCGTGCGCACTCGGCGCATGACGTCCATGTCCACGAGATCGCGGCATAAGAGGTCGCGCTTCGCCCCGACCGTGGCTACCTGTGCGGAGCTACCTCATCGCTTTCCAGCGTGGGGCCCGCGTGACGGGATGAAGCGCGTTCGCGAATGCATCCACGGCGCCGAACTTGACCTGCAGACATTGGTTTGGACCCGCAAGCGCCATTCGTTCGAAGAGAAAATCCGGATAGTTCTGGACGGCCTGCGCGGCGAGTCCAGCATCGCCGACCCAAACTGGCCGATTAGAGAAGAGAAGCGGACAAACGCCGAGCGTAGCCGTCAGCTGCACGGACCTGAAGCGAGCCAGCCCCAACGGCCAAGTATCGGCGTTAGGCGGCGGTCGAGACCGAGATGCAGGCCCGACTGCGACAGGAACAATCCGGCGAACATGAGAACATAGATGATTGCGCCGCCGATATCGGTCGATCCCGCCACGTAGGGGCCGCCGAAGCCCTCGGCGGTGGACCAGATTACGAACGCGAGCATAACGCCACCCAAATCGGCGATATTGCTAAACACGCCGAGGATGAGTGCGACTGCGAGCGCCGTTTCGGCCCCGGTGACGATGAGCGCGAAGACGTGCGGATTGACTTTGACGATGTCGATCCAGAACCCGATCCAGACCTTAACCAGCGCTGGTTGCCCCTTGAGCGCACCCGTCAAGTAACTGACGAAGCCCGTCTGGAAGGCAGGTTGCCATTTGAATGCGGCGTCTATCGCCCAGACCAGTCCGAAGACGATTCGCCACATGCCGATGGCGTTCCCTCGCCACGCCCCATCCGCTGTCGGCGCGACGCTGCGATTGTCCCGCGGAATTCCAACGTGCGGCGCAGGGAGCTCCTGGGACGATATGCTGATTGCTGGTGGCATGGTCTGATCTCCTGGCATTGTTCTCCTGGCATTGTCGGGCGCGGACACCAATTCCCGCACGCCTATGGTTGCCACACTCGGGCCAGGTAATAATTGGAAATACGTATTGTTTTGGTAGGTGCGCTGACGCCGACATGAATAAACCTCGGTGCGCTGAACGACCACGTTTCCGTAATGCGGCGGCCTCGAAAAGTCCCCCGCCCTATGCGAGGGGATGGGGGCGCATAGGGCGGGTCCGTTGGACCGATTAGCGCCAGTATCCTCCGGCAAAGTGCTTCGCCGTGTCTGTGCAAAAGTGACCACTTTCAATCTAGGCCATTGCTATTTTAAATCGGCCACTGAGAGACGCTGGTCAGCAGTAGATCAGTCGGCGGATCGTGACGCTGCTGACGCAATAAATGGGGTCGCCACAATAGCGGCCAATCTCGGCAATAGGACGCCGACAAAATAAGCACGCAAAGCAGCTGCCATGTCGTTTTTGACCAGAGCATACGTTCCACACCGAAGCACTCTTTGCTGCGCTCAGCTGTTGATGTGTGGGGCCTCGTGCAAAACGACATTCAACAATGATCTGTGAATTTCCAAGTGGCCGTTGTAATTGATCAAGCCCAAAGTTCTAAACTTGTTCATAAAGAAGCTCACGCGTGAGCGGGTTGTCCCAATCATCTCCGCCAGCGTTTCTTGGCTGATCTTCGCGATAATCGGCTCTGGTGGGCCCTCCTTGCCAAAGTTAGCCAGCAACAGAAGGGCACGTGCCAAGCGTCTTTCGCTCGAATTGAACAGCTGATCAACCAGGTCCGCTTCAACCCGGACAGTGCGCGTCAAAAGATGCGAGACGAAAAACTCGGAGAAGGCTGGCTCCTCATGGAGCACGCGGACCATGGTTTCCTTTTGCAGCCGCATGATCACACATTCCGTCATTGCCGCAGCCGTCGCAAGACGCAACGGCTGCCCCGTCAGGCACCCCTCTCCGCAGAACTCGTCAGGACCCAAAACCGCAACAATGGCTTCCTTCCCTTGTTCGGAAATGACAGTGACCTTGACCTTGCCTTTTTGGATATAGAACACCGCATCCGCAGGTTTGCCCTGCGAGAAGATCACTTCACGTTTACGATAGCTGACTATGGTTCGGCCGCCATTCACGCTGGCGAGAAACACTCTCGGGTCAAATGAGACTTTTTTTGCTCTTTTTGCCATGAGCGACTCGTTCTGCTGCGCTCCCAGCTCAACATAAACTGGTTTTGGTTGCCAATCCAGTCCAGGCCTGGACTTGATGAATGTCGCGGGCTCGTGTGCGTCATCGATTTCCGCCGACAATCAGCCCCTGAACAGAAGGACCAATATAACGATCACCACTATCAGGCTGAGGCCCCCGCCATAATAATGGAATGGAGGGCCCAGATAGAAACCACCGCCGCCAAAAAGGAGAACCAGAACAATCAAGAGTATGATCAAGCCCATCGTTTTCTCCTATAAACGGCCATAAACCGGCAGGCAAATACCGACTTGGATACATCCAATGTTGCGGACGCAAAAGGCACGGCAGGCGCCGCATCGGGCGCCTGCCGTAATTCTCCGCGTCCTACCGGACACGCGCGGCAGCTCGTTACTTCTTCATCGGGCTGCTGCTCTCGCTCGAACCCGAGCCAGTCGTGCTGTTCGGGGTTGGCGACGCAGGTCTCGGTGCCCTTCTTGGCCTTATCGCAGGACGCCAAGGTTTCGTAGTTGCAACTAATCGTCGTTCCCGGCCCTTTCAGGCAGTATTTGCCGGTCTCGGCAGCGGACGCGGCGGAGGCCGCAAGGGCGAAGGCCGGTAGAATGGCCGCAAGGGCGATAACGTAACGCATCATGCTCTCCATTGGTTTCCTCCCCCCGAATGCATATCAAGCGTTAGTCGCGCCGCCGCGTTCCGCGAATTGGCAAATAAACACGCGCCGTAAGTCGACATCCAACGCGCGCACTCCAGAAGTGGTCTGTTTTGAACAGACGGAACGCATTGAACGTGCCTAGCCTGCCATTATCACCGATAACAGCTTCGAGCCTCGGTGACTGAGAGACGCTCTTGCGCTCCCGCTTGTGCTACGGGAGGTAACTATGAATATCATTCCGATCAAAGATGTTTCGTTCGACGATACCGCGACCTTGGCTATGGGCGAGGCTTTCGATCATGCCTGCGTGTCGCTCCACCGCTTCGGAACATTAATCACAGCGCGTGAACTGATCGCAAAGCGAATTATCGAAGCCGCCAAAAATGGCGAGCGCGATCCCGTCCGGCTCTATGAGCAATCATTAATACCCTTTGGTATCGAAGATATGTCGATGCTGGTTGTTAGAGTAGGCCGTGATCGCCCCGTCCCAGCCTATGCTTCGGTCGCACATGCAGCGTGATCCTTGAGGACCCGGTTTGTCCATTAGCCGGGCTCTCTGCTTTTGCCTTGGTGCCGAGAAGCATCCCGAGACGTCAAAGCAAGACGTTCGGGCTTTCAATCCAACCTTTCAATTGGGACCCTTTTGAGCGTCCCATTCCCTGGTTTCGAAGCATATAGGGCAAAAGGAAGTCAAATGCGCATTCTCACCAAACCGCCGCCATCGTCGCGTTGCGACCAATGCGGTGGAGAGCTGCGGCTCAAGCTGATCGAGGTCGCCGACCGCGGACTTGGTCTGGAGTACGAGATTTTCGTCTGTGCAAACTGTGGTCAAGAACAATCGCTCACGGTGAGCCACCACCGCGAAACAGCACTTGCGTTGGCCGCGACGATCACTGGCCTAGCCGTGGCCGTAACGTAGCAAGGCGAAGCCCGCGGCGGCGCACTCGCCGCCGGTATTATCGGTGGCGTTGCCGCGGGTGCTATCATGGGCTCGGCCGCCACAAATAACGGCTACTACGGGCGGGGCTATGGGCTCAGGCCTTATGCCTATCCGCCCACGCCGGTGTATGTGCAGCCCGCGCCTGCACTCTATTATCGCGGCGACGGCAGTTGCTGAATTGCCACCGACACGAGCCGCGGCTACGGCTATTACGGTCCGTGCAACTGATTTGACAGGGTCACTACGGGGAGCACTTGCGACGACAAACAAATAGCAATGAGAGGTCGCCTCAGTCGGCGGCCTCTTTCATTTGAAGCCGGGCGCGACGTCGCTTATTAGCACATCACGTCATTCGTGGCGTTACGACATTGCGGGTCGCAATTGGGAGAGCCAGCTCAACCGGTCGACGCAACACTTATCGTGAACAGAAAAGTTAGGGATCGTATGCAGTTGGGCGAAAAATGATGCCCAGCGCTCAATGAGACCCGAGAAACCAGAAGGTTTCGCATCCTGGGCAACCAGGAATTTTGAAAGCGATTGGGCGAGCATTTGGTAAGCGTTACGTAAGTGTTGCGTCGACCGGTTGCGATCACCGAGTAACAACAAACATTGGTCGGCGCTGATTTGGCCGCGCGAGCGCAAGCGACAAGGGCCGCTAGTTGGCGGCCTCTTTCATTCGGATTTTGACATCTCATTGGTCACCGCATGACGATCTGCATCGGGTGCTTTGCGATCAAGATCGCCAAGGACCGGCAATTCACCCTCACCTATCAATGTGCAGGAGCCTGACCCGTCGTCGTGGATGTGCCCGGCGAGACGGCGGGAGTGGTAGTCGGCAGTGTTGCGGTCGCTGATGGCGTGTTTGTCGCGCTGCCGGTTTCAAACTTGCCGGAAGAAAAGGTGGCCCACCCCGCTATTATCAGAGCGACCATGATCCCGGCCGCCAACATAAATCCGCTGCTGCGCGAGCGATTGGCCGTCCAACCATCCATATGCGGCTGGTCGCCGAAAGCAAATGCAGGGTTATGACGAGGAGGCAGCGGCTCTGTCGGATCAATTCCCCGACGATCTGGATCGATGAAAGCCATTGTTTCCTCCATTAGTTTTCCGTGGGCTAACGCTCGGGTTCGCTAAAAGGTCCATAATTGACAATTCGATCGTCCGCGACCGATATCGTCGCGGTTGGGCGGGCCGTCATGCTGGCATTTTACCGTCGACGATTTCGTTGAGGTCCAGATTTGAGCACGAGACGGCTTCCGAACGTAACAGTCATCATCACGAGCGAAATCGCAACATAAAACGCTGTCACAGATCACGATCCAAATTGGTTTACGAGGCCAACGATCCATGCCGCAGCCAACAAGGCCGAGAGGGCTTCTTTTACCAAATTCTTCATGTGGGCTCCCTTCACGCGGCGCGGATTTGAGCTGAGGAATGTGGTCGAGTTAGCTTAATAACCGCAAGCTAATATGTCTGATTTGTGCTCTTGATCACAATGTGTGTGGCGGTTTGTCCAGGAGCTTGAGCTTTGCCGCGAGTGTCGCGATGCGTCGGTTTGCTTCTACTTGCGTTAAATGGGATCCGAACGCGTCCAGTTCATAGGCTTCGAGTGCGAGTTGCCTGAGCAGCGCCGTCTGTTCGACGGTCATCGGCGCGTTCTCCGCGGCACGCTCGGATAAATTCGGTTGATGTGCAGGGGCGGCGGTCAATGCTGAGGCCATGGGATCATCACGATGTAAGGCAATGCTAAATGCATATCTGGCGTGAGCTTGAGGCGGCTATCCTTGGCCGCCAATAGCGGGCGCGCAATCTAGGGGCCATCCACCACGCGATAGGTGCTGCCAAAATAATGCTCGTCGCAACGACTACCGAATTCCAAAAACTGCTATTGGCGTTTAGCGCGGGCAATGCCAGTACGAAAATAAGACCTGCGCCGAACAGAACGCCGTTCGTCATCGCATAAACCAGTATGGAAATTTGCGCTCGTGTCCCGGTTTCTTGCGTCATCGGCAAACCTTTCAGTCACTTTCTATCTGCATCAGCGTCTAAACGCTGCCCACGCCGTTCGGTTCCGGCTGTTCGTCATTAGATGATCCTGCATCGGGAAATCGGCTCAAGCATGGCCAGTTCGCGGGAGAACTCCTACCTCCGAGTCGATGCCCATGCTGGGCGCACATGAAAGAGGCCGCCGATGCGACGGCCTCTAGTTTAGAAGGTCCTACGAGAAGAGAGGTCCGAGTAGGATCGTCAAAATCCGAATATCTTCATTCGAAGGTACCGGCATTCATGCTCCTCACGCTTGAAGGATAGCAACAATCTCGTGAGTGCGTGGATCAAGGACGATGATCTCATTGCCGACCATGATGTAGTCATAGCCACGCCACTCTGGATAAATCCCATATACTTGCTGTGGGAGCCGGTAGAAGTGGACGGAGTTCGGAACGCGGGTTCCCACGCGCACCGAGACGTTAAGCCGTACCGGCGCCACCTTATGCTGTCTGATGATGGCAGTAATCTTCGTGCTCTGCTCGGGGGAGAGCTTGGCGGATGCTGACGCCGCACCCTGACCGGTGGTGGTGCTGGGCTGCGTTTGTCGGATGAATGCTTGGACGCGGCGTCCGCAGGAGCGCCTTTATCCATCGTCTGGCTTTTCAGTTGCGTTTTGTCGGATTCGGGCGCCGTCGGCGCCGCTTGCCCCGTCGTTTCAGGCGCTCTCCGCTGGCTGGATTTCAAGGTCGGCGCGACTCTTCGCCGGCGCAACTTTCTCGGCCGGGACATTCTGGTGCGCTGCCGGAGCGCCACCTGGCGCCTCATCACTCTTCGTGGTTTGCGCCGAGACGGCGCCGACACCAAGCAGCAATACCGCCGCTGTGGTGGATAAAAGTCGTAGATTTCTCACTGGATATCTCCTTTGGACAGTTCGCAGTTGTTAATTTTGATGCACGTGCCGAAAGACAACGTCGGCTAAATACGCTTAATCAACTCTGGGCAAAGTTATCAGTCATGTGTCTTGCGCAAAACGCAGTTGCCCACCTAAGGACAACAAAACAATTGCTTCACCAGTAGCCGCGACGACGACCAAAGTATCCTCCGCCGCCGAAGAGCAGAAAGAGCACAACGATAATCAGAAGCAATTCCATGGCAACCTCCTTCAAAGTGAGGCGTGGCCGAGATACGTCATCGCGACGCCCGCGATGACTTCGCGCCGTTTCAGTCGCTGGTCGATTGGCTGAATACATAACTCAACACGCATAGCGCCAAGAAGGTTCCGATCATTTATTTTATAATTACTGATTTTGTCGACGGCTGACGTGAAACCTTTCGCAGACCGCATGGGCCTTTCGGCGTCTTGGAAAATACTCAGCATCTCACGCTGTCGTGACGACTTTTGCCTGCGCGATCCGCGTCAAGCCGGAACAGAACGAGGTGGCAGTCGTTGACGTGGGTTGGCGGTTCGCGCCTCGTGTCATGCACTCCACGCAATCGCCGCTTTGAACCTCAGTCGTCAAAATGCTCGGCTGAGGTTCTTCATTTTGTTGATGTGTTGATCTACGACATTTTAAACGTCATCGACCGCTTTTAATCAGCATCTTCATTAGCCACACTAAAGGAGTGGCAATGAGCCGCGATGCAAGGAAGCCGAACAATTTGTGTTTGAACACGACACCAATCGACGGTTGCGTTTTGGCCGTCGATGCGAAATTCAAGACGCGATACGACGCCGCCAGCGAAGCCATGACGGCCAGTTCAGGCCTCAAGCAGAATTTGCCGGTAATTCAAGTTAGTCGTCCGTGAACAACGGCTAACCGATTGAATGTGAGTCTATTTCCGGGGCTTTGCGCGATTTGAGATTGCAGGATTTTGCGGCTTGATACCCCGGAAGCTTGCAATTTCGTTTTTCGATTTTCTTTCTGCGCGAACCATGATTCCCTGGCTGCATCGGAGGGAACGATGCGGCCGAAGCAACACGCGACGACGGGATCAGGCGATCTGTTCCGGGCCAGGCTCGAGCAGATCATCAACATGAAGCACGAGCTGGTGCAGCTTGCAGGTAAGCTCGACTGGGATTGGCTGGATGGCGAGATCGCGCCGCTCTACAGCGACCAGGGTCGACCCGGGGTCGAGACCCGCTTCGTCATCGGGCTGCTGCTGCTCAAGCACATCTATGGGCTGTCCGACGAGGGCGTGTGCGAGCGCTGGGTGCATGATCCGTATTTTCAGTTCTTCACTGGGGAGGAGTTCTTCCAGCACAGCTTCCCGCACGAGCGCTCGGACCTCAGCCACTGGCGCAAGCGCCTGGGCGACAAACTGGAGCTGCTGCTGGCCGAGAGCCTGCGGGTGGCGCACGCAAGCGGCGCACTGCGCACGAAGGACCTGGCGCGGGTCACGGTCGACACAACCGTACAGCCCAAGGCCATCACCTTCCCGACCGACGCCAAGCTGCTGCATGCGGCGATCAAGGGCCTCAACCGCCTGGCCGTGACGCATGGCGTGCGGTTGCGGCAGTCCTACCTGCGCATCGCCAAGCACGCCGCCATGATGGCCGGGCGCTATGCCCACGCCAAGCAGTTCAACCGCCATCGTCGGCAGTTACGCATCCTGCGCACGCGGCTCGGACGCATCATCCGCGACATCGGCCGCAAGATCGCCGACCAGCCGGCCTTGCAGGAGGCATTCCAATGGCCGCTCGCGCGTGCCAGCCAGATCCGTTCGCAGCAGCAGCGCCAGCGCGGCTGGAAGCTGTATTCCTTCCATGCTCCCGAGGTCGAATGTATCGGCAAGGGCAAGGCCAGCGCGCCCTACGAGTTCGGCGTCAAGGCTTCGATCGTCACCACCAATGCCCGCGCCCCCGGCGGCCAGTTCGTGCTGCATGCCAAGGCGCTACCCGGCAATCCGTATGATGGGCACACCCTGCGGTCCGCGATCGAAGATACCGAAAGACTCACCGGGCGCGAGATCGAGCGCGCCTATGTCGACAAAGGATACCGCGGCCACGATGCAGCAAACCCGCATCGGGTCTTCATCTCCGGACAGAAGCGCGGCGTGTTCGGCGCCATCAAGCGCGAGCTACGCCGCCGTTCTGCCATCGAGCCCGTGATCGGGCATATGAAATCCGAGGGCCACCTCGGCCGCTGCTATCTCAAGGGAACTGCCGGCGATGCCGCCAACGCCATCCTCACCGCAGTCGGCCACAACCTCCGACTCGTCCTCGCCTGGCTGAGGATTCTTTTGTGCCTGATCCTGGCGGCGCTACGCAGCGCGCTTGCAGCCGACCCCAAACTCAAATTGGCTTCTTAACGGACGACTAAATACGACAACATGGTCATGGTAGTCTCGACGGATCGAGCCGATGAGCCTTTCACAATAGCCATTCTGCCAAAGCGATCGCGGCGCGGTTAGCCGATCCCGAATGCCCATCGCTTGAATACGCCGGATAAAGACGTCGCCGTAATTGCTGGCCCGATCGCGCACAAGATAGCGTGGCCTCTGCTCCCAGCCGTAAGCCTGCGTCAGTTGGCTACTTATCCATTCAGCGCTAGGATCCGTGGTCGCCAACAACAACAAGATTTCACGGCGACCATGCCGTAGGATTGGCAACCCGTATAACAGCTGGAACGAGATCATCGGGACTACAAACAGGTCTATCGATGCGATACCGCCGGCATGATTGCGAAGAAACGCCTTCAATCCTTAGGACGGAGGGTGCCTCCCCCGAGCCATATATTTCACAACGGTCGTCTGCACCACATAAGTGCCGAGCTTGAGGAGTTCCCCGTGGATCCGAGGTGCTCTCCAAAACGGATTCGCAATATTCATCTCTCGAACGAGCTGTCGAACCTCTAGCCAGGTTGCGGCAGTGACAGGTGTGCACAAACCGGGTTGGATCATGGGGTATCAACAGCCACAACTAGCTGGCCGTCTTTACGGTTTCCTATCCAACAACTTACTTATTTGTAAGAAACGACACGCCGAAAATCCAATCGCTCGAATTATCCGTAAGTGATCACGACGCGCAAGCCTGGTCCGGCATTCTCAAGGCGAATGGCCGCGCCATGCAAATCGGCAATCGCCTTGACGAGACTGAGCCCGAGGCCGGTTCCGGGCGAGGTGCGGCTTTTCTCCACGCGGTAGAGCCGGCGGAAGACCTTTTCGTATTCGTCTTCTGGGATTCCCAACCCGTTATCCTCAATGCTAGTGAATATTCTGCCGTCGTGCATGGCGACCTTCAGGCGAATTACGGAATCAACAGGGCAATACCGAATCGCATTTTCGATCAGGTTGGCATACATCTGCATTAGAAGGTCCCGATCACCCGAAATCGTACTGCTGCCGCCGGAGTAAAAATCCCGTACGAGTGTGTGCCCCGCGTCCTCGGCCACATCGCCGTAGGCGTCGGCCAGTGATTCATAAATCTCGTTGAGATTTATTTGGGCGAACCGCGATTTGCGCGCGCCGGACTCGATTTGAGCGATTCGCAGCAGCGCTTCAAAGGTTTGATTGATTTTGTCGGCTTCGCCTAAAGCATAATCCAGCTCTTCGGCAACGACGGCGCCCCGCTCCTGCTTTTCCCGCGCATCCTCCAAGGTTATTTTCAGGTGGTTGAGCGGCGTCTTAAGATCATGCGCGATGTCACTGCTGACCTGGCGCAGGCCTTCTACCGAAGCCGACAACCGCTCAAGCGCATCGTTGATATCACGCGACAACTGGTCGAGATCGTCGCCCTTGCCGAGAAGCGGAATGCGCGCGGCGAGTTCGCCGTGTGAAACGCGGCTCATGGTATCGCGCACCGCGTCGAGGCGGCGCTGTGCGCGGAAGGCGATAAGCACGCCGCCGGTTAGCGCGAAGGCGAAAACCACGATGGATGCCCAGGCGAAGCTCGCAATGATAATCTCTTGAAGCTCACTGGTTTCTTCGTTGCTGGTGCCGATAACCAGTTTGTTCGGGCCGACCTTCCCGGCGTAGAGTCGGTAGGTGTAATTGCCCGGAATGCCAAAGCTTGCGCCCGACTTTTCTGACCAGCCGTCTGGCACGGGCACCACCGGAATATTGCTCGCCAGAACTCGGCCATCAGCTCCTCGCAATAAAAAGACGCTGCGCTTTTGTGAGGTCGCGGCGATATGGACCGAGGTGGCATCGATCAGGTCTTGAACGTCGCTGTCGGCATAGGTTTGCGAAATGACGTGGAACAGTTCGCGGGTACGGTTATCGTAGCGCGCGTTCAATTCTTTCCTGATCAGATCGAACGTCACGAAACCGGATAGCAGGAAAGCGCAAACAAACAGAAGAGCGAAGGCGAGCGCGAGGCGGAACGGCGTGCTGCGAAAAAGGCTAACGTGGAGCATGCAGCGAGTATCCGACATTGCGGACGGTATGCAGCAACGGCACTACGAATGACCTATCTATTTTGGCCCGTAACCGACTTATATGGGTCTCCACAACACTGGTTTTCGGATCGAAATGAAATCCCCAAACATGTTCGAGCAGCATCGTGCGCGTCACCACTCGTCCCTCGTTGCGCATCAGGTATTCGAGAAGCTCGAATTCCTTCGGCTGCAAGTCAATTGTCTGACCTTCACGCTCCACACGGCGGCGGATGAGATCCATTTCGAGATCGTGCACGCGAAGTTTCGTCGCCTCGGTCTGCACGGGCGGACGCCGTCCGAGGGCATTGACCCGCGCCAGCAGTTCCGAAAACGCGAATGGCTTGACCAGATAGTCATCCGCGCCGGCATCAAGCCCTTCAACGCGGTCGTCGATGCCGCTCATTGAAGTGAGAAACAATATTGGCGTCAATACGCCTGCCGCCCGCAGCGCCTTCACCAGCGACAACCCGTCAAGACCGGGCAGCATGCGGTCGATTACGAGAACGTTATAGCTCTCGCGTGTCGCCTGATAGAGTCCGTCCTGCCCGTCGGCCAGGGTGTCACAGCGATGGCCGCTTTCGGCAAAGCCACGCGCCACATAGTCCGTTGTGCGGCGGTCGTCTTCAATCAACAATATGCGCATGTAGGGGTAGCTTCGTCGCCTGCCGCCGGACAATCAAGCCATTTACTGGAAGCAAAGCCCGATAGATATCGCATTAGTCGTGCCGGTTACGGCGCAAGTCGGCGGCCTTTTCCAGGCCTTCATGGGTTATGGTCATGTAGGTGATAGTCAAGGCGATGCAGAAGAAGAAGACCAGGCTCGTATTGGTGGTGCCGAAGCCGACGCCTCCATTGGATGTAGGCTGTGCGAGCAGATCGCCAAAGGAAGCGCCCATCGGCCGGGTCAGAATATAGGCGAGCCAAAAGCCGAGGATGCCGTTTATTTTGAAACCATAATAAGCCAGCGCGACGGCTGCGATGAGCGCCCCGTACACCAACCCGGCTTGGAGATAGCCGAGGCCGAGGCCTTCGGCGGCCATATCGCCCGCCGATGTTCCGAGCGCGAAGGTAAAGAGAATCGCAAGCCAGTAGAAAATCTCGCGTCGGGCCGTATAGATCGTATGGATGGAAAGCGTCTTCTCGCAGGCGTACCAGATGACAAAAGTTGCCATCAGCGCGACGGCAAACAAGATGCTTGTCGTTTCAAGCGGGACCCCAAGATTGTCCACCAAATAATCACTAAGAAGTGTGCCGACAACGCTGATGAGAACGACCGCAAGCCAATAGGTCCACGGCACGTATTTATTTTGTGCGAATTGCAATATCAACGATGCCAGCAAAAGACCGGTCATGATCAGCGCGGTCACCGGCAGGCCGAGGCCGAGGTGTGAGTTTATGAAATCGGCGGCAGTTTCGCCGACCGTGACGGCCATCAGCTTGATCAGCCAGAAATCAACCGTAACTTTCGGAACCCTGTTGTAGACTGGCGCCGCGATGTCGGCAGTGAGCATGCTCATAAAAGGCCCTTGGTCGTTATCGGAATAGGCGCGCGGTAAGGCAACAGCGCATTTGCTGCAATCCAGAAAACCGTTGGCCGTTTCCTCTGGTTGCGGAACATTGGAGCTGCGTCATGTCTACCGATCGAAACTCACGCCAGCCTGTCCTGGACCTTACCGATTTGTAAGATGGGCCTTAGCACTCGTCTCCTGCGCATGTGTTATTAGGAATGAGCATGGTCCAGGCGGCGTCCGGGCAATGGCCGCATACGAGACAGCGCTCGGCAAAGCTGAATGCGGCGGCGTTCGCGTTAAGTTGAGGAAGAGCATCGAACAGTAGTATTCGACCGCCGCCGCTGGACTTAAAACAAATTCGTGATCCAGCGATCTGCTCTCGTATCTCGTCGGTATACTAGACGCACGAGCGCCGCGGCGATAATGCCGGTGACGGCGCCGCCAAGAACATCGGACGCATAATGCGTCCCGACATAGACCCGCGAGACGATTACGAGCAAAGCGGCAGCCAGGAACGCCAGTCCACTGCGGCGCATGCCATGCAGCAAGAATGCCGCCGCAATCGCGGTGGCCGCCGTCGCATGGTCCGAGGGAAACGAATAGTCCGCGCTTCGCGCAATCAACAGATTGGTAATGCCGGCATCGTAAGGCCGCATGCGATGAACAAACAACAAAATAAGCTGATTCAGGGCGAGCCCGAGCAGAAAGCTAAAACCCGCTGCCAAGAGAATGTGACGTTTGGACGGGTCCCGTCGCGGCAGCCACCATTGGCCGGCCACCGCGAGAACGAGAATGGGCACACCGGCAACAGAGACCGCGATCATAAAGAGATCGATGAGGGCATGACTCCCAGCAAAACCATTCGTCCAATGCGTTACCGCAACGTCAATCTGATACATTCATGCTCCCAATATCGGCCCTGCAATTTGCGCGGTAGAATCGGGCAGTGCGAGTTGAACCAATTGTCAGAAATTGGTCTGACCAAAATGTGATTGCAAGCAATTTTTCCCCAATATCGCAGGTCCGAAATCGTGGGTGTGCTCCTAAGTCAAATCTGCGCTGCTCACCATATGGGCTCTAAGATTGTTTGCTGATTCCAGCGGCCGAGCTAATCATGCCCGCCCATACCATAGCGAGAAGTCGCAAATATGATTGATCAGGTTTTGTCCGCGACTGTATCCTTCATCGTAGATGTCATTTCGGCGTCAGGCTACCTCGGCGTGGCACTGCTTATGGCCATCGAGTCGGCTTGTATTCCGCTACCCTCGGAAGTGATCATGCCGTTCGCGGGATACCTTGTTTCCATTGGCCAGTTTAGCCTGCTTGGCGCGGCAACCGTCGGAGCGATCGGCTGCAACATTGGTTCGACCGTGGCCTACTTTGTGGCGGCGAAGGGCGGGCGAGAAGCGATTGAACGCTGGGGGCCATACGTCCTTATCCGGCCTGCGGAGCTTGCGCGCGCCGAGCAATTCTTCGCCCGCTACGGAGCGGCGGCGGTGCTGATTGGCCGCTTGCTACCAGTGGTGCGGACCTTTATCGCCTTCCCCGCCGGCCTCGCGCAAATGCCGATGGCGCGGTTCCAAATCTACACCTTCGTTGGTTCGTGGCCGTGGTGCCTTGGGCTCGCCTATGTCGGATTCATACTCGGCAAGCGCTGGAACAGCGATCCCACTCTGCATCGCATCTTTCATCAGCTCGATCTGGTCATCGTGCTCGTTCTGGTGGCCGCAGTATCGTGGTTCATCTGGTCGCGGTGGCGCGAGATGTCTCGACCTCAGGATTAGGGTGTCCGCCTCCCGATTTAAAACGTGCGCTGCGCGCTTCAATCAACGCCCAAATCGTCGTTGACGTTGTTGATACGCGCGCACGGCGCGCAAAAGATCGATCCGGCGGAAAGCGGGCCAAAAGACGTCGGTAAAGTAGAACTCACTATGAGCGCTCTGCCAGAGCAGGAAGCCGGACAGCCGGATTTCGCCGCTCGTACGGATGATAAGATCCGGATCGGGAAGGTCAGGCGTATAGAGATGGCGTCCAATCGTTTCCGGTGTCACAAGCGCGATAGTTTCCTTGAGATCTCGCCCCCGGTTCATTTGCTCAAACAACAGTGATTGAACGGCATCGACAATCTCCTCTCGCCCGCCATAAGCGGTAGCAATCGTTAGCGTATTGCCTCGATAGTTTTTCGTTGCCGCTTCGGCAGCCCTCACCGCGGCAAGGGTCGAGGCCGGCAAAAGCTCCAATCGGCCGACCGCTTGAACACGAACCCGGTGATGATGGACCAAAGGATTTGCAGCAAGAGCTTTCAGCTTTGTCTCGATGGCCGTCAAAATGGCCGAGACTTCTCCCGGACTACGATTAAAGTTGTCTGTCGAAAGGACCCATAGCGTTATCGCTGGAATTCCGAGATCGACACACCATTCGAGTAGATCGTCGAGCTTGTCGGCACCCGCCATATAAATATCTTGAAGGTCTGTTAAATTCCGATCGCGGCCAAAACGGCGATTGCCGTCAAGAATGACACCAATGTGTTGCGGCATCGGCAGCGCTCGAATGTGCCGAAGCAGCCAATATTCATAGCACCGGTAAAGAAACGACAGTAAACTAGGCTGCACTTTCTGCATGGGGTTGTCCGGTCGCCCCGGCGTGGAAAAAAGCAGATTTTATTATCTTAGGTTATTTGCGTTCCCTTTTCCGGCATGCACCAAATTTTCCGATAGGTGCCAATAAGCCTTATCCATCGCGACAGTACCGCTGCCGAGCCATGGGAAATGCCCGTATCGGAACGAGAGTTGGCTGGCGGCGTTTTGGGCGGACTTTCCCATAACGACGCGCTCATACAGGGCCGCTGCCAGGCCACTTCGATCGGCCCCGCTGTAACAGTGAATTAAGATAGGCCGCGGCGCTGTCCTCAGGATCTTAAGGAGTTTGGCGATGACCTTGGGTTCCGGCTCGCTTGTCGCTCCCATGCCTAAGTCGAAGTGAGCGACCTTATGTGCCACCGTGACCGCCAGCTCGTTTTCGTACCACAGCTCGCCGCGATTTTCGCCGCGCAGGTTGATGACGGAGCGAATGTCATACTTGGAAAATACCTCAGCCAATTGTTCGCCCTTTAATTGGGCGGACCGATAAAGAGCGCCCGGCTCCACAACGTGAATATTGCCCGTTACTTGTAGGCTCAAAACCTAACCACCTACCGAAAGACCGGCAATGGCAATCACGCATACGATTGGAGCAACACCCCAACGCAGGACGGATTTTCGCAATTGACAAGTCATGATGTTTTACCAAGTACGGCTGAGCAAGCAGAAGACAATGTCAACCGGTATGAAAATAGGTCATCATAGACCCCACTGCATGTGACCGGATCATCCCCCGCGCAGGGCTTCAAGATCAGGCTTTTTCGAGAGCGCCTGCGCACCGACTATTGCGATGGAACCACAAACGAGCGCGGTGGCGAAGGCGAATGTCACATAGAGCCAGGGGACAGACAGGGTCTCCGGAGGCGGATCGAACACGCCGGCGAGGAGGGTCACCAAGGCATAGGCAATTCCGAAGCCAACTGCCGTCCCCAAGACAGCACCTCCGATCACAATAAATAGTCCTTCACTCCAAAGAAAACTTCCGAGCTGCGATGAGCGCGCGCCAAGTGCTGTGAGAATGGTGAAACTACGCCGGCGCTCAGCGAGACCTAGCGCCAGGATTAGACCTGTGACGCCTGCGATCATTAGCACTGAGAAGCCTAGTTCGAGAGCCGTGAGACCATGAAGGTCGACTGCGGTCAGGCTTGAACTAATGATCGCCTGGGTTTCACTAAGGGTTGTTACCTTTATACCGCCTTGTGGCGCGGCTATCTTGCGGGCGGCCGCCGCGACGGTATCTGCACCTCCCGATGTTCGTAATAGAACAACTTCAGCAGCGTTGGAGCCGGTCTTGCTCGCAATGTAGTTGGCGTTTGCAACCAGAAAGGATCCTTCGGAGCCGTCGGAAACTCACGTGCAACGCCGATGAATTTGAATGGAACAACATGGTATTGGTTATCACTCGTATTCTGAAGCCGTAAATTCAAGTGATCGCCGGGCTGCAATTGAAAATCGTTTACAGTTTCTTGCGAGACAAGAATGCCATCAGGGGTCGCAGCCAGCAGCGCGAGCGTCTTCGTCGCATCCTTGTTGGCGAAATAGGCATTTGAGATCGTAGTGGCTTTGCCGATATGGGCGGGATTGATCCCAAAGATATCTTGCAAGTCGGCGCCGACATAAGCGAAACGATGCATCATCGGTTCCGCTGCTACAACACCCGGAATAGTGCGCAGTTGGGTCAGAAATGCTCCCGCTGGATGTGCAAGAGTGCCCGTCACAGTAACATCGGCCCCATTGGTGAGCTCGGCATCGATACGGGACTGCGCATTATAGGTAGTGTTGAAGATCGCCGTCGCTGTGGCGAAAGCGAAAGCAAGCGCGACAAGCGCAACACCCGCTGCCATGCGCTGTTGTTGGCGCGACAGAGAAGCAGCGACGGTGGGCGCAAGAGCTGCCGACATTGGTCTAAGTAGAGCCGCAACCACGCCTTGACCTGGCCCTAGGGTCAATCTGCTCAGTCTAATCCAGAGGAGACCGGCACCTACCCATAGACACAGTGGCGCAAGGAATGCCTCATAGTGCACCGAAGTCTGAGCCACGCCCTCCGGGGCCAAAACGATCTGATAGCCGGTCTTTGCGACGCTCCAGAATACGATTGCGCCGACAGCCAGAAATACAAAGTCAGCATAAAGCCGCTGCCAAAGCGGGGGCGTACGGTTTCGAATCTCGGCTCGTGCTGCCGCCACTGTTGTTCCTGTTGCATCCCTCCATGCTGGAATGAGAAAGGCCGCCATGCCGAGGATAAATCCTATGGCGCCAGCAAGAGCGAACCACGGCACCGCAAGACGCAGATTTGCAAGATGCCACCAGGCAACCGCCACGATATCGGCAAGAATCAGACCGCTGATGACGCCGAGGACCCCGATCGCCGCGGCCTCGATCGAAGCTAAACGCAGCACTTGCAAAAGTGACGCGCCGCGAATGCGTAGCAAAGCCTGCTCGCGACGACGGCGCTCCGAACCAGAGGCGGCGACCGCGAGTGTGACCAGCAGCGCCAGAACTACACCAGGAACGCCAAGAAACAGGAACAAGACCCGCGCGTAAAGTGCGTCCGCGCGCACCGCGTCAAGGCGTGTGGCAAGATTATTGGCAACGACGGCGCTACCCGCTACTCGGGCCTCGAAATTGTTGGCGGCCCCATGCACCTGGATGAAGGCGGAGCTTGGGTCCGGCGGCAATTTCGTGCGATCGAGCTGGACATGGAGTTCGGTTCGGACCGTGTCAGGCCGGACGGATCGTTGTGGGTCGAACACAGTGCGCCACTGTGCCATCGGCATGAGAAAAACATTGTCCGGAGGAGCTTGGGGCGCCACTCCCTTGGGGAGACCGATCGCCTGAAACATCGAATCGGCATTCGGCAGTGCAACAACCCCAGCGATCTTGATGTCGATCGGGGCCACGCCGATGCGTCGGATCGTCACCGTGTCGCTGGGCGCGACATGAAGATTGGCTGCCGTTTGGGCGGCAATCAGCACGCCGTCCCATGATCCAACATCGAGCCGTATCTGACCCGGGAATAGTTCACGATAATTCGCCTCCAGACCGAGCACTTTGCCGGGACCGGTCGTCTGCGACGTGCCGCCCGTCACAGCCGAAAAACCCGCCGTATCGGCATAACCGACCGTTTGGAGCGCCGTATAAGGGGCGGCTTTTCCGATGGCATCAATCACGGTCGCAGGGTCAGTTCCAGACGCTATCAGCACCTGCCAGTCAACGGGGACACCGGCCACCGCGCGCCGAGCCATGCTTTCGGAGGACGCGACGATGAACGTTCCCAAAGCACCAAGCAACCCCACCGTTAAAGCGAGCCCTGCGATCGCGGCCGCGAGACGGCCAGAGCGAGCCCCGACAAGACCTTTAAGCCAAAGTTCGATCATGCCGTCTCCATCGTAGCTGGAGGTTGGAGTTGCCCGTGGTCCATACGCCATGTGATTTTCATGCGTTCAGCAACGGAAGGATCATGCGTGGCAACGACAAGCGCCGCATCAGTACCCTTAATTGATTCCAGCAATGCATCCATGGTCCGGCTTGCGGTCGGATGATCAAGCTGACCGGTTGGTTCGTCGGCAAGAATCAGCCTGGGCTTGGGCGCGATGGCTCTCGCCAGCGCAACGCGCTGCGCTTGGCCTCCGGACAGCTCATCCGGAAGCTTGTCGGCAATGCTTGCAAGGCCAACCGCCTCCAAGGCTTTGATAGCTTCGGTCCATGGCGCGGGGATGTCTCCGGTAAGCCGCAAGGGGACTTCGACGTTTTCGACGACACTTAAAGTCGGGATCAGAACTCGGGGCTTGAAACCCGATGCCAATATATTTTGGCCGAAGCGTGCCGTGCCGGCCGAGTGCAGGCCAAGTCAGCTGACCACTCGTCGGCTCGTCGAGATCCGCGATCAGGTGGAGGAGTGTCGACTTGCCGCTACCGGAGCGGCCCAGAAGCGCTATTCGGTCCCCGGGACGGATAATAAACGAGGCAGGTCGCAGGGCGTAGACATCCACGTCTCCTTGCTGGAAACGACGTGTCACGCCTTCACCTTTGACAAGGATCTCAGGCATCGATGATCCTTCCATCCTGCAAATGAACAGTCCGATTAGCACTGGCGGCGAGCGCAGGGCTGTGGGTTGCCACCAACACAGCAACGCCCGCGCGACATTGCTCGCTCAAAATGTCGAGAATGGATCGTTCAGTTATTGCATCGATTTCGCCGGTCGGCTCATCAGCCAGGAGAACGCGGGGTGCGGAAGCCAAAGCTACAGCAAGCCCAGCCCGCGCCAGTTCTCCTCCTGATAATTGACCCGGCCGCGCTCCTCGTCGGTCCGCGATACCCACCCCCGACAACAGCGTATCGGCCCGTTTGCTATCTACCTTCCCGGCAAGAAGCATCACCAGCCTGACGTTGTCCGCAACAGAAAGAGACGGGAACAGGTTTCCGGATTGCATCAGGATGCCGATATTGGCGGCCCTGCGGCATGCACGCTCGGCCTCGGGACGACGCGTCAAGCGCTCACCGAGCAACTCCACATGACCACCATCCGGTTCGTCGAGCCCCGCCAGGCAAGAAAGCAGGGTGGATTTTCCGCTCCCAGACGGACCTACCAATGCGACCATCTCGCCAGCATCAAGCCGTAGGCTGACGCCGCGAAGCGCAAGGGTCTCGGATTCGTGCGTGTGAAAAAACCGATAGATATCGACTGCTTCGAGGGCAGCCACGTCATCGCCACCCAAAGCTCTTGGCCATCAGGTTCCATTGATCGACATTATCGGCTCCATACGGCGCAGACAGTGTCAAAGTAACGACCTTGCCATTCTTCCAAAAAAAATAGCGATCGTTCTCAAGACGAATCGCCTTGTTGGTCACCGGGTTCGGTTCCGAATTTGAACCGTAAGAAACGACGACCGCGGAGCCAGACGGCAGCTTGACGGATTTGACCTTAGAGACGCGAACCGCTTTGCCATTCTTCTCAAGTGAATTTATTTCTTGTTGCTTGGCGCTCATCTCGGTCAACGGCTCCGTCCGCTGTGAAACGGCAAGTGCAACCGTATTGTATTTGTCGCTGAATGTGACGCCGTCCGGCGTCTGGCGACGCGCCCATCCCTCGGGAATCTTGATCGAAAAACCCTGCGGAGACTGATAGTCAATGAAGACTTGACTGTCGGGAATGTCGCCCGGCGGGTTCTTTTCGGGCTTCAGCGGGCTCTCGCTTGTGGGTAGTGGCGTACCAGAAGGCCGCGCTGACAAAGGCGCAGGCGCAAACGCTAGGAAGCCTGCCGCCCCACTCATGATGAGGAGTTTCATCATTTTATTCATCGATACCTCTTGCCGGACTCCGGCCAATCATCGGGATGCTTTCTGACATCGACACTAGGCCTGCAATCTCGTCAGAACATCGCCGAAACTATACGAATTTGTAAACTTCAGTTCTTTATTGAGATCTTCGTTTGGATACCGACGGCTAGCGGCACAATGGCTAGATCACCTAAGGGATTTGGCACGACGCAGCGTTCGTTTCGATCACGTGACCGCAATTCTGTCCTATTTCGCGCGTGAGCATTGATTAAGGCGACACGACACGGAGGAAATGACGATGCGCAATTTTCTATTGGCAACGACGACGGCCGCGGTTCTCTTGGCGGCGACAAACGTGCAGGCGGCGGAAACGACGGGAACGGTACGCAGCGTGAATACAAAATCGGATTCCATCACCCTAAATGACGGAAAGGCTTACGTGCTCCCGGAAGGGATCGAGGCGGAATCCGTAAAAGCTGGCGAGAAGGTCACGATCGTTTTTGCCAAACACAAGGGCACGAACCGGGCCTCTTCATTGGTCAAGGCTAAGTAGCCGGTCAGTTGATCGGCGTGGGATCCCGACGCTGATCGGCGGGCAAGTCCTGGTCTGCCCTCCGTTTGTGGCCCGGGAGCTAAAGATGAGATCATGACGATGGAGTAATCTCTTATTCGCTGGTACAATAAATTCGTCGGATCTGTGATGGTCGCCAGTTACTGGAATAAAGATCAACACGACAATGACGCCCGAAGGCAACCAAGCTATCGCTCAGACCACTTCGAGCGCGCGTCTAGGGCACCGCCCTCGGAACGATCTCAGCTTTTTTTGAGAGTTACCACCAGTTTTCATTCGGACGATCCCAAGGAGGAAATGCCGTGGACCGACGAGAACTGCTGGCCGCTGCTCTGGCAGGGTCGGCGGCTGCGGCAATGCCTGCTGTAGCAAACGCGAATGTGCCCCGCCCTTACAGCTTCGACCTGGACTCCACCGTGGAAGACGCGACCTGAATTCGTCGACTGGATGGTCAAGAACCGCGGCGAGGATCCGCATTTCCTGGGACAGCGCTGGGATCGTTTCCAGAGGTTGAAGGAGCACCATGATCTCTGGGATGCCAAAGACATTCGTGCGTACCTGATGACCCCACGCGAGGACTTCGTGACAAAACGGAATCTCGATCGCGCTTACGAGTGGCATTACCTCGATATTGGGTACGGCGTGACCATCACCGGGCCGCACACGGTCGCCCGTATGACGAATTCCCTGAACATCAGTCGCGGAGACAAGGTGCTCGAAATCGGCACCGGCTCGGGGTACCAGTCGGCTTACCTCTCCAATCTGACCGACCGCATATGGTCCGTCGAGATCATCAAACCTTTGGCCGAGCGGACCCGCGCCCTCTATGATTCGTTGATCACCAAGGGCTACACGGAATACGAGGCGATCCACACCAAGAACGCCGACGGCTATTACGGGTGGGAAGAAGCTGCGCCCTTCGAAAAGATCATCGTCACCTGCGGCATCGACCACGTTCCGCCGCCGCTCCTGCAGCAATTGAAGACAGATGGGATCATGATCATACCTATCGGCCCGCCCGGTGCGCAGCACGTCCTGCGGATTGACAAGCACCAAGGGCCCGACGGAATGATGCAGGTCGCGCGATCAGATATCTACCATGGCCGCACGCTCTCTTTCGTTCCTTTCACGAAGCTTATCGGAAACGACGTGAGCGGCACCCACAACAGGTAGCGAGGTTCATTGGTCGTGGATGCGCTACGCACGCCGCCGCACCATACTATCGCCGACGGTGCGCAGGCGATCTCCTGGCGTCGAGCATTTTATTATTGCGCAATTGGACTCGCGGCAGGCACCGCTATAGCTCTGCAGATCGTCGTCGCGAGGATATTCGCGGTCGGAAGCTGGGCGCATTTTGGTTCCCTCGTGATCAGTCTCGCCATGCTCGGCTTCGGCCTCAGCAGCGTCGCCCTGTCGCTTTCCCCGGACTGGTTCTCGAAGCATTGGCGCGGTCTGTCGGGGCTTTCCATCGGACTGACCGCGCCCGCTATCGTCGTCAGCACATTCCTCGCCCAGCGGATCCCGTTCAACGCAATCTTTATCGTGTCCGATCCGGCGCAGGAATGGCGGCTGGCCGGCAATTTCTTTCTCTATCTCGTCCCCTTCGTTTTCGTCGCATTCTTCCTTGGACTTGTATTCCTCAAGAACCAGCGAACGTTCGAAAGGGTTTACAGCGCAGACTTGGTGGGAGCCGGTGCCGCCGGCCTTATTTCGCTCAGCTTCATGTACCTGCTCCCTCCCGAAAACCTTGTACTGCTGCCGGGGGGAATGGCCGGGCTTGCGGCTAGCCTATTTCTCATCTCGACTGACCGGCCCTTCGGCGCACTCTTTGCAGCCGGGCTGGCCGCGCTTAGCCTCGCTGCTCATCTTGTTGTCCCGCCTCTCCTCAACCTGCCGAAGCTCGCGATTTCCGACTACAAGGGCATCTCATATGCGCGGCGGTTCCCCAACTCGCAACGCCTGTACGGTGACGTGTCTCCGTTTGGCGACCTGCAGCTCTACCGCAGTTCCTACCTGCACTTCGCGCCCGGACTATCGGACAACGCCGCATTCAATCTCAAGGCGATGCCGAGAGAAGCCTATCTGGGTCTCTATCTCGACGGCGACGGTCCGATCGGCGTGATGCGCAATCTCGGCGTCGCTGAGAGTGCCTATTTCCGCTTCCTGCCGATGGATTATCCCTATCTGCTGAAGAAGAATTGTCCGGGATCAGCGCCTGTGAGACAGATTTAACGGCTTGAGGAACGGAGGATTTCTGGCTCATCGTAACCATCAAGGAGTGGAGATGAGACAGAAATCCGAGCACCCTGAATCGCCGTCCGAGCGGATCGTGAAGAACATCCGCCGGGCAACCCGCAAACGCCATTCGTCCGAAGAGAAGATCCGGATCGTTCTGGACGGCCTGCGCGGCGAGTCCAGCATCGCCGAGCTTTGCCGCCGTGAAGGCATTGCCGAGAGCCTTTATTACGCATGGTCCAAGGAGTTCCTGGAGGCCGGCAAGAAGCGGCTGGCCGGCGACACGGCACGGGCGGCGACCAGTGGCGAGGTCAAGGACCTGCGGCGTGAGGCGCAGGAGCTCAAGGCGGTCGTGGCCGAGCAGGCGCTCGAATTGCGCCTGCTTAAAAAAAGCATGATCGCGGATGGGGGAGACGAGGAATGAGATACCCCGCCTCCGAGAAGCTGGAGATCATCCGCCTGGTCGAGCAATCCCATCTGCCGGTGCGCCGGACGCTGGCGAAGCTGGGCATCCAGCCTGCAAGGTTCTACCGCTGGTACGATCGCCTGCAGACCGGCGGCCCCGAAGCGCTGGAAGATAAATCGCCAAGGCCGAAGCGCGTCTGGAACCGCATCCCTGACGCAATACGCGAGCGGATCGTTCAACTGGCCCTGGATGAGCCGGAGCTATCGCCGCGGGAACTGGCCACGCGCTTTACCGATACGGCCGGCTATTTTGTGTCAGAGGCTTCGGTCTATCGGCTGCTCAAGGCGCATGACCTGATTACCAGCCCCGCCTACATCGTCATGAAGGCAGCCGACGAGTTCAAGGACAAGACGACGGCGCCAAACCAGCTCTGGCAGACGGACTTCACCTATCTCAAGGTGACCGGCTGGGGCTGGTTCTATCTCAGCACGGTCCTGGACGACTTCTCGCGCTACATCATCGCCTGGAAGCTGTGCACGACGATGAAGGCGCAGGACGTGACCGACACGCTGGATCTTGCTCTCGCGGCCTCAGGCTGTGACCAGGCACGGATCGTCCATAAGCCGCGCCTGCTCAGCGATAATGGTTCCAGCTACGTCTCGGCTGATCTGGCGGAATGGCTGGATGCGCAGAACATGGGACACGTTCGCGGCGCGCCCTACCATCCGCAGACACAGGGCAAGATCGAGCGCTGGCATCAGACGCTCAAGAACCGCATCCTCCTGGAAAACTACTACCTGCCGGGTGATCTTGAGGCCAGCATCGGCAGGTTCGTCGATCACTACAACCATCGGCGCTATCACGAGAGCTTGAGCAATCTGACGCCGGCCGACGTCTACTTCGGGCGCGGTCAAACAATCCTGCTGGAAAGAGAAAGGATCAAACGCAACACAATCCAAAAACGACGCTTGCAGCACCAAAAGAAAGCCGCATAAACTAAAATCAGATGAGCCGGTCACTCCCGTAAATCAAACCGCCATCTGTCTCAAATTATCTGACGACGGACACGATATTCCGGTGGAACGAGCTGGGGGCTCAGCAGAAGCTTGCAGGCGCAGATCCGGCGGTTGCCCTCGAGGACGACCCACTGGCCCTTCTCCTGCACGACGATGATGCGCTCGCCGGCGAGTAGGCCTGTTTTCGCGATCTTGGCCGCCAGATCCTGCACGTCTTCGTACATGATCAGCTTCTTGATGATGTCGGATTCCTTGTCGGACTGCTCCACGTGGATGCGCGGATTGTCCCGGTCAAGAGCAATATCGAGCGGTGCGACAAGCGCCTTCTTCCATCTTGCCATGGCGTTCCCCGGTCCCCACCGCAACCATATCGGGTGGCGGTCCGGACCGCTACCTCATGAACCGCTCGATGCGCGCGGCCAGCGTCGGTCGCCCGAGCTGGCATTCCCACGCCGTCAGCACGCTCCACACCGCCGCCTTCAGCTGCCGGCGCACCTCGCGTCGCGCGTGCTGTTGCGGGCGATCTTCGCCAGCCAATAGCCGGTGTTCATCACCGGCACGCGCGCGCTTCGCCGACAGCTGTGACCGTGCCAGAAGCATCCGTGCACAAACACGACCTTGCGCCGGCCGGCAGCACGATGTCGGATGAGCCCGGCAGATCCCTGCGGTGCAGGCGGAACCGGCAGCCGAGACGGTGAAGGAGTTTCCGTACGGCGATCTCCGGCGCAGTGTCGCGGCCCTTGACCGCGCGCATGATCGCCGACCGTTCAGGGCTGGACGTCGGGCTCTTCATTGTCGCTGTCGTCGCCGTCCGTCTCTTCCTCATCCGCCGCCTTGACCGGCCCGCCGCCTGGCCGCCCTTATTGACCATGACCGGGAATCCTTGGGGATATTCGTCCCCGGATAACCCCGGGATCACCCCCGGACGGGTATCGGGGCGATTTCGCGGAAATCTGCCACCATAGCCAGCTAAATCATTGATTTTGTTGGTTTGGTAGCGGGAGCCGGACTCGAACCGGCG
>CAVRJZ010000002.1:0-136762 GCA_963721665.1 uncultured Alphaproteobacteria bacterium
GTATCGCGGCGGCCTTGGCTTGCGCAAAGATGTGCGCGTTTTCGGCGACCAACTTCGCGTCGTCAATCTCACCGATCGATGTGTGTATGCGCCCTTCGGCCTGTTCGGCGGTGGAAGCGGAAAGTGTGGCCGAACGTTAATTATTCGGGACGCAGCCGAACGTTTGATCCATTCAAAGAGTACGACCAATCTCATAAAAAACGATGTGATCAGCTTTCAGGTTTCCGGAGGAGGCGGTTACGGCAGAGCGGTTAATCGTGATGTGGAAGCCGTACGTCGCGACGTAGTCAAAGGATATGTCTCGATCGAAGGAGCAGAACGAGACTACGGAGTTGTCGTTGATCCATCAACTCTTTCAGTAGATCTCGGCGCCACGGCAATCCGACGAGCGAAAATGTCGTGTTAACCGATCATTTTCGATGAGTTGAATTCAAGCCCGTGCTCGAGGAGGAGTTGCCATGAACATCGCGAATTCTACAGCTGTCCGCGACATCGCTTCGCTAATCCACCCTTATACAAACCTCGATCGACATCAAACGAGGGGGCCGCTCGTCATGGAGAAAGGCGAGGGGATCTATCTGAGACGCGGGACCAAATATCTTGACGGCATGGCAAGCCTTTGGTGCGCCTCGCTCGGTTATAATGAGCCGCGCCTGGTTGAGGCGGCGCATAATCAATTGAAGAAGCTGCCGTTCTTTCACCTCTTCAACCATCGATCACATAACCCGGCTATCGAATTGGCTGAAAAGTTACTGGCGATTGCGCCTGGCGGAATGTCCAAAGTTCTGTTTTCGAATTCTGGTTCTGAGGCGAACGACGCGGCAGTCAAACTGGTCTGGTATTTCAATAATATTATGGGACGGCCGAAAAAAAAGAAAATCATCGCAAGGCAACGCGGCTATCATGGGGTCACCATCGCCTCTGGAAGTTTGACTGGTCTTGCAGCCAACCACGCGGATTTCGATTTGCCCATTTCCGGAATTCTGCACACTGACTGTCCAAGTTATTATCACTACGGAAAAGCTGGCGAGACGGAGGAAGCGTTTGTAGGAAGATTGGTTGACAATCTCGAGGCCTTGATCCTCAAGGAGGGGCCCGAAACCATTGCTGCGTTTATTGCCGAGCCGGTTAATGGCTCCGGCGGAGTTATCGTACCGCCTCCGGGGTATTTCCGACAGATACAATCGATTTGAAGAAATACGACATTCTTTTCATTGTCGACGAAGTCATTTGTGGTTTCGGCCGCACGGGTTGGATGTTCGGGAGCGAAACGTTCGAATTAGAGCCCGATATAATGACGGTGGCGAAAGCACTTTCGGCCTCCTATTTGCCGATCTCCGCCGTGATGATCAATGAGAAGTTGAATCAAGGTTTGGTCGAGGCCAGTCGAAAGCATGGTGTATTTGCGCATGGTGTAACATACGCTGGTCACCCTGTTTGCGCCGCTGTCGCACTCGAGACCTTGAAGATCTATGAAGAGCGCGACATTGTCGGACATGTCCAGAAGCTTGCGCCAACTTTCCAGAATGGTCTGCGCAAATTGGGTGCGCATCCGCTAGTGGGTGAGGCGCGTGGCGTCGGTCTAATCGGTGCGCTGGAAATCGTCGCAAATAAGGCAACTCGGTCGAAGTTCGATTGATCGCTCTCGATCGCAACCTATCTCGAAGACAAGGGGCTCGATCACGGGCTCATTTTCCGCACATTGCGCGATGGTTCGGTGGCGCTCTGTCCGCCTCTGATCATAACGGAAGATCAAGTGCACGAGCTTCTCGAAAAGTTGAGCGCGGTTCTCGACGACACCGCCGATATGCTCGTCAAGCAAGGGTGGACATCGCAGGCCACGTGAAGTGGTTGGAGGAGTAGCTGGGATGAATGAAGATTCGGCGCGGCTGTGCATTAGGGGAACCTGGTGCGAGTCGAGTGACGGTGGCAGGCGCGAGGTCATTAATCCTGCCACGTCGGAGCCCGTGGGCTTTGTGGCCGTTGCGACCATCGACGATATCGATCGGTCCCTGGAAGCGGTGGAGGCAGGATTTGCTGTCTGGCGCGAGATTTCGCCGTTCGAACGTCACAAAATTCTTAAGCGCACGGCGGAACTGGTGCGCGCGCGATCTGATTCGATTGCAGCGGTGCTGACCCGCGAACAAGGTAAGCCGCTGGCGGAGGCTCGGGCCGAGCTCGGCAATTGCGCCGACATTTTCGAATGGTATGCCGAAGAAGGGCGCCGCTCGTACGGGCGTATCATTCCAGGTCGGCTGGCCGGCGTATTGCAAGCGGTTCACATGGAGCCGATCGGTCCTGTGGCAGCTTTCAGTCCTTGGAATTTTCCCGCCTCCCAGGCCGCAAAGAAGCTCGCAGCGGCATTGAGTGCAGGGTGCTCAATTGTGCTTAAAGGCCCGGAGGAAGCTCCGAGCGCATGCGTGGCGCTGGTCAGCGCACTGAACGAGGCGGGCATGCCCGAAGGGGTCGTAAACTTGCTCTTCGGCAATCCGGCCGAGGTTTCCGACCGCCTCATCCGCTCTCCAATAATCCGGAAAATTTCGTTTACAGGTTCTGTTCCGGTCGGCAAGCGCCTTGCATCGCTAGCTGCCGGCTACATGAAGCCGTCCACAGGAGTCGGGGGTCACGCTCCAACGATCGTGTTCGATGATGTCGAGGTAGACGAGGTCGCAACGCAGCTCGTGAAGTTCAAATACCGGAACGGCGGCCAAGTTTGCATAGCGCCGAGCCGCTTTTATATTCATCACAACGTTTACGAAAGATTCGTCGACCGCTTTGTTGCGGTAGCGTCGGCTCTGAAGGTCGGCGATGGTGCGGCCGCGGATACGCAGATGGGCCCTCTGGCAAACGGCCGCCGCTTGGACGCCATGAGCGAGCTGGTGGCGGATGGGCTTGCGCGGGGCGCAACCTTGCGCGCAGGGGGCAAGAGAATTGGCAATAAAGGCTACTTCTTCGAACCGACGGTTTTGACGGACGTCGCTGATGATGCCCGCATCATGCGAGAAGAGCCATTCGGGCCAGTCGCACCGATAGTCGCTTTCCGCGATTTTGATGACGTCATCGCTCGCGCCAACTCTACGAATTACGGCCTCGCCGCCTACTGTTTCACGCGGTCTGGTGAACGAGCGATTGCGGTATCAAAGGCCTTCCAGAGCGGGATGGTCTCAATCAATCATTTTGGAATTGGTCCAACTGAGACGCCGTTCGGTGGTGTGAAGGACAGCGGCTTCGGCCGGGAGGGCGGATATGAGGGTCTGCTGAGTTACATGACTACAAAATTCGTCAGCCACCGATATGCGTAAGTCCGCACATAGCGGTTCGACCGCGATCTACGTAGAACGAGCCGCGGAAGGCCGTCTTTGGCACTGGCCTCGGGTCGACGGGACCTGCGACGCGGATGCCTATCCTGTCCGAGTAAATCAATCTCTTAACGTCTCGTAATCGCGTCTAGGTCTGGATGCAAGGCGTCCATCGACGATCATCCAATAAACCCAACCCATTCAGAGGATCCAATGTCCGCATATGTCATCGATAGTGTGTTGTTCCGAGACCAATTCAGTACACCGGTCATGCGAAAAATATTCAGCGACGAGATGACGGTGCAAAAATGGCTGGATTTCGAGGCAGCGCTGGCCAAGGTACAGGCGAAACTCGGCATAATCCCGCAGGATGCTGCGGACGAGATCGTACGCAAAGCCAAAGTCGAGTTCTTCGATCTGGATCAGATGAAGCGTGAGATGGACAAGACGAGCCATCCGATTGTTCCGCTTCTCCGGGCGATCAAAAGCATTTGCGCCAACGAGGCTGGAGAGTTCGTCCACTGGGGTGCGACGACCCAGGACGTTACCGATACCGGAACGGTGCTCCAGTTGCGAGAAGCGCTGGGCGAGATAGGTTCAAGCCTTGAAAGCCTGAAACGGAATGCATCGGTTCTGGCCGAGAAGTACAGGGACACGATTATCGCCGGAAGGAGCCATGGTCAACACGCGCTGCCGACGACATTTGGCTTCAAAGCGGCAGTGTGGGTGGCGGAGATTGGACGCCACTGTAATCGCCTGGTGGAAATGCGGAAAAGGTTACTCGTCGGCCAATTTTCGGGCGCTGTAGGCACGCTTGCCGCCATCAGCGAACAGGGACTGGCGGTGCAGCAGGCATTAATGGACGAATTGGGCCTCGGCTGCCCTGAGATAACTTGGCATACCGCGCGCGATACGATCAGCGAGATGGTCTGCGTGCTGGCGATGGCTGTGGCGACGGCCGGAAAGATTGCCCATGAGATTTATTGTCTCCAGCGTACCGAGTTTTCGGAGCTTGAAGAGCCTTTCACGGAGGGGAAGGTCGGCAGCAGCACTATGCCGCACAAACGCAATCCTCCGACTTGCGAGACGATTGTCGCAATATCCCGACTGGTGCGGCAGATCGTGCCCTCGGCCATCGAAGCTATCGGTGCCGAGCATGAGCGCGACAAGGTGGTGCTGCAGACCGAGCGCGAATTCGTAGCACGGATGTGCTGTCTGAGCGACGCCGCTCTCAAAAAGGCAGTTTATGTAACCGGTGGCCTAACGGTACGCACCGATCGAATGGCTGCGAACCTGTCTCTGCAAAAAGGGCTTCTAATGTCCGAGGCCGTCATGATGTACTTGGGGAAGCGAATGGGACGACAGGAGGCTCACGAGTTGATCTATGAAATTTGCATGAATGCTTTCGAAAACGACGTGCCCTTCAAAGACATGCTGATGAAAAGCAAGGTTGTCACCAGCAACATCACGAAAGAGGAGATCGATAAGCTTCTTGATCCACGAAGCTATACTGGGCTTGCCGGTCAGTTCGTCGACAGGGTCGTGGCGGCAGCTGGAGCGACGAGTTGATGGACAAAGACGCACAAAACTTGGCGTGTCTTGGGGTTGAACAGGGACGTGACTGCCTCCGTGGTGACGACGTCACGTCTCTATTGATGGGCTATGCGCTCGCGCTCGATTTTAAAGCCGTGCCCGACGATGTTGCCACGATTGCCAAACAATGCGTTCTTGATTGGGCCGGCGTCACACTGGCCGGATGGCCCAATCCGCTTGTCGGGGCACTCGTTGATGAGGCCAACGAACAGGGCGGGTATGCTCAAGCCACGCTGCTCGGCTGCGGCAGAAAATCAACTTTGTATCAAGCCGCCTTGATCAATGGTGCCGCTTCGCATGTCCTAGATTTTGACGATGTTCATCCGGGATCGCGGGTTCACCCCTCGGCACCACTCCTGTCGGCGCTTCTCGCTCTTGCAGAATATAAGAAAATGAGCGGACGCCTCGTCATCGCTGCTTTTGTCGCAGGCGTGGAGGTTCAAAGCCGGCTAGGGCTTTATATGGGCGACGACCACTATGCGGCAGGTTGGCATAATACAGCGACCCTTGGAACATTCGGCGCGACTGCAGCGATTGCGCGGCTGATTGGGCTGGACATGGCTACCGCTTGCCGCGCTGCCGGCATAGCTGGAATTTTAGCGTCAGGACTGCGCGTGTCCTTCGGTACAATGGCAAAGCCGCTTCAAGTGGGACGCGCGGCCGAGAATGGGCTTCTGGCTGTCAAGCTAGCCGCGCGAAGCGTGGATAGTTGCAGCAATATCATCGAGTGCAGCCGAGGCTTCGGTGAAGTTTATGGGCAAAGGCGATCGATCGAAAAGGCATTTGCCGATCCCACGGGATTCCAGACACGCGGAATCGTGTTCAAGCATCATGCTTCTTGCTTTGGGACGCATGCTCCAATAGAAGCGGCGCTTCGTCTGGGAGACCAGATAGGGACGCTCGAGCAGATCGAAGCAGTCGAAGTTATCGTCGAGCCGCAATATCTCACGGTCTGCAATATTGCGGAGCCGCACCACGACACCGAAGCACGATTCAGCATCGCACACACTGTTGCTCTTGCCCTCGGATCGCAAAGCACATCTAGCGCGGAAAGCTTTTCACGCGCTGGGATCAATCGGCGCGAGACGGCCGCGCTCAGACAAAAAATTACTGTACGGGGGGCGGCCGAGGTCGCACGTGCGACGGCATCAGTTCAAGTCAGGCTCAAGCATGGCGCGGTACTGAAAGCCCGCGCGGACGCCAAGGAGAAGCCCTGCGGAGCAGAGGCATGGAAGCGATTGACCACGAAATTTCAGTCGATCACCCGAGACCATTTAGATTCTTCGACGCAGGAGGAGTTTATGACCGCTTGCCAGAACCTTCAATGCATCGAGGATGTGTCCGGGCTAATGACGGTCATTCGTCGTGGTAGGCCGACTTAGCGAGTAAGAAGCAATGCTCAAACCTGGCGCAAGCCGTCATCTCATCGAGACCGCTAGCAAAGAGGTCGACGGCATTCCGTCTGCTGATGCTCAGGCCCTTGTCGACCAGGACAATGTCCTCTTTGTCGTTGTCCGTGACGTCGAGAGATCCGGAAGCAGGGGTGCATTCCCAAGTCCTTTCATGCCTCTCGTGGCATGCTGGAGTTCTGGATCGACCTTGAGAGCCTTTACCGCAAACCGGTTTTCGCCAGCGGAAAGCATTTCGTCTTTTACTGTGGTCTGAATTGGCGGGCGATCCCGGCAACTTATACCGCGCAACAAATGGGCTTGGAAAACTACCGTTACATGCTCGGGGGCTTCACAGGCTGGAGCGAAGCCGACGGCAGGATCGAACATGTTCGGAACCGGGACGACGCCGTTTGAGCCAGGTGCGACGAAGCGGTAGTCAGAAAAAGGAGATGGCATGGCTGCAAATATCGGGCTTTTTCGCGATATCGTTCGGGAAATCACGTTATTGGCTGAACAGGCGCCGGATGAATTGGCGATGCTCAACCAAGCGGAATCTCTTTTGGAGGCGCTCTTGGCCAAGGACAATTGGCTGCCCGATGCGTTCGCAGCTCCAGATCCGGATCATTACCGACAGTATCTGCTCTATTGCGACGTGAAGGAGAGATTTTCGATCGTGAGTTTTGTTTGGGCGCCGGGTCAGGAGACGCCGATCCATGATCACACGGTTTGGGGCCTTCTTGGAGTTCTGCGCGGTTGCGAGGTAAGTCAGCGCTACGTTCAGACGCCTGACGGAATGCAAACGTCGGGCGGTCTGGATTATATGGAGAGCGGCGCGATAGACCGCGTGTCACCCAGGATTGGCGACATTCATAAGGTCAAGAATGGGCTGAATGCGAAGCCGTCGGTTTCGATTCACCTATACGGTGGAAATATCGGCGCAATCGAACGACACGCCTATAGCCGAGAGGGCGCCGTCAAAGCGTTTCGCAGCGGATATTCCCTCGATACGTTACCGAACATCTGGTGATCGCGCCGTGCGTCCGGCCGAACATAGAGACGGTGGCATCCAGTCTCACACAACAGGAAGCACAAAATGTTGAAATGGAAAGAGTATCGTGCGGCGGTCAAAAAGCGTGCGGGCGAATTGCAGAAATTCGCTCCCGAGGCGGTGAAGGGATACCTCGCTCTCAGCGGCTCGGGCGAGAAGGCGCAGCACCTTGATCCCAAGACGCGTGAATTGATTTCCCTGGCAGTAGCAGTAACAACGCGCTGCGACGGCTGCATCGCCAGTCATGTGGAAGCCAGTCTTAAACATGGCACAAGTCGAGAGGAGATCGCAGAGGCGCTCGGCGTCGCCATTGCGATGAATGCGGGCGCTGCATTCGTCTACTCTGCTCGGGTCCTAGATTGCGTCGATGAAATGAGCCAATTGTAGGACTCGTTATGAAATTTCACGACATTGACGAAGAGCGCTTCTGCATCCGGGGCGGTTGATTGGCCAAGCGTGCCCGTCGCGTCTCACCTTCCACCAATCCAGCTAACGGATATTGTCTCTCTACAATATTGCGAATTGCAAAACTAGAATGAATTCGGGCCACTTTAGGTAGCCGCGAGAGTTGTGTCGTGTGGATTTTCTCGTAGTCTTCGATGCCGCGGGCAACGATAGTTAAAAGATAATCGTCGGAGCCGGACATCAACAAGCAACGGACAACGGATAGACACTTCATTACCGCGGTTTCGAAGGCCTTCAGCGCATCCTCACTCTGGCTCTCAAGCGTAATACGAACGATGACCGTAGTACTGAGACCAAGTGCGCGGAGTCCCAGCGCGGCGTGGTAACCCTCGATAAAGTCGTCTTCTTCGAGTGCGGCCAGACGACGGGCGCAGGCCGTTGCCGATAAGCCAATAGCTTTGCCGAGTTCGACGTGAGAGGCCCGAGCATTCGAGGCGACCTCGCGAAGCAACGTGAAATCCAACCTATCCAGATTACGCACGAATTTGACTTCTATAGTGTCTATATGCGCAGGAATATAGTGCAAAATCAAAAAATAACATAGTAAATGCAGGAAAATTTATTGCACCTAGCAGTAATCTCTCCGTGCAGGAGGTGACCCAGATGCTTGTTGGTGTGCCCAAGGAAATCAAAACTCACGAATATCGCGTTGGTCTCACGCCTACCGCCGTGCGCGAATATGTCCAGCATGGCCATAAGGTCCTTGTGCAGAGAGGCGCGGGCGACGGTATCGACGCTAGTGACGATGTCTATCGCCGAGCCGGCGCTGAAATCGCGAAATCCGCAGCGGACGTCTTTAAGGCGGCCGATATGATAGTGAAGGTTAAAGAGCCGCAGCTCGAGGAGTGCGCACAACTTCGCGAAGGTCAGATCCTGTTCACCTACTTGCATCTCGCGCCAGACCGGAAACAGACCGAAGCGCTGATCAAGTCGCGCTGCACAGCAGTGGCATATGAGACGGTGACTGATGAAAAGGGCGGCTTGCCGCTCTTGGCGCCCATGAGCGAAGTCGCGGGCAGACTTGCGATCGAAGCAGCCGGTCTAGCGCTGAAGCGCCACGCAGGCGGGCGAGGCTTATTGATCGGTGGTGTGCCCGGTGTTTCGCCAGCCCGAATTGTGGTGATCGGCGGCGGAGTTGTTGGTACGCACGCGGCACGAATGGCGGCGGGCTTGGGTGCCGAGGTCACGATCCTTGATCGTTCTATCCCACGGCTTCGCGAGCTCGATGAACTATTCAAAGGGCGCATTCGTACCAGGTTCTCGACGATTGACGCCGTTGAGGATGAGGTGTTTGCCGCGGACGTCGTCATCGGCGCGGTGCTCGTTCCCGGAGCAAGTGCGCCGAAACTGGTCAGCCGCGCTATGTTGAGCTCAATGCGCAAGGGATCCGTTGTTGTGGATGTAGCAATCGATCAGGGCGGCTGCTTCGAGACATCACATGCGACCAGCCACGCTGATCCAACTTACGAGGTGGACGGTGTCATCCATTACTGCGTGGCCAATATGCCGGGAGCGGTCCCGCTGACCTCAAGCCATGCATTGAATAATGCCACGCTGCCGTTTGGTTTGGCGCTCGCCAGCAAGGGATTTTCGGCGGTGCTCGAGAATCCGCATTTGCGTGCAGGCCTCAATGTCCATCGCGGTCGGCTGACGTATAAGGCCGTGGCGGAGAGTTCTCGGCTTGCCATTCACAACGATCGAACAGGCTGCGGCCTGATCCCAGAGGTCCATTAGGGGACACTTCCTCCCGGACTTGGGGCCACTCCTTTGGAGTGGCCTTTTTTTTGGTATGCAATTGAACCTCATAGATAAGGAGGGCGCGATGTTTTGCGGGACTTCAGAATTTCTGTGTGAGGCGGTTAACCGGGTCGTGTGTGTACCGAAAACCCCATCCGCATTGATTAGCCGAACGAATCGCCGAACGTCAGCGCACCATGATTGAATTGATGCGTCTGGCAATGGGCGCCT
Source organism: uncultured Alphaproteobacteria bacterium (assembly GCA_963721665.1). Taxonomy (GTDB): domain Bacteria; phylum Pseudomonadota; class Alphaproteobacteria; order Rhizobiales; family Xanthobacteraceae; genus Pseudolabrys. The sequence continues at coordinate 9,765 of CAVRJZ010000002.1, forward strand.
CTTGACCAACAATTGACCAACGATACGCCGCAACCAAACAGGAACAAACGTCGTCGAACGGGATCGAACGCGACGCTAATCGTCAGATTTTATCGGCTTCTCCGGAGAGGGCGTACCGCTCATAACGGTCCGCTCGGACGTCCGAACAAACAAGATCGCAGTTTGCAATTCACCCGTAACCGTTGTTTTGAAATGGCACCAAATGGATTCGGTTTGAAGCTAACCTATTGATATCGAAGCGAAACGATCTGACTCTTAATCAGCGAGTCCCAGGTTCGAAGTCATGGTGCGCCCAGGTATTAGGGCTCGAACTTGTTGTCTTTCGCAGCGCCTTCAGTTTGATGATGGTGCAGACGTTGTCGACGGTGCCGGATTTGTAAGGGCAGGGCACCCAACGCGGGCCGACCGTTTTACCCTAAGCGTACTCGACTGGTTTGCACGTGTTGATTGGAGCAACCGGCATCGCCAAATATTGTTAGTCGTAGGGCAGAAAGTATTTCACCTGTTGGCTTGGGTTAAATCATTATTTTTGCCCGCAATAAAATGAGCGGCTATAAGCGGGCAAAGAGTGAGAATAAGACGGAATCAGACCAGATTTTGTCCCGAGCGATGCAAGTGGACATGCCAAAAGTGCTGCAAAGACGCTTTAATATTGCACCCATGATGGAATGGACCGACCGGCATTGCCGGTTCTTCCATCGTCTGCTCACGCGGCGCGCGCTGATCTACACCGAAATGCTGACCAGCATGGCGGTGCTGCGCGGCGACCGCGCGAGGCTGCTCAGCTTCGATCCGGCCGAACATCCCGTCGCGCTGCAGCTTGGCGGCAGCGATCCGTCTGCGCTCGCCGCCGCGGCGCGCATCGGCGAAGATTTCGGCTACGACGAAATCAATCTCAATGTCGGCTGTCCGTCCGACCGGGTGCAGGAGGGCCGCTTCGGCGCCTGCCTGATGGCGGAGCCGGCGCTAGTCGCCGATTGCGTCGCCGCCATGCAAGCGGCGGTGAAAATTCCGGTGACGGTGAAATGCCGGCTTGGCGTTGACGACCAGAATCCCGAGCACGCGCTGTTTTCATTCGCCGCAATGGTGAAGGCGGCGGGCGCCGACGCGCTGATCGTGCATGCGCGCAAGGCCTGGCTCAAAGGCCTGTCGCCGCGCGAGAACCGCGAGGTGCCGCCGCTCGATTATGCCATTGTGCACCGGCTCAAATGCGCGCTTCCGGATTTCGAAATTGTGCTCAATGGCGGTATTGCCAACCTGGCGCAGGCGCAAGAACAGCTAGCGCATGTCGATGGCGTGATGATGGGCCGCGCCGCCTATCAGGAACCGTGGCGGCTGTTGGCAGTCGATCCGCTGCTGTTTGGTGAGGACGCGCCGTTCGCCTCGCCGAAAGAAGCAGCGCTGGCGCTCATCCCCTATATCGAGCGCGAACTCCCCAAGGGCGTGCGGCTCTCCGCCATCACCCGCCACATGCTCGGCCTGTTCCGCAGCGTTCCCGGCGCGCGCGCCTTCCGCCGGCATCTGGCGACCGAAGCGGTCAAGCCCGGGGCGGACGCTTCCGTCATGGCTGATGCGCTGGCGCGGGTAGTGGACAGCGGCCTCGATTTGTCGAACATCGCGGCCTAGTCCGCGCGCCAAGAGTCCCGCCGGCGCGCCATCCGGGGAATCATGCTGCTGGGATATCCGACCGGCGAGATCGTTTTGCTCGCGCTATGGATTGCGGGCGCCGGCATTCTGGTCGGCATCCTCGCCGGCCTGTTCGGCATCGGTGGCGGCGCCATCATCGTGCCGGTGCTGTACGAAGTTTTCCGCGTGCTCGGCGTGCCGGAAACGATCCATATGCAAATGTGCATCGGCACGTCGCTTGCGATCATCGTGCCGACCACGGTGCGCTCCTATATCGAGCACAAGAAGAGAGGCGCGGCGTTCACCGAGGTGGTGCGAATCTGGTCGGCGCCGGCGATCGTCGGGGTGGTCATCGGCTCGGTCGCGGCGGCCTTCGCGCCGGAGCAAGTGTTCAAGATCGCCTTCGTGGTGTTCACAGCCTTCATCGGCACCAAGATGCTGTTCGTGCAGGAGCGGTGGAATCTGGGCACCGAACTGCCGGCGCGCGGCGTGCTGTGGATCTACGGTTTCATCACCGGGTTGTTTTCGTCGCTGGTCGGCGTCAGCGGCGGTGCGATATCGAACGCGGTGCTCACGCTCTACGGCCAGCCTATGCAGCGCGCGGTTGCCACTTCCGCCGGAATCGGAGTGCCGATCACCATCGTCGGCAGCATCGGCTACGTTCTGGCCGGCTGGCGGTATATGGCCGAATTGCCGCCGCTGTCGATCGGCTTCGTCTCGCTGATCGGCTTAGTGCTGATGGCGCCGGTGTCGACCTTCACCACACGCTATGGCGTACGCTTGGCGCACTGGCTGCCCAAGCGCAAGCTCGAAATCGGCTTCGGGATTTTCGTCTATCTCGTCGGCTTGCGGTTGCTGCTGACGCTGCTTTGAAAGCGGCGCGGCGGCTTAAGGATTGCCGCGCATGCTCAAGCGGTCGCCGCGCACCTCCCAGCTTTCCAGCCGGTTGAGGAAAGTCATGCCGAGCAGATTGTTTTTGAGTTGGCCGCGTTGCACGACCAGCGCCGGAACCGAGCGCTCGATCAGCCCGCCGACGGAGAGGCGGTCGAGCGTCACTGGCGCGGCGCGGGTGCGCCCGTTGGCGGTGTCCACATTGACGGTGTAGTCGAGGACCTCGATGGGCAGACCGGCCGCCTTGGCGGCTTCTTGCGTGAGCACCACCGAGCTCGCGCCGGTATCGAGCACCATCGGTATCTTGGCGCCGTTGATCTGGGCGCCGACCGCGAAATCGCCACCATGGCCGCGCACGACTTCGACGCGGCGGCCGTGCCCGGCGACGTGGCCCGGCACCAATTCGGCCATCACGCGGTCGCCGACGTCGCGCAATTCGAAGCGGTAGCTGTAGCCGACCACCAGGAGCAGGCCGACCACCGCCCAGAACAGCAAGGCCTCGAGCGCCTTTGACAACCGTTCGCGGAATAAGGTGAGCACCAAACCGCCGGCGAAAATCACCACCATCAGCTTGAGCGCGAGCGAACCGATGTCGTGGCTGAGCAAATTGGCGATTGCGTCTTGATCGTGCGTGGCAATCAGCGCCGTCAGCGACAGCGCCACGCCGATCACGAAGGTCCAGGTCAGGCGTCGGCTCAAGGGAGTCATCCTGTCGCGTCGGCGGCTGCGATGCCCCGGCTGGCGGCAAGCCGCCAGGGCAGTTCGCCCATCACGCGGGCGCGCTCGGCGTCGCTCATCTCGGTCCAACGCGCGATCTCCTCGATCGTGCGGCCGCAACCGAGACACTGGCCGGAACGGGCATCGAGGGTGCAGATTTTGACGCAAGGCGTGTCGATCATCGTCGGTCTCAAAGTCGATTCGGTGGCGAACATAAACATGGCGGGCGCAAACGCAATCGTGGCAATTGCCGCAAAACGCATCACGTCCCCGCGCGGAATAACGGGCGGCGGCTGAGCCGGCGCTTTTCCTCAGGCGTGAGGATAGGCTCGCCCGGCGCTGGCGCGATCGGCGGCGCATGATCCATCATCGACGGCATCGGTGCCATCGCCGCCACAACCCGTTCGGGCGGGAAGGTCACCACCACCTCGGTGCCGATGCGCAACTTGGATTTGAGCACGAACGAGCCGCCATGCAGGTCGACCAGGCTCTTGGCGATGGGCAGGCCGAGGCCGGCGCCCTGTTCGGCGGATTTGATCGAATTGGAGCCCTGACCGAAGGAGGCGAGCACGATCGGAATTTCCTCTTCCGGGATGCCCGGCCCGGTGTCCTTGACGCTCATGTATTGGCCGCCCGAGGCGGTCCAGCCGACTTTGAGCCAGATCTCGCCGCCTTGCGGGGTGAACTTGATCGCGTTGGACAACAGGTTGAGGCAGATTTGGCGCACCGCGCGCTCGTCCGCCCACAGCCGAGGCAGGTCGGTCTCGAACATTTCGTGGATGATGATGCCGCGGTTGGTCGCGCGCAGCTTGAGCAAGTGGTGGCAATCCTCGACGATTGCCGCGAGCGAGATCGATTCCTCGTTGAGCTCGTAGCGGCCGGCTTCGATACGCGACAAGTCGAGGATTTCGTTGATCAGGCCGAGCAGATGCACGCCGGAATTATGGATGTCGGCGGAATATTCCTTGTAGGCGGGCACGGCGTGCTCGCCGAACACTTCGGTCTTCATCACCTCCGAGAAACCGAGGATGGCGTTGAGCGGCGTGCGCAGTTCGTGGCTCATCTGCGCGAGGAATCGCGACTTGGAAATGTTGGCGGCTTCCGCGCGCCGGCGCGCTTCGTCGGACACCGATTTCGCCTGCTCGAGTTCGCCGATCAACAGGTCCTTTTCCGCGCGTGCTTCCAGCGTTGCCAGCGTCGTCGAATAGAGCCGATAGGCGAGCACGGCAAAATAGCCCTGTGCGGTGATCGCCATGATGGCGAGAATGTAGTCGCGCAGCGTGCCGTGCAACATGAAGTCGAGCGCGATCGCGGCGGTGACCGGGAAGCTGGCGGCGAATACCGCCATCGGCAGGCTCGAGGCCAGCATGCTGGACACAGCCACCACCAGCAGCATCACGAACAGCATGAAGGTGCCCGAGCTTTCGTCGACGCCGACCGGATGGATCAAGATGAACATCCAGGCGAGGCCGTAGAACAGATCGAGGATGACGAACCGCAGCCGCCAGGAGCTCGCCTTCACCTCGGCCATCGGCAGTTCGAGGAGCTGCCGGCATTTGGTGATCATGACGGCGTGGATGACCAGCACCGAGGCGGTCCAGATGCCGGCGGTTACCGCGCCGGTCCACAGGCTCGACAGGAAGCCGATGGTGGCGACCAGGAGCAGGATCACCAGCGAGGCGGAGAGCCGGTTTTGCGCGTATTGGCGCAGCAATTCGTAGTCGAATGCCGGGCGGGTGCCGCTCGAGGAGGTCAACCGATCGCGCGCCTCGCGTACGTATTGGGCGGCAAGGCGGCGCTTGACCGGAGAGGTATCCGGCGGCAGCGCGGAGAGATCGGGTTGTTCGCCTGGAATGGGCATAAAACGACGCTTGTACGCGGGAAAGCCTGCGCCAACCTCCCGTAAAATCCTTAAGACCAAGCTTAAGAGTGAACTAAAGACGCTGGTTAAGACTTTGTTACCGGCCGGTTTGACAGGGCTTTTCGCCCATGTTCGGCTGCGGGCGAGGGGAAAACGGATCGGAGTTGAACAAATGAAGCTCTACGACAGCAAATCGGCGCCCAATCCCCGGCGTACCAGGATATTCCTCGCCGAGAAGGGTATCGCGCTGCCGACCGAGCAGGTCGACATCGTGAGCATGCAACACAAGACGCCGGAATACACCGCCATCAATCCCTTGCAGCGGATGCCCGCGCTGGTACTCGACGACGGCACCATCATCACCGAGTCGATCGCCATCTGCCGTTATTTCGAGGTGACGCAGCCGCAGCCGCCGCTGTTCGGCGTCGGCGCCAAAGAGATTGCGCTGGTGGAAATGTGGAACCGGCGCTGCGAGATAAATTTCTTTTCCAACGTGGCGGCGGTGTTCCGCCATCTGCATCCGGCGATGAAGGCATTGGAAGTGCCGCAGGTGCCGGCCTATGCCGAGGCCATGCGGCCGCGCGCGATCTGGTTCCTCGAATTGTTGGACAAGGAATTGGCCAAGCGCGAATTCATCGCCGGCGATCGCTATTCGGTCGCCGATATCACCACGCTGGTGGCGATCGATTTCATGAAGCCGGCGCGGCTCGTTATGCCGGAAAACCTCGCTCATGTGAAACGCTGGCACGCAGCGGTGTCGGCGCGGCCGAGTGCGCGCGCGTGATGCGCCTGACGATCGTCGGCTCGGGCGACGCCTTCGGTTCGGGCGGACGGCTCAACACCTGCTTCTTCCTGGAAACCGCCAAGGCCGCGCTGCTCATCGATTGCGGCGCCTCGGCGTTACCGGCGTTGAAAGGGCAGGGCATTGAGCCCAACCGCATCGACGCGATTATCGTTTCGCATCTGCACGGCGATCATTTCGGCGGCCTGCCGTTTCTGTTGCTCGACGGACAGTTTCTGTCGCGCCGCGAGAAACCGCTGCTCATCGCCGGGCCGCCCGGCGCGCGGGCGCGCCTTGATGCTGCGCTCGAAGTGCTTTTCCCGAAATCCACCGGCTCGAAATGGAAGTTTGAGTGGCGGGTGGAGGAAATCGCCGTCGGCGTTCCATCCGAAGTGCTCGGTCATCCATTGCTGACCGCGGAGGTGATCCATCAGTCCGGCGCGCCCTCGACCGCGCTGCGGCTGTCGGATGGGCATCGGACCTTCGCCTATTCCGGCGATACCGAATGGACCGACGCGCTATTGCCGATCGCACGCGACGCCGACCTGTTCATTTGCGAATGCTACGCCTATGCCGGCAAGCTCACCGGCCACATGAGCTGGGAAATCCTTAAAAGCCGGTTGGGCGACCTGCGCGCGCAGCAAGTCATGGTCACGCACATGAACCCAAGCGTGCTGGCGCGGCTCGACGAGATCCGGGCCGCCGGCGTGCTGGTCGCCGCCGACGGGCTGCAGATCGCGTTTTAGCTTGTTGTTACAGCTTGACTTCACCCTGGCTACAATCGAGCGATACACAAGGGACTGGCGAGCGACAACAGCCATGAAGAAACCGACAACCACCACAAAAAAGAGCAAGACCGCCTCGAAGGAAGCAAAAGGCGGAGCCTCTGCCTCTCAACTGATCGATGCGACAATCGCGGCGCTGAACGATTGGCGCGGCGAGACGCTGGCGCGGGTCCGCAAACTCATCAAAGAGGCCGACCCGGAGGTCGTCGAAGAAGTGAAATGGCGAAAGCCGTCGAACGCGATGCGAGGCGTTCCGGTTTGGGAGCACGCCGGCATCATCTGCACCGGCGAGACGTACAAGAATGCCGTGAAGCTGACCTTCGCCAAGGGCGCCGCGCTCAAGGACCCCGCACACCTCTTCAACGCCAGCCTTGAAGGCAACACCCGGCGCGCCATCGATTTCCATGCGGGCGACAAGATCGATGGAAAGGCGTTGCAGGCGCTCATTCGCGCCGCGGTGGCGCTGAATACGTCGTTGCCAGCGACCGCTCGCCCCGTCCGCGCTCGGAAGAGAGCAAGCGCCTAAGTTTGGCGGTCGAGCAACGCGATCAAACTCGACGTATCCCAGCGCGTGCCGCCCATCGCCTGCACCTGCGCGTAAAACTGATCGACCAGCGCGGCGACCGGCAGGCGCGCGCCGTTGCGGCGCGCCTCGCCAAGGCAGATCGACAGGTCCTTGCGCATCCACTCCACCGCGAAGCCGAAATCGAACTTGCCGGCCGTCATGGTCTTGTAGCGGTTTTCCATCTGCCAGGACTGCGCGGCGCCCTTGGAGATGGTGGCGATCACCTTCTCGATGTCGAGGCCGGCTTTCTTGCCGAAGTGCAGAGCTTCCGACAGGCCCTGAACCATGCCGGCGATGCAGATTTGGTTGACCATCTTGGTGAGCTGGCCGGCGCCGGCATCGCCGATAAGGTTGCAGGCGCGCGCGTAGGAATCGATCACGGGTTTGGCGCGCGCAAAGGGTTCGGCGTCGCCGCCGCACATCACTGTGAGTGCACCGTTCTCGGCGCCGGCCTGGCCGCCCGACACCGGTCCATCGATGCAATCGAAGCCGGCTTTCTTGCCGGCCGCGTAAAGCTCGCGCGCGATCTCGGCCGAGGCCGTGGTGTGATCGACGAAAATCTTGCCCTTGCCCATGCCGGCGAAGGCGCCGTTTGACCCGAGTGTTACCTCGCGCAGGTCGTTATCGTTGCCGACGCAACACATGACGAAATCCTGGCCTTCGGCTGCGGCCTTCGGGGTGGGAGCGGACTTGCCGCCATACTGCGCGACCCATTTCTGCGCCTTGGCGGCCGTGCGGTTATAGACCGTCACCTCGTGCCCGCCTTTGTTCTTGAGATGCCCGGCCATGGGGTAGCCCATGACGCCCAAGCCCAGAAAAGCTACCTTCGCCATCGTCTTCCTCCCTCGCGAAATTCAATCGATATTGGCCGGCCTATGCCGCCGCCTGCCTCCCAATAGGTCATTTCAGGGGCGGGTGCGTCAACCTTTCTTGAGCGGGCCCCGCATTGACCGTGCGACCCTTGCGTTTATGGTGGCGGCGCAAAGGGGCAGGCGGGCGGATAAGGAACGGCGATAATGGCGGTGAGCAAGGAACAGATTTTAGCGGCGCTGGCGAAAGTCCCCGCGCCCGTGGGCAAGGCGCTCACCGAATGCAAAGTGCTGTCCGACGTCGTCCTCACCGACGGCAAAGTGTTCTTTTCCATCACCGTCGACGCCGCGGCGGTGAAGGCCTGGGAGCCGGTGCGCAAGGCGGCGGAAGAGGCCGTGCGCGCGGTTCCCGGCGTGCAGTCGGCGCTGGTCGCTTTGACCGCCGAACGCGCAGCGGGCGCTGCCCGCGCGCCCAATCCAGCGCATGTCGCCCAGCAGCCGCAGCGCGCCGCCCATCCGGCCGACAAGGTGCAGCCCGGCGTCCCCGGCGTCGACGCGGTGATCGCCGTCGCCTCCGGCAAAGGCGGCGTCGGCAAGTCCACCACCGCGGTCAATCTGGCGCTCGGCCTGCGCGACCTCGGGCTGAAGGTCGGCATGCTCGATGCGGATATTTACGGGCCTTCGCTACCCAAGCTGCTCGCCATCAAGGAAAAGCCGCAGACCGTCGGCGGCACGCGGCTCAAGCCGATCGACCGCTATGGACTTTCGGTGATGTCGATCGGCTTCTTGATCGACGAGGAAACGCCGATGATCTGGCGCGGGCCGATGGTGATGTCGGCAATAACCCAGATGCTGCGCGAAGTCGAGTGGGGCAAGCTCGACGTCATGGTGGTCGACATGCCGCCCGGCACCGGCGACGCCCAACTCACCATGGCGCAGCAGGTGCCGCTGAAGGGCGCGGTCATCGTCTCGACGCCGCAGGATCTGGCGCTGATCGACGCGCGGCGCGGCGTCGCCATGTTCAAGCGCGTCAACGTACCGGTGCTCGGCATCGTCGAGAACATGAGCTACTTCCTGTGTCCGAGCTGCGGCACGCGTTCGGATATCTTCGGCTATGGCGGCGCGCGCAAGGAAGCCGAGCGGCAAGGCGTTCCGTTCCTCGGTGAAGTGCCGCTGCACATGTCCATCCGCGAGAAATCGGATTCCGGCATGCCCGTGGTCGCCACCGAACCGGACGGACCGCACGCGAAGATCTATCGCGACATCGCCGCCAAGGTGCTCGCGCAGATCAAGGGCGGCGCCGCCGCCGGGCGCACGGCGCCCAAGATCGTGATCGAGGCTTGATGCGAAGATCCGCGACCTCGCTCGGGCTTGCCGCGCTCGTTGCCTTCGTCGGCTTGGCGGCGCTCGGCGTCGATCGCGCGCCCGCGCAGGCGCCGGCAAAACCGTCAGGCGCGGCAACCGTCAAAATCCCGGCCGCGCTGCCGCCGGACGTTGCCTTCGGCCGCTTCATCGCACTCATTCGCGGCCACCTGCTGACCGGCGAAGAACTGGTCAAGCAGCGCGATTGAAACGACGCGTATCCGCATTTCATGTTTCCGCTCGAGGAAATCTACGGCGTCATCCGCGAAGACTTGCACGCCTACAAGACGCCGCCGTTCGACGGCGCGCTCGGGGCGCTTGCGCGTACGGTGCGCGCGCAACATCCGGCAATATGCGAAGGCGCTGGAAAAAATGCAGCATGCGCTCGCGGCCGCCGATGCCGATCTGAAGAAGCGGGCGGCGGACTGGCCGCGCTTCGAGCTCACGGTGGCGGTCGAGGTGGCAAAAACGGCGGCGGAAGAATACCAAGACGCGATCGTGAAGGACCGCATCGTACATGCGGTCGGCTACCGCACCGCGCGCGGTTTCGTTTTGCAGGCGGACCGGATGATCGACGGCGTCGCCGGCAGCCTTGAAACTAAAAATGCCGAGGCCATGCGCGAACTGCGCGATGGAATGCCCCAGTTCAAGCAAGCTTTCGCCGCCGCGGATGCGCCCAAGCGGGCGCCGATCGATGAGGCCACCTTGCTCGCGGTTGTTTCGCGCATCGAGACGGCCGCCGGCAAGCTGAAATAATGGCATGCACTGGCATCGTTCGGTACCGGCGATCGAGCCGGCAATCTTTGAATTGCGCGTTTTGCGCAACGGCTGGTTCGGACGGCGTGCCGGGACAATACGGGCGGCCCACCGGTGCGCGCCGGCCGGCCGAGGCTCGATGGCGTACTGGAATGCCGCCAACGGCGCGGCGCATTCTCCACTTCCAACTTTTGTTCAAAGGGTGCAGACTGGATTCGGTGGGTGCGCTCGTTCAAGTTTTCGGGTAATCCCCCTAAGATTGACCTTAGGGGCGGCGGGGTACCGCCTTTAGAAACGCAAAGGGAGGAGATCAGGATGAAGCGTCGTCAATTTCTGAAGACTGCCGGCGTCGGCCTTGCCGCGGCGGCGGTTGCTTCCCCGGCGATCGCGCAGTCGATGCCGGAGCTTAAGTGGCGCATGACGTGCAGCTGGCCGAAGTCGCTCGATACGCTGTTCGGCGGCGCCGAGATTATGTCTAAGGCCGTTGCCGAAGCCACCGACAACAAGTTCCAGATCCAGACCTTTGCCGGCGGCGAAATCGTACCCGCCTTGCAAGCGCTCGACGCGGCCTCCAACGGGACCGTCGAGATGGGTCATACGGCTCCCTACTATTATTTCGGCAAAGACCCGACCTTCGCCTTCGGCGCGTCGGTCGCGTTCGGCCCGAACCAGCGGCTGAACCAAGGCTGGTACTACCAAGGCGGTGGCCGTGAAGCGCTCGATGAATTCTACAAGAAGTATAACGTTATCGGTCTGCTAGCCGGCAATACCGGCTGTCAGATGGGCGGCTGGTTCCGTAAGCCGATCACCTCGGTGAACGACCTCAAGGGCCTCAAGTTCCGCATCGGAGGATTCCCTGGACGCGTCATCGCCAAGCTCGGCGGTGTGCCCACGTCGATTGCCGGCGGCGACATCTATCCGTCGCTGGAGAAGGGCACCATCGATGCCGCCGAATGGGTTGGCCCCTATGACGACGAGAAACTTGGCTTCTACAAGGTCGCCAAGCACTATTACTACCCGGGTTGGTGGGAAGGCGGCACGATGCTGGCCTGCTTCGTCAACCTCGACAAATGGAATGCGCTGCCGAAATATTATCGGGCAGTGGTGGAGCATGCGGCCGCCTACGCCAATAGCTGGATGATGGCCAAGTATGACCAGCTCAATCCGCCGGCGCTGCGCCGGCTGATCGCCGGCGGTACCCAGCTGCATGCGTTCTCGCCTGAGATCATGGATGCCTGCTTGAAGGCGGCGCACGAACTGCACGCCGAGATCTCGCAGACCAACGCCAACTTCAAGAAGGTCTACGATTCGATGAATGCCTTCATGAAGCCGGGCTATTCGTGGTGGCAGGTCGCCGAAATCAACTATGACTCCTACATGATCCGCCATCTCAACACGATTCCTTGACGATCCGCGGCGTCAATTAACCGATCATCGATCGTCAACGAAAAACCCCGGAGCCGCGGCTCCGGGGTTATTTTTTGTACGAATGTTACGGCATCCGCTACTTCGGTGGCGGACCGAAATTGAGCGGCGGTGGCGCTTCGAGTTGTGGAACCTCGATCTTCACCTTGTTCGGATCGATTCCGGTTCCGACGCCCTTGTAGTGCATGACCATGGCCGGAAAGAAGATCACCAGCATCACCATGATGACCTGAATGACCACGAAGGGCATGGCGCCCCAATAAATCTGACCGGTAGTAATCGGCTCCATACGCTGGCCGGTGACGCGGTCATTGTACGGTTCGCGCGGTGCCACCGAGCGCAAATAGAACAGGGCGAACCCGAAAGGCGGGTGCATGAACGACGTCTGCATGTTGACGCCGAGGATGACCCCGAACCAGATTAAATCGATGCCGAGATGTTCGGCGGCGGGGCCGAGCAGCGGGATGACGATGAAAGCGAGTTCGAAGAAGTCGAGGAAGAAGGCGAGCACGAAGACGAAAAGATTGACGAACACCAGGAAGCCGACCTGCCCGCCGGGCAGCGACACCAGCAGGTTCTCGACCCAGATGTGCCCGCTCACGCCGTAGAAGGTGAGCGAAAACACGCGCGCCCCGATCAGGATGAAGAGCACGAAAGCAGACAACTTGGCGGTCGCTTCGACGGCCTGGCGCACCAGGTCCCAGGTCAACCGCCGCTTGAGGGCGCCGAGGATCAGCGCGCCGCTGGCGCCCATCGCGCCGCCTTCGGTGGGCGTCGCAACGCCGATAAAGATGGTGCCGAGCACCAGGAAGATCAGGAACAGCGGCGGCACCATCACAAAGGTGGTCTGCTGCGCCATGTCCGACAGGAAGCGGAAGCGGGTCAGCTTGAAAACCACCCAGTTCACTACCGCCACGGCGAAGGCGAACAGGATCGCGAAAAACAGGCAGAGCACCACGTAATCGGCGCCGCGGCTATCCGAACCGCGCATGATGAACCAGGCGAAAACGGCGCTGGCGAGCGTCAACAGCCCGAGCGACATCAGGCCGCGGCTGCCGTCCGGTTCGCGGAAGCCGACCGCCTCCGGCGGCAGGCCCGGCGTCGCCTTGGGGAACAGCAGCGTCACCAGGAACACATAGCCCGCGTAAAGGCCGGAGAGCACGATGCCGGGGATAAACGCGCCCTCGTACATGTCGCCGACCGAGCGGCCGAGCTGGTCGGCCATCACGATCAGCACCAGCGAGGGTGGGATGATCTGCGCCAGCGTGCCCGAGGCGGCGATGACGCCGGTGGCGACGCGGCGGTCGTATCCGTAGCGCAGCATGATCGGCAGCGAGATCAATCCCATGGAAATGACCGAGGCGGCCACCACGCCGGTTGTGGCGGCTAACAGCGCGCCGACGAACACCACCGCATAGGCGAGGCCGCCGCGAACGGTGCCGAACAATTGTCCGATGGTGTCGAGCAAGTCCTCCGCCATGCCGGATCGTTCGAGCACCAACCCCATGAAGGTGAAGAACGGAATCGCCAGCAGCGTCTCATTGGCCATCACGCCGTAGATGCGGTCGGGCAGCGCTTGCAGGAAGTCAGGCACGAACAGGCCGAGTTCGATGCCGATCAGGGCGAAGATCAGGCCGACCGCGCCGAGCGAAAAGGCGGCCGGGTAACCGAGCAACAGAAAGAACACCAGGGCCAAAAACATAATTGGCGCCATGTTGCTGACGAATAAAGCTTCCATTCGGGACTCCGCGGGCCGCGATCTGCGTTCAGTGTTTTTCTATGGCTTCGACGATGTGCTCGATCTCGGCTTCGATGCCGTGGTGTTGCGTCACGTAAGGATCCGGAATCAGACCGCGCATCACTGCAACGCGTTTGACCAGTTCGGACAGGCCTTGAACGAACAACATGGCGAAGGCGATCATAATCAGCGATTTGGCCGGCCATTGCGGCAGGCCGCCGGCATTCGACGACTGCTCGTTGATCTCAAAGGAACTGAGGAAGAATGGGGCGCCGGTGATCACCATGATGACGGTCAGCGGCAGTAGGAAAAACGCATGGCCGACCACGTCGATGATGTTGCGCACGCGTGCCGGCAGCAGGTTGTTCACGATGTCGATGCGGATGTGCTCGTTGTCGAGCAGCGTCCAGGGCGAGCACAGCAGGAACACGATGCTGAACAGCAGCCACTGCAACTCGAGGAAGGAGTTCGACGAGGTATCGAAAACCTTGCGCACGGTCGCGTTGACCGCCGACACCACGACGGCAGCGAGGATCAGCCACGCCAGGCGCTTGCCGATCCAGGTATTGATAGCGTCGATCACGCGCGCCACCGGCAGCAACGTTTTCAGCAATGCGTCGAGCGCGCCCACTTGCATCTCCCCTCAATCCGGCCGGTCCGACGGCACCGGCCCCCATTTTTATTTTTGCTTTATGTCCCCACGACTTGGCCGCGAGACCAAGCCCGCTACCTTAATCCGATGCCGGCATAAGGCGTCAATGGTCAAATTGGTCAAACTTTGTAGGGGCGTGGGGGCAGCGCGAGCGCCATGCGCCGACCGGCTGGGCCGGATGCCGCAACTCATGGTTAAGGAACTCTAAACCCTCGGTTAACCGGCGCGACCTACAAGAATACCCACTTGCCCCTCGGGGGCGGGGGCCGCGCCCATGCCGATCCTATGCCGAAATCGGGTGCGGTACGCGGGGATCGAGCATGCGGCAATTTACAATCGCCGAACGGCTTGCTGCGGCCGTGCTGCTGCCGCTGGCCGCCATGCTGTCGGTGCCAATCCTGACCGCGGTGCTGACGCCCTATCTGGACCCGGCGTATGAGTCCTATGCCGAAATCTTCATCGGGCTGGTGTTTGCGGGCGTAGCGGGCGCCGTGGTCCTGGCGATCGCGCGCGCAATCGTACGGCCGCTCGCTCAGGTAGCCGATACGCTCGACGCCATCGCCTATGCCGAGCTTGATTCCACCGCGCCGCTGCAGCCGACGCGCGGCGAAATCGCCCGCCTGCTCGCCGCCACTGATCGGCTTGCCGACGTGATCGGCGAACGCCAGCGCCGCGAACTGGTGCATAACGATCTCGATCGCACGTGGCAGGCCGCGCGCCGCGCCAATTTGTCCAATTTGGCGCGTCAGGTAGAATCGGCGACCGAAGTCGGCATCCAGCCGATCGTCGACGGCGCCGCGACCCTGCATCTCGAGGCCGACAGCATGGCGGCGGCGCTCGAGACCGTGCGGGCCGCATTCGACGAGACCGTGCACGCCGCCGAAGGCTCGCGCGCCATGAATCAGGCCGCCGGCCAATTGTCCGACCATGTGATGCAGGCGATTGCCGCGATATCCGAGCAAGTGCGCCGCGGCAGCGGGCTGGGCCGCGAGGCGGTCGCCCGCGCCAATGCCTCGCGCGCGACCATCGATGCGCTGGCGCGCGCCGCCGACCAGATCGGCGACATCGTCACCGTGATCAACGATATCGCCTCGCGCACCAACTTGCTGGCGCTTAACGCGACCATCGAAGCGGCGCGCGCCGGCGAAGCGGGACGCGGCTTCTCCGTGGTCGCCTCCGAGGTCAAGACGTTGGCGACGCAGACCGGCAAATCGACCGGCCAAATCGGCGCCAAGGTCGCCGAGATTCAGGCCACGACGCGCGAAGTCGTGGCCGCGCTGTCGAGCGTCGCCGAAGCGATCGACCAGCTCTCCGACGTCACCGTCTCGGTATCCGCGGCGATCGAGCAGCAGCGCGACGCCACCGAAAATTTCGCAGCTAGCGCGCGGGAAACCAGCGCCGCGACCTCCGACGTGGTCGGGCGCATCGCCGGCATCGCCGACATGGTGCAACGTTCGCAAGCGACCGCACAGGCGTGTCGGCCATCGCCGAGTCAATGCAAGCGGCTTCGCAGGTCCTCTGCCGCGAGATTCCCGGCCTCGTGCGCAAGGCGGTCAAAGCCGACCTGCGCGAATTTCCGCGCTACGAAACGAAGTTGAGCGCCCGCCTCGAGCATGACGAGCAGGCGATCGAGGTGACGGTCCACGATATCAGCGAAGGCGGCGCGTGCGTCGACGACGTGGCGGACCTCGCCGTCGGCGATACGGTCGCCTTGACCTTCGCCGGCATGCGACCGATCGCCGCCGAGATCCTGCGCCGCAGCGATGACGGCCTCGGTCTATGCTTCACGCCGGCGCGGCTGCGGCTCGAGGAATTGCGCGATCTGGTGACCGCGCAGGAGCGGGCGGCTTAACCGCCGGTCACGCTCATATGGCGTGCCAGCGCCGGGCGGTGATGACGGCGGTCGATCACAAAATCATGTCCCTTTGGCTTGCGGGCGATCGCCTCGTCGATCGCGGCATTCACCAGGGCATCGCTTTCGCAGGCGCGCAGCGGGCTGCGCAGATCGGCGTCGTCGTCCTGACCGAGGCACATATAGAGGCGGCCGGTGCAGGTAATGCGCACCCTATTGCACGACTCGCAGAAATTATGGGTCATCGGCGTGATGAAGCCGAGCCTTCCGCCGGTCTCCTTGACGCGCACGTAACGCGCCGGGCCGCCGGTCTGATAATCGATGTCTTCCAGCGTGTAGCGTTCGCCCAGGCGCGCGCGCACCATCGACAGCGGCAGGTACTGGTCGAGCCGGTCTTCGCCGATGTCGCCGAGCGGCATCACCTCGATCACGGTGAGATCCATGCCGCGACCATGCGCCCAGGCGAGCAGGCCGCCGATCTCGTCCTCGTTGACGCCCTTGAGCGCCACCGCGTTGATCTTCACCTTGAGGCCGGCGGCGAGCGCCGCATCGATGCCGGCGAGCACTTTGGTTAGATCGCCCCAACGCGTGATGGCGCGGAATTTGTCGGCGTCCAGCGTGTCGAGCGAGACATTGATGCGTTCGACGCCGCGCGCCTTGAGGTCGGCGGCGTATTTCTCCAGTTGCGAGCCGTTGGTGGTGAGCGTGAGTTCCTTGAGCGCGCCGGTTGCGAGATGCCGCGACAGCGACGATACCAGCGTCATGATGCCGCGCCGCACCAGCGGCTCGCCGCCGGTCAGGCGCAGCTTGGTTACGCCCTTGGTAATGAATGCGCTGCACAACCGGTCGAGTTCCTCCAGGCTGAGCAGGTCGGCCTTAGGCAGGAACGTCATGTGTTCCGACATGCAATAGACGCAGCGGAAGTCGCAGCGGTCGGTCACGGAGACGCGTAAGTATGTGATGGCGCGGTGAAACGGGTCGATCAGCGCGCGCGCAGGAGTGCCGGCGCGGTCGAGTTCAAGCGTGGATGTGCCGTTGGTCGCTGCCATATTCTTCGTTCCCAGCGCGGCGATCGGCGCCCTTCGGATATAGGAAGTTTGGCCGATAATGGCCATAGCGTCCAGTCGATGTGGCGAACGCAAAACCGCGCCGCGGATGGCACCGCGGCGCGATCAGACTGGATATGCGCGTGACGTTATTGCTTCGGAGGCGGGGGCGCGGCCGGCCAGGGCGCGATCGCGGGTTGCTGCGCTTGCGGCGCTGCCGGCGCCCGGGCAGGGGCGGCTGTGGTTTTTGGCTTCGCCGTCGGCTTGGGCTTGGGCTTCACCACCTTCTTCCGCTTAGGCGCCGGCTTCTTGACCGGCTTGGGCGGCGGTGGTGCGGGCGTGAGCTCGATCTGCACCGGATTGGGCCGCATATTCGGCGCTTCGCCGCCGACCGAAATCGGTTCGATGTTTTCCGTATCCGGCAGGAAGCCGGCGAGCGTGAAGGTGACCGTGAGCGGCGCCTTGACCGGCAACGCAAGCGCGCAGGGCGTGCGGCAGGTTTGTCCGTCGGAGGTCTTGGCCTCGGCACCCGGCGGCGTCGACTCGAAACGCACTGTGTCCATGATCGGCGCCGGCTTCAGCGCATCGAGGTTCAGCCAATCTGGGTTCGACGAACACGCTGCAAGCGCGAGGCCGCCGGCGACAATCGCCATGACTCTGTACATAATGCTTTGACCCGTCCGCTCGAGCGGCAGAAACCGCCCGCCCGTCAACAGGATACGGTTGCGGTCATGGGCGTGCAACAGGTCGCACATTGTTAACCTTACCGCATTAACCATGCCGGGCCGGCGCCTGCGTCAAGTCGCGGCCGAAATCGCGGCGATCGCGGCCGGTAATTCCGCAAAATGGCTGACAGTGCGGTCCGGCCCCAATTCGGCCACCGGGCGCTCGCTGTAGCCGAAATCGACGGCGATCACCGGAATACCGGCCGCGCGCGCGGTGCGGATGTCCGTCAAGGAGTCGCCGATCATGATGGCGCCGGCGAGGCTGCCGCCGGCCGCCGCGACCGTGCGGCGCAGCACCTCGGGATCTGGTTTTTGCATGCCGAACGTATCTTGCCCGCAGATCGCCGCGAAACGGTCGGCGAGATTAAGCTCTTTGAGCAGCAGCACGGACAAACGTTCAAGCTTGTTGGTGCAGACGGCAAAACGCGCGCCGTCGGCCGCTAGCCGGTCGAGCGCTTCGGTCAATCCGGGAAAGGGCCGCGAGCGGTCGGCGATGTGTTCGCTGTAATGCGCGATGAAATCGGCGAATAATTGTTCGAGCTTTGCCGGCGGAACGGCGATGCCCTCCGCGGCGATCCCGCGCGCGATCATCGCCCTGGCGCCACCGCCGATTTGATTGCGCGCGACCGCGTAAGGCACCTGCGGCCAGCCTTCGCGCGCGAAGACCACGTTGAGGGTGGCGACGAGATCGGGCGCGGTGTCGATCAGGGTGCCGTCAAGATCGAACACGATGGTGCGGGCGGCCATGGCCGATCGCTAGCGCATGATCCGGCAAAGGGAAAGGGCCGGCGGGGAGGGCTACCCATAAGGGGCAATCGGGGCTAGATAAGCGGGCCATTTAAATCCGGGATTCACGCTTTAATCCGCAACCGGTCGCGATGAACGCCGACGCCCAAAAACGCGCAGCCGCCGCTCGCGCGGTCGACTTGGTCCGGCCCGGCATGCGGCTCGGGCTCGGTACCGGCTCGACCGCGAAGCATTTCGTGGAGCTCGTCGGCGAGCGCGTGCGCGCCGGCCTTAAGGTCATCGCGGTGCCGACCTCGCAGGCAACGCGGACCGATGCCGAGCGTTGTGGCATCGCACTGACTACCCTCGATGAAACGCCGGAACTTGATCTCACTGTGGACGGCGCCGACGAGATCGCGCCGGATCTGAGCCTGATCAAGGGCGGCGGCGGCGCGCTGCTGCGGGAGAAGATCGTCGCCGCGGCGTCCGCGCGCATGGTCGTCATCGCCGATCGGAGCAAATGGGTCGAAACACTCGGCCGTTTCCCGCTACCGATCGAGGTCGCCCCGTTTGGCTTGGGCGCGACGCTCAAGGCGATCGAAAAGGCCATCGCGGCGATCCAGCGGCCCGGATCGCTGAGGCTCCGCCAGGGCGCGGACGGCCATGCTTTCGTCACGGATGGTGGTCACTGGATCGTCGACGCCGCGCTGGGCCGGATTGACGATCCGCAAGCGATGGCGCATGCGCTTTCGGGCATACCGGGGGTTATGGAACATGGCCTGTTCATCGGCCTCGCGCAGACTGCCATACTGGCTGGACCTGACGGCGTGAGCGTCGTCGAGCGGCCCTGATTTCTCGAGCTAAATGGAGCCTCCAAGATGAGTGTCATTCAGGCCACTAAACGCGCCGTCCGGGCGGCCGCGATCGGCGTCGCGCTGATCGCGTTCGGCTCGGCCGCCTATGGCCAGCAGCCTACTCCCGGGGCGATGGCGGCCGCCAAGGACCTGATCGCGGTTACCGATTCGATGGCGCTGTTTCGGCCGTTGCCTGCCGGCGTGATCGAGCAGGCGAAGCTTGTCTTCCTTCAGCAGAATCCCGGCCTGGCCAAAGATCTCAACGAAATCGCGATTAAGCTGCGCGAGGAGCTGGCGCCGCGCTTAAGCGAGGTGGGCAACGAATTGGCCAAGCTCTACGCGACGAATTTCAGCGAATCGGACCTCAAGGCCATCGTCGCGTTCTACAAATCCGACGTGGGCAAAAAGCTGCTCGCCCGGCAGCCGGCGGTGGTCAATGCCGGTCTGAAATTCGCGCAGGACTGGGCTAACAAACTGTCCGACGAAGTGATCAAGAGAATGCGCGAGGAACTGAAAAAGCGAGGGCATAACCTTTGAACACGGCTTGTCCGATTGCCGGCCGGCACGCGCGGCGGTAAGGGCGAAAGCGGTCGATGGCGGATCACAACGTCGATCTGTTCGTGATCGGAGCGGGCTCCGGCGGCGTGCGCGCCGCCCGCGTGGCGTCGAGCCATGGCGCGCGGGTGATGATCGCGGAGGAATATCGCGTCGGCGGAACCTGCGTCATTCGCGGCTGCGTACCGAAGAAGCTCTTGGTCTATGCCTCGCGGTTTTCTGGCGAGTTCGAGGACGCCGCCGGCTTCGGCTGGAGCGTGCCGGAACCTACGTTCGACTGGCCAACGCTGATCGGCAACGTGCAACGCGAAGTCACGCGGCTCGAAGCCGCCTATACGGCGACGCTCGAACGCTTCAACGTCGCGTTGGTCAAGAGCCGCGCCGTACTGGAAGACGCCCACACCGTTCGGCTTAAGGACGGCAAGCGCGTGCGCGCCGAGACGGTTCTGATCTCGACTGGCGCCTGGCCGCATTTCGGACCGAGGGTCCCGGGCATCGAACATGCGATGTCGTCAAACGAAGCTTTTCTGCTAAAGGAGTTGCCCAGGCGCATCGCGATCCAGGGCGGCGGCTATATCGCGGTGGAGTTCGCCTGCATTTTCGCCGGCCTCGGCAGCGAGGTGACGCTGATCTACCGCGGTGAAAATATATTGCGCGGTTTCGACGACGACATCCGCGAGCATTTGCGCAACGAGATGCGCGGACGCGGCATCACGATCACCTGCGGGCATACGGTTGACGCGATCGAACGCTCCGGAGATGCGTTCGTGGCGCGGCTTTCCGGCGGCGGCGCGGTCGCGGCCGACAAGGTGATGTTCGCCATTGGCCGGCGCCCGAACGTCATGGGCTTGGGAATCGAAAACGTTCACGTCAAAATCCATGAGCATGGCGGCATCGACGTCGATGAATATTCGCGCACGTCGGTGTCCAACATCTATGCCGTTGGCGACGTCACCAACCGCGTCAATCTCACGCCGGTGGCGATCCGCGAGGGCCACGCTTTTGCCGACTCCGTCTATGGCGGCAAGCCGACGCCGGTCGATCATGCCAATGTGCCGACCGCCGTATTTTCCGAGCCGGAACTCGGCGTCATCGGCCTGACCGAGGCGCAAGCGCGCGAGCGGCTCGCTAAGGTCGATATCTACGAGACCAGCTTCCGGCCGATGAAGGCGACGCTGTCCGGCCGCGACACCCGCGTATTCATGAAGCTGGTGGTCGACGGCATCACCGACCGGGTGGTCGGCTGCCATATCGCCGGGTCCGACGCCGGCGAGTTGATCCAGGTGCTCGGCGTCGCCGTGAAGATGGGCGCCCGCAAGGCCGATTTCGACGCCACCATGGCAGTGCACCCGACCGCAGCCGAGGAATTGGTCACATTGCGCGAGAAAACGGCTAGCCACGGCCGTGCGGCGGCGGAATAGGCGCAGCTAACGACATTTACTGAAAAACTGGCCTCTGCCGCGGGGCTTCGTGTATAACCCCCGCTAATCGCTGGAGTTTACGGAATGGCCGAGCGTTGGACGCCCGATAGTTGGCGCAAGAAGCCGATCCAGCAGGTGCCGGATTATCCGGACCCGCAGGTATTGGCCGATACCGAAAAGCAGCTTGCG
This sequence comes from uncultured Alphaproteobacteria bacterium, assembly GCA_963721665.1. Lineage (GTDB taxonomy): Bacteria > Pseudomonadota > Alphaproteobacteria > Rhizobiales > Xanthobacteraceae > Pseudolabrys. The sequence goes on from CAVRJZ010000002.1 coordinate 31,101, forward strand.
ACGTTCCCGCCGCTGGTCTTTGCCGGCGAGGCGCGCGCGCTCAAAAAGTCGCTCGCCCGCGTCGCCGGCGGTCAGGCTTTTCTGCTGCAAGGCGGCGACTGCGCGGAAAGCTTTGCCGAGCACGGCGCCAACAACATCCGCGACTTCTTCCGCGTGTTCCTGCAAATGGCGATCGTGCTCACATATGGCGGCGCGCTGCCGGTGGTCAAAGTCGGCCGCATCGCCGGCCAGTTCGCCAAGCCGCGCTCGGCGCCGACCGAAAAGCGCGACGGCCAGGAGTTGCCGAGCTATCGCGGCGACATCATCAACGACATCGCCTTCACCGAGGAGGCGCGCCGTCCCGACCCGCGCCGCCAGGTTGAGGCCTATCGCCAGTCGGCGGCGACGCTCAATCTGCTGCGCGCCTTCGCGAAGGGCGGCTACGCCAGCGTCGAAAACGTGCATCAATGGATGCTGCAATCGGTTTCCGGCTCGCCGCAGTCGAAACTCTATTCGGACCTCGCCGACCGGGTATCGGGCGCGCTCGACTTCATGCGCGCCTGCGGTCTCACCTTCGCCGTGGATTCAACCCTCGGCACCACCGATTTCTACACCAGCCACGAGGCCTTGCTGCTCGGCTTCGAAGAGGCGTTCACCCGCATCGATTCGACGACCGGCGACTGGTACGCGACCTCCGGCCACATGCTGTGGGTCGGCGACCGCACGCGGCAATACGACCACGCCCACATCGAATACGCGCGCGGCATCAAGAATCCGATCGGCCTCAAATGTGGCCCCTCGCTCAAGGCCGACGACATGTTGCGCCTGATCGATATCCTCAATCCCGACAACGAGGCCGGCCGTCTCACGCTGATCGGCCGCTTCGGCGCCGACAAAGTGGGCGAGCATCTGCCGGCGCTGGTGCGCGCGGTCAAGCGCGAGGGCAAGGTCGTGGTCTGGTCGTGCGACCCCATGCACGGCAACACCATCACCTCGGCTTCGGGCTACAAGACGCGGCCGTTCGATCTGATCCTGAAGGAGGTGCGCGGCTTCTTCGACGTGCATCAGGCCGAGGGCACCTATGCCGGCGGCGTGCACCTGGAGATGACCGGGCAGAACGTCACCGAATGTACCGGCGGCGCCCGCGCCATTTCCGACGCCGACCTCAACGACCGTTATCACACGGTTTGCGATCCGCGGCTCAATGCCGAGCAGGCGATCGACATGGCGTTCCTCTTGGCTGAGCGGCTGCGCAAAGTTCGCAACGGGCGCGCCAAGCCGATGCCGGCGGTGGCTGGACTCTGATCATTCGCCGAGCGTTCCATCGCTAAAGCCGCGAAAACGGGAACGGCGCAGCGCGCACCGGCTACGATTATTAGGCATCCATAAAGGTAAACGGCACCGGCTTATCGGCGGATTAATGATGTGCGAGAGTCGTTAGACAACTCACAAAAATTGTAAGAACTGCGCAAACCTTTACGCTGAAAACTCGTCCTCATCGCGGCAGATGGGGACGCCATGTTCGGCAAATGCGGATTGTTCGGTGGCATCTTGGCATTGGGGCTGGCGGCGGCGTGCGCGCCCTCGGCCGCCAATCCGTTTCTGATTGAACCCGCGGCGCCGGCCTTCTCCTCTTCATTCGCCTTGCGCTACTGGTACGGCATGGGCAGCTCCAGCAAGGACCTCTATGGCCTGACCCGCGATACGTTGAATTCGCGGCTGACCTATGACGGCATGCAATCGCACTCGGCCGAAGCCTTCTTCCGTGTCGACCATGTCAGCAGTCTGTTCTGGAAGGGTTATGCCGGCGGCGGTCTGCTGACGGGTGGCAATCTCAAGGACGAAGACTTCCCGCCCGCCATTTCGCCGTATTCCAGCACGAACAGCACGCTGCAAAATCAATCTTTGGGCTACTTCAGCTTCGATTTCGGCGGTGCCCTGGTGCGCGGCGCCGATTTCCGCGTCGACGGTTTCGTCGGCTATCACTATTTGCATCAGCGCATGAAGGCGTTCGGTTGCCAGCAGACCGCGACAAATCCGTTTGTTTGCGCCGGCGGCATTTCGAACGACGTGGCCGCCATTGTCGAGGACGATACCTGGCAGGCGGTGCGGCTGGGTATCAATGCGGACATCCCGTTGTTCGATCGCTTACGCGTCGATCTTGAAGGCGCCTATCTGCCCTATGTCTGGTTTAGCGGCACCGACAACCATCTGTTACGCCCCGATCTTCCGATTCCGATCCGCGAAGACGGTCACGGTTGGGGGTATCAACTCGAGGCGCTTTTGTCCTACCAACTAGACAACGCCATCAGCCTCGGCGTGGGTGCCCGCTATTGGCACATGCAGAGCAAGGGCTATGCGCATTTCGAGGATCTCGGCGGCACCGCGCAGTCGCTCGATTTCAAGGCCGACATCTACGGCGTCTTTCTGCAAGGCAGCTATCATTTCGATGCGATCTGAGTGCTAGGGGCGCCGGTCCGGGCAGCCTTGCAGCCGAGCCCATTGCCGGGCGGGAGGCCGAGGCGCTAGAGGTGTTCCATGGACGGACGCCCTTCCGATAGCCTCGCGATCGCGGTCGCGCAGCTCAATTCGACCGTCGGCGACATCGCCGGCAATGCCGAGATGGTGCGGCGCGCGCGCAAGACGGCGGCCGCACAGGGCGCCGATCTGGTCGTTTTTCCCGAACTGTTCATCGCTGGCTATCCGCCCGAGGACCTGGTGCTCAAGCCGGCGTTCCAGGCCGCTTGCCGCGCCAGCGTCGAGGCGCTGGCGCGGGAGACCGCGTCGGGTGGCCCGGCGGTCTTGGTCGGCACGCCCTGGCTCGAGGGCGGCAAACTCTACAACGCGGTCGCGTTGCTCGACGGCGGCTCAATCGCGGCGTTGCGCTTTAAGGCCGATCTGCCGAATTACGGCGTGTTCGACGAAAAGCGCGTATTCGCGCCGGGACCGATGCCGGGGCCGGTGAATTTCCGCGGCGTACGTTTGGGCCTGCCGATCTGCGAGGATATCTGGGGCGAGGAGATCGTCGAGTGTCTGGCGGAGACCGGCGCCGAATTGCTGGTGGTGCCGAACGGCTCGCCCTATTGGCGGCAGAAGGGCGACGTGCGCCTCAACATCGCGGTGGCGCGCGTCACCGAGCAGGGCCTGCCGACGGTCTACGTCAACCAGGTTGGCGCCCAGGACGAATTGGTGTTCGACGGCGTTTCCTTCGGCCTGCACAGCGATTGTTCGCTGGCCTTCCAACTGGCGGCGTTTCAGGAAGCGGTCGTCACCACCCGCTGGCAGCGGAGCGGCGCCACCTGGCGCTGCGAGGACGGGCCCAAGATCGCAGCGGTCGAAGCCGAACGCGCCGACTATGCCGCCTGCGCGCTGGGCTTGCGCGACTACGTCAACAAGAACGGGTTTCCCGGCGTCGTACTCGGATTATCGGGCGGCATCGATTCCGCGCTCTGCGCCGCCATGGCAGTCGACGCGCTCGGCGCCGAACGCGTGCGCTGTCTCATGCTGCCCTACAAATTCACCGCGCAGGAATCGCTCGACGATGCCGCTGCCTGCGCCAAGGCGCTCGGCCTGCATTACCAGGTGCTGCCGATAGCGCCGGCGGTCGAGGGACTGGAAGCGGCGCTTGCGCCGGCCTTCACCGGTCTGCCGCGCGACGTCACCGAGGAAAATCTTCAGGCGCGCGCGCGCGGCACCATCCTGATGGCGATCTCCAACAAGTTCAACGTCATGGTGGTGACCACCGGCAACAAATCGGAAATGTCGGTTGGCTACGCCACGCTTTATGGCGACATGAACGGCGGCTTCAACCCGATCAAGGACCTGTACAAGACCGAAGTTTTCCGCCTGGCACGCCTACGCAATACCTGGAAACCGGAAGGCGCCTTGGGTCCGGACGGCTCGGTGATCCCGGAAAACATCATCACGCGGCCGCCGACCGCCGAATTGCGCGAAAACCAGAGGGACGAGGATTCGCTGCCGCCCTATTCGGTGCTCGATCCGATCCTGGAGCGGCTGGTCGAGCGCGAGGAGCCGATCTCGGCCATCGTTGCCGCCGGCTTCGACCAGGCAACGGTGGTGCGCATCGAGCGCATGCTCAACATCGCCGAATACAAGCGCCGGCAGGCGGCGCCCGGCGTGAAGGTGACGCTGAAGAATTTCGGCCGCGACCGCCGTTATCCGATCACCAACCGCTTCCGCGATCCCGGCACGCCGCCGCCGGCGCCGGACGCCTCGCTGGTCGCCGGCAAGCCAGCCAAGACCGAAGCTTTCGATTTTTGATTTTGCCTTAGCGTACAGGCAAGAATGTCGGTCCGACTGTGCGCACCTTGCGTTTGGTCGGATCGGTTTCACCCGGCGCTTCCACCATTGCCGTGGGCGGCTGTGTCACGTTTTGCGTCTTGGCGCGCAGATCCTGGCGGATCGGCTTGCCGTCGGCGCCGGTGCGCGGTTGCGAGAGCTGCTTAGCGTTCTTTTCGGTGACGACGACGTCGCCCGGCGCCACGGTGTCGTCGACGCCGTTGCCGTGCAGCGCCTCCGCCCAGCTTTCACCCGGGCGGCGGCAACTGCAGGCTGAGTTGATCGCTTTGCGGTAGGCAAAGGCGGTCGGCAGTTCGGTGTAGAGCCGGCCGTTGAGCGAGATCGCCTGCGTCACTTCCTCGCCCGGGTTGTGATAGGTGTAGAGTTGCACTTCCGCCGCCGGACACATGCGTTGGCAGGTCTGCTCGTCGTCGCGGAAATGGTCCGCCGTGGCGGCGAACGAAATCGGGAAATAGTAGCCGTCGCAGCTGCGCACGCAGATAGTGCGGAAGGTGCCGCCCGTTTGCCCGGATGGCGCGGAGAACAAGCCGCCATTGCCGCCGAACAGGCGGTCGAAGAAGCCGCCTTGCTGGCCCTGCAGCGCGGCCGAGCGGTATTGCGAACCGCAACCGTTGTCGCCGAGCGCGATCAGCAGCGACTGGCGCTGGGCAGCGCGTTCGGTGGTGCCGCCACTAAGCTGCTCGAGCTGGTTTTGCATGCGCTCAAGCGTGTTGCGCTGTTGGTCGATCTGCCGGCGCAGACCGCCGCATTGCTGCGGCGGATTGGTGAAGATTGAGAAAAAGCCGGAGCTTTCGCAGCTCATGCGGCGCGACTGGGCAACCAGCCGGTCGACCTCGAATTGCTGGCGGTTGACCGCGTCTTCCGCATGGCGGATTTGCTCGGCGCGCACCGGGTCGTCGTTGCCGCGGTCGAGCGAGGCCAACTGGGCTTCCAGCCGCTGGCAGTTCGGGCTGGGCGATTGGGCGAATGCGCCAGCACCCGCCGCGAGCGTTGTCGCCGCGATCGCCGTCAACTTGCAAACGAGTCCTCTCATGCGCGGCACTCTAACGCTAAAATCATGGCGGTGCGAGCCTCGTGCGCGCCGAACTCGGCGCGCAGATTCCACAACACACCGGCGACGATAATGAGGGCGCCGAGCAGCACGAAAACGTCGAGCCGTTCGCCGTAAAGCGCCCACCCGACCACGGCGATGAGCGGAATACGCATGAAATCGAGCGGAACCACCAAAGTGGCGTCGCCGGCGCGGAACGCGTTGCTCAGGCAAAAGTGCGATGTCACGCCGCCTATTCCCAATCCAATTGCGGGTAAAATGTGGCGGCTGCCGAGATGGAGAAATACCGTTGGGTCGCTGCCGGCGAGCGAGAGCGGAAATTGAATCACCGCCATCCAGAACACGATACCGATGCTGGTCTCGGTCATGGTCAACTTTTTGGTGGCGATCATCGTGATGGCGTAACCGAAGGCTGCCGCCAGCACGAGAAACGCCGCCGGATTGAAGCTGGCGATGCCGGGGCGCAGAATCACCAGGACGCCGATGAGCCCGAGCACGACGACCCCGATACGGCTCGGCGTCAGCCGCTCGTGCAGTAGCCAGACCGCGAGCAGCACGGTCCAGCCCGGCATGGTGAATTCGAGCGCGAACACCATGGCGAGCGGCAGCATGGTGATGCTCAGCGCCCAGGCATATTGCGAGGCATAGTGCACCGTATTGCGCAACAAGTTGAGTTTCATGCGGCGGGGGAGTGCGTGAACGCGCAAATCCGGACGCACCGCGAGCAACACCAGCAGGACCAGCAGCGCGACGCCGCTGCGAATGGCGAGAATTTCGAAAATGCTCAAGCCGCCCCGTGACAATTCGCGGATCGACACCGCCATGACCGAAAAGGACAGCAGCGCGCCGACCATCCAGAGTACGACACGGGCGAGTTTGCTGACGGCCACAGTTTGCTTCGTCGATAGCTGCGGGGGGAACGGGTGCGGGCGGTGGTCTAGCAGTCCGGCGGCCCGCCGTCACTCCGCGTCCAGTTGATTCTCCGGCCGCGCCTTGTCGAAAGCCGGCAGCTTCAGGCAGGCGGTCTCCACTGCGACAATTTTCGGGAACTTATCGAGCGGCACCTTCAGCCGCCGCGCATTGAACACCTGCGGCACCAGGCAGATATCGGCGAGCGTCACATAGGCGCCACAGGCGTAAGGGGCGGGCGCAATCATCGCCTCGATCGCGGTGAAGCCCTCGATCACCCAATGATGGTACCAGGCATCGATCTCCGCCTGCTCGTGTTTGAGCTCGCGCTTGAGGTAACGCAGCGCGACCAGATTGTTGAGCGGGTGAATGTCGCAGGCAACCGCTTGTGCAATGGCGCGCACCTTGGCGCGGGCGAGCGCGTCGGCCGGCAACAGCGGCGGCTCGGGATGGATGTCGTCGAGATATTCGATGATCGCCAGCGATTGAGTGAGCACTTCGCCGCCGGAGAGTTCGAGCGCCGGCACCCGCATTTGCGGATTGATGGCGCGAAATTCGGGCGTGAGTTGGCGCCCGCCGTCCTTGGTCAGATGAATCGGCATCATCTCATAGGGCAGGCCCTTGAGATTGAGCGCGATGCGCACTCGGTAGGCGGCGGAGGAGCGAAAATAGGTATAGAGCTTCACGTTTTTTTCCCGGCCGGCAGAGCCTAAGTCTCCGGCAATCTAGCTGGGCACGGTCCGGTTGGCGATATCGGCGGCAAGCTTGGCCGAGCGCTCATTGAGCTTGGCGAGGGTTCGGTCGAACGCGGCGCGTTCGCTTGCATCAAGCGTCTCGGTCAGCCGGAACTCGAAGTCGAGCGCCAGCGGGGCGAGGTCGCTACTGACCGCGCGGCCGGCGGCGGTGAGCGACAGGAAAGCCTCGCGCAGGTCGGCACGATTGGCGCGCCGCGTCACCAGTTTGCGGCTTTCGAGCAGGGCCACCGCGCGCGACACCTTGGTCTTGTGCATGTGGCTGCGGATACCGATCGACTTAGCGGTCATCATGCCGAACTGGCCGAGCGTGACCAGCACGCGCCATTCCCATATGCCGATGTTGTGGCGCGCGCCACAGATGCGCGCGAGCGCCTGCGAGGCGAGCGTAGCGCAGACGTGGAGCTGGTAGGGCGTGAATTCTTCCAGCTTGAGCAAAGCTTGCTCGGCCGGTGCTGCGGGGGCGGGTGCCCGTTGCGCAATATTTTCGTTCATGACCGAAGGCCACGTTTCCGGGCACGGCCCTGTGCGGGCCACCCGCCTATAACCGCGTCCCGGGAACTTTGGCCGAAGTTACAATTCGACGCAACTAGTTTGGAAATATTCTAAGCTGTGGGATGGATTGGCGATTTGGGCGCGAGGCCCACGTCCGCAATGCCTTGAGGCGTTGGCTCAGCCCACCTTTCGGGGCCGGATCGCCGTGGGCGAGCAGCCAGATCGTGGCGAACGGCAAACTGACAATGACGAATATTATGGGCGGCGGTGTTCTCATCACCGGAGATAACGCACGGCCGGCCTGTCCCGTTCCCAAAACCTGACTCTCGGTCATGATAGGCTCGGCGCGAAACTGGGTGAGGTCATCATGCAACAGCGCCTGCTCATTCCGGCTTTGGCCCCCCTCTACCGGACCTTCGCACCGGTCACCGAGCCCTTGATCCGCGTGGTGGCGGGTCTTTCGCTCGCCATCCACGGCTATCCGATCCTGTTCGGCAACAAAGCCGCCGCCGCCAAATTCCTAGAGAGTGTCGGTTTCCAGGACGGGCTGTTCTGGACCTACATCGTTGGCACGGTTGAATTCGTCTGCGGCCTGTGTCTTGCGCTCGGTTTGCTGACGCGCCTGGTGGCCGGGCCGATCATCGGTTTCCTGGTCATCGCCATCGTCACCTATCACTGGGAATTCGGCTTCGCCTGGGAGAACCGCGGCATCGAATATCCGTTGTTCTGGTCGATCGTGGTCTTGCATTTCCTGGTGCGCGGCGGCGGCCCCTGGTCGCTCGACGCGCTGATCGGGCGGGAGCTGTGACGGCATGACCGCCAAGGCTTTTGCATCGATCGAGGACAGCGCCGAGAAGAAAATTTCGTTCGAGCAGGTCGGTTCAGGGCTTTACGCCTTGACGGCCGAGGGCGATCCCAATTCCGGCGTCATCGTCGGCGACGACGGGGTCATGGTGATCGATGCACAGCCGACGCCGGCGATGGCCGGTGAGGTGATCACGCGCGTCGCCAAGGTCACCGATAAACCGATCAAATACGTGCTGCTCACGCATTATCACGCGGCGCGCACGCTCGGCGCCGCGGCCTTTGCCGGCGCCACGATCGTTGCCTCCGACGCGACACGCGCCCTGATCGCGGAACGCGGGCAGCAGGACATGGATTCCGAGATCGGCCGCTTCCCGCGCCTGTTCCGTAGCGCCGACGCCCCTCCCGGCCTGACTTGGCCGAGCGTGACTTTCCCCGATCAGATTTCGGTCTGGCTCGGCCGCCGTGAGGTGCGCATCATGCACATCGGGCGCGGCCATACCGCCGGCGACGCCATCGCGGTCGTGCCCGACGCCGGCGCGGTGTTTGCCGGCGATCTCATCGAAAACAAGTGCTCCTGCTACGGCGGCGATGCGCATTTCACCGACTGGCCGACGACGCTCGACCATATCGCCGAGATGCAGCCGGCCGCGCTGGTGCCCGGGCGCGGGCCGGCGCTCACCACGCCGGACCAGGTGGCGGAAGCAATCGCGTTCACCGGCGACTTCATCAACACGCTGTACGGCTCGGTGAGCGAGAGCGTCGCCAAGGGCCGTTCGTTGAAGGACGCGTTCGAATTCGTGCGGCTCGCCATGGACCCGAGGTTCAAGACGATTGCTCTCTACGAGCACTGCCTGCCGTTCAACGTCGCGCGCGCCTATGACGAGGCGCGCGGGATCGAATGGCCGGTGATTTGGACCGCCGAGCGCGACCGCGAAATGTGGGCCGCGCTGCAGACTTAAGGAATTAACGCGTGCAGACGATGGCGACCACGTCGCAATTGCCGTTGCGGCAGCCGCCGGAGCTGCCCGAGGGGATCGCGCCGGTGATGTCTTCGCGGTCGACCTGGCGGTAGGACGCGGCCGAGGCGAATTGGTGCGTGCGGCAATAGGCGTTGGCGGCCGCCGCGCCGCACTTGTCGCCCGACGCGAGACAGCGGTCGATGCCGTAGCCGTCGCCGTCATTGGCGATGATGAACATGCGCCGTTCGGCCTGCGCGGAGGTGACGGTGCAGATGCAGAGAATGGCGGCTAATCCGGCCAGACGTGTACGCATGACAAAGCCCGCGATTTTGCAAGCGCCAGCCCCGGCGCTGATCGCGAGAATGCGGGTAAAAACGTTAAGGGCCGCTTAACCCTAGCGGCGGTGGCCGAAGCCGGTCTTGACGGTGCGGCCGCCAAGCAGCATTGTCCGCTCCCGATGATCGGCCTTAACCATACCTGCGGCATTTGCCGCGAGATTATTAGCTAGCGCACCACGCTGGCTGCGGCCGTCTTTTCTCCATCGAGATAAAGCAACGCCCGGGCCAGCAGGCGCCGAGGAATGCTGTTGTCATGGAGCTCAGGCTCTACGATACGCTGACGCGCGAGAAGCGGGTGTTCACCCCGATCGATCCGGCGCGCGTGCGCATGTACGTGTGCGGGCCGACGGTCTACGACTTCGCCCATATCGGCAATGCGCGCCCCGTCATCGTGTTCGACGTGCTGTTCCGCCTGCTGCGGCACATCTATGGGGCCGAGCACGTCACTTACGTACGCAACATCACCGACGTCGACGACAAGATCAACGCGCGCGCGACCGAGCGCAGCATTTCCATCCGCGAATTGACCGAAGAGACCTACAAGAATTTCAAGGCGGATGTGGCCGCGCTCGGCTGTCTTGAGCCGACCGTCGAGCCGCGCGCAACCGAGCATATCGAGGCCATGAAGGCGCTGATCGAAAAACTGGTCGCCGGCGGCCACGCTTATGTCGCCGACGACAACGTGCTGTTCAACGTGCCGTCGATGCCGGAATATGGCCAGCTCTCCAAGCGGCCGCTCGACGAGATGATCGCCGGCGCCCGCGTCGAGGTCGCGCCGTACAAGAAGGATCCGCAGGATTTCGTGCTGTGGAAGCCGTCGAAGCCGGGCGAGCCGGCCTGGCCTTCGCCCTGCGGCATCAAGACGCCGGGCCGCCCGGGCTGGCACATCGAGTGCTCGGCGATGTCTTGGAAGCATCTCGGCGAAACTTTCGACATCCACGGCGGCGGCATCGATCTCGTTTTTCCGCACCACGAGAACGAAATCGCGCAATCGCGCTGCGCCTTCCATACGCCGGTGATGGCGAATTACTGGATGCACAACGGCTTCTTGCAGGTCGAAGGCGAGAAAATGAGCAAGAGCCTTGGAAATTTTTTCACGATCCACGACTTGCTGAAAGATTGGCCGGGAGAAGTATTGCGATTTCAGATGCTAATGACGCACTACAGGCAGCCAATTGACTGGACAAAGTCGGGCACCGAGCAGGCTTCAATTGCATTGGATTCCTTCCAACAGTGCACCAAAACAGCACACGTCAAACACGGACAAATTTCAAAGGCTTTTTTGGGTGCGCTAGGCGACGATTTAAATACCCCTCAGGCGATTGCCGAACTCCATAAACTTGCCGGTGAAGCGCGTTCTGGAAGCTATCAAGCCGCGGCCAATCTGCGCGTTAGCTGCGGGCTGCTTGGTTTCAATCTGGTCGGCGTTGGGCTTCAAGAAATCTTGAAGCGCAAGCATCGTGATATGGATGAAACGGCGATTCATAATCTGATCGACGCGCGTAATGCCGCGCGCAAGGCGAAGAATTTCCAGGAAGCCGATCGAATCCGAAATGAGCTCAAGGCCATGGGTGTCGAGATCGAGGACGGCAAGGACGGCACGACCAAATGGAAGATCGCGCGATGACCGCCACCTATCATTCCGGCGGATGCCAGTGCGGCGCGGTGCGCTTTCGTGCATCGAAATTCGGCCGCTCGTCGATCTGCCACTGCCGCATGTGCCAGAAGGCTTTCGGCGGCTTCTTCGGCGCGCTGGTGACCGCGCGCGATCTCGAATGGACGCGCGGGGCGCCGCGGCATTTCGCCAGCTCCAACAAGGCGCGGCGCGGATTTTGCGGCGATTGCGGCACGCCACTCACCTATGAGATCGATGGGATCGTCGAACTTGCCGTGGGCGCATTCGACGACCCCAGCGTGGTCGCGCCGACGATCCAGGTCAATCCGGCCGACAAGCTTTCCTTCTTTGACGGGATCTGCGCGCTGCCGACCCGGCCGGACGGCGCGGAACCGAAGGCCGAAGCCTTCAAGGCCTCGGTTGTGAATTACCAGCACCCGGATCGCGACACGGCCGAATGGCCGCCGAAAGGGACGCAATGATGGCGCAGGCGCATCCCAAGCTTGGCTTGCGGCCTTATCTGGCCGCGGACGCCGCGTTGCTGCGCGAAATATTCCACGAAGCGATCGCGGAGCTGTCCGCCGACGACTATAGCGAGGCGCAGCAGGCGGCCTGGGCTTCCACCGCCGACGATGAGGTCGCTTTCGCGAAAAGGCTCGCCGGCGAATTGACTTTGGTGGCGACATTGAATGGCTCAGCCGTGGGCTTTGCTTCGCTTGCCGGCGGCAACAAGATCGACATGCTCTATGTGCATCCGGCGGCGGCTGGGCAGGGCGTCGCCGCGATGCTGATCGACGCCGTGGAAAAGCTCGCAGGCTCGCGCGGCGCGGCGCTGCTCACGGTCGATGCCAGCGACACCGCGCGCGGCTTCTTTGAAAAGCGCGGCTACGTCGCGCAGCAGCGCAACACCGTGATGACCGGCGGCGAATGGCTCGCCAACACCACGCTCAGCAAACAACTCGCCGCCAAGCGGGAGGCATCATGACCAAACCCGACACGCCGTTCCCGCGTCATTGGCTCTACTACATCGTGCTTAAATACGGTGTCATCGTCGCTGCCGCGCTTGTCGCCCTCTACGTCGTTTACCGGTTGGCCTAGAAATGCAATTGAAACGCCACCATGTTATCATGGCGATTGTCGCGGTCGTCATCGCCGTCGCATTGTTTTCGAATTATCACCTTTGGTAAGAACGATGGCCAAGCAACGCCTCTACCTGTTCGACACCACGCTGCGCGACGGCGCACAGACCAACGGCGTCGACTTCACGCTGGCCAACAAGCTCGCCATCGCCCGGCTGCTCGATCAGCTCGGCATCGATTATGTCGAAGGCGGCTACCCGGGCGCCAATCCGACCGACACGGACTTCTTTTCCGAAAGCCGAGGCCTGCGTGGCAAGTTCACGGCTTTCGGTATGACGCGGCGGCCAGGCCGCTCGGCCTCCAACGATCCGGGGCTCGCCGCGCTGCTCGAGGCGAAGGCCGATGCCATCTGCTTCGTCGCCAAGGCCTGGGACTACCACGTGCGCGTGGCGCTGGAGACGACGGAGGAGGAAAACCTCGCCTCGATCCGCGACAGCGTGCGCGCGGCCAAGGCCAAGGGCCGCGAAGTGCTGCTCGATTGCGAGCATTTTTTCGACGGCTACAAGGCGAACCCCGTTTACGCGCTCGCTTGCGCCAAGGCAGCCTATGACGAGGGCGCGCGCTGGGTCGTGCTGTGCGACACCAATGGCGGCACGCTGCCGCACGAGGTCGAAACGATCGTCGGTGAGGTCTGCAAGGCGATCCCCGGCGACCATGTCGGCATCCACGCGCATAACGACACCGAGCAGGCGGTGGCGAATTCATTTGCCGCCGTGCGCGCCGGCGCGCGGCAGATCCAAGGCACGCTGAACGGCTTGGGCGAGCGCTGCGGCAACGCCAATCTGGTGTCGATCATTCCGACGCTCAAGCTGAAGAAGGAATTTTCCGACATTTTCGACATCGGCGTCTCCGACGCGGCGCTGAAAAAGCTGTCGCATGTTTCGCGCGCGCTCGACGATCTGCTCAACCGCGCCTCCAACCGGCACGCGCCCTATGTCGGCGCCAGCGCGTTTGCCACCAAGGCCGGCATCCACGCGTCGGCAATTGCCAAAGACCCGGCGACCTACGAGCACGTCGAGCCGGACAGCGTCGGCAATAAGCGAAAAGTTCTGGTATCGGAGCAGGCCGGCAAATCCAACATCCTGGCCGAGCTCGACCGCATCGGCCTGAAGGTGAACAAGGACGATCCGCGCATCGGCCGCCTGCTGGAGATCGTCAAGGACCGCGAGACCATCGGCTATGCCTATGAGGCGGCGGATGCCTCGTTCGAGATGCTGGCGCGGCGCACGCTCGGCAGCGTGCCGAATTATTTCGACGTTACCCAGTTCGACGTCAACGTCGAGCAGCGCAACAATGCACGCGGCGAAAGGGTCACCGTGACGCTCGCCGTGGTCAAAGTGCGGGTCGGCGACGACAACGTCATCTCGGCGGCGGAAGGCAACGGGCCGGTCAACGCTCTCGACCGCGCGCTGCGCAAGGATCTCGGCCAGTACCAGAAATATATCGACGGCTTGAAGCTCACCGACTACCGCGTGCGTATCCTCAATTCCGGCACCGAGGCGGTGACCCGCGTGCTGATCGAAAGCGAGGACGAGACGGGCGAGCATTGGACGACCATCGGCGTGTCGGCCAATATCATTGACGCTTCGTTCCAGGCGCTGATGGATTCGATCGTCTACAAGCTGGTGAAATCCGGCGCGCCGGCGTGAGATGACGCATGATCGATCACGTCTCGATTGCGGTGCGCGACATCAAGGCGGCTGAGGCGTTTTACACGGCGCTGCTGGCCGCCCTCGGCATGAGCAAACTGCGCGAATGGCCGGATGCGGCCATCGGCTACGGCAAGAAACATCCCGAGTTCTGGATCAACGCCCGCGCCGGCATGGCGCCGGTTGCCGCCGACAGCGGCGTGCACATTTGCCTGCGCGCGCTCAACGTCGAGGCGGTCGATGCCTTCCACGCCGCAGCGGTCACCGCTGGCGGTTCCTCCGACGGCGCGCCGGGCTTTCGCGCGCAATATCACGAAAGCTACTACGCCGCCTTCATCCGCGACGCCGACGGCAACCGCATCGAGGCGGTCACCTTCGTCACGAAATAATTAGAGCCGCTCGGCGTCGGCCGCCGTCATCTGCCTGGCGGCCTCCGGCACGCCCTCGGCCGCCTTGCGCAACATCGGCAATATATCCTCGACCTTGTCGGTGACGAGCAGGTCGAAGTTGAGATCGCCGCGGATGAATTGCAGCGTCTTCATGTGATCGAGCAGCGCGCAGAGCGGCTGCCAGAAGCCGGCGATATTGGCGAGCAGGATCGGCTTCTTGTGGCGGCCGAGCTGCGCCCAGGTCATCTGCTCGACGATTTCCTCCAGCGTGCCGACCCCGCCAGGCAGCGCCACGAAGGCGTCGGCGAGATCGAACATCTTGCGTTTGCGCTCATGCAGGTCGCGGGTGACGGTCAGCCCGTGCGCGCCCTTGATGGCGTGTTCGCGCGCCACCAGGAATTCTGGGATAATGCCGGTGACCTCGCCGCCATGCGCGAGCACGGCTTGGGCGATCTCGCCCATCATGCCGACGGCGCCGCCGCCGTAGACCAGCCCGATGCCATTCTTGGCGAGGATCGCTCCGAAGGTGCGGGCGGCCTCGACGAATGCCGGGTCGGTGCCCGGCCCGGAGCCGCAATAGACGCAGATTTTCCGGATTTTGCTCTGATTTTGGATTTTGTTCATGGCCATGCATGTGCGACGCGGAAGCGGCAAGGTCAAGACAAGGGCCAAAATCCCCTGTGATTACGGCCCCCTGGGCCGCCGGGCGGGGTGATTGTGCCTAAGAAACCTCCTATATGAGGGCCCTGCATGAGCGACCATCACCACCACCGCCGATCTGCCGCGCCGCCGGCCGTCTCCGCCACCGGCGGAACGCTGTTCGGCACCATCGTGCATTTGTGGCCCTATATCTGGCCGTCCGACCGCGCCGACCTGAAGCTGAGGGTGCTCGGCGCCATGGTGCTGCTGCTCGCCGCCAAGCTCGCGACCGTCTCGGTGCCGTTCACGTTCAAATGGGCGATCGACGCGCTCGCCGGCCACGGCTCGGCGCCGGTGGCGACCTCCGACTGGCTGGTCTGGGCGCTGGCAGCACCTGTCGCGCTGACGATTGCCTACGGCGGCATGCGCATCCTGATGGCGGCGCTCACCCAACTGCGTGACGGGCTGTTCGCCAAGGTGGCGATGCACGCCGTGCGCCGGCTCGCCTACCGCACCTTCGTGCACATGCACGAATTGTCGCTGCGTTTCCATCTCGAGCGCAAGACCGGCGGCTTGACGCGCGTGCTGGAGCGCGGCCGCAACGCCATCGAAACCATCGTGCGCATGGTAATCTTGCAGCTTTCGCCCACCATCATCGAATTGACGCTGATTGTCGGCGTGCTGATGTGGAAGTTCGACTGGCGTTACGTGTTGGCGGTCCTGATCACCGTCGCCGTTTACATGACCTACACCTATCACGCCACCGAATGGCGCATCGGCATCCGCCGCAAGATGAACGACAGCGACACGGACGCCAACATCAAGGCGATCGACTCGCTGCTCAATTACGAGACGGTGAAATATTTCAGCGCCGAGCGGCGCGAGGCCGAACGCTACGACAAATCGATGGCGCGCTACGAGGAGGCGAGCACGCGCGCCTATACTTCGCTCGCCGTGCTCAACGCCGGGCAGGCGGTGATCTTCACCTTCGGGCTCGCCGCCACCATGGTGATGTGCGCCTACGAGATCGAGGCGGGCACCAAGACGGTCGGCGATTTCGTGCTGATCAACGCCATGATGATCCAGCTCTACCAGCCGCTCAATTTCATGGGCATGGTCTACCGCGAGATCAAGCAGGCGGTGACCGACATCGAACTGATGTTCTCGATTTTGGATCGCGAGCCGGAAATCAAGGACGTCGACGGCGCCGCCCCGCTCAAAGTGACGCGCGGCACCATCCGCTTCGAGGACGTGCGCTTCGCCTACGAGCCGGAGCGCGGCATTCTCAACGGCATCAGTTTCGACGTACCGGCGGGGCAGACCGTGGCCGTGGTCGGCCCCTCCGGAGCCGGCAAGTCGACGATCTCGCGGCTCTTGTTCCGTTTCTACGATCTCGCCGGCGGCCGCATCCTGATCGACGGGCAGGACATCGCACGCGTTACGCAAGCTTCGCTGCGCCAGGCCATCGGCATGGTGCCGCAGGACACCGTGCTGTTCAACGACACGATCCGCTACAACATCCGCTACGGCCGTTGGGAAGCGAGCAATGCCGAGGTGGAGGAGGCGGCGCGGCTGGCGCAGATTGACGATCTGATCAAGCTCGCGCCGAAGGGCTACGAAACCGAGGTCGGCGAGCGCGGCCTCAAGCTTTCCGGTGGCGAGAAGCAGCGCGTGGCGATCGCCCGCACCATCCTCAAGGCGCCGCCCATCTTGGTGCTCGACGAGGCGACCTCGGCGCTCGACAGCCACACCGAAAAGGAAATCCAGGACGCGCTGGAGCGCGTGTCGAAGGGCCGCACCACGCTGGTGATCGCGCACCGGCTGTCGACCATCGTCGGCGCCGACGAGATCATCGTGCTCGACCGTGGCGAGATCGTCGAACGCGGCACGCATTACGCACTGCTGGCGCAGGACGGCCTTTATGCCAGCATGTGGAACCGCCAGCGCGAGGCGGAGGAGGCGCGCGAGAAGCTCGCCCGCGTGGCCGAAGACGATGTCGCGCCCAACCGCAATCCGCCGCTGGTCGAGGACGTCATTTCGGCTGTCGCCGCGCCGATCGAGGCGCCCGCCGACGCGGCGGAGTAGGGTAGGGTATGTCGATTTACGATTCGATCCGCAAGCAAATGGTGCCGATCACGCCGGAGGGCTATCCCTTCATCGGCGCCTTTGCCTTCGTCAGCCTCGTTTTGTTCTGGCTGTGGAGCCCGCTCGGCTGGCTCGGCACCCTGGCGACGCTGTGGTGCGTCTATTTCTTCCGCGATCCTCCGCGCGTGACGCCGGTGCGCGAAGGGCTGGTGGTGGCGCCCGCCGACGGCCGCATCAGCCAGATCACCACCGCGGCCCCGCCGCACGAACTCGGCCTCGGCGATAGGCCGCTGCCGCGCATCTCGATCTTCATGAGCGTGTTCGACTGCCACGTGAACCGCAGCCCGGTCACCGGCACCA
Organism: uncultured Alphaproteobacteria bacterium; assembly: GCA_963721665.1. Classification (GTDB taxonomy): domain Bacteria; phylum Pseudomonadota; class Alphaproteobacteria; order Rhizobiales; family Xanthobacteraceae; genus Pseudolabrys. Next base: position 48,587 of record CAVRJZ010000002.1, read on the forward strand.
TCGAGAAAATCGTCTATCAGCCGGGCAAATTCTTCAACGCCGACCTCGACAAAGCGAGCGCCGACAACGAGCGCAATTCGCTGGTCATCGCCACCGCCGGCAGCCGCGTGGCGGTGGTGCAGATCGCGGGGCTCATCGCGCGCCGCATCGTCTGCTTTGTGCGCGAGGGCCAGCCGCTCGGCACCGGCGAGCGGTTCGGCATGATCCGCTTCGGCTCGCGTCTCGACGTCTATCTGCCCGAGGGCACGCCGCCGCTGGTCGCGATCGGGCAGACGTCGCTGGCCGGCGAAACAGTGCTCGCCGACCTGCGCGTTGCCGACGCCGGCCGCGCTTTCCGCAGCGGCTAGCACTACTTTGGCAAATTTTACGCGGGAATGAGGCCCTGGGGATTCCCGAATCACGTTTTCAATAATTCATGGGTGGTCGGCTTTTTGGAGGGCTGACCATGGTGGACACGACGTCGAGGTGGGAAGATGAGCTTGGACGCTGGCTCGAGCCATTCCTGGATCGTTTAGGTCACAAGGCTCGGCGGCGGATGTGTCCGCTTTATGTTTCGGGACTGATTGGGCCGGGCGATCGCAAGAGCGTCCAGCCAATGGCGGCGCGGCTGGCGCCGGGCGACTATGATCAATTGCATCATTTCATCGCTGATGGCGTCTGGGACGCGGCGCCGTTGGAAGCAGAATTGCTCGTTCAGGCCGACCGGCTCGTCGGCGGCAAAAATGCAGTGCTGGTCATCGACGACACATCGATGCCGAAGAAGGGCGATCGCTCGGTTGGTGTAGCTCCGCAATATGCATCAACTCTCGGCAAGACGGCCAATTGCCAAACGTTGGTGTCGCTGACGCTTGCGCGCGGTGAAGTGCCGGTAATGGTAGCGCTACGTCTCTTCATTCCCGAGAATTGGACGAGCGATCCGGCACGTCTGAAGCGTGCCGGCGTTCCAATCGAGCATCGCACGGCACGGTCCAAGCCAGAGATCGCGCTGGCTGAGATCGATCGCGTGATCGCAGCCAGTGTTCGCTTCGGTTGTGTGCTGGCGGACGCGGGATACGGATCGAGCGCGCCGTTCCGTCATGCTCTGAGCAAACGCGGCCTCTTGTGGGCAGTTGGTATGTCGCGGCGCCTGAAAGTCTATCCGACCGATGTCACCATGATCTTTCCGACGGAGAAAGCCCGTAAGCCGCGCAAACACCATATCCCGGATATGTCGCCAGTTTCTGCCGAGACGATGCTGGCCGGCGTAAAGTGGCAGAAGATCAGCTGGCGCTGGGGCACGAAAGGCCCGCTAACATGCCTCTTCGCGGCACGGCGCGTGCGCATCGCGGACGGCCCAAAGCACCGCGTGTTTGATAAAGGTGTCGAGCGTATGCCTGGCGATGAAGTGTGGATCCTGGGCGAACGACGATCGAGCGGAGAGCAGAAATACTACATCTCGAATCTGCCCGCTGACGTTTCGCTTCAGACGCTGGCAGCTGCCGTCAAGGCGCGGTGGATCTGTGAACAGGCGCATCAGCAATTGAAGGAAGAGCTGGGGCTCGACCATTTTGAAGGCAGGTCGTGGGCCGGATTACACCGACATGCCTTGATGACGATGATCGCTTACGCCTTCCTTCAATCCCGCCGTCTCACCGCTGCGGGACGGAAAAAAAAGAGTCTCAGGTCCACCACAACCGAGCATGCCGGCCGTCAGACAAGCAATCCTCGACCTCTTCGTGCGGCCTCCAACTCATAAATCCGCGGCCAGTGCCATATTTCGGCTAATATCCGCCGCTCCGGCTAGCGGCAGTATTTTTTGCTGCAGTTTTTCGGGTTGCAGGCGTGATTGCCGCCATCCCGGGCGCAGGTGCCGGGCTTGCAATAGCCACGGTTGGCACATTTGCCATTCGTCTGGCTCGAGGCCGGCACGGCCCACGACTTGCTGGTGCCGACGCCAGTGAAGGCCGCCGCGAGCGTCAAAACCAGCGCCGCAAAGGTGATCTTGGACATGAGCTACACCCCTTGAGAGGTTGTGGTTCGAGCGGGAGGAGCATACCTGAGTTTGTCAGATTGCCGATTAATTTCTGCGCCGAGCTGCTTTTGCCGTTGCCCCGATGCCGCATTATTTCGTCAGTTATTGGATCAGGACGGGGCATTGACCCACGGCGGCGCTGATTAATGAGTGCACGCCGTCGGCAAAAAAGTTAACACGGCCAATAATTTGACTGCGGGCGCCGTGGCGCGCGCGGCGCGAAACGGCTATATTGCTGCCATGGTCTTTCCGCCCTTCGATCCCTCGCCACCGCCGCGCCGCCGCCGCTTCAAATCGATCCCGGTGCGCACGCTGCTGCCCAATCTGATCACGTTGCTCGCGCTGTGCGCCGGGCTCACCGCGATCCGCCTCTCGATCGAGAGCCGGCTCGACTGGGCGCTCGCGGCAATCGTGTTCGCCGCGCTGCTCGACGGCATCGACGGCCGCGTCGCGCGCATGCTCAAGGGCACCTCGCGCTTCGGCGCCGAGCTCGACAGCCTCGCCGACTTCGTGAATTTCGGCGTGGCGCCGGCGCTGATCCTGTATTTCTGGGGCCTGCACGAATTGAAGTCGGCGGGCTGGATCGCCGCGCTGGTGTTTGCGATCTGCGCCGGCTTGAGGCTGGCGCGCTTCAACGTGATGATCGACGATCCGGGGAAGCCGGCCTGGGCGGGCAATTTCTTCACCGGCATTCCGGCGCCGGCCGGCGCCATCACCGTGCTGCTGCCGATCTATCTCAATTTCCTCGGCGTCTCCAACGGGCTGATCACGGTCTGGCTCACCTTCTTCTACACGCTGGCGATCGGGCTCTTGATGGTCTCCAAGTTGCCGGTGTTCTCCGGCAAGCGGGTGGGCAAACGCGTGCCGCCCGATCTGGTGTTGCCGGTGTTCGTGGTGGTGGTGTTGTTCTTCGCGCTGCTGATCAGCTATCCGTGGGAAGTGCTCACCATCGGCACGCTCGCTTATCTTGTCTGCCTGCCGCTCGGCTGGCTGTCCTATCGCGAATATCAGCGCAAGGACGAGATTGCGGCCGCCGCCGCCGTCGCGCAGGCCGCAACCCACGGCGAAGACGCGACCCTGACGCCAGGCGCCGCCCCGCCGGACGATTCCGATCACGCGCGCCCGACGCGCCTGAACTGATCGACGGCACCCCATAAAACCATGCCGCGTGCAACGAGCGTCCTTGCCGCCGCAGACCGCCTCGGGCGGGCGGTCGTCGATACCGTAATCCTCGATTATGCGCAGCGCAGCGCGCAGAAAATCGCGGTGACCGGCGTCAAGGGCGGCGCCTTCGAGATCGATCTGCACGAGCCGCGGCGGTTGCGCACCGACGATCTCTTGCTGCTCGACGACGGTACTCTAATCGAAGTGTTGGCGGCGCCCGAGCGGCTGATCGAGGCGCGCGCGACCGACGTAGCGGCGCTGGCGCGGCTCGCCTGGCATCTCGGTGACCGGCACGTGCCGGTGCAGGTGCTGCCCAACCGGGTGCGCGCGCTGCGCGACGGGACAATCGAAGCCTTGCTCAAGTCGCTCGGCGCCAAAGTGACGTTGATCGACGCGCCGTTCGAGCCGGAAGGCGGCGCCTATGCCTCAGCGCACGGCCACGACCATGCGCACGATCACCATGGCCACGATCACGGCCACGGCCATCGTCACCAGCACTGATCAGCGATTGCGATAGCCCTGCGTGCCGAACGGGTAGCCGGGCATAATGTCATAGGGGTGCGCCCAACCTTGCAGCGCCTTCATGCGCTCAAGCCAGGCGCCGATCGCCGGATAGTCCTTGGCCATGTCGAAACCGAACTCCTCGGCCGGATAATAGAGATACCCGGTCATCGAAATGTCGGCGATGGTCGGCTTGTCGCTCACCAGGAATTGCCGCCCGGTCAGCCGTTTGTTGACGATCGATAGCGCACCGTCGATGCGCCCTTTCATGAATGCCATCACCGCCGGGTCGCCAGGCTTTGGCGCGAAATTCTTCAGGAAGCGGTACGGTCCGAGAAATCCGTTGACCTTCTGGTTGTCGAAGATGATCCAGCGCAGCAACTCAAGTTCCTCGTCTTCGCCTTGCGGCTTGAACTTGCCGGTATGGTTGGCGAGATAAGTGAGGATTACGCCCGACTGGCTGAGCTTCTTCTTGCCGTGCACCAGCACCGGCGCCTCGCCCATTTCATTGATGGTCTCGCGAAACTCCGGCGTGCGCTGCGGCGCCGCGCCGAAGAAGTCGTACCAGACCGGCTCCCAGTCGGCGCCGATTAGATTGAGCATCAGCGCGGCGCGATAGGCGTTGCCGGACTGGGCGAAGCAATAGAGCTGGTATTCGGCCATGGAGGTTCCTTATCCGGCGGGGGAGGCACGCGATAACGTCACCGGCATGCCGGCAATGGCCTTGCCCTCGAAATGGCCGTTGGCGAACGTCAGATGCGCCAGCGGCTGATCCTGGTGGTCGTTGATGGTGAGCGCGCCGTGCTCAAGCGTCCAGTGCCGGCTGGTGAAGAACTTGCCCGGGCAGCCGCCCTCCGGTGCGATGGCGCCTTCTTGCTCGCTTGCAGCGGCGGTGAAATTCATGCCGCACGAGGGTGCATTGGGCGTCGCCAGAATCCAGCGGCCGCCCATGTCCATTTTCGGCGCCGGCGCGGCCTCGGGCGTCGCGCCGAACGGATTGCCGGCGCAAGCCCCCAACGTCAGTGCCACAAGAGTGGCCATCGTGAACCGAATTGGCGGCATCGCGCGGTGTATCTTTACTTCATGGTCGGGATGACGAACTCGGCGCCTTCCTTGGTGCCGGTCGGCCAGCGCGAGGTCACGGTTTTAGTCTTGGTGTAGAAGCGCACCGCGTCCGGCCCGTGCTGGTTGAGATCGCCGAAGCCGGAACGCTTCCAGCCGCCGAAGGTGTAATAAGCGAGCGGCACCGGAATGGCGAAATTGACGCCGACCATGCCGACCTGCACGCGGTTGACGAAATCGCGCGCGGTGTCGCCGTCGCGTGTGAAGATGGCGACGCCGTTGCCGTAGTCATGGTCGGACGGCAGCCGCACCGCTTCCTCGTAATCCTTGGCGCGTACCACCGACAGCACCGGCCCGAAAATCTCTTCCTTGTAGATTTTCATGTTCGGCTTCACCTCGTCGAACAGACAGCCACCGATGAAATTGCCGTTTTCGTAGCCCTGCAATTTGAAACCGCGCCCGTCCACCACGAGCTTGGCGCCTTCCTTGACGCCGGTGTCGATATAGCCGCGCACCTTGCCGAGCAACTCCTTGGTGACCATCGGGCCGTAGTCGGCCTGCGGGTCGCTGGACGGACCGATCTTCAGGTTCTCCACGCGCGGGATCAGTTTCTCGAGCAGGACGTCGGCGGTCTTCTTGCCGACCGGCACCGCCACCGAAATCGCCATGCAGCGCTCGCCGGCCGAGCCGTAGCCGGCACCGATCAGTGCGTCGACCGCCTGGTCCATGTCGGCGTCCGGCATCACGATCATGTGGTTCTTGGCGCCGCCGAAGCACTGCACGCGCTTACCGTTGGCGCAGCCGGTCGTGTAGATGTACTCCGCGATCGCCGAGGAGCCGACGAAACCGATCGCCTTGACGCGGTCGTCGGTGAGCAGGGTGTCGACCGCTTCCTTGTCGCCATTGACGACGTTGAGGATGCCTTCCGGCAGGCCGGCCTCGAGGAACAGTTCGGCGATGCGCATCGGCACCGACGGATCGCGCTCCGACGGCTTGAGGATGAAGGCGTTGCCGCAGGCAATCGCCGGCGCGCATTTCCACAAGGGGATCATGGCCGGGAAATTGAACGGCGTGATGCCGGCGACCACGCCGAGCGGCTGGTGCACCGAATAAAGATCGATACCGGGGCCGGCGCCCTCGGTGTATTCGCCCTTCAACAGATGCGGAATGCCGCAGGCGAATTCCACCACCTCGATGCCGCGCTGCACGTCGCCGCGCGCGTCGGGCACGGTCTTGCCGTGTTCGGAGGAGAGCAGCTTGGCGAGGCTTTCATGCTCCTTCTGGACCAGTTCGAGAAACTTGAACATCACGCGGGCGCGCCGCTGCGGATTGGTCGCCGCCCAGGCCGGTTGGGCGGCTTGCGCGTTGGCGATGGCGTGTTCGACCTCGGAATGCTTGGCCAACGCCACCCGGGCCTGCACCTCGCCGGTATTGGGGTCGAAGATGTCGCCGAACCGTCCGGAGGCGCCTTTGACGGCCTTGCCGCCGACGAAATGGCCGATCTCACGCATGGGTCGCACTCCTTGAGTTCCTAAGGGGTCTTCTTAACGGGTGCTGGATGGCATCTTTGTGCCTTGCGCCCTATTTGCCGCGATTTTCGCAGCTTTTTGACGGCCGGTCACCGGTTGGACCCGGTCCGACTATGCGTTTTTCCTTCACGAACGGTTAGCCTTTACCGCCTCTTAACAGCGCCAGTCTAGGGTCGTTTATGGCGACGGGCTCCGTTTGGGCCCGACTGTCGTGGGCGTTGGGTAGGGTAAGTCATGGATATTGCGACAAGTCTAGGCCTGTTATGCGGGGTCGGCGTCGTCGGTCTCGTGATCATGATGGGCGGCGACTTGCACATGTTCGTTAGCGAGCATGCGTTCATCGTGATTTTCGGTGGGTCGTTTGCCGCTACGCTTATTCGGTTCCCGCTCACCTCGATCATGCATGGGCTGCCGCTGGGCGCGAAATTCGCGTTCACCATGCGCCGCATGACCCAGCGCGAATTGGTCGACGAACTGGCGGGGCTCGCCGAAATCGCGCGCAAATCCGGGCCGGTCGGGTTGGAAAAGGTGGAGATCGAAGACCCGTTCCTGGCCAAGGGCATTCGCTTCGTCGCCGACGGCTACGACACCAATTTCATCCGCGACAATCTCGAGCGCGACCGCGACAACTTCCTCACCCATCTCGACGAGGGCCAGAAGATCTACCGCGCGGTGGGCGACTGCGCGCCGGCCTTCGGCATGATCGGCACGCTGATCGGTATGGTGCAGATGTTCGCCAACATGACCGACCCCTCCAAGCTCGGCCCGTTCATGGCCGGCGCCTTGCTCGCGACCTTTTACGGCGCGGCACTTGCCAACCTGTTCTGCCTGCCGATTGCCGACAAGCTGCATCTCAAGCTGGTCGACGAGGAAATCAACCGCACCTTGATGATCGACGGCATCCTGATGATCCGCGAGGCGAAGAGCCCCACATTGGTGCGCGAAATGCTGCTCGCCTATTTGCCGGAAAAGCATCGCCACAGCGAGGCTGACGAAGAGGAAGCCAAGCCTGCGACCGCGCCCGCCTGACGGAGTAACTCATCATGGCGCGGCGTAAGGACGGCGGGCACGGGGGCGGGCACGGTTGGTTCGTGACCTTTGCCGATCTGATGGGGCTGTTGGTCAGCTTCTTCGTGATGCTGGTCGCGTTTTCCACCCAGGACCAACAAAAACTCAAGATCGTCGCCGGCTCCATGCGCGATGCCTTCGGCGTGCAGCGAGACGTGCGTTATTCCGGCATCATCGAAGTGCTCGGTTTACCCACCCGGCCGCGGCTGAAGAACGCCGCCCAGATCGACCCCACCGAAGCGTCGTCGACGCCGACGCCAGACGATCAGGACCGCGAGCGCAATTACGGCGCGAAGTTCAAGAAGGATCAGAAATTCGCGCTGGCCTCGGCCTCGCTGCGCCAGGCCCTGCAGGAAATGCCGGAGATCACGGAAGCCTCCAAGCACATCATGGTCGAGGAGACCAAGCAGGGCCTCAATATCGAGATCGTCGACCAGGACGGACGATCTATGTTCCCGGACGGCGCCAAGGAGCCCTATGAGCGCACCCGCAAGCTGATCCAGAAGATCGCGCCGGCGCTCAAGGCGATGCCCTTCCGCGTCTCCATCACCGGCCATACCGCTTCCAGCAAAGTGCCGGATAAACCGGGTTATGGGCCATGGGAACTCTCCGCCGACCGCGCCAACGCGGTGCGTGAAATTCTCGCCGGCGAAGGGCTGAGCTCGGCGCATATTTACATGGTGGCGGGCAAGGCCGATACAGATCCGCTATTTCCCGACAATCCCTATATGTCGCCGAATCGCCGCGTCACCATTACCCTTATGCGGGAAGCGCCGCCGATTCCCCCCGATTTGGCCCCGTAAAGCCGCCCCTTAGCGGCCCGGTTCCGCTTTGATCGGGGTCAATTGGCCCCGGAAAATGGCCGATATTCTCGCACGGCCGGCGATGTTAGATGTTATAAGGCCCGCCTTTCCTTGCCGGCGGCGGTCCGAACCAACCTTTATGAGCAATGGCGTGAACGAAAGCGCGGCGTCCGCCGAGGCCAATGCTGTTAATGGCGCCCGTGTGACGCCGCCGAGCTTTGTGGCGCTGGCCCTGGGCAGCGTCGGCGTCGTCTATGGCGACATAGGTACTAGCCCGCTCTACGCCTTCCGCGAGGCGGCGATCGCGGCGAGCCACGAACAAGTCGTCACCCGCGGCATCGTGCTCGGCGTGTTGTCGCTGATCGTGTGGGCGCTGATCGTCACGGTTACTCTGAAATACGTGCTGATCCTGCTGCGCGCCGACAATAACGGGGAGGGCGGCACACTCTCGCTCACCGCGCTCGCCAGCCGCGCGCTCGGACGGCGCACCGGTTTGGTCCTGGTGGTCGGTGTCATCGGCGCTGCCATGTTTCTCGGCGACAGTGTGATCACGCCGGCGATTTCGGTGCTGTCGGCGGTGGAAGGCCTGAAACTTGCCAGCCCCAGCTTCGCCGACTACGTGGTGCCGCTCGCGGTCGCCATCCTGATCGTATTATTCGCCGCGCAAAGCCGCGGCACCGCCAAGGTGGCCGCCATGTTCGGCCCGATCATGGTGGTCTGGTTCGTCGCTATCGCGATCGCCGGCGCCATGCATATCCGCGACGACCCGGGCGTGCTCGCCGCGATCAATCCGCTTTACGGCGTAGAATTTCTACTCGGTCACGGTGAGATCGGCTTGGTCACGCTCGGCGCGGTGTTCCTGGTGGTGACCGGCGGCGAAGCGCTCTACGCCGATCTCGGTCATTTCGGCCGCAAGCCGATCCAGACCGCCTGGCTTTGCCTGGTGCTGCCGGCGCTGCTGATCAATTATTTCGGCCAAGGAGCTAAAGTGCTGGCCGATCCGATGGCGATCGAAAATCCATTCTACCGTTTGGTGCCGGACACTTTCTTGCTGCCGATGATCGTGCTGGCGACCGCGGCCACGGTCATCGCCAGCCAAGCGGTAATCACTGGCGCCTATTCGCTGGTGCATCAGGCGATCCAACTCGGCCTCTTGCCGCGGCTCACCATCCTGCACACCTCGGCCTCGCATGTCGGCCAGATCTACATTCCGCGCGTGACGGTAGCGCTACTGGTCGGCGTGTTGCTATTGGTCGGACTGTTCCGCACCTCGAGCGCGCTCGCTTCGGCCTACGGTATCGCGGTCGCCACCACCATGGTAGTGGACGGGCTGCTCGCCTTTGTCGTGATATGGAAAATGTGGAAATGGCCGCTGTGGAAGACCACGCTGATGCTGCTGCCGTTCACGGTCGTCGATCTCACCTTCTTTTCCGCCAATTTCCTCAAACTGTTCGAGGGCGCGTGGGCGCCGCTGCTGTTCGGCGCGACCATGGTGCTGTTGATCCTGACCTGGCGGCGCGGCAGCAAAATTCTGATCGGCAAGACCCGGCGCACCGAGGTGCCGATCGAGACGCTGCTGCGCAGCCTCGAGAAAAAGCCGCCGCATAGCGTGCCGGGCACGGCGGTGTTTCTCACCAGCGATCCGGATTTCGCGCCGACCGCGCTGTTGCACAATCTCAAGCACAACAAGGTGCTGCACGAACACAACGTGATCCTCACCATCGTCACGGCCGACACGCCGCGTCTGAGCGAGGAGGATCGGGTGCAGATCACGCCGCTGTCGAAACATTTTTCGCGCGTGACGTTGAAGTTCGGCTACATGGAACAACCCAACGTGCCCAAGGCGCTGGCCATCGCCCGCAAGCTCGGCTGGCAATTCGACATCATGTCGACGTCGTTCTTCCTGTCGCGCCGCTCGCTCAAGCCTTCGCCGAAGTCGGGCATGCCGAGCTGGCAGGACCACTTGTTCATTGCGCTGGCGCGCTCGGCGAGCGACGCTACCGACTTTTTCCAGATTCCGACCGGACGGGTGGTGGAGGTCGGCACCCAAGTGACCGTCTGAACAAACTCGCGCCAGGCACCAATTACTATATAAGCTATTGATAACTAAGTAGAATATCATACGGACGGGTTGCGCCGCATGCATGGCTCGTCTCTCCGGTTTGCGGAAATCGCTGTGCCGGGGCCCCCATTGCGGCGGTATAAGCCGCGGCTCAAATTTTTTTGCATTGCAACAAGTCCGGGCCAATCCCTCATGTCTCATACGGTAGCCGCCGCCAATGGCGGTTCGGCTGCGGCCAATGGCGGCGGCGACCAGCCGGTGAAGGCCGGCTTCTGGGCGCTCACGCTCGGCTGCATCGGCGTCGTCTATGGCGACATCGGCACCAGCCCGCTTTACGCGGTGCGCGAGTCGGTACTGGCGGCGGTCGGCCCAGGCAAGCCGGTGAGCGAGCCGGTGGTTCTCGGTATCCTGTCGCTGATCATCTGGGCGCTGCTTTTGGTGGTGACCGCCAAATACGTGCTCATCCTGTTACGCGCCGACAACCATGGCGAGGGCGGCACGCTGGCGCTGATGGCGCTCGCCTCGCGCGCGCTCGGCGGCAGCCGCGGCGGCGCCATCGTGATCCTGCTCGGCATCGTCAGTGGCGCGCTGTTCTACGGCGACGCCATCATCACGCCGGCGCTGTCGGTGCTCTCCGCGATTGAAGGCATGAAGGTCGCAACGCCCGCCTTCGACAATTTCGTCGTGCCGCTGACGGTGGTGATCCTGATCGCGTTGTTCGCCGTGCAGTCGCGCGGCACCGCCAAGGTCGCCGCGTTTTTCGGACCGATCACGCTGGCCTGGTTCGCTGCCATCGCCGTCGCCGGGCTCTGGCATATCGGGCAAAACGTCACCGTGCTGCTGTCGTTCAATCCGTATTACGGCGTCCACTTTTTGCTCAACCACGGCATCGTCGCGTTCTACACGTTGGGCGCCGTGTTCCTGGTGGTGACCGGCTCGGAAGCGCTCTACGCGGATTTGGGTCATTTCGGCCGCGGCCCGATCCGCTTTGCCTGGCTGGTGGTGGTGCTACCGGCGCTCACGATCAATTATCTCGGGCAGGGCGCGCTGGTGCTGGCTGATCCAAAGACCATCGATAACCCGTTCTTCCTGCTCTATCCGCATTGGGCGCTGCTGCCGATGGTGGCGCTGGCGACGGCGGCGACCGTGATCGCGAGCCAAGCGGTGATCACCGGCGCCTATTCGCTCACGCAACAGGCGATCCAGCTCGGCCTGCTGCCGCGGCTGGAGATCCGCCACACCTCGGAAGCGCTGTTCGGGCAGATTTACATGCCGCGGGTGAACTCGCTGCTGCTGGTCGGCGTGTTGTTGCTGGTGGCGCTGTTCCGCTCCTCGAGCGCGCTTGCCTCCGCCTACGGCATTGCCGTCACTGGCACCATGGTGGTGACCGCCATGATGGCGATCGTGGTGATCTGGCGGGTTTGGCACTGGCGACTGATCTGGACGCTGGCGCTGATGCTGCCGTTCCTGCTGATCGATTTCACGTTCCTTGCCGCCAACCTGCTCAAGATCGTCGAAGGCGGCTGGATGCCGCTCTCGCTCGGCGCCTTGGTCATGGCGGTGATGTACACTTGGCGGCGCGGCAGCCGCTTGCTGTTCGAGAAGACGCGCCGCCAGGAAACGCCGCTCGAATTTCTCGTCAACAGCTTGGAAAAGAAACCGCCGGTGCGCGTGCCCGGCACCGCGGTATTCCTCACCAGCGATCCGACCAGCGCGCCGACCGCGCTGATGCACAGCCTCAAGCACTACAAGGCGCTGCACGAGAAAAACGTCATTCTCACCATCACGACGGCGGACACGCCGCGGGTCGACGCCGCCGAGCGGGTGCGTATCGAGCCGATCGGCAAAACCTTTTTGCGCGTCAGTTTGCGCTTCGGCTTCATGGAAACGCCGAACGTGCCCAAAGCGCTGGCTATCGCCCGCAAGCTCGGCTGGCAGTTCGACATCATGTCGACCTCGTTCTTCCTGTCGCGCCGCCTGCTCAAGCCGGCGGTGCGTTCCGGCATGCCGCGCTGGCAGGACCGGCTGTTCATCGCGCTCACCCGCGTCGCCAACGACGCCACCGACTATTTCCAGATTCCGACCGGGCGGGTGGTCGAGGTGGGAACTCAAGTGACGGTGTAAAATCCTGGTGCGGCGCCCTTCAATTCCGGCTAATAACGCGCATATTTGTTTGCGCATGAACCGATCCGAAAACCGGTTCCCACTTTTCGGGATCATGTGCGAGTAACCGGAGTTGCTTCATGGCCGACGAAATACCGCGCGCGAATGAAGTCGAGAATCTAACGCCCGAACAGGTGGCGCGGGGCCTGACCGAAGGCCGCATGCTGCTGGTCGATGTGCGCGAGCCGAACGAGACGGCAGTGGAATGCTATCCGGATGCGGTGATCGTGCCGCTTTCTGCGTTCGATCCGGCGGCGATCCCCGATCCGCAAGGCAAGCAGGTGGTTTTCGCCTGCCGTTCCGGCCGGCGCTCGATTACCGCCTCGGTCGCCGCGCAAGACGCAGGGTTTCCGTACAAATCGCATCTCGCCGGCGGCATCATCGCCTGGAAAGCGGCCGGCCTGCCGACCAAGACCTGAACGCGCGTCGATCGGCTAGGGACGTTTCGCGTCTTCCGGCCGCCAGCGGCGGTGCTGCCAGAGCCATTGTTCGGGATATTCGCGGATCCAGCCTTCGATCACATTCATGACGATTTGCGTGGTGCCGGCGACGTCGATCTTGCCCGCAGCATCGCGCGCCGGTTCTATCGCCTCGGTGATCTCGCCGCGGAAGCGGTGCCCGGGCAGGCGGATCATGCGCACGCCGTGGATCGGGCATTCGAAATGGCGGGCGAGCCGCGCCAACAGTGGATTGGCCTTGGTGCGGCGGCCGAAGAACGTCACGTCCACACCGCGCACGTAATACTGATCGACCAGCATGCCGACATGGGCGCCGCGCTCAAGCGCTTGCGCAAGCCTGACCGGCGCATCGAGGCCGGCGGAGATCATCTCGCCCATGTTGGCGGTGCGCGTCTCGCGCAGCCAATTGTCGATGCGCTCGATGTTGGGACGGCGATAGAGCACCGCGCTGTCGACGCCGGCCGCGGCGGCGGATATCGCCGGCAATTCCCAATTGGCGAGATGGGCCGCAAAAATCAGCGCCGGCTCGCCGTCGTTCGCAACCTGTATGGAGCGATCGAGATCAGCGCGCGAAATGTCGTAACGGCTCGGACGTTCCGGATGCTCCGGGTCGTAATCCCACAGCCTGTCGAGATGGGCGAATTCGGCGCCCATGCGCCCGAGATTGTCCCAAGCCCCGCGCAGGATCGTGTCGATCTCGACGGCGGATTTTTGTGGGAATGCGGCAGTGAGGTTTTCGCGGCCGATGCGGTTTTCCGGCAGCAGCGGGCCGACTTTGCGCATCAACGCGCCGGCGAAATCGGCCATCCGGTCGGGATCGGTGTGGCGCAGGCCCTTGAGCAGCGCGACCGCAAGGGTGCCCAGCAACGCGTTGCCGGCGCGCTTGCTGCCGCGCCGCAGGCGCCGGATCATCCGCATCATCCCCTGGCTCATTGTTCAATGCGCATGATCTTGTCCGAAAACCGGTTCCCACTTTTCGGGATCATGCGCTAGAAGTTGACGACCACCTTGCCGAATACCTGGCGGCTTTCAATCCGCGCCAGGCCCTTTTCGAAATCGGCCAGGGCGAACTCGGAGTCAATGATGGGCGTCATGCCGGCGGCCATCTTGGCCAGGCTGTCGCGGATATTTCGCATCGATGAGCCGAACGAGCCGAAGATCTTGTACTGCTGCTGGAACAGCTGCATCAGATTGATGGTGACGCTGGGCCCGGCGGTCGAGCCGCAGGTGACCAGGCGGCCGCCGCGCTTGAGGCAGAGCAGGGAAGCATTGAAGCCTTCGCCGCCGACGTGCTCGAACACGACGTCGACGCCTTTTTTGCCGGTGAGTTTGCGGGTGACGCTCTCGAAGCGGTCGGTCTTGTAATTGATGACGTGATCGGCGCCGAGCGCCTTGGCTTTTTCCGCCTTGGCGTCGTCGCCGACCGTGGTGATGACGGTGCAGCCGATCGCCTTTGCCATCTTGATGGCGACCGAACCGATGCCGGAGCCGGCGGCATGCACGAGAATGGTTTCGCCCGGCTTGAGCTTGGCGTTGTCGAACAGCATGTGCTCGGTGGTGCCGAAGGCGATCGGCGCGCAAGTTGCGTCGCGCAGCGACACGCCCGCCGGCACCGGGATGGTCAGCCGCGCCGGCAGGTTGATCAGATCGCGGGCAAAGCCGTCGATATGAAAGCCCATGATGCCGCCGACGTTTTCGCACAGATTATCGCGGCCCTCGCGGCAGGCGGCGCACTGCCCGCAGGTGATGGCGCCGTACATGACCACCGGATCGCCCACTTTGAACGATGTGACGCCGGCGCCGAGCGCGGCGATCTCGCCGGAGGATTCCGCGCCGACCACCAAGGGCAGTTTGCGCTTGGCGAAGGCCATGCCGCGGTAGCCCCACAGATCGAGGTGATTGAGTGCAACCGCCTTGATGCGGATTTGCACCCCGCCTTCGCCGGGCGGCGGGGGGCTGGGCACGTCGGCAAGTTCTAGCTTGCGGTCGCCGATGAGGCGTAAAGAGCGCATGGCGGATGGGGGCGGCGTTACGCCGCCGGCTCCAGGCCCATGACCAGCGAGACGTTCTGTCCGCCGAAGCCGAAGGAATTCGAAATGGCGTGCGTCACGCGCGCGTCGCGTGCTTTGTTCGGCACTACGTCGAGCGGGATCGCCGGGTCCGGCACCTGGTAATTGATGGTGGGCGGAATGCGCTGATGCTGCAGCGTGAGCAAAGTGAATACCGCTTCGACCGCGCCAGCCGCCGACAGCGTGTGACCTATCATGGATTTATTGGAGGAAATCGGAAGGCTGGCCATTCGTTCGCCGAACACCGTGGAGCAGCCGAGATATTCCATCTTGTCGTTTTCCGGCGTCGAAGTGCCATGTGCGTTGACGTAATCGATGTCGTCGGCGATCAGCCCCGCATCCTTGATCGCATTGACGATGCAGCCGATGATCGGCTTGCCGTCCGGGCTCGAACGCGTGCGGTGGAACGCGTCGGTCATCTCGCCGCAGCCTTCCAGCACGCCGAGAATCTTGGCGCCGCGTGCCTTGGCCGAATCGTAACTCTCCAGCACCACGGCGGCGGCGCCCTCCGCCATGATGAAGCCGTCGCGATTCTTGGAGAACGGCCGCGACGCCGCTTGCGGGCTGTCGTTGCTGGTGGACAGCGCCGAGAGCAGGGAAAAGCGGATCAGCGCTTCCGGGCTGATCGAACCGTCGGAGCCGACGCACAGCGCGGCATCGGTTTCGCCGCGGCGGATGGCCTCGACGCCGAGTTGGATCGCGGTCGCCCCCGAGGCGCACGCGGTCGACAGTGAGATCGGCGAACCCTTGCTGCCGAATTTGTCGGCCAGATGGCCGGCGACCGAACCGATCATGAAACGATCGTGGTAGCCGGCGAAATTCGGGCTCGCCCGCAGCAAGTCGTTGTAGGTCACTGTGTCGTTGGCGCCCGTTTTCGCCGCGATTTCGATCCGCTGCGTCCATTCGACTTCGATCGGCGGTACCGCCAAAAACAGCGGCCCGGGAAAATCGCCCTTGGCGCCGATGCCGGCTTCGGCAATCGCCTCTTCGGCGGCGAGTTCGGCAAAACGTTCGGTCAGCGCGGCCGTCGGGCTTTGCGCCGGCACAAAGTCGATGGTGCCGGCAATGCGGGTGCGTAGGCCGTCGGTCGGGAAACGGGTGATAACGCGAATGCCCGATTCGCCGCCGGTGAGCTTGGCCCAGTTGTCGGTCTTGCCGGCGCCGAGCGAAGTGATCACGCCGCAGCCGGTCACCACCACGGTTGGGCGGCCTTTTCTATCGTTTGACGACGGCATATTCGCTCTCCCTCAGCCGGCTCGTTCGACCAAAGCGAGGCCTTCGCCGCGCCAATGACCGACCCCGGTCACGATGACTTGCCGCAATTCCCCGGCCATCGGCTTCTCCAGGCCGGTCGAGTCGCAGGGCGGAAACAAATTACCATGACCCAGGGCGACCGCCGCCAGCGCTACGTTGATGACGAATTGCGGCTCGGCCCCATGCCCGAGATATGACCCGGTGGCGCGCACGGCAAGGTCGGGATGGGCGGTAAGAAATGCGCGTTCGCCGGCCGTCGCGTCGGCTGCCCCGCTTGCTCCCGAAAGCACCGCGGCGTGGCTCGCATCGACGCGATCCTTGATCGTGTCCCACTCCTGCTCGAGCACGGCCGCGATGTCGCCGGGACCACGCTTCGAGCGGTCCGACAAGACGGCCGAGAGCCGCGCCAGGGACTTGGCGCCACGCGCCTCGGCATGGCTGCGTTCCTCAATGACCAGAAAAGCGCCGAGCGAGCCCAGCGCAATGCCGCCTTTTTCGCCGCGCTGCCAGATCGGCGCGAACTCGCCCTTGAGCGCGTAACCGCCAAATTCGTAAAGCATCATCAGATCCGGCCGCTCGCCATTGTAGGAGCCGCCGACCAGCGCGATGTCGCTCTGCCCGGCGGCGATGCGCGCAAGGGCGACGCGCACGGCGTCGACCCCGGAAGATTCCTCGCCCATGAACGTGCGCGAGGAGCCGGTCACGCCGTGCACGATGGAAATATTCCCGGCAAGTAGATTGGACAGCTGCGCCAGGAACAGCGTCGGCCGCAAGTCGCTCATCAGCCGCTCGTTGAGGAAGGCGGCCGGATTTTTCGCCTGCGGCAAGCCGGAAAGAATGGTGCTGTCGACGGCAAGATCGCGTTCGCCACCGCCCGCGGCGACGATCATATCCATGTGCGACAGGATGTCGGTCTTGCCTTTCACGCCGGCGGAGTCGAGCGCAAGGCCGGCGGAATAGACGCCGATGCGTTGCCAATTCTCCATCTGGCGCTGGTCGCCCTTTTTCGGGATCTGTTGGTCGAAATTGATCGCAGCGAGAGGGTGCACAAAGAACGGCGCGTAGGTTGTCGCGTCGGCGCTCGGGTGCGCCTGCGTCAATTTCTGCCAGTGCGCGTCCGCGCCTTCGCCGAGGCAGGAGATAATGCCGATGCCGGTGATCCAGGCTTCGCGCGCCGCCTCAGCCATTAGCCGGCGCCTCGACGTTCAATCCTATGGCCGCCGCCCACTTGCGCATTTCTCGTTCCATGCCGGCATTGGGAAAATCGAGCACGCGCAGCGTTATTGAAGCGTCGCAGATCAATTTGCCCTCGGCCCTGATTTCCGCATCGAGCATCGCGTAGCCGGATCCGTCATGGTCGAGATGGGCGTCGATTGAAAGCACCTGGCCGGGCGTGACGAAGGTGCGCAGTTTTGCCGCTTTCACCGCGGCCAGGAACGGCATGCGCTCGAAACGGTTGAGGGCCACCACCAGCCAGCCCGCGGTTTGCGCCATCGCCTCGATCAGCAACGCGCCCGGCATCAACGGATAACCGGGGAAGTGGCCCTCGAATATTGTGCTTACCGTCGGAACCGTCGCCTCGCTTTTGATCTTGCGGCCGGCGATATCGATGTCGACGATCCGGTCGATCAGCTGAAAATACTCGATACGCATGGGATTATGGTGCGGCCTTAAGCCCCCTTGGCGGCGACGAGTTCGTCGATGCGCGCGCTCAGGTTTTTGAGCACGAAATACTGCTCGGTCGTGGCCTTGCCGTCGTTGACTTCCTGCGTCCACTGCTCGAGCGGCAGCTTGATCCCGAACGCCTTGTCGATGGCAAATGCGATATCGAGGAAATCCAGGCTGTCGATGCCGAGATCGTTGATGGCGTGGCTGTCCGGCGTAATGGAATCGCGCGGAATATCGCAGGTCTCGGCGATAATATTGGCGATCGTGTCGAATGTCGAAGACATCGGTAACTCTCTGTTTTATTTGGAGTTCTAGCGAACGGTAGGCCAAGCTGCCCGGTCACGTGCGCCAGCCCCCCGGCACGGCAATTCGCCGGCATTCGGTTGGCAGCCCGTATAGCGAAGCGCCGCCGCAAGTTCAATGGCGGCGGGCAATTAGCCCGAATATAGGGCCATACGGCCATATTCGCGCCCAGCCGCTCACCAGCGGTCTTTATTGAATTCGACCGGTGTGCAGCCGCGCCGCCCCGACAGCACGCAATCCTGATCTTTTCGCATCCGCGCCATGGTGTCGGCGAGCCACAGGCCTGCGGCGATCAGACCGACGACGAACACGAACGCGATGATATTGACCGTCATCCTGTGACGATAATCGTCGACGTCTTCGCCGTGCTCGAATTTGGCGAGATCGTCCGTCGGCGGCGGAGCCGGTGTCGGCATCGACGCGAAAGCACGTCCGCGGGGGAATCGCACCACCCGCGACTCATTATTGAGCGAAGACGATTCATTGCCGCCCATGATCGAGCAGTCTAGCACGGGCCTGGCAGCAATTCGACCGCGTCGGCGCCGAGCCGGCTACCGGCCGCGAAACCTTGATAGATCGATGGATTTCTGCCCGTTTTACCGGCCAATGCCGCCGCGCCATGCACACCCGAAGCATTCACCGCACAAAGTTTCTTGTCCGGCGCGGACGGTTAAGCCAAAATCGGCCTCGGAGCCAAGGATGACAACAATAAGGCTCTGCCTTTCATCGGGCGCCAGTCCCGAATCAAGTCGCAATTGCGGTGGACAAGCCGCGGCGGATGAAGGGTTATCGATCTTTTCGTAGCAGCGAAAAGACGAAGGTGGGGGAATAGGTTTGATACAGACGCTAACCGCGTTCGGACACTTTTCGGCTTTCGATCTGTCCGGGCTCGCGCGCATCATGTCACTGCTGGTGCTGCCCTTCGCGCACGAGGATCTCGCGATCATCGTCGGCGGCTATATTATCGTGAACAAACTGATGCCGGTCGGCCTGGTCGCGCTCAGCATCTATGGCGGCATGGTGGCGAGCGATTTTGCACTTTACGGCATCGGCGCGGCGGCGCGCTATCTGCCCTGGCTGCGCCGCTATGCGGTCAACGACCGCGTGCGCCGGTTCGGCGAGACGCTCAAACGCAACGTGTTCGGACTGGTGGCGCTGTGCCGGGTGGTGCCCGGCGTGGTGTTCGTCGCCTTCGTTGCCTGCGGCTGGACACGCGTATCGCTCACTCGATTTACCGTCGCCAGCCTTCTCATCTCGGCGCTCTACCTGCCGTTGATGCTCTATCTCGTCATCGTCTTTGGCGACGCGCTCGATGACCATCTCGGGCTGTGGGCCTGGCCGATGCTGCTGGTCGCCGTCAGCGCCGCAAGCTTTGTACGCCAACGCGTATTTGCTTTCCGCGAGACGGCTAAGCCGGACGCCGCCGGCCAAATCGCGCTACCGGCCGATTGCTTCGGCATGCCGCCGTTGGCGCGCGCCGACCGTAAAGTGGCGCGGGCCGAACGCATTCCGCCGCTCTTGTTCTACGCGCCGCTGGCGGCGAACTGGCTGCGGCTCGGCCTGCGCCATGGCTCGCTGACGCTGCCGACCGCGGCCAATCCGAACATTTTCACCGGCGGCATGTGGGGTGAATCCAAGAGCGCCTATTTCTACGATCTCGATCCGGCAATGCGGCAATGGATCGCCGATTTTGTGGTGCTCAAACGCAACGCGGGCGAGAAAAATGAGGCCGGCGATATCGGCCGCGCGCTGCGCTCGCTCGCCGAAGCCGGCCTCGATTTCCCACTGGTCGCCAAACCCGATATCGGCTGGCACGGCCACGGCGTGCGCCGCATCGATAACCGGGCGCAACTCGACCGCTACATCGCGGAATACCCGGCGGGCGCCTCGATCATATTGCAGCGTTTTGTCCCGCATGCCGCGGAGGCGGCGGTGCTCTATGCGCGGTTGCCGGGCGAATCCAGCGGGCGCATCCTGTCGCTCACCTTGCGTTATTTCCCGCACGTCATCGGCGATGGCCGGCAGACCGTTTGCCAGCTCATCGCCGGCGACGAGCGGACGCGATGGAAATCCGCCCTGCATCTCGGCGCGGACGCAAGCCACCGCGGAGTAGGCGTGCACGAACTCGACCGTGTGCCGGCGCCCGGTGAAGTGGTGCGCATCGCGCTGATCGGCAATCAACGGGTTGGCGCGCTTTATCGCGACGGCCGCCGCCACATCACGGCAGCATTGGAGGCGCGCTTCGACGAGATCGCGCGCGGCATGACCGAATTCCATTACGGCCGCTTCGACCTGCGCTTCGCCTCGCTCGACGGCCTGATGCGCGGCGAGGATTTTGCCATCGTGGAGATCAACGGCATTGGCGGCGAGGCGATCGACTGCTGGGACCCGCGCCTTTCGGTCGGCGAGGTGTATCGGCGGCTCATCGACCAGCAGCGGTTGCTGTTCTTGATCGGGAAGCGCAACCGCGCGCGCGGCTTCCGCCCGACCGGGACGGGCGAATTTGTTGCCAGCCTGATCCGGCAGAGCCAATTGATCCGCCGCTATCCGGCCTCGGCTTGAGCGTTGCGCCGACAGGTGGACGCCTCGGTTTGACCCGCCTAGACTTGTACCGATGGGCAAATCCGTTCGACCGCGGCGATTGATCGCGCTGGCCGCGGCCTATGTGGTCGCGTTGCAGGCCTTGCTGTTGCCGCTCTCGGTGGCGGACGGCGGCCCCTTCGCCGGCAGTCTGTGCGCCTCGGCGGTCGCGGCCGATGGCTCGTCGTCACCGGTGGGTCACGACCAAGGCTGCCCCTGCGCCGCCGGCTGCGGCATGCAGTGCTGCGCGCAGACCTTTGCCGGCCCGCCGCAAGTTGTCGCCGCCTTTGGCGTTGCGCGTTTTGTTACCCTGACGCCGCCGCCGGCTTTCACGCTCGTCGTCCGCTTGACCGCTCGCGGCCCGCAAATCCCGCGCGGTCCGCCCGCCGCCTGAATTCCTCCATCCCGTCCCGTCAAAACCGTTCATCCGCGTGTAGCGCTTGGAGACAAGCGCGCCGCATCGTCAGGAGACCCATTCATGACCCGGACTTCATTCATTCTCGCCGCCGTTCTCGCCGTGACGGTCGCCATTGGCGCAACGCCGCCGGCGCAAGCCGAAGACGTCACCGTCGGAACTTTGAAAATCGCCGCGCCCTGGACGCGCGCTACGCCGAAAGGCGCCAGCGTCGGCGGCGGCTATATGACGATCACCAATACCGGAACCGTGCCCGACCGCCTGATCGGCGGCACCACCGACATCGCCAAGGGCTTCGAAGTGCATGAGATGAAAATGGAAGGCGGCGTGATGAAGATGCGGCCGGTCGCTGGCGGCATCGAGATCAAGCCGGGGCAGACCGTCACCCTCGATCCGAGCGGCTACCACGTGATGCTGATGGGTTTGAAGAAACAACTCATGCAAGGTGAGCACTTCAAAGCGACGCTGCAATTCGCCAAGGCCGGCAAGGTCGACGTCGACTTCGTCGTTGAGGGCATTGGCGCCAAAACTGGCGGCGGCGCCATGCCAAGCATGGGCGGCATGAAGATGAAGTAGCGTTTGTTGCCGGCGCCGAAGGCGGTTACCAGCCGATCGCCTTCGGCAGCCAGGTGGCAAGCCCGGGAAATGCGAAGACCAGCACCAGCGCGATCAATTGCATGACCACGAAAGGCACGATCCCGCGGTAGATGTCGCGGGTAGTGATTTCCGGCGGCGCCACGCCGCGCAGGAAGAACAACGACCAGCCGAACGGCGGCGTGAGGAACGAGGTCTGCAGGTTCACGCAGATCAGCGTGCCGAGCCACACCAAATCGGTGTTGGCGTTGATGAAGATCGGCAGAAACAGCGGCACCGCGATATAGGAAATCTCGATCCATTCGATAAAGAAGCCGAGCACGAAAATCAGCGCCATCAGAAACCAGATGCTGGCATTGATGCCGCCCGGCAATAGCGTGAAGGCGTCCTGCACCAGCTTCTCGCCGTGCAAACCGCGGAAGGCGAGCGAAAAGACCTGCGCGCAAATCAGAATGAACATCACCATGGCGGTGATGCGGGTGGTGGATTGCACCGTGTCGCGCAGCACCGTGTAAGTGAGCCGCCGGCCGATGGCCGCGACCAGGATCGAGCCGAGCGCGCCCATGGCGGCCGCTTCCGACGGCGCCGCGATGCCGGCAATGATCGAGCCGAGCACCGCGATCACCAGCCCGATCGGCGGCGCGACCACGCGCACGATCTTGCCGGCCAACTGCGCGCTTGAAATTGCCGCACGCTCTTGCGCAGGAATCGCCGGCACCATGTCGGGCCGCAAGACGCCGAGGATCAGGATGTAGACGATGTAGATGCCCGATAGCACCAGGCCGGGGACCATGGCGGCGGCGAACATGGTGCCGACCGACTGGTTGGTGATGTCGGCGAGCAAAATGAGAATGAGGCTGGGCGGAATGATCTGCCCGAGCGTGCCGGAGGCGCAGATCACGCCGCAGGCAAGCCCTCGGTCGTAGCCGCGCCGCAACATGCCGGGCAGCGTCAGCAGGCCGAGCGTCACCACGGTGGCGCCGACAATGCCGGTAGTCGCTCCCATCAACACGCCGACCAGGATGATGCCGATGCCGAGCCCTCCCTTGAGCGAGCCGGCGGCGAGCCCGATCACGTCCATCAATTCCTCGGCGAGCTTGGATTTCTCCAGCATCACGCCCATGAACACGAACAGCGGAATGGCAAGCAACGTGGAATTCGTCACCACGCCGAAGATGCGGTGCGGCAGCAGATTGAACAGGTCCATCCCGAAGCCGAGATAGCCGAAGACAAAGCCGGTGGTGGCGAGCGTTAGGCCCACCGGGATGCCGGCGAGCAGCAGCACGAAAAAGGCGACCAGCATCAGGGTCGAAAGGACCTCAAGGCTCATCGCGCGCCGCCTTCCAGGCCATGGCCGCTTGAATGGCCTGCGCCAGCGATTGCAGGAACAAAAGCGCAAAACCGAGCGGGATCATCGCCTTCATCAAATAAAGCGCGCCAATGCCGCCGGGATTGGGCGAGCCCTCGCCGATGACCCAGGATTGCGCGACAAAGGCAAGCGAAAGCCCGATGACCAGCGCCGAAAAGATCATCGCGATCACCGCCGAAATGATGTCGACGGCGAGTTTGGTGCGGTCCTTGAAGTGGGTGAACAGAACGTCGACGCGGACGTGCTCGCCATGCCGTAGAGCGTAGGACATGCCGACCAAAGTGAGCGGCACAAGCAAATGCCACTCCAGCTCCTGCGCCCAGATTTCGCCGATGGAAAACCCGTAGCGCAGCAGCACGTTGGTGCCCATGACCAGGGCGACCGCCAACGCGAGCCATGAAATCGTGCGGCCGACGAGATCGATGAATCGGTCGATCCCGTCGGCAAGCTTCCCGGCCGGTGTCATTTCAGGCGCCGAGCACTCTGTCGTAGTAGGGCTTCTCGCTGTATTTCGCCCACTGCCGGTAGCTGGTCATGTATTTATTGTAGGAGTCGGCCACCTTCTTGGTGAGCGGATCCTTGGCGACCGCCTCGTCGAGAATTTTCTTGTTGGCGACGCGCAGCGCGTCGAGCACCGAGTCGGGTAGCGGCAGCACGTGCACGCCCTGGTTCTTTTCGAGGTCCTCCAGCGCCTCGGCATTGACCTTCTGCAGCCAGGCTTCGCCGCGCGTGTTGCAGGCCATGCAGGCGTTCTCGACGATCGACTTGATATCGGGCGGCAGCTTCGCCCAAGCCGCCTTGTTAATGACGACTTCGCTGCCGGTCGCCATCTCGTGCCAACCGGGCGTGTAATAATATTTGGCGACTTTCTGCAGGCCGAGTTGGCGGTCGAGATAGGGCCCGACGAATTCGGCGGCGTCGATCACGCCGCGCTCGAGCGCCGGGAAGATGTCGCCGGGCGCCAGCAGTTGCGCGTCGACGCCGAGCTCGCGCAGCACGCGGCCGGCCAGGCCCGGAATGCGCATTTTGAGGCCTTTGAGATCCTCGACCTTCTCGATCGGCTTGCGGAACCAGCCTGCCATTTGTACGCCGGTATTGCCGGCGAGGATCGGCACCAGGTTGAACTTGTCGTAAGTTTCCTTCCACAGATCGAGGCCGCCGCCGTCATAGATCCAGCCGTTGAAGCCGACGAAGTTCATGCCGAACGGCGCCGCGGTGAAATATTGCGCGGCAAAGACCTTGCCGGTCCAGAAATAGGAATTGGCGTAGTTCATCTCGACCGTGCCCGACGAGCAGGCGTCGAAGCCGGCGGCGGCGGGGATGAGTTCGCCGGCGCCGTAGAATTGAATTTTCAGCCGGCCGGCCGACATCTCCTCAATGCGCTTGCACAGGTCTTTCGCACTGCCGGGCCCGGTCGAATAGAAAAAGGCGTTCGGTCCGTAGAAGCTGGTCATGCGCCAGTTAAACGTGGTCTCGGCCTTGACGATCGCGGGGGCGGCGACCGCTCCAGCGGCTGCCGCCAAGGCTATTTTGGTGAATTCTCGACGTCGCATCGAACCCTCCTGGGCTGTTCAGACAGCGTGCAGCGGGGAGGGAGCAAGCGACGTGCCATGGCCGCTGAGCCATTGTGAATTAGCGCATATTTCGCTCGGGGCCGGTCGCGCCTGATGCCGCTGCACAAATTTTTAGCGGCTGCCTAGATTATGACCAAACGGTTGCAATGGTTGTTCGATCGCTGTCATAACGGCGCCATGCAGCAAAAATCAAAATCGCCGCCGAAGCTTGTCATCCGTAATGCCGTTCCCGCCGATATCGAAGGCATCCGTGCGGTGATGGGCAAAGCCTATGCTTCTCTGGGTGCGCATGGCGTCTATTCCGAAGCGCAACTGCTCGGCCAGATGCACCAGTTTCCCCAAGGCCAGTTCGTTGCCACTTATGACGGCCGCATCATCGGGTACTGCGCCACCTTCCTGATTTCCGAATTGCTGGCGCTCAAGCCGCACGATTGGGCGTCGATTACCGGCCGCGGCTACGCGTCGCGGCACGATCCGGCCGGCGACTGGGTCTATGGCATGGATGTCTGCATCGATCCAGAATTTCGCGGCCGCCGCATCGGTCAGCGGCTCTACAACGAACGAAAGAAGCTATGCCAGCACTTGCGGCTCAAAGGCGTCGTGTTTGCCGGCCGCATGCCGAACCTGGCGCGTCGCTGGAATGCCGTCGGCTCGGCGGAGAACTATCTCAAGCTTGTCATTGAGGGCAAACAGCGCGATCCGGTGATCGGATTTCAAATTCGCAATGGCTTTGAGCCGATCGGGGTTTTACCGGATTACTTGCCGCTCGATCACGATTCACGCGGCTTTGCCACGCATATGATCTGGCGCAATCCGCAAGTGCCGGTCACGTCGGCGGAAGCGCCGCCGCGGATCATGCGGCCACCGCAAACGGTGCGGGTTGCCGCCGTACAGTATCAATTGCGAGCCGTCACCTCATTCGAGGAATTCGCGCAGCAGGTCGAATATTTCGTCGACGTGGTCGCCGACTACAAGGCGGACTTTGCGGTGTTTCCCGAGTTGTTCACGCTGCAATTGCTGTCGATCGACAACAAGCGCGTGCCGGCGGCGGAGGCGATCGCCGCGCTGACAAGCTACACCTTGCGCTTCAGGGAACTGATGAGCCGGCTGGCGGTCAGCTACAACGTCAATATCATCGGCGGTTCGCATCCGACCCGCGAAGCCGACGGCGAAGTCTACAATGTCTCATACGTATTCTTGCGCGACGGCAGCGTGCATGAGCAGCGAAAAGTTCATCCGACCCCGAACGAGCGCTATTGGTGGAATATCAAAGGCGGCGACCGGGCGAATGTCATCGACACCGACTGCGGTCCGATCGGTGTGTTGATCTGCTACGATTGCGAATTCCCGGAATTGGTCCGCCATGTGATCGACCAGGGCGCGGCTATCCTGTTTGTCCCGTTCTGCACCGACGAGCGGCAGAGCTACATGCGCGTACGCTATTGCGCGCAGGCGCGCGCGGTTGAAAATCAATGCTTCGTCGTGATGGCAGGCAATGTCGGCAATCTGCCGAAGGTCGAGAATATGGATATCCAGTATTCGCAAAGCTGCGTGCTGACGCCCTGCGACTTTCCCTTCGCGCGTGACGGCATCGCCTACGACACGTCGCCGAACGTCGAGATGGTGGCGATCGCGGATTTGCGGCTCGACAACCTGCGCGCGGCCCGCCAGGGCGGCACCGTGCAAAATCTCAAGGACCGCCGCTTCGATCTTTATTCGGTGACCTGGCGCGGGAAGTGATCGGGCCCTGTGTCTATTTCGGCTCGGCGAAGGGGAGTTCGGCGTCGTCCGGCGGCAGCATGCGGAACACGTTGAGCGTCATCGAGATCATGGCGTAATAGCCGAGGATGCCAACCAGCTCGACCATGGCCGCGTCGCCGAGGAAGGCGTGCACGCGGCTGTAGGTGCGGTCGCTGACCCGGTTGGTCTTGTAGAGTTCCTGCACGAAGGCGTGGATCGCGCGTTCGTCCTTGGGCGCGGTTTTGGGTTCGCGCCCGGCCCGCAGGTCCGCGATCGTCTTCGGCGTAACGCCGGCTTTCTCCGCCATCGGCGCGTGGGCGAACCATTCATATTGCGCGCGCCAGCGCCGCGCCGTGCACAGAATGGCGAATTCCGACAGCCGCGGCGGCAGCGCGGTTCGGTAGCGGCAATGCCCCCCAAGCGCCTGCGCCAGATGACCGAATTCCGGCGCGTGCAGCCAAACCGCGAAGGGCCCGCGCGGGATGATCGATTGGCCGCGCGGCCCGGAGCGGATCGCCTGCATGAGCGCGCGCTGCGCCTCGTTCATGTGCGCCTCGTCGAGGACGGGCAGGCGTGGCACCGGGCGTTTGGCGGGCATGGCTCGAAATCCTTATGGCCGGGGTGGGCGAGAGGCAGGGTATGACGCTCGGTCGGCTTCGATTATCATAGCTTAAAACGCCTGGGGAGGACCCGCATGGACGACGTGACGCAATTCACTCCCAATATCGCGCGCTATGAGGCGTTGATGGACGTGGTGCGCAACCGCATGACCACGCGCGCCTTCCGCCCCGACATCGCGGTGCCGCGCGAGCATATTGAGATGGTGCTAGAGGCCGCCCGCCATGCCCCCTCCGGCGCCAATGCGCAGCCTTGGCATTACATCGTCGTCACCGACCCGGCGGTGAAACGGCAGATCGCCGATTATTTCGTCGCAGAAGCGACCAAGCGCGCCAAGATGAAGATGAAATTCCCCACGCCGAATTACCGCGGGCTGGAAACAGCGCCCGGCTTCGTGGTGGTGGTGGCCGATTTCCGTTTCGTGCGCGCCTTCCCGGTGCTGCTCGATGGTTCCGATCTCGACAAACTCTATCAGGCGAACGCCGAACGCATCCTGCTGCAGAGCGTCGCCGCTTCGACCATGTCGGCGCATTTGGCCGCCGCCGCGCTTGGCTATCAGGTCTGGTGGGTGACCGCGATCGGCCAGGACGACGCGCAGAAATCGCTGCGTCCGCTGCTCGGCGTGCCGGAGGAACTCGCCATCATCGACATCATGCTGTTCGGCGTGCCGGCCAAGGCGCCCTACAAGCGATGGAAGAAGACGCTGCCGCAGATCATGAGCTGGGATAAGTTCGACCGCGCGAATTACATGAGCATTGAGGAAATTGACGCCTGGGTGCGCGAGACGCGCCACAAGGTCATGTATCGCGACTTGGCGAAGGTGGATTGAGCGCGAACAGGGGAGCGACCGTCATGTCCGGAAAACTGAAAACCGTTGCCGCGGCCTTTGGGCTTATGCTCATCGCCGCACCCGCTTTCGCCGACGCCATCGACGGCGACTGGTGTCACGCGCCCTCCGGCCGCCGTTTTTCCATCCGCGGGCCGGATATCGTCACGCCCGCTGGCACTCATTTGCAGGGTAATTACAGCCGGCATGCTTTCTCATACGCCGTGCCGGCGCTCGAGCCCGGCGCCGGCAAGACCGTGTTCATGACGCTGCTCAACGAGAACACGGTGCACCTGCGGCTGGGCGAAGCCTTCGCCGGCAGTCCGGAAACCTGGATTCGCTGTTCGCCGACGACCAGTTCGATTGGATCGCTGCCGCCGGTCTGATCGCGCGCGGCTACTGCACCGTAACCGTTACTTTGAGCAGGCCGCGGCCGGTCATGTGCAGCGCTTTGGCGGCGGCGAGCGACAAATCGATCACCCGCCCTTTATTGAACGGCCCGCGGTCGTTGACGACGACCACGACGCTGCGGTGGCTCCTGGGGTCGGTGACGAGCAGACGCGTGCCAAACGGCAGGGTGCGGTGTGCGGCGGTAAATTTATTCGGGTCATAACGCCCGCCGGACGCCACGGTGCCCACGTAGCCTTTGCTGTAATAGGCGGCGCGTCCGAAAAATTGTCGTGGGGTCTGCGCGGATGCCTCTCCGCTCGCCAAGCCGCATATAATTACCAAAACTGCTGCCAGGCCGATTTGCCGAGTCATGCGCAGATCCGAGCACGAAGCCTTAAATGCAGAGTTAAAAGTCCGGGTCGGAGGCGCTAGTCGGCTGAACTGACGCCGTTACGCTGATCAACCCGCGCCCGACCATATGCATTTGCGTCGCGGCGGCAAGAGACAAATCGAGTATGCGCCCCGGGACGAACGGCCCGCGGTCGTTGACGGTGACCGTCACGCTGCGATGGGTCTTGTTATCGGTGACGCGCAGGCGCGTGCCGAACGGCAACGTGCGGTGCGCGGCGGTAAATTTTTTTGGATCGTAGCGAGGGCCGGACGCGACGGCGCCGGTATAGTCTTTGCTATAATACGACGCGACGCCGGAAAGTCGTTGCGTGCCCTGTGCCGAAGCGTCTCCGCCCGCGACGCTGCACGCGAGCGCCAAACCTGCCGCCATCCACATCGCGCGGGGCATGAGCCAACCCGATCATGAAGTCTTAAAAGCGGCGTTGAAATCCGCTGCTTCGTTAACCGCTTCCCGGCACAATGGTTCCGGTCGTCGCGCGGTTAGGATTTCACGGCGTGATGCGGCGTTTGACGATGGGCTTTGCTGCGGATCGCACCAGCGTGCGGCTTTTGGTTGCCGTTGCCGCGTGCGGAATGACGGCGGTGTTCGAGCCGCTCGCCCGTCAATTCGGCGCGCGCGCGGCATTCGTTGTGCAGTTGTTCTAGTTCCGTGTCGCTGAGGTCTTCAATTGCGGCGAATTTGTTTTCTGCCCCCTTCATCGCCAGGACAAGTTCGGACAGCTTGATCTGAACCGTCATCATGTCGCGGTTCTGGGTGTTCTGGATCAGAAACACCATCAGGAATGTGACGATGGTGGTGCCGGTATTGATCACCAATTGCCAAGTATCGCTGTAATTGAACAGCGGTCCGGTGACGATCCAGACCAGAACGATCGTCACCGCGAGCAGAAACGCCAACGGATGACCGGTCCAAGCGGAGGTCAATTGCGCGAAATGAGCGAACCACCCCGCCAGGGTGGTCGGTCCAATCGGATTGGCGCGACGATCGTGGTGGTTGGATTTATCGGTCATACAAGTCCTGAAATGAGCACGCCGATGCGTCGGCTGGGAATGCGTGCCATCTCCAACGCGCAGCTTGGTTCCCGAGTTCCATGCCTTGCGGCGGCGTTATGATTTGAGCTGCGGCAGTGCTTGTTTCAAGCGCCCGATCGCGGCCCAGGGGTCCGCGCGCAACCGTGCCAGGCGGCCCGGCAGGTTGCGCACGGTGTATTGGTTGGAGCCCTTAAGCGCGCCGAGCTCCGACCAATCGATTGGCGTCGACACCGGCGCGCCCGGCCGCGCGCGGGTGGAAAAAGGCGCAACCGCCGTCGCCTCGCGGCTGTTGCGCAAGTAATCGATGAAAATCCGCTTGTTGCGCTTGCTCTTGGCCGCGGTCGCCGTGTAACGGCCGGGATCGTCCGCCGCCATGCCGGCGGCGACCGCAAAGGCGAAATCCTTGGCCGCGTTCCACGGTGCGGGCTTGATCGGCACCACCACGTGCAGACCCTTGCCGCCGGATGTCTTGAGGAAACTCTTGAGCTTCACGCGCGCGAGCCGTTCGCGCACCTCGCGCGCGGCGGCGACCACGTCCTTCCAGCCGGTGCCGGGACCTGGATCGAGATCGAACACCAGGCGGTCGGCGCGCTCGCGGTCGGCGACGGTGGTGCCGCGGGTGTGGATCTCCAAAACGCCTGCCTGTATCAGCGAGATCAGCCCGGAAAGGTCGTCGATGGAAATGATCTTGTCGCCTTTTTCCGGGATTAGATGCAGATGCTCGGTGGAAATGCCCATGCTTGCGTGTTTCTGGAAAAAGCATTGCCCGGCGGCGCCTTCCGGGCAGCGCAGCAGCGCGATCGGCCGCCCCACCACGTGCGGGCGCATCCATTTCCAGATGCCGACATAGAACTCGGCAAGATCGCGCTTACTGACGCCGGCATCCGCCCAATAGACCCGACCGGGATGCGACAACGTCACGCCGCTGACGGTTACCGTTGTCATGCGCGCGGGCGCGCTGCGTTTGGCGCTTGTGGTTGCTTTGGCCGTTATCGTATTGCCCTTGCGCACCGCCGCCACGCTTGCCCGCCTGCACGGAGTCGCCTTGCGTTTCGGTTTACCCGCGGCGATCTCGTCCATCGTCCGCCCGGACACCACGGAGCGCGGCTTCTGCTCCAGGATGTTCTTGTCGCCCGGCTCGCGCGCCGCCGCGTCATGCGCCTTTATCAAGAGCCAGTTGTCGCGTTTCTCAGCGCGCCGGCGCGCCATGCGCACGAGGTGCCAAAGCCCGTGCAGCTTCTCTCCGTCGAGGGTGAACGACAAATGGCCTTTGCGTAAGGCCTCACGCGGGTCGTCCTCCGGTTGCCAGCGGCCGCGGTCCCAGATCATTACCGTGCCGCCGCCGTATGCGCCTTTGGGTATCGTGCCTTCGAATTTGTTGTAGGCGACCGGATGGTCTTCGACCTGCACGGCTAGCCGCTTGTCGCTCGGCACCAGGCTCGGGCCGCGCGTCACCGCCCAGCTCTTCATCACGCCGTCGAGCTCGAGCCGCAGGTCGTAATGCAGGGCGCGCGCGGCATGCTTCTGAATGACGAAAGCGTGGCCGCGCCGGCGCGCGACCTTGCCCTTGGGTTCGGCGGTGACGCCAAACTTGCGCTTGGCGCGGTAAGTCTTCAGCCCCGCCATTTTCTCGCCCATCGAATGCGTGCGTCGCAGCTTTAGCCTTATGGTGTGTCCGAACGCCGCTCAAACTAAACCAGTTCCTTGCCTGCCTGCATTGATTTTTCACAGGCAGCGGAAATTACCTCTATTTTTCATGACTATGCGGGCACATCCGGCGTCAAGCCGGAACCATGACGGGCGTCTCGCGTTGTCCGATCGCACGACGACATCGTGCAAGCGAGCGAAGGGGACTGCCATGTTGGGATGGGCCGTTACATTTCTTATCGTCGCACTGATCGCTGCTGTGCTCGGCTTCGGCGGGATCGCCGGCGTGGCGATCGAAGCCGCCAAGCTGGTGTTCTTCGTCGCGATCGTGCTGTTCGCCGTTTCGGCGCTGGTCGGTCTTTTCCGCGGCCGCGCGCCGACCATCACGTAGCGTGGCGTAACCAGTAGTGTTCGGCCGAAACGGACCCCGCGCGACTGTGGTCGCGCGGGGTTTCGTTTGCGTGTTCGTTTCGCGTCGGCGGGCGTTCAATAATGCGGGTCGTACATCTGCGACCGCACGTGGCCGAGCATGTCGTTCGGCTTCGGTGCGGCGGCGAGATCGCGCTTATAGGCGACCTCGGCAACGGCGGCGCCGATGCGCGCCGACACTTCGCGAATGCGCGGCAGCGCCGGATAGAGGCTACCCTGCTTGAGGTCGTCTTCGCTGACCATTTCGGCGAGCGTGTGCGCCGCCGCCATGAACATCTCGTCGGTCACCAGCCGAGTGGCGCTCACGATCGCGCCGAGGCCGACACCGGGGAAGATATAGGAGTTGTTGCCCTGCCGCGGCACGAAGGTTTTGCCGTTGATGGTCACCGGATCGTAAGGGCTGCCGCAGGCGAACAACGCGCGGCCGCCGGTGTGGCGGTAGGCTTCTTCCGCCGAACATTCCGCCTTCGAGGTCGGATTGGAGAGCGCGAAGATGATGGGCTGCTTGTTGATGTCGGCCATGGTGCCGAGCACCGCGGGCGTGAAAGTGCCGCCGACCGCGGCGACGCCGATGATCGACGTCGGCTTGAGCGCCTTGATCGCCGTCAGGAAATCGCCGACTTGAGGGTGCGGATGCGCGTAGCGCTGCTTTTCCGCGTTAAGGCCGGCGCGGTCCTTGACCACCAGGCCCTTGGAATCCACGAGCCAGATGCGGCCGCGCGCTTGCGCTTCGCTGACGCCTTCCGCAACCATCGCCGATGCGGTGAGGTCGGCGATGCCGGTCGCGGCTTCGCCCGCGCCGAGGAACAATATTGTCTGATCTTTGAGCTTGCCCCCGGTCACCCGCAAGGCCGAGAACAGGCCGGCGAGCGCGACCGCGGCGGTGCCCTGGATGTCGTCGTTGAAGGTCGCGATCTTCTCGCGATATTTGTGCAGCAGGTGGAACGCCGCGTGGTTGGCGAAATCCTCGAACTGGATGAGCACGCCGGGAAACACTTCGCGCGCGGCGGTGACGAACTCGTCCACCAGGTCCTCGTAGGCTTGGCCGGTGATCCGTTTCTGCCGCAGGCCGACATAGTACGAATCGTGCAGCAGCCCCTCGTTGTTGGTGCCGACGTCCAACATGACCGGAAGGCATAGTTTGGGATGAATACCGGCGCACGCAGCGTACAGCGACAGCTTGCCGACCGGGATGCCCATGCCGTTGGAGCCAAGATCGCCGAGGCCGAGAATGCGCTCGCCGTCGGTGACCACGATGAGCTTGGCCGCGTAGGGCCAGTTGCGCAGGATCGAAGCGATGCGGCCGCGGTCGTTGGCGGTCACGAACAAGCCGCGCGGCCTTTGGAAAATGTGGCCGAACCGCTGGCAGGCGAGGCCGACCGTCGGGGTGTAGATGAGCGGCTGGATCTCGTCGATATTGTCGGCGACGACGCGGAAGAACAGCGCTTCGTTGCGGTCGTGCAGCGCGTTGAGCGCCACGTATTTTTCCAGATCGTTGGGCAGCTTGCGCAGATTGGTCATGACGCGATCCGCCTGCGCCTGCATCGTCAGCACGTGGGCCGGCAAAAGGCCGCGTAATCCGAACGCGTCGCGTTCTTGATCGGTGAATCCCGTTCCCCTGTTGAGCAGCGGATCGCGCAAAAGCGCGATGCCGCGCGGGTGTTCGCTGTCGGCCGATTGAGCGGCCGTTCGGTTGAGCGTGTTCATGGAAGGTTCCCCAGCAAGATCGACATACGAAACCGAACGATCAGCATAGCAGTTATCCAAACGGGCTTCACATTCGGTCCATGGCATACGTTTGCGCCGGCGCCATGGTTGCATGGCGCCGACACTGTCCAACGCGCACATTGGCGGCTGATGACGGCGTGAGCGTCGCACAAAGCCGCCTTGGGGTTGTTGAGCTAGGTCAAACGCCACCCGCGGCATATCAGACATGCCGGCCGCGGCGCGCCGCCAGCACCGCGTCGGCGGCGGCGACCCCGGTGATCCAGCCGCCTTGCGCGGTCGAAAAATCGGCGCGCGAGCAGGCCTCGCCGGCAAAAAACAGGCGGGCGTCGACCGGTGCTGAGAGCGCCGCACGGCATCCCGCCATGCCTGGCCGCGCGTAAGAATAGGAGCCGCGCGCGAAGGGATCGATGCCCCAGCGGTGCATTTGAATGGGTTTGAGCCGGCGCGCGAAGGCGCTGCCGAGCAAAGCGGTGAGTTCGGCCACGGCGAAGTCGACAAAAGCGTGTTCGCTTTGCGCTTCCAGTTCGGCCGCCAGTTGGCCGCCGAAATAGGCCTCGATTTGCGGACGGCCGAATGGACGCAAGTGATAAGCGGCCATGGCGACGCGATCCTTGCCGCCGAACAGGCGGGTGTCGGCGTCGAATTCATCGGCATCGGCGAGCGACAAGAACAGTTTGTCGGCAAGGCCGAGCGGCAACCCGCGCGCGGCTTGCGTTTTTTCCGGCAGCGCCGGCGCGAATAAATCTTCCGCTTGCGCGATGATCGCGCTCGGCAAGGTCACGATCGCCTGCTCGGCGGTTACGACACCCTTCGCCGTTTCGATTTTCAGGCGCCGGCCGCCACGGTCGATGCGGCGCACCGGACAGTCGAGCGCGACCGGCAGTCCTTCGCCGGCGACGGCAATCGTCGCGCCATAGCCCTCGACCACGCGCCAGTTCACGCCGTCGTCGTCGTAATTGACAAAATCGCGCGCGGAAATGAGATCGAGCTCGGCGCCGCTGATGTAGGTGCCGACCGCGACGATCAGGTCGTTCCACCGATCGCCCGGTTCAAGCGCGCTCGAAGCCGCGACGTCGCCCGGTCCGGCGGCGGCATGTTCGACGCGCTCGAAGAATTGTGCCAAGGCGTTGCCGAAATCGTGCTGCTCGGCCGCTGAGAAACCGACCGGCAGCGCCGGCCAATTCCAAGGCGGGGATGTCTTGTCGATGGTGCGGCCTTGCCCTTGCGCCACCGCCGTCCACGGATTGCGGTCGGCCGAGTGTAGCCAGCCGCAACCGAGATCGAGCGCGCAGCCCGATGGGTCGCGCACGGTCCAGGCCCGCCCGCCCAGGCGCGGCCGCGCCTCGAGCAGAAGGCAGTCAATGCCGGCCTCGCGCAGCCGCCGGCCGGCCGCGATGCCGGCGGCGCCGCCGCCCACGATCGCGACCGCGGTTTCACCATTCGTCATTGCGGGAATTCTAACCGCTGATAGGCCGATTCATATGACGATCTTTACCGCGGGCGCGGCGAAAAATCGGAGAGGGGAGGAAGAAGCAGAGGAAGGCGTCCGCGGAAATCAAATTGAAATCTATTCCCCGCCGCCGGCCATCGCCGCGCGGGTCTGCTGGTCGGGCCCGAAATCCGCGGCGCCGTCGATTGACATCAATTCGGCGAGCCGCGTGCGCGCGCGGTTGACGCGCGACTTGATGGTGCCGACCGCGCAGTCGCAGATCTTGGCGGCTTCCTCGTAGGAGAAACCGGACGCGCCGACCAGGATCAGCGCCTCGCGCTGGTCCGGCGGCAGTTGCGCGAGCGCGACGCGGAATTCGGTGAATTCCATATGGCCGTATTGCTCGGGCTGCGTTTTCAGCGTCTCGGCATAGCGGCCCTCGCTATCCTCCACCTCGCGCCGCCGCTTGCGGTATTCCGAGCGGAAATGGTTGCGCAGAATGGTGAACAGCCAAGCCGACATATTGGTGCCGGGCTGGAACGAGTCGATATTGGCCAGCGCGCGCATCATCGTTTCCTGCACCAGGTCGTCCGCGCGATCCACGTTCCCGCACAGCGAGATCGCGAATGCGCGGAGACTGGGCACCGCGCCGAGAACGGCTTTGCGGACCTGCTCGTCCATGCGCTATTGCCCGTCCTTAGTCCCGTTGCCATCGATCCGGTTGAGCAATTCGGTGAACCGGTCAGGTACGCCCTGGTTCA
Source organism: uncultured Alphaproteobacteria bacterium (assembly GCA_963721665.1). Classification (GTDB taxonomy): domain Bacteria; phylum Pseudomonadota; class Alphaproteobacteria; order Rhizobiales; family Xanthobacteraceae; genus Pseudolabrys. Next base: position 84,245 of record CAVRJZ010000002.1, read on the forward strand.
CCACATCGTCGTAAATGGAGCGGAGCTGCTGACCGAGACGCGCCTGCACCTCGCGGCTGAGCTTGGCCGGTTTGGAGCTGGTTCTGCGGCTGCGCGTATCCGCGGTTTCCATCGGTTTTTGCAGTCCCACGGGTTTGCGTTCAATCATCGGATCAACCCCAAATCCCCTTGCCCCAACCGAGGCCCGGGCCCCCCACTGGCGTAGGGGCAGAACCTTTGAATTGGCCTATGGTTCCATAGTTAGGGAACTTTTTTGAAAGGAGCACGTTAAATGCCTTGCTAGGCTTAAAGCGTCGAGCAGGGGGCGGTGCCCATATACCCAGGGGCACATTGGTTCGGGAGGGATTATTGTCGACATCTCAGACAGTTGCGCAGCATCTGCCTTATCTGCGGCGCTATGCGCGGGCGCTTACCGGCAGCCAGGCCTCGGGCGACGCCTATGTGGCGGCGACGCTGGAAGCGCTGGTTCAGGATTCCAAGGTGATGGACGCCAGCGCGTCGACCCGCGTCGGGCTCTACAAACTGTTCACCAAAATCTGGAATTCGATCGCGCTTAACGGCAAGTCTGGCGCGGTCGCGACCAACCTGCCGGTCGAAAAACATCTCGCGCAGATCGCGCCGATGCCGCGCCAGGCCTTTTTGCTGGTGGCGCTGGAAGGTCTGTCGGAAGACGACGCCGCCAAGGTGTTGGAAATCGACGTGCCGATGCTGCGCGAGCTGGTGGAGGATTCCGGTCGCGAACTCGCCGCTGAGATCGCCACCGACGTTCTGATCATCGAGGACGAGACGTTCATCGCGCTCGACCTCGAAGGCCTGGTGGAAGGGCTTGGCCACAGGGTGCTCGGCGTCGCGCGCACCCATGCCGAGGCGATCGCACTGGCCAAGGTCAAGCGCCCCGGGATCATTCTGGCCGATATTCAATTGGCCGACGGCTCATCGGGGCTCGACGCGGTCAACGAAATGCTGCGCACCTTCGAAGTGCCGGTAATCTTCATCACCGCCTATCCGGAACGATTCCTTACGGGCGAACGGCCGGAGCCGGCGTTCCTGATCGCCAAGCCGTTCCAGCCGGCAACGGTGTCGGCGGTGTTGAGCCAGGCCTTGTTCTTCGAGCGCAACGCCAAGCGACGGGAACGAAAGGCAAGCTGACGCGATGGATACCGGCCTGCGTCAATCTTCGTCGTGACCGTTTCCGTAGGAAATTCCGTTTCAAAGCTTGCCGAGGCCGACGCGCATGCCGGAAAATGGTGCGGGCCGCCGGAAGGCGAAGCAACCGCTGCCGTGGTATGCGACATGTCGGGCCCAGATGATAGAAAGTTGTCGGAGCTGCGGCAGAAATGTCAGCAGCTCGAAGCGCAGGTAAACGCGCAAAGTTGGGAACTCAATCTGCTGCGGGCCCGCTTTGCGCGCTATGAAACGGCGCTGCGCGGTTCTCAGGTCACCGTTTACACGCAGGATCGCGACCTGCGTTACACCTCGATTACCAATCCGATGTTCGGCCGCACGATCGACGACATTATCGGCTGCACCGATGAGGATTTGTTGCCGGCGGATAGCCGGGCGGCGGTCGTCGGATTGAAAAAGGAAGCTTTGGCGAGCGGCGAGGCCAAGAGCGTGGAAATTGCCGTCAATGATGGGCCGGGCCTGCGCTGGCACGATTTGCATATCGAGCCGTTGCGCAACGAAGCCGGCGATGTCGTCGGCTTGACTTGCGCATCGGTCGACGTCACCGAGCGCAAGGAGGGCGAAGCGCATTTGCGGCTGCTGATGCGCGAACTGACGCATCGCTCGAAAAACTTGCTGGCGGTGATCCAGGGTATGGCGCGGCAGACCGCCCGGCATGCCGGCTCGGTCGAGGGATTTCTCAACCAATTCGGCGCGCGCTTGCAGGCGCTCGCCGCTTCGCACGACCTGTTGGTGCGCGAGAGCTGGCACGGGGCCTCGCTGCGCGAGCTCATTCAATCGCAATTGGCCGCTCATATCGGCGCCGGCGAGGGGCAGGTGGCCATCGACGGCGAGCCGGTCGCGCTCAAACCGGAGGCGGCGCAAAATCTCGGCCTCGCGCTGCATGAGCTTGGCGTCAATGCGGCGAAATTCGGCGCGCTTTCGGTGCCGCAAGGGCGCGTCGCGATCACCTGGGCGCTGCACGGGGAGTCGCTCGCGCTCGATTGGCGCGAGCAGTCCGGTCCGAAGGTGAAAGCCAGGCGCAAACGCGGCTTCGGCAGCTTGGTGATCGAGCGTAACCTTGCTCGTGCGCTGAACGCCAAGGTCGACTTGACGTTCGATTCCGACGGACTGCGTTGCCACATCGAAATCCCGGCCAATCAAATCCTCGCCGCGCTCTGAACGCAATCAGGCGCGCCTTTCACGGAACTTTTCCCGGCGCCCGGCGTTGTTGGCCGATATTAATAGAAACGGGAGTTCGACATGCAAAGGCCTATCTACGCCATTGCCGTTCTCGCCGTTGCCGCGGCGGTTGCGTTGCCGGCATCGGCCACGGCCCAGGTTCACCGGACGAAAGTCGGTACCTTGACGTGCGACATATCTTCCGGCATCGGCCTGATCATCACGTCGAAAAAGGCATTGACCTGTGCGTTCACGCCGTCCAACCCCGGACCGCGTGAGGTCTATGTCGGGTCCATCACCAAATTCGGGCTCGATGTCGGCGCCACCGCGGGTGGCGAGATGGTCTGGGCGGTCTATGCGCCGACCAACCGCCGGTTCGGCGCGCTCGCCGGCCACTATGGCGGTGCCGCGGCCGAGGCGACGGTCGGCGCCGGGGTCGGCGCCAATGTTCTCGTCGGCGGTTCGCATCGCACCGTGACCTTGCAGCCGCTTTCGGTGCAGGGCCAAGCCGGTCTCAATCTGGCCGTCGGTGTGGCCGGGCTCGACTTGCGACCGGCGCGCTAGCACCTCGGTACGCGAAAAAATGGCCGCCCTTTTTGCGAGGGCGGCCATTTGCTCTTGTGAGAGCCCGGCGCGAAATCTCTTCTGGGGCCGATCACCCCGGCCCGCTCACGTCGTTGCCGTAGGGCCGGATGCTGTCGGCAACCGAATCGGCGATGTGTTCCTTGGAAATCATGCCGACGACGCTCTTGCCGCGCGGCATGCCGTGCCCCTTGGTGACGATGGCCATGGACGCGCCGTGCCGCCACATGCGCTCAACCACGTCGAACACGACGTCCTCGGCGCGCGCGATGGTAAAATTCTTCTGCGCGATGTCGCCGAGCAAGACGCCGGAATAGGCGGTCTCCAGCCCGATGCTGCAGCTCGGTATTGACGCGCAGCACGCCGACGATGCGATCGTCCCGCGTCACCACGATGTGCTTGAAACCGCCGGCCGAGGTTTGCCGCAGGAAGGCGGCGAAGTCGGTCTCGGCCGGCAGCAGGATCACGTCGCGGTCCATCACCTCTTCGGCATGGCGCACCAGGAACATGTTGGCGTGCAGCGCCTTGGGGATGAGGTGGCCGCGGGTCACCAGTTTGACGGTGTAGATATTCTCGCGCGAGAGCAGACGGCGCACGCCGATGCTCAGCGCCACGGCGACGATGATCGGCATGATGATGTCGTAGTCGCGCGTCATCTCGAAGATCATGGTGACCGCGGTCATCGCCGCGCCGGTGCCGCCGCCGACCATGGCCGCCATGCCGATGATGGCGCAGGTGACCGGATCGACCCCGTGCACCGGGCCGACGGCCGTGACCAGGCCGCCGAAGGCGGCGCCCAGCGTCGCGCCCATGAACAGCGAGGGCGAGAAAATGCCGCCGGAGGAGCCGGAGCCAAGGCTTACCGAGGTCGCGAACAATTTAGCGGCAAACAGGCCGAGCAGCAGGCCGAACCCGACGAGATTGTCTTCCAGGATCGACTGGATGGTGGCGTAGCCGACGCCTTCCACGAAATAGTGGCCCTTGAAACGGAGCAGCGCGTACATCAACACGCCGACCATCAGCATGCCGACGCAGTGGCGCAAATACGGGTTCTTGATCTTCGGGAAAGTGTCTTCCGCGAACACCAGTCCGCGGATGAAGGCGGTCGCGGCCAGCCCGATCAATGCGCCGAGCAATGCAAACAGCAGCAAGGCTTGGATCGGCGCTTGCTCGGTATGCAAATAGAATGCCGACGGGACGACGAAGGCCGGCTGCAAGCCCAAGAAAGATCCGGCCGATGAAGGTGGCGGCGCCGGTCGCCAGCGCCACCGGCAAGAACGTGCGCGCGCTCAGTTCGGGCAGCATCAGCTCGATGGCGAACATCACGCCGCCGATCGGCGTGTTGAAGGTGGCGGCGATGCCGGCGCCGGCGCCGGCTGCAACCAGCGTGATGCGCTGCCACGGCGCCATCGGGATGATCTGGCCCAAGCGAGGAGCCGAGCGTTGCGCCGATCTGGATGATCGGTCCCTCGCGGCCGACCGCGGCGCCGGTGCCGATCGAGAACCGCCGAGGCGATCGATTTGATCGCCGCGACCACCGGGCGGATGATGCCTTCCTTGTAATAGATGGCGTCGAGCACCTCGGGCACGCCGTGGCCGCGCGCTTCCGGCGCGAAATTGGTGACCAGGAAGGTAACGATCAAGCCGCCGATCACCGGCACCAGAATGATCCAGGGCCCCCAAGGGCTCGGGCGGGGTGAACTGATTGGCGTCGTAGACGATCGAGAAATGGCCGAGGAAGAAGATATTATGGATCAGCCCGATCAGGGCGCGAAACACCACCGCGCCAAAGCCGGTGACCACGCCGACCACGAGGGCCATGATCGAAAGCCCTGAAAGTCCGATACGGCGAATTCTTAAATCCATGAGGCGCGTGGGGGTACTAGGTCAATCCAAAGGCTGACGGCGGCGCCCGATCGGCGCGCGAGAAACGGTCCGTCACTCGGCAAAACAGCGGATCGCCAGCGGGACTCGCGATCGGCGTGATGATAGTGCAGGGACTACCCCACATCGACCGCGCGGGCAAGTCTGTGGGCCGCGCCCTCAGCCGAAGGTGAAGGCGTCGTGATAGGCCCCCTGGACCTGACCGCCGGGAACCGGCCCGCCGCCCGGCACGTGCACCATATTGCCGATCACCGCGCAGGTCGCGCCGTGCAGGCCGTGGCGCGGGATCGGCATCGGCGTGCCGGCTTCCCACGCGTCGGTCTTAGGATCGTAGATTTCGTTAGTGCCAAACACCCGGCCGGTGGCCTCGCCGCCGAACACCACGATCTTGCCGCCGATATAGACGCAAGACGGACCCGAGCGTGCGGTCGGCAGCGGGGCGCGGAACGACCAGGCATCGGCCTTCGGATCGTAGACGGCGTTCAGGCTCGTATTGAAGTCGTAGCTATCCATGCGGCCGGCGATGGCGTGGATTTTTCCGTCCACCACGGCGACGCCCATGTGGTCGCGCTGGCCGACGAAAGGCTGCGTGCCGGTCGAGCCGCGCATGCTGGCGCGGTCGGAATATTTATTGGTCTGCGGATCGTAGACCTCGTGCCATTCGACCGAACGCACGTCGCGCCCGCCGAGCAGATGAATCTTGCCGTCGAGCGCGATGGCCGAGATGGCGCCGCGCGGCCGCGAAATCGGCGCGATCGGAGCCCACGTGTCGGTCGCCGTGTCGTAGACGAAACATTTGGAATGCGGGCAGCGGTTCTGCTCGACGAAGCCACCGAAGGTGTAAATTTTCGTGCCGATGGAAGCGCCGGCGACGTGGTTGCACGGGTGCGGGAAGGGCGCCTTCAGCGACCAGGTCTTGCTCGCCGGATCGTAGACCTGGTGGAAGCTCTGATCGACCCGGTGCTTGGCGTAACCGGCGACGGAGTGGATTTTGCCCTGGCACTCGATCACCGCGTGCTCGCCGGTCGGGATCGGCATGCGCGGCTGTTCCACCCATTTGCCCGGATTGGCCGCCTTCGGCGCGACGCTCACCATGTAGCGCTGCTTCTCGACGGTCTTGGGGATTTCGGTGATCGTCTTGTCATTCAGGCCGAGGAAAAGCGGAAGTTCTTCTGTCATGACGGCCTCAACTCAAATAACCAGGGACTGCGTCCCGCAGCAATTGCTTGGTCAGTTCGGCGCCTTCACGGGCGACGTCATAGGGCGAGCGCGCCCATTGCTCGGGATTGGGCGCCTCGTAGGAGAGATAGCCGGTGTAGCGCTTTTCCGCCAACAGGCTGAGCACCTCGCGCCATTTCACAATTCCTTTGCCGGGCGCCAAGCGGTCGGTTGGCCGCCGCACCCCGGTCACGGGGTTGGGCGATACATCGCTGTACTGGAAGCAGAAGATCATATCGTTCGGCAGATCCTTGAAGCTCGCCCCGCCATAGCCGCTACGCTCGAAGTGATAGGCGTCGATTAGGTAACCGCAGTTTGGCTTGTTGGCGCCTTCGATGAGCTGGATCAGCACCGGCAGGCTGTTGAGCACGTCGTGCTGCGAATTGTATTCGATGGCGAGCTTGAGCCCGTATTCGCCGGCGATGTCTCCCGCGCGCTTCAAGTACTCGATCGCCTGCGGGATCGGACCGCTGATCTGGCCGGCTGCGCTCATCAACGTGTCGCAGCCGAGCGCGACAGCATTCGTGCATGACTCGCGGAACACCTTGAACAGCCGCTTGCTCTCATCGCCGGTGGCGAACAGCCAGCCGTATTCGACGCCGAGCACGCCGACAGGGATGCCGCTTTTCTTGATCAGATCGAGCACCTGATCGTTTGTCATGCCGGCGTCAAAGCAGCGCTTGAAATCGGTGCGGCGCAGCTCGACCGCGTCGAAGCCGCCCTGTTTGGCCGCGTCGAGCGCGGTGGCCAATGGTGTCGTATCGATAGTCCACATATGCAGGGCGAGCCTGCCGAACTTGGCCGCCATCGTCGGTTATCACCCTTCGTATTGCAGAATATAGAGACCCGCATTGGTGTCGGTCACATACATAACGCCGTTTGCATCGACGAACACGTCGCAAGATTGGATGACCTTTGCGGTGTTCGGGCGGAAATCGACTAGCTTGTCCGGCGGCGGCGGCACGTAATAGGCGACTTCTTTGGGCGCAAATGCGTTCGTGATGTCGAACACCCGCACGCCGGCATTGTGATAGGTGGCGAAGATCAGCGTCGAGCTCTGCATCGAGCCGGGCCGGTTCTCATGCAGATTATGCGGGCCGAATTTGCCGCCTTTGGCGCAGAAATCTTCCTCCGCCGGCGTCGGCAGCGTGGCGATGCTAACCGGGTTTTCCGGCGCGCGCACGTCGAGCACCCAAGTATAGGCCATGCCGGCCGTGCAGTTGGACGACGTCGGCTCGTCGGCGACCACCAAGAGGCCGCGGTCGGGCAGCGGCAGCGGCGAATGCGTGCCGCCGGCAAACGGCGGGCACCAGTTGATGTGCCGGATGAGCTTGGCATGCGCCGGATCGCTGATGTCGTGGATGGTCAGCCCGCCGTCGCGCCAGGAGCCGTAGGCGAGATTGCCGGCGATCAAGGCGTGATGCGCCGCCCAGCGCTTACCCTTGGGCGCGATCGACGTTTCGCCGCCGCCCTGCCACATGCCCGGCAGCCACCAATGGCCGGCGAGCTTCGGCTTGGTCGGCTCGGCCATATCGATCGCTGCCATAATGTGGTCGGTGAAGCCTTCCATTTGCGCCGAGGCATAGGCATAGCGGCCGCCGACCCACCAGATGCGATGCAGGCCGAGCCCGGGGATTTCCAAAAAAGCGATCTCGCGCGGCGCGGCCGGCTTGGAGATATCGTAGATGCGCATTCCGGCGGCGAAATCCTGCGGTTTGCCTTTGAACGACTCGGTCAGCGATCGGCTGTAGTAGTCCTGCGGCTTGCTGTATTGCTGCATGGCCCAGACATTGGCGCCGTTTACCGCCAGCAGCAGGTCGTTATGCGTCTGGATGTGATGCGAGCGCGTATTGGGCGGATTGGCAATGAAGGCGACCGCCTTGGGTGCGCGCGGGTCGCGCACGTCGATCGCCGTGATCCCGTCGCTGAACATGTGGCCGACATAGGCATGGCCCTTGTGCACCATGACCTGCGTGCCGTCCGCCCGCCCGCCTTGGTCGCTATGCCCGAGGTAGCCGACATTTTTGTCCGTCGCCCCCGCGGGACCCGTTCGTTGATCCATCAAATCCATCCTTACGCACCGAATTGAAGCGGCAGGGTCCGGCTCGGCAGCGCGCCGAACCGGACCCCGCAGTCTGACGTCAGACGTTTATCAGCCCGTCGGCGCGGCGATTTCGTCGAGGCCCTTCTGCTTTGCCTCCGGGCCAAGCTGGGTAACCGCACCCGCGGCGATCAGCAGCAGGATAGCGAGACAGACAAACACCGTCGTCAGGCCCCAGCCATTCTGCACCCATAGGATCGTCGGCATAATGAAGGCGGTCGCCAGCCGGCCGACGCCGGAGGCCCAACCGAAGCCGGATGCCCGCGCGTTGGTCGGGAACACCTCCGAGCAGAAGATCTGCATCGAATTGCCGGCGACCTGGACGAAGAACACCATGATGAAGCCGGCCACCATCAACTGCACCGGCGTACCGGCATTGGCAAACACGACCGCCATGATGCCGGCGCCGATGAAGGCCAAGACCGAGGTAATCTTGCGGCCCCAATTATCGAGCGCGTACATCATGAAGATGCTCGCGCACGGCACCGCGAAGTTCATGGCCAGCACATATTGCAGCGACTTCGTGATAGAGAAGCCCTTCGCGTTCATCATGTTCGGCAGCCAGGCGCCGAGCCCGATGGCGACGCCGAAGAACGCCGTGAAGCAGATCATTCCGGCGATGACGCGCACCGGGAATTGGCTGAACACGACGGCGAAAGGATCGCTCTTGGTGTCGCTGGCGGCATCGCTCGACAGGGCCTCCTTCGGCCCGGCGATACCCAGACGGGTGAGCACGTCGAGCGCTTGCTGGGCTTTTCCATGCGTCGCGAGAAAGCGCGGCGATTCCGGCAGCGTGAAGCGGAACACCCAGACGATCAGCGCGCCGATGCCGACGATCAGCCAGACACCGCGCCAGGCGTGATCGGGCGAACCGGCCATGCTGCCCAAGAAAAGCACAAGTCCCGTTCCGATCGGCCATACGCAAGCGCCGCCGATGAAATGCACGATCGCCAAGATACGCCCGCGGATCGCTTTGGGCGAGTATTCGCCGGCATAGGCGAAGGCCAATGGCTGCTCCGCGCCGAGGCCGAGCCCGGCGATGAAGCGGCAGATGACCAAAAGCGTGACGCTCGGGCTAAGCGCGCCGAGAATCGTGAACACGCCGAACAGCAGGAGGTTGAACTGATAGATGAAGCGGCGGCCGAACCGGTCGCTGAATTCACCCTGACCAGCGGTGCCGAGAAACATCCCGAACACGGTTGCGCTGCCGACGGCGGCGACTTCAGCGCCGGTCGCGAACTTTGACTGCAGTATATACGGAACCAATGAGCCAAAGACGGTGAAGTCGATCACATCGAAGAAATATCCCGCAGCGATGAGCGCGATAACCCTTTTGTGCAGCGGCGATATTCTTGCTTCGTCCAGCGCATTGCCGACGAATGCCTCAATTGTCTGAGCCACGGCGTTCTCCCCTTATCCCGTTTTTAGTTTGTGCTTACGAAATGCCCTTTCAGCATGATCCACAAACATATCGTTGCCTAGCCCAAATTCGCGTGGGGTGTGGCTAACGCACTTAGTTGGCGCCACCGGTTTCGAATAGTGAAAAATTAAACCGCTGAACACGGGGAAGCTGGGCGTGAGCCGCGCCCACGTTGTTCGCAGTTGCGGAATCAAAACGTGGCGATTGCGCACCGCAACAGACAAGCGGAACTTATGAGCTCCGGCCGGATCGCGCTTTGCCGCCGCGCTCGCCGGCAAAATCGGCGACAGCTTCGCGGCGCTGGAAAAATAACCGCCGGCGGCATGAAATATGCGACATCGCACCGGCGCTCGGCTTTGCCGCCACCGGCAAAGCGGCCCGTTCGGCGGAAACCGTGATGCGCGAAGCGGTGCACGCCAAGCGCGCGTTGACGCCGACGGAGATTGGCACCCTCACGGGCAAACTCGTCGCGCTGCGCAAGGCGGTGGGCGATGAGCTGCGGAAATTCTCGGAGCAAAATTAGGTCGAACGCTTGTCGGGGCGTGGGCGGCTAGGCCGGCAAATAGGCGCGCACGGCCGTGGCCAGCGTCATCGGGTCGAACGGCTTGGCGATCACGCCGGCCGCACCCAGCGACAGGAAGTGTTCCATCTCGGTGGATTGCGCGCGCGCGGTCATGAACACCACCGGGATTTTGGCGGTGCGCGCATTCTCGCGCAAATGCGAGAGCGTCTCGGCGCCATCCATCTCAGGCATCATCATATCCATCAGGATAACGTCGGGCCCCCAGTTGGCGGCGGCGGTCAGTGCGTCGGCGCCGCAGGCGCAGCTCTTCAGCACAATCTCAGGATCGAGCGAGAGCGATATTTCCACGACCTCACGGATGTCCGCTTCGTCTTCCACATGCAGCAGGCGACAGACGTTCATGCGATTCCCCCGGTTTGAAAAATTCAACATTTCTTGCGCCTCAATACAGCATGGCGACGTAAACGATGGGTGAAACGCGGCGCGATACTGAGAGTAAGATCCATCACAGCATAAGGTGCGTAACTACCATCAGCGGAACTACGGTAGCGCGCTTTTGATGCGCAATTTCGATCCGCAAATAAAAATAATACGTGGCCCGGCGATGGGGTTGGACGCGTCAGGTCGCGGGTGGATGTTCAAAAAAGAACATGCAAATTGGAATATACTCAGAGACTTTTTTGTTCTTCCATCGGATGCTCGATTTTAGGGGAAATAGTGACGTAAAATATTGTGAATGAAAATCAAAAAAACTATCATTAAAAATGCAACTTTGTCGCTAGTGACATTGTTACCTTGCAAAATGTGAAGGGAGAGGTGGGCGCTTCGGGCGCGACGGACGAAAGTGGCGACGATCGTCATGGTGCCGCTTGATAGCAGACGCCCGGGCGGGAGAGGCGGTCTGTCATGCCGGACGAAAAAAGTGAGCCTTTCGACTATCGCGCCTTCGTCGCCAAACATGGCGACGGGGTGGTCTCCAAATACGGCGACAAGCAGACGATCTACGCGCAGGGCGATGCCGCCGACGCACTTTATTACATGGTCAGCGGAACGGTCAAAGTCACCATCGTTTCGGAATACGGCAAGGAAGCCGTCATCGCGATCCTCGGCCCCGGCGACTTTTTCGGCGAGGCATGCCTCGACGGCCATTTGTTACGAAATTCGACGATCACGGCGACTAGCGCGTGCCAGATCGCGCGGTTCGATCACGCGATCGTTTCCAGTGCGCTGAAGTATGACCAAGACTTTGCACGCATATTCATGCATTTCGTGCTGGAGCGAAATCAAAAGCTGCAGGCGGACTTAATCGATCAATTATTTAACTCAAGCGAAAAGCGGCTGGCGCGAATACTTCTGACACTGGCGAATGTCGACCTGGGAACCCAGTCCAATACCATCACGATGGCGGTCAACCAGGAAATGCTGGCGACCATGGTCGGTACCACGCGCTCGCGCATCAATCAGTTTATGAACAAATTCCGTAAATTGGGCTACATCGAGTACAACGGTAACATAAAAGTGAACTCGTCTCTCTTGAATCTGATTTTGCACGATTCGCCGCTCAATGGCGACCACGCGTGATCTAACGTTTGTCGCCGGTACCTAATTCCTGCCAAACGGTGCGATGATGGGTGAGCGCAGCGCGGGAACTTTTCTGCCGGCAAAATGTTACCCAATGTTACCCGACGGAACCGTTTTGCCTTGTGCAACTTTGTACAGCGCGATTCTGTTTTTAGTTAGAAACTTCTACTATGAAGTGCGTCGTCACGCGACATGTTCGTCGAACGAACTGTGCGCGATGCGAGCGGGCTCTGGGATTCGCGTTGCGTTAGCGACTCCGAGACAGGCCGACCTAGAAACGTTTGCGCGATGGCGTCGAACGCTCACTCGCGATGTACCCAAAAATGAGTGCGGCAGAAAGCCTACCGTTGTCTTGGGGGCATCGCATTACAAAGGAACACGCCAATGAAATCGCCGATTGTCAAACGCTCTATCGTCATCGGTGGTCACAAGACCAGCGTCAGTCTGGAAGACGCTTTTTGGCAGGGGCTGAAGGAAATCGCGCTGGGGCAGCGCACCACCCTGTCGAATACAGTCGCCGAGATCGACCGGACCCGTCAGCAAAGCAATCTTTCCTCCGCCATCCGCTTGTTCGTGCTCGACCGCTTGCGCGCGCAAATATCGAGCGGCGGCGTCCAGCGCGTCGAGGCCGGTAATATGGCGATGAACGGGGGCAGCTTCCAAACGCACGTGTAGTTCCCTCGCTCGACCGGACCGTTTGAAATGCCCCCCGACGCGCCACTGGCGCCGGAGATATTCCGACTCGCGGTCGAGGCCTCGCCCAGTGGCATGGTCCTCGTCGATGGCGGCGGCGCCATCGTGATGGTCAACAGTGAAATCGAACGCCTGTTCGGTTATGGGCGCGATGAACTACGCGGCCAGCCTGTCGAGATCCTGTTGCCCGATAAGTTGCGCGGCAGGCACGTGCGCCAGCGCGCGGGATTTGTGAAGCATCCCGAAGTCCGTCATCTGGGAACCGGCCGAGAATTCCTCGGCCGGCATAAGAACGGCAGCGAAATCCCGATCGAAGTCGGCCTCAATCCGTTGCGCATGGGCGACGATTTCATGATGCTTTGCGCCGTCGTCGATATCAGCGAACGCAAGCGTTTCGAGCGAATGCAGGATGAATTCGTATCGACCGTCAGCCACGAATTGCGCACCCCGATGACCTCGATCTCCGCCTCGCTCGGGCTAATGAGCGGCGGCGCCGCCGGCGCATTGTCGCCTTCGGCCGCGCATCTCATCGAAATTGCCTATGGGAATTGCCGGCGGCTGGTGCGGTTGGTCAACGACATCCTGGACATCAAGAAACTCGAATCCGGACAAATGGATTTTCGTTTCAAAGCCTGCGACGCGCGGGTGCTGGCGGCCCAGGCGATCGAGGCCAATCACGAATTTGCCGAAGGCTATGGCGTGCGCGTCAGGCTGGGCGCCGCGGCGGAGCCGTCCAACGTGCAGGCCGATCCCGACCGCCTTGTCCAAGTTATCACCAACCTGCTTTCCAACGCGGTCAAATTCTCGCCGACCGGCGGCGAGGTTGTCATCTCGGTCGAGACGTGCGGCGACAACGTGCGTGTTTCGGTACGCGACCACGGCGCCGGTATTCCGGACGACTTTAAGCCGCGGATATTCGAGAAGTTCGCGCAAGCCAACGCCGTCCACGAACAGCAAAAAGGCGGTACCGGTCTCGGGCTTAGCATCGTGCGGCAGATCGTAATGCGCATGCAGGGACAGGTCGGATTTGACGATGCGCCCGGCGGCGGCACGATCTTTTACGTCGATCTGTCCGCGGCCGATCGTATGGCGTGCTGGCAGGCCGAATTCACCGCCGACGCCGATTCCGCACCACTTGCCCCAGACAATGCAGGCGAGGCGCCAATAGTGCGCGAACGGATGGCCGGCGGGGCTTCCTGAGAATGACGCGACGGAATTGACGCTTAAGCGCTTTGCGGCGCTCGAAACGCCCGCCTACGCCTTGCCGTGCGACGTCTTGGCCATTTCGCGCAACTGGAATTTCTGGATTTTGCCGCTGACCGTCATCGGCATCTGCGGCAGAACCTCCAGATATTCGGGCAGATATTGGCGTGCCAACTGTTGGCCCTCGAGATAAGCGACCATACCGGCGAAGTCCAAATGCTCGCCCTCGCGCAGCACGATATAGGCGCAGGCGCGTTCGCCCAGCCGGGCATCGGGCACCCCGACAATGGCGACTTGGCGTACGGCCGGATGGCGATAAAGCAGGTTTTCGATTTCCACCACTGGGATGTTCTCGCCGCCGCGAATAATGATGTCCTTTGCGCGTCCGGTGATGCGGATGTAGCCGTCGGCATTCATGCGGGCGAGATCGCCGGTGTCGAACCAGCCGTCCGGCGTCGGCTGGCTGAGATCGGGGCGGCGGAAATAGCCGACGAACATGCTGATGCCGCGGCATTGCAGGCGACCCGGCATGCCGGTCGCGACCGGCTTGCCCTTGTCGTCGACCACACGCACTTCTATGCCCGGCAGCGCGACTCCGTCGGTGCCGAAAATGCGGTCGTCCGGATCGCCGGGGACGGTGGTGGTCACCGAGCCGTTCTCGCTCATACCCCAGGCGGAAATGATGCGCGCACCCAGTCGCTGGGTGGCGCGCTGTACCAGCGTGCTCGGGATCGGCGCGCCGGAGGATACGAAGGTACGCAGCGACGACATGTCGATATCATCGACCGCGGGTGAATCCGTCAGGTCGGCGAGGAACGGCGTCGAGCCCATCGTATAGGTGACCGCTTCGTCCTGGATCAGCAGCGCCGCCTGATCGGCGTTCCAGATGTCCTGCAGCACGAGTTTCGCGCTCAGCATCGGGCCCATCATCAGTCCGTACATGAAGCCCGCCTGATGCCCCATGGGCGACGCCATGAAGATGATGTCGTCGCCGCTTAGCCCCAGCCGCTCCTCGTATTTGACCAGAATGCTGAGCAGCGTGTTCGAGGTATGCATCACGCCTTTGGGCTCGCCCGTGGTGCCCGAGGTGTAAAGCAATTGCGTGACATCATTGGGCGAGGGCGCCTCGCGCGCGTACAAAGCGGCGAGGTCGGTCTCGTCTTCCCAGCGCCGTTCGAGCAGGCAGCGCTCGAAGCTGTCCTCGCCGCTGCCGCCGATCACCAAAAGATGCCTCAGGCGCGGCAGGTCGGCGCGGATTTCCGCGAGCATCGCGGGATAGTCGCAGCCGCGGAAGAGCTGCGGCACCACCATCACTTCGGCCTCGGCGAAGCCTAGCATGTAGCGCAATTCGCGCTGGCGGAAGATCGGCATCAGCGGATTGATGATCGCGCCCAGGCGCACGCAAGCGAGATAAAGCGCGACGAACTGCCACCAATTCGGCAACTGGCAGGCGACGATGGTGCCCTTTTTGACGCCCATCGAGGCGAGCCCCGCCGCCATGCGGCCGACGATGCGTTGCAGTTGCCGGAAGGTGAGGGTGGTTGCCTTGCCGCTCATGCTGTTGAAGTCGATGATCGCGGCCTTGTCGGGATGCCGGCCGACGGCATCGTCGAGATAATCGGTGAGCATGCGCTGCGGCCAATGCTTGCAGGCCCATTCGGCGGGGGTCCAGGCGGGAAGAGCTGCTTCGGTCATGGGACGCGATCTCAATCCTTCGTTCGAGCGGATCAGCTAAACGGCGGCGGAACGCGCCGCCGGCCCGGTTCGGGCGCCGTCAGCGGCGTCGCGCGTTGCAACGTGCACAGCGAGCGGGCGGCAAGGTCCTGATAGGTCTTGGTGCCGTGCGATTTGCGGGCGATATCGGCGTCGTCGAGCGTGCGCAGAATTTTGGCCGGAATGCCGGCAACCAGCGTGCGCTCAGGCACCTTGAAGCCCGCCGGCACCACCGCGCCGGCCGCCACCCATGCCTCGGCGCCGATCTCCGCTTGGTCGAGCACCACGGCATTGATGCCGACCATGGCGTTGCGGCCGACGCGGCAGCCATGCAGCACGGCGCCGTGGCCGATATGACCGTCTTCCTCGATCACAACGTCGTAGCCCGGAAACGAATGCAAAACGCAGGTATCCTGCACGTTACTGCCGGCCTGCATGACGAGGCGCCCGAGGTCGCCGCGCAGCACCGCGCCCGGGCCGACGAAGCAGCGCGGGCCGATAATCACGTCGCCGATCAAGGTGGCGTCCGGATGCACGAAGGCGGCGGGATCGACCGCCGGAACGAGACCCTCGAACGCGAAGATAGATGGGTGTGGGCTGTCCATGGGAACTCCTTCGCTGCTTTATGGCGGCGGACGGCGGCTGATCATGGCGGCGAACTGCAGGGTCATTATCTTGATGCCGACCTCGTTGGTCGTTTGGACCTCGAACGACACCAAGCCGCGATCGGGCTTAGAGCGCGAGGCATGCGTCTTTGCGACCATGACTTTTGTCTGCAGGCGCTCGCCCGGACGCACCGGATGAAGCCAGCGGATGTGCTCCATGCCGGGCCCGCCGATATTGGCCGATTTCGCCATCACCGTTGCCAGCATCGGCCAAAGTCCCGTCAGCAAAGTGTGGTAGCCCGAGGCGATGATGCCGCCCTGAAATTTCGCGGCGATGGCCTCATCGACTTGAATGGGCTGCGGGTCCCAAGCGGCGGCGAAGGCCATGATCTCGGGCTTGGACAATGCCGGTATTGCGAAGTCGTAGGTATCGCCGGCGTTAAAGTCTTCGAAGTATTGCGTGATCATACGAAAGGCCCGATTGTCCGATGCGTTTCCGGTTCAAGCGGCCGGCTTGATGCGCACCCAAATTCCGCTCGCGTCCATCAACACTGTATCGCCGCAGGTGACGATACCTTTGACAAAGATCATCCGGCCGGCGATCCGCGTGATGGTCGCCGCGCCCTCGACCAGATCGCCGGGGCGGGCGCTGGCCGCCATCTGGCACGTCAGGCTGGCGGTCGCCACATCGACCGTGTCGAGCCGGCGCTGAATAGTGAGACCGAGCGCTTGGTCGGCGAAGGTCATCAGCCGGCCGCCATGCACGACGCCGCGGGCATTGGCGTGCTTGGTCTCGGCGCGGAAGGCAAAGCGTGGCCCGTTGTCGGTCTGCCGGATGAAGAGGGGGCCGATCAAGGCGGCAAATCCGCCATCCGGCATGCCGCAGATTTCGTAGCCGGGCGGCGCGTCAATAGCTTTCATGGTTATCGTTTCTCCGAGGATTTCGCTTTTCAGGATCTCTACAAAGCCGGCCAGACGCCGCCCGACACGGCTAGAATTTCGCCGGTGATGAAGGAGGCCTCGTCGCTTGCGAGGAACAGGCAGGCATTGGCGATGTCGGCCGGCTCGCCCAACCGCTTGAGCAGCGGCTTGGCCGCGTAAAAGGCCAGGTCGTCCGGTTGCATGCGCTGCATGGCGGACGTGCGGATGGTGCCGGGCGCGATGCAATTGACGTTGACGTGTGGGGCGAACTCGATCGCCATGGTCCGTGTCAGCGAGGCAACGGCGGCCTTGGCGCCGCCATAGTCGGCGTTGCCGGTTTCGCCGGCAAACGAGATCGACGAGATATTGACGATCTTGCCGTATTGCCGCTCGAGCATCGCCGGCGCTAGCAGCTTGGTCAAATGCAGGATGCCTTTGGTGTTGAGCGCGAAGGTCGCATCCCAGCGTTCCTCCGACATGTTCACCATCGGCTCGAACATCGTTTTCGCTTTGATGCCGCCGACGATGTTGATGACGATGTCGATCGGGCCGAACGCGGCCTGCCCTGCCGCGACCACCGCTGCGGCTTCCGCCGCCTGGGTGATGTCGGCGCGCTCGGCGACGAGCTTGGCGCCGTTGGTAAGTTGCGGCCCGATAACGTCAACCGTCTCGGCCAGGCGCTTGCCGGAAATATCGCCGATGACCAGCGAAGCGCCTTCGCGGGCGAAACGCTCGGCCACGGCGCGCCCCATGGGGCCGCCGGCACCGGAGACGAGGGCGGTGCGTCCTTGCAGTCGCATTGTCTAGGATCCTTTGCCGCCCGGTTTGTTCCGTTCCGCCACGATCCGTTGCAATTCGTCGACGGCTTCCGGATTGACCAAAGCCGACAGATCGCCAGGCTTTTCGTCGAGCAACACGGCGCGGATCACCCGGCGCATGGTCTTCATGTTGCGGGTGCGCGGCAGGTCGCGCACGAACAGCACTTGTTTCGGCCGGAACGAGCCGCCGAGGCCGCTGACCACCGCGTCGGACAATGCGGCGGCAAGGTCGTCGCCAGGTGTTTCGTCCGGCGACGCGATCACCGTGCAGACGACCGCCGATCCCTTGATCGGATCGGGCACCGCCACCGCCGCGGCGTCGCTCACCCGGTGGGTCGCCAGCAGCAGCGATTCGATTTCCGCCGGGCCGGTGCGCTTGCCGGCGATCTTGATGGTGTCGTCGGAGCGGCCGTGAATGAACCACGAGCCGTCGGTATCGCGCGAGGCCCAGTCGCCGTGCATCCACATACCGGGGAAGCGGCTCCAGTAATTGTCGATGTAGCGTTGCGGGTCGCGCCAGAGACCCCGGGTCGTGCCGATGCAGGCCTGCCGCATGACCAGTTCACCGACAGTGTCGGGGCCAACGCTATGGCCTTCCGCATCGACAATATCGGCGTCGGTGCCGGGGATCGGGCCGGAGAAGCTCGCCGGCTTGATCGGAAACAGCACGTTGGTGGCGACGATACCGCCCATTTCGGTGCCGCCGGAATAATTCATCAGCGGGCCGCGACGGCCGAGCGCCTTCTCGTAGATCCACATCCAGGAATCCGGATCCCATGGCTCGCCGGTCGAGGCGGCAAGGCGCAGCGACGAGAGATCGTATTTTGCGATGTCTTCGTTGCCATAGCGCATCATCATGCGGGCGAGCGTCGGACCGCAGCCGAGGAAGCTGATCTTTTGGTCCTGCACCAGCCGCCACAGCCTTCCGGTCTCCGGATAATCGGGCGTGCCCTCGACCAGCACGCAGGTCGCGCCGGCGAGCAGCGCCGCCGTTATCTGCAGCGGGCCGACCAGCCAGCCGAAATCGGTCATCCAGAGCAGCCGGTCGGTTGGCTTGAGGTCGAAACAGAGAATGAAATCTTCGCCGGTCTTGACCGTTACGCCGCAATGCGTGTGCACCGTACCCTTCGGTCGTCCGGTAGTGCCCGAAGTGTAGACGATCATCAGCGGATGTTCGGCCGGAAGTTCGACGGCGGGGAAATCGTCGCGACCGCGCGCGGTGACGTCATCCCACCAAACGTCGCGGCCGGCCTGCATCGGAACATCGGCGCCCAAGCGACGGGCGACCACGATGTGGCGCAAGGTCGGGACGTCCTTGCTGGCCTCGTCGAGCAAACGCTTCATCTCGACCGGCTTGCCGCGGCGTAGCGAGCCATCGGTGGTGATCGCAGCCACCGCTTCGGCTTCATTGAGTCGCGTGGCGATGGCGGCGGCGCCGAAGCCGGAGAACAACGGCAGCACGATACAGCCGAGCCGGGCAAGCGCGAGAAAAGCAATCGCCACCTCGGGGATCATCGGCAAATGCACGCCGACCGCGTCGCCCTGTTTGAGCCCCAAAGCCGCGAGGCCGGAGGCGAGGCGATTCACTTCGACAGCGAGCTCACGATAAGTGAGGCGGCGGGTTTCGCCGTCTTCGCTTTCGCCGACAATCGCCTCATGCCCGCCGCGGCCGGCGGCGAGATGGCGGTCGATAAGCGACAACGTCATGTTGCCGGTCGCGCCGACACACCATTGCGGCCACTCGATGCCCTTCGACGGATCGAGCACCCGCGTATAGGGCTTGACGAACTGCACGCCGAGGAAACGAATCAGTGCATCCCAGAACCATTCCGGTTCCGCCGCCGCCTTGCGTTCGAGCGCCGCGTAGTCGGCGAGCCCCTCCGCTGCGATGAGCGCGCTCCAATTGCTCGCGCGCTTGAAGTCCTCGCTCGGAATCCAGACGAAATCGGCCGACGCCGGCTGGTTTGTCACTATGTCCGCCATTCTACTTGTCTCCGCTCGCGTCGAAATCGCAGACCACCATGTCCACGATATGCGGCGTCATGAACGCCTTCATCTCCTGATGCAACGCGGAGGCCTGATAGCGGTCGTGATCGGCGGATGAGTCGAATGTGCCGATAACCACCCAGGCGAACTCCTTGGCGCGCGCGGCAACGTTCCGGCCGAAGCGGTAGTCGTGCATGTAGGGGAGGTCGCGCCGGATGCGTTCTTCGTAATAGCGGATGCGGGCAAGACACGCCTCGTCGGCGCCCGCCAATCGCATCATGACAACATGGAAAAACATGCTTCGCTTACCGTTTTTTGACGCCGCCACAGGCCCTTGCCACGCTCTAGATCGCTCCGGTTGACACCGCCGAATGATGAACACCGACGGTATATTGACAGCGGCAACTGATTGAACCATCATTCAATCACAAAACATCGTTGCTCTCAATGAGCGATGCCAGGGGGGAGCAGGTCGGTGGGTTACAGAGCGGGAAAATGCACACGTACCTTGTACGGCGGCACGTCGTGGTTGTTGTTCGACCGTAGTTCGCACGTTGCGATGGCGCCGTCGGGGGCGGGCTGAGGGCCGCCGATGCTGGTTCAAATCCTCAACGGCCTTGTTTATGGTGGTCTGCTCTACATCGTCTCGGTCGGACTGGTGTTGATCTTCGGGCTGCGGCGGATCGTCAATTTCGCCCACGGCAGCCTGTTCATGATCGGCGCCTATGTGGGCTTTAGCGTTGCCGCCATCGCCGGTTATTGGTGGGCGATTGTCGCGGCCGCGGCGGTGCTCGCCGTGATGGGGGCATTGCTCGACGTCTCGATCCTGCGGCCGCTTCAGCGCGAAGACCCCATCGTCACCGTGCTGGTCACCTTCGGTCTGCTTTTGGTACTCGAGGACTTCGCCCAGTTCGTCTGGGGCAAGGATTTCGTCAAAATGCCGGTGCCGGCGGTGTTCGCGGGCTCGGTGTCGATTTTCGGCGAAAGCTTTCCCGAATACCGCCTGGTGGTGATCGCAACCGCAGCGCTCGTTGCGCTCGGCCTGTCGCTGTGGCTGCGCATGAGCAAGATCGGGCTCTACGTGCGGGCGTCGAATGCCGATCCGCTGACCACGGCCATGCAGGGGGTTAATACCGACCGGGTCAGCGTGATCGTCGTCGCCCTCGGCGCCGCGCTTGCCGGCCTGTCGGGTACCGTATCGGCGCCGTTGCTGGCGCTGTCGCCGTCGATGGGCAGCTACATCCTGATCGAAAGCTTCATCGTCGTGGTGGTCGGCGGCCTCGGCAGTTTCGCCGGCGCCTTCGTCGCCGCCATCGTCATCGGCCAGATGCACAATTTCGGGCTCGTCTACGTGCCGTGGGCGGCCACCATGATCCCGTTTGTCTTGATGGTCGCGGTGCTGATCTGGCGCCCAACCGGCATCGCCGGGAGCCATGTGTGATGACGGACATAACGGTCGCCGCACCCGCCGCCATCCGTTCGCCGCCGCCGCGCCACGCGCTGACCGCGGGGCTCGCCGCCGTGGCGATCGTCATCGGCGCGCTGGTCGCCTTGCTAATCCAATCGAACCTGGCGATGACCCTGCTCACCCAGGCGGTCATCACCGGCATCTTGGCCACTGGCGTCGGCTTCCTGATCCGTCAGAACGGCGCCGTCAGCTTCGGCCACGCCGCGTTCTACGGCGTCGCCTGTTACGCCATCGCGCTATCCATGCGGCACGGCGTGGCGAGTGCGGAAATCGCAATCGTGCTGGCGCTGGTGGTGCCAACCGCGCTCGCCTTCGTTCTCGGCTTTGTCATCGTCAGAATCCCGGGCGTCGCTTTTTCAATGCTCACGCTCGCGGTCGGCCAAGCGCTCTACGAGTTTGGCATGAAGGCCCGCTATGTCACGGGCGGCGAGGATGGTTTTGCGGTCAACCTACCGCCGACGTTATACGGCGTACCGACTTCTATTTTCCAAAGCCCGCACAGCATGTTCATGGTGAGCTGGGCGGTGCTGGTCGCGATCATCTTGGCGCTTACTTTCGTGGCGGCGAGCCCGTTCGGCCGGCTGACCACCGCGATCCGCGAGAACGAGGAGCGAGCGCGCTTCATCGGCTACGGCACCGTGCTGCCGCGCGTCCTGGTGCTGACCTTGTCGGCGCTCGTCACCGCGATCGCCGGCGTATTGTTCACGCTCTACAACAGCTTCGTTTCGCCCGACGTGCTGCACTGGAGCCTGTCGGGCTCGGCGCTGATCATGGCGATCATCGGCGGCCCGCGGCTGATCTGGGGCCCGGCCTTCGGCGCCATCGTTTACTTCTTCGCCAAGGACAGCGCCGGCGACGTCACCGAACATTGGCAAGCCATCATCGGCATCATCCTAATCGTCGTCATGTTGGTGCTGCCGGCCGGGCTCGGCGGCACGCTGGCCAGGCTGTGGCGGTGGGGACGGCGTCATGGCTGATACTTTTGCAATTGAGGGGGTCGACCTGACGCGCTCGTTCAGCGGCTTCTTCGCCTTGAGTGGCGCCAACATCGCCGTGCCGCCGGGCGAGATCCGCGGGCTGATCGGGCCGAACGGCGCCGGCAAATCGACGTTGATCGACGTGTTGTCCGGCCGCGCGCAGCGCTGGTCCGGTGAAGTCAAGATGTTCGGCAACAGCATCAGCAGCATGTCGGCGCAGCAGCGCCGCCACATCGGGCTCGCGCGCTCGTTCCAGCGCACCAATATTTTCCCCGATTTGACCGTGATCGAACAGCTCGAGATCGCGGCACGCGCGGCGGAAACCGCCAACATCGACGAGGTCATGTCGGAGCTGACGCTGACCGCGCTTGCCCACAAGCGCGCCGCCGACACTTCCTACGGCGATCAGCGCCGGCTCGATCTCGCGCTGGCGCTGATCGGGCGGCCGAAGATCCTGTTGCTCGACGAACCGGCGGCCGGATTGTCGATCAAGGAATCGCTCGATCTCGCCCACAATCTCAAGGACTTGGCGGCGCGATGGAACGTGACCGTGCTCTTGGTCGAGCACGACATGGAAGTCGTGTTCTCGATCTGCGACCGCATCACCGTGCTCCATCTCGGCAACGTCCTTGCCGAAGGAACGCCGGCCGAAATCCGCCAAATCCCGGAAGTGATCACTGCCTATCTCGGAAGCGCCGTATGAGCGAACTGCTTGGATTCAGCAACGTTTTATCGGGCTACGGCGACGCCCGCATCCTGCATGACGTCGATCTGACCATCGGCGAGGGCGAGCGCGTGGCGATCCTTGGGCGCAACGGCGTCGGCAAGACGACGGTGGTCAATACATTTCTCGGCGTCGCCCGGCTGACCGGAGGCGAGGTGCGCATCGCCGGAAAGGCGCAACACAATATCCGTCATTTTACCGCGGCGCGGCTCGGCATTGCCTTGGTGCCGCAGGGCCGGCGCATCATCCCCACGCTTACCGTGCGCGAGAACTTGATCCTCGGCGGCGCGGCCGGCCGCTCGCAGCCTTGGACGATGGAGCGCGTGTTCGACGTCTTTCCGATTTTGCGCGAGCGCGCCAACATCCTGGGCACGTCATTGTCGGGCGGCCAGCAGCAAATGCTGGCGATCGGCCGCGCGTTGATGTCGAACCCGTCGCTCTTGGTGCTCGACGAACCGAGCGAAGGATTGGCGCCGGTGATCGTCGACGAACTCGCGGTCGTGTTGCGCAAACTCGCCGACACCGGCACCGCGTTGCTTTTGATCGAGCAGCACTTCGGCCTCGTTCAGCGCGTGGCCGAACGATACTACGTGCTGTCGAAAGGCACGATCGTCGAGAACGGCGATCTCGCGGCGATCTCATTGGAGAGTCTCAAGAAGCACGTTGCAGTGTGAAGTAAATGTCCACAAGGAAAGGAAGCGGAAGATGCGCAAGGCAAAGTTACTGACGGTTGGACTACTTGGAATGACCGGCGCGATGTTCGCGCTGGCCGGCCCCGCCATGTCGGCGG
This sequence comes from uncultured Alphaproteobacteria bacterium, assembly GCA_963721665.1. Taxonomy (GTDB): domain Bacteria; phylum Pseudomonadota; class Alphaproteobacteria; order Rhizobiales; family Xanthobacteraceae; genus Pseudolabrys. The sequence continues at coordinate 107,798 of CAVRJZ010000002.1, forward strand.
AAGCCATCAAGATAGGTGTGCCGACGGCGCTCACCGGCACTTATGCCGGTCTCGGCAACGAGGCCCTGCGTGCCGTCCAATTCGCCGCCGACGAGGCCAATGCCAAGGGCGGCGTCGACGGCCGCAAGGTCGAGATCAAGGCGCTCGATACCGAGGCGAAACCCGACGTCGCCCGCAAGCAGGCGGAGAAACTGGCGCTCGAAGGCTACAAGATCCTCACCGGCACGATCGCCTCGGGTGAAGGGCTCGCCATGGCGCCGATGCTCCAGCGCTGGGACGCCATCTACGTCGTCACCATCAACAAGAGCGACAAGCTGACCGGCGATTCCTGCGTGCCGCGCGTGTTCCGCGTGAACAAGCAGGACGCGCAGGACGCCGCCGTCGTCAAGCCGTGGCTCGCCACGCGCAAGGAAAAAAAGTGGGCGATTCTCGCCGCCGACATCGCCTGGGGCCGCGATTCGGGCCGCAGCTTCGTCGCCGCCGCCAAGGTCGACAAGAAGGATATCGTTGCCGAAATCTACTCGCCGTTCGGCACGAACGACTTCGCGCCCTTCATCCAGCAGATCAAGTCGTCGGGCGCAGAAGGTCTGTGGGTGGCGCTCGCCGGCCGCGACGCCATCAACTTTGCCAACCAGGCGAAGGAATTCGGCATCTTCGACAAGATCTTCGTCGCCGGCGTGAGCTTCGTCACCGACGCCAACGTGAAGACGCTGGGCGCGGTGTCGAAGGGCATCTGGGGCATCATCAACTACAGCTCGACGCTCGGCACCCCGGAGAACAAGGCGTTCGTTGCTGCCTGGAAGAAAAAGTACAACGGCGACGAGCCGACCAACTTCGAAGGTGAGACCTATATGGGCATGCAGGTGATTTATCAGGCGGTCACGCGCGCAAAAAGCGTGAAGCCTGTTGATATCGCCAAGGTCATGAGCGGCGGCACTTTCGATACCCTCCTCGGAAAGCTTACTATCCGCGCCGCGGATCATCAGATCATCGCGCCGAACTACTTCGGCTATATCGGCGAGCAGGGAGGCAAGCTGCGCCCGATCATCACCATGACGCTGCCGGGCGACGTGGTGACGGAACCGCCGACCGGAACCTGCAAGATGACGCCGATGCTCTAACGTCTGAATCGACAAGACCCGGCGGCCGCCGCGCGGTGGCCGCCGGTCATACCGCGGTCCGTCCGGCCGACCGACGGGCCGCGTAATAAGGAGCGGTCAGGTCGGCGATGCGCGATTCGTTTGCAAAGAAGGGCGCCCAACCATGAACTTGATGGTCAAGAGCAAGGTCGAGGTCCCCGAGCTGATCGAGAAGCGGCGCGGGCAGATCGTCAAAGCCGCGATCAATCTGTTCGGCAAGCGCGGCTATCATGTCACTACGATCCGCGATATCGCCGGCCAGGCCAACGTCAGCATCGGCACCATCTACCAATATGTTACCGACAAGGAAGACGTTCTGTTCCTGGCACTGATCGAGGTGCTCGACAGTTATCTGCGTTGCATCCCGGCCGCGCTTGAAGGCGTCGTCGATCCGCTGACGCGGTTTCAGGTCGCGGTGCACGCCTATTGCGCCGTCAACGGCGAGAAGATCGACGCCACGGTGCTCGCCTATCGCGAAACCAAGTCGCTGCGCAAGCAGCGACGCATCCTGATCATGCAAAAGGAGATCGAGACCAACAAGCTGATCGCCGCTTGCATCGAGGATTGCATCTCCGCTGGACTGTTCAACAAGGTCGATGTCGAAATGTTCACCTACCAGATCGTGATGTTCTCGCACAGTTGGGCGCTGAAGGCCTGGCACTTTCATGGGCTGATGTCGCTCGACGACTATGTCGAGCGTGGCCTCAAGCTGATGCTCAATTCGGTGCTGACGCCGAAGGGCGAGCAGGTCTACGCCCAGATGGAGCCGTTGCACGCCGGCGCGGGCGCGGCGCAAGACCGGCGAGGGCGCCGCCGGTCCGAGGTTTGAAGCGGTAACGCGGCCTGCTCAGTTGCCCATGAACACCGGCTTCTGTTTGGCGACGAAGGCCTCATAGGCGCGTTCGTAGTCCTTGGTCTGCATGCAGATCGCCTGCGCCTGCGCCTCGGCCTCGATCGCCTCGTCGACGCCCATGTTCCATTCCTGGTGCAGGCACTTCTTGGTCATGGCGTTGGCGAAGGTCGGGCCGTCCGACAGCGCCTTGGCCAGAACCTGCGCGTCTTCCAGCACCTTCTCCGGCTCACTTAGTTTGTTGTAGAAGCCGAAGCGCTCGGCTTCGGCGCCGTCCATGGCGCGGCCGGTGTAGAGCAGCTCCGAGGCGCGGCCGTGGCCAATGATGCGCGGCAGCATGGCGCAAGCGCCCATGTCGGCGCCGGCGAGGCCGACGCGCACGAACAGGAACGCCACTTTGCTACGCGCGGTGCCGACACGCAGATCCGACGCCATGGCGATGATCGCGCCAGCGCCGGCGCAAATGCCGTCGATCGCGGCGACGATCGGCTGCGGGCAGGCGCGCATTTCTTTGACCAGTTGCCCGGTCATGCGGGTGAAGGCGATGAGGCCCGCCATGTCGTCCTTGCGCTGCATCTCGACCAACGGGCCGATGATCTCGTGTACGTCGCCGCCGGAGCAGAAATTGCCGCCGGCGCCGACGATGACGATGTTCTTTATGCCGTCGGCGTATTGCAGGTTGCGGAAGGTGTCGCGCAGCTCGGCGTAGGATTCGAGCGTCAGCGGATTCTTCCGTTCCGGGCGGTTCAAGGTGATGGTCGCCACCTTGCCGCTGACGGACCAGAGGAAATGCTTTGGCTTGAAATTGGAAAAATCGAGCCCGGCGGGACGGAAGCGGGTGGCTGTGTCATTCATGGTCGTAGGTCCTTTCGATCACTGAAGGTGTGGGAATTAACCGGCGAAGGTGAGGCCGCCGCTGATGCTGAGCACCTGGCCGGTGACGTAGGCCGATTGCGGGCTGGCGAAGAACAAAATGGCGTCGGCGATTTCCTCAGGCTTGGCGAAGCGGCGGAACGGAATGGCCTTGAGGAAGGCCTCGCGCAGCTTCTCCGAGCGGGCGGCGAGCATCGGCGTGTCGGTCGGGCCGGGGCACACGCAATTGACGTTGATCGAATAGCGGGCGACCTCGCGCGCGAGCGATTTGGTGAAGGCGATCAAGCCGCCTTTGGCGCCGGCGTAGACGGTTTCGCCGCCCGAGCCGACGCGGCCGGCGTCGCTGGCGATATTGACGATCTTGCCGCCATTGGCGGCTATCATCGACGGCAACAGCGCCTGCGTCAGATGCGTCGGGCCGGTGAGGTTGATGGCGATGGCACGGTCGATGAATTCCGGCGAGTTCTGGATGAAAGGCTGCGCGTCGCCCCAGCCGGCGCCATTCACGAGGATATCGAGCCGCGGATAGCGCTTGAGCACCTCGGCGGCGGCGGCGCGGATCGACTGGGAATTGGCCATGTCGATGGCGACGAAGTCGACCTTGAGCTTGGCGGCGGCCGCGTCCTGCTTCAGCGCTTCGCCGGCCGCGGCATTCACGTCGGCGCAGATCACGGTCGCGCCTTGGCGGGCGAATGCCATCACTGTCGCCTTGCCGATGCCGGATGCACCGCCGGTGACCAGGACTACCTTGCCTTCGAAATTCATTTCGCTCTCCTGTGCTTTGTTTGATTTCAGGGCCGCGCGCCGGCGAGAAAGGCGCCGATGAGTTCGCGGGTTTCGGGATCGGTTTGCAGCGCGCGCGTGACTTCCAATTCGTCGGTAAAGCCGCCGCGGCCCGGCTCGGAGGCCGCGGCCAGACAGAGCTTGGCGGCTGTCAAAGCGGCGGCAGGCAGCGCCGCGATCCGCGCGGCGATCTCGGCCGCGCGCGCGGCGAGTTCGGCGCGTGGAAAAGCCCATTGCACCAGGCCGAGCTTTTCGGCGCTGGCGCCGTCGACCACTTCGGCGCCCAGGATCAGCCGGCGTGCAAGGCCGGGGCCGACCAGCCGCGGCAGCCGCTGGGTGCCGCCGGCGCCGGGGATCAGGCCGAGGCGGACTTCCGGCAGGCCGAGCTTGGCTTCGTTCGCCGCAACGCGCAGGTCGCAGGCGAGCGCGAGTTCGAAGCCGCCGCCGAGCGCGGCGCCGCCGATCTCGGCGATGGTCACCTGCGGCAGGGTTTCGATCTTGGCATAGACGCGCTGGATCGAGGCTACGTAAGCATAGGTCCGCTCGGGCCCGTCGGCGGCCTCGAAGCGCGCCTTCATTTCCTTCAAGTCGGCGCCGGCGCAGAACACTTTCTGGTCGGAGCGCAGCAGCAGCACCTTCCAGTCGCGCCGCTTCTCTAAGTGTTCGATCTCGGACGAGAGGCCGGCGACCCACGCCTCGCTCAACGCGTTCACCGGAGCGGAGCTCATCAGCAAAGTGGCGATCTGGTCGGTTACGGTGGTCTTGAACATGGCGGAACCTAGCTTTTGGCGGTTTGTGTCATGCGGGCATCGGCGGCGGCCGGCGTCAGCGGGCCGGCATAATGGCTGGTGAGCAGCACGATCTTGCCGAGCACGCCGCGGTCGGCCATTTGGCGTAAGGCGACCGGGGCATCTTCAAGCCGCATCGCCTTGGTGACCGGCGAGGTCAGGCGTTTTTGTTGCCACAGCGCGAAGATGTGCTGCTGCGCTTTGCTCACCAAATCCGGTGTGCGATCGCGGTAGTCGCTCCAGTGCAGGCCGGTGGCGGAGATATTTTTGATCAAGAGATAGTTCGAGCGCAGCGTTGAGGGCGCGCCGGCGACAAAGCCGACCACCACGATACGCCCGCACCAGGCAAGCGAACGCAGGCAGGCGTCGAAGATGGAGCCGCCGACATTGTCGACCACGATGTCCGCGCCGCGGCCATCGGTCAGCGCGGCGATCTCGGCCTTGAGCGTGCTGTCGAGGTCGGGGCGGTCCAGCATGACGATGTAGTCGGCGCCATGCTGGCGGGCGAACGACACCTTTTCGGGGCTTGCGCAGCCGGCGATAACGGTTGCTCCGCAGGCCTTGGCAAGCGCGACCGTCGAAATGCCGACGCCGCCGGTTGCGCCGGTCACCAGCACGGTTTCGCCTTCCTTCATGCCGCCGCGCGCGAACAGAGCGAAATGCGCGGTCTGGAATGCAAGGCCGATGCCGATGGCGTCGGCAAATTCCAGCCCGTCCGGCATCGCGTGGCAGAGGAAGGTCGGCACCGTGATGCGCTCGACATAGCCGCCGTTCTCGACAAAGCAGAGGACATGCTGGCCGACGCGGAATTCAGTAACGCCGGGTCCGACCGCGCTGACGATGCCGGCGACTTCCTTGCCGGGGCTGAACGGAAGCGGTGCGAGATTCTGATAGAGGCCGCGCACCACCAGCAGATCTGGATAGTTCACGCCGATCGCGTGCACGTCGATGGTGATCTCGTCGGCGCGCGGCGCCGGCACGGCGATGTCGGCGGTCACGAGAACTTCCGGTTCGCCAAAGCGGGGGATCTGGATGGCGAGCGTCATTCAGCCCCCGCTGCAAGGCGAGTATTGTCGGCGCCGAGCTGGGCGGCGACGCGCGTCAGCGCCGGATCGCGCAGCGCCTCGACAATCGGCACCGGCAAGGCGGGAATAGCGCCGGTGTCGGATGCAGCGCGGCGCGCAAACAGATTGCGGGCAACTACCTGCGAATCCTGCACAGCCTGCTCGAGGCTCTCAACCATCGCGCAGCAGGCATCGACGCCGTCAAACACGTGCCGCCAATGCGCGGTGGACTTTTCGGCGATGCGGGCGGCGACGCCGCGCCGGGTCGCTTCGGAATCGCCGCTGTCGTCGCGCAACGGCCCATCGAGCTCGATCAGCCGGCAAAACACCTCCCAGAATCGCTGCTCGATCGGCCCGGCCGACAAATAGCCGCCGTCGGCGGTGCGGTAGATCTGATAGCGCGGCGAGCCGCCGGTGGTCAGGTTTGCGCCCGCCTTCGGCCAGTCGCCGGCGGTAAAGCCGTTAGCCAGCCCCCAATAAGCGAGCAGGAAGAGGTTGTCGGTCATGGCAATGTCGAGATAGCTGCCGCGTCCGGTCTGCTGGCGCTGCAGCAGCGCGAGCAGGATGTTGATGACCGCCGGATAACTGCCGCCGGCAATGTCGGCGATCGGCGCGTGCGGCATTCCCGGCGTGCCGCTCGCATCGGCGGTGAGCGACAACAGGCCGGCGAGCGCCAGATAATTGAGATCGTGCCCCGCCATGTCGCGGCGCGGACCGGTTTGGCCGAAGCCGGTGATGCTGCAATAAATCAGCCGCGGATTGATCCGGCTCAGTGCGTCAAACCCTAGCCCGAGCCGCGCCATGACACCCGGGCGGAACTGTTCGATCAGCACGTCGGCGCTCTCGATCAGCGGTGTAAGCCGGGCGATCGCGTCCGGCGCCTTGAGATCGATGGCGACCGAGCCCTTGCCGCGGTTCAACAACACGAAATTGGCGCTGTCGGCGCCGAGCTTCGGCTCGTAAGTGCGCATCTCGTCGCCGATACCCGGTCGTTCGATCTTGATGACGTCGGCGCCGGCTTCCGCCAGCAACAGTCCGGCCAGCGGCCCTGGCAACAAGGTGCTGAAGTCGAGAACTTTGATGCCGGCGAGCGGGAGCATGCGGACTGGTCTAAGTGTGGAACGAGCGGCTGATCACCAGCCGCTGGATATCGTTACTGCCTTCGTAGATCTTGGCGCCGCGCACGGCGCGGAAGATGCGCTCGACGCCGAAATCCTGGATATAGCCGGCGCCGCCGAAGGTCTGGATCGCGTCCGAGCAGACCTGCTCGGCCATCTCGGTGGCGAACAACTTGGCCATCGAGGCTTCGACTAGGCAGGGGCGCTTGGCGCTGCGCAGCGCCGCGGCGTGCAGCACCAATTGGCGCGAGGCTTCGATCTTGGTCGCCATTTCGGCAAGCCTGAACGCGACCGCCTGGTGCTGGATGATCGGTTTGCCGAAGGATTGGCGCTCATGCGCGTAAGCGAGCGCCAGTTCATAGGCCGCGCGCGACATGCCGACCGACTGGGCGGCGATACCGATGCGGCCGCCCTCCAGATTGCCGAGCGCAATGCGATAACCCTGGCCTTCGGCGCCGAGGCGATTGGCGACCGGCACTTCGAGATTGTCTAACTGTATTTCGCAGGTGTCGGAGGCATTCTGCCCCATCTTTTTTTCAATGCGTCCGACCCGGTAGCCGGGTGTTGTGGTGTCGACGATGAAGCCGGAAATGCCGCGTTTGCCGGCGCCCGGATTGGTAACGGCAAAAATGAGCGCCACGTCGGCATTCTTGCCGGTGGTGATGAACTGCTTGGTGCCGTTGAGCACATAATGGTCGCCGCGCAATTCCGCCCGCGCCTTGATGGCGCTGGCGTCGGAACCGCTTTGCGGTTCGGTCAGGCAGAAGCAGCATAGTTTCTCGCCAGAGGCGAGGGGGCGCAGGTACCGCTCCTTCTGGTCGTGGGTGCCGTATTCCAGGATCGGCATGCAGCCGACCGAATTATGCCCGCTCATGATCGTCGAAGTGGCGCCATCGCCGGCGGCGATCTCCTCGAGCGCCAGCGCATAGGCGACATAGTCGGCGCCGGCCCCGCCCCATTCCGGGGGTACCGTCATCCCTAGGAAGCCGAGCTGACCCATTTCGCGCAAAGCCTCGCGCGGGAAGGTGCTATTACGCTCCCAATCCGCGGAAAACGGGGCCAGGCGGTTCTTGGCGAAATCGCGGGCTGTGGCGCGGATCAGTTCTTGTTCTTCACTGAGGATCATGGCTATATTGCGCTTGAATGAACGGTCATTCGGTCGCAAGATCGCCGTTTCTTACGGCGCTGTCAAGCGCTTGTGGGGGCTCAGATGCCGGTGACCGGCGCGTAGGGATAAGATGTCCGCGGCTGTCAGGGCAACGGGATGGGGGCGCAGGCTGCCGCGCCAAGAGCAACCGGGGGTAGGCGATGAAATTTGATCCGATGGTGTCGGAGGCCTGGACGAAGGCTATGCACGCACAGGGCTTTTGGCGCGATGAGCTGTTCGAGGATCTGCTCGACCACTGCGTGGCGGACGTACCCGACAAGCCGGCAGTCGTCGGCACCAATGCAATGGATGGTTCGAGCTACCGGCTCAGCTACCGCGAATTTGGCGCGCTGGTCGATCGCATCGCGCTCGCTTTGGCGGACCTCGGTGTCGAAAAGGACGACGTCGTTTCCTGCCAGCTGCCGAACTGGTGGCAATTCTCGGCATTGGTGTTCGCGACCTGGCGTATCGGCGCGGTGATCAACCCGATGATGCCGATTTTCCGCGAGCGCGAAGTCAAATTTATGCTCGGCTTCGCGCAGAGCAAGATCTTCGTGGTGCCGCGCGAGTTCCGCGGCTTCGATTACCCCGCCATGGTGCGGGCCTTCCAATCCGAATTGCTGCATCTGCAGCGGTTGTTGGTGATCGGCGGCGCCGGCGAGGAGAGCTTCGAGCGTGTGCTGCTCGAGGCGCCATACGACGCCGCGCGCGCCAAGCATCTGTTTGCGCAGCGCCGGCATCGCCCCGATGACGTCATCCAGCTTCTCTACACCTCGGGCACGACCGGCGAGCCGAAAGGTGTGATGCATACCGCCAACACCATACTCTCGAACATCTATCCGTTCCGCGAACGGCTGGAACTGACGGACAAGGATATCGTGCTGATGGCGTCGCCCTTGGCGCATCAGTCGGGTTTCATCTACGGCATCATGATGCCGGTCGTGTTGCAGTCGACGGTGGTGTTGCAGGATGTTTGGGACGGCAGGCGGGCCGCGCTGTTGATCGACGCGGAGAAAGTGACCTTCACCTTCGCCTCGACTCCGTTTTTGTCCGATTTGACCACGGCCGTCGAGCAGGGCGGCTGCGACGTGCCGAGCTTGCGCATTTTCCTCGCCGCCGGGGCGCCGATCCCGCGCATCTTGGTCGAGCGCGCGACGAAGATCCTCGGCGCCAATATTGTTTCGGCTTGGGGCATGACGGAAAACGGCGCGGCGACCACCACGAAGCTCGGCGATCCGGACGAAAAGGCGTTTTTCACCGACGGCTGCCCGTTACCTGGAATGGAAGTGCGTGTGGTCGGCGCCGACAACAAGCCATTGCCGCCGGGACAGGAGGGCATCCTCAAGGTACGCGGCTGCTCCAATTTCGTCGGCTATCTGAAGCGGCCGCAATTGTACAATCACGACGCCGAGGGTTGGTTCGACACCGGCGATTTCGCGCGCCTTGATGAAGACGGCTATATCCGCATCACCGGCCGGGCCAAGGACATCATCATCCGCGGCGGCGAAAACGTGCCGGTGGTCGAGATCGAGGGCCTGTTGTTCCGCCATCCGGCGGTGCAAGCCGTGGCCATCGTCGGCATGCCGGATGCGCGGCTTGGCGAACGGGCCTACGCTTTCGTCGTCTGTAAAGCTGGCCAGACGCTCGACTTCGCCGAAATGATCCGCTTTCTCACCGAGCAGAAGGTCGCCAAGCAATACATGCCTGAACGGCTGCAATGCGTCGACGCGCTGCCGATGACGCCGAGCGGCAAGGTGCAGAAATTCAAGCTGCGGGAACAGGCAAAGTCTTTGTCATAGCGAGCCAAACGAGGAAAAAATGACCAGCGTTTACGAAGATCTGCTGTACGACGAGACGAACGGTGTCGCCACCATCACCATCAATCGGCCGGATAAGCTCAACGCCTTCCGCGGCAAGACCTGCGACGAAATGATCGACGCCTTCGGCCGCGCCGCCTGGAACAAGCAGATCGGCGTAATCGTTCTCACCGGCTCGGGAACCCGCGCTTTCTGCACCGGCGGCGATCAATCCGCGCATGCGGGCAGCTACGACGGGCGCGGCACCATCGGCCTGCCGATGGAGACCTTGCATGCCGTCATTCGCAATGCGCCCAAGCCGGTCATCGCCAAGGTGCGCGGCTATGCCATCGGCGGCGGCAATGTCCTCGCCACGGTGTGCGACCTCACCATCGCCGGCGAAAGCGCGCAATTCGGCCAGGTCGGCCCGAAAGTCGGCTCGGTCGATCCCGGCTTCGGCACTGCGTATTTGACGCGTCTCGTCGGCGAGAAGAAGGCGCGCGAAATCTGGTTCATGTGCCGCCGCTACACGGCGCAAGAAGCGGCCGCCATGGGGCTGGTCAACAAGGTCGTGCCCGACGACCAGCTCGATGCCGAGGTCGACGCCTGGTGCCGCGAAATCATGGAGCGCAGCCCGACCGCGATCGCCATCGCCAAGCGCTCGTTCAACGCCGATACCGATTCGATCGTCGGCATCGGCGGTCTCGGCCTGCAGGCGCTGAAGCTTTACTACGACACCGAGGAATCGAAGGAAGGCGTGCGCGCGTTCAACGAAAAGCGCAAGCCGGATTTCCGCAAATACGTCAAGTGAAGGTGTCGCCGACAGGAGTAGCGCGCCCCGCGTGAATGGAGAAAACCGATGACCGATGCTTCGCGCGCCGTGGTGATCACGGGCGCCGCCGGCGATCTTGGCCGTGCGCTCTGCGACAGTTTCCTCGCCGACGGCTACACCGTCTATGCAGCCGATCGCGCGCTAACGCCGCCGCGTCTGGGCCTTGAAGCGGTGACGCTCGACGTGACCGACCGCGCCGCCATCATCGCTTTGGCGGAGCGGGCAGGGCGCGAAAGCAAGTTGCAGGCCTGGATCAACGGCGCCGGCGCCTTTCTCGCCTGCCCGGTGCAAGAAGCAAGCGCCGAGGATTGGCACCGCATTATCGCAGTCAATCTCACCGGTACTTTCTACGGTTGTGCCGCTGCTTTGCCGGTGCTGGCCGCGGCCGGCGGCGGCAGAATTGTGAACATTGGCTCGATCTCCGGCCAGGTCGGCGGCATCGGCGCGCACCCCGCCTATGGCGCCTCGAAAGCCGGCGTGCACGCGCTGACCAAAACCTATGCCTTGGAAGGTGCGCGCTACGGCGTGCTCTGCAACGCCGTGGCGCCGGGGCTCTTGGCCGGCGGAATGGTGCGCGAGTTTAGCAAAGCGCAGCGGGAAAAGCTGGCGCGCGTCGCCCCGCTGCGCCGTCTTGGCAGCATGGAAGAGATTGCTTATGTCATTCGCTTTCTCGCCGATCCCGGCAATAGCTACATGACGGGGGCAATCGTGCCGGTGAACGGCGGCGCGTTCATGCCCTAGCCTTGCGTCGAGGGACCGGGGCAAAAGCAACGGGAAGATTGGCTGGGGGACCTGGACCCTGGTCCAGACCCTTCGCACCGATCTAAGAGCTTAAACCCGCGGCGCTTTTTTTCCGCCGCAATGATCGTCGCCGCACGCTGTGGACCACACTTGTGGACAATGCAACTTCGCCCATGCGAGAAAAATATGCTAGAACGCGTGATGGGAAGCAAGCGCGTGTTTGCTTCCGTTTCGGATAAATACAGCGTTTCTTTTTCCCGGCAACTTGTTTCCTTTTTCTCGGCAAGAAGTTTCCTTTTGCCCAAAAAATTGTTTCCTTTCCCCCAACAAGGCGTTTCCTATTGGGGGTGGTAACGGGGGGACGAGGTACAAAGTCACCCGCATGACATTTCGATAATCGTACAGCGCATAGCGGCATTGCGGCCGCCGCAGAGGTCGACGACTGGCAACGGCAATGTTGATGGCGCGCGCCGACGCCGATTCCGCAATAATAGAATAATATTCTGCGTTGGTCGTTTGATGAATTTCGTCCACGCACGCGCACCAGTGAGATCATTGCCTTAAATTGCGCGCGTACGCGGGCGCAGAGCTAGGCGTGACGCCGGCAGTCGCCAATGCCAAGCACCCAAGGAAGAGGGCGGACGAGCCGCCTGCTTGTCGAGGCCGCCCCCAGACACGACAACGAAACGTGGCGCAAACCGATGTCTGGTGCCGCTTGACGGAAGCGGGGGGCCGCTGTCAACGGCCCCCCGGTAATGTTGTGCCCCGGCTGTCGGCTAGGGGCGGTTGACAGCGCCACCTAGGCGTCGGCGTGCACCAGGTCCGTGACCTTGAGGAACTGGCCGCCCGCTTTATCGAGGGTCTCCGGCAATCCGCATTCCACCAGCAGGCCGACCGCCGCATCGAAACGCGGCGTCGCCATTGAGTGTTGCCATGCGCGCATCTGCGGTCGGCGCCTAACGCGCGATGCTCTGCGCTCGTGAGCGTACGCAGATGCTGGACCAGGCGACGCGCGTCGCGTTCGACCTCGCTGGTACTGATCGGCCCCAGCAGCGCCTGGGCAACCGGCAAGACGGACGCATTCACGATCGCCGCCGCGCGCTTGACGGTGGCGGTCGTGACCTCGCGACTGGGGTCGCCGTCGCCGCCGGCGATGGCCGCCAGATGCAGCGCCGCGGCTAAGCGCCGCGCCAAGTCAGGCAAGGCGCCGAGATAGACCGACAGCGGCGGTTTCGCTGCCAAGTAAAGCTTGAACTACCAGTGCCCCGCCCAAAAAGTGGGGAATTTCCATCCGCCGCTTTCGTTGGTAAATATCAAGCAAAGCGGTCGCGCCGAATTGCAGCTTCTGAATCGACGCAACGTTTGTGAATGCGTGATTGAGTGCATTTATAAAGCCACCCCCGGGGGCGGGGGCGACTGCGACGCGCCATGGAAACCAAGAAAGACTACTACGCCATCATCGGAGTGCTGCCGTCGATCGAGGACGTGGCACTTGCGGCAGCAAGCCGTGCGTTGCTGAAGAGATACCATCCAGACGTTAACAATGGCCAAAACCACGCCGGGCGGGCGGCCGACATTATCGAAGCCTATCGAGTACTGGGCAGCGCGGATCAACGCAGGGAATACGACCGCGCAAGAGGGAACATAAAATTCGAAAGTGGCCAAGACAAATCGTCGGCAAGACAAGAAAACATGTGGTCGGCGAGCCAGGAAGCCGCGTGGTCCGACAGAACAGAAAACGCGTGGTCGGCGCGCCAGGAAGATCCGCGACCAGAGAGAGCGCATGAAAAGCCAGGGATCGTGCGCACGGTAATGACTTTGTGGTTGCTCAATTTTGCGATCCGCTCGCTGATAACTGTATCCATATTCTCTTATCTCGCCGCTGGCTTGGCTCCGGGAGGGACTTTATTTGCCGACACGCTAAAATCTCTCAAGACCCTCAGTACAATCGGGAACGTCAACTTTAAGCTCCCGCTCGGCGGCGACAACTAGGGTCAAAGCTCATCTCGAAACCCGCTGATACGCGCGGACTTTCTAAGTCTCGCCTTTCTTGACGGGCCTTGGCGAAGTACACGCTCGAGAATCGACTAGCGGCCAGTTACACGCACGATGACGCCGCGCCGTTCTCTGCGCCCGCCGGACCTCCTTGGATGACGCCGGCACCAGTCATGGCCTTGGACCACCAGGTCGGCCAACGAATTCCCTCTGCCCCCGTCCGGCGGGTCCGGGACGGCGGCCCGACGCCCGGCCGGGAGGAGCGGAGATGTGGCGGCGCCCTCGGCAGTGGTCTAGTCTATCGCACGGGTGCCGTTGTCGAAATGTTCGTACGAAATCAGAGAATGTGATGGCTTCAAAGCTTCTATGCGTTGCTGCAGTCGCCTGCCTCGCCGTGCTCGTATCTTTTCCGTCCGCTTCGCTGGCGATGTCTGTAAAATTCTCGTGGGCAGGATACCAGGCGTGCAGCACCACCTCGCCCGCGTTCAATGTCTCTGACGTCCCAAAGGGCACCGCGCGTCTCGCGTTCAAGATGGTGGACAAGAACGTACCGAGCTACCCCCATGGTGGTGGGACTATCGCCTACGACGGCGGGAGTGCGATTCCGGCCGGCGCGTTCTCATTCAAAGGGCCGTGCCCGCCTTCTGGCCAACGGCATACGTATGAGTGGACTGTTCAAGCCCTCGACAGCAGCGGGAGAGCGATAGCCACGACGACTGCTGCTGCTAGATTTCCGCCACGATAGTTTAGGACCGTCCACGTGAGGCGTGGACATGTCCGAACGTCATTTCGCACTCGTCGATTTCACTCACATGAGCCGTGCGCTGCCTGCGGCTCTACGAGGCGGGGCACACTTACACGCTGCCGCGCGCCATCGCCCACGCCGCGACGAAGCGCGGGTGGTTAAAAATGGCTTTGTTAGTCCTAATGAATTGTGAAATAGAACAGCTTTGCCGTCCGAGCGGCCTGAAGTGCTCCGCCATAACAAACGCTTCAGCATTTTCAGGTAGGACACGGCTGTCGAATACCGCGAACAATGCTGTCTGCAACCAATTGCGGGGATAGCAAATGCGCGCTCGTGAATTTGCTTGGAGTGCAACCGAAGCGTGGAAGGACGATCTGCGCGAGAGTAGCGCGGCAAATCTGGTGCTCTATTTCGGAACCAGGCGCGTGCTCTCCGACAAGGCGCGCTTCGACGACCTTCGCAAGATGTTTCCCAAGGCGCACCTGCTCGGCTGCAGCACGGGCGGGCAGATTCATCGGGGCGACGTCGTCGATGACACCATCGCCGGCATTGCCATCCAATTTGAGGCAACCAAGCTCAAGCTCGTGTGCGAGCCCGTCGCCGACGCCGGCATGTCCTATCTCTGCGGGGCGGCCATCGGCAAAGCGCTCAAGGCCGACGATCTTGCTGGCGTATTCGTTCTGTCCGACGGATTGAACGTGAATGGCAGCAAGCTCGTCGCCGGCATTACCAGCGTGGTCAGCGGCAATATTCCGATCACCGGCGGGCTGGCCGGCGATGGCGCGGAATTCAGCGAGACACTTGTTGGGGCGGACGACAGCCCTCGGGCGAACCGCGTTGCCGCTATCGGCTTCTACGGCTCCACCATTCGCATCGGCCACGGCAGCGCCGGCGGCTGGGACGTCTTCGGTCCGCGCCGCTGCATCACCAAGTCCATCGGCAATTTGCTGGTCGAACTCGATGGCGAGCCGGCACTCAATCTCTATGAGCGCTACCTCGGCGAGGAAGACGCCAAGGGCCTGCCGGGAACGGCGCTGCTGTTTCCGTTGCAGATTAGCGATCCCGCTCAACCAGAAAGTTCGATCATGCGCACGGTGCTGGCGGTTGATCGCCAGAAGCGCACGATGACCTTCGCCGGCGACATGCCGCAAGGCTGGACCGCACAGCTCATGCGCGGCAACTTCGACCGCCTGTCGGCGGGTGCGGCGGATGCCGCGCGGCAGGCACGGGCCGGAATCGGCGAGGGAGACAGCATCGCCATTCTGGTAAGCTGCATCGGGCGGCGTCTACTCATGGGCCAGCGAATTTCCGACGAAATCGAAGCCGCCAGTGCCGAACTCGGCAACCGCACCTTGCGGCTCGGATTCTACTCATACGGCGAGATTTCCCCGCACGCGACTTCCGGTATCTGCGAACTGCATAATCAGACCATGACCGTCACCACATTCCACGAGGCGGCTTGAGGGGCGCGTGCATAAGCTCGTCAGCAAACAGTTTGCCAAGGCGACGAGGCCATCCGGCGAGGTCGATTTGGACCTGTTGGCACAGCTTGTCAGCGCCGCTTTCGAGGAGGCCGACCGCGATCGACGGCGCACCGACCGGTCCATCACGTTGATGATCGAGGAGCTCGACCGGCTCAACCGCAGCCTCGAAGCGACCATCGCCGAACGCACCAGCAAGCTCTCCCAGCGCGAAGCCGAATTGCGCTCGCAAAATCAGCGCTTCGACGCCGCCATCAACAACATGGTGCAGGGCCTTTGCATGTTCGATCAGGACAAACGTCTGGTCGTGTGCAACGAACAATACGCGCGGATGTACGGCCTTTCCTCCGAGCAGGTGCAGGTGGGTACGACGCTGCGCACCATCTTGGAATATCGCGCGGCCACCGGGAACATGCTGGGGGACAGCGAGCGCTATATCCAAAATCGCCTTGAGGAAGTGGATCGATGCGTGCCTTATCAGGTGGTCAATGAACTGCGGGACGGACGGGTCATCTCAGTGGTGCATCAACCCCTCGTCGCCGGCGGGTGGGTTGCCCTGCATCAAGACATCACGGAGCAGAAGCGCGCCGAACAGAAAATTGCGCACATGGCGCATCACGATGCGCTGACGGGATTGCCCAACCGCGTGTTGTTCCGCGAGCAATTGACCTCCTACCTAAGCAGCGCCATGTCCGGCGCATCGCTTGCCGTCCTCTGCCTGGACCTCGACTACTTCAAGCAAGCCAACGACACGTTCGGTCATCCGATCGGCGACGCGCTGCTCTGCGCCGTCGGTCGCCGGCTGCGCGAATATGTCCGCGAGACCGATATCGTGGCTCGCCTGGGCGGCGATGAGTTTGCCATTCTGCAGATTGGCGTCGAGCAGCCCGTGTCGGCGAGCCTGTTGGCGCAACAGCTTGTCGATGCGATGGTGAAGCCCTTCGGCGTGGACGGTCACGAGATCGCCATCGGCACTAGCATCGGCATCTCGGTCGCGCCCAACGACAGTATCGACGCGGATTACCTGCTCAAGAGCGCGGATATGGCGCTCTACCGGACCAAGGAACACGGCCGTAGCGGGTTCAGCTTTTTCGAGCCCAAGATGGACGCGGAAATGCAGGAACGCCGCACTCTCGAAACGGATCTGCGCAAGGCCATTGCCGTCGGCGAGTTCGAGCTGTTCTACCAACCGGTGATGACTCTCGAAGACGACACGATCTGCGGCTTCGAGGCGCTATTGCGATGGAACCATCCGACGCGTGGCAGGGTTTCGCCGGCGACGTTCATTCCGTTGGCAGAGGAAACAGGTCTGATCATCGGCCTCGGCGAATGGGTGCTACGACAGGCCTGTGCCGAGGCGGCCAAATGGCCCGGTGACCTCAAGATCGCCATCAATCTCTCGCCGGTGCAGTTCCGCAGCAAGACGCTTGTTGCGACGGTCATGTCGGCGATTGCCAATGCCGGCATCTCGTCGAATCGCGTCGAGCTGGAGATTACCGAAGCCATCCTGTTGCAAAACAGCGAAGCCACGATTATCACCTTGCATCAGTTGCATAGCCTTGGCGTGTGCATTTCCATGGATGACTTCGGCACCGGCTATTCGTCGCTGAGCTACCTGCAAAGCTTCCCCTTCGACAAGATCAAAATCGATCAGTCATTCACGCGTCAAATCGATCGAAACAGCGATACCCTTGCCATCATTCGCGCAGTGTCAGGGCTTGGCATCAGCCTAGGCATGACGATTACCGTCGAGGGCGTGGAAACGAAAGAGCAGCTTGAACTCATCCGCGCCGAAGGGTGCAATGAGGTGCAGGGATATCTGTTCAGCACGCCGCAGCCCGCCTCCGAGGTTCCTCGCATGCTGTCGCGCTTGGGACGAATTGGCCGAGCGGTCGCTTGAACCTACGGCGGCGTGTCTTTTAAGGGCTCTAATAGACCTTTCAAAGCAAGGGGGCAGCGGGCGTCTCTGGCAGCCGGCACACGCCTTGTGATTGATCGGACGGTCTGGCAATTTCGTCGGCGTCTTGCAGCACCACCTGTATGACCATTGTCGGCCTCGATCTGCGTTTCAAGTCACGGGCGCCGCGATTCCTTCGATCAAAATGTTGATGCAAGCGGGCAGGTTGGACATCATTGCGCGCCGCGCGGCCGGCCCAACCTGTTTCGCACTCGTCACCAACTCCCCATAACCGCCGAAAGCGGATGCCACATTGTCGTACCGCGTCGGCAGCAGCTCGCAGCCGTGGAGACGACCGCGCCCATAGTCGCGTAACTGAATCTGATATTCCGCGTTCCAGCGCGCGTCATTGCCTACGACGCAGACAAAGGGCAGTCCGTAACGGACGCCCGTATCAATTTCCGCCGGATGAAAGCCGAATGTGCCGTCACCCATCACGGCGATCACCGGAGCATCGGGTTTGGCGATGCGCGCAGCGATGGCAAACGGCAGCGCTGCACCAATCGAGCCGGCAACTCCGTTGATAACGCGATTCGGCGCGCTTAGGCACGCTTGCGCCCACTGGCCGAACTCACCACCGTCCGAGATGAACACCGAATCTGGGTGCCCGTCGAGCAGAACCTGAAGCGGGCGTAGTGCCTCGAGCGGATGAAGGCGATCAGCTTGGCTCGATTTCGCCGTATCCCATGCCGCCGGCCGATACGCGACCGCAGCCTTGGTTTCCTCGAGCCAAGCGCTCTTTGTGGCCGGTCGAGCTCGCGCGCAATGCGCAAGCGTTTTCGCGGCTGCCACCGGCTCTGCCAGTGCGCTCGCAGAGAATCGCGCGCCCATCGCACGTTGCGTCCGTTCAATCTCTTTGGGCTCAGCGTCGATTTGCAGAAACTTGCAGGTCGCATTGATCGCCGGCGGCATACCGAATTTGAGCGTAAAGTCGAGCCGCTTGCCGAGCAGCAGAACACAATCGGCTTGCGCTAGAATCTGCGAAAACGCACCCAGACTGGGATCGGCGATCCCGCGCGGACTCTCCATTCCGATGACGGGAATTTGTAAGACATATTCGAGCTGCGTGGTAGATTCACGGCTCTTCCGCGTCATGAGTGCGGGGCCTGCAAGGATCAGCGGACGCCGCGCGCGCTGCAGCTGCTTCAGCATTCCGTCGGCCGCGCCGGCATTGAGTGCCGTCGACTTGTCGAAAAACGCTTCGGCGTTCGGCACGGTCTCCACGGACGCCGCGTCATCGAGGGAGTCGGTGGGCAGACTCAAGTGTACCGGTCCGGGCCGCCCCGAGCGCGCCGAACGGATCGCGCTTGTAAAATCGCGCGCGACGTCGTCCGCCCGTGCGCACGTAAACGCAGTCTTTACAAGGGGAGCTGCGAGGTCAGCTTGCCGCATCTCCTGGAACGCGCCCATACCGAGCTGGTTATTCGGCGAATGTCCCGAAATCAGCACCACTGGCGATTCAGCCATCGCAGCGGTATAGAGCGCGCCCATCGCATTAGCATGACCGGGGCCGCCTGTGACGAGCGCGATGCCCGGCTCGCCCGTTAATCGCGCCCAGGCATCGGCCATATGCACGGCCGCCGCTTCGTGGCGTGTGTGGATAAGTGTGATGCCGGCATCTAATGCGGCATCGAAAATTGGCATGATGTGGTTGCCAGAGAGCGTGAAAATATGACGGGTGGCAGCCCTTGCCATTGCCCCCATAAGTGCGTCAGCGCCGCGATATCGAGATGCCATAAGAGTATTTTATTTCCAGGTTGAACTACTTTACTAGCCGCCCATGCACTTTGACCTCGCGCCTGTCAGTCACCGGTCGGTTCCGGCCTCTAGGTCCGCCGGATGACGTTGGAGGGTTTTGGACTGCCGGCCTGGTATTCGGCCGTTCGGGATCGGCTCCGAACTCCTTTGGGCCATCTGGAAGGCTTTGGCCAATCGGTCGGTCGTGGTGGCTTGCGAAAGACGTCGGCCAGCATCAATTGAAATAACTCACTCTCGATCAGATAGGAAACCGTATGTCGGCTCTGTCGCTCTTGCTCAACGTGTTGTGGATCGTTTTCGGCGGCGCGTGGATGGCGCTCGGCTGGCTAGTCGCCGCAGTGATCATGGCGATCACCATCATCGGGCTACCCTGGACGCGGGCCGCGCTCAATATAGCGCTGTACACGCTGCTTCCGTTTGGTCAGCGAGCGGTGTCGCGAGCGGAGTACACCGGGCGCGACGACATTGGCACCGGCCCGTTCGGCCTCTTGGGCAATATCATTTGGTTGGTGCTTGCGGGTTGGTGGTTGGCGTTGGGACATTTGATCACCGCTATCCTTCTCGCCGTAACCATAGTGGGTATTCCATTCGCGTGGGCGCATTTGAAGCTTGCGGGAATAGCGCTCTGGCCCATCGGAAAGATCATAGTTCCGGCCGGCGACGCGGCGCGGCGCGTTTAGATAATTCTGTCCAACGTGACGGATCAAAGGGAGACGGATCGTGATCAACCTCAAGCAATTCATCGAACATCAATATGGAGCGCGACGGCCATCAAGGCCGCGCGCGGCGCGCCGTCACATGGGTGAGAACGCGGGCGACGTGAGTGTCGCGAGCGCGCTCGGCTTCGACGCCGCGAGCGCCGCGCTGCCGGCGGACGTGAATTTCGACGACCGCGCGGCGAGCATGAACGCGTTCCGGGAGAAGCTCATAGATTACCCGCACCGCGACGTGCTCGTCGTAGCTTTGGCCGTGGGCGACGAGCGGTAGAGCATCGCGATGTCGCTCTTGCCCCAATAGCGCCCGATTTTTTGCGGCGCAGCGAAATAACGCTTTGTGCGGAAAGCGGAAATGGCTATTCAAGAAAATCGATGCAGCTTAGCTTGCTCACTAGGATATGCGATTGGGGACGCAGCTAAGATGACCAAGGATGAGCTTCTCGGCACGTGGCAAATCATGTCCTTTAAAGCAGTCGCGGACGATAAAACGAGTTATCCGCTTGGCGAACATCCAAACGGATACATTGGTTTCAGTCCGTCTCGATTTTGGACCATGTTGGTGGACTCAACTCGTAAATTGCCGGTCGCCACTTCGCTTACGGATGCCGAAGCGGTTTCTCTCATGAGATCGAGTGCGGCTTACACCGGAAAATACGATGCGGATCCAGTTCAGACGGCGGACGGCATCAAAATAAGCATCCATGTCGATACCGCATCGAATCAGTCGTGGGTCGGAACCGATCGCATATTTTTTATGCGCATAGACGGTAACAGACTTAGCTTGAAATCACCGTCCGTCGTAATTCCGAGCGGGGCAACAAGTGTTGTTCGACTTGAGTTTGTGAAGGCCGATTAACAATCGCCGTGCAATGAGGCACAACGGCCGGCCAATTGGCGGCAGGCGAGTCGGAGCCGGATAGTTGCCTATTGGTTCGGCTGGTCCCTCTGGCTTGGCGATTTTCTAATTATAGCCGCTTGCCAGCACCGCGCGCGTGGCCTCGTCCGGGCCAAACGCCTCGCCACCCTTAATCGACATTAGCTCAACCAATCGCGCGCGTGCGCGATTGATGCGCGACTTAATGGTGCCAACCGCACAGCCGCAGATCTCGGCCGCATCCTCATATGAGAAGCCCGCGGCGCCGACTAGAATCAAACGGCGGCGTCGGTCTTATCGGCACCGTCCTGATTATCGTTGTAGTTCTCATGCTGCTGGGGCGGATCTGATCCAGCAGGTGGAGCGTCGGATTAGCAATCGGCACCGAACGTCACGACACCTCGCAAGTTTTTTCCAGCCAGCAGATCGGCGTAGCCCTGATTAATGTCTTCGAGTGAGTAGGTTCTTGTGACCAGTTCGCGCAGTCTCAACGCACCAGTCCGATATAGCCTGAGAAGTTCAGGTATTTGCAACCGCGGGCTGGCGAAGCCGTAGACCGCCCCCATGATCGCCTTCTGCGTGGCGAACAGCTCAAGGGGCGGAATCTTTATCTCGCCGATCGTGTCGGGCGTGAGCGCCGTCACTACTACGTTCCCGGCCTTGGCGGTAGCGCGGAAGGCCGGCACCAGCGTCTCGGGCGGGTCGATGCAGACAAAAGCGTGATCGACCCCGATGCCCGCAGTGAGCTCAAGAACGGCCCGCGTCAACGCCTCTCCGCGCGCGTTGACTACGTCGGTTGCGCCGAACTCGCGCGCCCAGTCGAGCTTAAATGACACGACGTCGGCGGCGATGATCTTTGACGCCCCGCACAAGCGCGCGCCTTGGACCACGTTCATGCCGTCCCCGCCACAGCCGACTACCAGTACCGTGTCCCCAGGCTGGACCCGTGCCCGGTAGCGGGCGGCGCCTACGCCAGCCGGAACGCCACAGGCAACCAGGCTGGCTAGCTCGAGTGGCACGTCTCGGTCGATCACTACGACAGATGCCTGATCCACGACGGTGCGCTCGGCAAAGCCGCCGATCATGCAAAAAGCCCCCATGGCGATGCCATCTCGATCGCGGCGGCGATAGGTACCATCGAGCTGCGGCCCCTGGGTAATGCGCGGCCCCTCGGCACAGAGGTGGTGCAGACCCTTGCGGCACCAGTGGCATCGCCCGCAGCTTGGGATGAAGGTCAGGACGACGTGATCGCCGCGATTGATGCCTTTAACCTCGGCTCCAATCTCCTCGACCACGCCCGCGGCTTCGTGGCCGAGCACCAGCGGCCGCATTGCGACGCGTCGCTCGCCCTGCATGACGTGGTAGTCCGTGCGGCAGAGGCCGACTGCTGCCACACGCACCAACACCTCCGTCGGCCCGGGCGGGTCGAGCGCGATCTGCTCGATCGCGAGTGGCTTGCCGGTCTCGCGGAATACTGCAGCGAGGCAGTCCATGACCAATGATGCGACAGCCGGCTGGCAACAAGCAACGGCTGCAGGGTATGGCGAGTTTAAAATGAATTATTTGGGACGAAAAAATTGTTTCACAGCGAGTGTCGGACGCTATCGCCGGCCAATCCGACTAGATTTGGTGGGACAATCAAATCAGAAAACTTAATCTTTCCATAGGGGCTGTTGACGTCCCACTTCCAGCCAAGCCTTTGATTGCAATCTATTGGCCAAGCTCGCTGAATCCTGCTTGCCGACCAAAAAGGATGGGCTACACTGCCCGTTGGTTATCATCGCCGCAGGATAAGGGAGGAATATCGATGAGAAAGCCTGAAAAACGCGCCGTCTTCGCAGCGTTTGGCGCGGGCGCCGCGGTGCTTGCGCTGGCACTCGCAACACCTGCCAATGCACAATCGAAAGATCCGATCAAGATCGGCGTCATCGCCGAGGCGACGTCGGTCGCCGGCTCGTCGATCCCGCAGGCCGCGCAGCTTGCCGCTGACGAGATCAATGCCAAAGGCGGTGTCAACGGCCGCAAGATCCAGATTATCTCCTATGACGATCATTCGACGGCTCCGGAAGCGGTGCGCGCCTTTCAGCGCGCCGTCAACGTGGATCACGTCAACGCTGTCATCGCCAGCTATATCAGCGAGGTCGTGTTGGCGCTTGAGCCGTGGACTGGCCGTCTGAAGACGGTGATGGTGACGCCGGGCGCCGCCTCGGACGTCATCACGCAAAATATCGCCAAGGATTACGACCACCTCAAATACACGTTCCATGGCTATCTGACGTCGACCAGCATTGCCGATTCGGTGTGCGCCTCGGCCAAAGACCTTCTGGCGAAGGATCTGCATATGAAGTCGGCCGTGGTCATGAGCGAGGACGCCGCGTGGACGACGCCGCTCGACACTGAATACTTGAAATGCCTACCGCAGAGCGGATTGAAGGTTCTCGACCATATCCGCTTCTCGCCCGACACCACGGACTTCACGCCCATCTTCAACAAGATCGAGGGTGAAAAGCCCGATGTGATCATTACCGGCATCTCGCATGTCGGCGTCCAGCCGACGGTGCAGTGGAAGCAACAGGAAGTGCCGATTCCGATGTATGGTGTTTCCTCGCAGGCGACCAATTCGAGCTTCTGGAACGACACCAACGGCGCGACCGAGGGTGTGCTGTATCAGGCCGTCTCCGGACCCGGCGTCGCAGTGACGCCGAAGACGCTGCCTTTCGTGGCGGCGTTCAAGGCCAAGTACGGAAACAACCCGTCCTATTGCGGTTATACCGCCTACGACGAGGTCTATTATATCGCCGACGCGATCAAACGCGGCGGGACCGATTCCGACAAGCTCGTCGCAGCGCTGGAAAAGACCAGCTGGGTGGGCACGATCGGCCGCATCGAGTTCAAGGGCAAGGAAACTGCCAATCCGCATGCACTTAAGATCGGCGCCAGCACGCTCGAAGGCTTGATGCTGCAATGGCAGGACGGCAAGCAGGTCAATCTGTGGCCGGCCGCCATGGCCAAGGGCAAGATAAAGTTCCCGCCGTTCATCAAACTCGGCTCGGCCAAATGATAACGGACTAACCGGTCCTTACATCATTCTCCCCGCCCGCACCCACGAGCGGGGAGTTTTTCCTAAATAGGACGGCGAGTTCCCCGTAACGTGATCTGATGACGCTGTTCTGGCAAATCCTGATTGACGGCTTTGCTATCAGTTCCCTCTA
Organism: uncultured Alphaproteobacteria bacterium; assembly: GCA_963721665.1. Lineage (GTDB taxonomy): Bacteria > Pseudomonadota > Alphaproteobacteria > Rhizobiales > Xanthobacteraceae > Pseudolabrys. Next base: position 131,667 of record CAVRJZ010000002.1, read on the forward strand.
CGCGCTCGGCGCCACGGGTTTTGCGCTGATTTTCGGCGTCTCCGGCGTCCTTAATCTGTCGCACGGTGCGCTGATGGTTGCGGCGGTGGTAGCCGCATGGGCCGCGGGCAACGACCTGCATGCCGGACCCTATGCCGGGGCAACACTCGGCGTCGGCATGGGCTTTGCCGTGACACTGCTCACCTATTTCGTAGTCGTGCGGCCATTGCAGCAGTCGGGCAAAATCCGCGAAGAGGAAAAGGAGATCTTCATCCTTACGGCGACACTGCTGTGGGGCATCATGATCCAGCAGCTGATTGCCTACCTCTATACCGACAATGCCAAAACCGTCGCACCGATCGTGCAAGGCGTCGTCGTCATCGCCGGCGTGCGTACTCCGGCGAACGAGATTTTCACCGCCATCGTGTGCTGGCTCGTCATCGCGCTGTTGTGGCTTCTGGTCAATCGCACACGCGCCGGCAAAGCGGTGCTTGCCGCCTCGATGAATCCGCGCGGGGTGACGCTGCTCGGCGTCGAACTGTCGCAAATCTATGTCGCCGTCTGGGCGATCTACGGACTCCTGGTCGGCATCGCCGGGGTACTGCTCGGCATGTTTCTCGGCGTTTCGTCCTATAGTGTCGGGCCGTTGACCGCGAGCGCGTTTTCGATCGTCGTGCTCGGCGGCCTCGGCAGCGTCTGGGGCGCGCTGATCGCCGCCTATGTTGTGGGCTATCTGGAGACGGTGACCGCGTATCTGATATCGCCTGCCTATCGCACCATCCCCGCGCTCCTCCTGTTGGTGGCCGTGATGTACGTACGGCCGCGCGGCCTGTTGGGGCGCCGCTAGATGCGTTCGCGCGCCACGCACATTTTGCTGGTTGCGTTTGGCGCGGTTGTCATGGCGGCGTTTCTGCCGCTTTGGCTCAACGCCTACATCCTCGGGCTGTTGACCATGGCCTATTATTCCGGCGTGTTCGCGATGGCGTGGGATCTCTTGTTCGGCTTCGCCGGCGAAGTCAATTTCGGACCGACCTTCCTGATCGGCACCGGTGCCTACACCGCGGGCATCCTCGACAGCCTCTATCAGCCGCCGATCTGGCTTTGCGTCGTCGCTGGCACGCTCGCCGCCGTCGTCGGCGGCGTCGTGCTGGCGCTGCCGGCGCTGCGGGTGCGCGGGCCTTATTTCGGGCTGACCACGCTCGTCGCCGTCCTCATGCTGCAGAACTTCATTGTAGTCGACGCCCATCTGACCGGCGGCGAGAACGGGCTGACGGTGCCTGACGTGATGTCGATCAGCGACACGACGAATTACGAGATCGCGCTGTGGTTCATGGCGATCAGCGGCGCCATCTTGTTCGCGTTGTCGCGTTCTCCGGTAGGCCTCATTCTGCAGGCGAGCGGGCAGGATGCGGTGCAGGCCGGCGCGCTCGGATTTAACGTTACCAAGCACAAGCTCACTGCTTTTATCATCAGCGCTTTTTTCTCCGGCCTTGCTGGTGCGCTATTGGTTTTCTACGTCGGCTCGGCCTCCGCCAGTACGATCGTCGATATCACCGTAGGCGTCCAGATCATCATCGCCGCGGTAATCGGCGGCCGGCGCACCATTTTGGGCGGCGCGCTCGGCGCTATCTTTCTCGTTGCCATGAGCGAGGCGTTGCGTCCGCTTGGCGATCTGTCGAACTTTGTGGTCTTCACGATGGCGCTTGGCGTGGTGTTGTTCTTTCCCAACGGCTTTTTCGGCCTGCTCACGCGTTCAGGGGACGGCACCTGAACATGGCCGAGCGCGCCCATCTCGAAGTAGCCGGCCTAACCAAGCGCTTTGGCGGCCTGGTCGCCGTTAAGGATATGAACCTGTCGGTCGGTGCCGGCGAAATCCTGGGACTGATCGGCCCCAACGGCTCCGGCAAATCAACGGTGATGAAGCTCATCATGGGCATCGAGCGCCCCGACGCGGGTTCTGTGCGTATCAACGGCACCGAGGTCGCAGGCTGGCCGTCGCACAAGGTCGCGCGGATGGGTGCTGGTATGGTGTTCCAGCATTCACGGCCGCTACACCGCCAGACCGTGCTGGAGAACATCAAGCTCGCGCTGCTGCCGGACAAGCTGACGCGGCTTCTGGTCGACCCGGAAACCGACGCGCGCGCCCGCGCCATCGCCGCGCGGGTCGGCCTGAGTGCGGCCGTGTTCGACCGCCGCCCGGCCACTCTGCCGTTCGCCGATCTGCGCAAGATCGAAATCGCCAAGGCGATTGCGCGCGATCCGCAGGTGCTGTTGATCGACGAGCCTTTTGCCGGGCTCACATCGACGGAAACGGCGGCCTTCTCCGACCTCATCTGCGAATTGCGCAACGAAAGACGCGCCGTGCTGCTGGTCGATCACAACGTCAAGAGCGTCGCCCGGCTGGTCGACCGGGTGCTCGCCATGTATGTCGGCGAACGCATTGCCGAAGGCAGTGCCGACGAAGTGATGCGCGACGAGACCGTGCGGCGCGTTTATCTCGGCGGCAGCATAGAGACCGCAGCTCGCCCGGAGGCCTCGTTCCGCGACCGCACGACGCCATTCCTCGAAGTCGACGGCGTCAGCGTCCAATACGGCAAGGCGCAGGCGCTGCAGGACGTATCGATCCATGTCCATGCCGGCGAATTCGTCTCCGTCGTCGGGCTCAATGGCGCCGGTAAGACCACGCTGTTCAATACTATTTCGGGTCTATTGCCCTATTCAGGCGATATTCGCCGCGAGGGTGCATCGCTGCGCGCGCTCTCCGCGGCGACAATCGCGCGTAACGGCATCGTGCAATGCTCGGAAGGCCGTGATCTGTTCACCGATATGACGGTGCGCGAAAATCTCGATCTTGGCGGCCAGCATTTGCCGACGGCGGAGAGCGCCCGTCAGATCGACTGGTTGTTCGACCTTTTCCCAATCCTGCGGGATCGGCAGAAGCAGGCTGCCGGCACGCTGTCCGGCGGTGAGCAGCAGATGCTAACTATCGCGCGCGCACTGATGATGAAGCCGAAACTGCTGATCCTCGACGAGCCGACGCTCGGCCTAGCGCCAGTCATCCTCGAACAGATTTCCAAGGCATTGGAGCGCTTGCGGGAGACCACCGCGATCACGGTCCTGCTCGGCGAGCAGAACGTCACCTTTGCGCTGCCGCATGCCGACCGGGTCTATGTGCTCGAACACGCACGCATTGTCTGGCAGGGTGAGCCGGCCCGGTTCGCCGCCGAGATGGGCTTAGGATATTTGTAGCTCGCCAATCCTATAGAAAATTTTGCGCCGCGCTCTCGGCGAGGACCGGACCTGTCCTTTCCGAAAATTCCATCCGACCTGGATTCGCACTATAAGGCAGAATCATCACATCATTGACAACGGTGTTTGCGATCCTGCATGCATTCGGAATGTTCATCGTCGACCTATTCAAGGCGCGGTGTCGGCTTGAAGCCGAGAATTTGTTTCTTCGTCATCAGCTCAACATTGCATTGCGGCGGCCGCAATCTCGTCTTCGACTGCGCGGCAGTGATCGCGCACTGCTTATATGGATGACCAAGCTTTGGCCGAGCCTGCTTAGTGCGACTTTGCTGGTCCAGCCGGAGACCATTCTGCGGTGGCATCGCGCTGGCTTTAAAGCGTTCCGGCGTTGGAAATCGCGAAATAGGGCAGGGCGGCCTAACATCGATCGCGGCCTGCGTGATCTGATTCGGCGGATGAGCAGGGAGAACCCGCTGTGGGGCGCATCCCGGATCCATGGCGAACTACTGATGCTCGGGTTTGAAGTTGCCCAGTCGACGGTCTCAAAATATATGGCGCGACCTTCGAGGCCGCCGTCGCAAACCTGGAAGACTTTTCTGCAAAATCACGCTGAGACGATTGCCGCCATCGATATGTGCGTTATCCCGACACTGACGTTTGACCTCTTGTTTGCGTTTTTAATCGTGGGGCATGGCCGGCGGCAGTTACTGTGGTTTGAGGTGGCACGGCGTCCGACAGCCGAGTGGTTGGCCCGGCAGATCACAGAGGCTTTCCCTTGTCCTTTCCGAAAATTCCATCCGGCCTGGATTCGCGTGCTCGGGCAGAATCGTCGCATCATGCAAAGCGATGGTTGCGATCCTTCATGCTCTTGGAACGTTCCTCGCCGACCTTTTCAAGTCCCGCAGCCGGCTGGAAGTCGAGATGCTATTTCTCCGCCATCAGTTGAATATCGCATTGCGTCAGGCGCCGCATCGGCGCTCGCTGGGTAATAGTGACCGAGCCTTCATGGTTTGGATGAGCTATTTATGGCCTCGCCTGCTCGACATGGTCCAGGTGGTCCAGCCCGAGACGGTTCTGCGCTGGCAGCGGGCGGGGTTCAGAGCCTATTGGCGCTATAAGTCGAGGCTGCGGGCAGGGCGGTCCAGGATTGACCGGGGGCTGCGCGAGCTGATCCAGCGGATGAGCCGGGACAATCCGTTTTGGGGCGCGTCCCGGATCCACGGCGAACTGTTGATGCTGGGCTTTGAGGTGGCCCAGTCGACGGTGTCAAAATACTTGGTGCGCGGTCGAAGACCGCCATCACAGAGCTGGAAGACATTTCTGAGCAATCACGCCAATGCGATTGCCTCGATCGATATGTGCGTGGTCCCGACGGTGACGTTTGAACGGCTGTTTGTCTTCCTGGTCCTTGGCCATGGCCGGCGACAATTGCTGTGGTTTGAGGTAACGCGGCATCCCACGGCGGAATGGTTGGCCCGGCAGATCACCGAGGCGTTTCCTTGGGCTACGGCACCGAAGTATCTGATCCGTGACAATGACGGCGCCTACGGACATGTCTTCACCGGACGGGTGAGGGCGATGGGAATTCGCGACCGGCCAATCAGCCCCGGATCGCCATGGCAAAACGGAATTGGCGAACGTTTCATCGGCACACTTCGGCGCGAATGCCTTGATCAAATCATCATATTTGGCACTGCGCATCTGCGGCTTGTTCTTGCTGGCTACGCTATCTATTACAATCAGACGCGCACCCATCTGACTTTGCGGAAGGATACGCCATCAGGGCGCGCCGTTCAGCAGGTCGGCAGAGTGGTCGCCATCCCCGTGCTGGGTGGCCTACATCACCGGTATGCTCGGATATGATTTTC
>CAVRJZ010000003.1:0-700608 GCA_963721665.1 uncultured Alphaproteobacteria bacterium
CGCTTGCGGCGCCAGCCGCCGTTCCAGCGTTTCTGGTTCTCCCAATCCTTCGGATAGCCGATGCCGGGCTTGGTCTCGACGTTGTTGAACCAGGCGTATTCCATGCCTTCACGGCTGGTCCACACGTTCTTGCAGGTGACCGAACAGGTGTGACACCCGATGCACTTGTCGAGATTGAGCACCATCGCGATTTGCGCGCGGACTTTCATTCTGCGGCCTCCATTTTGGGCGCGACGGGGAGCGGTGCGGGTTGATCGGCGGTCGGCTTGTCGAGCCAATCGACCTTCGACATCTTGCGCACGACGACGAATTCGTCGCGGTTGGATCCGACCGTGCCGTAATAGTTGAAGCCGTAGGATTGCTGGGCGTAGCCGCCGATCATATGCGTCGGCTTGAGCACGGCGCGGGTCACCGAGTTATGAATGCCGCCGCGCTGGCCGGTCATTTCCGAGCCCGGCACGTTCACGATCTTTTCCTGCGCGTGATACATCAGGCACATGCCCTGCTTCACGCGCTGCGACACCACCGCGCGCGCCACCAGCGCGCCGTTGGTGTTGAATGCCTCGATCCAGTCGTTGTCGACGATGCCGGCCTTCTTGGCGTCGATTTCGCTGATCCACACGATCGGCCCGCCGCGCGACAGCGTCAGCATCAACAAGTTGTCGGTATAGGTGGAGTGGATGCCCCACTTCTGATGCGGCGTGATGAAGTTGAGCACGACCGCGTCATTGCCGTTCGGCTTGCGGTCGATGATCGAATTGACCGATTTGGTATCGATCGGCGGACGATAGACGCAAAAGCCCTCGCCGAACGCCCGCATCCACAAATGATCCTGATAGAGCTGCTGGCGCCCGGTCAGCGTGCGCCACGGGATCAGTTCGTGCACGTTGGTGTAGCCGGCGTTGTAGCAGACCTTTTCGGATTCGAGCCCCGACCAGATTGGCGAGGAGATGATCTTGCGCGGCTGCGCGACGATGTCGCGGAAGCGAATTTTCTCGTCTTCCTTCGGGACGGCGAGATGATTGTGGTCGCGCCCGGTGAAGCCGCCGAGAGATTCCCAAGCCTTGACTGCGACCTCGCCGTTGGTTTCCGGCGCCAGGCTGAGGATGACCTCGCAGGCATCGATGTCGCTTTCGATCCGCGCCAGGCCCTTGCTCGCGCCCTCCTCGGTGACGGCGCCGTTGAGCCGCTTGAGGAAGTCGACCTCGTGCTCGGTATTCCAGCTCATGCCCTTGCCGCCGTTGCCGAGCTTGGCCATCAGCGGTCCGAGCGAGGTAAATCGCTTGTAGAGGTTGGGATAGTCGCGCTCGACCACCGCGACTGCCGGCATTGTCTTGCCGGGAATCGGATCGATCTCGCCTTTCTTCCAGTCCTTGACGTCGAAGGCTTGCGCGATCTCGCCGGCGGTGTCGTGCAGGATCGGCGTCAGCACCAGGTCTTTTTCGACGCCGAGCACGTCCGGCGCCACCGCCGAGAACGCTTTCGCGATGCCTTTGTAGATCTCCCAGTCGTTGCGCGCCTCCCAGACCGGATCGACCGCCGAGGTCAGCGGGTGGATGAAGGGATGCATGTCGGAGGTGTTGAGATCGTTCTTCTCGTACCAGGTCGCCGTCGGCAGCACGATGTCGGAATACATGCAGGTCGTTGACATGCGGAAATCGAGCGTGACCAGGAGATCGAGTTTTCCTTCCGGCGCCTGCTCGTGCCAGACGACCTCGCTCGGCTTTTTCTTGCCGTCCTCGCCGAGGTCCTTGCCCATGACGCCGTGCTTGGTGCCGAGCAAGTGTTTGAGGAAATATTCGTGGCCCTTGCCCGACGCGCCAAGCAGATTGGAGCGCCAGACGAACAGATTGCGCGGCCAGTTCGTCGGATTGTCCGGGTCGTCGCAGGCGAGCTTCAATTCACCCGATTTCAAAGCCTTGGCGACGTAGTCCTTGGCTTCGAGACCTGACGCGGCGGCTTGCTTGGCGACGTTGAGCGGGTTTGCCTGCAACTGCGGCGCCGACGGCAGCCAGCCCATGCGCTCGGCGCGCACGTTGTAGTCGATCAGCGCGCCATCCCACGGCCCCGCCGGCGCGGTCGGTGAAAGAATTTCCGACACGTCGAGCGTCTCATAGCGCCACTGGTCGGTGTGCGCGTAGAACGCCGAGGTCGAATTCGCCTGCCGCGGCGGACGGCTCCAGTCGAGGCCGAAGGCGAGCGGCAACCAGCCGGTCTGCGGACGCAGCTTCTCCTGGCCGACATAATGCGACCAGCCGCCGCCCGATTGGCCGACGCATCCGCACATCACCAGCATGTTGATGATGCCGCGGTAGTTCATGTCCATGTGGTACCAGTGATTGAGACCGGCGCCGACGATCACCATCGAGCGACCTTTGGTCTTCTCGGCGTTGAGCGCGAACTCACGCGCCACCGTGACGATCTGGTCGCGCGGCACGCCGGTAATTTTCTCCGCCCAGGCCGGTGTGTAAGGCTGCAAGTCGTTGTAGCTCTTGGCGAGGTGTTCGCCGCCGAAGCCGCGATCGACGCCGTAATTCGCCACGAACAGATCGAAAACCGAGGCGACCAGCGTCTCGCCCTCGACCAGTTGCAGCTTCTTCACCGGCACATTGCGGATCAGCACGCTCGGGTGCTCGGTACCGAGGAAATGATCGTGCTCGCGGTTGCCGAAATAGGGGAAGCCGACGGCCGCGTCGTTGTCCTTGATTGTCGCGAGCGACAGCCGCAGCTTGACGTCCTGCCCGTTCGAGGCTTTTTCCTCCAGGTTCCACTTGCCCTTCTCGCCCCAGCGAAATCCGACCGAGCCTTTCGGCACGACGATGGCGCCGCTGGCCTCGTCATAGGCGAGCGTTTTCCACTCGGGATTGTTCGCTTCGCCGCAGGATTTCACGACATCCGAGGCGCGGATGAAGCGTTCGGGCACGTAGTGCGCGCCCTGCTTCACCAGCCGCACCAGCATCGGCATGTCGGTATACTGCCGCGCGTAGTCCTCGAAATACTTGGCCTGCCGGTCGATATGGAATTCGCGCAGGATGACGTGGCCCATGGCCATGCCGAGCGCGGCGTCCGTGCCCTGCTTCGGCGACATCCACAGATCGGCGAATTTCGAGGCTTCCGAATAGTCCGGGCTGATCACCACGCTCTTTGCGCCGCGGTAGCGGGCCTCGGTGTAGAAATGCGCGTCGGGCGTGCGCGTCTGCGGTACGTTAGAGCCCCAAAGAATGAGGAAGCCGGCGTTAAACCAATCAGCGCTTTCCGGGACATCGGTCTGCTCGCCCCAGGTCTGCGGGGAGGACGGCGGCAGGTCGCAATACCAGTCGTAGAACGACATGCTGACACCGCCGAGCAGCGACAGGTAACGCGAGCCGGCCGCGTAGCTCACCATTGACATGGCCGGGATCGGCGAAAATCCGAACACGCGGTCCGGCCCGTATGTCTTCACCGTATAGGCATTGGCCGTTGCGATGATTTCATTGACCTCGTCCCAGGTCGAACGGACGAAACCGCCGAGGCCGCGCTTGCTCACATAAGCGGCGCGTTTGCCTGCGTCTTCCACGATCGACTTCCAGGCCGCCACCGGCGTCCTGAGCGCGCGTGCCTCGCGCCACAACTTGAGCAACCGCGAGCGCACCAGCGGATATTTCACGCGATTGCCGGAATAGAGATACCAGGAGTAGCTCGCACCGCGTGAGCAACCACGCGGCTCGTGATTGGGCATGTCGGGCCGCGTGCGCGGATAGTCGGTCTGCTGCGTTTCCCAGGTGACGATGCCGCCTTTGACGTAGATCTTCCAGGAGCACGACCCGGTACAATTCACGCCATGCGTCGAGCGCACGATCTTGTCGTGCTGCCAGCGCTTGCGGTAGCCGTCCTCCCAGCGGCGATCCTCATTGGTCACAATGCCGTGTCCGTCGGAGAAATCGCCGACGGTGCGATTAAAGAAAGTCAGGCGATCGAGGAAGTGGCTCATGACGAACCCCTAGCGCGCTTGCAGGACGGGCGATGTGGTCGATTTCGACTTGGTGCCGCGGTCGAGATACCAGAAGAAGATGGAAACGCCGATCGCCATCACAGCCAGCACGACATAGGCGAAGAAGCCGCCGGCATAACCGTTGCTGCCGAGCGCATCGACGACGGCGCCAAGAAACGGCGGAATGATAAAGCCGCCGAGCGCGCCCAAGCCGCCGACCAGGCCGGCTGCGCCGCCGACGGCTTCCGGGACATATTTCGGCACCATCTTGAACACGGCGGCATTGCCGACGCCCATGCCGAGCGCGATCAACAATTCGCCGGCGAGGTCGCGATAAAAGTTCTCGACGAAAGTGAGGATTAATGCGCCGATCAGCACGATGATGAAGGCGAGTACCGCGGTGCGTTCGCCGCCGATTTTTTCCGAGATCATGCCGCCGAACACGCGCACGATGGCCGCGAGCAGCGAGAAGCCGAGCCCGCCCAGCATGGCCGCGGACTTGATGTCCATGTGATGTAGATTGATCCAGTAAGTCGGGAACCAGGCGGTAAGCGCCAGGAAGCCACCGAAGGAAACGAAGTAGAGCGCCACCAAGCCCCAGGTGCGCGGCTCTTCCGCGGCGGTGATGATCGCCTGCCAAACGCGTTCGTTGGGGAACAGCTCCTCGCCCTTGGCGCGCGCGATCTCACGCGATTGTTCCGCGTCGATGCCTTGCTTGCGCAGTTGGAAGTAATAGGCGTCGCGCGCCAGCCACGCATAAATCCCGGTGCCTACGATCAGGAAGGTGAACCAGGCGAAATAAGAGCCCGCGAGACCCCAGGCGGCGATGGCGAAAGGCAGCAACAGCGTGAAGAGTCCGGGCGCCAGATTGCCGATGCCGCCATAGGCGCCGAGCGCCGTGCCCTGACGCGACTGCGGAAACCAGTAAGACACCTGGGGAATGCCGACCGAGAACGAAGCAACGCCGCAGCCGCTCAAGAAGCCAAACATCACCACGATCGGGTAGCTCGCGACGGTGAGCGTCTTGGCGGTAAGCAGGATGAAGACCAGTCCCCACATACCGACCAGCGAGAGGCAGAACAAGGTGATCATCGGCAGCCGGCCGCCGACGCGATCGACCCAGGCGCCGAAGGGAATGCGCATGAGCGAGCCGGTCAATTGCGGCGCCGCCACCAGCAGCCCGAGCGCCAGCCCGCTGAGATGCATCTGATCCTGAAAATATTTTGCGGCCGGGCCGTATAGCGAGACGGCGGCGAAGCCGATGAAGAAGCCCCAGGTCCCCATGATCAGGCCGGCGGTTGGATTACCCAGCAATCGATAGGAAACTGCGGAGCTTTCGGTGCGCGCTTGCGATGTTGCGTTCATTTCCTGCCGCCTTTTGTTGTCGCCGAGTTTTGCCAATGCGGATGAAGGCATAGGCTCGTAATAACTGCTTTGAGATCGGTCAATATACTTTCGCTTTATTCGTCATTTCCTTATTTAACTTACCTTGATCGGTGACATAAACTTCATACTATTGCTGATTGATATTTTTCTTGGCCAGTTTGATAATGATCAAACCACGCGGCCTGTTTCGGCCTAGTTCTTTCGCAAAACGGGAGCGGACCATGCGACTGGCCGAATGGGAGATCGTCCGCGCCTTGCCGTTGTTCAAGGACGTGCGCGAGCCCCAGTTCAAGCGTTTGATGGGCGCGGCGTTCCTGCAGCGCTTTCCCGAGCGGATGACCCTCATCAAAGAAGGCGAGCTGCCGGACTTCCTGCACATTGTCGTCGAGGGTTCGGTGGAGTTGTTCGGCGCTGATGACGGGCGCGAGACGACCATCGAGATCTTGCACCCGGTGAACACGTTCATCCTGGCGGCCGTCATTCGCGACGAGGTCTATCTCAAGTCCGCGCGCACGCTGACGCCGGCGCAGATCCTGATGATCCCTGCGGTTGCCGTGCGCGACGTGTTTGGGCGCGATGCGGCCTTCGCGCGCGCCATCGTCAACGAACTGGCCGGGCGCTACCGCGATCTGGTGCGCGCGCTTAAGGACGAAAAGCTGCGCACTGGCGCGCAGCGGCTCGCCAACTGGATTCTGCGCGCCAATGCGCAGGACCATCGGCGCAATATTGAAATGGAATTCGACAAACGGACGCTGGCGTCGCTGCTGGGGATGACGCCGGAAAATTTGTCGCGCAATTTCGCGCTGCTCACGAGCCACGGCGTGAAAGGCTCGGGCCGCAAGATCGTCGTCGAGGATGAGAGCGCTTTGAAACACTTCGCCAAACCGAATGCGCTGATCGATGGGTGATTGAAGCGGCGGGCAGGACGGCCACCGTCTCGATTGCGGACCGCGGCCGTTCCGCAACGGCCGGCGGCGGGGCTCCGGTCAGGCCTCGAATCTCGGGAACAGGATGTTGTTCTCGATGTGGATGTGCTCGGTGAGGTCATCGCGAAATTTGCCAAGCCCGGCATAAAGCGCGCGCCATGTATTGCAGGCGTCCGCCGGAAGCGTCAGATCGCCGGTTAGCTTGGCCAGCGCTTCAAGCTCTTCGCCGTGCGAGTCGTGCTCGTGACGCATCATGCCGATTGGGTGCACGACCATCGGGTTGCCGCCCGACCGCATCATCGGGAACAGAATCTGCTCCTCCTTCTGCATGTGCGATTCCATCTCGCCGCGCATGCGCGCCAGCAGTTCGGAAATCCCGTTAGGCACGGCGGGATGCTCGGCGTGCACCGCCTCGACGCGCTTGGCCAGCGCGTGCAATTCCGCCATCTCCCGCCGGTGCACCTGATGGTAACGCTCGACGATGAGCTCGATCAGCCCGTCGACGTCGTCCGGCACGGTATTCGGCTGCGGCGATAGCGAGGCAAGCTCCGCTTCGATCGGCGCGAGGTCGATCTTTTTGTGCCGAGCGGCCTGCTCGAGGCTTTCCGAGCCGCCGCAGCAGAAGTCGAGCTTGTGCCGGCGAAAAACGGTGGTCGCCCCGGGCAGGCTGGCGGCAATATCGCCCAGGCTGCGCGATGCCACCGATTGAGAAGCGTCTCCGCTCATGGAAATTCTCCTTTGCACCATACTGGTATTTGATTTACCACTACGCCCAGAATATGGTAACGTCAATACCAATATAAAGGCGCACATGACGGCGGTATCAGGAGCGGGCATTCGCGCGGAGCAACGCGGCCGGCGGGCGCGCGAATTCAAGATGATCGCCGCCATGCTACGGATGTTTTGCCGCGCCCATCACGGCGCGAAGGACGCAGCGCTTTGTCCGCAATGCGCCGAGTTGCACGATTACGCGCGCCGCCGTCTTGAGCGATGCGTGTTCGGCGACGCCAAGCCGACTTGCGCCAACTGCACCGTGCATTGCTACAAGGCGAACATGCGCGAGCGCGTCAGGGAGGCGATGCGCTGGGCCGGTCCGCGCATGCTCTGGCGCCATCCGTTTATGACCGTGCGTCATGTGTTGGACGGTCGCCTGCCGGCGCCGACCCTTCACCGTCCCGGATAGCGCGGTTGAAGGATTTGGCTGCGCAGAAGGATGCCGGCAAACGCGCTGATAGCGGCAACGGTGGCGAGGATTGCGGCCGCATGTAACCAAGGCTGGCCAAATGCCATGCGCTCCATGGCGATTTGCCATGCCGTCCACAGCCAAAGGCCGGCGGCGGCGTAGGCTAGGCTTTGCAGAAGCAGCAGGCTCCAGCGCCGACGCACGAAAAACAAGAACGGCGCCGCCAGGCACAGCGCGACGCCGACAAAATCGCCGACACGGAGGAAATGCGCGGTGATCAGCAACGCGGCGGCGACGTAAAGCGAAATTCTGGCAACCATTGCGGACACTCCCCCGTCAAAGCGCTGGTGAACTACGCTTGCAATGTGGTATCGTCAATACCAATTCTGGAGAATCGTCATGCGCCTGCTGAGTTCGACCGACTTTGCCCTGCGCGTGCTGATGCGTCTGTCGGCGAGCCCCGATACGCATGTCAGCACCGACACGCTGGCGCGCGAGCTGGTCGTCTCGCGGCATCATCTGCACAAGATCGTGCAGTACCTCACCGAGGCGGGCCTCGTGCGCACGATCCGCGGCGCGCACGGTGGCGTGATGCTGGCGCGCCCCGCGCGCGAGATCAACGTCGGCGAAGTGATCCGCAGCCATGAACGCGATCAGGCCTTGGTGGAATGTTTCCGCGCCGACGGAGGGGCTTGCACATTGCTGCCACGTTGCCGTCTGCGCGGCATGCTCGACGCCGCCAAGAATGCGTTTTACCAGCACCTCGATAACTTTACGCTGGCAGACTGCCTCGTCGGGCCCGGGTTATCCGCGCGCGGGCATCCAGAACGAAAACGACAACGCCGCTCCGAGCGTTCAGCACAAAAGAGGCGCACTGGATGAACGTCGGGGACACCTAAGCAGCTCCCGCCGACCTGGATACTTTGGCGGATACTTTTCGGACTACCGGCATGGACACCGCCATGTTGGTGCCGAAGGCCGCCGGTTTTTGCTTGAGATTACGAGCGCCGCCGTTGTGGCGGAGAGGTGGTTAGCCTCTCAAAACGGTGGCGGAGAGGGAGGGATTCGAACCCCCGATACCCTTGCGAGTATGCCGCATTTCGAGTGCGGTGCATTCAACCGCTCTGCCACCTCTCCGGAAGCCCGAAAAGAGCCTGAAAAAGCCCTGATTGGACGGCTGCTATGTAACCAAGCAGGCCAAGCGAGACAAGAGACAGAGCGGGGTTCGGCGGCGTATATTAGGCCGGACTGGAAATAGGCCGGCTGCCGGCTAGCATGACAATGCTCGAAACCGCGAATCTCGACCGCCTTCGTAAGGAGTTGCGCGGCATTTTACTGACGCTCGCCATGGTCGCGATCGTCACCGCTGTCATCTACTTTGTCATCGTGGAGACCGGGCTGGGCCACGGCTCCATCGTCTATGTGATCCCGGTGATCATCGCGGCCACGCGCTGGGGCATCATGTCGGCGATCTTCGCCGCCGTCTGCGGGGTGCTCGCTTCCGCTTTCTTCTTCTACCCGCCGCTCTACAGCTTCCGCATCAAGGATCCGCACGAAGTCATCAATCTGATCCTATTCATCTTCGTCGCGGTGGTGGTGAGCCAGCTCGCAACGCAACTCAAACGTCAATTGGAGACCGCACGACAGCGCGAAATCGACCTGCGCGACCTCTACGCCTTTTCGCGGCGGCTGGCGGTCGCGTTCGACGTATCCGACATTCACGCCGCAATCGAGGACCATCTCGCCAGCGTCATGCAGCGCAAAGTGGTTCTGTTCGCCGGCACCCGCGACGCCACCGCCGCGAGCGGGCGACGCGCCGGCGTCACCGTGCCCGAGCCGGTGCTTGCCGAGGTGGTCGAAGTGGCGTCGGGGCGGCGCGAGGCCAATAGCGGCGTGACGGTGACCGCCGCCAGCGGCGACGTCTGGCTGGTCCGCGCGGTGTCGACCAAGGGTTCCGAGTTCGGCGTCATCGCCATCAACCTCGGCCGCGAATCGCAGGAAGGCTCCGACGAGATGCGCGTGCGCGTCGACACGGTGCTGGCCGACGCTACCGCCACGCTGGAACGGCTCGGCGTCGCGCACGCCATCAACGAAGCACGCATGCGATCGCAGACCGACCAATTGCGTGAAGCGCTGATCGGCTCGGTCAGCCACGAACTGCGCACGCCGCTTGCCTCCATCCTCGGCGCCGCCACGGTGCTGGCCGCGGCGCCGGCGCTGGCCAAGGAGAAGAAGTTGCAGGCTTTGGTGTACGACGTGCGCAACGAAGCCGAGCGCCTCAACAACGACATCCAGAACCTGCTCGACGCCAGCCGCATCTCGAGCGACGGCATCAAGCCGCATATCGAATGGGCCGACCCCGCCGACATCGTCAATTCGGCGATCGAGCGCTGCCGCCGCCGCATGTCCGATCGTCGCATCTTGCTCAATATGCCGGGCGATCTGCCGCTTATCCATGTCGATCCGGTGCTGGTGCAGCAGGCGCTGGTGCAGATTTTCGACAACTCGGTGAAATATTCCAATCCGGGTTCGGCGATCACGATTGCGGCGCGCGCCCGCGACGGCCGCATGATCCTTAGCGTCAATGACGAGGGCGCCGGGCTGACCCCGACCGAGCACTCCAGAATGTGGGACCGATTCGCGCGTGGCGATCGCCACGCCAGCACCACCAGCGGTTCCGGCCTCGGCCTGTGGATCGCCAGTGCTTTCATTGCCGCCAACGGCGGCAAGATCAACGCCATCAGCGACGGCCCTGGCCTGGGCACGGCGGTGGCGATCGAACTCCCGGTGACACAAGCCGCCGTCCGGCAACTCGAAAGTGACACAGATGACTGAGTCATCCCCGATTGTCCTCGTCATCGACGACGAGATTCAAATCCGCCGCTTCCTGCGCGCCGGCTTCGAACTCAACGGCTTCGTGGTGCACGAGGCCGGCACCGGCGCCGAGGCGATCCGCGCCGCGACGTTGCGGCCGATCGATTTAGTCATCGTCGATCTTGGCCTGCCCGACATGGACGGCTCCGAGGTGGTGGAACGAATCCGCTCCTGGTCGAGCGTGCCGATCATCGTGCTTTCGGTGCGCTCGAACGAGGCGCAAAAAGTGAGCTTGCTCGAACTCGGCGCCGACGATTACGTGGTCAAGCCGTTCGGCATGGCCGAGCTGCTAGCGCGCGTGCGCGTGGCCCTGCGCCGCCAGATGCGCGCGGCCTCCGGCGAGCCGAAGGTCAAGGTCGGCCCGCTCACCATCGATCTTGCCGTCCGCGCGGTGACGCTCAACGGCACCCGCCTCACGCTGACGCCGAAGGAATACCGGCTGCTACAGGTATTGGCGCAGCACGCCGGCAATGTGGTCACCCACCAACATTTGCTGAAAGAAGTATGGGGCTCGATCCACGTGCACGACACGCATTATCTGCGCATCTTCGTGCGTAAACTGCGGCAGAAGATCGAACCGCATCCGGATTCGCCCAAAATTCTGGTGACCGAATTAGGCGTCGGCTACCGGCTGGCGCAATCGGGCAGCGATATCGAGAACGGCACTTTTGCCGGCGCCGTGGCGGCCGCCAAGACCGAGGGCTGAGGCCTCCGGCACCGCCCGATGACGGATAAGGTAAATGGCGCTCTTTCTTGACAGGGCGCGCCCTTCCCCGTCATAAGCATGGCCAAACGCGGGCCTTTCGGTCCGCGTGCTTTTTCAAGGGTCGTTAAGCCCTTAAAAACACACAACAAACCGACTGAAAGAAGCCGGTCCGGAATCCTCCGAGCACCGGGATCGAACACGAGGGAAGAACGATGTTCGCAGTCATTAGAGCCGGCGGCAAACAGTACCGGGTGGCCGCCGAGGACGTGATCCGGATCGACCGGGTCAATAACGAGCCGGGCCAGGTCGTCGAGTTCGGCGAAGTGCTGGTGCTAGGCGGCGATACGCCGGTGATCGGCACGCCCACCGTCGCGGGCGCGACGGTCGCTGGCGAGGTGCTCCAGCACACCCGCGGCGACAAGGTAATCGCTTTCAAGAAGCGCCGGCGCAAGAATTCGCGCCGCAAACGGGGTTCCCGCCACGAGTTTTCGGTGATCCGCATCACCGAGATCTTGACCGACGGCGCCAAGCCCTCGAAAGAGCCGCCGCCGCGGCCCAAGCGCGAACCCAAACCGAAGTCGGAGGGCGAGGCTCAGGCCGAGGCCGAGGCAAAGCCCGCCAAGGTCAAGGTCGGAACCAAGGCCCGGGCCAAAAAACCGGCCACGAAAAAGCCGGCCACAAAGGGCAAGAAAAAGTGAGATGATTCCTTCACGGAATCGGTGTAGACAGATACCGGATTAGAGAGAGCAGTCATGGCGCATAAAAAAGCAGGCGGATCATCCCGGAACGGCCGCAATTCAGCGGGCCGGAGCCTTGGCCTGAAGAAGGCGGGCGGCGAGATCGTCCTTGCCGGCAACATCCTCGCCCGCCAGCGCGGCACCACCTGGCATCCCGGCCGTAATGTGGGCTGTGGGAAGGATCACACGCTGTTCGCGCTCGTTAACGGAAAGGTTCAGTTCGCTACCAAAGCCAAAGGCCGCACCTACGTGTCGATCGTACCGATGACGGAGGCTGCGGCCGAGTAAGACGGTAGACCAAAATCGAGGTCCGCCGGTCATTCAGTCGAACCGGCGGGGCCTTTCGGGGCTTCGAGAGGGGGAGACGGGTGACCGGCTCCCCCTCTTCGCATTTTCAACCTGTCGCGTTGAACCCATGGAGCCCGTGTCATGACCTTGCTGGAGCGGATACCAAGAGAGACTTTTCACGAGGGCAGTATCCCCGTCCTCGAGACCAAGCGGCTTGCCCTGCGCGCGCCGCGCCTTGAGGACGCTAAAACGGTTGCGATGCTCGCCAACGACCGTCGTATCGCCGAAAACACCGCGCGCATTCCGCATCCGTACAAAATGACGGATGCCGAGAGTTTCATTACCGGCGCCAACAAAGCCGGCGGCGAGGCGGTGTTCCTGATCACGTTGCGCGACGAGACCGTGATCGGCGGCTGCGGCCTCACGCTGCAGGAAGAGATGCCGGAGCTCGGCTACTGGCTGGGCGTACCCTATTGGGGGCAAGGCTATGCCACCGAGGCGGTGCACGCGGTGATCGACTATGCTTTCACCAACCACGAACACGAGGCGCTGCAAGCAGGCAGCCGCGTCACCAACCCGGCCTCGCGCCGGGTGCTGGAAAAGTGCGGCTTCCAGTGGACCGGCGTCGGCCTCTACCGCATCGCATCGATCAAGTCGTCCGCGCCGATCGACCGCTTCCGGCTCGAGCGCGGCATCTGGTCGGCGCTGAAAGACTGGGGAAGGGTAAAAAGGGTGATGTGATGGACCGCCAACTCGTTTCGTCCGGCTCCACCTTCGAGCCCAAGATCGGCTTTTCGCGCGCGGTGCGCGTCGGCCCCTTTATCGCGGTGTCGGGGACGGCACCGCTTGCGCCGGGCGGCGGCACCGTTTCGCCCGGCGACCTATATGCGCAGACCAAGCGTTGTCTCGAGATCATCGAGAAGGCCATCAACGATGCCGGCGGCAAGCGCGAGCATATCGTGCGCACGCGGCTGTTCCTCAAAGAGATGAATAATTGGCAAGACGCCGGGCGCGCACATGGCGAGTTCTTCAAGGACATCCGGCCGGCATCGACCATGGTGCAGATCGTGCAGGCGATCGACCCGTCGTGGCTCATCGAGATAGAGGCCGACGCCATCGTGCCGTGAGGCGGTTTCCGTCGGTTCCTTCTGTCACGGCGGATCGGCATACGACGGCGGCTTCGCCCATACCTGTTCGCGAATGAAGATGTAGATTCCGGCGGCGATAATGACGGCGGCGCCGATCAGCACCGGCGGGCGCGGCACGTCGCCGAATATGATGTAGCCGAAGATGATGGCCCAGACGATGATTGTGTATTGGTAGGGCACCACCACCGCGGCCGGCGCCAACATGAGCGAGCGGTTGACGCAGAAATGCGCCAGCGTCCCGACCAGGCCGAGCAGCGCCAGCAACGCGACCGCGGGCCAACTGAGCGCAACCCAGGTAAACGGGGCCAATACCGCGCCGAACACTAGCGCGCCCACCATCTGCGTGGTGACCAGCACGGTGTCGGAAGTGCCGCGCACGAGCCGCGTGCAAATCATGAGAATGGAAAACGAGAAGCTGCCGGCGATAGCGACGATCGCGGCCGGCGTAAAGCTCTGCGTCGACGGGTTGAGTGCGATGATGACCCCAGCAAAGCCGGCGATGACCGCAGCCCAGCGCCGCCAGCCAACGTGTTCGCGCAATAGGAACGGCGACATTGCGGTCACATAGATCGGACCGGCGAGGTAGAAGGTCATCACGTCGGCGAGCGGCATATAGGCCAGTGCCCAGTAGAAACAGGCGAGATCGACGGTGGAGAAGACCGGCCGCAGCCACTGCACGAAGGGGCGCGGCGCGGTGCGGAAGGCACTTAGCCCCGCATGGCGAACGAACGGCGCCAGCAGTAACAGCGCGGCGGCGCTGCGCACCACCAGGAGCTGGCCGAGCGAATAGGTCGCGATCAACCATTTGCCCAGCGCATCGTTGAGGGCGAAAAAGAAGATGCCGGCGAGCATCAACCCGATGCCGGCCAAGGCGGCCGATCGCTGCAACGCAGGGGCAGATCGTGGATTCATGACGGTGAATGGCTTCGATGCCGACCGCGCGGCGTGGGGGCGGATATCTAGGCGAGTTGCTCGGCACCGGCAAACGGTCCGGGCCGACCGGCTGGCGCTTGCGGCGAAGTTGGGTGAAAATACCGCAATATTGTTCCAGGGAGGACAGCCATGGCCCAAAAATCGGCCTACGATCTCGACCAATTCATCGCCGATTGCCGCAGCTCACTCACGCGCGATCCGGGTCCCGCGGGGCGCGAACAGGTGCGCGTCAATCTCGAAAAGCTGCTCGGCAATGCGGAATTCGTGGCCAAATATGCCGGCGACGACCAGCCGCGCGGCGTGAAGGTCCTCTACGAGGACCCCAAGCTCGGCTTCCAGGTCCTCGCCCACATCATGGGCCAGGCGCGCGTTTCGCCGCCGCACGATCACGGCGCCTCCTGGGCGATCTACGGCCAGGCCACCCAATACACCGACATGATCGAATGGGAACGCGAGGACACAGGCGCCGATCCCAAGCACGCCAAGTTGAAGCCGGTGAAGAAATATCGCCTGACACCCGGCAAAGCCGGCATCTACCAGGACGGCAAGATCCACTCGATCGACTATCCCGATTACGCGCGCTTCATCCGCGTCACCGGCACAGACCTCGACAAGATCCCGCGCATCAAGATCGACTTGAAGACCGGAGAAGTCGCGCAGATGTACACGGGCTCGGCGTCGTAGTCCTGCGCGCGCCCGACGCCATGCTCCGCCCGGTCAGTCCCGCCGCCGTAAAGGCCATGCTTGGCGACGGGCAAGAGCTCGCGCCGATCGACCTGCGCGAGGAACTGATTTTCTCGCGCAGTCATCTGCTGTGGGCGCGCAACGCGCCGCTCAGCCGGCTGGAACTGCGCTTTGCCGCGCTGGTGCCGCGCAAAGCGACGCGCATCGTCCTCATCGACGACGATGACAGCTTGGCGCAGCGCGCCGCCGAAGTACTCACCCGCGCCGGCTATAGCGATCTTTCCTATCTCGAAGGCGGCAATGCCGCCTGGGCCGCGGCCGGCTTCGAGTTGTTCTCCGGCGTCAACGTACCGAGCAAGGCGTTCGGCGAATTCATCGAGCACACAAGTGGGACACCCAGCGTCAGCGCGCACGAACTCGACGCAATGATGCGCGCGGGAACAAACATGGTGGTGCTCGACAGCCGGCCATACGAGGAATATTCGCGCATCTCGATCCCGACCGGCGTCAACGTACCGGGCGCCGAACTGGTTCTGCGCGTGCACGACATCGCGCCCTCGCCCGATACGCTGGTCGTGGTCAACTGCGCCGGCCGCACCCGCAGCATCATCGGCGCCCAATCGCTGATCAATGCCGGCGTGCCCAACAAGGTCGTCGCACTGCGCAACGGCACCATGGGCTGGCATCTCGCCGGGTTTACCTGCGATCACGGCAAGGACCAGCGCTTCCCGGCCACGTCGAGCGGCGGCCTCGCCTGGGCCAAAGCAAAAGCCGCCGATGTTGCGCGCCGTTTCGACATCACCTGGGTCAGCGCGGACACCGTCGCGCGCTGGCGCGCCGACCAAAACCGTACGACCTATGTTTTCGACGTGCGCGACCCAAGCGAATACGCGGCCGGCCATTTCCCCGGCGCGCGTTCGGCGCCGGGCGGGCAATTGGTGCAGGCGACCGATCAATATGCCGGCACGCTCGGCGCGCGCATCGTGCTCAGCGACGACAACGAAGTGCGCGCGGTGATGACCGCCTCCTGGCTCAAGCAGATGGGCTGGCAGGGTGTCGCGGTGCTGCCGGAAGCCGGAGGCGAAAAAGGCCACCCGCCCGGCGACGTGCTTGGCATCCCGCCGGCCGATGCGGCCATCGAATTTTCCGACGTTCTGGCGATCGATAACGTGAACGTCATTGATCTCTCGCGCAGCCCGAACTACCGCAAGGGCCACATCCCCGGCGCCTGGTTCGCCATTCGCTCGCGGCTCGATCGCGCGCTACCGAATATCGCGTTGCGCAAGATGGTGGTGCTCACCTCGGAGGACGGCGTGCTCGCCGGCCTCGCCGTCGAGGAGGCGCGCGCACTCACCACGCTGCCGGTGCGTTGGCTCAAGGGCGGCAACGCCGCCTGGGCGGCTGCCGCCTTCCCGCTCTCCACCGATGCAAAGCTCGCGGACGAGCCGCTCGATGTCTGGCTCAAGCCCTATGAGCGGCCGGGCGACCCGAAGGCGGCGATGAACGAATACCTGTCGTGGGAAATCGATTTGCTCGACCGTATCAAGCGCGACGGGACAACGAACTTTACCACGCCGTAATTACTGCTTCATCGCCGTTTCGAATTTCTCGCCGAACTCGGCGAGTTCCTCGGCATTGATGTCGCTCACCGCCCAGAGACTTAGACCGTTCTCGCGCCAACGCCGTACGTTGAAGCCATGTAGGCTCTCCATCGTCGCGGCGCGATCGCCCGAGCCCGGCGCCGGTGCGCAGAACAGATTTATGATGTGCACACGGCGGCGATAGACAATGACCGCCGCCGGCTTGGCGTCGACATAATCGAGCCGCCCGCCCAGCAGCGTGAAACCCTGCGCAGTCAGGTCGGCCACCGGTGGCGCCACGTCGAGCCGGCCGTTGAACCAGGGCTTGACTGTATGTTGATCACTCGATTGCACATCGATCAGATGCTGCGCCTGCAGCGAGCGCAAATGCGCTGACACCACCTCACCCAACACGCGCCGTTCGTCGTCCCGCCGCATCACCAGCACCAGCACGCCCGACGCCGCGATGGCGCTAAGCGCCGCGCCACCGGCAAAGCCCTTGATCACGGCGCGCCGGCTGGCGGCAGCCGCGGGCTTCGGCAGCTTCCCCTCGATGCGCGCGCGCAAATCCGCCGGCGCCTTCAGGCTCAGGCTTCCCGGCGTCATCATTTTGCGGAGTTCGTGGAACTCGCGCAGGTTCGCGGCGCAGCTCGGGCAGCCCGCGATGTGGATTTCCAGTTCGCGCGCGTGCCCAGCATCGAGTTCGCCGTCGATCAGCGCATGCATCAGGACCTTGGCTTCGTCGCAATTCATGTGGCCTCACCCCCGCCTTCGGCCGCCATCCAAGCGTCGCGCAACATCGAGCGTGCGCGGGCCAGCCGCGACATCACCGTTCCAATCGGCACCTCGATTACCGTCGCAATGTCGCGATAGGACAGATCGTTGATCTCGCGCAGCACGATCACCTCGCGGAAGTCCGCCGGTAGTTCGTCGATCAGTTTGCGCATGGCATCCGCGTCATGCCGGCGCAGCATCGCCTGCTCCGGTGTATCAACCTCCGCCTGCCAGACCGGTTCGGCGGCCAGCGCGCCAGTTTCCGCCGTAAACACCAGCCGCGTTTTGCTCGCGAAAGCCGCATGACAGACATTGCGCAGAATCGCCAGCAGCCAGGGCTTGATCGGCCCGCCGCGGAACGTGTCGAAATGGCGGAAGGCCCGCAGGTAACATTCCTGCACCGCGTCGTCGGCGTCGCTGGCGTTGCGCGTGATGTAGCGCGCGAGCGTGTAGACGTCGTCGAGATAAGGCAAAGCGAGGCTCTTGAAACGCTCTGCTTTGCCGCCCTCGCTCAAGTCAGCCACGCCACCCGCCATCATCGGACACCCGGCCTTGCCCGCTATTTTCCCGCGGCCGCCTCGACCACAATCATGCCGGTCATCATCGGATGCAAGGAGCAGAAATAGGGAAAGCTGCCCGGTGTCGTGAATGTGAAAGAGAACTTGTCGTTGCTGTCTAGCGGCTTGGAGCGGAACAGCATCGTCTTCGAGGTCACCGTATGCGGGATGTCGTCCTCGTTGGTCCAGGTGACAGTGTCGCCGGCCTTCACCGTGACCTGCTTGGGCGTGTAGGTGAAGTTGGCGATCTTCACCTCGACGGTCGTGGCCCATGCCGGGCTCGCCGCCGCCATCGCAAGAGCGACAAAGCCGAGAAGTGCGGTACGCGCGATGTTGCTTGCAATATTCATGGGTGCGTTCAGCTCTTCAACGGGGTGTCGATGATGGCGAGCCGTTGCTCGCCCTGCTTAAAGGTGATGCTCGCGGTGCCAAGCATCATGCGTAGCTTTTCGTCCGGCACCTTCATCGGACCGGGCGACGGCGCTGTGCCGGGTGCCGGCTGCGGGAAGGCGGTCGAGCGCGCGGTGTGGAAGGTAACGTTGCCCTCCACCTTTTGCATCACCTGGTGGATGTGGCCGTTAAGCACGGTGACCGAACCGAAGCGTTTAAGGTAGCCAAGCGCGCGAGCGCTGTCCTCGGTGCCCCAGCCCCATTGCGGATAGACCGACCAGAGCGGGATGTGCGCGAACACCACGATCGGCGTCGAGGCCGAGCGGCCTTTCAAGTCGTCCTCGATCCATTCGAGCTGTTCGTCGCCCAGGCTGCCCATGCCGCCGCCCTTAAGATTAGCGACATTGACCAGTGCCATGAAATGCACGCCGTTGGCGTCGAACGAGTAGTAGCCCGACCCCTTGGTGCCGCGGCCGTAGCGCTCCTTGTAGAGCTTGATGTCGGGGTCGACGATATCGTGCTCGCCCGGCACGTAATGCACGTCGAGGCGCGCCTGCGAGATGATCTTCTCGGCATCGTCGAATTGCGACTGCTTCGATAGATGCGTGATGTCGCCGGTGTGTATCATGAAGGCGGGCTTTGTCGGGATTGCCTTGATGTGGGCGATCGCCTCTTCCAGCGTGCCTCTGGCGTTCGGGTTGGCCGGCTTGTCGAAACCCATATGGCTGTCGCTGATCTGCAGGAAGGCGAGGCCTTTGGCGTCAGCGGCCTGCGCCTCATCGACCAGGCCGAGCGAATGCGGCACCCCGCCGGAAATCGTCCACAGCACCCCGGTGCCGGCCCAGGTCATGCATTCCAGCACCTTGCGGCGGCTGGGACCGTCCGAATGGTCGTGATCGTGCGTTGTCATGGCCAGTCTCCCTGCGGTTGCCTACATCTCGGGGGACTGGATCGGCCTTAGGCCTGATTTATTCCTGCAAATCGGCCGCAAACCGCGATATACGCTAACGCCATGAAATTCCTCGACGAAGCCAAGGTTTATGTCGCGTCCGGCGCCGGCGGCAACGGCTGCATCGCGTTCCGGCGCGAGAAATTCATCGAATTCGGCGGCCCCTCGGGCGGCGACGGCGGCAAAGGCGGCGACGTCATCGTCGAGGCGGTCGACGGCCTCAACACGCTGATCGACTACCGCTACCAGCAGCACTTCAAGGCCAAGTCCGGCGGCAACGGCATGGGTAAGGACATGCACGGCGCCAACGGCAAGGACGCGGTGCTGAAAGTGCCGGTCGGCACGCAGGTCTACGAGGAGGACGGCGAGACCTTGCTCGCCGATCTCACGCGCGCCGGCGAACGCGTCACCCTGATGAAGGGCGGCAATGGCGGCTTCGGTAACGCCTATTTCAAGAGCGCGACCAATCAAGCGCCGCGCAAGGCCAATCCCGGCCAGCCCGGCGAGGAGCGCACCATCCGCCTGCGCCTGAAGCTGATCGCCGACGCCGGCTTGATCGGCCTACCCAATGCCGGCAAGTCAACATTCCTCGCCGCGGTCAGCGCGGCTAAGCCGAAGATCGCCGACTATCCTTTCACCACGCTGCACCCGCAGCTCGGCGTGGTGCGCGTCGACGAGCGCGAGTTCGTGCTCGCCGACCTGCCCGGCCTGATCGAAGGCGCGCATGAGGGCGTCGGTCTCGGCGACCGCTTCCTCGGCCACACCGAGCGCTGCCGCGTGTTGCTGCATTTGATTGACGGCACCGGCGAGGATGCCGGCGCCGATTACAAAACAGTGCGCGCGGAACTCGAAGCCTATGGCCAGGGACTCACCGACAAGCCGGAGATCGTCGCGCTGTCGAAAGCCGACGCGTTGACGCCGGAGGCGATAAAGAAGCAAACCGCCAAACTGAAGAAGGCGTGCAAAAAAACGCCGCTGATCTTGTCATCGGTCTCGGGCCAAGGCGTTCCGGAAGTCCTGCGCGCTTTGTGGAAGTTCATCGACAAGGCGCGCGACGACGCTGGCGTGCCGGCCGGCAAAGAAGAGGCGTGGCAGCCATGAAAACCCGCGCAGCCGTCGCCTGGAAGGCGGGCGCGCCGCTTTCCATTGAGTCCATCGATATCGAAGGCCCCAAGGCCGGCGAGGTGCTGGTCGAGATCATGGCGACCGGCATCTGCCATACGGATGCGTACACATTATCGGGCGCCGACCCGGAGGGCATCTTCCCCGCCATCTTGGGCCATGAGGGCGCCGGCATCGTGCGTGAGGTGGGCGCGGGCGTGACCAGCGTGAAGCCGGGCGACCATGTCATCCCGCTCTACACGCCGGAGTGCCGGCAATGCAAAACCTGTCTTTCGCGCCGGTCGAACCTGTGCACTGCGATCCGCTCAACGCAAGGCAAAGGCGTGATGCCGGACGGCACGTCGCGCTTTCGCTGCGACGGCGATGCCGTATTCCACTACATGGGCTGCTCGACGTTTGCGAATTTCACCGTGCTGCCGGAAATTGCATTGGCCAAAGTGCGCGAGGACGCGCCGTTCGACAAAATTTGTTACATCGGCTGCGGCGTCACAACCGGCATCGGCGCGGTGATCAACACCGCGAAAGTGTGGCCGGGCGCGAACGTGGCGGTGTTCGGGCTCGGCGGCATCGGACTCAACGTCATTCAAGGGGCGAAGATGGTCGGCGCCGACAAGATCATCGGCGTCGATACCAATCCGGGAAAGCGCGCCATCGCGGAAAAATTCGGCGTGACGCATTTCATCAATCCGGACGAGGTCGGCCGCGACAAGGTGGTGCAGGCGGTGATTGATCTCACCGGCGGTGGCGCCGACTTCTCCTTCGAATGCATCGGCAATGTCAACGTGATGCGGCAGGCGCTCGAATGCTGCCACCGCGGCTGGGGCGAGTCGATCATCATCGGTGTTGCCGGCTCGGGTCAGGAAATTTCCACGCGGCCGTTCCAGCTCGTGACCGGCCGCGTCTGGCGCGGTACCGCCTTTGGCGGCGCACGCGGGCGAACAGACGTGCCGAAAATCGTCGACTGGTACATGGACGGCAAGATCAATATCGACGATCTGATCACCCACACCATGCCGCTCGACAAGATCAACGACGCCTTCGAGCTGATGCACGAAGGCAAGTCGATCCGCAGCGTGGTGATTTATTGAATCACTTCTCGCACAATCGGCGCGGACCGTCGAACGGCTGATAGGTGCAGTCGCTCGGATTAAACGAACTGTAGGCTTCGGCGCAGGCGCGCAGATGACAGCGCGCAGGGCCGGGCGCGTTGGCGTCGGCATTCGTCGCCGCTGCATCGTCCGCGGAGCCCTTGGTGCAAAGTCGGCGCGGGCCATCGTAAGGCTGCCATGTGCAGTCGGAAGCGCGGAAGGAACCATAGGCGGCGGCGCAGGCGGCGACGTCGCATTGCGGCGGTGCGGCCGCGGCGGCTTGTTCGGGCGCGGCCGGTGGCGGCTCGGCGGCCGGCGCGGGCGCAGGATTGGCCGGAGCGGCTGGCGCGGGCGGAGCCGCGTGCACGACGCGCTCAGCGGGAGCGGCGCCCGGCGGCGAAGGGTGCGCTGGAGGCAATTGGCTGATCGCGTGCATGGCGTGCTGGGTCGCCGCCGAGGGCACGACCAAGGCGTCCCATTCGAGCGCCACGCTGAATACGGTGACCACCAGTATGGCGGCGTAAACGAGAAACGGCATCGCTGACCCCCGGGCTGCGGGGTACCCCTTCAGGGAAACGTCCACTGGTGGCTTCGGGTTCCCCTCTCCCGCCGCGCTTTGCCCTGGTGTAGCCTCAAGTCATGCCGACCATATTGCTCACCCACACGCCCGACATGCTGGCGAATTACTACGGCGAACGCGCGCTTAAAGCGCTGCGCGCGCTGGGAGAGGTGCGGCTTAACGAGACGGACCGCGTGCTCGATGCGCGCGCGTTGGCGCAGGCCGCGCGCGGCTGCGAGATCGTGGTCTCCGACCGGCAGACCGCAGGCCCGGCGGAATTTTTCGCGCAAGCGGGCGATCTCGTCGCCTTCCTGCGCGTCGCCGTCGACATCCGCAATATCGACGTCAAGGCGGCGAGCGCGCAAGGCATCCTGGTGACGCACGCCACGCCCGGCTTCACCGCCGCGGTGGCCGAAATGGCGATCGGCTTCATGGTCGATTGCGGCCGCCACGTCAGCGAATACGCCGCCGCCTATCACGAAGGCCGCCTGCCGCAGGCGCGCATGGGCCGCCAGCTCAAAGGCGCGACGCTCGGCATCATCGGCTATGGGGTGATCGGCGTCTATTTGGCCGACCTCGCGCTCGCTTTCGGCATGGCGGTGCTGGTCGCCGACCCCTACAAGAAAGTCAGCGCGACCGGGCTCACGCAGGTTGCGCTGCCCGACCTCTTGGCCCGATCGGATTTCGTCGTCTGTCTCGCCATCGCCAACGAGGCGACCGAGAATCTGATGAACGCCGAAGCCTTCGCCGCCATGAAGCCGACGGCCTATTTCATCAATCTGTCGCGCGGCAATCTGGTGGACGAGGCCGCGCTCGCCGAAGCGCTCGAAGCCAAACGCATCGCCGGCGCGGCGCTTGACGTCGGCCGCGCGGCCGACCAGATGCCCTCGCTTGCGCTTGCGCGCCGACCCGACGTGACCGCCACGCCGCACACCGCCGGGCTGACGCCGGATGCCGCCGAGCACCAGGCCTTCGACACGGTGCGGCAGGTCGAGGCGCTGCTTGCAGGCCGCATACCGGACGGCGCGACAAATGCGGCGGAGGCGAAGCGGCTTGAGCGGTTGAGGCGGCGCTGATACCCGACGCTTGCCCTGCTCTGACGTAAATCGCCGACCCCTGACGCCAACGCAAAACCCATGCTAAACCCCCCGCGCCACGAAAGCCGCCGGGATCCATGCCCAAAATACCGTCGCTCACCTCCTTCCGCCGCATCGTCGTGAAGGTCGGCTCCTCGCTCCTGGTGGACGCCGCCGCCGGGCAACTCAAGCGCGACTGGCTCGCCTCGCTTGCCACCGACATCGTCGGCCTGCGCAATGAGAAGCGCGACGTCATCGTGGTCTCCTCCGGCGCCATTGCGCTCGGCCGCGCCGTGCTCAAGCTGCCGGTGGGCGCGCTCAAGCTCGAGGAGGCACAGGCCGCCGCCGCGGTCGGGCAGATCGCGCTGGCGCGCGCCTGGTCGGAAAGCTTGAGCGCGCACGGCCTCACCGCCGGCCAGGTGCTGGTCACGCCGGGCGACACCGAGGAGCGCCGCCGCTATCTCAACGCGCGCTCGACCATCGCCAAGCTGCTCGAATGGCGCAGCGTGCCGGTGATCAACGAGAACGACACCGTCGCCACCGTCGAGATCCGCTACGGCGATAACGATCGCCTCGCCGCGCGCGTCGCCACCATGATGAGCGCCGACCTCTTGGTGCTGCTCTCCGACGTCGACGGGCTCTACGACAAGCCGCCCCAACAAAGCGGCGCCAAGCACGTGCCGCTGGTCGCGCGCATCACCCCGGAGATCGAGGCGATGGCCGGCGCTTCGGCTTCCGCGCTCGCGCGCGGCGGCATGCTGACCAAGATCGAGGCCGGCAAGATCGCCACCAGCGCCGGCACGCACATGATTATCGCCTCCGGCCACGTGCGGCATCCCTTGCAGGCCATCGCCGACGGCGCACCCTGCACTTGGTTCCTCACGCTGGCCAATCCGGTAACCGCGCGCAAGAAATGGATCGCGGGTTCGCTCGAGCCGCGCGGCGCGCTCACCATCGATGCCGGCGCGGTGAAGGCGCTGCGCTCCGGCAAGAGTTTGCTGCCGGCGGGCGTCAAGCGGATCGAGGGCGCCTTCGGGCGCGGCGACGCGGTGGTGGTGCGCGGGCCGGACGGCGCCGAGATCGGCCGCGGGCTCATCGCCTTCGACGCCGAGGACGCCGAGCGCATCAAAGGCCGCTCCTCGGCGGATATTCCCCTCATTCTCGGCTTCACCGGGCGCACCGAGATGATCCACCGCGACGACCTGGTGTTGGGCGGGGAATAGCCGAGCGATGGCAAGCTTTTTTTGCGCGACTTATTGGCCCACGCGACGATTTGGCAAATTGCGCATTGACGCCGTCCGGCCTTGACTTGCCGCCATAAAGCCGCGGCGGCCGGAACATTCGTATTCTTCCTGCACCAGATTCCGGCCAAGAGACCATGGCTGACCGCGAATCCGCCTCACGGCGCGATCGGCGGCGACTATCCCCCAAGGGGCCCTCGGGCCCCTCTTTTTTGCCGATTTGAGGTTTTGCCCGCGCGATTTGGGCTAGCCGGTTGGCGACCAAGTCGGCCATTGGCCGACAGGCCGGGATTTGGGCGGGAATTTAGGCCAACGGCCCAGTCGTGCCGACCCGGCGCCGCACCGGCGTCCGGGCTCGGCCATAGGCCCGGTCAGTGCCGGTGGCTTCGCGCCTTGCGGGCGCGGCGGCTGATACCGGATTTGCGCTGCACCGGGTGGGTCGGCAGCGGGAAAAACGTGCCGTCGGGAAATTCCAGATAGCGGCTATATACTTGCAACTCGCCTTCCCCGCCGCGCCGGCCTTCGATGACGAATTTGGTGCCGACCGGGAAGCGGCTGGGCAAACGATTTGAACTGGACGCCATGACACCCTCCTATGAGGTCCTCGCACCCTGCCAGCCCAATGTGTAGGTCAATTGACCGGTTCCCGCCGATCGCGGGTTATCCACAATATCCCCAGCTAACTTCGGGAATCGGGCCACCTCGCCGCCGCTTCGCCGACGTGATAGGAACCAGCCGGATTAGGCTGCGACGGACTTATCCACATGAGCGCCCCGCTGAAAAGCATTGATGGGACAGGGGATATTGCCGCCCTCCTGGACGGGATCGGCCGCCATGCGCGGGCGGCCGCCCACGTGCTGGCGCTCGCCCCCGCGGCCCAAAAAGACCGCGCTCTGGAACTCATGGCCGCCGCCATCCGCGCGCAAAAAGCCCGGATTCTGGCCGCCAATGCCGAGGATATCGCCGATGCGCGCGCGTCGAGCATGAGCGGCGCCCTTCTCGACCGGCTGATGCTCGATGCCGGCCGGGTGGAGGCTATGGCCGCCGGCATCGACGCGGTGCGCGCGCTTCATGATCCCGTCGGCGTCATCACCGAATCATGGACCCGGCCGAACGGCATGCTGATCGAACGGGTGCGCGTGCCGCTCGGCGTCATCGGCATCGTCTACGAAAGCCGTCCCAATGTGACCGCCGACGCCGGCGCGTTGTGCCTGAAATCCGGCAATGCCGCCATCCTGCGCGGCGGCTCCGACAGTTTGCGCTCGAGCCGCGCCATCGTCGCCGCGTTGGGTGAGGGCCTGCGCGAGGCCGGCCTGCCCGAGGCCGCAATCCAATTGGTGCCGACGCGCGACCGCGCCGCGGTCGGGCTGATGCTGGCGGGGCTGAACGGTGCGATCGATGTGATCGTTCCGCGCGGTGGCAACAGTCTGGTCGCGCGCGTGCAGGCGGAGGCGCGCGTCCCCGTGTTCGCGCATCTCGAGGGCGTCTGCCACGTCTATGTCGACAAGGCGGCCTCGCTCGAGATGGCGAAGAAGATCGTGCTCAACGCCAAGATGCGGCGGACGGGCGTTTGTGGCGCGGCGGAAACGTTGCTGGTCGACCGCGCAGCAGCGGCGACCATGCTCAAGCCGTTGGTCGAGATGCTGATCGATGCCGGCTGCGAAATCCGCGGCGATAAAGCGACGCAAGCCGTCGACAACCGCGTCAAGCCAGCGAGCGAGGAAGACTGGTCGACCGAATATCTCGATGCCATCATCGCCGCCAAAGTCGTCGACGGGGTCGATGCGGCCATCGCGCATATCGAGCGTTACGGCTCGCACCATACCGACGCCATCGTCACCGAAGACAAGGCGGCAGCGGAAAAGTTCCTGGCGGAAGTCAACTCGGCGATCGTGCTGCACAATGCCTCCACGCAGTTCGCCGACGGCGGCGAATTCGGCTTCGGCGCCGAGATCGGCATCGCCACCGGCCGGCTGCATGCGCGCGGTCCGGTCGGCGTCGATCAACTCACCACCTTCAATTATCGTATCCACGGAAACGGTCAGATTCGGCCGTGACAGCACAAAAACTCGCCCGCACCGAGCGCATCCTTCCACCCCACGCGCCCGGCATGAGGATCGGCCTGTTCGGCGGAACATTCGACCCGCCGCACTGGGCCCACCTCGCCGCCAGCCTGCTCGCACTCAAGCGGCTCAAGCTCGACAGCGTGTGGTGGCTGGTCACTCCGGGCAATCCGCTCAAGAACACCAGCGGGCTCGCCCCCTTGCAGCAGCGCATCGCCGCAGCGCGCCGGCTCATCCATCATCCGAGCATCCACGTCACCGGTCTCGAGGCTGTCATCAACAAGAAATACACTTATGACACGTTGAAATGGCTGTTGGCTCGCTGCCCGGGCGTGCGGTTTGTCTGGATCATGGGCGCCGACAATCTGCGGAGCTTCCACCGCTGGCAGAAATGGCGCGGAATAGCAAAGTTGATGCCCTTCGTGGTGGTTGATCGCCTCGGTCCGAGCCTCTACGCCTCGGCGAGCCCCGCCGGCTATGCCTTCGCCCACGCGCGTATCGCGGAACCGCAAGCCGTCTCGCTGCCCGGCCGCAAGCCACCGGTTTGGGCCTACCTACATGGTCTCAAATCGCCGCTGTCCTCGACCGCATTGCGCGCCTTGCGCCAGCGGCGGGGAGCGGTCGGCGGCGCCGGCGCAAAGAAACCGGCCATGAGTGGAAAGAATCGCGCGAAATAGCTATCTTCAAGACATCCCCGGCGCGCGCCGGGGCGGGCGCAACGAACGAAAAGGGAAACAACCTCTGAGCAAATCCGCACTCTCTCGGGCACCGCGCCGCGGGCCCGAACCCGTCTCCAAGTCTGGATCTTTGCATCCCAGTGCCAAGGAGACGCTCCGCATCGTCCTCGCACGGCTGGCGGATATGAAGGCCGAGGACAGCGTCACCATCGATCTTTCCGGAAAATCTTCGATCGGCGATTATATGGTCGTGACCTCGGGCCGCTCTCAGCGCCACGTCGGCGCGGTGGCCGAGCACGTGGTCAAGGATCTCAAGGCGGCTGGAGTGCGCGGCATCCGCGTCGAGGGTCTCCGTCAAGCCGACTGGGTGCTCATCGACTCCGGCGACGTGATCGTGCACGTGTTCCGGCCTGACGTGCGCAACTTCTACAATCTGGAAAAGATGTGGTCGGCCGGTCGAACTGACGGGCGGCGATCAAGCTGATAGTCTCCGTGGCACGATGCGCATTGTCGTCGCCGCCGTCGGACGCCTGAAACGGGGTCCGGAAACCGAATTGTCCGAGCGCTACGCCAAGCGCGCGGCGCAGACCGGCCGCCAACTCGGCTGGCGCGACGTTGAAGTCATTGAAATCAGGGAAAGCCGCGCCGACGATGCCGGCAAGCGCATGCTCGAAGAGTCGATCGCGCTCGCCAATGTCATTCCGCAAGGCGCGGCGGCGGTGTTGCTCGATGCCCACGGCGACAACATCGACAGCGCCAGCCTCGCCGCCCGACTGGCGAAATGGCGCGCCGATGACCGGCCGGCGGCGGTTTTTTTAATCGGCGGCGCCGACGGCCTCGCCCCCACCTTGCGCGCCAAGGCCGAATTGCGGCTCGCCTTCGGCGCGGCCACCTGGCCGCACCAGTTGGTGCGCGTCATGCTCCTGGAACAGCTTTACCGCGCCGCCACCATCCTGACCGGCCACCCCTATCACCGGGCCTGAGCGCACCCGCCATCGGAAACCATCGGGCGCCCCCGAAGAGGCCGCAGATTGGTCTTAATCCGGCGGCAATAACTCGGGTTAAACAATCGTCTTGCCGTCCCAATCCGCGGGCGTAACGTGGCTGAAATGATTTGCCTTGGGGGATTCGATCCGCGCTCCGCGCTTATCGCGGCGCTGGCGCTCGGATTGCCGGCGACGCTCACCGCCGTGCTGGCGCAGGAACGTCCGACGCAGATCGCGCAAAACGGCAAGGCGGAAAAGCTCGACGCCCTCAAGCAGCACGACCAGGACCTCAAGGCCGCGCGTGACGCGCAGACTAAGTCGATCGAAACCGAAGCCGCGCTCAAGCGCGAGATCGAACAGATCGGCGCCGAGCGCCGCAAGCTCAACCAGGACCTGATCGATACCGCCGGCCGCATCCGCGGCGTCGAAACGCAGGTCGCCACGACCGAAGCGCGGCTCAAACCGCTCGACGAAACCGAGCGCAGCATCCGCAAGTCGCTCGAAGGACGGCGCGCCGTCATCGGCGAGGTGCTGGCGGCTCTGCAGCGCATCGGCCACCGCCCGCCGCCGGCGCTTATCGCGAGCCCAGAGGACGCGTTGCAGGCGGTGCGCACCGCCATGCTGCTGGGCGCCGTGCTCCCGGAAATGCGCCACGAGGTCGAAGCGCTGGCCAACGACCTTTCCGAACTGCTCAAGCTGCGCAAGCAGATCGCCGACGAACGCGACAAGCTGAACCGGCAGATCGCCTCGCTTAACACCGAACGCACGCGCATGAAGGCGCTCATCGGCGAGCGGCAAAAGCAACAGGCCGAACGCGAAAAGTCGCTCGACGCGGAACGCGCGCGCGCCGCCCAATTGGCGCATCAAGTCGGCGATCTCAAAGAATTGATCGCCAAACTGGAGCAGGGCCTCGATCCCGCGACCCGGGCCGCCCGCGAGGCCCACAGCGATACACGCCCGCAAATGTTGGCGCTGCACGATCCGGGCCGGCTAGCGCCGGCGGTTACCTTTGCGTCCCTGCGCGGGCAAGTTCCCATACCTGTTAATGGCGTGAAATTGAAGGAATATGGGGCGCCCGATGGCGTCGGCGGGGTGGAAAAAGGCGTTTCCATCGCCACCCGCGCCGGCGCCCAAGTGACCGCGCCGGCCGACGGCTGGGTGGTTTACGCCGGGCCGTTCCGTTCCTACGGGCAACTCTTGATCCTCAATGCCGGCAACGGGTATCATATCTTGCTCGCTGGGATGGATCGGATATCAGTTGATCTCGGCCAGTTCGTGCTGACCGGAGAACCCGTTGCGGTGATGGGAAACGGCTCCCATATCGCCGCTATCCTCGCGACAGGTTCCAGCCAACCGGTGCTCTATATCGAGTTTCGTAAGGACGGGGTTCCCGTCGATCCAGGCCCATGGTGGGCATCTGGCGAAGGCGAAAAGGCTCGTGGATGATGCGCAAGACCTCACTCATTCTACTCGGCGCCGCGACTGGAGCCGCAATGATGCTGCTCGCGACCCAGCCGCACATGATCTTCATCGGTGCGAGCGCCAAGGCGGCAGCCGCGGACACCTATCGGCAGCTCAATCTGTTCGGCGACGTGTTCGAACGCGTGCGCGCCGACTACGTCGAGAAACCGGACGACAGCAAGCTGATCGAATCCGCGATCAACGGCATGCTGGCCGGCCTCGATCCGCATTCGAGCTACATGGATCCGAAGAGCTTCCGCGACATGCAGGTGCAGACCCGCGGTGAATTCGGCGGGCTCGGCATCGAGGTCACCATGGAAGACGGGTTGATCAAGGTGGTGGCGCCGATCGACGAGACGCCCGCCGCTAAGGCCGGCGTCCAGGCCAACGACATCATCACCAAGCTCGACGACGAACAGGTGCAGGGCCTCACCCTGAACCAGGCGGTCGAGAAAATGCGTGGACCGGTGAACACCAAGATCAAGCTCACCATCATGCGCAAAGGCGTGGACAAACCGATCGAAGTATCGATCACGCGCGACATCATTCGCGTGCGCTCGGTGCGTTCGCATGTGGAAGGCGACGACGTCGGCTATATCCGGCTCACCCAGTTCAACGAACAGACCACCGACGGCATGAAGAAGGCGATCGCCGACATCCAGGCCAAGGTCTCCGAGGACAAGCTCAAGGGCTACATCCTCGACCTGCGCAACAACCCGGGCGGCCTGCTCGACCAGGCGATCTCGGTGTCGGACGCATTCCTGCAAAAGGGCGAGATCGTGTCCACCCGCGGCCGCAATCCTGAAGAGACGCAGCGCTTCAACGCGCGTCCGGGCGATCTCACCAAGGGCAAGCCGATCATCGTGCTGATCAACGGCGGTTCGGCCTCGGCCTCCGAGATCGTCGCCGGCGCGCTACAGGACCACAGGCGGGTCACCGTCCTCGGCACGCGCTCATTCGGCAAGGGCTCGGTGCAGACCATCATCCCGCTCGGCTCCGGCAACGGCGCACTGCGGCTGACCACCGCGCGCTACTTCACGCCGTCCGGTCGCTCGATCCAGGCCAAGGGCATCGTGCCCGATATCGAGGTGCTGCAAGATGTGCCGGCCGATATCATGGCCAAGACCGACACCAGCACCAAGGGCGAGGCCTCGCTGCGCGGCCACCTCAAGGGCGACGCCGGCAAGGAGCAGACCGGCTCGCAGGCCTACATTCCGCCTGACCCCAAGAATGACAAGGCGTTGATCATGGCGGATGAGTTGCTGCGCGGAACCCAGGTCAATTCGGCGTTCCCGCCGAATCCCAAGGCCCCGGTGCCGAACTAAGCCCGGTCCGATCGATATCTCGCAAATACCAGCGGGGCGGCCCTTTGGCCGCCCCGTTCGTTTATGGGGCATCCCGCTGGGACCCTGGCGGGAGCCGGTAACTTTGCGGGAATCCTCGCGTGCTAGACTCCGCCGATGATTCGCGAGGATTTGTGCCTTGCCATCGGATGATGACCTGAACGCCCCCCTCGGCCAGACCAAACGCAAGGGTCTGCCGAAACTGCCCGCCGCCGCGCCACAAATTCTGGCCGGCGTGCTCGGGCTGTTCGGCATTGTGGTCGTGGCCTGGGCGATTTTCGTCAACGATCCGCTCGGCGGCGAGCCCACCGCAGTGGTCGCCACCGGGTCGCTAGCCAAACCGCAAGCCAAGCCGGAAGGCGACGGCCAGCAACATTTCCGCCACGACGGGCAGGCGGCGGGCGATACGCCATCCGTCAAAGTCGCCATCCCCGCCGCCGCCCAGCCGCCGCCTCCGGGCAGCAAGACGATCACCATCATCGACGGCTCCAGCGGCAAGCGTCAGGACGTCGTCATTCCCGGCAAATCGGTCGAGCTTGCACCCAATCTCGCGCCCGACCTTGCGTTGAAAACGGCGGGCGACCAACGGTTCGTGGAAATCAGCCGGCACGGTGCCATCCCGAGGATCGCGCCGGACGGCGTCCGCCCCTATGTGCGCTTCGCCCATCCACGCAAGCTGCCGGCCGACAAGGCCGACTCGCCGCGCATCGCCATTATCGTCGGCGGGCTCGGCATCAGCGCGACCGGCACCGCCGACGCGCTATCGAAACTGCCGGCGCCGGTAACGCTCGCCTTCGCACCTTACAGCCCCGATCTCGCGCAGCTGGCGGAACGCGCGCGCGCGGAAAATCACGAACTGCTGCTGCAGACGCCGATGGAACCGTTTGACTTTCCCGACAACGACCCCGGCCCGCAAACGCTGCTGACCTCGCTGACGCCCGACCAGAATATAGACCGGCTGCATTGGCAGATGAGCCGCCTGCAAGGCTATGTCGGGATCGTCAGTTATATGGGCGCGAAGTTCACCGCGTCGGAGCCGTCGCTGGCGCCGGTGCTGCGCGAGACCGCCAAGCGCGGCCTCATCTATGTCGACGACGGCGCCTCGTCGCGCAGCGTGGCCGGCCAGCTTGCCGGCAGCCAGAATCTGTCCTTCGCCAAGGCCGACGTGGTGATCGACGCGGTGCCGACACCGGTCGAGATCGACCACGCGCTGGCGCGGCTGGAAGTCGTGGCGCGCGACCGTGGCACCGCGGTCGGGCTCGCCAATGCGCTGCCGGGCACAGTCAGCCGCATCGCCGAATGGGCGAAGAAAGCGGAAGCGCGCGGCTTCGTGCTGGTTCCGATCAGCATGGTGGCAGTGAAGGAAAAGTCGTCGTAACGTCATTCAATCGTGCTTTCAGCGCGCGAGTGGAATGATGGTGTGTGAATGCCCTCCTTCGAATCCCTACCCTATCGCCCTTGCGCCGGCATCATGGTGCTCAACCGCGCCGGTTTGGTCTTTATCGGACGCCGCTCAAGCGGCCCCGAGCACATCGACGCAACCCATGTCTGGCAGATGCCGCAAGGCGGCATCGACGAAAACGAAGACCCGTACAAGGCCGCGCTGCGCGAGCTCTACGAGGAAACCAGCATCCGTTCGGTCGAGAAGCTCGGCGAAATCGGCGAATGGCTTGCCTACGATATCCCGCGCGACATCGTCGGCCAGGCGTGGCAGGGCAGATACCGCGGGCAAAAGCAGAAATGGTACGCGCTGCGCTTCACCGGCGACGACGGCGAAATCAACATCGCCAGCCCTGGCGACGGCCACGACCCGGAATTCATCGCCTGGCGCTGGGTAGCGATGGGCGAGCTGCCCGACCTAGTGGTGCCGTTCAAGCGGCAGACCTACGAGCGGGTGGTGCAGGAATTCGAAAAGTTCGCTAAGGCCGCCTAGTGCATCGCCGTGCCGGTAAGGTGCCGGTCGACGGTCTTGAAATGATCGAGCCGCGTGATCAGATTGTCGAGTTCGGAGCCAGGCTCCGTCTTCTCGATGCGGCTTTCCAATTCGCTGATGCGCGTCGTGATCGTGGCGCGGTCGATATCTTCGACGGCTTCGGCCACGTCGGCGAGCACTGTGAGCCCTGCCGCCGACACTTCGGCGAAGCCGCCGAACACGACGATCTTCTGTTCGCCGTTGCCGCCGTGCACGGTCAGGATGCCCGGACGCAGCGTGGCGACCATGGGCGCATGGCCCGCCAGCACGCCGAAGTCGCCCTCGGCGCCGGGCAAATCCACCTGTTCGACGTCGCCGGAGAACAGCAGCTTTTCCGGCGAGACCAGATCGAAATGAAAAGTAGCCATTATCCGCTCAGCCTCTGCTCTTACCGGCCGCGAAGCCCACACCTAGCCCAATGACGCCGCCGATCAACGTGATGATGGCGATATGCCGAAACTGGCTCGAGGTCAGTGGCCCGTTGTCATGCGCGACCTGATTTCCCTTCACTTCGATACTCAGCGGCCCCACCCTGATCTCAGTCGATTCTGGCCGCGTCATATAGCCGGACACCGCACCGACCAGCAGCCCGATTATCAGAAAGGCGACAAGGTTGGAGCGGACCGGCATCGTTACGCCGCTTCCGCCGCGAGTTTTTTGCCCTTCTCGATCGCCTCTTCGATGGTGCCGACCATGTAGAAGGCGGCTTCCGGCAGGTTGTCGTACTTGCCTTCGCACAGGCCTTGGAAGCCCTTGATGGTGTCGGCTAGGTCGACCAGCTTGCCCGGCGAGCCGGTGAACACTTCGGCGACGAAGAACGGCTGCGACAGGAAGCGCTCGATCTTGCGCGCGCGCGAGACCGCGAGCTTGTCCTCTTCCGACAACTCGTCCATGCCCAGAATGGCGATGATGTCCTGCAGCGCCTTGTAGCGCTGGAGGATCTGCTGCACCTGGCGAGCGACCGCGTAGTGCTCCTCGCCGACGATCAGCGGCGACAGCATGCGCGAGGTCGAGTCGAGCGGGTCGACGGCGGGATAGATGCCCTTGGCGGCGATGTCGCGCGACAGCACGGTGGTCGCATCCAAGTGCGCGAACGAAGTGGCCGGCGCCGGATCGGTCAAGTCGTCGGCCGGCACATAGATCGCCTGCACCGACGTAACCGAGCCTTTGTGCGTGGTGGTAATGCGCTCTTGCAGCGTTCCCATGTCGGTGGCGAGCGTCGGCTGATAGCCCACCGCCGAAGGAATGCGCCCGAGCAGCGCCGACACTTCCGAGCCGGCCTGCGTGAAACGGAAAATGTTATCGACGAAGAACAAAACATCTTGCCCCTGGTCGCGGAAATATTCGGCGACGGTAAGACCCGAGAGGCCGACGCGGGCGCGCGCGCCCGGCGGCTCGTTCATCTGTCCATACACCAACGCGCATTTCGAGCCCTCGACCGAGCCTTTGTGCGGGTCCTTGTTGACGCCCGACTCAATCATCTCGTGATAGAGGTCATTGCCTTCGCGGGTGCGTTCGCCCACGCCAGCGAACACGGAATAACCGCCGTGCGCCTTGGCGACATTGTTGATCAACTCCATGATCAGCACGGTCTTGCCGACGCCAGCGCCGCCGAACAGGCCGATCTTGCCACCCTTGGCGTAGGGCGCGAGCAGATCGACGACCTTAATGCCGGTAACTAGAATCTGCGCCTCGGTGGACTGGTCGGTATAAAGCGGCGCGTCTTGATGGATCGCGCGCTTATGCGCGGCCTTCACCGGACCCGCTTCATCGACCGGCTCACCGATCACGTTGATGATGCGGCCGAGCAATTCCGGCCCAACTGGCACTGAAATTGGCGCGCCGGTATCGGTGACTTCCTGGCTACGTACCAGGCCTTCGGTCGAGTCCATTGCGATGGTGCGTACGGTCGACTCGCCAAGATGCTGGGCGACTTCCAGCACCAGCCGGTTGCCGTGGTTCTTGGTCTCTAACGCATTGAGAATGGCGGGTAATTCGCCTTCAAACTGCACGTCGACGACGGCGCCGATGACCTGGGTGATTTTTCCAACTGCGTTCTGTGCTGTGGCCATTTTAATCCTCTTAGAAACTCTATTCCTCGGGGTCAGAGCGCCTCCGCGCCGGAGATGATCTCGATCAGTTCCTTGGTGATCATCGCCTGCCGGGTGCGGTTATAGGTCAGCGTCTGCTTGCGGATCATCTCGCCGGCATTGCGGGTGGCGTTGTCCATGGCGCTCATGCGCGCACCCTGCTCGGAGGCCGCGTTTTCCAAGAGAGCGCGGAACACCTGCACCGACAGATTCCTCGGCAGCAACTCGGCGAGGATTTCCTCCTCCTCCGGCTCGTATTCGTAAGACGCGGCGGGCGCGGCATCCTTGCCGGTTTCAAATTGCGGCGGGATGATCTGCTGTGCGGTCGGAATTTGCGCGATCACCGACTTGAAGCGCGAGAAGAACAGCGTGCAGACGTCGAATTCTCCGGCGTCGAACAGGGCGACGATCTTCTTGGCGATCATATCGCCCTGCTCGAAACCCATCTGCTTGACGCCGCGCAGCTCGACGGTCTCGACGATGTACTTGCCATAGACGCGGCGGAGCTGGTCTTGCCCCTTGCGACCGACGCAGAGGATCTTGATCTCCTTGCCGTCATTAAGCAGCGCGTTCGCTTTCTCGCGCGCCAGCCGCACGATCGACGAATTGAACGGACCGCAAAGGCCGCGCTCGGCCGTGCAGACGACCAGGAGATGCACCTTGTCGCTGCCGGTTCCGGCGAGCAGCTTGGGCGCGGCATCGCTGCCGGCTACCGCCGCGGCGATCGAGCCGAGCACCTTGGTCATCCGTTCCGCATAAGGCCGCGCGGCTTCCGCCGCGGCCTGCGCGCGGCGCAGCTTGGACGCCGCGACCATCTGCATGGCCTTGGT
Organism: uncultured Alphaproteobacteria bacterium; assembly: GCA_963721665.1. Classification (GTDB taxonomy): domain Bacteria; phylum Pseudomonadota; class Alphaproteobacteria; order Rhizobiales; family Xanthobacteraceae; genus Pseudolabrys. Next base: position 35,594 of record CAVRJZ010000003.1, read on the forward strand.
GATCTTCTGCGTCGCCTTGGTGGCGGCGATGCGAACGCGCATATCCTTGAGTGAAGCCATCCGGAATCAGTCCTTGCGGATCACGCTTTCAAGGCTCAGGTGAAGGTCTTGGCGTAGCCGTCGACCGCATCCTTGAGCTTGGCCTCGTCTTCCTTAGAGAGGTCGCCGCTCTTGCGGATCGAGTCGAGCAAGTCGGCGTGCTTGGTGCGCACCAGCGTGAGCAGACCGCTCTCGAAGGCGCGCACGCGCGCCACCTCGAACTTGTCGAGATAGCCATTGACGCCGGCATAGATCACACAGACCTGCTCTTCCATCTTCAGCGGCGAAAACTGCGGTTGCTTCAGGAGTTCGGTCAGGCGCGAGCCGCGCGCCAGCATGCGCTGGGTGGTGGCGTCCAAGTCCGAGCCAAATTGAGCGAAGGCAGCCATCTCGCGGTACTGCGCCAGCTCGCCTTTGATGCGGCCGGCGACCTTTTTCATCGCCTTGGTCTGCGCGGCGGAGCCGACGCGCGACACCGAGAGGCCGACGTTCACGGCCGGGCGGATGCCCTGATAGAACAAATCGGTTTCCAGGAAGATCTGTCCGTCGGTGATGGAAATCACGTTGGTCGGAATATAGGCGGACACGTCGTTGGCCTGCGTCTCGATCACCGGCAATGCGGTCAACGAACCGCCTTTGTTTTCGTCGTTCATCTTGGCGGCGCGCTCGAGCAGGCGCGAATGCAGGTAGAACACGTCGCCGGGATAGGCTTCGCGGCCTGGCGGCCGGCGCAGCAGCAGCGACATCTGGCGGTAGGCGACCGCCTGCTTCGACAGATCGTCATAGATGATGACCGCGTGCATGCCGTTGTCGCGGAAATATTCGCCCATGGTGCAGCCGGAAAACGGCGCCAGGAACTGCATCGGCGCCGGATCGGACGCGGTGGCGGCGACGATGATCGAATAATCGAGCGCGCCCTGCTCCTCCAGCACCTTGACGAACTGCGCGACGGTCGAGCGCTTCTGGCCGACCGCGACGTAGACGCAATAGAGCTTGATCTTCTCGTTGTCCTGCGCGTTGAGCGACTTCTGGTTGAGGATGGTGTCGAGCGCGATCGCAGTCTTGCCGGTCTGCCGGTCGCCGATGATCAGCTCGCGCTGGCCGCGACCAATCGGGATCAACGCGTCGATGGCTTTGAGTCCGGTGGCCATCGGCTCGTTCACCGACTTGCGCGGGATGATGCCGGGCGCCTTGACGTCGACGCGCTTGCGCTCGTCGCTCTTGATCGGGCCCTTGCCGTCGATCGGGTTGCCCAGCGCGTCGACCACGCGGCCGAGCATGCCTTTGCCGACCGGCACGTCCACGATCGAGCCGGTGCGCTTGACGGTCTGGCCTTCCTTGATCTCGCGGTCGTTGCCGAAGATCACGATGCCGACATTGTCGGTTTCGAGGTTGAGCGCCATGCCGCGCGTGCCGTTCTCGAACTCGACCATTTCGCCGGCTTGCACATTGTCGAGGCCGTAGACGCGGGCGATGCCGTCGCCGACAGACAGCACCTGGCCGACCTCGGAGACTTCGGCTTCCTGGCCGAAGTTCGCAATCTGCTCTTTCAGGATGGCGGAAATTTCTGCGGCGCGGATATCCATCAGCGGGCCTCTTTCATCGCGATCTTAATCGCATTGAGCTTGGTACGGAGAGATGAGTCGACCATGCGGCTGCCGACCTTGACGATAAGCCCGCCGATGATGGCGGGTTCGACCTTAACGTCGAAGTTGATCTCCTTGCCGCCGGTCACCGATTTGAGCGCGCCCTTGAGCGTGTCGAGATTCTTGTCGCTGAGCGGCTCGGCGACGGTGACCTGTGCGATCACCTCGCCTTTGTGGCGGGCGGCCAGCCCGCGGTAGGCGCGGATCATGTCGCGCACGGCGAACAGCCGCCGGTTGGTGGTGATGACGCGCAGGAAATTGGCGGCCAGGCCTTTGATACCGGCTTTGTCGAGGATGGCGGCCAGCGCGCGCAATTGCTCGTCGGCGCCGAATACGGGGCTGCGCACCAGTCGGTTGAGATCGGGATTGTCGGCGATCAGGGCGTCGAAACGGTCGAGATCGGACTTAACGACGTCAATCGCCTTGTTGTCCAACGCCAACTCAAACAAGGCATTGCCGTACCGCCCAGCCATGCCGGAAATAATCGGATCGTTGCCTGCCACTGGACGCTCGTCTTCGTTGACACTTCACAGGCCGGGCGCCGTCGCAGAACGGCGGCGCAAATGATTGGAATCCAAGAGGGAATTCCGATTCTTGAGGACGTCGCGGAAGCCCGCGGAAACCCCCATGAAATCGAGGCGCTAGCTAACACAGGGGCGGGGGCGGTGCAACATGGCGGCAAAAATTCATGACGTTCGGTCTTGAACTGCCTTGAGGACGGGGAGAGTTGCGCCGGCCCGTGAATTTGCATCGCAGGGATGCCTCGCCACGCGGCCGGCCCCCCTATAGCTTGCGCGGCGTTTTGCGGATCAGGAGACGGCCGTCAGATGTCGCGTGTGGATACCAAGGATGCCAAAGGCGACGTTGCCGCCACGGCCAGATTGCTGGTCGTACTGCTCGCCTTCGCCTGGGGCTTCAACTGGATCGCCGCGGCGGTGGCGTTGCGCGAGGTGTCGCCGTGGAGCCTGCGCTTTGCCGGCTCCGGCATCGGCGCCGCCACCTTGTTCGCCGCCGCCATGTTCACCGGGCACAATCTGCGCGTGCCGCGCGGTGAATACCGGCACGTCATGGTGGCCGGCTTTTTCAACGTCGCGGCGTTTCAAATCCTCTCGGGCTTCGCGCAGCTTTCCGGCGCGACCACGCGCGCCATCATCATCACCTATTCGATGCCGATCTGGGCCACGGTGCTCAGCCGCTTCATGCTCGGCGAGCGGCTGAACGGGATCCGCGCGGTCGCCTTCGGCCTTTGCGTGGCCGGATTGACGATCCTGGTGTGGCCGCTGTTCACTGATGGGTTTCCGCCCTTCGTGTTCTATTCGCTCGGTTGCGCACTGAGCTGGGCCTTTGCCACCGTCTACATCAAATGGGCCGAGGTCACCATCGAGCCGCTTGCCAACGCGGCCTGGCAATTGCTGTTCGGCCTCGTCTTCATCGCCGCCGGCACCTTCGTGTTCGAAGGGAGCCCGCATTTGTGGCCGCTGCAAAACGACACTCTATGGGCGATCCTGTTCGTCGGGGTGATCGGCGTCGGCCTAGCGCATTTCCTTTGGTGGTCAATTGTCGGTCGATTGCCAGCCACTACGGCCTCTCTCGGCTCGCTGATGACACCGGTGGTCGGTGTCGGTGCCGCCGCCATCCTGCTCGGCGAACAACTGACCCTGCCCGACGTTCTCGGCTTTGCCCTGATCTTCGCCGCCGCCGCCTGCGTGCTGCTGCAACCGAACATGAAGCACACGGAGATGCCCGAGTGAGGTCCGGCGAGCGCCAAGCTGCGGCCACCACCGCCAAATTGCTGGTCGTGCTGCTCGGACTGGCGTGGGGCTTCAATTGGATCGCCACGCGGATCGTCCTGGAGGCGCTGCCGCCCTGGACCTTGCGTACCGTCGGAATTGCGCTCGGCGCCGCGACCTTGTTCGCCGCGGCCGCGATCCGCGGGGTTTCTCTTTCGGTGCCCCGCGCGGAGCGAATGAAGATCGTCATCGCCGGATTCTTCAATGTCGCCATTTTCGGCGTATGCTCGGCCTATTCGCAGGTCTACGGCACCACCTCGCGCGCCGTGGTAATCGCCTATTCGATGCCAATCTGGGCGGCGCTCTTGGCGCGCATCGCGCTCAAGGAACGGCTCAACGCGGTCAAGCTCATCGCCTTGAGCCTGTGCGCCGCCGGCCTCGCAGTCCTGATCTGGCCGTTGGCACGAATCGGCCTGCCGCTCGGCGCCTTGTTCGCGCTGGGCTGCGCGCTGAGTTGGGCCGCAGGTACGATCTATCTGAAATGGACAAACATCACGGTATCGACGCTGACCTCCGCTGCCTGGCAACTATTGATCGGCGCGCTGATGCTGGCGGTCGGCATGCTGGCGTTCGACGGCCTGCCGCATTTGTGGCCGTTGCCGCCGCATATCCTGGTGTGGTTGGCCTATAACGGCCTGATCGGCATGGGGCTCGCTTATTTTCTCTGGTTCGAGGTGGTCGACCGGCTGCCGACGACGACCGCGGCGCTGGGTTCGCTGCTGGTCCCCGTGGTTGGCGTCATCGGATCGGCGGTAATGAACGGTGAACGGCCGAGCCTGACCGACATTATCGGCTTCGCATTGATCTTCGCCGCGGCAGCCTGCGTGCTGCTGCAGCCGAACGTGAAGCACACGGAAATGCCGGAATAGCTTTCAGAAGAAGCTCTGCGGATCGACGTCCACTTCCAGCCGCACGTTGCCGCGGGGCTTAGGCGCGGCGGCAAGCCACTGCCGCAAAAAAGCCGATAGATCGAAGCCGCGCGGCGCTTTCACCAGCAGCCGGAAACGATGGCGGCCGCGCACCACGGCAATCGGCGCCTCGGCCGGCCCGAGCACACGTACGTGTTCGTCCTTGGGAGCCGACGCGACCAGCGCGCGGCCGTAGCTTTCCGCGCCGTTGCGGTCGTTGGCGGTAATGACCAGACTGGCGAGCCGGCCGAACGGTGGATAGCCGGTCTTTTCGCGCAGCGCGATTTCGCTTGAATAGAACGCCTCGCGATCGCCGGAGATCAGCGCCTTCATCACCGGATGTTCGGGCTGATGCGTCTGCAAAAAGCCCAAGCCCCGCCCCTCCTCGCGGCCGGCGCGGCCGACCACCTGATGCAAAAGCTGAAAGGTGCGTTCGGCGGCGCGCGGGTCGCCATTGCCGAGGCCCAAATCGGCGTCGACGATGCCGACCAGATTGAGCTTGGGGAAATGATGGCCCTTGGCCACTAATTGTGTGCCGATGACGATGTCGAAACGGCCTTGCGCCACGTCGTCGAGTTCGGCGCGCAGCCGGTCCATCAACTCCACCAAGTCGGAAGACAGCACCAGAATGCGCGCGCCGGGAAACAGTTCGGCAGCCTCGTGCTCCAGCCGCTCGACGCCGGGGCCGATGGGCGCGAAGCTTTCGATCGCGTGACAGTTCGGGCAGGTTTCCGGCGGCGGCATGGCGAAGCCGCAATGGTGGCAGACCAGGCGCTTGCGGAAACGGTGGTCCACCAGCCAGGCGTCGCAGTTCGGGCATTGCAGGCGAAAGCCGCAGGCGCGGCACAGAGTCAGCGGCGCGTAGCCGCGGCGGTTGAGGAACAGAAGCGCTTGCTCCTTGCGCTCGAGCGAGACTTGCACGGCCTCCGCTAGCCGCGGAGCGATGAAGCGGCCGCGCGGCGGGCCCTCGCGCCGCATGTCGATTGCCTCGATGGTCGGCATATGTGCGCCGCCGAAGCGCTCCGGCAGATGGATACGCTTGTAGCGGCCGCGCCGCGCGTTGACTTCCGATTCCACCGAGGGCGTCGCCGAGGCGAGTACGATCGGAATTTTTGCCACGCTTCCCCGCACCACCGCCATGTCGCGGGCGTGATAATGCGTGCCGTCCTCCTGCTTGTAGGCGGGGTCGTGTTCCTCATCGACAATGATCAATCCGAGATCGGCATAGGGGAGAAAAAGCGCCGAGCGCGCGCCGACCACGACCGACACTTCGTTCGCTGCAACCGCCGTCCAGGTGCGCGCGCGCATGCGCGGGGTGACTTGCGAATGCCATTCGGCGGGGCGCGCGCCGAAACGCGCCGAGAAACGGTCGAGCGACTGCGCGGTGAGCGCGATTTCCGGCATCAGGATCAGCGACTGGCGGCCGCGCCGGATATTTTCCGCCACCGCCTCGAAATAGACTTCCGTCTTGCCCGAGCCGGTGACACCGTCGAGCAGCGTCACCGTGTAGCCGCCCTGGTCGACCGTGGTGCGCAATGCATCGGCGGCAGCGAGCTGGCCGAGCGAGAGTTCCGGCTGGCGGAAATCCGGATCGGGCGATTGGGTCAGCGGAGCATCGGGCAGCACCACGGTTTGCAGCGTACCCTCGTCGATCAGCCCGTCGAGCACGCTCGCCGAGACTCCCGCCTCGCGCGCGGCGTCGCCCTTGGGCCGCGTCAGTCCGTCGCTGAAAACGCTCAGCACGCGCGCCCGTGCCGGCGTCATCCTGGCAGGTGGAGGCCCGGCAAGCCGCACGCCGACGCGCTCGCGCGCCGGGCCGAGATGCGCGCCCATGCGCAGCGCCATGCGCAAAACCATCCCGCGCGGCGACAGCGTGTAGTCGGCAACCCAGTCGACGAATTTGCGCAGCTCGGTTTTCAGCGGCGGCAAATCGAGTTTGTCCGCCACGTCTTTCAGGCGGTTGTGCAGGCGCGGATTTGGCGCCGGGTTGTCCGCCCAGACGACGCCCATGGTATCCCCGCGCGCGCCCAGCGGCACGCAGACCAGGTCGCCGGGCGAAAGCTCGAGCCCGTCCGGCACCCGGTAGGAATAGGTCTGGTCCAGCGCCACCGGCACCAGAACATCGACGATGCGCGCGCTCATGGCGATTGATCTAGGCCGATTCCGCGCGCTTAAGGAAGGGTGAAGAAAGCGGTGCCACTCTGCCCGCCATGAGCTCGCTTGCCGCCCCCGACGTTGCCGCCGAAATCGCCCGCTGGCTCAAGTTCCTTGGCGACGAAAAGCGCATGTCGCCGAAGACGCTGGACGCCTATGCGCGCGACGCGCGCCAGTTCCTCGGCTTCCTCGCCGAACATCTGGGCGGCGCGCCCTCGCTCAAGCAGCTCGCCAGACTGACGCCGCAGGACGTGCGCGCCTTCATGGCGGCGCGCCGCGGCGAGGGCCTGAGTGGACGTTCGCTCATGAGGGTGCTCGCCGGCGCCCGCTCCTTCGCGCGTTTTCTCGAGCGCAACGGCAAAGGCAAAGTCGGCGCGCTGTCGGCCGTGCGCGCTCCCAAGGTGGCAAAGACTTTGCCCAAGCCGCTAGCCATCGCGGCAGCCAAGCGTATCGCCGACACCGACTTGCGCGCGGGCGAGGCGCGCGAATCGTGGATCATCGCACGCGACGCCGCCGTGCTGGGGTTACTCTATGGTTCGGGCCTGCGCATCTCGGAAGCGTTGTCGCTTTCGCGCAGGGATTTCGCGGCGGGTGATGCCATCACTGTCTCCGGCAAGGGCAACAAGACGCGCATGGTGCCGGTGCTGCCGCAGGTCGCCAAGCTGGTTGCCGGCTACATTGCGCTCTGCCCGTTCGATCTGCCGGAGGACGGCGCGCTGTTCGTCGGCGCGCGCGGCGGACCGCTGTCGCCGCGCATCGTGCAACTGGCGATGGCCACGTTGCGCGGCGCGCTCGGCCTGTCCGACACGGCGACGCCGCATGCGCTACGCCATTCCTTCGCCACCCACTTGTTGGCGCGCGGCGGCGACTTGCGCGCAATCCAGGAACTGCTCGGCCACGCCTCGTTGTCGACCACGCAAATCTATACGGCAGTCGATTCCGAGCGCTTATTGGAAGTTTACGCCAGCGCCCACCCGCGGGCATAACCGCCCCTTGCGCAGACCGTAAGTTTCATATCAAGGTCGCCGCCCAATTCACCGTGGAGGGGGCGATGAGTGCGCACGAGAATATGGAACATGCCGAACACATGGAGCATGCTGCACATTCCAATAAAAAGATCGCGCTGCTGATTGCGGTGCTGGCGCTGTTCCTGGCGTTTTCCGAAACGCTGGGCAAGAGCGCGCAAACCGCCGCGATCACGCAAAATGTCGCGAGCAACGACTTATGGGCATTTTATCAGGCCAAGCACATCCGCGGGACAATATTGCGCACGGCGGCGGAGCAAATGCAGATCGAGGCGGAGCGAGCCACCGACGCGGCCGTGAAGACGCAGCTTTCGAAGACTGCCGACAACTGGAAAAAGACCGCCGACCGCTACGACGACGATCCAAAAGGCAATGAAGGCCGCAAGCAGCTCGCCGAGCGCGCCAAGCAATCGGAAGAAAAGCGCGAGCTGTCGATGGCGCGATATCACAACTACGAGCTTGCTTCCGCCCTGTTCCAGATCGGCATTGTCCTCGCTTCAGCGCAGGTCATCACCGGCATGGTCGTGCTCGGCTGGCTGTCCGGCCTGCTCGGCGTGGTGGGCTTGGCTTTCACCGGCATCGGGTTATGGGCGCCGCATACTTTGGATTTTCTGCTGCACGCCAGCGGCGGGCACTGACGGCGCTTACGCGGCGCGGCCGCGGTAGGCGCGGCGGCGTAGCCGCATCAGCCGGCGCAGGAATTTTCCCGCCCGCTGCGGCTTGAGCAGCCAAGTCAATTGCTGCATCCGCTGCCGGATCGGCTCGGTCTGCGCGTGCGCCCAATCGCGGGCCCACAGGAACCAGTCGTACATGCGGCGGAACCAGGCCATCTGCAACAGCTTGTCGCGCGTCACCTCGAAGATGAAGGCGGTGAGGCCGAGGCCGAGCAGTTTCACCAGCACGATGACGCCAACGGCGCCGAGCCAATTGCGCGTGGCGAGGAAATAGACCTCGAGGAATTTCAGCGGCAGCATGACGATGAAGGGAATGACGAAGACGAACAGCACCGCCCAGGGCGGCAGCACTTCGACCAGCCGCGCCAGGCGGACCTTCAGCGGACCCCAAGGAACGAGATTGACGGTGCGCGCGACGATGGGCTCGAGATGGTCCCAAAGCCAGGCTTCCAGCAAAAACAGTAAAGCGAGGACGACCCAGAACGGGCGGAGCCAGCGGCGCATGACGGGCATATAGGGTGGTTTACCGCCGCAAATAAGGCGGGTGGCTTAACCCCGCGGCTACATGTGAATCGCGCGTTTGGCCACCGCCATGGCCGCTTCCTTCACCGCCTCGGGCAGCGTCGGGTGGGCGTGGCAGGTGCGCGCAATGTCCTCCGCCGAGGCGCCGAATTCCATGGCAAGGACCGCTTCCGCGATCATGTTGCCGGCGTCGGCGCAGACCATGTGGATGCCGAGCACGCGGTCGGTTTTGGCATCGGCCAAAATCTTGATGAAACCCTCGGTGGTCTGATTGACCTTGGCGCGGCCGTTCGCCGTCATCGGAAATTTGCCGACAGTATAGGCGACGCCGGCGCTTTTGAGCTCTTCTTCGGATTTTCCGACGGTGGCGATTTCCGGATAAGTATAGACCACGTTGGGGATGGCGTCGTAGTTCACGTGGCCCGCCTGCCCGACGAGAATTTCCGCCACCGCCACGCCCTCGTCTTCAGCCTTGTGCGCGAGCATCGGTCCGGCGATCACGTCGCCGATCGCCCAGATGCCGGGCACGTTGGTCGCGTAATAATGGTCGACGACGACACGGCCGCGCTCGTCGCGTTTGACGCCCGCCTCGTCGAGACCGAGCCCGTCGGTGTAAGGTACGCGGCCGATTGAAACGAGAACCACGTCGGCTTCGATGCTTTCCGAAGCGCCACCTTTGGCGGGCTCGACGGTCGCCTTCAGGCGCGCGCCTGACGTGTCGACCGCGGTGACTTTCGACGACAGCTTGAAGGTCATGCCCTGACGCTCGAACAGGCGCTGCGCCTGGCGGCGCACTTCGCCGTCCATGCCGGGGAGGACGCCGTCGAGGAATTCCACCACCGTCACTTTGGCGCCGAGCCGCCGCCAAACAGATCCCAATTCAAGCCCGATGACGCCGGCGCCGACGATCAGCAAATGCTGCGGCACTTTGTCGAGCACCAGCGCGCCGGTGGACGACACGATGCGCTTCTCGTCGATCTCGATGCCCTTGAGCCGCGCCACGTCGGAGCCGGTGGCGATGACGATGGATTTTGTTTCGAGCACCTGCGTCGTGCCATCGCTGCCCTTGACCTCGACCTTGCCGGGCGCGGCGATACGGCCGGCGCCGATAAAAGTGTCAATCTTGTTCTTCTTGAGCAAAAACTCGACGCCCTTGACGTTGCCGTCGACGCCCGCGTCCTTGAACGCCATCATCGCCGCGAGATCGAGTTCGGGCGCGGAAATGCCGATGCCCATCTTGGCGAAGCTGTGACCGGCCTCCTCGAACAGTTCGGACGCATGCAGCAGCGCCTTCGACGGGATGCAGCCGATATTCAGGCAAGTGCCGCCGAAGGTCGCGCGCTTCTCGATGACGGCGGTTTTCAGCCCGAGCTGCGCCGCGCGAATGGCGCAGACATAGCCGCCGGGGCCGGTGCCGATGACGATGAGGTCGTAGGGCATGAGGATCACAAATCCAGCACGATGCGCGCCGGGTCTTCCAGCACATCCTTGACCCGCACCAGGAAGGTGACCGCCTCGCGGCCGTCGACGATGCGATGGTCGTAGGAGAGCGCGAGATACATCATCGGCCGCGCCTCGATCTTGCCGTTATGGACGACCGGGCGTTCCTGGATCTTGTGCATGCCGAGGATGCCGGACTGCGGCGCGTTCAATATCGGCGTCGACATCAGCGAGCCGTAGACGCCGCCGTTCGAGATGGTGAAGGTGCCGCCCTGCATCTCCTCGATCTTGAGCTGCCCGTCGCGCGCGCGCTTGCCGAAATCGTTGATGGTCTTTTCGATCGTGGCGATCGACATCGTGTCGGCATCGCGCACCACCGGCACCACCAGCCCGCGCTCGGTGCCGACCGCGACGCCGATGTGATAATAATTTTTGTAGACGAGATCGGTGCCGTCGATCTCGGCGTTGACGGCGGGGATTTCCTTCAGCGCCTGGATGCAGGCGCGCACGAAGAAGCCCATGAAGCCGAGCTTCACGCCGTGCTTCTTTTCGAACAAATCTTTGTATTGCGCGCGCAATGCCATCACCGCGCCCATGTCGACCTCGTTGAAGGTCGTCAGCATGGCGGCGGTGTTTTGCGCATCCTTGAGCCGGCGCGCGATGGTCTGGCGCAGCCGCGTCATGTGGACGCGCTCTTCGCGCGCGGCATCGTCGGCCGGCGACGGCGCCCGCATCTGCACCGCGGCGGCTGTGGCCGCGACCGGTGTCGGCTGCGCAACAGCGCGCTCGATCGCCGCCATCATGTCGCCCTTGGTGACCTGGCCGCGCAGGCCGCTGCCGTCGACTTTGGCCGGGTCCATGCCGCTTTCGGCCGCCATTTTGCGCACCGAGGGCGGCATGGGCATCGCGGACGCCGCGGGGGCCGCGGCTGGTTTGGGCGCTTCCGGCGGCTTGGCGGCGGGCGCCACAGACTTGGGCGCCGCAGCAACGCCGGCGCCGTCCGAGATCTGCCCGAGCAGCGCGCCGACCGCGACGGTCTCGCCCTGCTTCACCGCGATGCCGGACAAAACCCCGGCGGCGGGCGCCGGCACTTCCAGCGTGACTTTGTCGGTTTCGAGCTCGACCAGCGGCTCATCCACCGCCACCGCCTCGCCCGGCTGCTTGAACCATTTGCCGACGGTCGCTTCGGTGACCGATTCGCCAAGGGTGGGCACGCGGATGTCAGCCATGACTCTTGTCCCTTGTCATGGCCGGGCTTGTCCCGGCCATCCACGTCTTCCGTTCAAACACTCTGCCAAGACGTGGATGCCCGGCACAAGGCCGGGCATGACGGAGTGCGGATGCTACCCCAACGCCTCTTCCAGGAATTGCTTGAGCTGGGCGAGGTGCTTCGACATCTGGCCGACCGCGGTCGAGGCGGAGGCCGGACGCCCGGCATAACGCATCGTGCGGACTTGGGCGCCGATCTGGTTGAGGATCCATTGCAGGTACACGTCGACGAAGAACCAGGCACCCATATTTCGCGGTTCTTCCTGGCACCACACCATTTCCGCCTGCTTGAAGCGCGACAGTTCGGAGATGAGCGCCTTGGTCGGAAACGGGAAAAGCTGCTCGATGCGCAACAGATAAATATCGTCGATGCCGCGCTTCTCGCGCTCTTCGTAGAGATCGAAATAGACCTTGCCGGTGCACATGACGACGCGGCGGATCTTGTCGTCGGCGACGAGCTTGATCTTCTCGTTCGGCAGCACCTGCGCGTCGTCCCATAACAGCCGGTGGAACGTCGTGCCGGTGCCCATCTCGTCGAGCCGCGAAATCGCCCGCTTGTGGCGCAGCAAACTCTTCGGCGTCATCAGGATCAGGGGTTTGCGGATTTCGCGCTTCAATTGCCTGCGCAGCGCGTGGAAATAGTTCGCCGGCGTGGATAGGTTCGCCACCTGCATGTTGTCTTCCGCGCACATCTGCAGGAAGCGTTCGAGCCGGGCGGAGGAATGTTCGGGGCCCTGGCCCTCGTAGCCGTGCGGCAGCAGGCAGACGAGGCCCGACATGCGCAGCCATTTGCGCTCGCCGGAGGAGATGAACTGGTCGAACACCACTTGCGCGCCGTTGGCGAAGTCGCCGAATTGCGCCTCCCACAGCGTCAGCGCGTTCGGCTCGGCGGTGGAATAGCCGTATTCGAAGCCGAGCACGGCCTCTTCCGACAGGCTCGAGTTGAGCACCTCGAAGCGCGCCTGCCCCTCGCCCAAATGGTTGAACGGCGTATGGCGTTCCTCAGTCTGCTGATCGAACAGCACCGAATGGCGCTGCGAGAAGGTGCCGCGCTCGGAATCCTGGCCGGACAGGCGGACCGGATGGCCTTCTTTGAGCAGCGCGCAGAAAGCAAGCCCTTCCGCGGTGGTCCAATCGATGCCCTCACCGGTGTCAATCGCCTTGGCGCGATGATCGAGGAAGCGCTGAACCGTCTTGTGGACGTGGAAGCCTTGCGGGACGGCCGTGATCTTCTTACCGATCGCACGCAGTTCGGCGATGTCGACGCCGGTGTTGCCGCGGCGCGGATCCTCGGCCTCGCGGGCGGCCTTCAGGCCCGCCCAGCGGCCGTCGAGCCAGTCGGCCTTGTTCGGCTTGTAGCTCGACGCGATTTCGAATTCGGCATCGAGATGCGCGCGCCAGCCGGCTTTCATCTTCTCGATTTCGCCTTCGGTGATGACGCCTTCGGCGATCAGGCGCTTGCCGTAGATTTCCAGCGTGGTCGGATGCGAGCGGATTTTCTGGTACATCAGCGGCTGGGTGAAGGCCGGCTCGTCGCCTTCGTTGTGACCGAAACGCCGGTAGCAGAACATGTCGATGACGACGGGCTGCTGGAATTTCATGCGGTATTCCGTGGCAACTTTCGCCGCATAAACCACAGCTTCCGGATCGTCGCCGTTGACGTGAAAAATCAGCGCCTCGATCATCTTGGCGACGTCGGACGGATAAGGGGATGAACGCGAATAGCGCGGATAGGTCGTAAAGCCGATCTGGTTGTTGACGATGAAATGCAATGAGCCGCCGGTGCGGTATCCTTTCAACCCCGATAGCCCGAAACATTCCGCCACCACACCCTGGCCGGCGAAGGCGGCGTCGCCGTGCATCAGCAGCGGCAGCACCATGGTGCGGTCCTCGGGCGTCGCATTGTGCTGATCCTGCTTGGCGCGCGCCTTGCCGAGCGTCACCGGATCGACGATCTCCAGATGCGACGGGTTGGCGGTGAGCGACAAATGCACTTTGTTGCCGTCGAACTCGCGGTCGGACGAAGCGCCGAGGTGGTACTTCACGTCGCCGGAGCCTTCGGTCTCGTCCGGCGTCGACGAGCCGCCCTTGAATTCATGGAACAGCGCGCGATGCGGCTTGCCCATCACTTGCGTTAAGACATTGAGCCGGCCGCGGTGCGGCATGCCGAGGCAGATTTCCTTCACACCGAGATTGCCGCCGCGCTTGATGATCTGCTCAAGCGCCGGGATCAGCGCCTCGCCGCCGTCGAGGCCGAAACGCTTGGTGCCGGTATATTTGACGTCGAGGAATTTCTCGAAGCCTTCCGCCTCCACCAGTTTGTTGAGGATGGCGCGCTTGCCTTGCACCGTAAAACTGATTTCCTTGTCGCGGCCCTCGATGCGCTCCTGGATCCAGCCTTTCTGCGCCGGGTTGGAGATGTGCATGAACTCGACGCCCAGCGTCTGGCAGTACGTGCGGCGCAGGATGGCGACGATCTCGCGCATCGACGCAAACTCGAGGCCGAGCACCTTGTCGAGGAAAATGCGGCGGTCCTGGTCGGCTTCGGTGAAGCCGTAGGATTTTGGATCGAGTTCGGCTTCGTCCGGCGGCTGCTGGATGCCGAGCGGATCGAGGTTGGCATGAAAATGACCGCGCATGCGGTAGGCGCGGATCAGCATCAGCGCGTGGATGGAATCGCGCGTGGCCTGTTGCACCTCGGTCGCGGAAATCTCGACGCCCTTGCCCTGCGCCTTGGTGAAAATCTTGTCGCCCAGGCGCTTTTCGGTTTCCGCCCATTGCCCGTCGAGCGCGGCGACGAGGTCTCCGTCCGGCCGCAGCGGCCAGTTCGGCTTCTTCCAGGAGGCGCCCTGCGCGTTCTTGACGACGTCGGCGCGGTCTTCCTTCAGGCTCTGGAAAAAATCGCGCCACTCGGCGTCGACCGCGGCCGGATCGCGCTCATATTTGGCGTAGAGGTCTTCTATGTAAGCGGCGTTGCCGCCGTAGAGGAAGGAGGTGCGGGCGAAGGCGGCATTGGCGTCCTGGCGGGACATGGCTGATCCTTGCGAAACTTCAAACGGCGCGTCGCTAATGGCGACGGCCCGTGGGACCGGCATCCAACGGCGGACTGATGTTTTAACTCTATTTATGTCGCCTGTAAGTCTACAAAAGACCCAAGCATTGAATCAGGATTTCAGCACTTCCACCAGGGTTTTCCCGATACGGGCCGGCGACGGCGAGACTTTGATCCCGGCCGCTTCCATGGCGGCGATCTTGGATTCGGCGTCGCCCTTGCCGCCGGAAATGATGGCGCCGGCATGACCCATGCGGCGGCCCGGCGGCGCGGTGCGCCCGGCGATGAAGCCGACCACCGGCTTCTTGCGGCCGCGCTTGGCCTCATCTTTCAGGAACTGCGCGGCGTCCTCCTCGGCCGAACCGCCGATTTCGCCGATCATGACGATGGAGGTGGTCTTCGGATCACCTAAGAACATCTCAAGCACCGCGATGAACTCGGTGCCCTTGACCGGATCGCCGCCGATGCCGACCGCGGTGGTCTGGCCCAGGTTCTCGCGGGTGGTCTGAAACACGGCTTCATAGGTCAGCGTGCCGGAGCGCGACACGATGCCGACCGAGCCCGGCTTGAAGATGTTGCCCGGCATGATGCCGATCTTGCATTCGCCCGCCGTCATCACGCCCGGACAATTGGGGCCGACCAGGCGCGACTTCGAGCCGGACAGCGCGCGCTTGACCTTGACCATATCCATCACCGGGATGCCTTCGGTGATGCAGACGATGAGCGGGACCTCGGCCTGGATCGCTTCGCAGATCGCATCCGCGGCGCCCGGCGGCGGCACGTAGATCACGCTGGCGTCGCAGCCGGTTTTTTCGCGTGCTTCGGCGACGGTGTCGAACACCGGCAGATTGAGATGCCTGCTACCGCCTTTGCCGGGCGAGGTACCGCCGACCATCGTGGTGCCGTAGTCGAGGGCTGCTTGCGAATGGAAGGTGCCGTTCTTGCCGGTGAAACCCTGGCAGAGGACCTTGGTGTTCTTGTCGATGAGGATGGCCATTACGCGGCCTCCTTGACGGCCTTGACGATTTTCTGCGCGGCGTCGTCGAGGTCGTCGGCCGACGTCACGTTGAGTTTGGACTCGGCGATGATCTTCTTGCCGAGATCGACATTGGTGCCCTCCAGGCGAACCACCAGCGGCACTTTCAACCCGACTTCCTTCACCGCCGCCACCACGCCCTCGGCGATCACGTCGCATTTCATGATGCCGCCGAAGATATTCACCAGAATGCCCTTCACGCTCGGGTCGGAAGTGATGATCTTGAACGCCGCCGCGACCTTTTCCTTGGTGGCGCCGCCGCCGACGTCGAGGAAGTTCGCCGGCGCCATGCCGTAGAGTTTGATGATGTCCATGGTGGCCATGGCAAGGCCTGCGCCGTTGACCATGCAGCCGATCGAGCCGTCGAGCGAGATGTAATTGAGATCGAATTTGGAGGCCTCAACCTCCTTCTCGTCCTCCTCGCTGAGGTCGCGCAGCGCGACGATGTCGGGATGGCGATAGAGCGCGTTGTCGTCGAAGCCGACTTTGGCGTCGAGGCAGATCAGCTTGCCGTCTTTGGTCACCACCAGCGGATTGATCTCCAGCAGGCTCATGTCTTTGGCTGTGAACGCCGCATAGAGTTTGGGCAGGATTTCGCCGACCTGCTTAGCCAGATCGCCGGTGAGCTTAAGCGCCTGCGCCACGCGGCGGCCGTGATGCGGCATGATGCCGGTAGCCGGGTCGACCGAAAACGTCATGATTTTCTCGGGCGTATCGTGCGCCACCGCCTCGATGTCCATGCCGCCTTCGGTGGAAATGACGAAAGCCACGCGCGAGGTTTCGCGGTCGATCAACGCGGAGAGATAGAATTCGCGGTCGATGGCCGAGCCTTCCTCGATATAGAGGCGATTGACCTTCTTGCCGTGCGGGCCGGTCTGATGGGTGATGAGCGTCGAGCCGAGGATGCGCGAGGCTTCCTTCTTCACATCGTCGACGGATTTGACCACTTTGACGCCGCCGGCCTTGCCGCGGCCGCCGGCATGGATCTGCGCTTTCACCACCCAAATGGGGCCGCCGAGTTCGTCGGCGCCTTTAAGCGCTTCCTCGACGGAAAACGCCGGCAGCCCACGCGGTACCGGAACGCCGAATTCGCGCAACACGGCTTTCGCCTGATATTCATGAATATTCATGACGACCTTCGATTGTCATCGCCCGCGCCGGCGGGCAACTCAATAATCGCGAAAGTGGATGACGTTAGGCAAGGGCTTCCATTGCAGGGAACAAGGATGATCGCATGCTCCGCTTGAACGGAGCATGACGGCTTCGATCAGGCGGCGAGCGTGGGGGCGATCTTCTTGCAGGCTTCCACAAGGCCCTGCACCGAGGCCACCGATTTTTCGAACATGGTGCGCTCGGCGCCGTTGAGTTCGATCTCGACAATACGCTCGACGCCCTTGGCGCCGATCACGACCGGCACGCCGACATAAAGATCCTTGACGCCATATTCGCCGTTGAGCCAGGCGGCGCAGGGCACGACGCGCTTCTTGTCGAGCAGATAGCTTTCCGCCATGGCGACGGCGGCAGCCGCCGGCGCGTAGAAGGCGGAGCCGGTCTTGAGCAGCGCGACGATTTCGCCGCCGCCATTGGCCGTGCGCTTGACGATCTCGTCGACGCGGGCCTGCGTGGTCCAGCCCATCTTGACCAGATCGGGCACCGGAATGCCGGCGACAGCCGAGTAACGGGTGAGCGGCACCATGGTATCGCCATGGCCGCCGAGCACGAACGCGTTGACGTCTTCCACCGAGACGTTGAATTCGTCGGCGAGGAAATAACGAAAGCGCGCCGAATCGAGCATGCCGGCCATGCCGCACACTTTCGCTTGCGGAAGGCCGCAAGATTTCTGCAGCGCCCAGACCATGGCGTCGAGCGGGTTGGTGATGCAGATCACGAAGGCATTCGGTGCGTATTTCTTGATGCCGGAGCCGACCTGGCCCATGACCTTGAGATTGATGTCGAGCAGATCGTCACGGCTCATGCCCGGCTTACGCGCCACGCCGGCGGTGACGATGCAGACGTCGGCTCCTTCGATCGCCTCGTAATTATTGGTGCCGGTGAACTTGGCGTCGAAATCGTTGACCGGCGAGGATTCGGCGATGTCGAGTGCCTTGCCTTGCGGGATGCCTTCCATGACGTCGAACATCACGACGTCGCCAAGCTGTTTAAGGCCGATGAGGTGGGCGAGCGTGCCGCCGATCTGACCGGCGCCGATCAAGGCAATTTTGTTTCGCGCCATGGTGGGAAAACTCTCGGATTTGTAGAGCCGCGGAACGCGGCCAAGCGTGGCTTATCGAGTTTGCTGTATTGCAGCAATACGGTCGTGTACTTAAGCGAGCCGTGTATACAATATTCCAGTAGTCCGTCGCCTTGAGTCCAGCTTTATTCGGTAGCCGGATGATGGCTTGTCGACGTTTCGCCGCGCTCAGCGTTTGCGGAGCGCCGGGTCCTGCATCATCTCCAATTGAATCTGCTGGATTTCGGCAAGCCGCTCCCATTGCCGCGTGAGGATGTGGTCGATCTTTTCATGCAGGTGCCTGATTTCCAGCTCGGCTTTGAGGTTGACCCGGTAATCGTTTTCAGACCGCAAGCGGTCTTTCGCCTCCTGGCGGTTCTGACTCATCATGATGATCGGCGCTTGAATGGCGGCCAGGCATGACAGCACCAAATTGAGCAGAATGAATGGATAGGGATCGAATATTTGGCGCGAAGCCGCCCAGACGTTGAAGGCCATCCAGACCACCAGCACCACAAAGAAGATCACGATGAAGGTCCAGCTGCCGCCGAAGGACGCGAGATGATCGGACAGTCGCTCGCCGAAGGATCGGTGGCCGGTGAATTCGGCTTCGATATTTTCCGCCAGCGTCTCATGGTCGGCGAGGCTCTGCACCACGTCCTGCTCAAGCTTGGTGAGCTCGCCGCGCTCCTGCCCGAGCAGTTCGGATACGTAGCGCGAGCGAAAGCGATCGAGATCGTCACTGCAAATGAAGCCTTCGGCCGGGAGTTCCGGGTATTCGGCTTTGATGCGGTCGAACAGGCTCGGGCGCACCACGTCGAGCTGGGTGACGTCGCGCGCGGGTTTTTCCCTTCCGCAAATAACGCACTGGAACCGGACCGGCCGCACCCGTTTCGGCCGGGACGGCGCGGTTTGCAGGAGTTTGTCGCCGTTGCCCGGTGAAGTCGTGCCGCCGTTTTCCGGCGCGGGGATTGCGGCTGGCGCAGTTCCCGGCACGAGCGGTTGATCGACCATTTCCGGCTCCTGGATCTAAGTCGCCCAAGCTGCATATTTCGCGCGCAGCCGCGCCCTTGGCAATGAAAAAGAGACGGCCCCCGATAACGTGAGCGGCTTCAGGTCTCGACGATGCCGCCGGTGTCGCCGGTGTCGGCCCCCGAGCGTGCCCCGTGCGGCAGCGCCAGATAGCTTTGCGAGCGCATCTCGATCAGCCGCGAGGCGGTGCGCCTGAACTCATGCGCCTCGTAGCCATCGGTGGCCCGATAGAGCCCCGCCGGCTCGGCGGCGGCGGAGGCGACCAGCTTCACGGCGTTGTCGTAGAGCGTGTCGATCAGGATGATGAAACGCTTGGCGGCGTTGCGCTGGGGGAAATCCATGACCGGGATATTGTCGACGATCAGCGTATGGAATTCGCGCACCAGCCGTAGATAATCGTTCGGGCCGAGCGGCTGTTCGCAAAGCTGGGCAAAGGCGAAACGCGCCACCCCCATGGCCGCTTCCGGCACGCGCAGCACGCGGCCCTGCAAGGCAATGTCGCGCGGCGTGCCCTCAAGCAGGCCGGTGAGCTTTTGCCAGGCGAGGTCGAGCGCGACGTCGGCATCCTCGTCGGCCGGCACATACCAGACCGGGACGTTTTCGAGCTTCTCCAGCCGATAGTCGGTGCGCGCTTCCAGGCGCACCACGTTGACGCGCTGTTGCAGCAGATGGATGAACGGCACGAACAGCGCGCGGTTGAGCCCTTCGGCGTAGAGATCGTCCGGCGCCACGTTGGACGTCGCTACCAACACCACGCCGAGTTCGAACAGATGGGTGAACAGCCGGCCTAGGATCATGGCGTCGGCGATGTCGGTGACGTGGAATTCGTCGAAGCACAGCAACCAGGTTTCTTCCGCGATCTGCTCGGCGGCGAGTTTGATCGGATCGGTGTCGGCTATTTCGCCGCGCTTGATTTTATGTCGAAACACGCGAACACGCTCGTGCACGTCGGCCATGAATTCGTGGAAATGGACGCGGCGCTTGCGCTTGACCGGGCTACTGGCAAAGAACAAATCCATCAACATGGTCTTGCCGCGGCCGACATCGCCGTGGACGTAAAGTCCTTTCAGCGACGATCCGCCCAGCTCGCGTTTGCTGAACAGCCATCCGAGCGAGGACGATTTGCGCGACAATCGGCGCTGCTCGATGCGGTGCGCGAGCGCGTCGAGCTGCGCCACCAGCACGGCCTGGGCCGGATCGGGTTCAATTTTCCCGGCGGCGACAAGCGCCGCATATTGCGAGCGGAAGGTGTCGGGCATGAGGCTTTAGGACTTCGCGGACCGGGCGAGCCGCTGAGGTCGCCGGAGAGCGGGGCGGGGCGGGCGCAGCTTGCCGGCAGAACTAGGGTTATCCACGCCGTCTGTAAATCGGTCAAACGATACCGACGGACCGCTAAATGCCCGCTAATGCGGCGGTGCGATCGGCGGCATGTGGCGCAAAAAAGTGCATTAACACATTGTTAGCCATGCGCTTTTTGCAGGGTTGGGTCCCAGGCTTCAGAAACTAGTCGTCATTTTGCTGCATTGCACCATATAGGTTCGGGATAGGCGAATCGCCGGGGCAGCGCCGCCGGCGTTTGGGGGAAGTGACGATGCAAGGCGATGCGAAATTAAGGAGACCCGAGATGACCGAGCTTTTGCCCGACGGTGGAACCATCCGCAAATTGTGGATCGGGGAAACCGATGCCTATCGCGACCACTTGCTGCGCCTCGACCACGAAAGCCGCCACCGGCGTTTTTCTGGCGCGGTTTCCGACGAGGTGATCGCGCGCCACGCGGCGACCGCCAAGGGACTGGACGTCGTGGTGTACGGCTTCTTCGTCGACGGCGTGTTGCGCGGCGCCGCCGAATTGCGGCAGACCGGATCGCTGTTCTCGCACGAGGCGGAAGCGGCGTTTAGCATCGAGCAACCGTGGCAAAGCCACGGCGTCGGCACCGGATTGCTCGAACGCACGCTGCTCACCGCACGCAACCGCGGTATCAAGGCGTTGCGCATGGACTGCCTCGCGGAAAATCACCGCATGCAGCAGCTCGCGCGCAAGTTCGACGCCGAGTTCTCGTTCGATTTCGGCAGCGTGGTCGGCGAAGTCGATCCGCCGCACTCGACGATGTTGTCGCTGATGCGCGAGGCCATGGCCGACACGCACAACATCTGCGGCGCGATATTCGAGGTGCATTCGCGCCTGCTGCGGCCGGCGTGACGACTGTTCCGTCATTCTAGTTGAGCGGATAGCCCGCTTCGACCACGTAGGGTCCGCCGCCGGTCGAGGCGCGCGACGAAAACAGTACAAAGCGCGAGACGCGGAACGCCGCGGTACGGAAAAGCCCGCGCGCGGCAAGATATTCGGCGACCGCTTGGCTCGAGCAATCGCGCAGACGCGCCAGCGTCACGTGCGGGGTGTATTTGCGTCCCTCCGGCGCAAGCCCAATACGCTGCATCAGCCGTTCATGTTCGGCCTGCACGTCGAGCAGCGCCTGCACCTGCGAAACGGAGGCGACCACCGCGCGCGGCTTGCGGCCGCCGAACGAGGCGAGCCCCTCCAAGTGAAGATCGAAGGCGCCGCGCTTGACGCGGCCGAGTAAGGACGCGACTTCGTGCGCAACCATATCGTCGACGTTACCGATAAAGCGCAGCGTCAGGTGATAATTCTCCGGATCGATCCAGCGCGCGCCGGGCAGACCGCCGCGCAACATGCCGAGCGCGTGGCCGATGTCAGCGGGAATTTCGACCCCGGTGAACAACCGCGGCATATCAATGTTGTCCCATCCCGCGCGCCGCCCGCGCGGCGGCGACTAGTTCCTCGACCTGCGGCAGCATGCGCTCGACGATCACGTCGACGCCGGCGGCGTTCGGGTGCATGCCATCGTGCTGGTTCAGCTTGACGTCGGTCGCCACCCCATCGAGGAAAAACGGATAAAAGACGACGCCATGGCTGGAGGCAAGTGCCGGGTAGATGGCGTCAAACTCGCGCGCATAGTCCGCGCCCAGATTGCGCGGCGCCTTCATGCCGGCGAGCAGCACGGCGATATGGCGCGCATCGAGCTTGGCGAGGATGCCGTCGAGCGCGCTCTTGGTCAATTTGGGATCGAGCCCGCGCAGCGCATCGTTGGCGCCAAGTTCGAGGATCACAGCGTCGGTCCCCTGCGGCACCGACCAGTCGAGCCGGCCGAGCCCGCCTGAGGCGGTATCGCCTGACACCCCGGCATTAACCACATTGACGGCGATGCCCTTGGCTTTCAGCGCCTGGCCCAGCTTGGCCGGAAAGGCCGCTTCCACCGGTAGCCCTAAGCCGGCGCTCAGCGAATCGCCCAGCACCACGATATTGACCGGCCGCTCGTCGGCGGCTCCGGCCGGCGCCATGGCGCAAACCAAAGCGACCAGCAGCAAAACGGCAAGCCATTGGACCCGGGTGGGTTTCGTCCCATATGTGCGGGGTCGTGAACGGTAGAACACCATGAAAGCACCATCCCAGGCGCCGCCGGCGGTTGCGCAAACCGCTGTAGAACTTGCCGGCGTCAATCTCTCGCTCGGGCAGGGGGCAGCCCGTGTCCATATCCTCAAAGACATCGACCTGAATATAGGCAGCGGCGAGGCAATCGGCTTGGTCGGGCCGTCCGGCTCGGGCAAATCGACGCTGCTGATGGTGATGGCGGGGCTCGAGCGCACCGACAGCGGTTCGGTCTCGGTCGCCGGCGAGGACCTGAACGCGCTCGACGAGGACGCGCTGGCGCGCTTCCGCGGCCGGCACGTAGGTATTGTGTTTCAATCGTTCCATTTGATCCCGACCATGACCGCGCTGGAAAACGTGGCGGTGCCGCTGGAACTGGCCGCCATCGCCGACGCGCAGCAGCGCGCACGCGACGAACTCATCGGGGTCGGTTTGGGCAAGCGGCTGCACCATTATCCGGCGGAGCTTTCCGGCGGCGAGCAGCAGCGCGTGGCGGTGGCGCGGGCGCTGGCGCCCAATCCGGCCATCCTGGTGGCCGACGAGCCGACCGGCAATCTCGACGAGGACACGGGCAAGCAGATCATCGATCTTCTTTTCGCCGGCCACACCAAGCGCGGATCGACGCTGGTATTGGTGACGCACGATTCCGCTTTGGCGACGCGCTGCGGGCGGATCGTGCGGCTGCGCTCCGGCCGCATTGACGGTGTGAGCGCGCCGTGACCTTCGCAACCATCGCCAACGAGCGGGAGAGCGGCCGCTGGCTGCCGCTGCGCTTCGCGCTGCGCGAAATGCGCGGCGGATTGCGCGGCTTCTATGTGTTCATCGCTTGCATCGCGCTCGGCTGCATGGCGATCGCCGGCGTCGGTTCGCTGGCCGCAAGCCTCGCCGACGGTCTGGCGCGGCAAGGCCGCGTCATCCTCGGCGGCGATCTGGCGTTCACGCTGGTCCAGCAAGAACTCACGCCGGACGAGCGGGCGTTCCTCGACAGCCACGGCAAGGTTTCCGCCGCTGCCACCATGCGCGCGATGGCGCGCACAGTCGACGGCAAGGCGACGCTGGTGGAAATGAAAGCGGTGGACGGCGCTTATCCGCTTTTTGGACAAACTGTTCTCGATCCGCCCGGCTCGCTTGCCGATGCGCTCACGCAACGCGACGGCGCTTTTGGCGCGGCGGCCGATCCGGTTCTGTTGACGCGGCTCGGCATCAAGCGCGGGGCGCAGCTCACCATCGGCGGCGCCCATTTCGAAATCCGCGCCGCGTTAACCAGCGAGCCGGATAAGCTCGCCGGCGGCATCGGCTTCGGCCCGCGTCTGTTGGTGAGCCAAGACGCTTTGCGCGCCACCGGCCTGTTGCAGCCCGGCAGCCTGGTGCGCTGGCACTATCGCCTGCGCCTGCCCGAGAACGACTCAACCGATGCTGCGGCGAAACTTGTCACCGCGCAAGCACGCAGCGCCTTCCCCGAGGCCGGCTGGGACATCCGTAACCGCAGCAACGCCTCGCCGCAGCTCGAGCGCAATGTCGAGCGCTTCACCCAGTTCCTCACCATCGTCGGCCTGACCGCGCTGTTGGTCGGCGGCGTCGGCGTCGGCAATGCGGTAAAAAGCCATCTCGACCGAAGGCGCGAAACCATCGCCACCATGAAGGCGCTCGGCACTTCGGGACGGCGCGTGTTCGCGATTTATCTTACGCAAGTCGTGATGCTGGCGGCGATCGGCGGCGGCATCGGCCTGGTGCTCGGCGCCATCCTGCCGTTCGCGATTTCATGGACGTTCGGCGCCATCATTCCGCTGCCGATCGAACCGGCGCTGCATCCGGCCGAGCTCGCGCTGGCACTGGTCTACGGGCTGATGACGGCCGTCACCTTCGCGCTCTGGCCACTCGGCCGCGCGCATGACGTGCCGGTCGGCGCGCTGTTCCGCGACACGATGGCGCCGCAACCGCGCTGGCCGCGCAAAATCTACATGGCGCTGACCGCACTCGCCGCGCTTGTCCTGGTCGCGCTCGCCGTCGGACTCGCCTACGACCGCCGCGTCGCCATCGTCTATGTCGGCGTCGCCGCCGGCGTGTTCATCACACTGCGGCTGGTCGCCGGGCTAATGATACTCGCCGCCCGCCACGCCCCCCGCGCGCGCTCGACCGTGCTGCGCATGGCCGTCGCCAATATCCACCGGCCAGGCGCGCTGACCGCGACCGTCGTGTTGTCGCTCGGCCTCGGCATCGCTCTCCTGGTTACGGTGATCGAGATCGATGGCAATCTGCGCCGGCAATTAAGCGCCGAATTGCCGGCCAAGGCGCCGTCGTTTTATTTCCTCGACATTCCGGCGGCCCAAGCGCCGCGCTTCGATGCCTTCGTGCGCGCGCAGGCGCCCGGCGCCAAGTTCGAGGAAGTGCCGATGCTGCGCGGCCGCATCGTGTCCGCCAACGGCATTGCCGCCGAGAACATCAAGCCGAAAGAGGGCGCCGCCTGGGTGCTGCAAAGCGACCGCGGCATCACTTACGCCGGCGAGATCCCGTCCGGCTCGCGGCTGGTCGAGGGCAAATGGTGGGGGCCGGATTACAACGGGCCGCCGCTGCTCTCCTTCGAGAAGAAGATCGCCGACGGCCTCGGCCTCAAGCTCGGCGACCCGGTCACCGTCAACGTGCTCGGCCGCAACATCACGAGCCG
This sequence comes from uncultured Alphaproteobacteria bacterium, assembly GCA_963721665.1. Lineage (GTDB taxonomy): Bacteria > Pseudomonadota > Alphaproteobacteria > Rhizobiales > Xanthobacteraceae > Pseudolabrys. Next base: position 60,524 of record CAVRJZ010000003.1, read on the forward strand.
CATCGCCAATATGCGCACGGTCGATTGGGAAAGCCTCGGCATCAATTTCGTCATGGTGTTTTCGCCGCACGCTTTCGACGGCGCGCCGGCGACCCATCTCGCCACGCTCACCTATGCCGACGGCGGCACGCCGGCCGAGGAAGGTTCAATCGTGCGCGCGGTCGCCGAAAGCTTCCCCATGGTCACCGCGGTGCGGGTGAAGGATGCGTTGGAAGCGATCGGCTCTATCGTCGCCAATCTGGTGCTGGCCATTCGCGGCGCCAGCGCGCTCACGCTTTTGGTGGCGGCGCTGGTGCTGGGCGGCGCGCTCGCCGCCGGTCATCGCCATCGGGTCTATGACGCAGTGATCCTGAAGACGCTGGGCGCCACCAGGGGGCGGCTGCTCGCCGCCTATACAATCGAATATCTGCTGCTCGGCAGCGCCACCGCCGCCTTCGGCGTGCTCGCAGGCTCGCTCGCCGGCTGGCTGATCGTGGCCGACCTGATGCACCTGCCCTATGTCTGGCAGCCGCTGCCGGCGCTCACCGCGGCGCTCGCAGCGCTCGCGGTTACGATCGCGTTGGGCCTTGCCGGCACGTTCTCGGCCTTGGGCCAAAAACCGGCCCCGATCTTAAGGAATCTGTGAAATTTGCGGCATTCCGCCGCGTCGGCGCGCGCCCCTGCACCGGGCGGCCGTTTCTGGTATAGTGCCGCCACGCGATTGTTAACGATCGGCAATAATGCCGGGCCATGATCGGGCCATATCTGGCGTACAGCCTCGACCCACACTACATTTAAGTTCACGAACGCGACGGCTTTCGCTGCCGCGCCAAACCTGACCGGCGACAAGCCGGGACAAAGAGAGGGAACTTCGATGTCGGACTTCGACCGAAACGTAGCTGCCCGCGGCGTTGGCACCGCGCGTGCTGCCGAGATCGATGTGGGCCTGCGCGCCTACATGATCCGCATCTACAATTACATGGCCTCTGGCGTCGCTCTCACCGGCGTCGTGTCCTGGTTGACGTTTCAAGCGGCTGGCGGTGACGCGATCCGTTCCGTCGGTGGACAGATCACCGGCCTGACGCCGTTCGGGCAGGCGATCTTCGGCGGCCCGCTGACCATCGTGCTGTTCCTCGGCACGCTCGGCATCGTGTTTTTCCTGAGCTTCCGCATCAACAAGCTGCAGGCGGGCACCGCGCTCGGCCTGTTCATGCTCTATGCCGGATTGCTCGGGCTGATGCTGTCATCGGTGTTTCTCGCCTATACCGGCGCCTCGATCACCCGCACTTTCTTCATCTCGGCGGCGTCGTTCGGCGCGTTGAGCCTTTACGGCTACACCACGCAGCGCGATCTCTCGCCGATCGGATCGTTCCTGGTCATGGGCCTGTTCGGGCTGATCCTGGCGATGATCGTCAACATGTTCCTGAAGAGCACCGGGCTCGACTTCGCCATTTCGGCGATCGGCGTGTTGATCTTCGCAGGGCTCACCGCCTGGGACACCCAGAAGATCAAGGAGATGTACAGCGCCAACGACGACGGCACCGTCTCCGGCCGCAAGGCTGTGATGGGCGCGCTGACGCTCTATCTCGACTTCATCAACCTGTTCCTGTTCCTGCTGCGCTTCCTGGGCGACCGACGCTAAGCGCCGCAAAATAATGAAATTTAAAACGCCCGGGCCTAGTGTCCGGGCGTTTTGTTTTGCTAGCATTCGACACGCATGACCGATCTGTCCATCCGCCCCGCCAAACCTTCCGATATCCCGGCCATCACCCGCATTTATGCGCATGCCGTTGAGCACGGCACGGCGTCGTTCGAATTGACGCCGCCGGACGAGGCCGAAATGGGCCGGCGAATGCAAGCGTTGCTCGACGGCAAATTCCCCTACTTCGTAGCCGAGGTCGATGGCGCCATAGCCGGCTATGCCTACGCGTCGCTCTACCGGACCCGCCCGGCTTATCGCTTCACCGTCGAGAATTCGGTTTATGTAGCTCCGGACATGCACCGGCGCGGCGTCGGCAAGGCGCTGCTGGAGAAGCTTATCGAAGCCTGCACCGCATTGGGTTTCCGCCAGATGATCGCGGTCATCGGCGATTCAAATCAGGCGGCGTCGATCGGGGTGCACAAGGCTTGCGGCTTTGTCGATGCCGGCAACCTGCGCGATATCGGCTGGAAATTCGGCCGCTGGCTCGATACGCCTTTGATGCAGCTCGCACTGGGGCCAGGAGCGACCACGTCGCCGCCGGAGCTTGACGTCACGCCCGGCGATGGGCCGCCGAACGCGAACCTGCACTGAGCGCACGGCCGCTAATTCACCACCACCGACAGCGGATCGATCGAGCGCAGCACGCGGTCGAGCTCGTGGCCGCGGCGCACGATCAGGCCGGTCGCCGAAATCACGCTATAGGCGCCCTGGCGGCGCGACAGCTTGGGACTTTTTTCGATGCGATAGAGCGGGACTTCCGAGGCGCGGCGGAATACCGAGAACACCGCGCGGTCTTTCAGGAAGTCGATGGCGTAATCGCGCCATTCGCCGGCGGCGACCTTGCGGCCGTAGAGGTCGAGAATGCGCTTGAGCTCGCGGCGGCTGAAGGTGACTTGGGGAAAGGGGGCGGGTGCACGCTGTGCCGGGGTGCCGCCCCCGAGGGACTGGCTGGGATCGATTTCGCCGGAACCGAACGTCATACGGCGCCTCCTTTTGTTGGAGCAATGATCGCGCTAGGCAGCGCCGACGGCAAGAGCCTCATTTTGGCGGCAATCGCCGACGAAACGGGCAAAAACGGCCGCCAACGATCACGAACTCGTTAAAGCCCCCCACAATAACGCCCTATTTCCGTCAATCGCCGGTCACGCTGGGTTGGGATAAGTGCAGCGTTGCCTCAAAGGCCCGGTCCGGTTCGAGCTCCGGATTCCTCAGCCCCCCAGCCCCCCGGGGCTTAGCCGACCGGGCCAAGTTGAGTACCGCGTACGGTTCAATCCCCTAAGTCTTCGGGTCGGCTAGTTGCCGGCCCGATTTTTTTGTGCGGGACGAATTGCGAAATCAGCGAAGGCTGGCGGTCGCGGCGCCGAGCATCAGGCCGGGCTTGGCGGCAACGCCGCTCTGCACGACCACGGAAACGCGGTCGATGTCCTGCAGGGAAAATTCGGCGTCGGGCAGACTGGCCAAAGGCACGTTGAAGGTTTCCGCCTGGCCGTTCCATTCGCCGAGCTTCACCCAGCGCCGCACCACGTTGTAATAGGCGAGCGTATGGCCGCGATTTTCGCCACGCCCGATGGTGACCTGCGCTTTGCCGGTGATCGGGCAAAGCCAGACCTCGGCGGTGCCGTGCTGATCCTTGGCCGCTGGCACGTTCACCGTCACGTTGCCGCCGGCAACCGACAACGTCACCGGCACGCTGAGCGGCGCATCTTCGCGTTTTGTCGTAGCGATGGCGCGCTCGATCGCCGCCTTGTCGCTACCGACGACGGCGACGACGCCGTTGATCACGGCTTGCGGCGTCGCCACTTCGCGGTCGCCGCGCGCAATCGAATAGGCGTGCTGGCGCACCGAATGGCCGTGCAGCGCGAGCGTGTCCTTCCAGCCGAGATAATCCCAGTAGTCGACCGGCAGACTCATCGTGATGAGCGTCGGGTCGCGTGCGAGTTCGCCCATCAGTTTATCCGCCGGCGGACAGGACGAGCAGCCTTGACTGGTGAACAATTCGACGACCGCGCGCGGTTCGCCGGCATTGGCCGGCGACAGCGTCATCGAGGCGGTGCAGATGAGTGCGGCCGCAGAGAAAATGTGGCGATAGTCCATGCCGATACCACGATCCCCCTGCCCAGCGCGGCATCATATAAAGCGCCCCGCCGATCACCCGCCACTCACTTCGCGGTGAGCGGGTTTTGACGGCGTGGACCGCGCCAAACGGCCGGCTAACCGGCCAGATGGCGCAACACGTATTGCAGAATGCCCCCGTTCTTGAAGTAATCCAGCTCGTCCACCGTGTCGATGCGGCAGATCAGCGGCACGCGCTTGAGCGTGCCGTTGCCGGCGACGATTTCGGCGATCAGCCGCTGGCGCGGCTTGAGATCGCCGTGCAGGCCTCTGATCGTGACCTGTTCGTCGCCCTTCATGCCGAGCGACTGCCAGGAAGTTCCTTCCTCGAATACCAGCGGCATCACGCCCATGCCGATCAGGTTGGAGCGGTGGATGCGCTCGAACGACTGGGTGATGACCGCGCGCACGCCGAGCAGCACGGTGCCCTTGGCCGCCCAGTCGCGCGAGGAGCCGGTGCCGTATTCCTTGCCGGCGAAGATGACCAGCGGCACGCCGTCGGCTTTGTACTTCATCGCCGCGTCGTACATCGTCATCTTCTGCTTCGACGGGTAGTGGATGGTGACGCCGCCTTCGACGCCCGGCACCATCTGGTTTTTGATGCGGATATTGGCGAAGGTGCCGCGCATCATCACCTGGTGATTGCCGCGGCGCGTGCCGTATTGGTTGAAGTCCTTCGGCCGCACCTGATGATCGCGCAGATATTCGCCGGCCGGGCTCGATTCCTTGATCGATCCCGCCGGCGATATGTGGTCGGTAGTGATCGAGTCAAGAAACAGGCCGAGCACGCGCGCGTCGACGATGTCCTCGATCGGGCGCTGCCGCTTTTGCATGCCTTCGAAGTAAGGCGGATTCTGCACGTAGGTCGAGCGGTCGTCCCACGCGTAGGTCAGTCCGCCCTTGACCGCGATCTTGCGCCAGTTGGGATCGCCCTTGAACACGTCGGCGTATTTCTTGGCGAAGATCTGCTTGGTGACGTTCTTGGAGACGAATTCGCCGATCTCCTTGTTCGAGGGCCAGATGTCCTTGAGATAGACCTTCTTGCCGTTCTGGTCGGTGCCGAGCGGATCCTTGGCGACGTCGACATACATCGAACCGGCGATGGCGTAGGAGACGACGAGCGGCGGCGAAGCGAGATAGTTGGCGCGCACGTCGGCGTTGACGCGGCCTTCGAAATTGCGGTTGCCCGAGAGCACAGCTGCGGCCACCAGATCGTTTTCGTTGACCGCTTCCGAAATCTCCTCCGGTAGCGGACCGGAATTGCCGATGCAGGTAGTGCAGCCGAAGCCGACCAGGTTGAAGCCGACTTTGTCGAGGTCCTTCTGCAAGCCCGCTTTCTCGAGATATTCGGCGACCACTTGCGAGCCCGGCGCGAGCGAGGTCTTCACCCAGGGCTTCGCGGTCAGCCCCTTGGCCGCCGCCTTGCGCGCGAGCAGACCGGCGCCGATCATCACGTTCGGATTGGACGTGTTGGTGCAAGAGGTAATCGCCGCGATCACCACGTCGCCGTGGCCCAAGTCGTAGTTCTTGCCGGAAACCGGCACGCGCTTCTTCATCTCCGCGCTCTTGCCGAATTCCTTGTCCATGGAGCCAGTGAAGCCGCCTTTGACGTCCTTCAAGGCCACGCGGTCCTGCGGACGCTTTGGTCCGGCGAGTGAGGGCTCGACCGAATTCAAGTCGAGCTTGAGTATGTCGGTGAACATCGGGTCGGGCGTGGTCTTGACGCGGAACATGCCCTGCGCCTTGGCATAGGCCTCGACCAGCTTGACCACCTCGGCCGGACGGTTGGTGTCCTTGAGATAGCGGATGGTGTCGTCGTCGATCGGCGAGAAGCCGCAGGTGGCGCCGTATTCCGGCGCCATGTTGCCGAGCGTGGCGCGGTCGGCAATGGTGAGATGAGTAAGGCCGGGCCCGAAGAATTCGACGAACTTGCCGACCACCCCGCGCTTGCGCAGCATTTCGGTGACGGTGAGCACCAAATCGGTGGCGGTGACGCCTTCCTTCAGCTTGCCGGACAGCTTGAAGCCGATCACCTCGGGGAGCACCATCGACAGCGGCTGGCCGAGCATGGCGGCTTCCGCCTCGATACCGCCGACGCCCCAGCCGAGCACCGACAAGCCGTTGACCATGGTGGTGTGCGAGTCGGTGCCGACCACCGTGTCGGGATAGGCGATGTCCATGGTGACGGTGGCGGCCTTGCCGTCGACTTTCACCTTGTCCTTCCTGCTCCAGACGACGCGCGACAGATATTCGAGATTGACCTGGTGGCAGATGCCGGTGCCGGGCGGCACGACGGAGAAATTATCGAACGAGCGCTGCGCCCATTTGAGGAACTTGTAGCGCTCTTGGTTCTGCCGGTATTCCTCGTCGACGTTCTTCTTGAATGCCTGGTTGTTGCCGAAGAAGGTCACCGCCACCGAGTGGTCGATGACCAGATCGACCGGCACCAGCGGATTGATCTTCTTGGGGTCGCCGCCGAGCGCCTTCATGGCGTCGCGCATGGCGGCGAGATCGACAACCGCCGGCACGCCGGTGAAGTCCTGCATCAGCACGCGCGCCGGACGGAATGCGAATTCGTGGTCCGAGGTCTTGGTCTTGAGCCACTCGGCGAAGGCCTTGATGTCGTCCTTGGTCACCGTGCGCCCGTCTTCGTTGCGCAACAGATTTTCCAACAGCACCTTCATGGAGAACGGCAGGCGGGAAATTCCCTTCAGCCCGTTTCTCTCGGCGGTGGGGAGGCTGAAATAGGCGAAACTTTTGCTACCAACTTGGAGGGTCTTGCAGCATCGAAAACTGTCGAGCGAAGTCATGTTGGAGGTTTCCATTCCCGGACGGGACAGCGGCACTGGTTCGGTCTAAGCTCATAGCAAGACAAGGCTTTTCTCGCCGGGGAGACTTGCGCCCGAATTCCACTAAGCTAACGCCGTATCGGCGGGCTTATAAGGTCTTTTTGCGGCGGACGCCATATTAACGAAGGAACTAGCCGAAAAATGCGCGGATTATCGGGGTATTCCGCGGCCGGGACGGCTTCCCTGCCGGCCGCGGACGGGTTAAGGCGCGCCTGATGCGGCTCAAGGGCGATAATCTGGTTTGCAGCCGGGGCGGGCGCGAGGTGTTCGCCGGCCTCAATTTCAGTGTGTCCGGCGGGCAAGCTCTGGTGGTGACCGGGCGCAACGGCGCCGGCAAGTCATCGCTTTTGCGCATGATCGCCGGGCTAGTGCGCATCGCCGGCGGCAAGCTGGAACTCGAAGGCGGGGAAACCGACGCTTCGATCCCCGAGCAGGCGCATTACCTCGGCCACCACGACGCCATGAAACCGTCGCTGACGGTTGGCGAGAACCTGCAATTCTGGATGCGCTATCTCGGAGACATCGCGCTACCGGCCGACGGCGCGTTGCAGGCCGTCGACCTCGACCACCTTACCAATTTGCCGGCGGCTTATCTGTCGGCCGGGCAGCGGCGGCGGCTGTCGATCGCGCGGCTGGCCGCCGTGCCGCGGCCGCTCTGGCTCTTGGACGAGCCGACCTCGGCGCTTGACGTGCAGTCGCAAGACCGGCTGGCACACCTGATGCGCGGCCACCTCGCCGGCGGCGGCATCATCGTGGCCGCTGCGCACGGGCCGATTGGTTTAGATAGCCCGCGCGAACTGAAAATAGGCCCGGCATGAGCGCGTTTTTGGCCCTGGTGCTGCGCGACATGCGGCTCGCCATTCGCGTCGGCGGCGGCGCACTGATGGGCGCGCTGTTTTTCCTCATTGTGGTCACCATGATGCCCTTCGCGGTCGGCCCCGATCTCGCTTTGCTCGCGCGCATCGGCCCGGCGATCTTATGGCTCGGCGCCTTGCTGGCGAGCCTCTTGGCGCTCGACCGGCTGTTTGCCACCGATCACGACGACGGCTCCCTCGACCTTTTGATGATGGGCAGTATGCCGCTCGAACTGGCGGTGGCGGCCAAGGCCATCGCGCATTGGCTGACCACCGCGCTGCCGCTGGTGGTGATCGCGCCGGTGCTTGGCCTCATGCTCAATATCGAACTGCGCGCCATGGGAACCGTAGCGCTGACTTTGCTCGCCGGCACGCCGGCGCTCACTTTCATCGGGCTGATCGGCGCCGCGCTGTCGGTGGCGCTACGCCGCGGCGGTCTGCTGCTGGCGGTTTTGGTGCTGCCGTTGACGATCCCGGTACTCATTTTCGGCGTCGCCGCGGCCAATGCCGCCATCGTGGGGCCAGCGCCGTTTGGCCCACCTTTTACCATTCTTTGTGCGCTATCCTTGATGAGCCTGGTGCTGGGGCCGGTGGCCGCGGCAGCTGCCCTGCGCCATGGCCTGGAATGACCGGTTTTGCGGCTAAATATCGGGCCGGCCGCATGATTCAGATCAAACCACGTGGCCCTGAAAACACGCATATATCCGGCGCCGGCCGGCATTGCCCGCCCCGGCGCGTGTCAGTAAAAGGCTGCCGATGGCTATCATCGATCTTGCCAATCCGACGCGATTTTTAACCCTGGTCAACCGCGTGTTGCCGTGGCTGGCGGCCATTACCATTGCGCTGTTCGCCTACGGCCTGGTGCGCGCCATGCACGCGCCCGACGACTACCAGCAGGGCGCTACGGTCAAGATTATGTTCCTGCACGTGCCGGCCGCCTGGCTCGGCATGATGTGCTGGGGCGTGATGAGCATCGCCGCGCTCGGCACGCTGGTCTGGCGGCATCCGCTCGCCGACGTCGCCGCCAAGGCGGCCACACCAATCGGCGCCGCCTTCACCTTCATCTGCTTGGTCACCGGCTCGCTCTGGGGCCGCCCGACCTGGGGCACCTATTGGGTGTGGGACGCGCGGCTCACCTCGGTGCTGGTGCTCTTCCTGCTCTATCTCGGCGTGCTCGCGCTATACTGGACGGCGGAAGATCCCGGCCGCGGCTCGCGCGCGGCGGCGGTGCTCACGCTGGTCGGCGCGGTCAACATCCCGATCATCAAATTCTCCGTCGACTGGTGGAACACGCTGCACCAGCCGGCTTCGATCCTGCGCATGGGCGGCAATGCCATCGATCCTTCCATCCTGTGGCCGCTCTTGATCATGGCGGTCGCCTTCACGCTGCTGTTCTTCACCTTGCACTTCGCCGCCATGCGCAACGAAATTCTGCGCCGGCGCGTGCGCTCCATGCGCATTATCCAGGCGCAGGAAGTGGCGGAGGCGCGATCGTGAATCTCGGGCCGCATGCCGATTTCATCGTCGCCGCCTATGCGGTGACGATTTTCGTGGTGGCTGCACTGGTCGCCTGGGTCGTTCTCGATTATTCGGCGCAACGGCGCATCCTCGGCGATCTCGAGGAACGCGGCGTGACGCGGCGCTCGCAGCGCAAGGGCGACCGATGAGCGCAACGTCGAGCGAGAACACAGCTGCAAGCAAGACGCGGCGCAACATTTTGGTGCTGCTGCCGCTGGTCGCCTTTCTGGCGCTGGCCGCTTTGTTCCTGGTCCGCCTCGGCGCCGGCGATCCTTCGCGCCTGCCGTCGGCATTGATCGGCCACCAAGCGCCGAAAACCGAATTGCCGGCGCTGGCCGGCCTCACCCGCGACGGCAAGGAGGTGCCCGGCCTCTCCAACGCCGCGTTCAAGGGCGAGGTGACACTGGTCAATGTCTGGGCGTCCTGGTGTATCCCGTGCGCCGAAGAGGTGCCGATGCTGGAGCGGTTATCGCGGGACAAGCGCATCCGGCTGGTCGGCATCAATTATAAGGACCCGACCGACAATGCGCGGCGCTTCCTCAACCGCTATGGCAATCCGTTCGTCGCGGTCGGCGTCGACGCCAGCGGCCGCACGTCAATCGATTGGGGCGTCTACGGCGTGCCGGAGACCTATGTGATCGGCCGCGACGGCACCATCGCCTACAAGCTGGTCGGGCCGGTGACCGAGGAAAACCTCGCCCAGGTGATCGATCCGGAAATCGCCAAGGCGGCGGCGAAGACGGCGCAGCGCTAGGGCTTACGCTCGACGCTGTATTTGTTGATCAGCGGCACCTGCAGCGCGCCGAACAGAAACGTCAGCGGCACGACGCCAAACAACTTGAAGCTCACCCAGAAATCCGTCGTCTGGGTGCGCCAGACGATTTCGTTCAACACCGCCAGCGCGAAAAAGAAATACACCCAGCGCCAAGTGAGCTTGCGCCAGCCTTCGTCCGTCAGGTGGAACATCTGATCGAACAGCACACCGAGCAATGGCTTGCCGAGCAAAAGCCCGCCGAGAAGCGTGCCGCCGAACAGCACATAGATGATGGTCGGCTTGAGCTTGATGAAGGTCGCGTCGTGCAGCACCAGTGTGAGTGAGCCGAACACCAGCACGATGCAAGCGGTCACCAGCGACATGATTGGGATGTGCCGGGTCATGACGTAGGAAACCGCAATCGCGATCAGAACCGCCACCATGAAGGCCGCCGTGGCGACGAAAATGCCGAAACGCCCGTTGGCGGCGAAGAACAGCACCAGCGGCCCGATATCGAACACCAGCTTGAGGATGGGGTTGAGTTGTTTCTTGGTGGCCATGATTAGTTATCCAGCCCCACCACGGCACGGGCGAAATCGCGCGCGGTGAACGGCGCCAAGTCGTCGATGCCTTCGCCGACACCGACGAAATGCACCGGCAAACCGAACCTTGCGGCAATGGCCACCAGGATGCCGCCGCGCGCGGTGCCGTCGAGCTTGGTCATCACCAATCCTGTGACGCCGGCGATTTTGCCGAAAATATCCACCTGACCGAGCGCGTTCTGCCCGACGGTGGCATCGAGCACCAGCAGAACCGCGTGCGGCGCCGCCGGTTCCACCTTGCGCATCACGCGCACCATTTTTTCCAATTCGCCCATCAGCTCGCTGCGGTTCTGCAAGCGGCCGGCGGTGTCGACCAGCACGATATCGACGCCCTCAGTCTTGGCGGCGGTGAGCGCTTCGAAGGCAAGGCTCGCAGCATCGGCGCCGGGCGCGCTCGCCTTGACCGAAGCGCCGGTGCGCTCGCCCCATATTTTCAATTGATCGATGGCCGCGGCGCGGAAGGTATCGCCCGCCACCATCATCACGCTCTTGCCCTCGCTGCGGAATTTGGCGGCGAGCTTGCCGATGGTGGTGGTCTTGCCGGACCCGTTGACGCCGGCCACGAGAACAATGAAGGGCTTCGCCGTCACTTCCAGCGGCTTGGCCACCGGCGCCAAGACCTTCTCGATCTCGCCGGCGAGCACCGCCTTCACTTCGTCGGGCGTGATCGCCTTGTCGAAGCGGCCTTCGGCGAGCGCCGCCGCGATGCGGCCGGCGAACTCCGGCCCGAGATCGGCGCGGATCAGTTCATGCTCCAGCTCCTCGACCATATCGGCGTCGAGCTTGCGCTTGCTTACCAGGTCGGAGATCGCCGTGCCAAGCGCCGACGAGGTGCGCTTGAGGCCGCCGCTCAAGCGTTTCCACCAGCTTTTGGAGGTGCTGTCGTTCATAGTGCTTCCTTGCCGCGCCCGTGATAGCCGTTTCGGCAAATCTAGGTAAGCAAAATGACACCGGAAGAGATGCTTGGCCGCCTGCTCTATCGTGACGGGCTGATGCTGGTGATCGACAAGCCGGCCGGCTTTGCCGTGCATCGCGGGCCGAAGGGCGGGACGAGCCTGGAGGATCATTTCGAGCCCTTGCGCTTCGGCCTGCCGCGAAACCCGGCGCTGGCGCACCAACTCGACAAGGACACCTCCGGCTGCCTGGTGCTCGGCCGCCACCGCAAGGCGCTTGCCGCTCTCGGCAAGCTGTTCAAGCAGGGCAAAGTCGGCAAAATTTATTGGGCGGTGGTGGAAGGTTCGGTGGACACCGACGCGGGCCAAATCGACATTCCGCTCGGCAAGCTCGACGAGAGTCGCGGCTGGTGGATGAAACCGGACCCACACGGCGCGCCGGCGGTAACGACGTGGAAGGTGATGGGGCGCACGGGCGACCTCACCTGGCTCGCGCTCGAGCCGTTGACCGGGCGGACACATCAACTTCGCGTTCATTGCGCGGAGATGGGTTTCCCGATCCTGGGCGACAACATTTACGGGCGCGCGCCGCGCGCCGGCGGACCGCCTTTGCACCTGCATTCGCGCGAGATCGCGGTACCGATTTCCAAGAACAAGCCGGCGGTCGTGGTTACCGCGCCGGTACCGGCGCATATGCGCGAAGCATTGGCCAAATGCGGATGGACGGAGTCAGGCAGCTAGAAGTTGCCGGCCATCGTGGCCGACCATCGCCAGATCGAGAAACACGCCGGGCTCGACCGGCGCGGCGAGCCGCACCGTGGTGAACTGCTCGGTGTGCCCGACGCCGCCGCGTTCGGTGAGCACCAGCCGCCGCTGGCCGACTTGGGCGGCGAGATGCGCGCGTAAGCGTCCCTCGCCTTTCTCACGCAAACGCGCCGCGCGCTCTTTGACCACGGCGCGGTCGAGCTGCGGCATGCGCGCGGCCGGCGTGCCGGGCCGCGGCGAAAACGGAAAGACGTGCAGTTGCGTCAGCCCGCATTCCTCGACCAAATGGAGCGAGCGCGCGAACATGGCTTCGCTCTCGGTCGGGAAACCGGCAATGAAATCGGCGCCGAAGGCCACATCCGGCCGCAACCGGCGCACCTGCGCGCAGAAGGCAATCGCGTCTGCGCGTGTGTGCCGACGCTTCATGCGCTTGAGGATGAGATCGTCGCCGGATTGCAGCGACAGATGCAGATGCGGCATCAAGCGAGGTTCGTTAGCGAGCGCATCGAGCAGATCGCCATCGGCCTCTACCGGGTCGATCGACGACAGGCGCAGCCGCGCGATCTCCGGCACATCCCGCAGTATTCGCTTGACCAGCGCGCCCAGCCGCACGCCCCCGCTGTCGTAGCTGGTGATGTCGACGCCGGTGAGCACTAGTTCGCGATAACCGCGCGCGGCAAGCCGGCGCGCCTGCGCTACGCAATCGTCCACCGGCAGCGACCGCGAATTGCCGCGTCCGAACGGAATGATGCAGAAGGTGCAGCGGTGGTCGCAGCCGTTCTGCACTTGCAGAAAGGCGCGCGTGTGGCCCTCGATACTGTCGATAACAGGCGTGGCGTGGCGTTTCACCGCCATGATGTCGCCGACCGCGATGCGCGTCCCGCCGGCCCAAGTGCGCGGGTCGAGCTTTTCTTCGTTGCCGATGACACGGTCGACCTCGGGCATATTCGCGAAAGTCGCCGGCTCGGTCTGCGCCGCGCAGCCGGTCACGGCGACATGCGCGTCGGAGCGCGCGCGCTTGATGCGGCGGATGGTCTGGCGCGCCTGGCGCACCGCTTCCGCCGTCACCGCGCAAGTGTTCACGATCACGTCGTCGCGCCCGCCCGCCGCGCGACGGATCGCTTCCGACTCGGCGATGTTGAGCCGGCAGCCGAAGGTGACGACATCGACGCTCATGTGACGCTCGCCTTGAACAATGCGGGATCGAACGTACCGGCGAGTTCGAACTCCACCGGCCCGGTCATCAACACGTGATTGTCGCTTTCGCGCCACTCGATGGTCAGCTCGCCGCCCGGCAGCGTCACTCTCACCTTGCGGTTCGCTCGCTTGAGCCGCGCGGCGGCGACCGCGGCAGCACAGGCGGCCGAACCGCAGGCCTTGGTGAGCCCGGCGCCGCGCTCCCAGGTGCGGATGACGATATGCTCGCGCGAGACGATATGCGCCAGCGTGATATTGGCGCGCTCCGGGAAAATCGGATGATTCTCCAACAGCGGCCCGAACCGGTGCAGGTCGTAGGCGTTGACGTCGTCGACCCAAAAGATCGCGTGCGGGTTGCCCATGTTCAGCACCGAAGGCGAATGCAAGACGGGAGCGTCGATCGGCCCGATCTGCAATTCGATGGCGCGCGTGTCGCGGAATTCCTCGGCCAAAGGAATCTCGTTCCAGGCAAAGCGCGGCGGCCCCATGTCCACGGTGAACAAGCCGTCAGCGCCCTTCCAGCAATTCAAGATGCCGGCCGTGGTCTCAAATGTGAGCGCGCTCTTGCCGCTTTGCTTCGCCACCAGATCGGCAACGCAGCGCATGCCGTTGCCGCAGGCGCCGGCTTCCGAGCCGTCATTGTTGTAGATGCGGATGAAGGCGTCGGTGCCGGGCGTGCGCGGCGCATAGAGCGCCATCAACTGATCGTAGGGCGCACCTTGCGGCGATGCCGCCGCGCGCGCCTCCTCGGGCGCGATGGCGCCGCCGCGCCCGCGCAAATCGACTACGACAATCTCGTTGCCGATGCCGTTCATCTTGACGAAGGATTGGTTGGCGAGCGCGCCCAAATGTTTGCCTTTAAGTTCGGCCAAGACCCGGCTATCGCCGGGGTTTCGCCCGGTTTATATGGCGAATAAACGCCGATTGGCCAAGGGCCCATGATAGCATGGCGGCAATCGCCGGGATCGCAGCCCAGACGGAGAACATTGATGTCCTACATGCGCATTGCGGCGCCGATTTTGCTCGCTCTGACGTTCGCCTCCGCCGCCGGCCCGGCGCTCGCGCAACGCGCCGCGCCGCTGCCGCCGGGAATGGATGCGCCAGCGCCACTGAAGCCGGGCGACGCCTTCGGCAAGGAGATGACGCTGCCGGAGCGCACGATGGTTTATCTCAAGGGCCATGGCCGCTGGGACGCCGCGTTCGATACGCTGGTCGACGCTTTCAAGTCGCTCAACGAATATATGGACAAGCAGGGCATCAAACCGACCGGGCCGGCCATGGTCATCTACACCGAGACCGACGACACCGGCTTCTCGTTCGACGCCGCGTTGCCGATCGCGGCGGCGCCGGACAATCCGCCGAAAGGCGACATCGCCATCGGCAAGTCGCCGTCGGGCAAGGCGCTGCAATTCGTCCACCGCGGCTCCTACGATGCCATGGATTCGACGTATGAGGCGATTACCAATTACCTCGACGACAAGCATCTCGAAGCCAAGGACCTTTTCATTGAGGAATACGTCACCGATCCGGTGAAGACCCCCGCCGACAATCTGGTGGTCAACGTATTCGTCCCTATCAAGTGAAGGTAAAAGGAAGATGCCGATGTTGCGCGTTCTCTTCTGCGTAGTCGCGATCGCCGCCGCCGCGCTCGCGCCGGTCTCGACGCAAGCCGCCGAGAAACTCGAAAAACTCGTCACCGTCACCGGCGAAGGCACGGTGGACGCCGTTCCCGATAACGCGGTGATCCGCATCGGCGTCTCCAGCCAGGGCAAGACCGCGCGCGCGGCGAGCGACGCCAATGCGCGCGAGATGAACGCCGTGCTGGCGGCGATCAAGGATGGCGGCGTCGCCGAGCGCGATGTGCAGACCAGTTCGCTTTCGCTGCAGCCGCAATACGATCCGAAGCAGACCGGCGCCGCGCACCTGATCGGCTTCCGCGTCAACAATCAGATCACGGTCAAGGTGCGCGACATCGGCAAGCTCGCCGCGCTGCTCGACCGCGCCATCGCCGCCGGCGCCAACGAAATGTCGGGCATCGAATTCAAGGTGTCGAACGAGGCCAAGTTGCTCGACCAAGCGCGCACCGCGGCCATCGCCGACGCGCATCGCAAGGCCGAGCTCTACGCGCAAGCTGCCGGCATGCAAATCGGCCGCGTCATCGTGATCTCGGAGGAAGGCGCAACGCCGCCGGCCCCGGTTTACCGGGCGTTGCGCGCCGGCATGGCGGCCCCCGCCATCGCCCCCGGTGAGCAGGCCGTGCACGCGGTGGTGACGGTGAGCTACGAGTTGGGATCATGAACGGCCTCTTCCGCGGCATCGTTATCGTCGCGGGACTGCTGTCGGCCCCGGCTTTTTGCGCGGCCGATGAACTCGTGACCTTCGACAGCGCGCGCTATCTCGTCGGCTCGCTGCAGCAGCGGCTTGCGCGCGAACGCGGCGAACCGATCAAACGTGCACCGGCGGAAAAGATCCAGGGCTATTTATCGAAGCCTGCGGGCGCCGGCCCATTCCCGGCGATCGTGCATTTACATGGCTGCGGCGGCCTCACAGCGTTGCGCCGCAAACAGGATAGCGAGCAGTTCACGCGCTGGGGCTATGTCACGCTGATGGTCGATAGCTTTACCACGCGCGACATCAAGCAAGCATGCACGGAATGGCCAAAATTCGACCGGCAGTTGGACGCGTTGGGCGCGTTGGTTTATCTGTCGAAGCTGCCTTTCGTCGATCGCAAGCGGATTGCCGTGGTCGGTTATTCGCAGGGCGGCACCATCGCGCTGGAAATCGCATCCGCCCAGCCGGTCAAACTTTTCGACGTCGACGATGCGCTGAAATTCAAAGCAGCGGTCGCCTATTACCCGTCATGCAGCGCGGGCGCCGACGAATTCGCCGTTCCCACGCTCATCCTTATCGGCGAGTTCGATGACTGGTCGCTGGCGGCGGAATGCCGGCGCATGATGAAGCGGCAGAACGGCAAAGGGCCTCCGGTCAAACTGACGGTGTTTCCCGAGGTCTATCATGACTTCGACTACCCGAACGCTGGCGTCTACGGCACGCGCTATTTCGGCCATTGGCTGCGCTATAACGCCGACGCTGCTACACGCGCGGCGACCATGGCGCGCGATTTTCTGGCGGAAAAATTGGCCAACTAGGCGGGCCATCGATGCGGTCGTCCATTTGGATTGGAATTATCATTGGCTCGACGATCGGCGGAATGATTCCCTGGCTGTGGGGCGACGGCGTGCTCCCCTATTCGTCGGTCATCATGAGCGGCGTCGGGGCCGTCGCGGGACTTTGGATCGGCTACAAAATCTCGGCGTGAAAGCCGGATTCGAGGCGATTTCGCGCACCTTGACTTGTCCACACCCCAACCCTAGGTTCCGACCGCTTCTGCTGAAGACTTGAAATGCAAGTTCCGCCGCCCGGCCCTTGAGAGGCCGGAGGTTCCCGCCCGACAGCGCAATGCGCCCTCGGGCGCAAAGGTGTTTTGACATAGGCCACCCGTTGGGACGGCCGTTCTGAAGAGGCTAAAAGTTGTTCGACACACTGTCGGAAAAACTCGGCGGCATTCTCGACCGCCTCACCCGCCGCGGCGCGCTCACCGAAGCCGACGTGGACGCCGCGTTGCGCGAGGTTCGCCGCGCGCTTTTGGAGGCTGACGTCGCGCTCGACGTGGCGCAGGCCTTCACCGACAACATCAAGAAACAAGCGGTCGGCGTCGAGGTGATGAAGTCGGTCACGCCGGGGCAGATGGTCGTCAAGATCGTGCACGACCAGCTCGTCGCGACGCTCGGCGGCGATAGCCAGGGGATCGATCTCAACGCCGCCCCGCCGGTCGCCATCATGATGGTCGGCCTGCAAGGTTCCGGCAAAACCACCACCACCGCGAAGGTCGCGCGTCGGCTCGCCGACCGGCAGAAGAAAAAAGTTCTGATGGCCTCGCTCGACGTGCGCCGGCCGGCCGCCATGGAGCAGCTCGCCGTGCTCGGCCGCGAGGCGCAGATCGACACGCTGCCGGTGGTCGCGGGCCAAATGCCGCCGCAGATCGCCAAGCGCGCGCTGGAAGCCGCCCGGCTCGGCGCTTACGACGTGGTGCTGCTCGACACCGCCGGCCGTACCACGCTCGACGAAGACATGATGAACGAGGCGGCCGAGGTCAAACGCGCCGCCAATCCGCACGAGGTGCTGCTCGTCGCAGACAGCCTCACCGGTCAGGACGCGGTCAATCTCGCGCGCGCTTTCGATGAGCGCGTCGGCCTCACCGGCATCGTGCTCACCCGCGTCGACGGCGACGGCCGCGGCGGCGCGGCGCTGTCCATGCGCGCGGTCACCAACAAGCCGATCAAGCTGATCGGCACCGGCGAGAAACTCGACGCGTTGGAGGAATTCGACGCCGGCCGCATCGCCGGCCGCATTCTCGGCATGGGCGACGTCGTCGCGCTGGTGGAAAAAGCCGCCGCCAACATCGACCAAGAAAAGGCGATGCGCGCGGCCGAGAAGATGCGCTCGGGCAAGTTCGATCTCGCCGACATGCGCGAACAATTGCAGCAGATGCAGCAGATGGGCGGCATCGGCGGCCTGATGGGCTTGCTGCCGGGCGTGGCCAAGATGAAGAACCAGATCGCCAATGCCGGCCTCGACGAAAACATTCTCAAGCGACAAGTGGCGATCATCGACTCGATGACGCCGCGGGAGCGGCGCAACCCGGACCTCCTCAAAGCCAGCCGCAAGAAGCGCATCGCCGCCGGCTCCGGCACCACGCCGGAAGCGATCAACAAGCTTTTGAAAATGCATCGCGGCATGGCCGACATGATGAAGGCCATGGGCAAAGGCAAGCGCGGTCCGCTTGCCGGGCTAGGACAAATCATGGGCTTCGGGTCGCCCGGCATGCCCTCGCCGGAGCAGATGGCGGAGATCGCGAAAAAGATGCCGGGCGGCCCGCTGCCACCTGGAATGCCGGGCAGTTCGCTGCCGCCGACCATGCCGAAATTGCCACCGAATATACCGGGCAAATTTCCAGACTTGCCAGGCCTCGGAAAGTTTCCCGGGCTGCCGGGCAATATTCCGGGCTTGCCCGGCACCGGCAAGAAAAAATGAGCACAACGATTTAGCCAGTCAACGAAAGGAAAAACTGAAATGTCTCTCGTCATCCGCATGGCCCGCGCCGGAACCAAGAAGCGGCCGGTCTATCATATCGTCGTCGCCGACTCGCGTAGCCCACGCGACGGCCGCTTCATCGAGCGGCTCGGCCATTTCAATCCGCTGCTGCCGAAGGAAAAGACCGAGCGGCTCAAGCTCGATCTCGAAAAGGTGCAGGCCTGGATGAAGAAGGGCGCGCAGCCGTCCGACCGCGTCATGCGTTTCCTCGACGCCGCCGGCATCGCCAAGCGCGACAAGCGCAACAACCCGGAAAAGGCGATCCCACGCAAGGAACGCAAGGCCAAGGCGGAGGAAGCGCTCAAGGCCAAGGAAGCCAGCGACGCTGCCGCCAAGACCGCCGCGACCGCCAAGGCTGCCGCCGACAAGGCTGCTGCGCCGTCGGCGAGCTGACGTTTTCGCTGCCGTGACCGACCGCATCCGCGTCGCTCGTATCGGTGCCGCGCATGGCATTCGCGGCGAAGTGAAGCTTTGGTCGTTCACGCAAGACCCGCTGGCGGTCGCCGGTTACGGACCGCTGGAAACCGAGGACGGCGCGCGGCGTTTCGAAATCGAAGCGGCGCGGCCGGCCAAGGGCTTCCTGGTCGCGCGGCTCAAAGGCGTCGCCGACCGCAACGCGGCGGAGACATTGCGCAACACCGATTTGTTCGTGTCGCGCGACCGCCTGCCGCCGATCGAGGAAGCCGACACTTTCTATCACGCCGACCTCATCGGGCTTGCGGCGGTGGGCGCGGACGGCGCCGCGCTCGGCTCGGTCTCGGCAATCCATAATTTCGGCGCCGGCGATCTGATCGAGATCGAGCCTAGCGCCGGCGGCGAGCCGCTACTGCTACCGTTCAACGAGACGACGGTACCGACTGTCGATCTGAAGGCGGGACGCATCGTGGTGGTGCCGCCGGCGGTGATCGAGGCAAAGGACGAAGACTGACGATGTGGCGCGCCAGCATCCTCACCATCTTCCCGGAAATGTTCCCCGGCCCGCTGGCGTTCAGTCTCGCCGGCAAGGCGCTGGCCTCCGGCATCTGGTCACTCGACACCCACGACATCCGCAACGCGGCAACCGACAAGCACCGCACCGTCGACGACACGCCGGCCGGCGGCGGCCCCGGCATGGTGATGAAGGCGGATGTGCTCGCAAGATCTTTAGACAGTCTTGCGCTCGATACCGTGCCGCGTGACACCCGCCCGCGCCTGTTGATGAGCCCGCGCGGCAAGCCGCTGACGCAAGCGCGCGTGGCGCATTTGGCGAACGGGCTTGGAGTCGTCATCGTCTGCGCCCGCTTCGAAGGCGTCGACGAGCGGCTGATCGCGGCGCGCAAGCTGGAGGAAGTCTCGCTCGGCGATTTCGTGCTCTCCGGCGGCGAGCCGGCGGCAATCGCGCTCATCGACGCCTGCGTGCGGCTGTTGCCCGGCGTCATGGGCAAAGAAGCCTCGATTGCGGAAGAAAGCTTCGCCGACGGCCTGCTGGAATACCCGCAATACACCCGACCGCCGGTGTTCGAAGGCGAGCCGATCCCCGACGTGCTCACCTCCGGCGATCACGCCAAGGTGGCGGCCTGGCGCCGGGCGGAAGCCGAGCGGCTGACAAAGGAGCGCCGGCCCGATCTGTGGGCGGCCTATCAGGCCAGAAAAGGGCCTAAAAACGGGCCTAAAACGCGAGGGTGACAAGGCGCAGACTTTGTCGTAGAAGCTCGCCCAACCCATTAAAGACCAGATAAGACCGCGCGCCGGTTGCTGGCGCTGCCGACGGAGAGTTAAGCCATGAACATCATCCAGCAGATCAATAAAGAGCAGGTCGCCAAGCTCGCGGCCGGCAAGGACATTCCCGATTTCGCCCCCGGCGACACCGTACTGGTCAACGTCAAGGTGGTGGAAGGCGACAAGAGCCGCATCCAGGCCTACGAGGGCGTCTGCATCGGCCGTTCGGGCGGCGGCATCAACGAGAACTTCACCGTGCGCAAGATTTCCTATGGCGAAGGCGTCGAGCGCGTGTTCCCGCTCTACTCGCCGATGATCGACTCGATCAAGGTGGTGCGCCGCGGCAAGGTGCGCCGCGCCAAGCTCTATTACCTGCGCGGACTGCGCGGCAAGAAGGCGCGCATTTCGGAAGCGCAAGGCGCGACCGGGCCGGAAGCGGCCGAGGCTGCCGCTAAGGAATAATCGCGGCACTGCGATAACGCATGAAGGGGCCGCCGTTCGGCCCCTTTTTCTTGGCCGCTAGCGGCGCTAGATAGTGATCGAGGATTGGAGAGTAAAACGATGGCCAAGCCGCGTACCCTCTACGACAAGATCTGGGACGACCATCTGGTGGACGAGCAGCCGGATGGAACCTGCCTCATCTATATCGATCGCCATCTGGTGCACGAAGTGACGAGCCCGCAGGCTTTCGAAGGTCTGCGCGCCGCCGGGCGCAAGGTGCACGCGCCGGAAAAAACGCTGGCCGTGGTCGACCACAACGTGCCGACCTCAGACCGCCATCAGCCCAATCCGGATCCGGAAAGCATCACGCAGATCGAAGCGCTGGCGCAGAACGCCAAGGACTTCGGCATCGAATACTTCAACGAGTTCGACAGGCGCCAGGGCATCGTTCACATCATCGGACCCGAGCAGGGCTTCACTTTGCCCGGCACGACCATCGTCTGCGGCGACAGCCACACCGCGACGCATGGCGCTTTCGGTGCGCTCGCCCTTGGCATCGGCACCTCGGAAGTCGAGCACGTGCTGGCGACGCAAACGCTGATTCAGGCGAAATCGAAAAACATGCGCGCCACGGTCGACGGCAAATTACCGGCGGGCGTCACCGGCAAGGACATTATCCTCGCCATTATCGGGGAAATCGGCACCGCCGGCGGCACCGGTTATGCGTTGGAATATGCCGGCGAGGCCATCCGCGCGCTGTCGATGGAAGGGCGCATGACCGTCTGCAACATGTCGGTCGAAGGCGGCGCCAAGGCCGGCTTCGTCGCGCCCGACGAGAAGGCTTTCGCCTATCTCAAAGACAAACCGAAAGCGCCTAAAGGCGCGGCCTGGGACGAGGCCATGCGCTATTGGGAAACGCTCTCCTCCGACGACGGCGCGGCATTCGACCGCGAAATCAAGCTTGACGCGGCCACGCTGCCGCCGCTGGTGACCTGGGGCACCAGCCCGGAACAAGTGGTCTCGATCACCGGCCGCGTGCCGGTGGTGGCCGGCATTCAAGACGAGAAGAAGCGCATCGCCGCCGAACGCTCCCTCGGCTACATGGGGCTGCAAGGCGGCGAGAAGGTCAGCGACATCAAGCTCGACCGCGTGTTCATCGGCTCGTGCACCAATGCGCGCATCGAGGATTTGCGCGAGGTCGCGCGCATCGCCGCCGGCAAGACCGTGAATGCCAACGTCTATGCCATGATCGTGCCCGGCTCCGGCCTGGTGAAAGAGCAGGCGGAGGCCGAAGGGCTCGACAAGATTTTCAAGGCCGCCGGTTTCGACTGGCGCGAGCCGGGCTGCTCGATGTGCCTCGCCATGAATCCGGACAAGCTCAAGCCGGGCGAGCGCTGCGCTTCAACGTCGAATCGCAACTTCGAAGGCCGCCAGGGCTACAAAGGCCGCACCCATCTCGTCTCGCCGGCCATGGCTGCGGCCGCGGCGATCGCCGGGCATTTCGTCGACGTGCGCGAGTGGAAGTGAACGAGCTTTCGTCATGCCCGCGATAGCGGGCGATGCGCGGAAGCTTTCACCAGCAGCGCCAGACGCGACGCGGAACCCAGTGGCGGTGGCGTAAGACTCGGACATGCACCCAGCCGCAGGTTGGGATGTCGTAGTAGGGCTCGCCGTAATACGGATAGAAGCCGCCCCAGCCCCAGAAGGGCCCGGGTCCCCAGCCCCAGCTGCCGCCCCAACCACCGCCGCGCCAGTGGCCACCGCCGCCGTGCCAGTGGCCGCCACCGCCGCTGAAACCGTGATGCTGCGCCAAGGCGGGACCCGGCGTCACGGCGAATGCGCCGGCAATCAGGACTGCGATGGCAAAAAATTTAACGAGTTTCGACATCGACGCACCTCCGATGCCCCCAACGCCCGAATTATAGCCGAAAATTTCCGCCGCAAGGCCCTAGCGCCACTCGCAGTGCATTTGCGGCACAATCACCGGCCCGCTGACCCGGTATTCCTTGGCCAGCCACGAGCGGCAATAGCGCTTGGCGTAGCGCCGCAAATGGCTGCGGCGCGGGTGCACGGTGATATGCGGGCGCACGGGCTGGGCGGCGAAATCTTCAGTGTAGCTATGGCCGCTATAGACGGTGTGCCTCTTGCTGTGCGCGTCCTCGCAGCCGAAGAATTCCGCCGACGCCGGGGCCAGCATCCCCGTCAAAATCGCAGCAATCAGCACCAGAAGAGCGAAAAAGCTGAACTTCTTGGGCATGGGCCTGATCTCACGCGTTTTGCCACAATGGTTAACGGTCGCCCATTCCGGCTCCGCCGTCAACCTTGGTTGTCGGACGGACCTGCCATAGAACGTTGGTATGAAAGGCCAATTTGACGATATCCGGACCTGGCGGGGGGTGGCGGCGCCCTCCTTGGCCGAATTCGAGGCGCTGGCGGCGGACGCCTATGCCTGTCTGCCCGAACGTTTCCGGGGCTTGTGCGAAAACCTCGTCATCCAAGTGGCCGATTTCCCTACCGACGAGGTGATGGACGCCATGGACGTGGAGACCGAATTCGATCTGCTTGGCCTGTTCCAGGGCGTCGGCCTGCCGTTTCAATTGGCCAGCGCGCCGGCGCAGTTCCCCAACATGATCTGGCTCTACCGGCGGCCCATTCTCGACTACTGGGCCGAGCACGAGGACAGCCTCGGCGCCATCGTCACCCACGTGCTGGTGCACGAGATCGGCCACCATTTCGGGCTCTCCGACGACGACATAGCAGCCATCGAGGCGGCGGTGGATTGACCGCTTCCGTTCAAACGCGCTTCGCGATACACACTCTGCCCCGGACCGGAAGCAAAGCGAGCCATGGAAAAGTTCACCACCCTGGAAGGCGTCGCCGCGCCGATGAAGATGATCAATGTCGACACCGACATGGTCATCCCCAAGCAATACCTGAAGACCATCAAGCGCACTGGGCTCGGCAAGGGCCTGTTTTCCGAGATGCGCTACAAGGACGATGGCAGCGAGAACCCGGATTTCGTGCTCAACAAGCCGGCCTATCGCAAGGCCAAGATCCTGGTCGCCGGCGACAATTTCGGCTGCGGCTCGAGCCGCGAGCACGCGCCCTGGGCGCTGATGGATTTCGGCATCCGCTGCGTGATCTCCACCTCGTTCGGCGACATTTTCTACAACAACTGTTTCAAGAACGGCGTGCTGCCGATCCGCGTCAGCCCCGAGGACCTCGACAAGCTGTTTGACGACGCCGAGCGCGGCTCCAATGCCACGCTCTCGATCGATCTGGAGAAGCAGGAAATCCGCGGACCGGACGGCGGCGTGGTGCATTTTGCGATCGACGCGCACCGCAAGCACTGCATGCTCAACGGCCTCGACGACATCGGACTGACCAAACAGAAGAGCGCCAAGATCGCGAGCTACGAGGAAAAAACCAAGGCGGCGCGGCCGTGGGCGTGACACGCGCGGCCGCCGCGGTTGCGCTGTGCGCGCTCGTGATCGGGCCGGCGCTGGCGCAGAAATCAACCGAGGACGGTCTGCGCGATTGCGAGAAGCTCGCCGCGGTTAAATTCAAAGCCGAAAACCCGGCGTTCAAGAAGTTCGCAGTCGCGCGCACCGACGTAGAAGAAGACAAGTTCGCCGACAAGGTCGGCTCGCAATTCGTCTCCACCGTCTATCACGGCAAAGCCACGTATCAGGCCGCTGGCGCGCCCGATGAAGTGCGCTTCATCTGCCTGCACGGTGGGCTCGGAAAAGGCGCAGTGTTCGTCTATACGCTGCCGCGCTGAACGGTGCGCTACATAACGGCGCCGATCTGCCAGGGCACGAATTCGTTGTCGCCGTAACCGAGTTGTTCCGATTTGCTCGGCGCGCCGGAGGCAACCGCGCAGACTTTCTGGAAAATCTCCTCGCCCTTCTGCACGACGGAAACGCCGTCGAGGATGTCGCCGCAATTGATATCCATGTCGTCGATCATGCTGCGGTAGACGTGGCTGTTGGTGGCGAGCTTGATCGACGGCGTCGGCTTGCAGCCGAAGGCGGAACCGCGGCCGGTGGTGAAGCACATGACATTGCAGCCGCCGGCGACCTGGCCGGTGGCGCCGACCGGATCGTAGCCGGGCGTGTCCATGAAGACGAAGCCCTTCTCGGTAACCGGCTCGGCGTATTCGTAGACCGCGCGCATGGTGGTCGAGCCGCCTTTGGCGGCGGCGCCGAGCGACTTCTCCAGGATGGTGGTGAGCCCGCCGGCCTTGTTGCCGGGCGAAGGATTATTGTTCATCTCGCCACGATTACGCTGCGTATAATCCTCCCACCAGCGGATACGCTCGACCAGTTTCTCGCCGACCTTGCCGTTGACCGCGCGGCGCGTGAGCAGATGTTCGGCGCCGTAGATTTCCGGCGTTTCCGCCAGCACGCCGGTGCCGCCGTGCTTCACGAGGAGATCGACAGCCGCGCCCAAGGCCGGATTGGCGGTGATGCCTGAATAACCGTCGGAGCCGCCGCATTGCAGCGCCAGCACAATCTCGCTCGCCGGCCGTGTCTCGCGCTTGGCGCGCGCGGCAACCGGCAGCATCGCCTTGATGCGTTCGACGCCCTCGGCGACCGTTTTCGTGGTGCCGCCGGTCGCCTGGATGGTCATGGTCTGGAAATGGTCGCCTTCGACCAGGCCATATTCGTCCTTCATGCGGTCGATCTGGAACACCTCGCAGCCGAGCCCGACCATCAGCGTGGCGCCGAGATTGGGATGCGTGGCGTAGCCGCACTGGGTGCGGCGGAGTACGTCCCAGCCTTCCCCCTTGGCCGCCATGCCGCAGCCGGTGCCGTGCACGAAGGAAACGATGCCGTCGATACCGGGGAATTCGTCGAGCAGGCCGGAGCGGTTGACTTCCTCGGCGATAAACTTCGCCACGCTCGCCGAGCAATTCACCGAGGTGAGCACGCCGATATAATTGCGCGTTCCGGTCTTGCCGTTCGGCCGCAAATAGCCCTCGAAGGTGGCACGCAGCTCCGGCGGCAACATTTCGTCGTTCTTGGCGTCTTGCGCAAAACGATAGTCGCGCGCGAAGTCGCGCATGGCGACATTGTGCTCATGCACCCAGTCGCCGGGCGCGATCGGCTTGCTGGCGAAGCCGATGATCTGCCCATATTTGCGCACCGGCTCGTCCGCCGCGATGGGCGCGACCGCGATCTTGTGGCCGCGCGGCACCCGCTCGCGCGCCGCTACGCCGGCGACCTGGCTGCCCGGCGGAATTTGATCGACCGCGACAACGACATTGTCGTCGGCAGCGAGTCGGATAATGCGCGGGCTGGTCGGGGATGGGCTAGTCATGGCGGCCTCCAATGCGCGTTAGCTAAACGCATTAGCGTCGCCGGAACAAGCCGCCGCAATACGAGAGCCGTGGCCCCGTTGGCATCGACGAAAGCTAGTAGAACTCGCTAGGCCGTACGGGGCGCGGCGGCTGGCGCGTAATCGGTCATTTGCCGCTCGACCGCGCGCACGTCGCCGCAGGCGAAGCAACGGTAGGTGAGCAATTCGGAAAACGACGCAACGCGCGGATCGACGCGCACCAGCACCATGGCCATGCTGCAAATCGGACACAACGGCGCAGGCTGATCGTCGGCTTTACGGCCCATGGCCGCTTCGTTTAAAGGTTCGGCCGGAGCGGCGGAATGATATAGCTCAAAATGGAACCTTCGCTTTGCTGAGCGGGCTCGCTGGAACCGCGCGCCGGGCCGCCACAAAACCGTCAGTGCGTCAGCCTGTTAGCCCCCGCCGCATTCCGAAGCCATTCGATTTCGTCGCGCAGTTGCGACCGGCGCTTTTTCAGATCGGCGATCATCGGGTCATCCGCCGCCTTTTGAATCAACAGCTCGTCGAGTTCGTCTTCGAACTTTTCGAGGTCGGCGACATGCGCGCTGTGATTCTGCGCGTAGAGGCGGTCGATGCCGACCTGGTCGACCCGCAATTCGAACAGGATGTCGGCGTTCGGGCAAAAGCGCGGCGCCGCGGGCATCGACTGCGGCATGGCGTCGAGCCAGGCACGGCAAGCCTCTTTTGCGGAACAAGCCAAACAGCGGCGGAATGCGGTCGCGTAGCTCAGGCTGAACTGCGGCAACGCGCCGCCGCCCGGCTCAATGCCAAGCCGCTCCATCATTTCGGCGAGGTGGGTTGGTTGACGTTTGGATACGACAGACGCGGCCATCGCAGCCTCTCCCATTTATCAACCCGGCATGTGCTGCAATAGAAGGTGCACCGCTTTTGTCCATGATATGGATCAAAGGCGCCTATAACTCGCGCAATCTTATGGCAAATCAGTTCAGTTTATAATTGAGGCCGAGGCGGACGATGCTGCCGCGCGTCGCAAAAGTGTAAGTCGCTTGCGGCGCGGTAACGATGCCGGCGATGATCAAATTGCCGGTGATGCTGGTGCTGCCCAGATCGTAGTAAAGATACTCGGCCTTGATCGACCAATTTTTGGGCAATGCGTATTCGAATCCGCCGCCAACAGTCCAACCGAATTTGGTGGTGGTGGTCGAGGCCGGAACGGTATAGTTCAGCAGAAATGCCGAGCGCCGAATATTGGCACCGTAGTCCGACGCGCCTAGCGCAAGCCCGCCGGTTGCATAGACCAGCAAGTTGTCCATCGCGGCATAGGCGCGGCCATCGGCACCTTGACCGGCATATCGGCGGCGCATGCGGTTTGCCACCCGCCCAGCACGATCGCCCCGGCCAGCAAACCCGTGACTGTCGAACGCAACGCCACCCCCCTTTTTACATCCGTCCCTACCCCTGTAAGGCCGGCGAAAAGGCCATTCAACGGTTTTTAAATGGGGAAATGCGTGCTTTTCCACTTCGGTCATAAACTGTGACAATTAAGCCGTAATGGAGCTCGTCCCTTAGCCGATGGCCCTTGCCGCAGAAATCAGGGTGCTGAGCACGCATGCCGCCGAGTGCGTGCTCACCGCGCTTGGCCCAAAATTCGAGCGCGCCAGCGGGCACCGGCTGTCGATCGGCTACGACCCGGCCCGACTTGTGCAAAAGCAAATCGAAAAGGGCGACGCCTGCGATGTAGCCGTTGTCGCGCGGTCGGTGTTTGACGCGCTCGCCGGCGAGGGCCGCATCCTGCCGGAGACGCGCGCCGATATCGGCCGCTCGGGTCTGGGTGTCTGCGTGCGCAAGGGCGCGATAGCGCCCGACATCGCCACGGCCGAGGCGTTCAAACGCGCGCTGCTCGCAACGCCGTCCGTGGTGCGCTCCACCGACGGCACCAGCGGTCAGTATTTCGCCGCGTTGCTCGATCGCCTCGGCATTGCCGAGGCGATGCGCGGCAAGATCGTGCTGGGGCCGAGCGGGCGCGTCGGTGAACTGGTCGCTCGCGGCGAGGCGGCCATGGCCGTGCAGCAGATCCCGGAGCTGCTGCCGGTGACCGGCGCGCAATATGTCGGTCCGTTTCCGCCGGAATTGCAGCTCTACACGGTGTTCTCGGCCGGCATCGCCGCCGCCAGCCGGCAGCACGATGCCGCCAAGGCTTTTGTCGACGCAATCACGACGCCCGACGCGGTTGCCCTGTTCAAGGCGGCGGGGCTCGATCCGGTCCGTTGAGCGCGCAAACAGCGCTAGCTTGCCTTCGCTCCCGCGATAGCTTCCGCGATCGCCACCGTGCGGCGCGCCATATCCGCGTGCAACCGCTCGACCATGCGGCCGTCGATCGAGACCACGCCCTTGCTTTTATTTGCCGGCAAGTCGAAGGCGGCGATCATCTTACGCGCCCAGGCCACTTCCTCATCCGACGGAGAGAACGCGGCGTTGCAGGGCGCAATCTGACTGGGATGGATCAGCGTCTTGCCGTCGAAGCCGAGCTCGACACCTTGCCGGCATTCCATCTCGAAGCCGTCGGCATTGCCGATGTCGTTGTAGACGCCGTCGAGAATATCGATGCCGTAGATGCGCGCCGCCGCGACGCAGGTCGAAAGCCAGGCCAACATCGGCGCACGGCCGGGGACGAGGCGTGCGCGGGTGTCCTTGGCGAGATCGTTGGTGCCCATAACGAAGCCGGACAGGCGCGATTCGGAATCCTTCGCCTCGGCAGCGATCGAAAGAATGTTGAAGATGGCAATCGGCGTCTCGATCATCGCCCACACCCGCGTCTTGTGGTCGGTACCCATATCGAGCAGCCGGCGGCCGATCATCTCGAGCATTTCCGGACTGGAGATCTTCGGCACCAGGATGGCGTCGGGCGCGGCGTGGGCGGCAGCGGCGAGATCGTCGGCATGCCAAGGGGTGTCGACGCCGTTGACACGGATGAACACCTCGCGCCCGCCAAAGCCGCCGGCCTTAATCGCGGCGACGACTTGATCGCGGGCGGCTTCCTTGGCGTCAGGCGCCACCGAATCCTCGAGGTCGAGGATGACGCCGTCGACGGCAAGCGTCTTGGCTTTTTCGACGGCGCGGGCATTGGAGCCCGGCATGTAAAGGACGCTGCGGCGCGGACGCACGGTCATGCCGCCGACTTTATCGGCCGTCGGGAAACTAGCAAGCGCGGCGGCAAGCCGCCCAGCTCTGCTTATTCTGCAGCCGCCGTTTGCGGCTTGAGAATCTTGTAAAGCTGGAAACGGTCGCCGTCGGCGACCAGCTTCAGGCGCGCGGGGTCGGGATTGGGCGCCTCGTCCTCGGTGAACAGGACGTAGAGATAATCGAATTTGGTCCAATTCAGCCAGAATGCCGGCGTGTTGGGCACCGGGCGGTCGGCGGCGACGATGAGCTGGGCGATCGACGGCGGCGTACCGTCCTTGATGTCCGCATAGTCGCGGTACTCCGGACGCACGTGCAGCACCTGTTTGCCCTGCACGGTAAACACTGTGGTGACCAGCGCCGAGCGTTCGATGGTGGCGATGCAGGCGGCATGAACGAGGCCAAGGTCGGCGGTTTCATCGCCTTGCGAGCGGTCCGCATAGGCGACAAACACCTTCGAGCCCGGCGCGATGCGGCGCACCGAGGTGCGGAATTCGCTGGTTATATCTTGCAATTTCGACCAGTTGACGTCGATCTCGATCAACCGGCCGGCGATCAAGACGATGAGGACGATCATGGACGCGCGCCGCACCAGGCGGCGGCGCAGCTCGAGATCGCCGCAAGCGAACAGCATAAAGACAATACCGATGGGTACGCGCTGGTCGGCGTAGTAGGTGTCGAACAAGAGGCGCGGCATCGCGAGGTAAACGAGGCCGCCGACGACAAGCAGCGCGTAGACCAGCGGATGAAAGCGCAGCACCTTGTGGCGGATCGCCCACACCATGCTGGCGGCCATGATGGTCACCAGCGCGAAGGCAGCGATGTCGGAGTAGTCGCTGATGACAAACATCAGCCCTTCGAGCTTGCCGCTTTGTTCCCAGGAAATGCCGCCGGCGAGTTTCATGGTCGGGCTGGCGCTCAACAGCGGCGCCGCGGCGAGGAACGGAAGGCCGCTGGCGACGAAATCGGCGATACGGCCCGGCCAGCGTTCGCGGCGGCGTTCCCAAAGCCGAACGATCTCGAACGACAATATGCCGACGCCGTAGATGCCGAGCGCACAGAGATGGCAGAAAAACAGACCGAGGACGCACGCCGTCGACAGCGCAAAGCGCGCGGGCCAGGCGCGCTCACGCACGGCAACCCATCCGGCCAGCGCCCACAACGCAACGCCGATCCCGAAAAGGTAATTCATCATTCCGTATAGGAAGACGTAATTGTAAAGCAGCGGAATGGCGAACAGCGGGAACACCGACCAGCGGCCGATCAGCGCGCGGTTGAGCGCCAGCACGCCGGAAATGATCAGCGCGAACATTCCGACGATGAAGACCTGGCCGGCCAAATAGACGTTCATCACGCGCGCGAGCTGCGGAACGATGAGATCCATGGTCAGGTTGGGAATGACCTGCCAATTGATCATATAGAAGTTAGCCAGCAGTTGGTTCTTCGACAGCGTCGCGATCACTTGCATGCGGGCAAGGTGATTGACGTAGTCCGACAGCGGCGGCAGCGGATGCGTCCAGATCGGGATCGAGATGAGCAGGATGAACGCCGCAAACAACACGGCGATTTGCGGCCCCGAGAAGCCATGGCCGCGGTAGCGCGCCGACGGCGTGCTGACGATTGTTGGTTTGTTTGGCTGCAGCATGTGCGGGGGTCTGATTTTTCATCCTTCAGTCGTCGATTCCACCTGAACAGGCAATGAATATGTCGTGGATTCGGCGGCGGAATGCCATAAAACTCGGGTTTGCCGGCGAGAAACCGGCGGCCGGGCATGAGGTTTGCTACCGGCCGGTAGCCGATAAATGAGGCAGGACGCAGCGACCGATGACCATGACATTTCCGCAACGATTGATCGACGGCTACAACGCCTTTGCCGGCGGGCGGCTAAAGCGTGAGCAGGACCGCTATCGGGAACTCGCCGAGGCCGGCCAGAAGCCTGAGATCATGGTGGTCGGCTGCTGCGATTCGCGCGTCTCGCCGGAGGTGATTTTCGACGCCAATCCGGGCGAATTGTTCGTCGTGCGCAACGTCGCCAATATCATTCCGCCTTATTCGCCGGACGGCCGGGCGCACGGCGTCTCCGCGGCCTTGGAATTCGGCGTCGGCGCGCTGCGCGTGCAGCACATCGTCGTGCTCGGCCACGCTCATTGCGGCGGCGTGCGCGCTTACGCCGAGGACAGCGAGCCGCTGTCGCCCGGCGATTTCATCGGCAAATGGATGGCGCTGATGCGGCCTGCGGCGGAAAAGCTCGGGCCGCGCGGCGACCGCTCGCCGGCCGACTATCTCACCCGGCTCGAGCAGGCCAATATCGCCAACAGTCTCGATAACCTGATGACCTTCCCGACGCTGGCCAAGCTGATCGAGACGGGGAAAGTGGAAACCCACGGCGCCTATTTCGGCGTGGCGACGGGCGATTTGTCGGTGCTGGATAAGGCGACGGGACAATTCAAGCCGGTGGGGCGCAGTTAACCCGCTCATTCCCGCGTAAGCGGGAATCCAGTTCTAGAAGGCGTTGGGCCCCCGCCTTCGCGGGGACGATAACAAACTACGCCGCCTTGCGCTTGGCTTGGATCAGCTTGCGGTTGATCAGCACTTCCGCGATCTGCACGGCATTGAGCGCGGCGCCTTTACGCAGATTGTCCGACACCACCCAGATTTCCAGGCCATTGTCGACGGTCGGGTCGGTGCGGATGCGGCTGATATAGGTCGCGTCCTCGCCGACACACTCGTACGGCGTCACGTAGCCGCCGGGCTCGCGCTTGTCGATCACCAGGCAGCCGGGCGCGCTGCGCAAAATGCTCTGCGCCTGCTCGGCCGTGATCGGCTTTTCGAATTCGATGTTCACCGCCTCAGAATGGCCGACGAACACCGGCACGCGCACGCAGGTCGCGCTGAGCTTGATCTTGGGATCGAGAATCTTCTTGGTCTCGACCACCATCTTCCACTCTTCCTTGGTGTAGCCGTCCTCCATGAACACGTCGATGTGCGGGATCACGTTGAAGGCGATCCGCTTGGAGAACTTCTTGGTCTCGATCTCGCCCAGCGTGAACACGGCCTTGGTCTGCGCGAACAGTTCGTCCATCGCCTCCTTGCCGGCACCCGACACCGATTGATAGGTCGCCACCACCACGCGCTTGATCGTCGCGGCGTCATGCAGCGGCTTTAGCGCGACCACGAGCTGCGCGGTCGAGCAGTTCGGGTTGGCGATGATGTTCTTCTTGGAAAAGCCCTTGACCGCATCGGCGTTCACTTCCGGCACGATCAGCGGCACATCCGGGTCCATGCGCCAGGCTGAGGAATTGTCGATCACCACCGCGCCCTGCGCGCCGATCTTCGGCGACCATTCCTTCGACACGG
Source organism: uncultured Alphaproteobacteria bacterium (assembly GCA_963721665.1). GTDB lineage: Bacteria > Pseudomonadota > Alphaproteobacteria > Rhizobiales > Xanthobacteraceae > Pseudolabrys. The sequence continues at coordinate 92,904 of CAVRJZ010000003.1, forward strand.
CGCCGCCCGCCGACATGAGACAAATGTCGACGTCGGAGAAATCGTAGTGGTCGAGCGCCTTCACCTTCAGCGTCTTGTCGCCGAATGAGCACTCCTGGCCGACGCTCTTGCGCGAGGCCAACGCCACCACTTCGTCGGCGGGAAACGCCCGCTCGGCCAGAATGTTGAGCATTTCGCGCCCGACATTGCCGGTGGCACCCACCACGGCGACCTTGTAACCCATTGTTAACTCTCCGAAAAAATTCAATCCGCGCGCCTAACCGCGGCACAACGGGATAGCAGGGCTTCTAGGCGAGAACTTGATCTAAGACAACGGCAGCCTACGGACCAAGGCCATGCACCCGGCCCTGCATTCCTGGCGTGAGGAACTGCCCTCCGCGTTTGTGCGGCTCCTCGCTTATTTAGGTGGCATCGCGGCGCTATCCATGGCTGCCGCGCAAGTCTTCCACTCGCCGACAATCAGCGCCACGCCGGTCCCGCCGCCGGCTTGGAGCGAAATCGAGCGGCCGTTCCCGGCTTTCGCGCTGGCGATCCCGGAAGCCGCCGACATGCCGTCGACCTACGCCATTCGGCGCAACGTCGCGGGCGGCGGCCGCAAGGACATTCTGACGTTGGGCGAGCCGAATAGCGTTGAGCCCTATCTACATGTCGAGATCTATCGCCCGGGCAGCGAGATTGCCCGTTTCGCCGATCCGCAAGCCGAGATCGCCGCGGCGGCGGCCGCGCTCGGGCCGGTCGCGTTGCAACGCATGGCGGAGCCGCTGGCGAGCAAATTCGGCCCGCTGTCGGTTGCGACCTTCGACACATCGATTGGCGTCCCGCGCTACTGCCTTGGCTTCGTGCGCGCCTATAATGACCCGCGGCTACAACTGTCCGGCTGGTTCTGCCGCGGCGGTGAACCGATCCGCAGTTCGACGCTCGCCTGCGCGCTCGACCGGCTGACGCTGCTTTCCGCCGGCAGCGAGCCGAAAGTGGGCGCCCTGTTCGCGCAGGCCGACCTCAACCGTAGCTACTGCGGCCAGCACGATCCGATCCTGGCCGCGACCCCCAAATACAAACTGCTGTGGAAGGCGCTGGCGACCCGGCCGGAGCCGCGCCGCATCGGCCGTTAGCGACCGCGGCAGCCGGCGGCGATTTTCCGGCAGCTGTCGCTTAAAAAGCACACAAATCCGCTCTCTCCCCCGCGCCGGGGGCCTTTTTAAAGGTTTGTCCTGGACAATTGCCTGTGACCGAGCCCTATTGCGGCGAACCGAAGCTGGCTAAACTGGGTTACGATTAAAGGACCTGGGCAGAGGACATTATGCGCTTGAAACATCTCGCGGTTGCAGTTGCGTTTGTCGGGGCTTTCGGCCTGTTGGCCGCGCCGGCCGATGCGGCGCCCAAGAAGAAGCGCATCGTCATGGGCAATCGCCACACCGTGTTCATCAGCCGCGACGAAGACGGCCGCACCCGCACCAAGATCATTGTGCAGAGGCGGTCCTATCTCGATCCCGGCACCGAAGTGCTGCCGGGCGACGAGCACAACCACGATTACCAGTCGCTGCCCAATCAGTCCGCCTTCAGCGTGCTCGACAACACGCCGTTCGGCAACAACCAGACGGCGCTGCCGGGCGCGTTCACGTTGGGCAGCAAGAACAATCCGTTCTTGAAGTTCTAAGACGCCAGCTTTTCCAATTCCGCCAGGATCGCGTCGCCCATTTCGGATGTGGAGACGACGGTTGAGCCGTCCGATTTGATGTCGGCGGTGCGCACGCCCTTGTCGAGCATGGCGGCAATCGCCCGGTCGATCATGTCGGCCTCTTTGCCCATGTCGAACGAATAGCGCAGCGCCATGCCGAACGAGGCAATCATCGCGATCGGGTTGGCGATGCCTCGGCCCGCGATGTCAGGCGCCGAGCCGTGCACCGGCTCATACAGCGCCTTGCGCTTCTTGGTCTTGGCATCGACTTCGCCGAGCGAGGCGGAAGCCAGCATGCCGAGCGAGCCGGTGAGCATGGAGGCGACGTCCGACAACATGTCGCCGAACAGATTGTCGGTCACGATGACGTCGAACTGCTTGGGATTGCGCACGAGCTGCATGCCGCCGGCGTCGGCCAGCATGTGCTCAAGCTGCACGTCCTTGAATTCGCGCGCGTGCAGCGCGGTCATCACCTCGTTCCACAACACGCCCGACTTCATGACGTTGCGCTTTTCCATCGAGGTAACCTTGTTGCGCCGTTTGCGCGCGAGTTCGAAGGCGACGCGGCCGATGCGCTCGATCTCGTAGGTGTCGTAGACCTGCGTATCGATGGCGCGCTTCTGCCCATTGCCGAGATCGGTGATGGTCTTCGGCTCACCGAAATAAACCCCGCCGGTCAATTCGCGCAAAATCATAATGTCGAGACCCTCGACCAATTCGCGCTTGAGCGAGGAGGCGTCGGCCAGCGCCGGATACGTCACCGCCGGTCGCAAGTTGGCGTAAAGGTCGAGGTCCTTGCGCAGGCGCAGGAGCCCCGCTTCAGGGCGCGCCTCATAGGGCACCTTGTCCCATTTCGGCCCGCCCACCGCGCCGAAGATCACCGCATCGGCGGCCTTTGCCTTCTCGACGGTCGCGTCGGTGACGGCGACGCCGTGCACGTCGTAGCAACTGCCGCCGACCAGCGCTTCCTCGGTTGTGAACTTATCGGGGCCCTTTCTATTGAAGAAGTCGATGAGGCGTTCGACTTGCGCCATAACTTCCGGGCCGATGCCGTCGCCGGGGAGCAAAAGAAGATTGTGGGTCGCCATTGATCACGCCTCGCCGTTACTAAGCTTGCGCGGAGTGCTAAAGCCCCGCGCCGCCCTTGGCAAGACGAGACGCCGCTAGAGCCCGCCGAACCAGTTGTAGCCCTGGTTCTCCCAATAGCCGCCGTGGTCGGTGTTGGTCACTTCCATGGCCACCACGTATTTCGGGTTCTTGTAGCCGAGCTTGGTCGGCATGCGGATTTTCATCGGGAAGCCGTAGGCGCGCGGCAGGATCTTGTGGTCGAACTTGAACGTCATCTGAGTCTGCGGATGCAGCGCGGTCGGCATGTCGATCGTATTGGTGTAGCCCTCGGCGCATTTGAACCAGATGTATTTGGCGCGGGTATCGGCGCCGATGCGCTTGAGAAAATCGGACAGCACGGCGCCCTGCCAGGAGCCGATGGCACTCCAGCCCTCGACGCAGCAGTGGCGGGTGATCTGCGACACCTCGGGCAGCGCGTGCAGTTCGGCCAGCGTCCACGGCTTCTTATTGTCGACCAGCCCGGCAAGCTCGAGCTTGTAGAAATTGCCGTCCACCATCGGCGCTTCGTCGAGATTGTAATAGGCGTTGAATGGGAACGGCCGGGTGACGTCGTTCTCGGAATAAGTCGGCGCCAGCTTGCTGCGGCTGAACAGCAGCGCCTGCGCGCCATCGTTGAATTCGGAAACCTTGCGCAGTGCGTTTTCGGCGGTGTCGCCGTCGATGATGTCGCAGCCGGTGAGGAAAGCGAGCGCACCGAGGCTCGCCGCCCCGCGCAAGAACGAGCGTCGCGCGGAAACGGGCATCAGTCTGGCCGCGTCCTTGACGAGCAGCTTGGGGTCGACGCCGGGAATAATCTTGCGCTGGCGCATGGCTAGTGTCCGGTCACCATGGCGCGTAGGCTCTTCGGCACCAAAAGCGCCAGCGCCACATGCACGCAGAGGAAGCCGACGATTGCCGCCATCGCAGCGAAATGCACATAGCGGGCGAAATCGTAGCCACCGAACAACGCGGTCAATTCCTGGAACTGCACCGGCTTCCAAATCGACAGGCCCGACAACACAATCAGAATGCCGCAGAGGATGACGCCGGCGTAAAGCAGCTTTTGCACCGCGTTGTAGTGCGACAAATCCTCATGCGCGAGTTTGAATGTAAGCGCCGCCTTGACGTCGGCGATGACTTCGGACGGATAGATCGGCAGCAGTTTGCGGCGGAAGCGCCCGGTCAAGAGCCCTAGCGTCACATAGACGATGCCGTTGACCACCAGCACCCACATGGCGGCAAAGTGCCAGAGCAGCGCGCCACCCAGCCAATTGCCGAGCGCGTAATGCTTGGAAAATTCGAAGGGAAACAGCGGCGAGGCGTTGTAGATCTGCCAGCCGGAACCGATCATCACCACGATCGCCAGCGCGTTGATCCAGTGACAGACGCGCACCCAGGCGGGGTGGATGGCCGCGTCGGCGGGTACGGCGTTCATGGTTTCGGCGGTCATCGCGAACCTACCCGGCTATCCTAGCGCATGATCCCGAAAAGTGGGAACCGGTTTTCGGAAAACATCATACGCAAGCAAAATATTAGGCGAGCGTCGTGACTCAATCCAATTGGACCGTGCCCTAATCCGTATCGCCCGACTTGAGTATACGGCGCGGCCGGGCCCGCGGATGCGCACCCGGCCGCTACAGCCGGGACTTATTTCTTCATGGTGTCGTTGGACATTTTGTCCTTCGACATGCTGTCGTCCTTCTTCATCGTGTCCTTACCCATGGAGTCTTTGCCCATCGAGTCCTTGCCCATGGTGTCCTTTTTCATCGGCGTATCCTTCGACATGGTGTCCTTTTTCATGGTGTCATCTTTCTTCATGTCGTCGGCGAGCGCCGCCGGGGCCAGCGGGGCAAAGGCCAAACCGGCCGCGATCAGCGCGGAAAGCAGCATGCTCTTTTTCATATCGTGTCCTCCTGAGGAATGAACTTGGCAATTCATCCGCTATCACAGGGCCCGAACACGTCCTCATCAGTTTCCCGTTGTTCAAAGCTAGCGTTTGGCTCACGGTTTTGTGAGAATGCCCCCGCCGGGCCGGACCGCATGAAGGAGTTACAGCGTTGAGCCAAACGCCCGTCCCCAAGACCAGCCGGGGAAATTTTTTCGAGGATTTCCGTCTCGGCCAGCGCATCCGCCACGCCACCCCGCGCACGATCACGCTCGGCGACGTGGCGCTCTACAACGGCTTGTTCGGCCCGCGCTTTGCCGTGCAATCGGCCGACACATTCGCGCAAAAGATCGGCTACCGCCAAGCGCCGGTTGACGACCTCTTGGTGTTTCACGTGGTGTTCGGCAAGACGGTGCCCGACATCTCGCTCAATGCCGTGGCCAATCTCGGCTATGCCGATTGCCACTTCCTCAAGCCCGTCTATCCCGGCGACACGCTCAATTCGGTGTCGGAAGTGATCGGGCTGAAGGAAAACTCCAACAAGAAGACCGGTATCGTCTATGTGCGCTCGCGCGGCACCAATCAGAACGGCGAGTCCGTGCTCGACTTTGTGCGCTGGGTGATGGTGCGCAAACGCAACGAGGCGGCGCCGGCGCCCGAGGAACTGGTCCCCGAACTGCCGCGCAGCGTGGAGCCGCCGGCGCTCGGCAACGGCTGCCCGGTCATCAACGCAACGGCCTACGACACCGTGCTCGCCGGCGGCCCGCACCGTTTCGGCGACTATTACGTCGGCGAATTGATCGACCATACCGACGGCATCACGGTCGAGGAAGCCGAACACATGATCGCCACGCGGCTTTACCAGAACACCGCGCGCATCCACTTCAACCAGTTCAATGAGGGGCAAGGCCGTTTCGGCCGCCGGCTGATCTATGGCGGCCACGCGATCTCGCTGGCGCGCACGCTGTCGTTCAATGGTTTCGCTAATGCCTTTCACATTGCGGCGATTAATGGCGGGCGGCACGTGGCGCCGCTGTTTGCTGGGCTCACCGTGTTCGCCTGGTCGGAGGTGCTGGCCACCGCCGAATTGCACGGCCGTAACGATGTCGGCGCGCTGCGCCTGCGCACCGTCGCCACCAAGGACAAGCCGTGCACCGACTTTCCCTACAAGGTCGACAACGAATACGATCCGGCGGTGATCCTCGATCTCGATTACTGGGTGCTGGTGCCGCGGTGACGCCGCCGTCCGGCGGCTTGAGCGTCAATCTCTCGGGAGGACGATATGGATGGCGAGACGCGCGTGATGAACAAACTTAACGAAACCGAAGAGCGGCTTCTCGCCGAGTTGCGTACGCTACGCCGCTCGCATCGCGCCGGGCGCAAGGACGCCTACAAGCTCACGCTGGGCCAGAGGATCGCCGACGACGTGGCGGCGACGATGGGCTCGTGGACTTTCATCATCATACAGTCTGGCATCCTGCTCATCTGGATCGTGCTCAACGTCACCGCTTATATCCAGCAATGGGACCCCTATCCGTTCATCCTGCTCAATCTCGCGCTCTCGTTCCAGGCGGCCTATGCGGCGCCCTTCATCATGATGAGTCAGAACCGGCAGCAGGACATCGATCGCAAGGCGGCCGAGCACGACTATCAGGTAAACGTGAAGGCGGAGCTCGAAATCGAGCTCTTGCACCAGAAGATCGACGAACTGCGCGGGAAGGAAGTCTTGGCGCTGTCGGACTCGGTCAAGCAACTTATCGATTTGCTGCAAAAGGCAAACGCCCAGCCGCGCACCGCGTAATCGCTTCGTGCACGCGTTTGCCGCGGTAAGACATGGAGGGACGCAATGTATCGAATTGTCGTCGCAATCGCCTTGCTTGCGCTTTACTTGAACGCCAGCCAAGCGCGCGCACAGACCGCCGTCCAAGACGCTCCGGTCACGGACTGCGATAAATATGCGGCGAATTCTCTCGATCCCCAACGCAAAACCGCGGGGGTAAACTTCACCCAATTGAATCCATCGCTTGCCGTTCCGGCGTGCGAAAGCGCGCTGCAACAATTTCCGAACAGTGCGCGACTATCCTACCAGCTTGCCCGCGCTTACCAACGGGCGGGAAAGTTCGACGCGGCGGCAACGCAGTATCAATCGGCCATGGAACACGGTTCTGCTTTCGCTGAGGCGGGACTTGGCTTGCTGTATATGTTGGGTCAAGGAGTGCGGCGGGATTTTTCCAAGGCGGTGAGTTTATTTCGCGAGTCCGCCGACAAGGGCGTGGCGAGCGCGCAGAACGCTTTGGGCTTCGTCTATGCGCACGGCCAAGGCGTGACGAAAGACCTCGAGCAGTCGGTCACCTGGTATCGCAAGGCCGCGGAACAAGGCGTGCCAAACGCGCAACTCAATCTCGGCATCGCGTACGAGGAAGGCAGCGGCGGTGTGAAACAGGATTTCGATCAAGCCGCCTTCTGGTATGGCAAGGCTGCCGCGGTCGGACTTGAAGACGCCAGGAAGCGGCTGGCCGGCATCCAAGCGAAGAAAAAATCGCCGGCGAAATAGCGACCCGCCGCGGTCACGCGCTTGCGCGCAAGTGATCGACGAGCTGGCGCGCGTACGGCGGCAGCGACGCGACGTCGCGAACACAGATCGACAATTCACGCAACGCCCAAGGATCGGTCAGACGCACCGACGAGATCGCCATGTTGCGTTCGGTGCGCTTGACCGTGGTCTCCGGCACGATGCCGACGCCGACATTGGCTTCGACCAGGCGGCAGATGGCGTCGAACGAGCGCAACTGCACGCGCAGCCTTAAGGGACGGCCGATGCGCGTCGCCTTATCGGCGAGGAAGCGCTGGATGGCGCTGGCGCGGTCGAGGCCGACCATGTCGTAATCGAGCACTTCGGCGAAACCAATGCGTGCGCGGCTGGCGAGCGGGTGGCCGCGCGCGACCACCAGCACGAAGCGATCGCTTCTGAACGGAAACGTGTGCAGCCCGCCGTAATCGACGGTGCCGGCGACGATGCCGATATCGGCGGCGCCTTCCGCCATCAACCCGACGATCTCATCGGAAAGGCGCTCCTCGAGGTCGACGCTAATGTCGGGATAGGCCATCAGGAACGAACTCAGCGCCTCCGGCAGAAACTCGGTGAGCGCATTGGTATTGGACAGCACACGCACCTGGCCGGCGAGCCCGCGCGCGTAAGGCGTGAGGTCCTCGCGCAGGCGCTCGGTCTGCGCCAGGATACCGCGCGCGTGTTGCAGCAAAGTGCGCCCGGCCGGCGTCGGCGTCACGCCTTGGCGCCCGCGCACCAGTAATTCGGTGCCGAAGGCGAGCTCCATCTTGCGGATGCGGGTCGAGGCGGCGGCCAGCGCCAGATTGGCGCGCGCCGCGCCATGCGTGATGCTGCCCGCCTCCACAATGTGGCGGAAAAGATTGAGATCGGTGAAGTCGAACCGCATCGGGCTACTACCTTCTTATTCCGCGAAGGCAGGCTACGCAAAACACATATTGCACCACGGTAACTGGAGGCGCAAGCTTCGCAAATGATGAAGTAGCCTGTTATGGCTACCAGTCAAGGACGAAGGTTGCGGTCCTCGCGGGAGCGCAAGACGGGCGAAACGGTTTCGCTTTTCTGCGCGCCAGAGGTTTTGACGTCGAATTTTTTAGGTGGCTCGCGGATTGGTGCGTTGCGACGCTGGCGGAGTTTGGTTACGAACCGCTCACGATCGCCGGCGCGATCAATCGCGAGTTTTGAGCGTTCTGGAGAATGACGATGACCGAGCTTGAGGCGGGTTCCAGGACAGGACCGCGGCGGCCCCGTCCGCTCTCTCCGCACCTGCAAGTCTACAAGTTGATGCTCACCTTCGTGATGTCCGGTTTTCATCGCATCACCGGTTTCGTCTTGTATTTCGGCATGCTGCTGATCGCCTGGTGGCTGATCGCGGCAGCGTCCGGCCCCAACGCCTACGCCAATTTCGAATGGTTCATCGGCAGCTGGATCGGGCGGCTGGTGCTGTTCGGCTACACCTGGGCCTTCATCCATCACATCCTCGGTGGTATCCGCCATCTGATCTGGGACGTCGGCCGCGGCTTCGAGCCGGCCGAACGTGAGTTCCTGGCGCTGGCCACTATCGTCGGCTCGGTCTCGCTCACACTGGTCGTCTGGGTGATCGGCTATCTCGCCATGGGAGGCCCGCGATGAAGAACTCGCAAATGCGTACGCCGATGAGCCGCGTGCGCGGGCTAGGCGCCGCTCACACCGGCACGAAGGCCTTCTGGCATCAACGCATCACTTCGGTCGCCGGCATCCCGCTCGATATCGCGCTGATCGTTATCGTCATCGCCCTGCTCGGGCGCAATCACGCGGCGGTCGTGCAGATTCTCGGATCGCCGATCGTGGCGATCATCATGCTCCTGTTCGTCATCAACACGGTCTACCACATGTGGATCGGCATGCAGGAGATCATCGTCGACTACGTGCACGAGGATAAGCTCAAGCTCGCGACCCTGCTCGGCAATACGTTCTTCTGCTTCGCCATCGGGTTCGCCTCCGCCTTCGCCATCCTCAAGCTATCGTTCGGGGTTTAACGTCATGGCGAAGAATGGAAAAGGAAGCGGCGCTCCCGCGGTCAATGGCGCTGCCTATCCGATCGAGGATCACAGCTACGACGTGGTGGTGATCGGCGCCGGCGGTTCCGGCCTGCGCGCGGTGGTCGGCTGCAGCGAGGCCGGCCTGCGCACCGCCTGCATCAGCAAGGTGTTCCCCACCCGCTCGCACACCGTGTCGGCGCAAGGCGGCATCGCCGCCGCACTCGGCAACATGGGCGAGGACGATTGGCGCTGGCACATGTACGACACCGTCAAGGGCGCCGACTGGCTCGGCGACCAGGACGCCATCGAATATCTCTGCCGCAACGCACCGCAAGCCGTCTACGAGTTGGAGCACTGGGGCCTGCCATTCTCGCGCCGGGAAGACGGCAAGATCTATCAGCGCCCGTTCGGCGGCATGACCACCCATTACGGCAAGGGCACCGCGCAGCGCACCTGCGCCGCCGCCGACCGCACCGGCCACGCCATGTTGCATACGATGTATGGCCAGGCGCTCAAGCACGCGGCCGAATTCTACATCGAATATTTCGCCATCGACCTGATCATGGACGACGAGGGCCGCTGTCGCGGCGTGGTCGCACTCAATCTCGACGACGGCACCATCCATCGCTTCAGCGCCAACATGGTCATTGTCGCCACCGGCGGCTATGGGCGCACTTATTTCTCCTGCACCTCGGCGCATATCTGCACCGGCGATGGCAACGCCATGGTTCTGCGCGCCGGCCTGCCGCTGCAGGACATGGAATTCGTGCAGTTCCACCCGACCGGAATTTACGGTGCCGGCTGCCTAATCACCGAAGGCTCGCGCGGCGAAGGCGGCTATCTGGTCAATTCCGAGGGCGAGCGCTTCATGGAACGCTACGCGCCGTCGGCCAAGGATCTAGCCTCGCGCGACGTGGTGTCGCGCTCGATGACCATCGAAATCCGCGAAGGACGCGGCGTCGGCAAGGACAAGGACCACATTTTCCTGCACCTCGATCATCTCGACCCCAAGGTGCTGCATGAGCGGCTGCCGGGGATCGCGGAGCTGGCGCGTATATTCTCGGGCGTCGATATCACCCGCGAGCCGATCCCGGTGCTGCCGACCGCGCATTACAACATGGGCGGCATTCCCACCAACTTCCACGGCGAGGCTCTGACCAAGAAGGACGGCAATGCCGACAGCGTGATTCCCGGCTTGATGGCGCTGGGCGAGGCAGCCTGCGTATCGGTGCACGGCGCCAACCGGTTGGGTTCGAATTCACTGATCGATCTGGTGGTGTTCGGACGCGCCGCGGCGCTGCGCTGCGCCGAACTGGTCACGCCCGGCGACAAGCAGCCGGAATTGCCGAGGGATTCCGCCGATTACGCATTGTCGCGGCTCGACAAGTTCCGCAACGCTGCCGGCGGCACGCGCACCGCACAACTGCGGCTCAAGATGCAGAAGGTGATGCAAACCAATTGCGCGGTGTTCCGCACCGGCGAGGTGCTGGACGAGGGCCACAAGCTGATCCACGACGTGCATGCCGCGATGGCCGACATCCAGGTCTCCGACCGTTCGTTGATCTGGAATTCCGATCTGATCGAGACGCTCGAACTCGACAACCTGATGGCGCAGGCCGTCGTCACCATGGATTCGGCGCGCAACCGCACCGAAAGCCGCGGCGCGCATGCGCGCGAAGACTTCCCCGCGCGCGATGACAAGAACTGGATGAAGCACACGCTGGCCTGGATGGACGACAAAGGAAACGTGAAACTCGACGATCGCCCGGTACATGCCTTCACGCTCACCAACGACATCGCCTATATCGAACCGAAAGCCCGCGTCTACTGACGTGGAAAGCATATAACCGAACCAACCGCGGATCGCCGACATGGTCGAATTCACGCTACCGAAGAACTCCAAGATCACGCAGGGCAAAACCTGGCCTGCCGCGCCGAATTCGACGCATGTGACCGAGTTCAAAATCTATCGCTGGAACCCGGACGAGGATGCCAATCCGCGCATCGACACTTACCAAGTCAATCGCGACGATTGCGGACCGATGGTTCTCGACGCGCTGATCTGGATCAAGAACAACATCGACCCGACGCTCACCTTCCGCCGCTCCTGCCGCGAAGGCGTATGCGGCTCCTGCGCCATGAACATCGACGGCACCAACACGCTCGCCTGCACCAAGGCGATGGATGACGCCAAGGCGCCACTGAAAATCTATCCGTTGCCGCACCAGCCGGTGGTCAAGGACCTGGTGCCGGATCTGAAGAATTTCTACGCGCAATACGCTTCGATCGAGCCCTGGCTGCATACGGTCACGCCCACGCCCGAGAAGGAATGGGTGCAGAGCCACGAGGACCGCGCCAAGCTCGACGGCATGTACGAGTGCATCCTGTGCGCCTGCTGTTCGACCTCGTGTCCGAGCTATTGGTGGAATTCGGACCGCTATCTCGGTCCGGCGGCGCTTTTGCAAGCCAACCGCTGGGTGCAGGACTCACGCGACGAAGCGACCGGCGAACGGCTCGACAATCTAGAGGACCCGTTCCGGCTTTACCGCTGCCACACCATCCTGAATTGTTCGAAGGCCTGCCCGAAAGACCTCAACCCGGCCAAGCAGATCGCCGTGTTGAAGAAGGCAATGGTCGACCGGCAAGTTTAGTTGTCATTCCGGGACGGCGCGTTAGCGCCGGACCCGGAATCCAGATAAAAATTCAGAATCTGTCTCTGGATTCCGGATCGCCGCTTCGCGGCGTCCGGAATGACGGGGTATATATGGACGAGCCCGCCCTCGATTTCACCGGCGTTACGCTGTCACCGCAGAAAGAAACGGTGCGCGTGTTCTACAAGGAATTGTGGGATCACGCCGACAAGAGCCTGATCCCGAAAATCTTCCACGACGGCTTCACATTCCGCGGCTCGCTCGGCCCGACGCTTGTCGGGTACGAACAATTCGCCGGTTACGTCGACTGGGTGACCGGGGCGCTCGGCCAATACACCACCGACATTCTGGCGATGATCGAGGAGGGAAACAAAGTCAGCGGTAAGATCCGGTTCCACGGCTTCCACCGCAAAGAACTGTTCGGCGTGGCGCCGTCGGGCCGCCACGTCTGGTGGACCGGCATGCCGATCTTCACCTTCGAGGGCGCCAAGGTGCGCGACCTCTACGTGCTCGGCGATATTCACGGGCTGATCGAACGGCTCAAAGGCTGAGCTACTTGCAGGACGCGCCGAGGCAGAGCTTTTCCAGTTCCGCAAACGGCTTGTAGGCGGCCTTGTCGCACAAATTGGGCGGCGCATCGACGAATTGGTTGAGATGGCCGTCGTAGAAATAGGCGATGTATTGCTTGATGCCGAGATAACGATGACCGGCGTCGCGCGGGTTGGCGCGCACGCAAACGTAATAGACGTGCACCGGCCCGTTCGGATCGAACGTCGGATCGCCGATCGCCGCATCGCGGATATTGGTCGGATCGGCGACTATCTTCGGGAAAATGTGCAGAATCTCGTCCTTGTACTTAGTCGGCAAAATGTTTCGCTCGACCGGCGCCTTTTGGTCGCTCGAGCATGATGCCAGCGCGACGCCGAGCACCACGGGAAGCCAAAATGCCGCCGTCCCAATCTTTGTGAAGGTCCCGCTCATCGCATCCTCCGACCCGCCAATGCGCGCCCCCGGAAACGATCAATCCAGCTTGAGCTTCTTGCGCCGCTGGCCGAGCGTGCGCAGCCGCAGCGCGTTGAGCTTGATGAAGCCCTCGGCGTCGCGGTGATCGTAGGCGACAGCGCCCTCTTCGAACGTCACCAGCTCCTTGTCGTAAAGCGAATATTTGCTCTCGCGGCCGACCACAATGGCGTTGCCCTTGTAAAGCTTGAGCTTGACGCGGCCGGTCACGAATTCCTGGCTTTTGTCGATCGCCGCCTGCAGCATCTCACGCTCGGGCGCGAACCAGAAGCCGTAATAGACGAGCTCGGCGTATTTCGGCATCAGCTCGTCCTTGAGATGGCCGGCGCCGCGGTCGAGCGTGATCGATTCGATGCCGCGGTGGGCGGCGAGCAGGATGGTGCCACCCGGCGTCTCGTACATGCCGCGCGATTTCATGCCGACGAAACGGTTCTCGACCAGATCGAGCCGGCCGATGCCGTTGGCGCGGCCAAGCTCATTCAGTTTGGTGAGCAGCGTCGCCGGCGACATCGTTTTGCCGTCGATGGCCCCCGCATCGCCGCGCTCGAAATCGACGGTGATGTAGGTCGCCTTGTCCGGCGCTTTTTCCGGATCGATGGTGCGCGAATAGACGTAATCGGGCACTTCCTGCGCCGGGTCCTCCAGCACTTTGCCTTCCGAAGAGGCGTGCAGCAGATTGGCGTCGACCGAAAACGGCGCCTCGCCGCGTTTGTCCTTGGCGATCGGGATCTGGTGCTTCTCGGCGAATTCGATCAGCTTGGTGCGCGACGTGAGATTCCATTCCCGCCACGGCGCGATCACGGTCACGTCCGGCTTGAGCGCATAATAGGTCAACTCGAAACGCACCTGGTCGTTGCCCTTGCCGGTCGCGCCATGCGCCACCGCGTCGGCGCCGACCTTCTCGGCGATCTCGATCTGCTTCTTGGCGATCAGCGGCCGCGCGATCGAGGTGCCGAGCAGATACTGGCCCTCGTAGAGCGCGTTGGCGCGGAACATGGGGAACACGTAATCGCGCACGAATTCCTCGCGCAGGTCCTCGATGAAAATGTTCTCCGGCTTGATGCCGAGCAGCAGCGCTTTCTCCCGCGCCGGCTCGAGCTCGGCGCCCTGGCCGAGATCGGCGGTGAAGGTGACCACCTCGCAGCCATAGGTGGTCTGCAGCCACTTCAGGATGATCGAGGTGTCGAGCCCGCCGGAATAGGCCAGCACGACCTTCTTGATGCCTTTTTTCCCGCCGCCGTCGGCCATGATCCTGGTTCCTGCCACCGCCGGGACGCGCCGAACCGCGGACCGGCCTCAAGGTCCCAGTGTTGAACTAAGGTTGGCTGTCCGGGTCAAGAGCGGGCGGGACGCCGCAATGCGGTCCAGCGCTTACTCCGTTACGTCCTCATAGACGTCCATGTCGGCACTGCCTTGCAGAATGGCGCGCCAGCCTTGCAGGAAGGTGCGCACCATCGGGTCGCTCGCTAATTTGTGGCGGTTGAGCTCGAGCGCGGCATGCGCCGCGTATTCGATCTCCACCAGGAACTGCGCCCGGTCGTCCACATTCTGCAGCACGCGGAAGCTGGCGCCGCCCATCGTCCGGTAGAACGGCCCGGCGCTGTTGATCAGTGCTAGCACCTGCCCGGGGTCGCCCATCGCCCTCATCTTGATCAGCAACACCCGCTTGAGGTTTTCCTCCGGCTCGCTCACGGGACCCCTCCTTGCTCGAATCGAGGCGATCTTAGCATCGCGCGGACCGCCCCCGTCACGAAAGCGTCACCCGCCAATTAAGCTTACCACGCGATGGCACTGGCGGCGGCGACGCAGTCCGATAATTCTGCACGCCGTCCGGGCCGTCATCAGGGGGCAGCCGATGCCGAAAGTTAATGCCGTTTTCGCCGGCGCGCTGGCCGGCGCCATGCTCATCGCCGCAGCGCCGGCGCTCGCAGTGCAGTGCAACCACCCGGGTGGCTTCGAAGCCTTCCTCGGCGATTTCAAGAAGGAAGCGGCGAGCCAGGGCGTCACCAAACGCGGTCTCGCCGCGCTCGATAGTCTGACCATTGACGACGGCGTGCTCGCCGCCGACCGCCAGCAGCACGTTTTCAATCAGACCTTCGAACAATTCTCCGGCCGCATGATTTCACGCGACCGCTAGATCAAGGGCGCCAGGCACCTGCAACAAATGGCGCCGGTGTTCCAACGGATTGAGCAGAAATTCGGCGTGCCGGCCGCCGTGGTTGTGGCGATCTGGGGGCTGGAAACCGATTACGGCGTCGTGCAGGGCAAGCGCTCGATCGTACGTTCGGTGGCAACGCTCGCTTTTGATTGCCGCCGCACCGGCAAATTGCAAGCCGAACTCATCGATGCGTTGCGCATCATCGACCGCGGCGACATGACCTCGGCGCAGATGGTCGGACAATGGGCGGGCGAGATCGGTCAGACACAGTTCCTGCCGAGCTCCTACGTTAAATACGCGGTCGACTTCGACGGCGACGGACGCCGCGACCTGGTGCACAGCGCGCCGGACGTGGTCGCCTCCACCGCCAATTATCTCAAGAGCCACGGCTGGCAGCGCGGACAGGGCTGGAGCCGGGGCGAACCGAACTTTGCCGTGATCAAGGAGTGGAACAAAGCGGAGGTTTACGCCAAGACCATCGCGCTGTTCGCCGAAAAGCTCGACGGCGGCCGCACGCTCAGTGGCGCCGCAAGATCCGCGCCGCAAAATTTCCCGTCCTTGCACGACAAACGTGCGCTGCGCTGAAGATTAAAGCTCGGTCTTCCGCTTATTGAAAAATCCGACGATCGACGCGGATACTCGCTCGAGCGCGTGCTCGATGCTCTCGTCGGAGAGCCGGGTACGCGGCCAACGGTAGATCAGCCCGTGCGCGACCCAAATAATCAGAAACGTGAACACGCCGGCAAAGACCACGTCGGTAAAAAAATGCGCGCCCATCAATATGCGGATGACGGCCATGCCGGTGCCCAGCGCGAGCGCCGCGCCATAAGCGGCCGCGCGAAATTGCGGCGGGGCAAGCGCCGCCGGCGCCAGCGTCCAGAACGCGCCCGACACGTCGCCGGAAACGAATGAGCAATTGCCCGGGCAGTCGCCGCGCGGATCCCACCAGGCCACGAAGTGCTGGTCGCCGCCGAATTGCGTGACGTCGATCGGCCGCGGCCGGCCCCAATGATCCTTGAGCCCGACATTGACCAGGAGGCCGGGGCCCAGCGCCAGTGTCGCGACCAGGAATACGATGGCGCGGCCCGAAATCAACAATTTACGTCTCGGCAAAATCAATTTGATCGCCAGCGCGATCACCGCCGGCACGATCAGCAAGGCGCTCAACCATAAGCCGATATTGCGGGTCAGCATCAGCGGCGGCGACAGGCGCAGCGCGAAGTCATTATTCGCGGCATCGACGATGCCGTGGAATGGCTGCGCGATCAACAGATCGAGCTGTGGGAAAAACCCGAACGCCAAGCCGACCACGGCGGCAATGACAAGCGTGACGATGAGCCCGGTGCGGTTCATGGGTGGTTCGTCTAGCTGACATGCCATAAAATGGAAAGGCGGCGGCGTGATGGCCGCGCTATATTGCAGAGATGGCGATGCCGACGCTCGATTTTTGGCTCGAATACGCTTCCACCTATTCCTATCCCGCCGCCGAGCGGATCGCCGCCGCCGCGCGCGCGACCGGCGTCAGCATACGCTGGCGGCCGTTTTTGCTGGGCCCGATTTTTCAGGCGCAAGGGTGGAACACCTCGCCGTTCAACATCTATCCGCAAAAAGGCTGCTATATGTGGCGCGATCTGGAGCGGATTTGCGAGAGCCTCGACCTACCCCTCCGCCGTCTCGGCCAATTCCCGCAAAACAGCATCCTGGCCGCGCGCGTCGCGCTCATCGGCTTTGCCGAGGGCTGGGGCGAGGAATTTTCGCGCGCGGTCTACCGCGCCGAGTTTGGCGAAGGCGGCAATATCGGCGACCCGGCAGTGATCGCGCGGTTGCTCGGTGAGCTCAAACGCGATGCGGCAGGCGTGCTCGAGCGCGCGCAAGCGGCGGAAAACAAGGCGCGTCTGCGCAGCGAAACCGAAGAAGCGCAGCGCCTCGGTATTTTCGGCGCGCCGAGTTTCGTCACCGCCGACGGCGAACTATTCTGGGGTAACGATCGGCTCGAAGCCGCGCTTGCCTGGGCGAAACGTTAGGCGCTCGGTGGCGCGCGCCAGCGGCCGGCATTGCGGCCGGCGAACAACCAATAGGTAAAGCCGAACACCACGCCGACCGCTGCGGCAATCTCGGCCTCGCGCGAAATCGGCGGCGGCGGATGATCGATCGATTCCTCGTAACTGCCGGTGAAACCGGCGCTGTAGAAACCGAGCAGCAAAATGGCGGCGCCGGCTAGCGCATAAATGAGCAGCGAGCGGATGGCATAGGCTTCCGCCAGCACCACCGCGATCAGGATCGGCAGGAAGCCGACGAAAACCGTGACGCCGGACGCAAAGGCCGCGGTGCCCCAGAAAAACGCGTGGCCGACCGGGTCGGCGCCGATCACGTGCAACTCAAGCCCGAGCAGCGCGATGGCCGCGGCGATACCGCCAGCGAGCGTCGCCATGAACAGGGCGAAGCAGATGACGATGACACGGCCGAGGAATGCCATACGCTGAAGTTTACGCATTCCTTGGCCCAAAGCCATCGCCGAAAACGAACAGGCCGGGCAAGGCCCGGCCGATCCGTATTCCCGTATTTGCCGTCTCAGGCGGTGACCCGCGGCGGCGTCCGGTGCAGCAGCCACAGTTCGATGGCCGCGATGATCGCCACCGCCGCACCGGTCAACACCAGCACGACTTTCGGCGCTTGTTGACTGGCGATACCGACGACCCAGGGCGAAATTACCAGCCACAGGCCGAGGATGAGATTGATCCACTCCTCCCATTCGGCGAACGCCGACAGCGCGGCGATCGCGAACACGCCAATCGCGATGCCGGTGAGCCAGGCGACCCAAGCCGCAGGCATCACAGCGGAAAAGCCGACGATCCAAGGCGACAGGAACAACCACGCCGCCAATATCAGATTTATGACGTCGGCAAATGCTTCGTTTCGTTTCATGAAGGACCTCCATATCGGAACCGAAGGTCAGGTTCTCGGTTGCGCGCCCCCATTGCACGTGCGCATCCGCACTCACGCGCAGACGCCCGTGCACACCTATGTAGGCGAAACGCGGCGTGGACGGACTTTGTTTCGTTAATTCTTGGAAAGAATCCGGCGGAAATTCAGTCCGTCAGGTCAGTCCGTCATCGCCATGGCGCGCAACGCCATGCGCTCGCGCGCCGACAGCTTCTCGGTTGCGCTCTTGAGCTGACCGCAGGCGGCCAAGATATCGCGCCCGCGCGGGGTGCGCACCGGCGAAGCATAGCCGGCGTCGAACACGACTTGCGAGAATTTCTCGATTGTTTCCCAGTCCGAGCATTCGTATTTGCTGCCCGGCCAGGGGTTGAACGGAATGAGATTGATCTTGGCCGGAATACCCTTCAACAGCCGCACCAGCGCCTTGGCGTCGTCGATTAAATCGTTGACGTCCTTGAGCATGACGTATTCGAAGGTGATGCGCTTGGCGTTGGAGACGCCGGGATAATTGCGGCAGGCATCGAGCAGTTGCGCGATTGGGTATTTGCGATTGAGCGGCACCAGCTCGTTGCGCAATTCGTCGCGCGTTGCGTGCAGTGACACCGCCAGCATGCAGCCGATCTCCGCGCCGGCGCGTTCGATTGCCGGCACTACGCCGGAGGTGGATAGCGTGATGCGGCGCTTGGAAATGGCGATGCCGTCGCCATCGGCGACGATCAGCAGCGCGTCGCGCACGGCGTCAAGGTTATAAAGCGGCTCGCCCATGCCCATCATCACGATATTGGTGATGCAACGTTGCTCGCCGGCCGGAACGATCCCGTCGGTCGGCCGCGTAGCGCCCGGCCAGTCTCCCAAACGGTCGCGCGCGACCATCACCTGGCCGACGATTTCATCAGCCGTCAAATTGCGCACGAAACGCTGCGTGCCGGTGTGGCAGAACGAGCAGGTCAGCGTGCAGCCGACCTGGCTGGAAACGCACAGCGTGCCGCGGTCGGTGTCGGGGATATACACGCACTCGACCTCGTGCGGACGCTCGCCGAGCGTTTCGCCGGGCAGCCGCAGCAGCCATTTGCGCGTGCCGTCGACCGAGATTTGCTCGGCCACCACCTCGGGACGATCGAGCGTGAATTTCTCCGCCAACTCGGCGCGCAGCTCCTTCGACACGCTGGTCATGGCGTCGAACGACGTCAGCCCGCGGAAATAGATCCAGTGCCAGAGCTGCTGCACGCGCATCTTGCGCTGCGCCTCCGGTATACCGACCGCACCCAACAGCGCGCTAAGTTGCGCGCGCGTGAGGCCGACCAGCGACGGCTTCGCCGGCGCCACGTAGCGCTCGAGCGGCGTCTTTTCGACGACGGGCGTGGGACTGATATCGGCGGTCAGTGTCATCACATCTCAGTCTAGCACGACGGGTGCCACGCTCTTTCTTCCCTGTCCCCTTGCGGGAGAGGGAAACGCGCGACACCGCCGTGCCCCACCATGTAGGAAACGCGAGCGCTACTTGCACTCCTCCGCCACCTTGTCGAGCGCCTCGCTCAGCCCCTTCAGCGAATAGGTGTCGGTGGTCTTGGTGCCGTGGGTGGACACGCTCTTGACCACCATGTCGGCGCCCTTGCGCATGGTCTCGACCATCTGCGCTTCCTCGGCGGCGTTCTTCACCCAGGCGCCGTCGTTCTGCGTGTACATCACGTAGCTCGCCGAGCCGATGGTGGCGGTGGCGTCGACGTTGGGCTTCTGCGGATAGCCGACGATGACCGACACTTCGTCTTTCACCTTCTCAGCCGGCCGCGTCGACACGAAGGCATAGGACGGGTCGCGACTGCGGCCGGGCGGCTCGGTCACCGCCGTGGTCGGCTTGGCCAGCGCGAAGCAGATCTTTTTGCCGCCGGGGGTCGCCTTGTAGGCGCCCCAGTCGGAGAACTGGCCGAGCAGCACCGCTTGTTCGGTCGGTCCGGGCTTGGCCGGCTTCTTAGCGGTTTGCGCATAGGCGGCCGTGCAGCAAATCGCGGCCGCAGCGGTGAGCGTTATAATCGTGGGGCTTTGCCAAATCTTCTTCGTCATCGGGCCCTACCGGTTGAAGTGAATGACGGCATCGAAGCCGCCCCCCTTAAGAACATCTGGATATTAGCCCATTAGGGGCGAATATCGGCAAGGTGAAGGCGGCAATCCGTCGCCCCCGGCGAAACTATAGTCCTAATTTCGACGCCGCCAAACCCGCGGCAAGCGTGCTAGAAACCTCGCCCCACCCGTATAGCCGACCGAGCCGCCATGAAAGCCCTGCTCTGCACCCGTTACGGTACCCCCGACGACCTTGAACTCGCCGACATCGCCGAGCCCGCGCCGGGGCCGGGCGAAGTCCTGGTGCGCGTCAAGGCCGCGGCGCTGAACTTTTTCGACACGCTGATCGTCGCCGGCAAATACCAGCACAAGCCGCCGTTCCCGTTTTCGCCCGCCGCCGAATTCGCCGGGGAAGTCGAAAGCCTCGGTGCCGGCGTCGCCGGCTTTGCGCCCGGCGACCGCGTGATCGGCAATATCGGATGGGGCGCCGCGCGCGAGAAAGTCGTGACCCAGGCGTCGCAACTCGTCGTTATGCCGGACGGCCTCGATTTCGACCGTGCCGCCGGCCTCACTGTCACCTACGGCACCACGATGCATGCGCTCAACGACCGCGCCAAAATCAAACCGGGCGAGACGCTGGCCGTGCTGGGCGCCGCCGGCGGCACCGGGCTTGCCGCGGTCGAGCTCGGCAAACTGATGGGCGCGCGCGTGATCGCCTGCGCCTCGTCGGACGACAAACTTGAATTCGCGCGCCGGCACGGCGCCGACGACGGCGTGAATTATGCGACCGCCGATCTCAAGGAGGGTTTGCGCGCGCTCACCGGCGGCAAAGGCGTCGACGTAGTCTACGATCCGATCGGCGGGACGCAGGGCGAAGCCGCGCTGCGCGGCATGGACTGGTGCGGGCGCTATCTGATTATCGGTTTTGCCTCCGGCGACTTGCCCAAGCTGCCGGCGAATATCGTGCTGCTGCGCAGCTATGACGTGCTCGGTGTCTATTGGGGCGCCTGGACGCAGCGCAACCCGCAAGGCCACACCACCAACATGAGGCGAATTCTCAACTGGTGCGCCCAAGGCAAACTGTCCTCGCACGTGCACGCCATTTATCCGCTGAACGAAGCGCCGGCCGCGCTCAAGGCGCTCGCCGCGCGCCAGGTGATGGGCAAGGCTATCCTGCGGCCTTAGAATTTCTTCAGCGCTTCGCGCGCCGCGTCGCGGTGCGCCGGCAGAATGTGATCCGACACCAGCTTGAGGGTGGCATAGAGCACCGCGGCATCGTCGGTGTAGCCGACGACGGGAAGCCAGTCCGGAATGGCGTCGGCCGGCAGCACGAAATAGGCGATGGCCCCGATCAGCGCCAATTGCACGCGCCGCGGGGTGGCGCGATCGAAGGCGCAATAATAAGCGGCGAGCAGATCTTCGGCGAACGGAATGCGCGCGAACACGCGCGGCAGCTTGCGCCAGAAGCGCCGGCGCAGCGTGCTCTCGTCGTCATGTCGGTGCCAGAAGGCGGCGGAGGCAAAGGCCATTCCGAATATTTGGTGAGCGATTTGGGCGCGCGCAAGACCGCCGATTTACCCCGCCAATTTATCCATCGCCTCGGCGAGCTTGACGTCGAGCTCGGTGACGCCGCCGGCGTCGTGCGTCGAAAGCGTCACCTCGACAGTCTTGTAGACGTTGAACCATTCCGGGTGGTGATCCATCTTCTCGGCGACCAGCGCTGCCCGCGTCATGAAACCGAAGGCCTGGTTGAAATCCTTGAACACGAATTTCTTGGTAATGGCGTCGCGGCCGGCCACCTCCGACCAGCCGGATAGCTTGCTTAAGGTCGCTTTGCGGGCTTCCGCGGTCAATTTCTGCGCCATGACAAACCTCGTCCAATCAACGCGCCGACCCTCGCAAAGGGCGCGCCTCGATATTACCTCTTAAGAGACGACCCCGACCATACGAGGCTTGGCATGTCCTGGTCATTGAATATCGGCAAAGTGGCGGGCACGGTGGTGCGCGTCCACCTCACCTTCTTATTGTTTCTCGCCTGGATTTTCGCTGCCAGCTACAGCCAAGGCGGCGGCGCCACCGCATGGGACAGCGTAATCTTCATGGTGCTCTTGTTCCTCTGCGTGCTGCTGCACGAGTTCGGCCACATCTTCACCGCGCGCTATTTCGGCGTGCCGACGCCCTATGTGACACTGCTGCCAATCGGCGGCGTGGCGCAGCTCGAGCGCATCCCGGAGGAGCCGGGCCAGGAATTCCTCATCGCCATCGCCGGCCCGCTGGTCAACGTCGCCATCACCATATTGCTGGTGGTGGTCGGCGGCGCCACGCTGCATGGCTATGCCGCCACCGCGCTCGACAATACGAGCATCTCGATGATCGACCGGCTGGCGGCGGTGAACCTGTTCCTCGCTTTGTTCAACATGATCCCGGCCTTCCCCATGGACGGCGGACGCGTATTGCGCGCGATATTGGCGAGCCGCATGGGTTACGTGCACGCGACCGAAGTCGCCGCGGCCATCGGCCAGTTCGTCGCTTTCGCGCTCGGTTTCATCGGCCTGATGTACAATCCGATCCTCATCTTCATCGCCATCTTCGTTTATCTCGCCGCCTCCTCGGAAGCGCACATGGTGGCGTTGCGCGCCGCCTCGCGCGGCGTGCCGGTGAGTCACGCCATGGTGACGCAATTTGCCACTCTCACTCCGGATGAACACTTGGACGCGGCGGTGCAAACCTTGCTGCAAACCGGCCAGGGTGAATTCCCGGTGGTCGACACCGCCGGCAAACCGGTCGGCGTGCTCGGCCGCGCCGACCTGATCCGTGCCATCAAGCAGCGCGGCCCCGACGCCCGCGTCGCCGATGCCATGCTGGCGGACATGCCGACCGTCGGCTATCGCACCACGCTCGAGCAAGCCTTTAAGCTGCTGCAACAGAAACAGGTGCCGGCGGTCGGCGTCACCGACGCCCTCGGCAAGCTCATCGGCCTGGTCACCGGCGAAACCATCGCCGAGATGATGATGTTGCAGAAAGCGATGCCCAAAGGTGTGCAAATCGGACCTTGGGGCCGCGCGGCGGGTGCTTAACCGCATTACCACTCCAGCATAAACGGCGGTTGCTAATGCACCGCGCCTGACTATATTGCGCCGCAAACGTGCGTCGCGGGCCCGGAGTTGGCCCGCGCTTTGGTTTCTGGAACCCTTATGCAACTGCGCAACGTCGCCATCATCGCCCACGTCGACCATGGCAAAACCACGCTGGTCGACCGACTGTTGCAGCAATCCGGCTCTTATCGCGAGAACCAGCGCGTGGTCGAGCGCGCCATGGATTCCAACGATCTCGAGCGCGAGCGCGGTATCACCATCCTGGCCAAGGCCGCTTCGGTGGTCTGGAAAGACGTCCGCATCAATATCGTCGACACGCCCGGCCACGCCGATTTCGGCGGCGAGGTGGAGCGCATCCTCAACATGGTGGACGGCGCGCTGGTGTTGGTTGACGCCGCCGAGGGCCCGCTGCCGCAGACCAAGTTCGTCGTCTCCAAGGCGCTGAAGATGGGCCTGAAGCCCATCGTCGTGATCAACAAGGTGGACCGTTCCGACGCGCGCGCCACCGAAGTCGTCAACGAGGTGTTCGACCTGTTCGCCGCGCTCGACGCAACCGACGAGCAGCTCGACTTCCCGATTCTTTACGGTTCGGCCAAGCAGGGCTGGATGGCGACCAAACTCGACGGTTCGCATGATGACGGCATGCAGCCGCTATTTGACCTCATCCTTGCCCACGTCAAGCCGCCGCTGGTGGAGCAAGGGCCGTTCCGCCTGCTCGGCACCATCCTGGAAGCCAATCCCTATCTCGGCCGCCTGGTCACCGGGCGCATTACGTCCGGCTCGGCGAAACCGAACCAGCCCGTGAAGGTGCTCGATCACGACGGCAAACTGATCGAGACCGGGCGCATCACCAAGTTGCTGGCATTTCGCGGCATCGAGCGTGTACCGGTGGACGAGGCGGAGGCCGGCGATATCGTCGCCATCGCCGGACTACCGAACGCGACGGTGGCGATGACCATCTGCGATCCATCGGTGGAAACGCCGATCCCGGCGCAGCCGATCGATCCGCCGACGCTGGCCATGACGTTCCGCGTCAACGACAGCCCGCTCGCCGGCACCGAAGGCAGCAAGGTCACCGGACGCATGATCCGCGACCGGCTGCTGCGCGAGGCGGAAGGCAATGTGGCGCTGCGCGTGCGTGAGAGCGACGACAAGGACGCGATGGAAGTCGCCGGCCGCGGCGAATTGCAGCTCGGCATCCTGATCGAGACCATGCGGCGCGAGGGCTTCGAGCTGTCGGTGTCGCGGCCCAAGGTGCTGCTGCGCGACGACCCCAAAACTGGCGAGACGCTGGAGCCGATCGAGGAAGTGGTCATCGACGTCGACGAAGTTCATTCCGGCATCGTCGTACAGAAGATGTCGGAGCGCAAAGCGGAGATGCTGGAGATGAAGCCGTCCGGCGGCCACCGCCTGCGCATGGTGTTTCACGCGCCGACGCGTGGCCTGATCGGCTACCAGGGTGAACTGCTCACCGACACCCGCGGCACCGCCATCATGAACCGGCTGTTCCACGCCTACGCCCCGCACCGGGGGCCGATCCAGGGCCGCCGTAACGGCGTCTTGATCTCCAACGACCAGGGCGACGCCGTGGCCTATGCGCTCTGGAACCTGGAGGATCGCGGCCCGATGATGATCGAGCCGGGCTGGAAGGTCTACAAAGGTATGATCGTCGGCGAACACACGCGCGGCAATGACCTCGTCATCAACGTGCTCAAGGGCAAGCAACTCACCAATATCCGCACCACCTCCAAGGACGAGGCGGTCCGCCTCACCCCGCCGATCCGCATGACGCTGGAAAAGGCGCTGGCCTATATCGAGGACGACGAGCTGGTCGAGGTGACGCCGAAGTCGATCCGCCTGCGCAAAAAGCTGCTCGACGAGACCGACCGCAAGCGCGCCGACCGCGCCAAGGAAGCGGAAGCCGTCTGAGGTTCAACCGCCCGCTGCAGGCGTGCTCGCCGAGACTGTCCTATTTTGGGACGATTCGAATCCGGAAAATCGAATCAGCGACCGCGACTGCGCCGTCACCGTAAGCGCGTGGCAAACGCCGCGCGTGACGATGTTTGGTACATCAGCTTGCGCGATCGGCACGGTTTTGCAGCAGCTACAGCGTGTTTTTCAGCGTCCTGTGGCCAGTAATCCACACCGGTAACGGATCGTTAATCATAGGGCTTGAAGCGCGCGGGGTTCATTGCTTCTATTCGATCATGAGTACCACCCTCATAGAGATTCGCCGTGCCAAGGCCTCCGATGCGGTGGACGTCGCTGCGACCCACGATGAGGCATGGCGGACCGCCTATCAGGGCATCATCCCCGGCAACGAACTCGACAAGTTGATCAACCGGCGCGGACCGGACTGGTGGGATTCGGCCATCCGCAAAGGCAGCCGCATCACGCTCCTGCAATTCGGCGAGCAGGTCGCCGGCTACGCCAATTACGGGCGCAACCGGGCGCGCAGCCTGTTCTATGACGGCGAAGTCTACGAGCTTTACCTGCGGCCCGAGTTCCAGGGGCTGGGCTTCGGCCGCCGCCTGTTCTCCGCCGCGCGCAAGGACCTGATGCAGAGCGGGCTGAAAAGCCTGGTGGTGTGGGCGCTCTCCGACAACGAGCCGGCGGTGGAATTTTATCGCGCGCTTGGCGGCCGCGCGGTCGCCCGCTCCTCGGAGCGCTTCGGCGCCAAGACCCTCGACAAGGTCGCTTACGCCTGGCAATGAGGCGCGCTTCAATTTTAATTTAAAACTTCGGCATCGGCAGGTCGTTCTGCATGCAGGTGGCATGCAGCGTGTTGAGCAGCAGGCAGGCGATGGTCATCGGCCCGACGCCGCCCGGTACCGGCGTCAACGCGCCGGCGACCTCCTTGGCCTCGGCAAAGGCGACGTCGCCTACGATACGCAATTTGCCGCCGGGCGCCGGAATGCGGTTGATGCCGACGTCGATTACGGTAGCGCCCGGCTTGATCCAGTAACCGCGCACCATTTCCGGCTGCCCCATGGCGGCGATCAGCACATCGGCGCGCCCGCACACCGCCGGCAAATCGGCGGTCTTGGAATGGGCGATGGTCACCGTCGCGTTCTCCGCCAGTAGCAATTGCGCCGCCGGCTTGCCGACGATGTTGGAGCGGCCGATCACCACTGCCTCAAGCCCGGCAAGCGACGCTCGCGCGGTCTTCGCCAGCATGACGCAGCCGAGCGGCGTGCAGGGCACCAGGCCCGGCCGCCCGCTCGCCAGCCTCCCGGCATTGAGCGGATGGAAGCCGTCCACGTCCTTGGCCGGATCGATGGCCGAGATGATCTTGTGCACGTCGATGTGCTTGGGCAGCGGCAATTGCACCAGGATGCCGTTGACCTGCGGGTCGGCGTTGAGCTCGGCGATCAGGTCGAGCAATTCGGTGTCGGTCACGCTCTCCGGCAAATGCCGGTCGAACGGATGCATGCCGGATTCGATCACCGCCTTGGACTTGTTGCGGACATAGACCTCGCTCGCCGGATTTTTGCCGACCAGCACCACCGCGATCCCCGGCACGATGCCGCGGTCGCGCCGCAGCCGGTGCACCGCGTCCGATACCTTGCCGCGCAGATCGGCCGAAATCGTCTTGCCGTCGATGAGCTTTGCGGTCATGGCCAATTGTTAGCCTTTCGCCGCGATCTTCTCCAGGGCCGCGATCAGCCTTGGCGGATCGCCGGCAATGACCAGCCGCTTGACGCGGGACGTGGCGCCGGCGGCGAGTAAAACGTCGCGCGCCGGCACGCCCATCGCCTTGGCGATGAGCCGACACAGCGCATCATTGGCCGCGCCCTCGCTCGGGGCCGCGCGCACCCGCGCCTTCAACACGCCGCGGCCGTCGGCCAATGTCTCGATGCCATCAATCGCGTCACGGCCGCCCTTGGGCGTCAGCCGCACGGCGAGCGCGACGCCGCCGGTGAGCGCCGACCAAGGCGATCTATCCGGCGCTGCCACTTAAATGAACAGCTTGGCAATGTTGGGAATAATCACGCTTTGAACGAATACGATGAGTAAAATCAGAATGACCGGCGATACGTCTATGCCGCCAAGATTGGGGAGCAAATTCCGAATGGGTCGCAGCAGGGGATCCGTGATCCTGTAAAGAAATTCCCCAACCGCGTGAACGATCGGACTGCGCGGATTGACGACATTAAACGCGACCAGCCAGCTCATCACCGCCATTGCGATGAGCACGTAGATGTAGAGCGTCAATAAATACGAAATGAAGGCTAGAAGTTCGAGCATAAACACCTCGGATGCATTGAGCGCCTGAACGTTTACCCTCCCATTCTTGGGCCCGCAAGCTCAGTGCCGCCAACCTCGATCGCGGCTGGCTTGGCCTATCCTTGACAGTCCGAAACCCTGGCCCTAAATGGCGGCCACTCGCTGAAAACCGCGCAAATATCGCGCGGCCAAGGCGGGGCCGTAGCTCAGTTGGGAGAGCGCCTCGTTCGCAATGAGGAGGTCAGGGGTTCAAATCCCCTCGGCTCCACCACTCGCCTTCGCCAAGGCTTCGGCGAGCAAGGCCTTCGCCAGGCGAGTGTCCGCCGTAGCTCGAAGAGCGAAGGCGGACCGCTATCCAACAGCTTGCGTGGCCGCTTCGCGCCCGATCCAGTGATCGATAAAGGCCGCCAGCCAGTTGCGCGCGGCATGGTCGTGCACGGCGCGGTCGGCGACGTGCTCCTCGCGCTGCTTGGCGCCGGGCATTTCCATGCGATGCGCGCCGCGCACCAGCCAGCGATACATCATGGCGTGCGTCACCTCGGGGTGAAATTGCAGCGCATAGCCGGTGCCATAGCGGGCCGCCTGCACAGAAAATGCATCGTCGCCCTCGGCCAACAATTCGCCGCCGGCCGGTAGTTCGAAACCCTCGCGATGCCACTGATAGACGTGATCCGGCCACTCCGCACAGATCTTCAGCCCGGCCGCGGTCGGGCGGATCGGATAATAGCCGACCTGCGCGTGGCCTTGCGGGTGCGGGAAAACGCGGCTGCCGAGATGACGCGCCATCATTTGCGCGCCGAGGCAGATGCCGAGATAAGGCTTCTTGTCGCGCAACGGCACGCCGATCCAGTCGATCTCGCGCTTGACGAAATCTTCCTCGTCGTTGGCGCTCTGCGGACCGCCGAAAATTGCCGCGCCTGAATGCTCGTCCATGCTCTCGGGCAACGGATCGCCAAAGCGCGGCCGCCTAATGTCGAGCGGATAGCCGAGCTTAGCGAGCACCTGGCCGACGCGGCCGGGCGAGGAATGCTCCTGGTGCAGGATGAGAAGGACCGGCTTTACCATGGCGGTTCGGCGCAGGCTCCTGCGCAAGTCCCGAGTACTAACCGCTTTGTCGGCGTTTGCAATATCGCCGATCGTTACCCCCTATGCCGGCGGCGCGGACCTGCGCTGGCGCTGGCGGCGGTCGAGGACTGCCAGCAGCAGACGGCGCGGCACGAAGCGGATCGTCATGATGATCAGCCGGTTGAACAACCCCGGGATGACCGTGCGCCGCCCCGCCATCAGCCCGCGGTAGCCGGCTTCCGCCACATATTCCGCCGATTGGGTGAGAAAATCGGGCGCCAGCGAGCTGCCTTTGATGCCGGCCCGTTCGGCGAATTCGGTCGGCACCGGCCCCGGACAGAGCACGCACACCCGCACGCCGCGCGATTCGAGCTCGCTATGCAGCGCCTCGCTGAACGACAGCACAAAGGCCTTGGTCGCGTAATAGACCGCCATGCCCGGACCGGACAGGAAGCCCGCCATCGAGCCGACATTGAGGATGCCGCCGCGGTGGCGCGCCAGGCTGTCGACAAAAGCGAGCGACAGATCGGCGAGCGCGCGCACATTGAGGTCGATCATGTCCATCTGCTCGGCGCGCTCGAGCGTGGCGGCGCCGCCGACCAGACCGAAGCCGGCATTGTTGACCAAATATTGCGGCTCGGCGCCCTGCGCCGCCAGCGCTTCGCCGAGCGCGCGGGCGGCGCCGTCCCGCTGCAAGTCGGCGGGAATCACCAGCGGCTTGGCGCCGCCGGCCGCCGCGATCTCGTCGGCCAACGCGCGCAGCCGATCCTCGCGCCGCGCCACCAGTGCCAGCTCATGGCCGTTGCGCGCGAACACGCGCGCCAGCGCCGCGCCGATGCCCGACGAGGCGCCGGTGATGACGGTGACCGGCCGCAAGTCACTCATGTTTTGGCTCTGCCGTCATTCGCCGCCGAAACCCGTTCGCGCAACGCGATCCGTTCGCTCTGCGAGACGCCGAGCAGGTCGGCCGCCCGCCAGATCAAATTATCCTCGAATTCGGTGACCACGCCGTCGGCATAGACAATCTGCCACATCATTTCGACCATGCGCGCACGGCCCCCCGCGTCGAGCGAACGGTTGAGCCGGGCGGTGAAATGATAAAGATCGACCGATTTCTGCTCCGCTTCTGTCGCCTCGGCGACCAATTCGTCGGTGGCCGCGTCGTCCAGGCTGAAGCGTTGCTTGATGACGGCATGCAGCTTGGCGCGCTCGTCGTCGGTGACCGAGCCGTCGATGGCAGCCGCGTGCACCAGCAGCGCCGAGGCGGCCAGACGGTAATCGTCTTCCCTGAAGCGGCTCACTGGCTGGCCGCCCTCGCCCATCTCGGCAATCAGCTTTCGCAACGAATTGAACATGGCCGCATTGATCCCCGCACCGGCGTGCGCGCGCCCCGCATTGACTGCAATATATCTAAGAACGCGATCGGCCGCCCGGTAGCCCGGACGGCCAATCCATGCAAGAGCGGCGCATTGGCCGCATAGCGCGGCCGGCGCGACTACTCGATCGCCTTGCCCTTGCGGTAGCTTTCTTCCAGCAGGCGCAGATTGTTCTGCACGTATTTATTGCCCGGATCCTTGCGCTGGGCGGCGGCGAGCTTCTCGCGCGCGTGCTTGTAATCGCCGCGCAGCATGTAGGAATAACCCTGATTGTTCAGGATCTCAGCCGTCGGCCCGACGATACCGATGGCCTGCGCATAGGCGCGGTCGGCGAGATCGAAGCGGCGCAGGCGGTCGTAAGACGCGGCCAAGCCGAGCCAGGCTTCCGCGTCGCGCGGATGCAGCTCGGCCGCGTGGCGGAAATATTTCTCGGCCAGCCCGAAATTGTCGGCGCGATACTGCTTCTTGCCGAGGCTCAAGGCGTCGTTCGGATCGCTGCCGTACAAGTCCGGTTCGGCTGCGGCCGACTCGCCGAGCGGCGGCGGCACGGTTTTCGTCGGCGCGGTATCGCCCGCTGGCGCGGCGGCGAAAGCGTCGGTGCCCGACGGTTTCGAGTCGAACAGATTGGAGAATTTGCTCGACGTGCTGCACCCCGCAAGCCACAGGGCGGTGGAAGCAAGCAACACGGCACGAGCCATTCCAATACGCATGACAAAGCCTGGCGGAAGCGCCCGCGACGGGGACGGGGACGGGGACTAAGCTAAAAGAGGGAGGTTAAGAAATGCTTCACCCTTTGCTTTACCGCCGGGCATCAGAAGAAATGATTGACATGCAGGCGCACGAACACCGGTAGCAGGATGACGACGAACAGTACCGGGAAGATGCACACCATCATCGGTATCGACAGCTTGGCCGGCAGTGCGTAGGCCTTTTCCTCGGCGCGCGCGAGCCGCTTGTGCCGCATATCGTCGGAATAGACTCGCAATGCGTCGGTGATGCTGGAGCCGAGATCAATCGACTGGTTGATCAAAGTGGCGAAGGCCTGCGCCTCCTCGAGCGCCAGCCGGTCGGCGAAGCGCTCGAGTGCGTCCTTGAGCGGGCGGCCGGCGCGGGATTCGAGATTGGTCATGTGGATATTGGCGGTCAGCGAGGGATAGCTGTCGCCGAGCTCGCGGCCGACGCGTTCGAGCGCTGCCTCCATCGACAGCCCGGAATCCGCGCACACCACCAGCAAGTCCATGAAATCCGGAAAGCCGGCGCGATGCTCTTCCTTGCGGGTGGAAATGCGCCGGTCGATATACATGCTGGGGCCGACATAGCCGGCGATGCCGGCGACGATCACCATCAGCCAAAAGAACGTGCCGCCGCTTGCGGAGATCATCGGCTTCGCCATGAACACGGCGGCGGCGAGGCTGACGGCAAGCGTCGTGCGCGCGATGAAGAAGAACGCCACCCCGCGCGAATCGTAGATGCCGGCGCGGATCAGCCGCTGGCGCAGCACCTTCATATGCTCCTCGTTGCTTGAGGCGTAGTTCTTGGTGGTGTATTCGATGAGCTGGGCCACCGCCTTCAGGCTGGAATAGCGCAACGAGCGCTTGGGATTGGCCTGCCGCTCGCTCTCATCCAGGATGTGCGAGGTGCGCCGTTTGACCGAGGTGCGGACGCGCGCGAAGGCCATCACCGAAAACGCCATGGTGCCGGTGGCGAGGAACACCAGCAGCGCCATCATCAGACTGGCGTTGTCGCGAAATACACTGGCGACGGCCGCGGAAATGATTTGCATGGCTCGGATTTGACCTAGATCTTAAAGTTGACGAGGCGGTACATGATGAAATTGCCGACGCCCATCCAGCAGGTGGCCAGCACCAGCGCGACCTTAGTGAGGTCCTCGTGCCAGACGCTGGCGTAGAAATTCGGCACCAGGAAATTGATCACCGCGAACATGCCGATCGGCAGCGACGACAGGATCAGCGCCGAGGCGCGGCCTTCGGCCGCGAGCGCGCGAATCTTGCGGCGCATTTTGAAACGCATGCGGATTACACCTGACAGGTTCTCAAGGATTTCGCCGAGATTGCCGCCGGTCGAGCCCTGGATCGCCACCGCGGTGACGAACAGCGGCAGGTCGTCGGTGCCGACGCGGAAATAGAGATTGCGCATCGCGGTTTCCAGGTCGGCGCCGTAGGTGATTTCGTCGGTGACGGTACCGAATTCGCTGCCGATCGGGTCGCCCAGCTCGCGCGCCACCATGTTGATGGCGATCGGCACCGGATGGCCGGCGCGCAGCGAGCGCACGATGATGTCGATGGCGTCGGGGAACTGAGCGGCGAATTTCTTCTGCCGGCGCGAGCGCAGGAACTTCAGCACCATGAACGGCAGCACCAGGCCGCTGAAAAGCGCGGCGAAGACGGCGTGCAGCAAGTCTCTGTCGAAAGCCACGGTGGCGGCGAATGCGCCGACCATGCCGATGACGACGGCCAGGATCAGCCGTCCGAGGCCGATGTTCAGCCCGGACTGCAGCACGAGCTTATTGAAACTGAGCAGCGGCAGCCGGTATTCACCGCCGCTGGTCAGCCCGCGCTCGCGCCGCAACTGCACCAGCACGCTTTCGCGGTCCGGCTTGCTGTCTATTACCTTGAGCCGGCGGTTGATGTTCGTGCGGTAGGAGGCCTTGTTGTAGAATAGCAGATAGACGCCTTCGGCGAACATCGCCGCCGAGATGCCGATCAGCAGATAGATCAGGTAGACCGAATTTAAATTTGATATGGCGGATAGCATTGCGCGATCGTGCTCTAGAGCGGTTGCGAGGGATCAAAGAAATTTCCCGGCAGCTTGACGCCCTGGTTGAGGAGATGGGTAAGAAAGCGAGGGCGCACACCGGTGGCGGCGAAGTGACCCTGCACGGTGCCGTCCGCCGCGATGCCGGTGCGCACGTATTTGAAGATCTCCTGCATCTGGATGATGTCGCCTTCCAGGCCGGTGATCTCGGCGATCGAGGTGACCTTGCGCTTGCCGTCGGACTGGCGCGCCAACTGCACGATCAGCTGGATGGCGCCCGCGATCTGGCCGCGGATCGAGGCCACCGTCATCGGCAGGCCGGCCATGCCGATCATCTGCTCCAGGCGCGAGATGGCGTCGCGCGGCGTATTGGCGTGGATGGTGGCCATCGAGCCTTCATGACCGGTGTTCATGGCTTGCAACATGTCGAACGCCTCCTCGCCGCGGCACTCGCCGAGGATGATGCGGTCGGGCCGCATACGCAGCGCGTTCTTGACCAATTCGCGCTGGCGAATTTCGCCCTTGCCTTCGATATTGGGTGGCCGGGTTTCCATGCGGCCGACATGCGGCTGCTGCAACTGCAGTTCGGCGGCGTCCTCGATGGTGATCAGGCGCTCTTTTTCCGAGATGAAGGCGGACAGCGCGTTCAGCATCGTCGTCTTGCCGGAGCCGGTGCCGCCGGAAATGATCGTGGTGATGCGCGCCTTCACCGCCGCCCCCAGCAACTCGGCCATCGGCGGGCGTAACGCGCCGACCTCGACAAGTTTAGAGAGATTGAGCGGCTTCTTGGAGAACTTGCGGATCGAGACCAGCGGCCCGTCGACGCCGATCGGCCGCACCGCCACGTTGACGCGGCTGCCATCCTGCAGGCGCGCGTCGCAGAGCGGATGGCTCTCGTCGACCCGGCGGCCGACCGCGGCCACGATTTTGTTGATGATGCGCAGCAAATGCTGCTCGTCCTTGAAGCGCACGGGCAGCCGTTCGAGCACGCCGCGGCGCTCGACATAGACGCATTCATGACCGTTGATCAGGATGTCGTTGATGCTCTCGTCCTTGAGCAGCGGCTCGAGCGGACCCAAGCCGGTCATTTCGTCGAGGATCTCGGAAACGAATTCGGAAAGCTCATTCGTGTTTAGCGCCAGGCGTTCGGCCAGTACGTATTTCGACACCAATTGCTGGACGTGGCGGCGGATTTCCTCATCCGGCAGCTTTTCCAGCGCCGAAAGATTGATCTCCTCGATCAGCCGGCGGTGCAGGCGCACCTTGGCGTCGAGCAGCTTGTCGCTGAGCAGCGGGTTGGTGGGCTGCGGCTGCACCGGCGGCGCCTGGTCGGCCGGCAATTGCGGCAGCGCGCTCCACGCCGCGCCTTCGGGCGCAACCGGCGCCGGCGCTTCGACGACCATCGGCTCGGGCGCGGCAGCGCGTCGAAGTGTGAATCGGCCGGCCATCGCTTAGTCCTTTGCTTGCGCGATCGTTGTGAACCGGGACCGGGCGTTATCGCGCGACGGAAAACTTGAACTTCTTAATCGGCGCCACGGCCGTCTCGTCCGGCTTCGGCTTGCCGGGCGCGCCATCGAGCAACAGCTTCTTGAGTTGCGCGGTGATCTTGTTGCCTGGCTTGACCTCGTCGAGCGGCACGCCGCGGTCGATCGCCTCGCGCACCAGCGCGTAGTCGTTGGGGATGGTCGCGACGAATGCCTCACCCAGCGTCTGTTCGAAGTCGCTGCGGCGCAAGCCGGCGGAGAACATGCGCGCCTGGAAACGGTTGACGATGACTTGCGGCCTGGGCCCGTCGCCCAGCCGTTCCCTGATCGCCGCCACCAATTGTTTGGCGTAGCGCAGGCTGGGCACAGTGCTTTCGCTCACGATGTACAATTTGTTCGAGCCGAGCAGCACGCTGTCGGTCCAGGAGAACCAGGTGCGCGGCATGTCGAACACGACATAATCGAAATGCGTCGAAACCAGGTCGAGCAGCCGCGTCACCACGTCGGGATCGAACGAGCGCATCTCCGCCGGCCGGTTCGGCGCCGCCACCACGGCGAGGCCGGAGGCGTGATAGGAGAGCATGATCTCGAGCAATTGCCGGTCGAGCCGGTCCGGCCGCGGCTCGATTTCGGCTAGATTGAGGCGCGGCTCGAGATCGAGATAGTCGGCGACGGCGCCGTGCTGGAAATTCAAATCGACCAGGCAGACCGAGCGCTTGCTGCGCGGTCCGGCGCCGGTGAGCATGAGCATCGCGGTCTGAATGGCGAGCGTGGTGACGCCTGCGCCGCCGACCGCCGGCAGGAACGTATGGATCTCCGCCTCGGTGCGCTCGCCAGTCTCCGCCGGGCTGTTGCCGACGCGGGCGCAGGCGCGCACCAGGTCGATCGGCGCCACCGGCTTGACCAGGAAGTCGGCGATCCGCATTTGTAGCAATGTGCGGGCGACGTTGGCATCGAAACTCTGTGTCACCGCGATCACCGGCGGCCCGCCGCGCAGGCGAATCATCAGCCGCGCCAGCGCGGTCATTTCATCATCGCGGTTGGCGTCGATGTCGACCACCAAGACGGTGGCGTCCTGCGCATCGAGCGTTTCGCTTTGCTCGGTCACGCGGCCCGTCACCATGACCAGATCGATCGCGCTCGACGTGCCGAAAGTGGCGCGCACGGAAGCGTCGAACTCGGCGTCGGCGGTGAGCACCACCACGCGGGTCCGCTTCGAACCGGGTTCCTGACTGCGGCCTAGACGCATGACGTGAATAGTTCCCGTTTATTTCACCGGCCCCGCCGACTGGGTCACGGTCGGCCCGACCGGCGCGGTGTTGTTCTGGCTGCTCGAACTGTCCTGCTGATAGCTGCCCGACGTGCCGATGCCGCGCGGTTGGATCACCTTGTTGGTGCGATAGCGCTCGACCGCGGATTCGATTTTATTGCCGTTGTAGGCGATGTTGCGGTCGCTGCTGGCGCGCGGCCAGGGATCGACCATCTGGGTGACCTTGTTGGCCGCCACCGAATCGCCGCCGCCGAGATAGATGGTGTCGCGACGGTCGAGATATTCAGAGCAGCCGGAAAGCGCGCCGATCAGCGCGGCAAGCGCGAGCAGGCGCGGCACTTTATTGGATGGCTGCATTGGAACCCCACTTCGGTAGATCGAGCATGTGCCCGGTGAACGGACGGTCGCCGGCCTCGGCGACATGGGCGGTGGTGGGCGTGAGCGCGCGCGCTTCGGCCCGCGTCACCTCGGTCTTGCCGAGCAGGAAGAAGTCCGGATCGCTCGGCGGCAACACGCCGTCGGCCGGCGTCCGCACCACGTCGCCCGGCCGCGTCGGCCGCACCAAATGCGGCGTCACGATAATGGCTAGGTCGGTTTGGTTCTGTTGATAGGACTTCGAGGAAAACAGCGCGCCGAGCACCGGCACGCTGCCGAGCCACGGCAGTTGCTGGAGCTGGTTCTGGTTGTTGGTCTGCAGCAGGCCGCCGATCATGAAGCTCTGTCCGTCGCGCAGTTCGACCGTCGTCGAAGCGCGGCGCACGATCAGCGCCGGCACCGAGACGCCGGTGCTCACCGTCACCGTGTGGGTGGTGTCGATCTGGCTCACTTCTGGCTCGATCTTCAGATTGATCAGACCGTGGCCAAGCACGGTCGGCGTGAAGGCGAGCCCGACGCCGTATTTCTTGTAGTCGACGGTGACCTGCCCGAAGGTACCGGCGACCGGGATCGGATACTCGCCGCCGGCCAGGAAACTCGCGGTGTCGCCGGACAGCGCGACCAGATTGGGCTCGGCCAAGCTGCGGGCGATGCCCTTCTGCTCCAGCGCGTTGATCAGCACGTCGATCGAGGTTCCGTTGGTGATCATGCGGGCGATGGCGAAGCCGAACGGCGAGGCGCCGGAGATCACGCCTGCGGCCACTTCGCCGGCCGGGACATCCGTGGCGCTCGTCGGACTCGCGATCGGCAGATTTCCGGCCGGTTGGCCCGAGCCGATATTGGTCGTGCTGTGCTCGCCAAAGCGATTCCACTGCACGCCGAGCTCGCGGCTGGCGGTGCGCGAAATCTCGACAAAGCGCACCTCGAGCATGACCTGCTGCGGCGACATCACCGAAACCGAATTGATGATGTCCGGGCTGAACTGGCGCGCGATGGTGACCGCGCTGTCTAGAGTGGTGGCGTCGACCACCTCGCCCGACAGCATGATGCGGCCGTTGACCGAGGACGCATGAATATGCGAGCCGGGGAAGCGGCGCTTGAGCTCGTTGGTCAGCCGGCTGATGTCGTAATTCACCTCGATGTCGAAGATGCCGATCAGCTTCTTGCCCTCGGCATAGACCTGCACCCGGGTGGTGCCGATCTTCTTGCCGAGAATCGACAGTGTGTGGTCGGTGAGCGGATTAACGTCGGCGACGTCCGGATCGCCGACCATGACGTCGACGAAGCTGGTGGCGGTGCGCACGTCCTGCGACTTGCCGATGGTCACCGTCACCATGGCGGTATGCTCATTGCCGCTGAACCGGATGGTGCGCTCCTGCGCATTGGCCTCGCCCGCCATCAGCAGCATCGCCGCTGCCAACGCGAATGCCAGCGCGATGGCCAGATCGCGCAGCCAGTTGCCGCGCTCCGTGGTCCTGTCCGTGCGCCGCCAGGCGAAGCCGCCGGCATATTCGGTTTTATTATTCACGACACACTCCCCACCCTTGATTGACCCCGCGCCCGCACTCAGTGGGCGCCCACAGCCTGGCCCGTCGTCGTCAAGTCCCCACGACTGCCTTCGACGGGCACGGTGTATTCCTGTTTCGCCGCCGCACGCGTGACCACCACCGTCGCGGTCGCGTTCTTGTCGTTGTTGACCGGCTCGTTGCCACTCAAATCCTTGAGCGTGATCATGCGCGTGCGAGTTTCGGCGGTTTCGCCCGCCTTGCGCAGCAGCAGCGACAGATTGCCGACCGAGGCGGCCAGCCACACCTTTTGCGCTTCCACCGTGCTCACTTCGAGCGTCACCGATTTCGCCACCGTCGCCTTGGCCGCGCGTTCGTCGGCGATCTGATCAACCGCCAGCACGCGCGCGTTCTGCAGCACGACCTCGGTGGAGGCCGAGCCCTTGTCGATCTGGCGCGTGAGCACGACGTCGACGCGGTCGCCCGGCAGCACGAAGCCGCCGACACCTTCCACGTCGTTGACGCGGATGGTCACCGCCTTCATGCCCTTATGCACCAGCGCCGACAGCGTCGCGCGCTCGCCCGGCCCGGTGATCTTGAGCGGCAGCACCGGCTCGTCTTTCTCGATCGCGGCGAGCACGACGCGGCGGCCGCCATGCAGCACGTCGCTGATCTTGCTGTAGGCGCCGCTCGGCAGCGCGTCCGACGGCCACGGCACTTCCTTCAGCATCGCGGCGGTAAGCTCGGTGCCGAAGCGCAGCGGCTCTTTGGCGACGACGACGGTTTGCATCGCCACCGGCTTCTTGTTCGCCTCCATATTCTTCGCCTGCATGCTGGCCTGGTTGTTGAGCCAGGCTTGGGCGATGAACACGGCGAGCAAGCCGAACACGACGGCAAACCCGATCATGACGATGGTGCTGGTACGCAAGGTATTGTCCCCGTTTGACGCGACCTGAAACTTGGTCGTTCTGACGTCAACGAGACTAGATGGGATGAAGTATTCAATTGCTAATGCCGCGGACGCATCTTGGACTATGCTAAAGAGCCGCTGAATTACTATTGTTTACGATCGGTGTGCGCGACGGCTAAGTTTAGAGTAACCTTTCGCGACATTAACAATACTGCTTGGTAACCGCATGCGCGGCGTAACGATTGATTGAGCCTAACGGTCCGTTACGCGCTATGAAAAGCCAGCAAACAAAGGGGCTCCCGCCGACGTATCGCGGCAGCGCAAGGGGAGCGAGTGCACGCCGGCACGCCGCCGACAAGGTTAGCGAACCTATACAAGCGGCGTTGCCGGCTCCGCGGGGTTGCGGCAACATGCGCGTGAAGCTCAACAATCGGCGCTCCCGCAAAGGGTGCGCCATAGAAAATGTCTGTGGGAGCAAGTGTCCATGCCGGCGTTATCAGCCCTTCGCCCGTCCGCCGCGCCGCGCGTGGGCGAGCCCCGCATCCGCGTCAAGGGACTGGCCAAGTGCTACGGTGCGCTCGAAGTGTTCCGCAACATCGATTTCGATGTTGCCGAACGCGAGATCGTCGCCGTGGTGGGACCCTCGGGCTGCGGCAAGACGACGCTGTTGCGCTGCATCGACGGTCTGCTGCCGCATGACGCCGGCGAGATTTGGGTCGGCAATCAGCGCATCGAGGAGCCGATCGCCGGCGTCGCCATGGTGTTCCAGCATTTCGGCCTGTTCCCGTGGAAGACGGTGTACGAAAACGTCGCCTACGGCCTGCGCATGGCCGGCGCGAGCAAGGCGGAAATCGAGCGCAAGGTGCCGGAATTCATCAAGCTGGTCGGCCTCACCGGCTTCGAGACCGCGTTCCCCTATCAGATGTCCGGCGGCATGCAGCAACGTTGCGGGCTGGCGCGCGCGCTCGCCGTCGAGCCGAATGTGCTGCTGATGGACGAGCCGTTCGCGGCGGTCGACGCGCAGACGCGCGAGATCCTGCAATTCGAATTGCTGCGCATCTGGGAGGAGCGGCCGACCGCCATGATCTTCGTCACCCACTCGATCGAAGAGGCGGTGCTGCTCGGTCACCGGGTCATCGTGCTCAAGGGACGACCCTCGAGCATTCACGAGACCATCGCCATCGATCTGCCGCATCCGCGCACGCGGGCCACTTTACGCGAGCCGCGTTTCGCCGAATTGCGCGAGCGGGTGTGGGGCACGCTGATGCGGGAGGCGCGCGAAGCCGAATTCCAGTTGGAACGCTGAACAAGAACACTAAAGCGAAAGGGAGGATTGCATGATTCGCAAACACTTAACTTTGTTGGCCGGCGGCGCCCTCTTGGCGGCAGCGCTGCTGGGCGCCGGCCAAGCCTCGGCGCAAGGCAAGAAAATCGTTATCGCGACGCCGGGCATTCCGCCGATCTACGCGGTGACCATTGTTTTCGTCGCCGAGAAACAGGGCTTCTTCAAGAAGCACGGCGCCAACGTGGAAATCCGGCCGTTCGACAACGGCACGGCCGGCGCACGTGCCGTGGTCGCCGGCGACGTCGATATGGCTTTTTCGCCGACCCCGCCGGTCATCAACCAGGTCTCCAACGCTGGCGTGCCGCTGGTTACCGTTTACGGCCTGCCGAATCCGGATTGGGTGATCGGCACCACCGAAGACGGCAAGACCTGCAAGGACCTCGCCGGCCAGGACGTTGGCGTCGACTCGATCGGCGGCGCGCGCTCGGTGGCGCTACGCTCGATGCTCGCCGGCGGCTGCAAGGAGGTGAAGCTCGACCAGGTCAAACAGGTCGCGCTCGGCTCGAGCACGGGTCCGGCGATGATCGCCGGCCGCCTGCATTACGGCGTGCTGCATCTCGACGATCTCGCCGAGATCAGGCATCAAGGCAAGCCGCTGCACATCCTGCTGGCGATGAAAAATACCAACCCGACCAGCCACTATATCATGCTGGTCGTGCGCAAGGACAATCTGTCCAAGAACCGCGACGCCATCGTGCGCACGGTCGCCGGTCTGATCGACGCCGCGCGTTTCATGCAGGACCCGAAGAACGCCGACGCGGTGGCCGACGCCGCAGCAGTGACCGGCCACGACAAGGCGACCAATCTTCTAGCGCTCAAGGAGTTCCTTGCCATCGATTTCTGGGCCGCCAAGGACGACGGCTTGCCGCGCAATAAGATCGAAGCGGTTGCCGCGCTGATGAAGAAGATCGGCGGCATCAAGCCGGACAAGACGCCGGTGACCTATGAGCAACTGGTCGACCCTAGCGTCTGGAAGGACGCCAACGCGATGGTGAAATGATACGTGTCATTCCGGGGCGCCCGCGCAGCGGGCGAACCCGGAATGACGAGTTAGGAAACGCACCCGTGCGACAAACCCTCCGCCGCAAAGCGCCGTTCTGGATCAGTCTCCTCGCCGGCATCGCCCTGTGGGAGATCGCCGGCCGCTTGACCAGCGCGGCCTTCATGGTGCCGTTCTCGGAGACGCTGGTGCGGCTCTGGCAATTGGTCACGACCTGGGAATTCATTGCGCAGTTCCTCGACTCCGCCAAGCTGTTCCTGACCGGGTTCGTATTGGCGCTCATCGTCGGTATGCCGCTTGGGTTGCTGCTAGCGCGTGCGCGCGTACTTCGCGTCGGCATCGAGCCTTACATCATGACGCTCTATGCCACGCCGATCGTGGCGCTGATCCCGTTCATTCTGTCGCTGATGGGCTTCGGCTTCGCGCCCAAGGTTCTCGTGGTGTTTCTGTTCGCGGTGTTCCCGGTGCTTTACAACACGGTGGAAGGCGCGCGCAGCATCAAGCCGGAAATGATCGAGGTGGCGAAGTCGTACCGCTCAAGCGAGTGGTCGCTCTGGCGCGAGGTGATGCTGCCCTACACCCTGCCCTACACCATGACCGGCGTGCGCCAGGCCATCGGCCGCGCGCTGGTCGGCATGATCGCGGCGGAATTCTTCTTGTCGTCGACCGGCCTCGGCCAGCTCATCATGAGCGCGTCGCAGAATTTCGACACCGGCGGAGTATTCGCCTCGATCCTGGTGATCGGTCTGATCGGCGTCGGCCTGATGCGGCTTGGTCTTGCGATCGAGCGGCATTTCGCGCGCTGGAGGCAGTAGCGCATGATCCCGAAAAGCATGTCCTCGTCCCTGGTCGGGGATAGGAACCGGTTTCCCGCCTTCGCGAAGCCCGCTTCGGCGGGCGAAGGAAGGTCGGACAAGATCATGCGCCAGGAGAAATAGTGCATGGCCGACTCCACCATCTCGATCCCGCTCGCCGCGCCGCCCAAGCGTTCCGCCTTGAGCGACCGGCTGCTCGGCACTTTCGTGCCGCGGCTGATCGCCGGCCTCGCCATTCTGCTTGCCTGGGAGTGGATCGTGCGCGCCTTCGCGCCGGCCTATGTGGCCAAGCCCACCACGGTGGTGCTGGCGATCCCGCGGGTCATCGTCGATCCCGCCTTCCTTGCCGCCACCGGGCAGACGCTGGCTGCGGTCGCCGAAGGCCTTGCCATCGCCTTGGTGCTCGGCACCGCTGTCGGGATGCTGATGGGGCGCAGCGCGGGCGTCGAGCGCGCCATCCGGCATTACGTCAACGGCTTCTACGCCATGCCGATGATCGTCGTGCTGCCGCTGTTTTCGCTGTGGTTCGGCTATTCGGGCGCCGCGCGCATCGCCACCGTTATCTTCGCCGCCATCTTCTCCATCACCATCAACGCCGCCGACGGCGCGCGCTCGGTACCACGCGAATATCTGGAGGTCGCGCGTTCGTTCCGCTCGACACGGCTGAGCGTGTTGACCGAGATCGTGCTGCCGTCGTCGCTGCCGTATTTGCTGGCCGGTTTTCGCCTGGCGGCCGGGCGCGCGCTGATCGGCGCGGTGGTGGCGGAATTCTTCCTCTCGATCGGCGGGCTCGGTTATTTCATCCTCTTGAATTCGCGGACCTACCACCACAACGAG
Organism: uncultured Alphaproteobacteria bacterium; assembly: GCA_963721665.1. Classification (GTDB taxonomy): domain Bacteria; phylum Pseudomonadota; class Alphaproteobacteria; order Rhizobiales; family Xanthobacteraceae; genus Pseudolabrys. Next base: position 135,070 of record CAVRJZ010000003.1, read on the forward strand.
GCCTTCGTCGGCGTACTGCTGCTCGCCGGCTTCGGCGTCGGCTTCGACGTGCTGGTGCAGTGGGCAACGCGCCGTTTCATGCCGTGGTATCGGCGGGACGAAAAAACCAGCTGATTTATCCAGGAACATAACACATGTCGTCCGATCCCCTGGTCAAGGCCGCGATCGCCCATTGGGGCCCGCGCTTTGTCGCCAACGGCGTGGCGCTGACCGACTTCGAGGAGATCACCGGCGCGCTCACGTCGTACAACGATTGGTGCCGCGCTTGGTCGGCGCGCGCCGCCCGCCACGAAGAACTCGGCCGCGCGGCGCTGGCGAAAAAGCATTTCCTCACCGCCGGCGAGGCGTTGCAGCGCGCCGGCGTCTACTATCACTTCGCCTCGTTTTTGTTCGTGCACGACCAGGCGCAGATGAAGGCCGCGCATTTAAAGCAGATCGAATGCCGCCAGGCGGCGCTGCCCTATTTGCGTCCGGCCGGCGAGCGCGTGGAGATTCCCTATCAAGGCAAGATGCTCGCCGGCATTTTGCGCAAACCTGCCGGCATCGAGCGGCCGCCGGTGGTCGCTATGGCAGTCGGGCTCGACTCCACCAAGGAAGAAACCGACGCCTACGAGGCGCCCTTTCTGGCGCGCGGTCTGGCGACCTTGGTGTTCGAAGGTCCCGGCCAAGGCGAGGCGCAATACGATTTCCCCATCCGCGGCGACTACGAGGTGCCGGCCAAGGCCGTGCTCGATTACATCGGCACGCAGCGCGATCTCGACGCCGCGCGCATCGGTTTTTGGGGCGTCAGCCTTGGCGGCTACTACGCGCCGCGCGCGGCCGCCTTCGACAAGCGCATCAAGGCCTGCATCGCGCTCGGCGGGCCGTTCAACTGGGGCGCGGCTTGGGACAATCTGCCGGAGTTGACGCGCGCGGCGTTCCGCGTGCGCAGCCATTGCCAGACCGACGACGCCGCGCGCAGGAACGCGGCGACGCTTTCGCTTGAAGGCGTGGCGGGCAACATCACGTGCCCGATCTTCATCGTCAACGGACGGCACGATCGCCTAGTGCCGGCCAAGGACGCCGAACGCCTGGCACGCGAGGTGCGTGGCCCGGTCGAGCTGATGATCGTCGAGGACGGCAACCACATCGCCACCAACCGCGCCTACCGCTGGCGCTCGCAGAGCGCGGATTGGATGCAAGAACAACTAACATAAAGCGCAGCTTAAATAGCGTGGAAGCCGCGCGGGATGTCGTGCAGGCGCTCGATTCCGGTTTCCCTGATCACCAGCATCTCGCCGGTTTGCACGCCGGCCTTGCGGTCTGGCGTCACCACATTGGGCTGCACGACCACCACCTGACCGGCGCGGAACGGCTCCGTCGGCACCGGGCCGGCGGGACGGTTGGTGCAGCCCAGCACCGGCGGCAGGTAGCCGCCACCATAGCCGTGCAGCAGATCGTCGATGATGGTGAAGCCGGCCTGCTCGATGACGCCGGACGCTTCAATCACCTGCGCCGGCGTGGCGCCGGCCTTGAGCACGGCGGTGATGGCGTCGAAAGCTAAATCAGCCGCCGCGTGCAGGTCGCGATAAAGCTCGCTCGGCTTCTCACCGAGCGCAAACGAGCGCAGCACCTGTCCGGGATAATCCCAGAATGTCGCGGTGATCTCCGCCACCACGACGTCGCCCTTTTGCACGCGGCGCGTCGAAGGAAATTGGCGCGGCACGCCCACATCGGGCGCATGCATGGAGGTGACGCCGACGTAGTGGATAAAATTGACGGCGCCGTGCTTGACATAGGCGCGCTCGATCAGATCGTCGAGTTCGCGCTCGGTCAGGCCGGCCGCGAGCCCGTCGCGTAGGCCGATCATGCCGAGATCGGTGTAGTGCGCGCCGATGCGCAGCCAATCGATCTCCTCCTCCGATTTGACCAGCCGGTGCCGCGTGTAGGGCCGGTTGAGATTCTTCGGCGCGCCGAACTTCTCGGCAATGACGGCGTGCTGCTCGGCCGAGAGCGGGCCGATGCTGGCGACGCGATCCCGCCGCGCGCCGCGCTTGGCCAGTTTGGCAACCGCCAAGGCAATCGACAACTCACCGCCCCAGGCGACGTCGGCCTGATCGGCCAGCAGCGCCGCCTGCGGCTGGTGATTGATCCATTGCACGAACAGCGCGTCGCGTCGGCCCGGCGTGAACACGCCCACCGCCTCGGCGGTCACCGGCCATTGCGTGAGATATTGCACGATCGAGCCGACCCGGTTGGCACCGCAGAAAATGAGATGATCGCATTGTGCCGCGGCGAGCAGCGCTTCGACGGCCGCGCGGTGGCGCGCCATTTCGGCCGCCGAAAAGCGCGGATAGTCCGCCTCGACAATGCGCGCGAGATGCGGTGGAAGCGGCATTCACGCCTTCTTCGGCAGCGCCACAATCATGTCGAGCTCGATGCGCGCGCCCGGCGACGACAACTGGTTGATGCACACCGTCGTGCTCGCAGGCCGCCAGTCGCCGAAATATTTCGCCATGGTCGCGTGCATGGCGTCGGCCTCGCGGAAGTCGGTGAGGTATTTCGTCACCTTCACAACGTCGCGCCAGGTGGCTCCGGTGTGATCGAGGATCGACTTGATCGCCTCCATCGCCCGCGTGGTCTGCTCCTCGATCGAGTGCGGGTGCACGTGCTCGGCATCGATATGCGGGTGCTGGTGGTAGAGCGGCGACGGGGTCGCGCCCGACAGGAACATCAGGTCGCAGGCGCCGACGATATGCACCGCCGGGGCATAGGGCATAGTGTGCGCCTGCTCCGGCTTCGGATGGACCGGCTCGAGCTTAAAGCCGCGCTGGGGTTCGGTTCTTACATTCATGCGGGTCTCCCGGACGCTGTCATGGCCGGGCAACCGGGACCGGCCTTTGGCCGGCCCGGCCGTGATACTTGTCCCAGCCATCCCGCTCAGGTTAGCACAGCATGGCTAAGCGCCCAGGAGCCCCGAATGCCCTCCACCATCCTCAATTCCGCGGTGTTCCGCGACATTTTCACCACGCCGGCGATGCGCCAAGTGTGGTCGGACGAAAACCGCGTGCAGAAATACCTCGACTTCGAGGCAGGCTTGGCGCGCGCGCAAGGCCGGCTCGGCATCATACCGAAAAACGCCGCCGCCGAGATCGTGCGCCACTGCGACGCCGCAGAATACGACATGGCGAAACTCAAGGAAGCGACCGAGCGCATCGGCTATCCGGTGCTGCCGGTGGTCCAGCAACTGGTCAAACTGTGCAAGGGCGGCTTAGGCGAGTGGTCGCATTGGGGCGCCACCACCCAGGACATCACCGACACCGCCACCATCCTGCAGATCCGCGAGGCGCTCGCTATCGTCGAGCACGATATCGACGCGATTTCCGACGCGCTGGCCAAGCTCGCCAAGAAATACCGCGGCACGCCGATGGCCGGCCGCAGCAATCTGCAGCAGGCGGTGCCCATCACCTTCGGCTACAAGATGGCGACTTTGCTCGGCGCCTTCGAGCGTCACAAGCAGCGGCTAAAGGAGCTACGCCCGCGCGTGCTGGTCGGCGAGTTCGGCGGCGCCGCCGGCACGCTGTCCTCGCTCGGCAAGGACGGCTTGAAGGTGCAGGCTGAACTGATGAAGGAACTCAAAATCGGCCAGCCGGATATTTCCTGGCACACGGTGCGCGACCGCATCGCCGAAGTGGGCTGCTTCCTCGGCCTGGTCACCGGCACCTGCGGCAAGATCGCCTTCGACGTGAAGCTGTTGATGCAGACCGAAGTCGAAGAAGTCTACGAGCCGTTCCATGAGGGCCGCGGCTCGTCATCCACCATGCCGCAGAAGCGCAACCCGATTTCTTCCGTTTACATCACCGCGCAAAGCGCGATGGTGAAGCAGCTCGCCGCCGCGCTTTTGGAGGCGCAGGTCGAGGACCACGAACGCTCCACCGGCCCGTGGGAGATCGAATGGATCGCGCTGCCGGAAATCTTCATGCTGTCGGCCGGCGCGCTGGCGCAAACGCGTTTCCTGGTCGAAGGCCTGCAGGTCAACGAAAAGAAGATGCGCGATAATCTCGACATCACCAAGGGCCTGATCATGTCGGAAGCGGTAATGATGGGGCTCGGCGCCGCCATGGGGCGCAACCGCGCGCATGACGTCGTCTACGACATCTGCCGCGAGGTGGTGAAGACCGGCCGGCCGCTCATCGACCTCCTGGCCGAGGGCAAGGAAATCCGCAAACACGCCAGCCGCAAGCAATTGGAAAAAATGATCGACCCGGCGAATTACCTTGGCGTCGCCGGTGAGATGGTCGACCGCGTTCTGAAAATGCGGAAGAAATAACTGTCGTCCCGACCGAGCGTAGCGAGAGCCGGGACCCATACTCCGCAGCCTATCGAGCGCGCACGGCGTATGGGTCCCCGCTTTCGCGGGGACGACGTATCACTGGGCCTTCGGCATCGTCCGCCAGATCGCAGCGGCCGCTAGCAGCGTGGCAACGCCGATCCCGGTAAACAGCGCCGGCACGGTGACGCCGTATTTCTGCATCACCGCGACGACGACCGTCGCCCCGGTCATGAACGCGGCATTGAGCACGTTGACCGCCGCCACATTGCGCGCGCGATAATCGGGATCGCTCCAGGCCTGTACCGCTGCGAAAGCCGGCACGATGAACAGTCCGCCGGAAATCGCCATGCCGGCGAGATCGATCGCCGTGCGGATGCCGAGCGGCGAGGAAAACACCGCCCCCGGCGCCTGCGGCGTCAGCGCCGGCGCCGCGCCCCAGACGGCGATACCGAGATCGAGCGCGAAAGCGCCGAGCAACACCGCGCCGGCAAGCGTCGTCTTGAGCACGATACGCCCGCGCGCGATCGCCGCCGCCAGGCCCGAGCCTGCGCCGACCGCGATGGAGAACAGCCCAAGATAGACGGTGACCGCGTCCTCATTGCCGCCGATCAGCATCTTGATCAGCGGCGGCAGCAGCGACAGCACCACGATGCCGACCAGCCAGAACCAGCTCGTCACCATGGCGCCCCACCACAGCCGCGGGTCGGCGCGCAGATGGTGGATCATCGCCGTCGTCGAAGCCGCGACGTTGAACGTGATCTTCAATTGCGGCGCGCCCTCGCCAGTCGGCGGAATGACGAGCGCCGACAGCCAGCAGGCAAACGCAAAGCCGATGAGCAGCGGCGCGAATGCCACGACGTCGCCGCTACGCGACGCTATTCCGCCGACAATGGTACCGGTAAGGATGGCGACGAAGGTGGCGCCTTCGACCAGCGCGTTGCCGGTCGGCAGTTCCGCGCGCGCCAGATGATCGGGCAGGATGCCGTATTTGATCGGCCCGAACAGCGAGGCCAGCACGCCGAACCCGGCGAGCGCGCAAAACAAAATCGGCAACGAGCCGCGCGCATAGCCTACGACAGCCAAAGCGGCGACGAACATCTCAATGAATTTCAGCCATTGCGCCACGCGCGCCTTGTCGTAGCGGTCGGCGAGTTCCCCGCCCAGTGCCGAAAGGAAGAAATAGGGCGCGATGAAGATGGCGCTGGCCAAAGTGATCAGCGCTTCCGCGCCGGCCGCGCCGGAGCGGAACAGGATGTGGAACACCAGCGCGGTCTTGAGAAAATTGTCGTTGAATGCCGCGAAGAACTGGCACCAGAACAGCGGCGCAAAGCGCCTCGACAACATCAGGGGCGGCGGCATCACCTCTATTATTGCAAAGTTCCGCCGCCGGGTAGCGTCCTACCGTTAATAAAAGGGCGGCCCGATGGCCGCCCTAAGTTTGTTGCTCAGACAAAACGCGGACGCAAATTACAGGCGGAACTTTCCTCCATTGGCGGATTCCACGACGATCGCAGCCATGCTGAGCGCGATGGCGATTGCGATGGTGACGGCAAACAGCGAGGTCCACATGGCATAGCCTCCTCGTTGGCGCGGGTCGCGCGGGGAAGACTGGCGGGAGCAACGCCCGACGCGGATTTTGGTTCCTGGGATCCCGGCGTCGGACAGGTATTTTTGGTGACCAATCGGCGTGCGCAAAACGTAAAATTAGGGGCGATTGCGGCGAAAACTGGCGGGGTCTGGCTCATCGCCCGCCTTCGCCCAATTGGGCTTCGGCGCGACAGCCTTCATTCGCTTCGTGAGCGACCTGAGAGATAGGTGACGGAACGTACCGGACACATGGGTAACACTTTTCGCTCTTTGGCGGGAGGTGTTGATGCCGTGGAGGGAGTGTTCGGTGACGCAGGAACGGCTACGCTTTGTCGCACGTCTTCTCGAGGGCGAGGGCATGAGCGAGGTTTGCCGGTCTTTCGGGATATCCCGAAAGACCGGCTACAAAATTTTCAATCGCTACAAGGACCAGGGGCTCGATGCGCTGGCCGATCGCTCGCGCCGGCCGGTGCGCTATGCCAATCAGTTGCCGGACCAGGTCGAGCGGTTGATCGTCGATCTCAAGCGCGACAAGCCGCATTGGGGCGCCCGCAAGATCCGCGAACTCCTGGTCCGCAAGCTCGCCGGCGACGTCCGCCTGCCGGCCAAGAGCACCGTGCATGCGGTGCTCGACCGCCACGGCCTGGTTAGGCGCGCCCGAGCGCGCCGCAACCGCGCCCAGGGCACGCCGCTATCGTCGCCAGCCGTGCCCAACGCGCTGTGGTGCGCCGACTTCAAGGGCGAGTTCAAGCTCGGCGATGGCCGCTATTGTTACCCCCTGACGGTGTCCGACCAGGCCTCGCGCTACCTGCTCCTGTGCGAAGCGCTCGAATCGACCCGGGAAGCCCCGGTCTTCGAGGCCTTCCAGCAGCTGTTCCGCGAACGCGGCCTGCCGGTCGCCATCCGCAGCGACAACGGATTGCCGTTCGCCAGTCCCAACGGCCTCTATAATCTCTCCCGCCTGTCGGTCTGGTGGCTGCGGCTCGGCATCGCCATCGAGCGCATCAAGCCCGGCCATCCGCAGCAGAACGGCCGCCATGAGCGCATGCATCTGACCTTGAAGAAGGAGACGACCCGCCCGCCGGGCGCCAACATCCTGCAGCAGCAGGCCAGGTTCGATGACTTCATCCGCGAGTTCAACGCCGAACGCCCGCACGAGGCGCTCGCCATGAAATGCCCGGCCCAGTTCTATACCGCCTCGCTACGCCCCTATAACGGGCTACCCGAACTCCAATACCCCTGGCACGACCGCGACATCCTGGTCACCGCCTGCGGCCGTATCTGCATGCATCGAAAGAAAATCAACGTCTCGAGCGTGCTCGCAGGTCAGAAACTCGGCATCAAGGAAGTCGACGACGGCATTTGGCTCGTCAGCTTCATGCAGTACGATCTCGGATATATCGACCTGGAACAGAGGACCTTGCAGACTATCGACAATCCGTTCGGCACGAGATTGTCACCCATGTCTTAGGTACAATCCGTCACCCATGTCTCCGGGTCGGACATCGCGAAAGCTGGTGCCGGCGGAGGGATTTGAACCCCCGACCACCCGCTTACGAAGCGGATGCTCTACCGCTGAGCTACGCCGGCAATAGCGTGAAAATCGCGCCACTAGTATCGGCGCGGACCTGGAATAGCAATACGCCTAGGCCCTTATCGGAACAGCTGCATGAAGCGCTGCCAGGGCGCCCGCGGCGGCGGCGTGGTGGGCTCCGGCACCGGATCGCTCTCCAGCGCGGAATCCGGGCCGGGATCGTCGGGAACGTGCACCAGTGGGATCACCGGTTCGACCGGCTTCGGTTTGCTCTTGGTTGCGGTTTTGGACGGCTTGCGCGGCGATTCTGGCGCGGCTTGCGGCGAGGGCGACGCGGGTGACGGGGGCGGCGCGAGTTCGGCGGGCTCGACGGCCGGTTTAGGCGGCGGTGGCGCGATCTCGATCACCGGCCGGGTGACGCCGATCTCGGCCAGCGGCACCTTCCAAACATAACCGTCGAGCCGCCCATTCGGCGACACCGGGCGCCAGTGTTCCGACACCGTGCCGTCTGCCGTCCAGGCCGGATCGCCGGCCGCGCGCATGGCGCGGGCCATCCATTCACGCACGCGGCCTTGGTCGCCGTGCTCGCTTTCCTCGATCTCGCCCATCAACGTCGCCACACGCTGCGTCAGCGCCGGGAGAAAGGGCGCCAGCGCCGCCCGCGCCACGGCAAATTCGCGCGCATCGAGCGCGGCGCGTGCCACCGCCAATGCGCCTTCGCGTTGGCCCGGCAGCATGCCGGCGAGTTTCTGCATGCGCGTCAGGCGTTCGCGCGCCGAATCGCCGGGCCGCAAATTCGCGTAAGCCTCGGCGACGTCGGGATGCGGATTGAGCGTCCAGGCCTTTTCCAGAATCTTGCGCGCCTTGCGCGCTTCGCCGGCTTCCGCCAGCCGCCGCCCGGCGAGCGCCGCTGCCGGCACTAGATCGGGCGCGAGCTTCGCCGCCTCCAGCGCCGCTGCGCGCGAATCGTCGCGGTCGATGTCTTGCAGCGCCAGCGCGCGGGCGGTGAGCAGCACGGCGCGCTTGCGGCGGTAGTTGGCTTTTTCCAACGCGCCCTTCATCGCATCGAGCGTATCGAGCGCGCCGGCCCAGTCTGACCCCGCGCAGCGATAGTCGAGCACGGCCTGTCCGGCCCAGGCCGGCGCCGACGACGCCTTCGCCGCTTCCTCGACCGCGAGCTGCGCGGCATGCGCGTCGCCGCGCCGCTGCGCCTCGATATAGAGCCCGCGCAGGCCGAGCAGCTTGGTGTCGTCGCGCCGCGTCATTTCGCGGAAAGCTTGCTCGGCACCGCCGCGGTCGCCGGCCATCTGCGCCGATTGCGCGGCGAGCAGCAGCGCCAGCGGATCGCCCGGCGACAGCCGCGCCGCTTCGTCGGCGGATTTGCGCGCGCCGCGCAGATCGCCGGCGCCGATCGCGATCAATCCGCGCGAGATGGCAAGGTAACCCTTCATAGCGCGGCGGTGACGGAAGAACAGCGATACTTGTTCGGGCGAGCGCAGGATGAAGCGCACGACCGTCCACAGCAGGATGAGCACGAAGACCAGCGCGGCGACGGCAAGCGCGGCCACCATCACCGAAGTTTCGATGTGGTAGCCCATCCAATTGACGGCGATATCGCCGGGCCGGTCGGCAACCCAGACGAAGCCGGCCGCCAGCACCGCGACCGCCGCCAAAAACAAGATCACCCGGACCATTGCGTCCTCACTTCGGCCCCAGCGCGCGCGCCGTATTGGCGGCGTATTGCCGCGCGGCGGCAAGCGCCTTCTGCCGCGCCATTGCTTTGCCGACCCAGCCGGCCGCCTGTTGGCGCGCTGCCTCCGGCAGCTTGCCGATATCGGCGAGCGCAGCCGCGATGTCGACCTTGGCGGCGTCTATTTCGACGCGCGCCAGCACGGCAGAGGCATCGTCGCCGGCCGGCGCCTCGACCGGCCGGATGCGCACCAGCCGGCCGGCATTGGCTTCAAGCTTTTCGAGGAAGCCGCCCTGCGGCGCCTGCGCGCCGGTCGTTTTCAGCATGGCCGGCAACAGCGCGCGCAATCCTTCCGCCAGCGCCGCCGGCTTCGGCACGCCGGTAGCCGCGAATGGCGCAAGCGTTGCAACAATGGTCGCGTCGGCGCCGAGCGATCTTGCCTGCGCCAGTTCCACGCCGAACGGTGCGCCGCTCATGACCGCGTCGCGCAAGGCCGCCGCGCTTAAAGCGAGCCGCGCCGCCATGTCGGCCGAGGACGCCTTGGCGATATCGGCGCGCGCGGTCTTGGCGGATTGTTCGAGCCCGGCGATGCGCTTCTGCAAGGCGTCGAGTTCGGCCGGCGAGAGCGCGGAAGCATTCTTGGCGGCGTCCTGCATGGTCGCGCGCAACTCGCTCACCGCCTTTAACGCTTCGTCGGCGCGCACGCCGGCCTGCGCGGCTTTGGCGGCAATATCGTCGCCGCGGCGATTGAGCGCGGCGAGCGCAACGCCGAGCGATTTCATGGCGTTGTCGGCGGCGGTGAGCCGCTCCGCCATGCCGCCGTCGCCTGCCGGCAACTTGGTAAGGGTAGCTTCGATCTGGCTCACGCGCTGGCCGAGCGCGGCGAGCGCCTTGCTGTCCGCCGCTGCCGAGGCGGGCGCCGGGCGGTTTTGCAGCGCCTGCACTTGCTTCTGCAGCGCGACGATGTTGGCGTCCGGTTCATCGGAATCGGAGCCGGACCCGGCCGGCAGCACGCCGGCGGCCCAAAGCGCCGCAATCACCGTAGCGGCGATGACGGCGCCAGCGAAACCGGCGGCGATCGCGGTCGCATAATCCGTGCGCCGCGTTGGCTGCGGCGGCGCAGCCTTGGCCGGCTCGGGCGCAGGTTCTGGCGCCGCAGCCGCGTCCGGCGACGGATCGGGCTGTACCGGCGGCAATTCGGTGGCGGTCAGATCGATGGTCGGCGCCGCGCGCTTTTTGCGGCGCGGGCCTTCGCCCGCATCTTTTAGCGTCTCTTGCGGCGTTCCGCTTGGTGTTTCAGGCGCTGCTTCGGGCGCTTGCGGCGTTGTGCGCTTGTCTGCCATCGGTCCCTCGACGAATCGGCCCACCCGCAGGCAGGAAATAACGCAATTGGCGTTGGCGCGCCAATCAAGCCTGCGCCACCGGCAGGCTTGCAATCAATGCCGCCTCGTCTGGCCGTGGCGCGATGGCGATCCGCCCGGCGCCGGCACTACTCAGCGGCTCGGCGATTTGCGTCGACAAGCAAATGTGCCGCACCTCGAGCGCCGGCTCGGTGACGCCCGCGAGCGCCGCGCCAGCAAGGTAGTTTTCCGCGCTGCGCTTGGAAAAATGCAGCACCGCGTCGACTTCGTCCGCCTTGAGCGCCGCAGCCAACTCGGACGGATACGGCGCGGTGACCGCACGGTAGACGACGCGCATCTCCGCCGCGATGCCGTGCACCGCGAGCTCCGCCACCAAATCGGCGGCACGGTCCTCGCCGGCAAGATAAAGCAGCGGCGCCGTCGCATCGGCCCGCCGCTCGGCGACGAGTCGCAGCAGATCGCGCACGTCGCCGCCGGCCGATGTGACATTGGCAAAACCGGCTTGCCGCGCGGCCTCGGCGCTGCGCCTCCCCACCGCGAAACATGGCAGCTTGAACAGCGCCGCGCAGGCCGGATTGCCGGCCAGGGCGCCCGGCGCATTGGCGCTGGTGATAATGACCGCACCCCAGTTGCCGGAAAAATCGGCTGCGGCCGGCTCGACCCGCATCAGCGGCGCGATCAACACCTCATGCCCGCGCGCACGCAAGGCGGCGGCGGTGCGTTCGCTGTCGGCAAGCGGACGGGTGACGACCAGGCGCATGGCTAATCAAAGAAACCTGGGCCGGCGCGGTGCTTGAGCTCACGTCCGGCGTCGGTGCCAATAGCCACGGCATACTTGCGGCTGCCATGACCGGCTATATCGTGCGCGGCGGCGCCGTCGGGCCGCGCGATCAGACCGCGGAACTCGACCGTATCGTCGGAGACAATGGCGTGCCCAGCGATCGGCGTTTTGCAGGAGCCGTCGAGCTCGGCAAGAAATGCGCGCTCGCAGGCGATCGCGGTCGAGGTATCGGCGTGATCGATGCGTGCCAGCAGTTCGCGCGTGCGCGTATCCTCGGCGCGCGCCTCGATGCCGATGGCGCCCTGCGCCACCGCCGGCAGGAATTCCTCCGTGCTCATGATCCAGGTGGCGTGCGCGGTGAGCCCCAGCCGTTTCATGCCGGCGAGCGCGAGAATGGTCGCGTCCATTTCGCCCGCGTCGAGTTTGCGCAGCCGCGTCTCCACGTTGCCGCGCAGCGGCACCACGCGCAGGTCGCCGCGCAAGTGCTTGGCGATCGCCTGCCGGCGCAGCGACGCGGTGCCAAGCGTCGCGCCTTGCGGCAGTGCGGCGAGCGAGGCAGCCTTGCGGCTGATGAACACGTCGCGCGGATCCTCGCGCTCGAGACAGGCCGCCAGCATCAAACCGGGCTGCGAAAAGGTCGGCATGTCCTTAGCCGAATGCACGGCCAAATCGATACGGCGATCGAGCAGCGCTTCCTCGATCTCCTTGGTGAACAGGCCTTTGCCGCCCACCTCGGCCAGCGGCCGGTCCTGGATGGCATCGCCCGAGGTGCGGATAATGACAAGCTCGATTGCCGCCTCGTCGACGCCGAGCGCCCCGGCCAGCCGCGCGCGCACAATGCGGGCCTGCACCAGCGCCAGTGGGCTGCCGCGCGAGCCGATACGCAAGGGGGCGGTGGATTGCGTCATATTCCCTCTCGATGGTAGGGGGTCTTTTAGAGCACCGTCCCCTGAAAGGGGAAGGGTGGCGCGCCTTTAAATGGGACCCGAATGATCGTCCTTGGCATCGAGACGACCTGCGACGAAACCGCCGCCGCGGTAGTGGAACGCTCCGAGGACGGCCGCGGCAAGATTTTGTCCAACATCATCCTGAGCCAGGTCAGCGAACACGCCGCATTCGGCGGCGTGGTGCCGGAAATCGCCGCCCGTGCCCATGTCGAGGCGCTCGACCTGATCATCGCCAAGGCGATGGAACAGGCCGAGGTCGGCTTCGGCGCCCTCGACGGTGTCGCCGCCGCCGCCGGCCCTGGGCTGATCGGCGGCGTCATCGTCGGGCTGACCACGGCCAAGGCGATCGCGCTGGTCAAGAAGAAGCCGCTGATCGCGGTCAATCATCTGGAAGCGCACGCGCTCACCGCGCGGCTGACCGACGGAACGCCCTTTCCTTTTTGCCTGTTCCTCGCTTCCGGCGGCCATACGCAAGTCGTCGCCGTGCGCGGTGTCGGCGACTACGTGCGGCTCGGTACCACGCAGGACGACGCCATCGGCGAGGCCTTCGACAAGACCGCGAAACTGCTCGGGCTCGGCTATCCGGGCGGCCCGCAGGTGGAGAATGAAGCAATGCGTGGTGATGCCGCCCGCTTCGCGCTGCCGCGTCCGATGCACGGACGCAAAGATGCGAACTTCTCGCTCTCCGGTCTCAAGACCGCACTGCGCCTGGAAGCGGAAAAAATCGCGCCGCTCTCCGACCAGGACGTTGCCGATCTATGCGCTTCGTTCCAGCAGGCGATTGTCGACGTCGTGCTCGACCGGCTGCGTGCGGGATTAAGGATATTCCGCAGTAAATACGGCGCGCCTTCGGCGCTGGTCGCCGCCGGCGGCGTTGCCGCCAATCAGGCGATACGCAAGGTGCTGCACCGGCTCGCCTTCGAAGTCGGCACCGTGCTGGTGGCGCCGCCGCTCGAATTATGCACCGACAATGGCGCCATGATCGCCTGGGCAGGCTGCGAACGGCTGGCGCTCGGCCTTACCGACACGCTCGAGGTGGCGCCGCGCGCGCGCTGGCCGCTTGACGAGTTCGCGGCGGCCGAGGGCAAGCGGCAACGCACGGCGGCCTACAAGTGAGCAAGCGCGCATGACCATCCAACGCATCGCGGTGCTCGGCGGCGGCGCCTGGGGAACGGCGCTGGCGCTCACCTGCGCGCGCGCCGGACGCGACGTCACGCTATGGGAATTCGAGGCCGGCAATGCCGAGAGCCTCTCGGCCAAGCGCGAAAGTCTGTTCCTGCCCGGCGTGCGGCTTGACAACAGCATCAAGGTGACGCGTGCGCTGGCCGAAGCCTCGCGCAGCGACGCGATCCTGCTGGTCGTGCCCGCTCAAGCGATGCGTTCGGTGGTCGCCTCGCTGGCGCAAACCGTTGCCGCCGGTTGCCCGCTGGTCGCCTGCGCCAAGGGCATCGAGCACGGAACGCATAAATTCATGACCGAGATCGTCGCCGAATGCGCACCGAAGGCCGCGCCGGCGATCCTCTCGGGCCCGAGCTTTGCCGCCGACGTGGCGCGCGGCCTGCCGACCGCGGTAACGCTCGCGGCAGCCGACGCGGAGCTTGCCGCGGCGCTGGCGCACGCCATCAATTCCGGCACGTTCCGGCCCTATCATTCGACCGACGTGCGCGGCGTCGAGATCGGCGGCGCCGCCAAGAACGTGCTGGCGATCGCCGCCGGCATCGTCACCGGCCGCGGGCTGGGTGCGAGCGCCTTGGCGGCGCTGATCACGCGCGGCTTTGCCGAACTCACCCGCTTCGGCCGCGCCTATGGCGCCATGCCCGAGACGATGACTGGTCTCTCCGGCCTCGGCGATTTGATCCTGACTTGCGCGAGCCCGCAGTCGCGCAATTTTTCCCTCGGCGTCGCGCTCGGCAAAGGCGAGAAGCCGGACGGCGCCGCGCACGGCAAACTCGCCGAAGGCGCCTTCACCGCGCCGGTGCTGCTGGAAATGGCCGCCGAGAAGAACATCGAAATGCCGATCGCGGCCGCCGTCGCCGCCGTGCTGGCGGAAAAATTGAGCGTCGATAAAGCAATCGAGTCGCTGCTCACCCGCCCGCTTCGGGGAGAATGAAACAGCATGGCCAAGCCCAAGGCCGCATTGTTCTACAACCATCCTTCGGCAATCGAAGGCGAAGTGTTCGGGCAAGGCCGGCGTGAGCGTATCGCCGCTTTGACCGATCTTTACCCGCACGTCGTCCATGCCGGCAATTTCGCCGAGCACGCGCCGCATTTGTCCGCTGTCGAGGCGATCTTCGCCACCTGGGGCATGATGAATTTTACCGCCGACCAGCGCGCGCAATTACCGAAATTGAAAGCGGTGTTTTACGCCGCCGGCAATGTGAAGGCTTTCGCGCCGAGCTTGATCGACAACGGCATCGTTCTGGTCAGCGCCTGGGCGATCAACGCCATCCCGCCGGCGGAAATGTGCCTGTCGCAAGTGCTGCTCAGCCTGCGCGGCTATTTCCGCAGCGTGCGCCAATACCGCGAGACAAAGACCCACGCCGCCAAGACCTATTGGCGGCCCGGAGTGATGGACGAGACCGTCGGCCTGATCGGCCTCGGCTATATCGGCACGCTGCTGCGCAAGAAGCTCGCCGACTATCCGCTCAACGTGATCGCGCACGATCCGTTCCTCAGCAAGGAACGCGCGGCGGCGCTCGACGTGACGCCGGTGTCGCTGGAGGAACTGTTCGCCAAATCCTATATCGTCAGCAATCACATCCCCGATTTGCCGACGACGCGCGGCGTGCTCACGCGCAGGCTGTTCGAGAGCCTGCGCGACGGCGCGACCTTCATCAACACTGGCCGCGGCGCGCAGGTGGTGGAGGAAGACCTGATCGCGGTGCTCAAGGAGCGCCCCGATCTCACCGCTTTGCTCGACGTGACATGGCCGGAACCGCCGCCGCCCGATTCGGAGTTGTGGCGGCTGCCCAATGTCGTCATCAGCCCGCATATCGGCGGCACCACGGGACATGAGGTCGTCCGCCTCGCCGATTGCGCCATCGAGGAATTCGAGCGCTGGCAGGCAGGCCAACCATTGCGCTATCAAGTCAAGCAGGAAATCTTCCGCACCATGGGATGACGATGGCCAATTGGCTGATGAAATCGGAACCCGGCGCCTGGTCGTGGGCGCAGCAAGCAAAAAGCGGCGCCAAGGGCGAAGCCTGGAGCGGCGTGCGCAATCACCAGGCCAAGCTTAATCTGATGAAGATGAAGAAAGGCGACCGCGCGCTGTTTTATCACTCCGGCGAGGAGAAGGCCGCGGTCGGCATCGTCGAAATCGCGCGCGAGCATTATCCCGACCCGACGGCGAAGAAAGACGAGCCCTGGGTGGTCGTCGACGTGAAGGCGGTCGAACCATTGCCCAAGCCGGTGACGCTGCAAGCGATCAAGGCCGAGCCCAAGCTCAAGGCGATGGTGCTCGTCAACAACACGCGGCTGTCGGTGCAGCCGGTGACCGAGGCGGAATGGAAGATCGTGTGCAAGATGGGCGGCGCGACGGCGTAACGCTTCAGCGCCGGCGCGCGGCGATCGGCGGCAGCCGGCGCTCGACCGGCGAGGACTGGATAATCGAGGTATTAGTCATCGCCCAGGGAATGACCTTGTCGATCAACCGCTCCAGGTCACCGACGGTTTTGACGTAAGCGCGGGCGATGAAACAATCCTCGCCGGTGATGCGGTCGCACTCGACGATCTCCGGCATGCCGCGCAAGATATCGGCCACCTTTTGCAGTTGCCCGGGGATCGGCCGGATGCGCAGCCAAGCCGCGATCGGCAGACCGAGTGCGCCGGGATTGATCTTGACGCTGAAGCCTTGGATCACCCCACCCGCTTCCAGCCGTTTGATCCGCTCCGCCACGCTCGGCCCCGTGAGCTTCACCAGCCGCGCGAGTTCCGCGTTGCTGATCCGCGCATTGGCGATGAGCGCCGCCAACAATTTAGCGTCGATCGCGTCAATAGTGACTATTTCAGATCGTAGGCGTTTTGCCATTGTAGCCTTCGATATTATCGCTATTTTGTCATCATACCTGCCGATTAGCCTTAACCATCGGTACAAAGCCTTTACAATGATGGCACGGAGTCCGTGTCATGGCAACCAACCGCCGCTTCGCCAACCGCGCCGCCGATGCCGTTCCGCCGCACGCCTGGTTCGGCGTCAGCGCCGTCTTCCATTATCTCGGACCGTCCTTTGCGGTGCTGCTGTTTCCCGCCGTCGGTGTATTGGGCGTTGCCTGGTTTCGCATCGCGACGGCAGCCGGAGTTTTCGCCGCCGTCACCAAGCCATGGAAAACGATCGCGCAAGCGGACGCAAAGACGCGACTGCTGCTCGCCGGGCTCGGCCTATGCCTCGCGGTCATGAACACGTCGTTTTACCTGGCGCTTGACCGGTTGCCCATGAGTCTCGTCGCCGCCATGGAGTTTGTCGGCACCATCGGCGTCGCACTCTATGGCCTGCGCACGAGCCGCAATTTTCTTGCGCTCGTCCTCGCCGTCGCCGGCGTGTTCATCCTGATTAACGTCAAATGGGCGACCGATCCGCTGGGATTGTTCTGGTCCGCGCTTAATGCGGCGCTGTTCGTCGGCTATATCGTGCTCGGCCACAAGGCGGCGGAAACCGGCGCCAGCGGCGGCGTCGAACGGCTCGGCGCGGCCATGCTGATCGCCTTCATCGCCATCATGCCGATCGGCATCGTGCAGGCCGTAAAGGCGTTTTCCCACATTGAACTCGTCCTGGCCGGAATTGGCGTCGGCATTTGCTCATCTGTCATCCCTTATGTTTGCGATCAGCTCGCTATGTCGCGGTTGCCGCGCGCAAGCTTTGCGTTGCTGCTGGCGCTTCTGCCGGCAACCGCGACCATCATCGCCGCACTGGTGCTGGCGCAAATCCCGACGGTGCGGGACCTGATCGGCATCGCGCTGGTCATGGGCGGCATTGCGATGCATAAATCTCCGACAACCGAATGAGGTTCCCATGACCTTCGCGGGCATCAATTACTGGGCGGTGCTGGTGGCGGGTGCCGTCGGCTTTGCCTTCGGCGGCGTCTGGTATCGCCTGTTGGCCGAGCCGTGGAAGGCGGCGCACGGTTTCACCACCGAGCAGATCCGCGCCCATCACGGCAAAGGCGCGGCGCCGTGGCCGCTCGTTATCGCGCTCGCCGCCGATCTGATCATGGCCTGGATGCTCGCCGGTGTGATCGGCCATCTCGGCGACGTCACGCTCAAGAACGGCATCATCTCCGCCGCCTTCCTCTGGTTCGGCTTCGTTTTCACTACTCTGGTAGTCAACAACAGCTTCGGCATGCGCTGCGCTAAGCTGATCGCCATCGACGGCGGTCACTGGCTGGCTGTGCTCGTGCTGATGGGCGCCATTATCGGCGTCTGGGGGGTCTGAGCGAGTCCGAAACCCCCACCAAAGTGGGAGCGCGACGCGCCTTGTCGGTTGCGTAATGGCCGTCGCATAATAGGCCCAAGCAGAAATGCATAAGCGCCCCCGGGGGCAACCGGACGGGCGGGGAGGATATTGCGATGTCCGACAAGATTTACGCCGTTCCGCCTGCCTGGCAGAAACGCGCCTTCGCCGACAAAGCGAAGTACCAGGAAATGTACGCGCGCTCGATCAAGGATCCGAACGGGTTCTGGGCCGAGCAGGCCAAGCGCATCGACTGGATCAAGCCGTTCACCAAGGTGAAGAACACCTCCTTCGATCCGCACAACGTCTCGATCAAATGGTTCGAGGACGGCACGCTCAACATCGCCTACAACTGCGTCGACCGCCATCTCGCCAAGCGCGGCGACCAGACCGCGATCATCTGGGAAGGCGACGATCCGAAAGACGACAAGAAGATCACCTATAAGGAACTGCACGCCGAGGTGTGCAAATTCGCCAACGTGCTCAAAGCGCGCGGCGTCAAAAAAGGCGACCGCGTCACCATCTACATGCCGATGATTCCGGAAGCGGCGATTTCCATGCTCGCTTGCGCGCGCATCGGCGCCATCCATTCCGTGGTGTTCGGCGGCTTCTCGCCCAACTCGCTCGCCGGCCGCATCTCCGACTGCAAGTCGCCCATCATCGTCACCGCCGATGAAGGCGTGCGCGGCGGCCGCAAGATCCCGCTCAAAGTGAATGCCGATGCCGCCGCCGACAAGGCCGGCGGCGTGACCAGCATCATCGTCGTGCGCCGCACCGGTGAGAAAGTGAATATGAAGGCGGGCCGCGACGTCTATTACGACGAAATCGCCAAGACCGTATCCGCCGATTGCCCTTGCGAGGAGATGAACGCGGAGGACCCGCTGTTCATTCTTTACACGTCGGGCTCGACTGGAAAACCAAAAGGCGTGCTGCACACCACCGGCGGCTATGCCGTCTACACCGCGATCACCCACCAATACGTGTTCGACTATCACGACGGCGACATCTACTGGTGCACCGCCGACGTCGGCTGGGTCACCGGCCACAGCTACATCATCTACGGGCCGCTCGCCAACGGCGCCATCACCATGATGTTCGAAGGCGTGCCGAATTATCCGTCGACCTCGCGCTTCTGGGAAGTGTGCGACAAGCACCAGGTCAACATCATCTACACCGCGCCGACGGCGATCCGCGCGCTGATGCAGGGCGGCAACGATCCGGTAAAGAAGACATCGCGCAAATCCTTGCGCCTGCTCGGCACCGTCGGCGAGCCGATCAACCCGGAAGCCTGGGAATGGTACTACCATGTGGTCGGCGAGGATCGCTGTCCGATCGTCGACACCTGGTGGCAGACGGAGACCGGCGGCATTCTGATCACGCCGCTGCCCGGCGCCATCGCCCAGAAGCCGGGCTCGGCGACGCTGCCGTTCTTCGGCGTCATTCCGCAGATTGTCGACGCCGAAGGCAATGAACTCAAAGGCCCGGGTTCCGGCAATTTGTGCATCGCCGATGCCTGGCCGGGCCTGATGCGCACGGTCTATGGCGACCACGAGCGCTTCGTGCAGACTTATTTCTCGACCTACGTCGGCCGATACTTCACGGGCGACGGCTGCCGCCGCGACGAGGACGGCTATTACTGGATCACCGGCCGCGTCGACGACGTCATCAACGTCGCCGGCCACCGCCTCGGCACCGCCGAAGTGGAAAGCGCGCTTGTGGCGCATCCGAAAGTGTCGGAGGCCGCGGTCGTCGGCTATCCGCACGACATCAAGGGCCAGGGCATCTACGCCTATGTGACGTTGATGGCCGGCGAGCAACCCAGCGAAAACCTGCGCAGGGAGCTGGTCGCCTGGGTGCGCAAGGAGATCGGGCCGATCGCCTCGCCGGACCTGATCCAGTTCTCGCCCAGCCTGCCGAAGACGCGCTCGGGCAAGATCATGCGGCGCATCTTGCGCAAGATCGCCGAGGACGAATTCGGCAATCTCGGCGACACCTCGACGCTGGCCGAGCCCGCCGTGGTCGACGACCTGGTGCACAACCGGCAAAACAAGAAGGCGGGCGCCAAAGCGGGGGCGTAAGCTTTCCCGATTGTGCGAACCGTCGCGTGACGCTTTAAGTGGCCGGCGCAAGAGCCGGCCACTGCGTGTTGCGCGGCAGCTGGCGGTTGCGCCAGCGAAAGTTCCCGCGTTAACCGAAAGCTCTAACCGTCATTTACGCTAATTCGAGCTTTCACTAAGCCGCGCGGCGGTCCGGACTAAAATAACGTTCGTCAACAGTTGCGGGCGTGGGCCATGGTTCCGGTGCTGAAACGCGCGGCATTTTTCATCGCGATCGTGTTGGGTGTGGCGTTGTTGGCGGCCTTCGCCGCGCGGGCCGCAACGCACGACATCGTGGCTATTTCCGGCTTCCGGCCCGGCACCATCGTGGTTAAGACGAGCGAGCGCCGCCTCTATTATGTGATCGGCCGCCGCCGCGCATTACGTTTTCCAGTCGGCGTCGGCCGCGCCGGCATGGCCTGGCATGGCACGGCGAGGGTCGAAGGCAAATATGTCCGCCCGGCTTGGGCGGCGCCCGAATCCATTCGCCGCGAAAATCCGCATCTACCCAAAGTTATCCCCGGCGGCGCCCCCGATAATCCGATGGGCGCGGCCGCGCTGACGCTGCGCGGCGGCGAATACGCCATCCACGGCACCAACAATCCGCGCTCGATCGGCGGTTTCGTCTCGCACGGCTGCATCCGCATGTATAACAGCGACATCCGCGAGCTTTATCGGCTGGTCGATGTCGGTACGCCGGTGATTGTTGAACGGTAGCCATGCGACGTTTTTTCGTGATCTTGCTTGCGGCAATTGTGCTGGCGCCGCTCTCGGCACAAGCGCGCGAAATGGTTCCGTTTCAGGGCTACGACCCCGGCACCATCGTGGTCGTCACCAGCGCCCGCCAGCTTTATTACGTTTTGGGTAACGGCCAGGCGATCCGCTACCCGGTCGGCGTCGGCCGTGCCGGCATGGCCAGGCACGGTCGGGCCTTTGTGGCGAAGAAATATCTGCATCCGGCCTGGAGCGAATATCCCGGCGTGACGCCGACCATCCCCGGCGGCTCGCCACGCAACCCCATGGGCGCTGCCGTGCTCGGCCTCGACCGCGGCAATTACGCCATTCACGGCACCAACAAACCGAGCTCGATCGGCGGCTTCGTCTCGCACGGCTGTATCCGCATGTACAACGCCGACATCATGGATTTTTACGAGCGCGTGCGGATGGGCGCCAAAGTCGCGGTGGTTCCGTAAAGGACGCGCGCAAACGCGCTCAGTCGCACCAGCTTTCGCGCCGGCCGCCGAAATAGCGCCGCGCATAGCCGCCCGCAAACAACGCTTCGGAGACATTCGACGTGTGCGCGGTCGACACGTCGGCGTCGACACGCCCGCCATATTTGTCTTGGCCCACGCCGGAAATCCCAACCGAGCCTTCCGCCAACAATCGCACCAGCGCGTCGCGCGCGGCCAACGCCTTCACCTTTTCGCCGTCGCAGCGCGCGTGCAGTTCGGGCGCGTCGATGCCGCGCAGGCGCACGCGCGTGGTGATGTCCATGCCGGGCCAGAGATTGACGCGCGCGGCGAAAGTATCGCCGTCGATCACGCGCAACACCTCGGCCGGATGAGCGCTGCGCAGCGCCGGCACGGGTTGCGGCGCGCTTTGCTCAATGGCCGCGACCGCGGCGCCGCGAGTGCCGCCGACCGGGGCGATCAGGGCGCCGGCGGTCAGCCCGGCGGCGAAGGCAACGGCCGTCAGCAGCAGCGCGCCGCCGCGCGCGGGATGGGCGAAGGATTTCAGGCTTAAGAACATAGTCCTATCTAACGCCCCGCGGCCGATTCGCGCAAGTACAATCTGTAGTAGAATGCAAATTATTTTTCCCGCATTCCGCACCCCGCCCGCCGGCTTAAACCTGTGCGTTACCGAGGTTTTTTCGGTTCTCTTCGCGCGCCAGCCACAATTCGTGGCAATGATCGCGTTATGGCGCGACCGCGCACCTCTCCGCAGCCGGAAGTCCCCGGCCTCGCCGCCCGAAGGATCGCCGCCGACATTCTCGACGGCGTCCTGCGGCGGAAGATCGCGCTCGACGAGCAGCTGTCCGGCAAATCCGCCCACCCCGGCCTCGCGACCCTGCCCGACCGCGACCGCGCGCTGATGCGCCGGCTCACCGCCACCGTGCTGCGCCGCCTCGGCACGCTGCGCCACCGGCTCGGCGGATTTCTCGACAAGGGCTTTCCCGCCGAGGCGCCGCGCGTCGAAACCATCCTGCTCATCGGCGCCGCGCAGATCCTTTGGCTGGAAGTGCCCGATCACGCCGCGGTCGATCTGTCGGTGCGCCTGGCGCAAGCCGACCGCCGCGCCGCGCGCTATGCGGGCCTGATCAACGCGGTACTGCGCCGCGTGACGCAGAGCCGCGACACGGCGCAGCCCGCCAATGCCACGCGCGACACGCCGAAATGGCTGGTGGCGCGCTGGACCAAGCGCTACGGCGCGGAGACCGCGCGCGCCATCGCGCAAGCCAACGGCAACGAGCCGGCGCTCGATCTCACCGTCAAATACGATGCCGAGTCCTGGGCTGAGCGATTGCGCGGCCGCGTGCTGCCGACCGGATCGGTGCGCACCTTGGCGCAAGGCGCGATCTCGCTGCTGCCCGGCTTCACCGAAGGCGCTTGGTGGGTGCAGGACGCCGCCGCCTCGCTGCCCGCGCGCCTCTTCGGCGATGTAGGCGGCAAGACGATCGCCGATCTATGCGCGGCGCCCGGCGGCAAGACGGCGCAACTCGCCTTCGCCGGCGCGCGTGTCACCGCGGTCGATCGCTCGGCGGCGCGGCTCAACCGTCTGCGCGAAAACCTGACGCGACTTTCGCTCGACGCCGACACCGTCACCGCCGATGCACTGGAATGGCAGGGCGGTTTGTTCGACGGCGTACTGCTCGACGCGCCGTGTTCCTCGACCGGCACCATCCGCCGCCATCCCGACGTGCCCTGGCTCAAAAGCGAAGCCGACATCTCCATGCTGGCGTCGCTGCAGCAGCGCCTGCTTGACCGCGCCGTCGATCTGCTCAAGCCCGGCGCAATGCTCATCTACTGCGTCTGCTCGCTGGAACCGGAGGAAGCCGAGAACCAGATCGCCGCCCTCTTGGCGCGCGACCCGCGCGTTTCCCGCGCGCCTGTTGCAGCGCAAGAGGTCGCCGGGCACGGCGAATTCCTCACAAGCGACGGCGACCTGCGCACGCTGCCGCCGCAATTGCCCGACCCCGATCCGCGCTGGAGCGGGCTCGACGGTTTTTACGCCGCCCGGCTCAGCAAAACGGCCTGATCGGCGCGCCGGCCCGCCATATTGGACCTTTGGCGACCCTTCGTTATCTTGTGGATTGTGCGCGAGAATCAGGCCGCCCTAGTGTGGTGGATTTGAAGTTCCTCCAGAGATCGCTGCAAACTCGTGGAGGAACTTCAAATCCAAAACCACACTAGAATCATAAACTTGCTAGTGTCCCTTTGATTCCGAAGTTCGCATCAGAGCGTGCAGCAAGAGTTTGCGAACTTCGGAATCCGGACACTAGGGGGGACGGGCGCCTTCATGATGCGGATTTCGCTCGCCGAGCGACTAAGGCTCTCGCTCTATATCGGGCGCCGCGTCATCCGCAGCCTGCTCGGCGCCGTCAGTGCGCACCCGCTGCTGCGCTGGCGTTTCGGCTCGACCAAGACCGACCGGCTGGTGATCGCGCCGCAAGATCTGCGCACCGCCGACGCCACGCGCGCCAGCGAAATCTATGCCGGCCGCTTCGCCTTCGCCGGCAAGGTGGTGATCTGCGACCGCCGCTCCCCCTTCGAGATGACGCCGCCGTCCGACGAATGGGCGGTGATGCTGCTCTCCTTCTCCTGGCTGCGCCATCTGCGCGCCGCCGACAGCGCCATCACCCGCGCCAATGCCCGCTCGCTGATCGACGACTGGATCAATTTGCAAGGCGGCTGGCATCCGCTCGGCTGGCGTCACGATATCCTCTCGCGCCGCATCGTCTGCTGGCTCAGCCAGGCGCCGTTTTTATTGCAGGACGCCGACGCACGCTTCTACCGCCGCTTCCTGCGCAGCCTGTCGCGCCAGGTGCGCTACCTGCGCCGATCGTTGAAACAGTCGCGCGACGGGCTGCCGCGGCTGCAGGCGGTGATCGCGCTCAACTACGCGACGCTGTGCCTGCAAGGCCAGTCCGGCAGTCTGCGCGCCAACGCGCGCCGGCTGATCGAGGAACTGCGCCGCCAGATCCTGCCCGACGGCGGCCATATCAGCCGCAATCCCGGCGCGCTGATCGAGCTCTTGGTCGATCTTCTACCGCTGCGGCAATTGTTCACCGCCCGCCATTTGCAGCCACCGCAGGCGCTCAACAACGCCATTGACCGCATGATGCCGATGCTGCGCTTCTTCCGCCACGGCGACGGCAATTTCGCGCAGTTCAACGGCATGGGACCGACGCCGGTCGATCTGCTCGCCACCGTGCTCGCCTATGACGATGCGCGCGGCGCGCCGGTCGCCAACGCGCCGCATTCCGGCTACCAGCGCATCGACGCCGGCTCGACCGCGCTGCTGATGGATACCGGCAAGCCGCCGCCGCTCGGCTTGAGCCAGGAAGCGCATGCCGGGTGTCTTTCGTTCGAGCTGTCGTGGACGCTGCACCGGCTGGTGATCAATTGCGGTATTCCCGAAGTGAACAAGGAGAACTGGCGGCAGGTGGCGCGCGCGACCGCTGCGCATTCGACCGTCACCTTCAACGACGCTTCCTCCTGCCAGTTCTTCGAATCGCGCCGCCTGCGCCGCCTACTGTTCGGCGCGCCCATTGCCGGCGGCCCGCGCAGTTTAAGTCTCGCGCGCGAGGAAAAGCCGGACGGCACGCATCTCGCCGTCTCGCATGATGGCTATGCCGGCGCCTTCGACGTGATCCACCACCGAACCTTGCGGCTTTCCCCGGACGGCCGCACGCTCGACGGCGAGGACAGCTTCACGCCGGCCGTGGGCGACACGCTGCCGGTGGACGAAGGCGACGAATACGCCGTGCGCTTTCATCTCCACCCGTTGATCAAGGCCAACCGGCTTTCGGACGGCCGCGGCGTGATCCTGCTACTACCCGACCGTGAGCTGTGGACGTTCAATAGCTATGGCGAGACGGTGCGCATCGAGGAAAGCGTCTATCTCTCCGGCTCCGACGGCCCGCGCCGCACCGTGCAGATCGTGATCTACGGCCACGCCCGCGCGCAGGACAAAGTGCGCTGGACGTTCCGCCATACCCCGCCGCCGCCGGGCACGCGCCCCGAACGGGCGGACGAGCCGGAATTGCCGCTGTAATCACTGTGGATGCCCGGCGGGCCAGGGGAAATCCCGAATACACTTTCGCCCGCTTCCTGTGCTAGCCCCTCATCCATGACCACGCATCCCCGCCGCATCACCCGCGCCCTGCTGTCGGTGTCCGACAAGACCGGGCTGACCGACTTCGCCACGGCGCTTGCCGGTTACGGCGTCGAACTCGTCTCCACCGGCGGCACCGCCAAGGCGCTGAAAGAGGCCGGGCTGAAGGTGATCGACGTGGCCGAGCTGACCGGCTTTCCCGAAATGATGGACGGCCGCGTGAAGTCGCTGCATCCAAAAGTACACGGCGGCCTGCTGGCGATCCGCGCCAACAAAGAGCACGCCGCGGCAATGGAAAAGCACGGCATCAAGCCGATCGATCTCCTGGTGGTGAACCTTTATCCGTTCGAGGCGACCGTCGCCAAAGGCGCCGCCTTCGAGGATTGCATCGAGAACATCGACATCGGCGGGCCGGCCATGATCCGCGCCGCCGCCAAGAACCACGCCGACGTGGCCGTGGTGGTGGAGCCCGCCGATTACGAGAAGGTGCTGGCCGAACTCGCGCTGCACAGTGGCATGACCTCGCTCGAGCTGCGCCAAAAGCTGGCTGCAAAAGCCTATGCGCGCACCGCCGCTTACGATGCGGCGATCTCCAATTGGTTCGCCGACCGGCTGCACGACAATGCGCCCGACTATCGCGCCTTCGGCGGCAAGCTGCTGCAATCGCTGCGCTACGGCGAGAACCCGCACCAAAGCGCGGCGTTCTACAAAACGCCGAACGAGCGCTATGGCGTCGCCACCGCCCGGCAGATGCAGGGCAAGGAACTGTCCTACAACAACATCAACGACACCGACGCGGCCTATGAATGCGTGGCCGAGTTCGATCCGCGCAAAGGCCCGGCCTGCGTCATCGTCAAGCACGCCAATCCTTGTGGCGTGGCGGAAGGCGCCAGCCTCGTCGAGGCCTACAAAAAAGCACTCGCCTGCGACTCGACCTCCGCGTTCGGCGGCATTGTCGCGCTCAACCAAAAGCTCGACGCCGAGGCGGCCAAGGCGATCACCGAGATTTTCACCGAGGTGATCATCGCGCCCGACGCCACCGACGAGGCAATTAAGATCGTCGCCGCCAAGAAGAATCTGCGCCTGCTGCTCGCCGGCGGCCTGCCCGATCCGCGTAGCTCCGGTCTGACGGCGAAGACCGTCGCCGGCGGCCTGCTGGTGCAGTCGCGCGACAATGCGGTGGTCGACGAGATGCAGCTTAAAGTCGTCACCAAACGCGCACCCAGCGAGGCCGAGCTCAACAACCTAGCGTTCGCCTTCCGCGTCGCCAAGCACGTGAAGTCGAACACCATCGTCTATGCCAAGGACCGCGCCACCGTCGGCATCGGCGCCGGGCAAATGAGCCGCGTCGATGCCGCGCGCATCGCCGCGCGCAAGGCCGAAGACGCGGCCAAGGAGCTGAAGCTTTCCGTGCCCATGACCAAAGACTCGGTGGTTGCTTCCGACGCCTTCTTCCCGTTCCCGGACGGCTTGTTAGTGGCGATCGAAGCCGGCGCCACCGCGGTGATCCAACCCGGCGGCTCGATGCGCGACGCCGACGTGATCAAGGCCGCCGACGAGCACAACGTGGCGATGGTGTTCACCGGCGTGCGGCATTTCAGGCATTAGCAAAGGCCGCTCGTTCCCGCGAAAGCGGGGACCCAGGGCAGCATTGTGCGAGCTTTCGATTCAGACAGGATTCCCGCTTTCGCGGGAATGAGCGGGCCGAGATCAATAACTACCCCCGCGCCAGATCCCCCAGCAAACTCGCCGCCACACTCAGCTTCGACAGCGTCAGCCCGGAGCCGGCGATTTCGTGGATGGCGGCGCGAATGCGTTCGACTTCCGCCTGGCGCGGCTTCACCCATTCCTCCACCGCGCCGGCGCCGGCAAAACCGTTGCCGATCATGGCGGCGGTGAGCCGCCGCTCGGCGTCGCCGATCGAGTCGAGCGCGCGGTCGAGCGCCAGGCGGTCGAAATAATCCGACACCACGATGCCCGGCACCGCGCCGATCACGCGGTCGAGCTGGAAGAACGATTCGGTGGCGAAATAAGTCGCGGTCACCTCGGCGACCGGCTTTTTCTCCTGGTCCGCCACCAGCACGATGTCGGGCGCGGCCTTGAGCACGGCGAGGCTGGCGATGCGGCGCGCAAGCTGTTCGGGCACGCCGGCTTTGGCGAGTTCCGCCACCGCCGCATCGCGCGCGGCCGCCGCCTGCTTCGACAGCGCGTTATCCAGCGCAGCCGAAACCTGCGCGATGCCGTCGTGATAATGCGCGATGATCGTCTCCAGGCCTTGCCTGAGATCGGCGTTGCGCAGGAACCAGACCAGCCGGTCGAGCAGTAGGTCCTGCACGGCGGCATAAAGCGAAAGTTGCGTCTTGCCCGACACTTTGTTGTCGAGGCCGTCGATATCGGAATTGAGCGCGATCAGGTCGTAGCTATTGCGCACGGCGGCAAAGGCGGCGGCGATGGCCGCGGCGGAGGCGCCGGTCTGGTCGGCGATGCGCGCGATCAGCGTTGAGCCGCCGCGGTTGATCATCGAATTGGTCAGTTGCGTGGCGATGATCTCGCGCCGCAGCCGGTGCGCGTGCAGCGCGTCGTCGTAACGCTCCGACATTTCCTTGGGGAAATAGCGCTCAAGCTCGCGCCCGAGATAGGGATCGTCCGGCACGCTCGAGTCGAGCAGTTCGTTGTAGAGCGAGAGCTTGGCGTAGGCGAGCAGCACCGCGAGTTCCGGCCGGGTCAGTCCCAGGTTGCGCTTTCGCCGTTCGGCGATGGCCAATTCGTCGGGCAGAAATTCCACCGCGCGGTCGAGCTGGCCGTGCTTTTCCAGCGTCTGCATCAGGCGCTGCTGGAAGCCGAGGTCCTCCAGCCCGCGCCGCTGTGCCAACGACAGCGCCAGCGTCTGCTGATAGTTGTTGCGCAGCACCAGGCGCGCTACCTCGTCGGTCATCTCGGCGAGCAAGGCGTTGCGCCCTTCCAGGGTCAGCGTGCCGGCGCGCAGCGGCCGGCTCAGCGCGATCTTGATATTGACCTCGACGTCGGAGGTGTTGACGCCGGCCGAATTGTCGATGGCGTCGGTGTTGAGCCGGATGCCGGCAAAGGCTGCCTCGACGCGGCCGCGCTGGGTCATGCCCAAGTTAGCCCCCTCGCCGATCACCTTGCAACGCAAGTCCGAACCGGTGACGCGGATGGCGTCGTTGGCGCGGTCGCCGGCCGCATCGTCGCTCTCGCTCGTCGCACGCACATAGGTGCCGATGCCGCCGAAGAACAAGAGATCGACTTGCGCGGTGAGGATCGCTTTCATCAACTCTTGCGGCGTCACGCTTTCGCTTAAGCCGAACAATTTCTGCGCCTGGGCGCTGAGCTTGATTTCCTTCGACGACCGCGGATAGACGCCGCCGCCTTGCGAAATCAGTTTCTTGTCGTAGTCCTGCCAGCTCGAGCGCGGCAGCGCGAACAGCCGCTTGCGTTCGGCGAATGCCGCCGCCGGCTCGGGATCCGGATCGATGAAAATGTCGCGGTGATCGAACGCCGCCAACAGCCGCGTGGTGCTTTCGCGCAGCAGGCCGTTGCCGAACACGTCGCCCGACATGTCGCCGACGCCGACCGTTGTGAACGGCGTCTTGCCGATGTCGATATCCATTTCGCGGAAATGCCGCTTGACCGATTCCCAGGCGCCGCGCGCGGTGATGCCCATGGCCTTATGGTCGTAGCCGGCCGAGCCGCCCGAGGCGAAAGCGTCGCCCAACCAGTAGTCGTGCTCGACCGATATGCCGTTGGCGATGTCGGAGAAAGTCGCGGTGCCCTTGTCGGCCGCTACCACCAAATAAGGATCGTCACCCTCGTGGCGCACCACGCAATCGGGCGCAACGATCGAACCGTCGGCTTGGATGTTGTCGGTGATGTCGAGCAGCGTTGAAATGAACAATTTATAGGTGGCGATGCCTTCCGCCATGAATTGCTCGCGCGTCGGCGCCTTCGGCATCAGCTTGGGCACGAAGCCGCCTTTGGCGCCGACCGGCACGATCACCGCGTTCTTCACCTGCTGCGCCTTCACCAGGCCGAGTACCTCGGTGCGGAAATCCTGCGGCCGGTCGGACCAGCGGATGCCGCCGCGCGCCACCTTGCCGAAGCGCATATGCACGCCTTCGACGCGCGGCGAATAGACGAAAATCTCGTACAGCGGGCGCGGCAGCGGCATGTCGGTGATCTTGCCACTCTCGAACTTGACCGCGATCAGCGCCTTGGGCTGGCCGTCCTTGTCGGTCTGATAGAAATTGGTGCGGATCGCCGAGGTCACCGCGTTGACGAAGTGGCGCAGGATGCGGTCTTCGTCGAGGCTCTCGACCTTTTGCAGTTCGTCCTCGATGCGCGCGGCGATCTGCTGCTGCCGGGCATCGCGCGTTTGCGCGGCGTCCGGGCGCGGATCGAAGCGGGCGTGAAACATTTCGACGATGTCGCCGGCGACGGAATGGTGCTTCACCAGCGTCGCCCACATGTAGTCCTGCGAATAAGGCACCCGCACCTGGCGCAGGAAGCGCGACAGCGTGCGGATCAACGCCACGTCGCGCCAGCCGAGGTTGCCGGCGAGCGTGAGCGCGTTGTAGCCGTCGTTCTCCGCCTGCCCGCGCATCACCATGAGGAAGGCGGCTTCCAGCCGCGCCTTGCCGGCGTCGAGATCGATCATGCCGCCGTCGCGCCGCTCGAGCAGCATGTCGTGCAACCACACCCCGGCCTCGTTACCGCGCGGCGTGATCTGATAAGTGCGCTCGTCGACGACCTTGAAGCCCATGTTTTCTAGCACCGGCACGCGCTCGGATAACGGCAGCGGCCGCCCGAAGCTCCACACCTTCAAGCTGGCGCTGTGCGCCTCTTCCGCGATCCGGTGACGCAACTCGACGCCGAGCGGACGCTGTTCGGATAGCGATTCGATGGCGCGGATATCGGTCGCCGCCACCGCCGGCGCATAGTTTTCCTGGAAGCCTTGCGAAAACGCGTCGCGGTATCGCGCGAAGAGATCGCGTGCTTTTTCCGGCGAATTGGCCAGCGCCAAGGCGTCGGCAAGTCCATCGTTCCACGAGCGCACGATGGCGGAAACTTCGCGTTCCAGTGTCGCGCTGTCGACGGCGGGCGCAGGCCCGCCGGCGCGGCCGATGATGAAATGCACGCGCACCAGCGGGCCTTCCGGAAAGAACGGATAGAACGCCGAGACATGGCCGATAAAAACGCGGCTCAGGTAGTCGCCGATGCGCGCGCGGATATCGCTGTCGTAGCGTTCGCGTGGCACGAATACCAGCACCGACACAAATCGGTCGAAACGGTCGCGCCGCGCCAGCACGCGCACGCGCGGCCTTTCACCGAGTTGCAGGATGGCGATCGCGAAATGATAAAGCGAGTCGTCGTCGATCTGGAACAGTTCGTCGCGCGGAAACTGCTCCAGCATGTTGGTCAGCGCCTTGCCGGAATGGCTCTTGGGATCGAATCCGGCGCGCGCCTCAACGCCAGCGATCTTGCGACGCAAATAGGGAATGCTGTGCGCCGTGCGCGTATAGGCGGTCGAGGTAAACAGCCCGACGATGCGCTGCTCGCCGACCAGATTGCCGGAAGCGTCGAAGCGCTTGATGCCGATATAGTCGAGATAGACGCGCCGGTGCACCCGCGCGTGGATGTTGGCTTTGGCGATGATCAGCAGGCGCGGTTCCTTGAGGAAGGCCATGATTTCCGGCGTGTACTCGAGTAGTTCGTTGCCCTGCTTGAGCACGCGCAATTCGCGCGACCGCATGATGCCGAGCGCGTCGTCGAAATCCGGGTTCAGCCCGTTGCCGTCGAAAATGTAGTTGCGCATGCCGAGGAAGGTGAAATTGTCGGCCAGCAGCCATTGCAGGAACTGCACCGCTTCGGCGACTTCGTCCACCGGCAACGGCGGCGGGTTGCTCTTGAGGTCGGCCACCATGCCGTTGACGCGCTCGAGCATGGTGCGCCAATCCTGCACGGCCAGCCGCACTTCGCCGAGCACGCCGGCGAGCGCGCGCTCGAGGTCGGCGCATGCCGCTTCGTCGGCGATCGGCTCGAGATGGATGTGGATGAAGCTCTCGCGCGCGCCCGTATCGGGGGCGCCGACCGCGATGAGCTTGGCCCCCTCCCGGCGCACGCCGAACACCGGATGCGCCACCAGTTGTACGATGAGCCGCCGCTCGCCGATCTCGGCCATCACCGAGTCGACCAAAAAGGGCATGTCGTCATTGACAATCTCGACCACCGAGACCGCCCTGCGCTCGCCCGAAGCCTTCAGCGCCACCGTTGCGCAGCGAATCTTCGGCGCGCCCGGCTTGCGTTCCGTGAGAAAATCGAACGCGCGCTCGACCAGATCGGCGAGATCGGCGGCCGCGTAGCACAGCACGTCCTCCGCCACCGCGTGGGCGTAGAGCTGCGCGGCAAAATCCGCCGGAATGTCGTTGCGGCGCGCGGCGAGCGCGGCGCCGGCCTCGTCGATCACGGCGCGGGCGGCGGTTTCCCGCTCACTGACGGGCAATTCAACGCTCATGGAGCCTGATGCCGTTTGAGGGATTTTGTCCAGCATGGGTTAGGAGCTTTCACGTTCCAAGGCCGCCCGGCGAGAACAACCCATCGTTTGGTGACGTGGCCATGACGCGTTTACAAAGCGCCCCGCGCCGCAGGCTTAACATGCTGACATAGAGGGCGAAAGCGTGGCCCACCGGTCGTATCGCGGGCTACAGTAACATTGTAGTCTCAGAGCCGGGTCGATAGGAGGGGACGCATTCCATGAGCAAGGCTGCAAAATCGGTAAAAAACGCGCCGTTGAAGGCGCAAAAGCCGATCCCGCTCAAATCAACGCCGCCTGTCGCCGACGACGCGCCGGTGATCGCGCTCAAGCTGCCGACGGCGAAGCTTTCGCCCGCCATGGCCGCCTAT
The DNA here is from genome assembly GCA_963721665.1 of uncultured Alphaproteobacteria bacterium. Lineage (GTDB taxonomy): Bacteria > Pseudomonadota > Alphaproteobacteria > Rhizobiales > Xanthobacteraceae > Pseudolabrys. The sequence goes on from CAVRJZ010000003.1 coordinate 167,079, forward strand.
TTCAAGAAATGCCAGGACAAACTTGGCTTCATCCCCAACGTGTTGGTCGCTTACGCCTTCGATATGACTAAGCTCGAGACCTTCGTCGCCATGTATAATGACCTGATGCTGGGCGAAAGCGGCCTCAGTAAACTCGAGCGCGAGATGATCGCGGTCGCAGTGTCGTCGCAGAACCGCTGCTATTATTGTCTGACCGCGCACGGCGCCGCGGTGCGGCAATATTCCGGCAACCCTTTGCTCGGCGAACAGATCGTGATGAACTACCGCGCCGCGCGCCTCAACAAGCGCCAGCGCGCCATGCTCGACTTCGCGGTCAAACTTACGATGTCGCCAGGAAACGTCGAGGAAGGCGACCGCGAGCGGCTGCGCCGCGTCGGATTTACCGACCGCAATATCTGGGACATTTCCGCCATCGCCGGCTTCTTCAACATGTCGAACCGCGTGGCCTCCGCCACCGACATGCGGCCGAACTCGGTCTATCACGGGCAAGCGCGCTAGCGCTTACTGCGCCGCGCGCACGAATTCGGCCAATTCGCGATTGAAGCGAGGCGCATCTTCGTAGAACGTCGCGTGGCCGATGCCTTGATACATCGACAAGCGCGCGTGTTTCACTTGCGACGCGGCGAATTGCGCCATCGCCGGCAGCATGATCCGATCCTTGCTGCCGTGACTGATCAACACGGGGCAATCCAATTTTGCCAATAAGTCGCCAGGATTGGCCACGCGCCTGAGCAGGGCGGCGCGCACCTCCACCGGCACCACCATGTTATAGGCAAGCATGAATTCGAATTCCTCCGGCGTCGGCTGCCGCGCGAAGCAGGCGCGCAGGAAGGCAATCGTCCCCCCGATGCAGGTGTCCAGGTCCTGTGACAATGCCGCCGGAAGGTTATTGATCGCCGGGCCGAGCAAGGCGTCGTCGCTCTTTACATTGGCGCCGACAAAATCGACCCCCGCCACATTCGACTGCCCGTGCACGCGCACATAATCGGTGATGACGCGCCCGGCGTAGGACCAGCCGACCAGAATCGGTTTGCGTAAATCCAATTGCGCCATCACCGCCGCGACGTCGTCCGCCCATAATTTGTCGGGCCGATAGTGCTCCTTGCCGACCGGCTTGTCGGACGAGCCGTGGCCGCGCAAGTCCATGGCGATCAGGCGGAACGCGCCGGCCAACGCCGGATCTGCGAATTGCCGCCGCCAGGCGAGGTGGCATTGCATCAGCCCGTGAATGAACAGAATGGACGGACCGGCCGAATTGCCGCCATCAACAGCAGCAATCGTCGTCCCGTCCGGCGACTTGACCGCAATCGAACGCATAGCCCCCCTCATTTCACGCAAGCACCGTAATGCATTATAGCTTGTGGCCGCTCGTTCCGCTGCCAGTCGCCGGAGCCCGCTGATGCGATATGTCCGCCGCACGATGTTCGCTGCCGCAGCGCTTTCCGCCGCCGCGGGGCTAGCGCTTGCTCAGGCACCGGCCATCCGCCCGGCAACCGCGGTCGTCGCCCACAACGGCATGGTGGTGGCGCCGGAAGCGCGCGCCGCCCGCATCGGCGTCGACATCCTCAAGCGCGGCGGTAACGCGGTGGACGCAGCCGTGGCGGTCGGTTTCGCGCTTGCCGTCACCTATCCACGCGCCGGCAATATCGGCGGCGGTGGCTTCATGGTCATCCATCTCGCCAAAAATCGTAACTTGGACAATCGAAACGTCGCCATCGACTATCGCGAAACCGCGCCTGCCGCGGCGACGCCGACCATGTTCCTCGACGCCAAGGGCGATCCCGATCCGACGAAATCGCGCGACAGCGGGCTCAGTGTCGGCGTGCCGGGCACGGTGGCAGGCCTCGCGCTGGCGCGGGAGAAATACGGCTCGGGCAAACTGTCGCTCGCCGAGCTGATGGCGCCGGCGATCGCACTCGCGCAAAATGGTTTTGCCTTGGAAAACGGCATCGCCGACCAGCTCCCCGCAACTCGCGGCAAGCTGGCGCGCTGGCCATCCACGGCGGAAATTTTCTTGCATGACGGCGAACCGCTGCACCAGGGCGACCGGCTGGTGCAGTCCGATCTCGCCAATACGCTGCGCGCCATCGCGCAAGACGGTCCGCGCGCGTTTTACTCCGGGCCTACCGCCGAGCGGATCGCCATCGCCGTGCGCGCGGCCGGTGGAATTATGATCGCGGACGATCTCGCCAACTATCGCGCCATCGAGCGCACCGCCGTGCGCGGGACCTATCGCGACTTCGCCATCGTCTCCATGCCGCCGCCCTCATCCGGCGGCGTGGCGCTGATCGAGATGCTCAACATTCTCGAAGGCTACGATCTCGGCAAGCTTCCGCGCGAACAGGCGTTGCACGACGAGATCGAGGCGATGAAACGCGCCTATGCCGACCGCGCCGTGTTCATGGGCGATCCCGACACAGTGAAAATGCCCATCGCCGGCCTGATCTCGAAAAACTATGCGGCATCCTTGCGCGCCACGATCGGCGATAAGTCGACGCCCGCCGCCGACATCAAACCCGGCAAGCCGGCCGAATTCGAGGGGCAAAACACCACGCATTTCTCTGTCATCGACCGCGACGGCAACGCGGTATCCAATACCTATACGCTCAACTTCTATTACGGCCTCGGCCTGGTCGCCCCCGGCACCGGCGTGCTGCTCAACAACGAGCTCGACGATTTCACCGCCAAGCCCGGCGCGTCCAACGCCTATGGGCTGGTCGGCTTTGCCGCCAATCTGCCGGGACCGAACAAGCGGCCACTGTCGTCGATGACGCCGACCATCGTGCTGAAAGACGGCAAGCCGTACCTCATCACCGGCTCGCCCGGCGGCAGCCGCATCATCACCGCGGTGCTGCAAGTGATCGCGAACGTGATCGACTTCCATATGCCGATTGACCGGGCGGTGTCGGCGCCGCGCTTGCATAACCAATGGCAGCCGGATGAGACTTACGCCGAACCCGGATTTGCCGCGGATGTGCTTGAGGCGCTTAAACGCCGCGGCCATAACATCGTCGCCACCGAGCCGCACACCGCGGCGAATTCCATTGCCGTGACGCCGCAAGGTTATGTCGGCGCCGCCGACGCCCGCACGCAGGGCGCGCTGGCGACGGGGTATTGAGCGATGGCGGCCTCCGACAAAAGCAATTCCGTCGAGCGCGTGCGAGCGGCGCTGCTGCAAGCGAGCCACGCCGACACCATCGCCATGTTTCCCGACGGCACGCGCACAGCGCAGGACGCGGCCAACGCCGTCGGCTGCACCGTCGCGCAAATCGTCAAGTCGATCGTGCTGCGGGCTGGCGAGCGGCCGCTGCTGGTGTTGACCTCCGGCGCCAATCGCGTGGACGTGAAGAAAATCGCCGCCGCGGTGGGCGAGCAGGTAGCGCCCGCCGACGGGCGTTGGGTGCGCGACAACACGGGCTTTGCCATCGGCGGCGTGGCGCCGGTCGGCCACGCGAGCAATATGCGCATATTCATCGACGCCGATTTGTTGACGCTCGATCCGGTCTGGGCGGCGGCCGGCTCGCCGCGCCACGTCTTCCGCACCAGCGGCAGGGAGTTGGAGCGCCTGACCGGCGGCGAGATTGCCGATGTGAAGGAAGAGTAATTGGAGCGGGCGAAGGGATTCGAACCCTCGACCCCGACCTTGGCAAGGTCGTGCTCTACCCCTGAGCTACACCCGCATCCGAGAGAAAACTGGCCGAAACCGCAGTCCCGGCCGCCAAGCCCGTTCCTATAGCTAAAAGATTGACCACTTTGCAACAGCGGCCCGACTAAGCCGTTAAACCCGATCAACTCGGCGTTTCCCGCGCGGTTTCGAGCCGGCGGACCGGCCAAACCCGCCAAACCGTTGCATCTTCCGCATGGCCGGCTAGTCCCCTATGACTAGCCCACGTCAAGCCGGAAACGTCGCTCGTGCCCACGACCCCCGACCAACTGTTCGCCGCGCTCGATGCGCTCGGCATCGCCCACGCAACCGTCACCCATCCGCCGGTGTTCACCGTCGAGCAGGCCACGCGGCTGCGCGGCGAGGTCGCCGGCGCGCACACCAAGAACCTGTTCCTGCGCGATAAGAAACACGAACTCTATCTGGTCGTGGCGCTGGAAGACGCCAATATCGACCTTAAGGGCCTGCACCGGCAGCTCGGCGCCAGCGGACGCTTCTCGTTCGGTTCCTCCGATTTGCTACGCGAAGTCTGGGGGGTCGATCCCGGCTCGGTGACCCCCTTTGGCGCCATCAACGACACACAGGGCCGCGTCACCGTGGTGCTCGACGCCCGGATGATGGAGCACGAAACGCTCAACTATCATCCGCTGGTCAACACCATGACCACCTCGATCAAACGCGACGATCTGATGAAGTTCCTGCATTCGACCGGCCACATCCCGCGCATCGAGCACTTGTCGGCGGGCGTGCCCGACGCTTCCTGACCCGATTGCATTCATGCCCCGGATGCCCATCTAATCGGGCATGAAACGGGCGTCAGGCCCGTAAACCGGTCTAAAGGCGAGGAAAAATGTTGCAAAACGGCGGGGAAATGACGGCGGCGGCCGATAGCGTGGTCAAGGACACCACCACGCAAGCCTTCATGAAGGACGTGATCGAGGAATCCAAGCAGCAGCCGGTGCTGGTGGATTTTTGGGCGCCCTGGTGCGGACCCTGCAAGCAGCTCACGCCCGTGCTGGAAAAGGCGGTGAAGTCGGCCAGGGGCAAGGTCAAGCTCGCCAAGATGAACATCGACGAGCATCCGGCGATCCCGGGGCAGATGGGCATCCAGTCGATCCCGGCGGTGATCGCGTTTTCCAACGGCCAGCCGATCGACGGTTTCATGGGCGCGTTGCCGGAATCGCAAGTGATGGCGTTTTTGGAGCGGGTGACCAAAGGCAAGGTCGGGGCCGAGGAAAAGGATCTGCTCAAGTCAGCCAACGAGGCGCTCGCCGCCGGCAACGCCGCCGACGCCGCCAATCTTTACGGGCAGTTGCTGCAAGAGGACGCCGGCAATGTCGCGGCCCTCGCCGGGCTCGCGCGCTGCTATGTGCTCACGGGCGCGCTCGAACAGGCCAAGAAGACGCTGGCGCTGGTGCCGGAGCCCAAGCGCAATGACGCGGCGGTCGCCGCCGCGCGCGCCGCGTTCGAGGTCGCCGAGCAGGCGAAATCCGTTGGTCCGATCGACGAACTGGAAAAGAAGGTCGCGGCCAATCCGCTCGACCATCAGGCGCGCTTCGATCTCGCCGCCGCCCTCAACGCCAAGGGCAAGCGCGCGGAGGCCGCCGAGCACCTACTGACCATCGTCAGGAAAGACCGCAAGTGGGATGACGACGCGGCGCGCAAGCAGCTTGTGCAACTCTTCGAAGCCTGGGGTTTTGCCGACCCGGCGGCAGTGGAAGGCCGCAAGCGGCTGTCGACGATTTTGTTTTCGTGAGTCTTCGGCCTCATCATGAGGCGGGCGGAGGCGATGCCATGCCGATGAACGCCCAATACCGCAGGCCGATCGATCTGCCTGAAGTCATTCCGGTGTTCCCGCTGCCGGGCGCGCTGCTGTTGCCGCGCGGGCAGATGCCGCTCAACATTTTCGAGCCGCGTTATCTCGCCATGATCGACGATGCGTTGCGCGACGGCCACCGGCTGATCGGCATGATCCAGCCCGACGCGGCGCAAGCGGGCGCCGCCGAAAAGCCGCCGCTGTTCAAGGTCGGCTGCGTCGGCCGTATCACCCAACTCGCCGAGTCGGGTGACGGCCGCTATCTGATCGAGCTCACCGGCGTCGCGCGCTTCCGCATCGAGCAGGAATTGGCGGTGAAAACCGAATACCGGCAATGCCGCGTCTCTTACGCGCCCTTCACCGACGATTTCATCGCGCGCAAGGGCGAGGACCAGGTGGACCGCGAGGCGGTGCTCACCGCGCTGCGCGCCTTCATGAAGGCGAACGATTTGAAGGCCGACTGGGAAGGCATCGACCAGGCGCCGAACGAGGCGCTGGTCAACGCGCTGTCCATGATGTCGCCCTACGGGGCGCCGGAGAAGCAGGCGCTGTTGGAAGCGCCCGACCTGAAAACCCGCGCCGAACTCTTGGTCGCCATCACCGAAATCGAACTCGCCAAGAAAAACACCGAGGGCGAGCCGCAGCTGCAGTAGTCCGCCGCGACGTGCTATAAAGCCGCCGAACCCGCCGGGAGCCTATCCATGTCCACCACCCCGCCCACCGAAACTCCGGCCGCCAGCGTCGATCCGAAGCTGTTGGAAATCCTGGTCTGTCCGCTGACCAAGACCACGCTCGAATACGACGCCGCCAAGCAGGAACTGATTTCGCGCAAGGCCAAGCTCGCCTACCCAATCCGCGACGGCATCCCGATCATGCTGCCGGAAGAGGCCCGCCGGCTCGACTGACTTCATCCACTCCACGAAATCCGGGAAGAACTCATGATCAAAATCTGGGGCCGCAATACCTCGTCCAACGTGCAGAAGGCGATGTGGGCGGTGGGCGAGCTCAAGCTCGAGCACACGCGCATCGACGTCGGCGGCGCCTTCGGCAAGAACAAGGAGGCGCCCTATCTGGCGATGAACCCGAACGGCCTGGTGCCGACTCTTGAAGAAGACGACGGCTTCATCTTGTGGGAATCGAATTCGATCGTGCGCTATCTCGCCGGCAAATACGACAAGACCAGCGTGCTGGAGCCGAAGGACGCGCACCAACGCGCGCTCGCCAGTCAATGGATGGACTGGCAATTGTCGGTGGCCGGGCCGGCGATCACGCCGGCATTCTGGGGCCTGATCCGCACGCCGCCGGAAAAGCGCGACATGGCCGCGATCAAGGCTTCGCAGGACAAGACCACCGACGCGATGAAGATGCTCGACGCGCAATTGGCCAAGACCGCTTACGTCGCCGGTCCCGCGTTCTCCTATGGCGACATTCCGGTCGGCGTGATGTGCTACCGCTACCGGCAATTGGTGCCGGGCCGGCGGCCGACACCCAATCTCGACCGCTGGTACGACGCGATCGCCAAACGCAAGGCGTTCCAGGATCACGTCGGCAGCGTGCCGTTGTCGTGATCGAAACGCGCGCTCACTTCGCCTCTCCCCTTGTGGGAGAGGGTGCCCGAGCGGAGGCGAAGCCGAGCGAGGGCGGATGAGGGGGCGGAGTCACTTCAAGCGCAACCCCCTCACCCGGCTCGTGCTCGCTATCGCTCCGCACTCGCCACCCTCTCCCACAAGGGGAGAGGGAAAGAGCGCATGTCGCACCGCTGAAATTAAAGCGCCTCACCCCTGAGCAGCTTCGGCACGTCGCCGGTAAAGCCCGCCGCCTCGCGAATGAACACGCGCTTGAGCGCCGGCAGGCGCTCGACCACACCGAGGCCGAGATCGCGCAACAGCCGCAACGCGTCGGAACTGTTGGAAAACAATCTGTTCAAGCCGTCGGTAGCAACCCCCATGGTCATGGTGTCGAAGCGGCGCCAGCGCTGATAGCGATCGAGCACTTCAAGCGAACCGATATCGAGCCCGAGACGCGCCGCGTCGGCGACGGCCTCGGCCAGCGCCGCCACGTCGCGCAGGCCCATATTGAGTCCCTGCCCGGCGATCGGGTGAATGATATGCGCGGCATCTCCAATCAGCGCCAGCCGTTCGGCGATGAACGAGCGCGCCGTGAACAGGCCGAGCGGAAAAGCGCGGCGCGCGCCCACCACCGCGATATCGCCGAGATGCAGGCCAAAACGCTTTTCCAGTTCGGCATGAAATTCCTCGTCCGGCAGCGCGACGATGCGCTCCGCCTCGCGCGTTTCTTCCGTCCACACGATGGAAGAACGCTTGCCGGTCAACGGCAAAATGGCGAACGGCCCGGCGGGAAGGAAATGCTCCTCGGCGCGCCCTTGATGCTTGCGTTCGTGCGCGACCGTCGTGACAATCGCCGACTGATCGTAATTCCAGCCGTGCGTGGCGATGCCGGCCTGCTCGCGGATTTGCGAGCGCGCGCCGTCGGCGCCGACCAAAAGCCGCGCGGAAATCGTCTCGCCGTCGCCAAGCTTGACCTCGATCGCATTCGCCGCGAGCTCGAAACCGCCGACCGTGCCGGCGCGCAGATCGACGCCGAGCTCTTTTGCTTTGGCGACCAGCGCATCGACCAGATGCCGGTTCTCCACCATGTGGGCGAAGGGCTCGCCCTCTTCCACCTCGCCGCCGAAAGTGAGGAAAGTCGGCCGCACCGCGTCGTCGAGTTTGCTATCGGTCACCACCATGTCGAGGATCGGCTGCGCCTGGTCGGCAACCGCGTCCCACACCTCGATCGCCTCGAACAGCCGGCGCGCCGCCGCCGCGATGGCCGAGGCGCGCGGGTCCTTCGATGGCGCGGAGGCGAGCGCCGGGTCGACGACCGTCACCGAAAACATTTCGCCCAGGCCCTGGCGCAGCGCGATCCCCAGCGCCAGGCCGGCAAACCCCGCCCCGCCGATCGCCAGGTCGGCTTTCCGATGCTGCTTCGGTCCTTCCGGCATGCGGTTTTCTCTGACCTTCCTTGTAAAACGCCGCCCAGCATAGCAGGTTAGGGTCGATATTTGACCCATACTGGCAGCCCCCATGCCCGCCACCCCCGTCCAGGATTTGCTCGATCTTCTCGACCTCGAACCGCTGGAAGTAAACCTATTCCGCGGCCGCTCGCCGCAGGTCGGCTGGCAGCGCGTGTTCGGCGGCCAGGTGATCAGCCAGGCGCTGGTCGCCGCGGTGCGCACCGTGGAAGCCCGCCCGCCGCATTCCATGCACGCCTATTTCCTGCTGCCGGGCGATCCCAAGGTGCCGATCATCTACGACGTGGATCGGATCAGGGACGGTAAGAGCTTCACCACGCGGCGCGTCACCGCGCGCCAGCACGGCAACCCGATCTTCTCCATGCTGGTGTCGTTTCATGTCGACGAGCCGGGCCTCGAACACCAAATGAAAATGCCGGACGTACCGCCGCCGGAAAAATTGCCGAGCGAATCCGAGATGCGGCAAAAGATTCTGCCGCTAATGCCCGATCCGGTGCGGCGCTATTACGAGCGCGAGCGGCCGCTGGAAATGCGCCCGGTCGAATTCGACCGCTATCTCGGCAAGAAATATCCCGACGGCCGCTTCAACGTGTGGATCAAAACCACCGGCCGCCTGCCCGACGATCCGGCCATCCATCAATGCGTGTTGGCCTATACCTCGGACATGGGCCTGCTCGATACCGCGCTGGTGCCGCACGGGCGCACGCTGTTCGAAAAGGAATTCATGGCGGCGAGCCTCGATCATGCGCTGTGGCTGCACCGGCCGTTCCGCGCCGACGAGTGGCTGCTCTACGCGCAGGATTCGCCCAGCCTGCACGGCTCGCGCGGCTTTTCGCGCGGACTTATATTCACCCGCGACGGCACGCTGGTCGCTTCCGTCGCGCAGGAGGGCCTGGTGCGCCTACGGCGGACTTGACGGCGCGCAACGGTGAAACCGGCGTTGGCCATTCCGGCCCGCTCGACCCACGATCTTGGTTTTGTCGGACCTCGATGAGGCAAATAGGACAATAAGTCTGTCCTAAAATGCCTTATACGGAGGCGAATGCCTTGGGACGCGTCAATAATCCCGCTTAATTTTTGATCTGGCTGTCGATACGCTGGGCAAATCGGCCCTGCTGGAACGTGGCGGCAGGGCTTCGGTTGTCTTCAGCGCATGACCCCGAACCGGCCGGCCCCCGACTTTGGTCAAGGGCGGAAACCGGATCCCCGGGCTAGATCAGGCGCCAAAGCAGGGTTCCCCGCCGGGAAGGAAAATCATGAAATTGGTCATTGCCGTCATCAAACCGTTCAAGCTCGACGAGGTGCGCGAAGCCCTCACCCGCATCGGCGTTCACGGCATGACCGTGAACGAGGTCAAGGGATATGGGCGGCAGAAGGGTCACATGGAGATCTACCGCGGCGCCGAATACGCGGTGAACTTCCTGCCCAAGCTGCGCATCGAAGTCGCGGTCTCCAGCGAACAGATCGATCAGGCGACGGAGGCGATCGTCGCCGCCGCCAAGACCGGTCAGATCGGCGACGGAAAAATCTTCGTCATGCCGCTCGAGCAAGCCGTGCGCATTCGAACCGGCGAGACCGACGACAGCGCGCTTTAGAAAATCTGAATTAGGGGGTTGAAATGACACGGGCGCAATCACGCCTCGTCATCGCCGCGACCGCGGCATTGACGACGCTGGCCGCCTCGCCGGCTTTCGCGCAAGCTTCCACCGTTGCGGCGAAAATCGACGCCGCTGACACCGCCTGGATGATGGGCGCCACCGGCCTGGTGCTGATGATGACCATCCCCGGGCTCGCGCTGTTCTACGCCGGCATGGTGCGCAAGAAAAACGTGCTCGCCACCATGGCGCAATGCATGGCCGCGACGTTCCTGGTGTCCATCCTGTGGGCGATCGTCGGTTACTCGCTCACCTTCACCGGCGACGGCGCCTATATCGGCACGCTCGACCGCATTTTCCTGCGCGGCATGACGCTCAACGCAGTGTCACCGTTTGCCAAGACCATCCCGGAAAGTCTGTTCATGGTCTACCAGATGACTTTCGCCGTCATCACGGTAGCGCTGGTGGCGGGCTCGGTGGCGGACCGTATGCGCTTCTCCGCGTTTCTTTTGTTCTGCGTGTTCTGGCTGCTGCTGGTTTATGTGCCGATCGCGCATTGGGTCTGGGGCGGCGGCTTCCTCGGCCGCCACGGCGTGATCGATTTCGCCGGCGGCCTGGTCGTGCATCTCAATGCCGGCGTCGCCGGTCTGGTCGCCGCTTACGTGATCGGCAAGCGGCGCGGTTACGGCAGCGAAAATCTGTCGCCGCACGATCTCACGTTAGCGGTGATCGGCACCGGCCTGTTGTGGGTCGGCTGGTTCGGCTTCAACGGCGGCTCTGCCTTGGGCGCCAATTCACGCGCCGCCATGGCGATCACCGCGACGCATTTGTCGGCCAGCGCCGGCGCCTTCACCTGGATGGCGCTGGAATGGTGGACGCGCGGCAAACCTTCGGTACTCGGCATGATTTCCGGCGCGGTGGCGGGGCTCGGCACCATCACGCCGGCCTCGGGTTTTGTGCTGCCGATGGACGGCGTGTTGATCGGCATCGTCGCCGGCGCGGTCTGCTTCTGGGCCTGCACCTGGCTCAAACTGAAGATCGGCTACGACGACTCGCTCGACGTATTCGGCGTGCACGGCATCGGCGGGCTGACCGGCACCTTGCTGGTCGGCGTGCTGGCGGTCGGCGTGGTGTCCGCCAGTCCCGAATTGCCGGGCGGCGTGCCCGGCCTGCTCGAAGGCAATCCGCAGCAGGTGCTCGACCAGCTCTACGGCATCGCCGTCACCTTGGTCTGGTCCGGTGTCGCCACCTATGTCGTGCTCAAGCTGGTCGGCGCCATGGTGCCGCTGCGGGTGCGCCACGAGGACGAGGTGATGGGGCTCGACGTCACCCAGCACGGCGAGGCGCTGCAGTAGACGAAACCCGGCCGCATCTGCCGCCGCCGCAGGTGCGGTTTTACCGCTATAGGCGGCTGACTAAAAATTATGCAGGCCTTCCGGGTCTTGGCGCGCGTTTGGGCTAACGCCCTTTGTGCCCGCCGGACCCCCGCCCTAATCGTAAAAATTCATTCATAAATTCAGCCTGATAGGCCGCCCGCCGGCATCTGGCACGGCACTTGATTCTCCTGTCCCGGCTATGCCCGCGAAGTGCGCTTTTCGGGTCCGGCTCAGTGAACCCGCCCGCACTGCGTGAATGTAGAAAACGGGCTCAAGCGGGGATCGAATCCATGAAAATCGTCATGGCCATTATCAAGCCTTTCAAGCTCGACGAGGTCCGCGACGCTCTGACCTCCATCGGGGTGCAAGGGCTGACTGTCACCGAGGTCAAGGGTTACGGGCGTCAAAAGGGTCACACGGAAATTTATCGTGGGGCCGAATATGCGGTGAGCTTCCTCCCGAAAATCAAAGTGGAAGTGGCGGTGGCGACCACCCAGGTCGACAAGGTTATCGGCGCCATCTCCGGAGCCGCCAAGACCGGCCAGATCGGCGACGGCAAGATCTTCGTCTTCGCCCTGGATCACGCCGTGCGTATCCGCACCGGCGAAACCGACGCTGCGGCTCTCTAGTAACCCGCACCGCAAACAATACGGACAGGAGTTAGACCATGACGTTGATTAAATCCTCCCGTGCGGGGCTATTGGCTCTCGCTTTTGGGATTTTGCTCGGGCTGTTCCTGAGCGTGGCGACGTACAACACGTCCTACGCGCAGACCCCCGCCCCGATGGCCGCGCCTCCCGCGGCTGCACCTGCTGCCGCGGCGCCTGCCGCAGCGCCGACCCCTCCGCCGCCGCCCGCCTGCGCCAACGATCCGGATCCGAAAAAGGCCGTGCTCACCAAGTGTACGCCTAATTCGGGCGACACCGCCTGGATGCTCACCTCCATGGCGCTGGTGCTGATGATGACGGTGCCCGGCCTTGCGCTATTCTACGGCGGCATGGTGCGCAAGAAGAACGTGGGCGACACCGTGATGACGAGCTTCGCCGTCACGTGTCTGGTCACGATCGTCTACGCGATCCTCACTTACTCCTTGGCGTTCACGCCCGGTTCGCCCTACATCGGCGGACTCAGTCGCGTGTTCTTGCAAGGCATCCTCAGCGACGTCGCCACCGGCGCGGGCAATCCTAACCCGCTCGCGGCGACCATCCCTGAGACGGTGTACATGTGCTTCCAGATGACCTTCGCAATCATCACGCCTGCGCTGATCGCGGGCGCATTCGCCGAGCGCATGAAGTTCTCCGCCATGCTCTGGTTCATGGGGCTGTGGGCGATCCTGGTTTACGCGCCGGTCGCGCACTGGGTCTGGGCCTCGGACGGCATGCTGTCTTCCGGCAATTCCGACGCCAAGATCAAGGTGCTCGACTTCGCCGGCGGCACTGTCGTGCATATCAACGCCGGCGTCGCCGGTCTGATGTGCGCCATCATGCTCGGCAAGCGCAAGGACACGGGCCCAGGTCACAACATGGTGCTGACACTGATCGGCGCCTCGTTGCTGTGGGTCGGCTGGTTCGGCTTCAACGCCGGCTCCGCCGTCACCGCGGGCATTCAAGCGGGCATGGCGATGACCGTAACGCAGATCGCCACGGCGGTCGCGGCCTTCACCTGGATGCTGGTGGAATGGGCGATGCGCGGTAAGCCCACCGTCATCGGCATCTCCTCCGGCGCGGTCGCCGGCCTTGTCGCCATCACTCCGGCCTCGGGCTTCGTCGGTCCGATCGGCTCGATGGTGATCGGCATCGCCGCCGGCGTCGTCTGCTACTGGGGCGTCACCGGACTCAAGCGCATTCTCGGCGTGGATGATGCGCTCGACGCCTTCGGCGTGCACGCGGTCGGCGGCATCGTCGGCGCGCTGCTCACCGGCGTGTTCGCGATCAGCGAATACGGCGGCACCTCGGGCTTGATCGAGGGCAATCCCGGCCAGGTCGTCAACCAGATCGAGGGCATCTGCATCGTGTTCTTCTATGATGCCATTGTGTCGCTGATCATCTTGAAGATTATCGACGTGATCATCGGCCTGCGCGTGTCCGACGAAGTGGAACGCGAAGGTCTCGATCTCGCGCTGCACGGAGAAGTCATCCAGTAGCGGCAACCAGCTAGCGGTAGGGGCGGAAACCCGGCACTGTCCCTTCCGTCGAGGCCCCCGGTTCGCAAGAGCCGGGGGCCTCTCTTTTTTGTGCGGAATTGCGGCGACTGAATTTAAGCTACTGAATTCAAAGTAATAATTGCAAAACCCGTGGAGTTTTCGAACAATCGGCGAACCAGAGAATTATCTTTCTATGGAAAGGAAACTAAAGTATATTTTCTATAGAAATATGAGGCTGCAAATGTCCGAAACCGCCACCCTCGACGCCCCGGTCGCCAGCGAAGCCAGCGCTCTCACCAAGGCGACCGTTCGTGCTGCGCAGAAACTGGGGCTCACGAACCGGACTTTGGCTACTATCGTTGGCCTGTCCGAGCCGACCATTTCGCGCATGAGCAAGGGCGAATACTGGCTGTCGCGCGGCGACAAAAAAGCGTTCGAGCTGAGCGTTCTTTTCGTCCGCCTGTTCCGTTCGCTCGACGCGATCATGGGTGGTGATGAGCAAGCCGCGCGTAGCTGGCTCAACAGCGAGAACCTTGCGTTGCACGCCGCGCCGATAATTCTCATCCAAAACGTCAGCGGCCTCGTCAATGTCGTCCAGTACCTGGACACCCGACGCGCTCGCATCTAGCGCCGCCGCCCTGCGCTTGCGGTGCTGGCGCGTCGTCGAGGCTCAATCGCAGGTCTCGACCATGAAGCTCACCGACACGCTCGGCGAGCAAGCGGCGCTTGAGAATCTCATCGAGGAATCCAAGGCCAATGTGCCCGAAGAATGCGGGCATTTGGGCTATTTGCTGTTCACGCCGTTTCGTTACATCCCGTATCCGTTCGACTCGCGATTTCGCCGCGCAGGCTCTCCCGACGGCGTGTTTTACGCTTCCGAGTCACATGAAACTGCTGTCGCCGAGGCCGCATTTTATCGCCTGCTGTTTTATGCCGAAAGCCCGCAAACGCTCTGGCCCGCAAACCCGGCCGAGTACACGGCTTTTGCCGCCGAAATCGCGACCGACAAAGCCATCGATCTTATGCGCCCACCGCTGCTCGCGGACCGCACGCTTTGGATCCAGCTCACCGATTATGCGGCCTGCCTCGATCTGGCGGACGCGGCGCGCGCCGCATCGCTCGAAGTCATACGCTACGAATCCGTGCGCGACCCGGCAGCGCGCGCCAATATCGCGGTGCTTGCATGCCGGGTTTTTGCCGCCAGCGACGCCGTCGACCGGCAGACCTGGCACCTTCATTTCAGCGCCACCGGCATCCGGGCGGTGTGCGAAGCCCCGGCCTTAACGATTCCATTTGGCCGCGGGCTGTTTGCAGCCGACCCGCGCGTGACCGGCATGCGCTGGGATCGATGAAAAGCCGAATTCCCCATGGTTAATCGGGTCTTAACCTCGACCTCACTATTGTGGCCAAGCCCTTGTATGGCGGGCCTCGCCCGCCGCGGTAAGCCATGGCCCCGATGACCGCCCAGCGCGAGCCTTCTGCGACACCTGCTCCGGCGGTCGACACCCGCTCGCCCTTCGTGCGGCTGACCGAGTTGATCGCCGGCATCGAGCCGGGCAGACCTGCGATCAATCTGTCGGTCGGCGAGCCGCAACACTCCATCCCGTCATTTGTCGGCCCCGTGCTCGCCGCCCATCTCGACGAATTCGGCCGCTACCCTGCCAACATGGGCAGCGAGCCGTTCCGCCGCGCGGTGGCAGCTTGGCTCGGCCGCCGCTTCAAGATCGCCCGTCCGGTCGACCCACAAAGCGAAGTGTTGGTGCTTGCCGGCACCCGCGAGGGCCTATTTCTCGCCGCCATCGCCGCCAAGCGATGGGTCGGTCCCCGCGCCGGCAAGCCCGCGGTGCTCATTCCCAATCCGTTTTATGCCGCCTATGGCGCGGCGGCGCTCGCCGCCGATTGCGAGCCGGTCTATCTGCCGGCGACGCGCGAGACCTCCTTCCTGCCCGATCTCGCCGCGCTCGACGAGGCGCTGCTCGCGCGCACCGTCGCCTTTTACCTCGCCTCGCCGTCGAACCCGCAAGGGGCAGTGGCGAATCGCGCCTATCTCGACAAGCTTGCCGGCCTCGCCCGCCGCTTCGGCTTCCTGGTCTTCGCCGACGAATGCTATTGCGAGATTTACAGCGAGCATCCGCCGGCCGGCATGCTGGAAGCCGCCGGGCCCGACTTCGCCAACGCGGTCGTATTTCATTCTCTGTCCAAACGCTCGAGCCTGCCCGGCCTGCGCGTCGGCTTCGCCGCCGGCGACCGCCGCTTCCTCGCAGCCTTTCTCGAACTGCGTAACGTCTCGGCGCCGCAGGTGCCGGGCCCGGCGCAACATGTCGCCGTCGCCGCCTATGGCGACGAGGCGCATGTGCGGGAGAACCGCGCGCTTTATTCGGCCAAGTTCGATCTTGCCGATCAGATCATCGGCGACCGCTACGGCTACAAGCGTCCGGCCGGCGGATTTTTTCTCTGGCTCGACGTCGCGCAATACGGCGGCAGCGAAGCCGTCACCAAGCGGCTGTGGCAAGAGGCCGGCGTGCGCGTCGTGCCCGGCCGCTATCTCGCGCGCGAGCAGGCCGACGGGTCAAATCCCGGTGCGGACTATATCCGCGTCGCCATGGTTCAGGACAAGGCGGCCACGGCGGAGGCGCTGCATCGCCTCGTCGCCGTTCTCGCCTGAGGGAAACACAGATGCCCGCAATCGATCGCAGCTTTGACGCCATCGCTTTCGTCTCCGAGCATTTCCGCGACATATTGCGCCGCCGCCTGAGCGAAATCGTCGGCCTGGCGCTGATCACGCTGGCGCTGCTCGGGTCGATCGCGCTTGCCACCTGGTCGGTGCAGGACCCCTCGCTCAGCCACGCCACGCAGACGCCGGTGCACAATCTGCTCGGCTTCCCGGGCGCGATCTTCGCGGATCTCGCAATGCAGCTCCTCGGCCTCGCCAGCGTCATGCTGTTGCTGCCGGAAATGCTGCTCGGCTGGCGGCTGTTATCGCATCGGCCGGTCGGCGAAAAATGGCGCGGCCTGTTGTGGATCCTCGCTACTTTCCTCGCCGCCGCCTTCGTCTCCACGCTGCCGCGCGTCGGCTCCTGGCCGCTGCCGACCGGGCTCGGCGGGGTATTCGGCGACGCGCTGTTGCGCGCGCCTGCCTTTGTCTTCGGCGCCCGGTTCAATGGCCTCACGCTGACCCTGACCGCCGCATGTTTCGGCGTCGCCACTGTCGCAACGATCGCCTTTGCCGGCGGCTTCGGCTGGCCGCGCCGCAACGTCGAACGCAAGTACTCGCGCAACGCCGAAGAAATGATCGACGAGGAAGAAAGCGACGGCACCTCGGCCTGGCGCGGCATGATCGCGCATGCGCTGCTGAGCTGGAAGGCACGCGCCGGCCGCCTGTTGCGCGGCAAGCTGCGCACGCCGCTGCCCGCGACCGCGCCCGTTGCCGCCGGCCCGCGTCAGGAGCCACGCTTCGACGCGTATGGCCGCGTTGCGCCACCCGTCGCGCCTACTTTCGCCGACGAGGACGAGGGCGACGAAGCGCCGGCCGCCCCGCGTCGTCGCGCCGCGCCGCGCCTGCCGGCGCGCCGTTCCGCCAATGGCTATGTGCTGCCCTCGCTCAATTTCCTCACCGCCCAGCGCGTCTCCGAACGCACCACGCTGTCGAAAGACCTGATCGACGCCAACGCCGTGGCGCTGGAAAGCGTGCTCGGCGATTTCGGCGTGCGCGGCGAAATCATCAATGCGCGCCCCGGCCCGGTGGTGACGCTGTACGAACTGGAGCCGGCGCCCGGCATCAAGTCGTCGCGCGTCATCGGCCTTGCCGACGACATCGCCCGCTCGATGAGTGCGGTGTCGGCGCGCGTCGCGGTCGTCTCCGGCCGCAACGCCATCGGCATCGAACTGCCCAATCCGACACGCGAAAAAGTCTACTTGCGCGAATTGCTCGCCGGCAACGACTACAACCAAAGCTCCGCCAAGCTGCCGCTGTGCTTGGGAAAAACCATCGGCGGCGAGTCGGTGATCGTCGATCTGTCGCGCATGCCGCATCTGCTGATCGCCGGCACCACCGGCTCCGGCAAGTCCGTCGCCATCAACACCATGATCCTGTCGCTGGTCTATCGGCTGCGGCCCGACCAGTGCCGGCTGATCATGGTCGATCCCAAGATGCTCGAACTCTCCGTCTATGACGGCATCCCGCATCTGCTCACGCCGGTCGTCACCGATCCGAAGAAGGCGGTGGTCGCGCTCAAATGGGCGGTGCGCGAGATGGAAGGACGCTACAAGAAGATGTCCAAGCTCGGCGTGCGCAACATCGACGGCTACAACGCGCGCGTCGCCGAAGCGAAAGCCAAAGGCGAACAACTCACGCGCACCGTGCACACCGGTTATGACAAGGAAACCGGCGAGGCGATCTACGAGAAGGAAGAGCTCGACCTCGAGCCGCTGCCTTATCTCGTGGTGATCGTCGACGAGATGGCCGACCTGATGATGGTCGCCGGCAAGGACATCGAAGGCGCCATCCAGCGCCTGGCGCAGATGGCGCGCGCCGCCGGCATTCACGTCATCTTGGCCACGCAGCGCCCGTCGGTCGACGTCATCACCGGCACCATCAAGGCGAATTTCCCGACCCGCATATCGTTCCAGGTCACCTCCAAGATCGACAGCCGCACCATCTTGGGTGAGCAAGGCGCCGAACAGTTGCTCGGCCAGGGCGACATGCTCTATATGGCGGGCGGCGGCCGCATCAGCCGCGTGCACGGACCTTTCGTCTCGGACGACGAAGTCGAGAAGGTCGTGCGTCACCTCAAGACGCAGGGCCACCCCGAATATCTCGACGAGGTGACCGCCGGCGAGCCGGAAGACGGCGAGGACGGCGCGGTGTTCGACGCAACCGGCATGGGGCTCGCCGAAGGCGGCGATCTTTACAGCCAGGCCGTCGCCATCGTGAAGCGCGACCGCAAGGCCTCGACCTCCTATATCCAGCGCCGGCTTCAGATCGGCTACAATCGCGCCGCCTCGCTGATGGAGCGGCTGGAACAGGAAGGCATCGTCGGCCAGCCCAACCACGCCGGCAAGCGCGAGATCCTGGTGCCGGAAAACCCGGCCGACGAGCGCTATTAGTTCAGTCGGTAATGCAATATCGCGATCGGCCTCGAATCAGCGCATAATTCGAGCCGCGAAATCGCCACATGCTGCCCTTAACTGCAAAGGGACCGAAGCGGAGATCGCCATGGCGGGACAGATTCAGGGGTGGAGCGGCCGGATCGCAGGCGTAGCCGTGCTTTTAGCCTCTCTGGCGTTCACCCCGGCGTTGGCCGAGGACGTGCCGCTGCCGATGCCGCGTCCGGCGAACACCCAACCAACGACCACCGGCTCGATTGCCAAACCGGCGGCTCCCGCGCAGCCGCAGCAGGCTCAAGCCGCGCCGGCGCAGATGCCCAACCCGGTCTCCAATCCGTTCGCCGCGCTGCTCGGCAAGCCAGGCTCAACGACCGCGCTCAACGCCGACCAGCGCGCCATCGTCGAGAAGGTGAACAATTATCTTTCCAACATGCATGTGTTGTCGGGAAAATTCGTCCAGGTCGCGCCGGACGGCCGCCGCACGCAAGGCGAGTTTTATATTTCCAAGCCCGGCAAAGTGCGTTTCGAATACGATGATCCCACCCCGATCGAACTGATCGCCGACGGCCAGTCGGTGGTGGTGCGCGACCGCAATCTGGCGACGCAAGACGTCTACCCACTGTCGCAGACGCCGCTGCGCTTCCTGCTTGCCGACCATGTCGACTTGATGAAGGACACAAACCTGGTCGCGGTCTACGCCGACGACGTGTTCGTCACCGTGGTGGTCGAGGAGAAGAACGACCTCGTCGGCACCAGCCGGCTGATGATCATGTTCAGCGCCAAGGACATGCAGCTCAAGCAGTGGACGGTGACCGACCCGCAGGGCTACGACACGACCGTCGCGGTGTACAATCTCAATACCACCCAGCGGCCCGATCCCAATATGTTCAAGATCGATTACACGCGCTATCGGAATTAGCTGGCGTGTCGTCATTCCGGGACGCGAGCGCAGCTCGCGGACCCGGAATCCAGATGTATTCTAAGACCTGTGAATGGTTCTGGATTCCGGGTTCGCGCCGGAGCCTGTCATCCGGCCGCGCTTCGCGCGGACCGGGTGGGCGCGTCCCGGAATGACGTGGTACATGTTTCCCATGCCCCTCAAGATCGCCACCTGGAACATCAATTCGGTCCGCCTGCGCATCGACCTGGTCGCCAAATATCTCAAGAGCGCGCGGCCCGACGTGCTCTGCCTGCAAGAGACCAAATGCCCGGACGAGGCCTTCCCGCTTAAGCGCTTCAACCGGCTCGGCTATGAGCACGCGGCGCTCAACGGGCAGAAGGGCTATCACGGCGTCGCCGTGCTCTCGCGCCTGCCATTCGAGACGACCGACGTACAGAGTTTCTGCGGCAAGACCGACTGCCGCCATGTCGCGGTGACGTTCGGCGAGCGCGCCGGGTTACGCGATCCCATCACGCTGCATAATTTTTATGTGCCGGCCGGCGGCGACGAGCCGGACCCCGAGGTCAATCCGAAATTCCAGCACAAGCTCGATTTCCTCGACGAGATGCGCGTGCATGCCGCCCTGCGGCCGGAGAAATCGCAGCGCGCCATTCTGGTCGGCGACCTCAACGTGGCGCCGCTCGAGCACGACGTATGGAGTCATAAACAAATGCTGAAAGTCGTCTCGCACACGCCGATCGAATGCGAGAAGCTCGTGGCCGCGCGCCAGGCCGGCAATTGGATCGACGCCATGCGCGTGCTCACGCCCGAGCCGGCGAAGCTCTATACATGGTGGAGCTACCGCGCGATGAACAATTGGCGCGAGGCCGACCGCGGCCGCCGGCTGGATCACGTCTGGACTTCGGACGCGCTCGCCGGCCGCGTTTCCAAAATCAAGATCGCCAAGGACTACCGCGGCGCCGCTCGCCCCTCCGACCACGTGCCGGTGACGGCGACGGTGGAGGTCTAACTCTATTTCTCCAGCGTCCGCTTCACGCCGCCGAGTTCGCGCGTCCAGTCGTCGACGCGGCTGGCCACCATGTCGCGTATTTTCTGCGCGGCGGCCGGGTAGCCCTCCAGCATCTTGCGGAACAGGCTGCGCGAAATGCGGATCACCACCGTCGGCCCTTTGGCGATCGCGGTGGCCGGGCACACCATATCGGTGAGCAGCGCCAACTCGCCCACCAGCGTGCCGGGGCCGGCGGTGAATTGCCGGCCCTCGAGCGGCGAATTCGGCTCCAAGAGCAGCGAGCCTTCCTGCACCACATAGCCGCCCTCGGCGAGTTCGCCGGCGTAGAACAACACCGCACCATTGGCCAAATGGCGGGTCTCCGCGCCGATCGCCAGGATGCGCAACGCCTGAGGGCCGAGCACCGCGAACGTGGGCACCTGCTTGAAGAATTCGACGTCGTCGTCCAGCGACATGGGCTAACCGTCATTCCGCGGCTCGCCAAAGGCGAGAACCCGGAATCTAGATGCATACTCTGAATTTGTGTCTGGATTCCGGGTTCGCCGCTGCGCGGCGCCCCGGAATGGCAGACGTGTGAACGTCCGCATGGTGCTCACGGCACCAGCTTATAGCCGCCGGCTTCGGTCACCAGGATCTGCGGCGCGGCGGCGTCTTTCTCGACCTTCTGCCGCAGCCGGTAGATATGCGTCTCCAGCGTGTGGGTGGTGACGCCGGAATTATAACCCCAGACTTCCTGCAACAGCGTCTCGCGCGACACCGGCTTCTGCGCCGCGCGATAGAGATAGCGCAGGATGGCGGTTTCCTTTTCCGTCAGCCGCACTTTGCTGCCCTTCGGCGAGAGCAACAGCTTGGAGCTCGGGCGGAACGTGTAGGGGCCGATGGTGAAGACGGCGTCCTCGCTCGCCTCGTGCTGGCGAAGCTGCGCGCGGATGCGCGCCAGCAGCACGGCAAAGCGGAACGGCTTGCTGACATAATCGTTGGCGCCGGATTCCAGCCCCAGGATGGTGTCCGAGTCGGTGTCGTGGCCGGTCAGCATGATGATCGGCGCCTTGAAGCCGTTCTTGCGCAGGATGCGAACCGCTTCGCGGCCGTCGACGTCCGGCAGGCCGACGTCCATGATCACCAGGTCGATCTGGCCGGCTTTGGCCGCCTGCACCCCCTTGGTGCCGCTGTCGACCGCGGCAACGTCGAATTCCTCGTGCAGCTTCAATTGCTCGACCAGCGCCTCGCGCAGCTCGGCATCGTCGTCCACGATCAGGATGGTGCGTCTATTGGGCATCGCTCAAAGGCGCCTTGCGGAGAATATTCGCGAAGTAGAACATTCGGGGCTAAAAGAGCAAGCGCGATCTGTTGTTCAGCCTGGACAGGAGAAGTTTTAAACCGTGCGGCGGGCAAAACGCAAAATATCATTGCAGCGGCTTAGCGTGCGGCGCAAGCCGGGCGAGCCTACGCGCGGCATATTGCGGGCCGGCGCCTTGACCCTGCCGGTGGCGCTTGGCCGCGCCGGCATCAAGGCCAACAAACGCGAAGGCGACGGCGCAACGCCGCGCGGCGTCTTTCGCTTCAAGCGGCTGTGGTGGCGCGCCGACCGCCATCCGCGCCCGGCGACCCATTTGCCGGTCCGCCGCATCAGCGGCGCCGACGGCTGGTGCGAGGACCCAACCGACCGCCGCTATAACCGGCCGGTCAAGCTGCCGCCCAGCGCCAAAGCCGACCGCCTCGCGCGTCAGGACGCGCTCTATGACTTCATCGTCGAGATCGATCACAACACGCGGCCGCGCATCGCCGGCCGCGGCAGCGCAGTGTTCATCCATGTGGCGCGGCCCGCTTTCGCGCCGACCGCGGGCTGCGTCGCGCTCGCCATGCCGGCGCTGCGGCGGCTGTTGGCGCGCCTCGGCGCGCGCAGCCACATCATGGTTGAGTAATTATTACTTTCGTGACGCCGGCCACCATTGATTAAGCATAGTCGCGCGCGGCGGGTTGCATAACCGTCACATTAACTGAACGGGAATCGCTCTGTGATATTTCAGACATCAGCGCGGCGGTCACGCAAGAATTGCAAAACAAGACCGCGCTGGGGTGCTCATGGATACGTCAACCGCGCCACTTGCAAATCCTGCCCATTCGCCGGCCCGCTCCGGACCCGATCTGATCGGCCGCGTGGTGGCCATCACCGGATCGCAGGCTATCGTCGAACTCACCGCGCGCAGCGCCGGCGGCGAGCAGCCCACCGTCGGCAAATTCATGGGCATGATGGCCGGCAAAGCCGTGATCATCGGGCTGGTCACCGACATCGACGAGCAGGCCACGATGGCCACGACCGGGGCGGCCTTCCGCAAGGTCGCGCGCCTCGATCTGGTCGGCGAGATTCGCTCGAGCGACGGCGGCGCGGCCGTGTTCCAGCGCGGCGTCATGGAATACCCGAACATCGGCGACGGCGCGCTGCTGCTCAGCGAGCGCGAGCTGCGCCTGGTCTACGGCTCGGCCGACGCCGACCATGCCCACGTCGGCGACCTGCAGCAGAATTCCGACATCGCCGTGCATATCGATATCGACCCTATGGTGAGCCGGCATTTCGCCATCGTCGGCGCCACCGGCGTCGGCAAGTCGAGCGGCGTCGCTATCATCCTGCAGACGATCCTCGATAAGCGCCCGGACCTGCGCATCTTCCTGGTCGATCCGCACAACGAATACAGCCGCTGCTTCGGCGACAAGGCGCAGGTGCTCACCCCGCGCAATCTGCGGCTGCCGTTCTGGCTGTTCAATTTCGAGGAGACGATCGACGCCTTCTTCGGCGGCCGTCCCGGCGTCGACGAGGAAGTCGAAATCCTCTCCGAGGTCATTCCGCTGGCCAAGTCCGCTTATCTGCAATACCGCACCAACAACGAGCGCACGCTGGCCAAGAAGCGCGACCCGCGCGATGCCGGATTTACCGCCGACACGCCGGTGCCCTACCGCATCGAGGATCTCATCAATTTGCTCGACGAGCGCATGGGCAAGCTGGAGAACCGTTCGCGCGCGGTCATCTATCACAAGCTGATCGGCCGCATTAAGACCTTCCGCAATCATCCGCGCTACGCCTTCATGTTCGAGAACGCCAACATCGGCGGCGATACCATGGCGGAAATCCTCGGTCAGTTGTTCCGCCTGCCGACCGAAGGCAAGCCGATGACCATCATGCAGCTCGCCGGTTTCCCGGCCGAGGTGGTGGACTCGGTGGTGTCGGTGCTCTGTCGCATGGCCTTCGATTTCGGCCTGTGGAGCGACGGCGTGGCTCCCTTGCTGTTCGTCTGCGAAGAGGCGCACCGCTACGCGCCGGCCGACAAGACGGTCGGTTTCGGCCCGACCAAGCGCGCGCTCTCGCGCATCGCCAAGGAAGGCCGCAAGTACGGCGTGTTCCTCGGCCTGGTGACGCAACGGCCGGCGGAAATCGATCCGACCATCGTGTCGCAGTGCTCCACGTTGTTCGTCATGCGGCTGTCCAACGACCGCGACCAGAACCTGATCCGCTCGGCGGTGTCGGACGCCGCGACCAACCTTTTGTCGTTCATCCCTTCGCTCGGCACCCGCGAGGTGTTCACCTTCGGCCCCGGCGTGGCGCTGCCGACGCGCATGCGTTTCGTGACGTTGCCGCCCGAGCTGCGGCCGCAAAGCGAGGCGTCGGGCAGCACCCGCTCCGATGCCGGCACCACTATCAGCCGCGACCTGATCTCCACGGTGATCGAACGCTGGCGCAGCGCCAGCATGAGCCACCGCAACGACGAGGATTTAGTCGACTACAGCGCGCCGTTCGACGCCGCGCCGCCGTTACAGCCGGCACCGCCGCAAGCGCCGGCGATGCCGCCGCCGGTGCCGCCCTCGCCGCGTGGCGAGGCCTTGCGCTCGAGCCTCTTGAAGAAGCCGCTCGATGCGACCACGTTCGGCTCCGCGCCGGGCGGCAGGCCAGGCTTCCCGCCGCTGCCGCCGCTGCCGCCGCGGTTCCGCTGACGGTCATTGCCGGGCGCGCCGACGGCGCCCAGTAACGACATAGACTATTTCCTGCCCACCAGATCGATCAGCGTCGATCGCCCGGCATGCCGGCTGCCCTCCTGCAGGTCGGCCTCGTATTCGCGGATATCGAGCGATGAAAAATCGCCGACGGCCTCTTGCAGCAGCGCGCGGGTATAAAGCTGCGTCGGGTCGGATGGTCCGCCGGTCTTGTAGTCGAGTTGCTTGAGGCCGTAGCCCTCGAGCAACAGCAGCCCGCCGGACTTCAGCGTGCGCTTGATGCCGGCAAACATCTCCGCCCGTTCCGGCGGATTGGTGAATTGGAAGAAGATCGCCGCCACCACGTCG
The DNA here is from genome assembly GCA_963721665.1 of uncultured Alphaproteobacteria bacterium. Classification (GTDB taxonomy): domain Bacteria; phylum Pseudomonadota; class Alphaproteobacteria; order Rhizobiales; family Xanthobacteraceae; genus Pseudolabrys. The sequence goes on from CAVRJZ010000003.1 coordinate 192,058, forward strand.
AACTCGGCTTGCGGCCAGCGCCAATTTGTCATGTCGGCCTGCTCGACGCGCAGCGTCACGCCGCGCACTTTGGCGAGCGCGAGCGCCTTGGCCTGCGCCACCGGCGAGAAATCCACCGACAGCACGTCGAGCCCCTGCTCGGCCAGGAACACCCCGTTGCGCCCGTCGCCGTCGGCGATCGCCAGCGCGCGCTCGCCCCGCCGCAACAGGTGCGCTTGGGCTTTGAGAAAAGCATTAGGCGCGGTGCCGAACAAGTAGCCCGGCTCGGCAAAGCGCGCCTGCCAGCGTTCGACGTCCGGGTCCGTTGCGCTCACGTGCGCCCGCCGAAAATCGCGCTGCCCACCCGCACATGGGTGGCGCCGAGTTGTATGGCGGTCGCAAAATCCGCGCTCATGCCCATGGACAAAAGCTTGAGCCCATTGCGCTTGGCGATCTTGGCGGTGAGCGCGAAATGCGGCCCCGGCGCCTCCTCGAGCGGCGGAATGCACATCAGCCCGGAAATTTCCAAGCCGTAACTCTCGCGGCAGCGCGTGAGAAACGCATCGGCATCCGGCGGCTGCACGCCCGCCTTCTGCGGCTCGGCGCCGGTGTTGATCTCGACGAACAGCGTCGGCTGGCGCTCCTGCTTGGCGATTTCCCTGGCCAGCGCTTCGCACAGGCTCGCTCTATCGACCGAGTGGATAGCGTCGAACAGCGCCACGGCTTCCTTCGCCTTGTTGGATTGCAGCGGGCCGATCAGATGCAGCGCGATGCCGGCATGCTTGGCCATGAGCGGCGGCCATTTCGCCTTGGCCTCCTGCACGCGATTTTCCCCGAACACGCGCTGGCCGGCAGCGATCACCGGCTCGATCGCCTCGGCCGGAAACGTCTTCGACACCGCAACAAGCGTCACTTCGGCCGGGTCGCGCGCGGCGTCCTTGCAGGCACGCGCGATTTCGGCGCGCACGGCGGCGAGGCGCTCCACGGCACTTGCGAAAACCTGGGTCGGCATCATGCGTCTTGTACCTGCGAACGGGGCCTTCTCGTCAGCCCAAGGTTCTCTCCATGCATATCACGAGCTTAATCCTTGCGGGACCGGGGCATTGGCAGGGGCCGCTCTGCTGATTAACTTCAATTCAAGTCAAGCGAGGAGGCAAATATGCGCCCGCAAATGTTGCTCGCCGGAGCTATATTGACGCTGCCGCTTATCGGCGTTCTGCCGGCATCGGCACAACCGGCCCCGAGCGGGGCGGACGAATTCCGGATGTTCTGCGCGGTCTGCCACGGCAAAGATGCCCGCGGCGACGGTCCGCTAGCCAAGATTCTCACACTCAAGCCCGCCGATCTGACCCAGCTTGCCAAGCGCAATCACGGCCAGTTTCCCACGGAAAAAGTGACCGAAACGATCGACGGCAGGACGCAGGTCAACGGGCATGGAACGCGCGACATGCCGATCTGGGGCACCCGCTACGAGGCGGTGGTCGGCAAGGAATACGGACCCTACGGCAGCGAGGCGGCGGTCAAAGCGCGCATCGCGGCGCTGGTTGAATACCTGCAATCCGTTCAGGAAAAATGATCCCGCAGCGGTCGAACCGTCGGCCGCCCTGCCGTTGACCCCCAAGGCCCTTTCGTGTCAGGTCCCCCGGCCCTAAAAGAGCCGGAAATGACCGCCGAATCACAGAAAAACGAGCGCTACAACGCCGGCGAGGCCGAGGCCCGCTGGCAGAAAACTTGGGGCCAGCGGGGCATTTTCGCCACCCAAAACGACGACCCCCGCCCCAAATACTACGTGCTGGAGATGTTCCCCTACCCCTCGGGGCGCATCCACATGGGCCACGTGCGCAACTACACCATGGGGGACGTGGTGGCGCGCTTTAAGCGAGCCATGGGCAACGCGGTGCTGCACCCGATGGGCTGGGACGCCTTCGGCATGCCGGCGGAAAACGCCGCCATTGCCGGCAAGGTGCATCCGCGCAAGTGGACCTACGACAACATCGCGACGATGAAGAAGCAGCTGCAGTCGATGGGGCTTTCCCTCGACTGGGCGCGCGAACTCGCGACCTGCGATCCGGCCTATTACAAGCACCAGCAGAAGATGTTCCTCGACTTCCTCAAAGCGGGGCTGGTCGCGCGCGAATACCGCAAGGTGAACTGGGACCCGGTCGATCAGACTGTGCTCGCCAACGAGCAGGTGATCGACGGCCGCGGCTGGCGCTCGGGCGCCGAAGTCGAGCAGCGCGAGCTCTACCAGTGGGTGTTCAAGATCAGCGATTACGCGCAGGAGCTTCTGGAAGCGCTCGACACGCTCGACCGCTGGCCGGAAAAAGTGCGCCTGATGCAGAAGAACTGGATCGGCCGCTCGGAAGGCCTGCTGGTCCGTTTCATGCTCGATCCCGTCACCACGCCGGGCGGCGAGAGCGAGCTGGAGATCTTCACCACCCGGCACGACACTTTGTTCGGCGCCAAGTTCATGGCGATCTCGCCCGATCATCCGCTGGCCGCGGCGGCGGCTGCAAAAAATCCCAAGCTCGCGGCGTTCATCGCCGAGTGCAAGAAGATGGGCACCTCGCAGGCGGCCATCGACACCGCCGAGAAGATGGGCTTCGACACCGGCATCAAGGCGATCCACCCGTTCGATGCGTCGTGGAAGCTGCCCGTCTACGTCGCCAATTTCATTCTGATGGACTACGGCACCGGCGCCATCTTCGGCTGCCCGGCGCACGACCAGCGCGACCTCGACTTCGTCAACAAATACGGCCTCGGCAATACGCCGGTGGTGTGTCCGCCAGGCCAGGACCCGAAGACTTTCGTCATCACCGACGTCGCCTATGACGGCGACGGCAGCATGATCAATTCGCGCTTCCTCGACGGGCTCAGCATCGAGCAGGCGAAGGATGAAGTCGCTAGGCGGCTGGAAAAAGAATCGCGCGGCAACCGCCCGGTGGCGCAGCGCCAGGTCAATTACCGCCTGCGCGATTGGGGCATTTCGCGTCAGCGCTATTGGGGTTGTCCGATCCCGATCATCCACTGCGAAAAATGCGGCGTGGTGCCGGTGCCGGCGAGCGATCTGCCGGTGACGCTGCCCGACGACGTGACCTTCGACAAGCCGGGCAATCCGCTCGACCGCCACCCGACCTGGAAGCACGTCACGTGTCCCAAGTGCAACGGCCGGGCGCGGCGCGAGACCGACACCATGGACACCTTCGTCGACTCGTCCTGGTACTTCGCCCGCTTTACCGATCCATGGCTGAAGACGGCGCCGACCGATTTGAAATGCGTCAACGAATGGCTGCCGGTCGATCAATATATCGGCGGCATCGAGCACGCGATCTTGCATTTGCTCTATTCGCGTTTCTTCATCCGCGCCATGCACAAGACAGGCCATGTCGGCATGGACGAGCCGTTCGCCGGCCTGTTCACGCAGGGCATGGTGGTGCACGAAACCTACCGCGCTAAGAACGGCGACTGGGTGATGCCGGCCGACGTCAAGATTGATGGGCTGGGCGACGCACGCCGCGCCACGCTCGCCTCGACCGGCGAGCCGGTCGAGATTGGCTCGATCGAGAAGATGTCGAAGTCGAAGAAAAACACCATCGACCCCGACGACATCATCGCCGCCTACGGCGCCGACACCGCGCGATGGTTCATGCTGTCGGACTCACCGCCCGAGCGCGACGTGATCTGGACCGAGGAAGGCGTGCAGGGCGCCTGGCGCTTTGTGCAGCGGCTGTGGCGGCTGATCGGCGAAATTTCCGACATCAAGGCGCCCGCTACGCGGCCCGCGCAATTCGGCGACGCGGCTTTGGCTGTGCGCAAGGCCGCCCATCGCGCGCTTGATCATGTCTCCAACGACATAGCCAAGCTGCGCTTCAACCGCTGCGTCGCCCACATCTACGAATGCGCCAACGCGCTCGGCGACGCCATCGGCTCGGCCGAAACCGCGCCGGCGCCCGACTTCGCCTGGGCCTTGCGCGAGGCGGCCGACATATTGGTACGCCTCTTCCACCCGATGATGCCGCATCTCGCCGAGGAATGCTGGGCGGCGCTCGGCCACAAGACGCTGGTGTCGGCGGAGGCCTGGCCGCGGCTCGAGGCCGATCTGCTGGTGGAGGACACCGAGACCTTACCGGTGCAGATTAACGGCAAGAAACGGGCGGAAGTAACCGTTAGCCGCGACGCCACAAATGCCGAGATAGAGGCTGCCGTTCTGGCCCTCGATGCGGTACAAAGGGCGCTGGATGGAAAGCGCCCGAAAAAGGTCATCGTCGTCCCGCACAGGATCGTCAATGTGGTGGCCTAACCGATTGACCCGCCTATGCGCCGTTTTGGCGTTCGCCGGCCTCACCGCCGGCTGCTTCCAGCCGCTTTACAGCCAGCAGACCTCGCTTGGCGGGCCCACCGTCACCGACAAGTTGAGCAGTGTCGAGGTCACGCCGATCAAGACATCGAACGGCACCCGCCTCGCCCGCGTCGGCTTCGAAGTGCGCAACGGCCTGATCTACGACCTCACCGGCGGCCACGGCGGCGCGGCGGCCCAATACAAGCTGACCATCAGCCTGACTTCCACCCAGACGTTTGTGATCGTCGACATAAACACTGCGCGCACCGACATCCAGAACTACGGCATCGACGCCACCTATACGCTAACCGACATCAAAAGCGGCAAAGCGGTGATCACCGGGCAGACCTTCTCGCGCGTGTCCTACGACATTCCCGGTCAGGAGCAGCGCTTCGCCGGCGAGCGCGGCTTGCGCGACGCCGAGAACCGCGCCGCCAAGGTGATCGCCGACAACATCCGCTCGCGTCTCGCATCGTATTTCGTCGCGGGGACGTAATGTTTGGCTGTCGTCCCCGCGCAAGCGGGGACCTATACGCCGTGCCCCATCGATAGACCGCCGAGTATGGGTCCCGGCCCTCGCAAGTGCTCGGCCGCGACGACAACAAGAATGACCGCCATCAAAGCCGCCGACGCCGATCGTTTTGTCGCCCGCCCCGATCCGGCGCAGCCGATCGTGCTGGTGTTCGGGCCGGACGCAGGTCTCGTGCGCGAGCGCGTCGACGCGCTGGTGAAGGCCTCGGTTGACGACGTGAGCGACCCTTTCGCCTTCGTGCGCATCGAGGGCGAGGAGCTCACCGCCAATCCGTCGCGGCTGGTCGAAGAGGCCAACACCATCCCGCTGTTCGGCGGCCGCCGCGCCGTGCTGGTGAAGGCCGGCGGCCGCAACATTTCCGCCGCGCTCGAGCCGGTGCTGGCCTCGCCGGCGCCCGATTGCCGCGTCATCATCGAAGCCGGCGATCTGAAAAAGAACGCGCCGCTGCGCGCGCTGTGTGAAAAGGCGAAAGCCGCCGCCGCGCTGCCGTGTTACGTCGACAACGACGCCGCGCTGGCGCGGCTGATCGACGACGAGATGCGCAGCGCCGATTTGGCTATCGCGCCCGACGCGCGCGCGGCGCTCGTCGCGTTGATCGGCGGCGACAGGCTCGCCTCGCGCAACGAAGTCCGCAAGCTCGCGCTTTACGCCGCCGGCAAAAAGACGGTCGAACTCGCCGACGTGCTGGCTGTCGTATCGGATGCTTCCGACATCGCGCTTGACGGCGTGCTCGATGCCGCCTTCGCCGGCGACACCCGCGCGGTGGAAAGCGAATTCGGCAAGGCGCGCGCCGGCGGCGCCTCGCCGGCGGCGATCGTTTCCGCCGCCATCCGCCAGGTGGCGAACCTGCACAAGATGAAGCTCGTGGTGGACGCCGGCGAAAGCATCGAGTTCGCCATGAAGCGCGGCGCCCCGCCGGTGCATTTCACCCGCGAGAAGGCGGTCGGCGCCGCCTTGCGCGTCTGGTCGCCGGCGCGGCTGTTGCGCGCCATGGCGCAGCTTGCCGAGGCCTCGCTCGAGGCGCGGCGCAACGCAGGCCTGGCCGAATCAATCGCGCAGCGCACGCTGTTGTCGATCGCGGTGAGCGCGAGAAGGCGCGACAGCTAGAGATTCATCTGATACCCGTGCGGCACCCAGCGATAGGCGGCGCCCGCTTTCTCCACATAGCCGAGCCCCGGGAACGGCATGTGGAAGCCGGCGACGCACAGCCCTTCGTTCGCCACCATGTCGAGGATGCGCTTGCGCGTTATCACCGCCTTCTCCTTGTCGTCGTCGACGTCGAGATGCAGATCGGGCCGCTGCAGCGACACCACGTAATGCCCGCAAGTATCGGCCCAGTTGAGCAGCCGCTTGCCCTCGCTCTCGATATGAAACGCGAGCAGCCCCGGCGAATGGCCGAAGGCGTCGACCGCGGTGATCCCCGGCACCACCGTGTCGCCCGGCTTGATGAAAGTCGAGCGCTCGGCCAGAGGCAGGCAGATCTTGACGTAAAGCTCGCGGTTGAACTTGCGCGCCTCGCGCACGTTCTCGCCTTTCTTCCAGAAATCGAAATCGGCGGCGCCGAACACGTAGCGCGCCTTGGCAAACACCGGCACGCCGCCTTTGGTCAGCCCCCCGATATGGTCGGGATGGCCGTGCGTGATCGCCACCACGTCGATGTCGTCCGGCTTGTAGCCGGCGAGCGCCAGCCGCGCGACCAGGTGGCCGGCCGGCAACCGCGCGCGCAACTGCTCGTGCTCCTCGCGCAACGAGCCGTTGCCGGTGTCGAACAGCACCAGCTCGCGCCCGGTATTGACGATCATCGGCGTGAACGGATGCTCGTAGCGGTCGGCCTCGATGCGGTTGGCCTTGGCCAGCGCCTTGACTTCATCCGCGTGCGCCTCGCCGCCAAACGAGGGCGTGAGCCCCGAACGGATTACCTTGGAGTCCATGATGGTGGCGACCTCAAAGCCGCCGAGCTTGAAGCGGTAGACGGTCGGCTGCATTTCGCCTTGCATGGATGCGGGCACCGGGTTCCTCCCTCGCGTGTTTGCTCATGATTAGCAGCATTTTCGCCCCGCGATCCAGCGCCGCGATGGGCCAAGCCGCCAATTTGCCGGCGCGCCGTCAGAGCTTGTTAAGCAGAAGGGTCTATGAGCTTTCGTCATGAGAAAAGCATTGCCCGAACAGATGTTCTCGGAAACCGACCAGCAACCCAGGCTGACCACGCTGCGCAATTGGGTGCTCGACAACAAGGTGACCGAGATCGAGATGAACGAGCGGCAGTTCTGGAATTTCGCGCTGCTGCAACCGGTCGCCGAAAAGCCCTGGGTCACTTTCATGGGCCGCGCGCTACGCGTGCCCGCCATGCCCGAGGACGCGCAAAAGCGCCTCGGCATTTACGACAAAATCGGCCCCGGCGCGATTTGATCTGCTGCTCTTTACCCTCTCCCACCAGAACTCGGGTTTACCCGAGTTCTACAATGGAAAATTGGGCGAGGGATAACGGGAATGCCGGAACCTCTTCCGCGTTGTGACGTTGCCCCTCCAGTGGCGACGGATCAGATGCGGAGGCATCCATGCCCGGCCCCAGCCACCCCATTCATCGCCAAACCGGCCTTGTCAATCGCCTGACCCGCCGCACGCTGTTGCCGGCGCTGCTCGGCTCCGCAGCCATGTTTGCCGCGGCGCTGTCGCTCGGCGGCGGAACGGCGGACGCACAGTCGAAGACCGCCAAGAAGACGGCGAAATATCAGGACCACCCGAACAACGGCCAATCGTGTTCGCAGTGTAATTTTTTCCGTCCGCCGAAGTCCTGCCAGTTGGTGGAAGGCGACATCAGCCCCAACGGCTGGTGCAGCTTTTGGGCGAAGAAGGCATAAGCCGGCGTGACGCTTTCTCTTCTCCCTCTCCCTTCGTGGGCGAGGGAAAGCGCGGACGCCTTACGTCCGTGCCGTCGCCATCATGATCAGTCCGCCGACCAGAGCCAAAAGCCCGCCGGCAAGAGCCGCGTATTGTAGGATCATCACGGCTTGCGACGGCGCCTCGCTGCCGTTTGTCATCATGTTGAAAACGGCCAGCGCCGTCGCGCCGGCGCCCATGAGCGCGATCTTGCCCGGACTGCTCTGTTTGCGCGCGGGTTTGCCGCCTTGACGGTCGCTCATGATTGCACCTTCGGAATTAGCCGCAATGAGTATACGTCGCGCCTGGGCGGAGAAACTTTCAAAGACGGCGGCAGGAGTTTTCTCTGCGCCGTCATTGCCGGGCTTGACGGGTCAGGTTCGAAAACCGAAATGAGAAAGCGTTGCGCTCGCGCCGCTTTGCCCACCCTACGTTTGCTTCATGCTGGCCGATGTTTGGCGATGACCGCCTCGACCTGATCGTCGCTCGCAAAGCGACCCTCGCGTGCCGCTCTCAGGCCGCGATCGATGCCGGCGAGCTCCGCCGGCGTCGCATGATATTTACCCTCGCGCAGTTGCCGATGATTTTGAGCGCCAACTCGGCGAGCATTTCTTGCGCATGCTCCGGCCAGGCTTCCACGCGGTGAAGGGCGTCCTTGAGGGTCTTGGCTGTCATCGCCTCAACATAGCATCCGCTCGTTCGATTGCCAAAGTGGCCGCCTAAGATCAACTGCCCCCCAACTTCCTCAACACCGCGTCCAACTGATCCAAATCCTTGTACTTGATGCGCAGCGTGCCGCCTTGGCCGCGCTGCTCGATCGTCACCTCGAGCCCCAAAACATCCGACAGCCGCCGCTCCAGCGCGCGCGTGTCGGGGTCCTTGGCGGCCGCGGCGCCGGCGCGGATTTTCTTCTGCATGGCGTCGAAGGTCGTATTGGCCGCCCGCCCCTCCTCGACGCGCACCCACTCCTCGAGCTGGCGCACGCTGAAGCCCTCGCCGATGGTCATGTCGGCGAGAAATTGCGCGTTGGCGTGACCGACCAGCAGCCGCGCGTGGCCGGCCGAGAGCTTGCCCGCGCGCACCAGCGCCTTCACCGGCTCGGGCAGCTTCATCAGCCGCACCGTGTTGGCGACGTGCGGCCGGCTCTTGCCGACGATCTGCGCCACCTGTTCCTGGGTGTGGTTGCACTGTTCCATCAGCGCGACGTAGCCGGCCGCCTCCTCGATCGGATTGAGGTCGGCCCGCTGCACGTTCTCGATGATGGCGAATTCGAGCGACTGCACGTCGGTGGCATCGACGATGGCGATCGGCACCTCATGCAGGCCGGCGCGCTGCGCCGCGCGCCAGCGCCGTTCACCGGCAACGATTTCGAATTGCCCGGGCCCGCCATGCTCGCGCACGACGATGGGCTGGATGATGCCGCGCTCGCGGATCGATTCCGCCAATTCGCCGAGCTCGGCCTCGGTGAAGGCGCGGCGCGGGTTGCGCGGGTTGGGGGTGAGATGTTCGATCGGCGCGCGGCGCGGCTTGCGCGCCGGCTCCGGCGCCGAGGTTTCCTCGCCGACGTCGCCGATCAGCGATGCGAGGCCGCGTCCCAATCGCGAATGATCCGCCATCGCCGCCGCTCCTGAACGCGCCATAGTGTTTACCCTTCTTATTCCACGCTGTCGTCCCCGCGAAAGCGGGGACCCATACGCCGTGCCCTATCGATAGACTGCGGAGCATGGGTCCCGGCTCTCGCCAACGCTCGGCCGGGACGACACCTTTCTAACTCGCCTTCAATTCCTTCTCGCGCTGGATGATCTCGGTGGCCAGCCGCAAGTATGCTTCGCTGCCGACGCATTTGATGTCGTAGATCAGCACCGGCTTGCCGTAGGACGGCGCCTCCGAGATGCGAACGTTGCGCGGGATCACCGTGTCGTAGACTTTGCTGCCCATGTGCTGGCGCACGTCGGCGACCACCTGGTTGGAGAGATTGTTGCGCGAGTCGTACATGGTGAGCACGATGCCGTGGATCGACAGCGTCGGGTTGAGGCTCGACTTCACCTGGTCGACCGTCTTCAAGAGTTGCGACAGGCCTTCCAGCGCGAAGAACTCGCATTGCAACGGCACGAGGATCGAATCCGCCGCCGCCATGGCGTTGACCGTGAGCAGGTTGAGAGACGGCGGGCAGTCGACCAGCACGTAAGTGAAGTCGAAGGCGCGCGCGCCCTTGTTGAGTTCGCTGAGCGCATAGCGCAGGCGGAAGGCACGGTCGCGCTCGCGGCCGATCTCGAGCTCGAGGCCGGACAGATCCATGGTCGAGGGCGCGATGAAAAGCTGTGGCACCGCGGTCGGCAGCACCGCCTCGCGCATGGAGGCGGCGCCGGTGAGCACGTCATAGGTCGAGGTGCGGCGCGCCTTGCGGTCGATGCCGAGCCCGGTCGAGGCATTGCCCTGCGGGTCGAGATCGACCACCAGGACGTGCTCGCCGATGGCAGCGAGCGCCGTGCCGAGATTGATCGCGGTCGTCGTCTTGCCGACGCCGCCCTTCTGGTTGGCGATCGCCAGCACGCGCGGATGGCCGGCCTCAGGCCGCCCCGCCGGCTTGGGGAAGGGGACAATTTCGTGTTGCTCGGTCGGGTGTTCGGACATTTCTATATTTCCACAGTTATTTCAATGTCTTGTTGCGCTTTTGCTGCGCCGCAAAAGGCCGCGCAGAATGACAATGCCGCTGGCCGGGTTGGTGACGCTGGGTACTTTTGAGACCTCAAGTCTCCAATATTTAGCGGCTTCGGTCAATTCAGGCTCTACATCTTGTCCCTTGGGGAACAGGCCAATGGCGCCGCGGGCGATCAAAGGAAACGCCTGATCGCACAGGATTTTCAACGGGGCGACCGCGCGCGCCGTCACCACATCGACGGCTTCTGCACAGGTTTTCCCAAATTTCTCGGCCCGTTCATGATGGACCTGCGCCGGCAGGCCTAACTCGGCCACGACCTCGCGCAAAAAATTGGCCTTTTTCCCCACGCTTTCAACCAGATGCACCATGGTCCCGGGCTCGTCCGCCAGCGCGCAGGCGATGACGGCGCCGGGAAATCCGGCGCCGGAGCCGAAGTCCACCCACACTCGCGCGTCCGACGCGAGGTTCAGGAGCTGCAGCGAATCGGCGACATGCCGCGTCCACAACTGCGGCAGCGTCGAGGCGCCGACCAGATTCTGCTTTTGCTGACGCAGCAACAGCAGCTCGACAAATTTCGAAAGCCGCGCCTCCGTTTCACGTGAAACAGGGGTGAGCGCGAGCGCGCGTTGTTTGTCGGCGGCGAGATCGAGCGCGCCCTGCTCGGGCTTATTCAAGCGCGTTGCGCGGCGCGTTTGCCGCGTTTTACATGCGCGACCAGCAGCGTCAGCGCCGCCGGCGTCATGCCGTCGATCTTGCTGGCTTGGCCGATAGTGCGCGGCCGGATGGTCTGCAATTTTTGTTTGGCTTCGTTGGAAAGCCCGCGCAGATTTTCGTAATCGAGATCTTCTGGCAGCGTGAAACTTTCATCGCGCCGATAGGCGGCAACGTCCGCCGCCTGGCGCGTGAGATACACGTCGTACTTGGCGTCGATCTCGATCTGCTCGGAAATGTTCGGCGCGAGCTCGCCGAAGCGAGGCCAGATCTTCGCAAGCTCCGCAATCGTCACGTGCGGATAGGACAGCAACTCGAACGCCGTGCGCCGTTGTCCGTCTTTGTTGAGCGCCAGCCCGTAAGGCTCGGCTTCTTTCGGCGTGAGCGAAACCGAATTGGCGAATTCGCGCGCGTCTTTCAGCGCGGCGGATTTCTCCGCGTGCAGTGTCGCGCGCACAGGCCCGACGCAGCCGAGAGAAATTCCGCGCCCAGTCAGCCGTTGATCCGCGTTGTCGGCGCGCAACTGCAAACGATATTCGGCACGCGAGGTGAACATGCGATACGGTTCGCTGACACCGCGCGTGACGAGATCGTCGATCATCACGCCGATGTAGGCTTGCGCGCGATCGAAAATAATGCCGCCGCCCTCGCCGGCTGATGATGCCGCGTTGAGACCGGCTAGAAGTCCTTGTGCCGCAGCCTCTTCGTAGCCAGTTGTGCCGTTGATCTGGCCGGCAAGATAGAGCCCGCGCAAGCGTTTAGTTTGCAGTGTCGGCTCGAGCTCCCGCGGATCGACGTAATCGTATTCGATGGCGTAACCGGGCCGCACGAATTTTGCGTTTTCCAATCCGGGAATAGTCGCGACCAGCGCGTGCTGCACGTCTTCCGGCAGCGAGGTGGAAATTCCGTTCGGATAAACCGTCGTGTCGTCGAGACCTTCCGGTTCCAAAAATATTTGGTGTCCGTCGCGCTCGCCGAACTTCACGATCTTGTCTTCGATCGACGGACAATAGCGCGGGCCGCGGCTGGCGATTTGTCCGGAATACATCGGCGAGCGATGCACGTTGGCGCGGATGATGTCGTGCGTCGCCGTGACTGTTCGTGTAATGCCGCATTCGATTTGCCGATTTTCAATTCGTTGCGTGAGAATTGAAAACGGCTCGGGCGGATCGTCGCCCGGCTGCATTTCCAACGCGCTCCAATTTATTGTGCGGCCGTCGAGCCGCGGCGGCGTGCCGGTCTTCAAGCGGCCGAGTGTGACGCCGAGATTTTCCAGCGTGCGCGACAGTCCGAGCGCCGGTGCTTCGCCGACGCGGCCGGCGGGAATTTGTTTTTCGCCGATGTGAATGAGGCCGCGCAAAAATGTGCCGGTCGTGAGCACCACCGAACCGCAGGAAATTTCCCGACCGTCGGCGATTTTCACCCCCGAGACGCGGCCGTTGGCGATGATGAGATCATCGGCTTCCGCTTCGATGATCGTCAAATTCGGCGTTGCGGAAATCGCGGCCTGCATCGCCGCGGCATAGAGCTTGCGGTCGGCCTGTGCGCGCGGCCCGCGTACGGCGGGGCCTTTGCGGCGGTTGAGAACACGGAATTGAATGCCGCCCTGGTCGGCCACGCGGCCCATGAGCCCGTCCAAAGCGTCGATTTCCCGGACCAAATGACCTTTGCCGAGCCCGCCGATCGCCGGATTGCAGCTCATGGCGCCGACGGTCATGAATCGGTGGGTCACCAAAGCCGTCTTCGCACCCATCCGCGCGGCCGCGGCCGCGGCCTCGCTGCCGGCATGACCGCCGCCGATCACCACGACGTCGAATGATGGATTCGTCATGCGCCGGCTTGTAGCGGAGGTGCGGGGAGGGGTCAAAAACTACCGCTTTGGGCGAATGTTTCACGTGAAACACCGCCAAAACGCGATGTCTATACGGCCTATTTGGCCAATCTAGGCCCGCCAGCGTGTGTGACCAGCGTCTGTTGGTCGGTCGATTTCGGTGTACCGCCGAACAGGATCGTTCCCACTCCAATCGCCAAAACCAATACCAAAAACGCAATCCAGCCAATGGCATTGGGCTCGCGCAGGACCCCTTTCCACTTCGCATTTTCGGTCATGACCGGCTCCTGGGCTTATGGTGCCTAGGATTGCGGACCTTTGGATCGCGGACGATACGACCCGTTGTCCCGGCGACCCGATGCCACAGGCCATAAAACGGCTACTTGCCGATGCAGAAGTCCCGGAAAATAACGTCCAGGATGTCTTCCACGTCCACACGTCCGGTCAGCCGGCCCAGCGCGCGGGCGGCGATGTGCAGCTCCTCGGCCAGCAGATCCTCACGCTGAGCCACGTCCGCCGCTTGCGCCCGCCGTAGAGCCGCCAGGACCTCCTCGAGCGCCCGCCGGTGGCGTTGACGGCTGACCAGGGCATTTTCCGAGCCGGCCAGGAAAGCCTCGGCTTGGTGGGCCAATTCGGCCAAAAGCCGGTCAAAACCTTCGCCAGTCGTAGCCGAAAGATTGAATTCCAAATCACTCTTATTGAATTCCGGTTCATTTCTATATGTTAACTTATTGTTAACCGTAGCTTTTAATGATTTGGTAGGATCAAATACGGGTTCACTCTTTGTGTGAATATGTAATCCGTGTTCATTACTTTGTTGGCTAGGCTCAACCAGATCGATTTTGTTGCGAATTAGCCAAGTTAGCGGCGAAATTCCCGGCTTTTCAGTCGGTTTGCCCGCATTTTCCAGTCCAGGCCACCCAGAATCCGCCGAATCGCGGGCGTCCACCAACCACAGCACTAGGTCCGCCGCAGCGGCCCGTTCGCGCGCCCGCCGCACGCCCTCGATCTCCACCGGGTCGTCGGTCTCGCGGATACCGGCCGTGTCGAGCAGGGTCACCGGCCAGCCGGCCAGATCGAGATGCACCTCGATCACGTCGCGCGTGGTCCCGGCATAAGGCGACACGATCGCCGCCTCGCGCCGGGCCAGCCGGTTGAGCAGCGTCGATTTGCCGGCATTAGGCGGGCCGGCGATGGTCACCACCAGGCCTTCGCGCAGCCGTTCGCCGCGGCCGCCGTCGGCCAGCGCGGCGGCTATTTCCGCCTCCAATTCGCGCGCGAGCCTAAGCGCCGGCGCCAGCAGATCTTCCGGTACATCGGCCTCGTCGGAAAAATCGATGCGCGCCTCGACCAGCGCCAGCGCCTGAATCAGCCTTTGCCGCCAGGCCTCCGCGCGGCCGCCGAGCAGGCCCTTCATCTGACGGAACGCCTGCCGGCGCTGGCCTTGCGTTTCCGCCGCCACAAGGTCAGCGAGCCCTTCCACCGCGGTGAGATCGAGCTTGCCGTTCTCGAAAGCGCGGCGGGTGAACTCGCCGGCCTCGGCCGGGCGTAAGTCCTCGATGCTGTCGAGCGCGGCCAGCGTGGCGGCGATCACCGCAAGGCCGCCGTGCAGCTGCAGCTCGGCCACGTCCTCGCCGGTCTCGCTCGCCGGCGCCGGAAACCACAGCGCTAACGCCTCGTCGATGATCTCTTTGGATTGCGGATCGCGCACGCGGGCAAGCGCGGCCTGGCGCGGGGCGGGGACTTTGCCCGTGAGCGCCTTCAGCGCCGCGCCGGCGCGCGGCCCGGAAATGCGCACGACCGCGATCGCCGCCGGCCCGCGGCCGGAGGAGAGGGCGAAGATGCTGTCGCGTTCGATTCCCATGCCTGCGTTGAAGCCAATCGTGGCTTGCCGGTAAAGGCAAAATAGATTAAGTTACATGTAACCGAAACCATTGGTCATGGCATCGAAGACATCACGACGAACGACCGCAGCCCGTAAGGCAAAGCCATTGACCTCACGTGAAAAGGTTCGCGCCCACCGTGCGCGTTTGCGCACCAAGGGTATGCGCCCGGTCACGATGTGGGTTCCGGACATGCGTTCTCCGAAGTTCGCCGCGGAAGCACGGCGTCAATGCCTTCTGGCGAACAACAGTCGCTACGCGGCCACGGACCAGGCGTGGGCCGACTCAATGCTCGATTGGAAAAGCGTTTGACCCGGGGCGAAATTTGGGCCAGCGCAAGCGGAACCGATTATGGCGGCAAGCCGCGCCCGGTTGTCATCATTCAACATGAGCATTTCGACTATCTCGATTCTGTGACGTTTTGCGGCTTTACCCGAGATCCGACCGATATCCCGTTTTTCCGGGTAGCCATTGAGCCAAGCAAGTCCAACGGGCTCGAATTCCCGTCGCGCATTATGGTCGACAAGATTCTGACGCTTCCGAAAACCAAGGTCGGCTATCGAATTGGTCAACTCGACGATAGCGATGTCGTACGTCTCAATCAGGCTCTTGCGACGTTTCTCGGGCTGGTCGGCTAGCCCGCTCGCATTCGCTTCGCGCTCCGCTTTCGCAAAGGCCACCGGCACATAGGCGTTCTGAAAGAACGCCATTCTTCGAACGGCTATGGCCGGCCATACCAATGATTGTTTGGCAAGACGAGCACCAATTCAGCGCGCTAGAATATAGCCAATCAAATTTCACCGGGAGGACATCACCATGCGCGTCAAAATCACATCGCTGCTCGTCGGCACATTCGCCTTGGCATCGCTCGCGCTACCCAACGTCGCGCGCGCGGCCGAGCCCTACGGCGTGTGGCTGCGGCCGTCGACCGGCACGCAAGTGCATTTCTACAATTGCGGCGGCAAGCTTTGCGGCAAAGTGGTCGGCGTCAAGGACCAGAGCCGCAAGAGCGAAATCGGCAAAATGATCATGCGCGGCGCGGTAAAATCCGGCGACAATGAGTGGAAAGGTGACCTCACCGACGTGAGCACCGGCAAGGTCTATTCCGGCGTGGTCATGCTCGAGAGCGAGACCGCGCTCAATCTCAAAGGCTGCGTCATGGGCATTCTCTGCCAAGGCGAGACTTGGCAGAAGATCAAGTAGTCGCTGCGCGCATAGCGCCGCGCGGTCTGAGCGATCGCGCGGCGCTCGGTTTTGCCAATTAATTCGCTATTTAATTCAATTAGTCGCGTTTAATCACGCAATGGTATTTCGCATGGCTGCCGACTTGTCCGGCGTGCAGAGCGCGCTAGTGTCGTTTGATGTCTTCGCCTCCTACACCCGCGCACGAGAATCGTCTCAGCGCTGCGACATCGCCTTATCTGCTGCAGCACAAGCACAACCCGGTCGACTGGTGGCAATGGGGGCCGGAGGCGCTGGCCGAGGCCAAGCGCTTGAACCGGCCGATTCTGCTCTCGGTCGGCTATGCCGCTTGTCATTGGTGCCATGTGATGGCGCATGAGTCGTTCGAGGACGAAAAAACCGCCAAGGTGATGAACGAGCTCTACGTCAACATCAAAGTCGATCGCGAGGAACGCCCCGACATCGACCAGATCTACATGAACGCGCTGCATTTGCTGGGCGAGCAGGGCGGCTGGCCGCTGACCATGTTCTTGACGCCGAACGCTGAGCCGGTGTGGGGCGGGACTTATTTTCCCAAGGAAGCGAAATTCGGCCGGCCGGCCTTCACCGATATTTTACAGGAGGTGGCGCGGCTGTTCCGCGAGGAGCCCGACAAGATCGAACAGAACCGCGTGGCGCTCTTGGCGCGGCTCGCCGAAAAAGCGCGCCCGGAAGGCAAGGTCGCCGTCGGTCTCGCCGAGCTCGACCGCGCCGCAAGCCAAGTCGGCAACATGTTCGACTCCGTCAACGGCGGCCTGCGCGGGGCGCCCAAGTTCCCGCAACCCTCGCTGATGGAAATGCTCTGGCGCGCCAGTATGCGTACGGGCGACGCGCGCTTTTTTCAGACCGTCGAGCACAGCCTGGAGCGAATGAGCGAGGGCGGCATCTACGACCACTTGGGCGGCGGCTTCTCGCGCTATTCGGTCGACGAGCGCTGGCTGGTGCCCCATTTCGAAAAGATGCTCTACGACAACGCCCAGCTGCTCGAGCTGCTGGCGCTGGCCAGCCAGCATAGCGGTGTCCCGGTATTCTATGAGCGCGCGCAGGAGACCGTGGGCTGGCTGCGGCGCGAAATGACCACGCCTGGCGGGGCTTTTGCCGCATCGCTTGACGCCGATTCCGAGGGCGAGGAGGGCAAGTTCTATGTCTGGACCAAAGCGGAGATCGAGGAGGTTCTAGGCGAGGAAAATGCTGCACTCTTTGCTGCACATTATGACGTAAGCCCCGGGGGCAATTTCGAGGGTCATAATATCCTCAATCGTCTCAATAACTTACCGCGCAACATGGAAATTGAGAGCAAGCTCGCCATGCTGCGCTCCATGCTGCACAAAAAGCGCGAAGGCCGCGTCCGCCCAGGCCTCGACGACAAGGTGTTGGCCGACTGGAACGGGCTGACGATCGCCGCTTTGGTCAATTCCGGGGTCATTTTGGACGATCGGAACTGGCTCGATGTTGCGCAGCAAGCTTTTGATTTCATTACAAATAACATGACCCAGGGCGACCGCCTCGGGCATTCCTGGCGAGCCGGCAGATTGCAGCTTCCGGGCCTCGCCTCGGACTACGCCGCCATGATCCGGGCGGCGCTCGCCCTTCATGAGGCGACGGGGAAACGCGCCTATCTCGAGCGGGCGCTAGGCTGGCAAAGGGCGTTCGACGCACATTACGCCGACCCGGACACTGGCGGTTATTACCTGTCGGCGGACGACGCCGCCGACCTTTTGCTGCGGCCGCATTCTACCATGGACGACGCCACGCCCAACCCGAACGCCGTGGCCGCGGGCAACCTGGTGCGCCTGGCGGTGCTCGCCGGAGACGACCGCTGGCGCGTCCAGGCCGACCGGATGATCGAGGGTATTCTGTCGGCCGCCGAACGCAATTTGTTCGGCCACGTAGCGCTGCTCAATGCGCTGGACCTGCGCCTGCGTGCGGCCGAGATCGTCTGCACCGGACCCGACGCCGAGACTTTCGCGCGCGCCGCGCTGAAGCTGCCGTTCCTCGACCGCATCGTGCTGCGGGCCGAGAGCGCCGCCGACCTGCCCGCGTCGCATCCGGCGCAGCAAAAATTAAAGGCCTCCACGGGCAGCGCCGCCTTCATTTGCGTCGGCGAACGCTGTTCGCTGCCGGTCGGCAGCCCGGACGCCGTCGCCGAGGCGGTGGCCGCGATGCGCAGAGGACCTTGATCTCGCCATAGCAAGCGGCAAAATATCGCCCGGCGACCCGATCGGGGGCGGCGATCAGGAGACAATCCATGCGTATCTTGCTCGGCCTTGCCACGGCAGCGATAGTCTTTGCCGCGATCCCGTCCGCCCACGCCGCCGGGGAATATTGCGGCTTCGTCGACCGCGAACATTCGCGCGTGCGCTGCGGCTTCACCAATGTGGAGCAATGCAAGCAGGCGATCGGCGACAAGAACGCGATCTGCATCCCCGATCCGGAATTTGCCGCGATTGACCGCCGCGCCTTCGCGCGCTCGTGACCGCGGCTTTCAAACCGATTGGCTAAGCCGGCATGCGAATAGGCCCGGTGAAAAATGAAATGGCCGGGCTTGTCGCCCGGCCATGACCTGGAAAGCTTCCGGAGTAGCCTTAGGTATTCATCGATTCGAAGAACTCGGCGTTGTTCTTGGTATTGCGCAACTTGTCGAGCAGGAAGTCGATGGCGTCCATGGTGCCCATCGGATTGAGAATGCGGCGCAGGACGTACATCTTTTTGAGCACGGCCGGATCGGTCAGCAGCTCTTCCTTGCGCGTGCCCGAGCGCGTGATGTCCATGGCCGGGAAGGTGCGCTTGTCGGCCACCTTGCGGTCGAGGATGAGTTCCGAGTTGCCGGTGCCCTTGAACTCTTCGAAAATCACTTCGTCCATGCGGCTACCGGTGTCGATCAGCGCGGTGGCGATGATGGTGAGCGAGCCTCCTTCCTCGATGTTGCGCGCGGCGCCGAAGAAGCGTTTCGGCCGTTGCAGCGCGTTGGCATCGACGCCGCCGGTCAAGACCTTGCCGGAGGAGGGCACGACGGTGTTGTAGGCGCGGCCGAGGCGGGTGATCGAGTCGAGCAGGATCACCACGTCGCGCTGATGTTCGACCAGGCGCTTGGCCTTTTCGATCACCATTTCGGCGACTTGCACGTGGCGCGAGGCCGGCTCGTCGAAGGTCGAGGACACGACCTCGCCCTTGACCGAGCGCTGCATGTCGGTCACTTCCTCCGGCCGCTCGTCGATCAACAGCACGATCAGATAGCATTCCGGGTGGTTGGCGGTGATCGAGTGCGCGATGTTCTGCAGCAGCACGGTCTTGCCGGTGCGCGGCGGCGAGACGATCAGCGCGCGTTGGCCCTTGCCGATAGGCGCGACGATGTCGATGACGCGGGCCGAGAGGTCCTTCTTGGTGGCGTCCTCGAATTCCATCTTCAGCCGCTCATCGGGATAAAGCGGCGTCAGGTTGTCGAAGTTGATCTTGTGGCGCGCCTTTTCAGGATCTTCGAAATTAATCGTGTTGACCTTGAGCAGCGCGAAATAGCGTTCGCCTTCTTTCGGCGAGCGGATGTGGCCTTCGACCGTGTCGCCGGTGCGCAGGCCGAAGCGACGGATCTGGCTGGGCGAGACGTAAATGTCGTCGGGGCCGGACAGATAGTTCGATTCCGGCGAACGTAGGAAGCCGAAGCCGTCGGAGAGCACTTCGACCACGCCCTCGCCGATGATGTCGATTTCTTGCGTGGCGAGCTGCTTGAGGATGGCGAACATCAGCTCCTGCTTGCGCATGGTGCTGGCGTTTTCGACCTGGTGTTCTTCGGCGAACGACAACAATTCGGCCGGGGTTTTGGACTTGAGGTCCTGGAGTTTCATTTCCCGCATGGGGGGCGTTTATCCTTGGGAGATTGACCGGTGGAGTCTTGGAAAAAATGCAAAGACTCGGCGAACCGATTGACTGGGAGAGAGATCGCAGGTCTAGGGTAACGAGGAAGTTTTGGAAAAGTGCCCGGAACCCGATGCTGCGACCGGCCCAAACGTTGGGTGCCGGAACGCGACTAGCATCCGCCTGCGTTCGGTGGGAGCACTCAACATAAGCGGGAAAGCGATTTTTCGCAAGTAGCGCCGCGTCGCGCGGCGGCGATAAACGGTGCCATTAGAACGGCTTGACCACCGCCAAAATGACGATGAGGATCATCAGAAAAGTCGGTATCTCATTGACAATACGATAGAATTTAGCCGGATGCCCGTTGCGGTCGAGGCCGAAATAGCGCACCCATTGGCTCATCATGGCGTGCAGCACGGTCATGGCGAGGACGAGGACGAACTTGGCCTGGAACCAGTGAGCGGTGAACCAGCGGCCCTGCACCACCAGCACGATGCCGGCGAGCCAAGTCACGATCATGGCCGGCGTCATGATGAAGTTGAGCAGCCGGCGCTCCATCACCTTGAAGGTTTCCGACTGTTGCGAGATGGCGGCCGCATCGGCGTGGTAGACGAAGAGCCGCGGCAGATAGAGCATCCCGGCCATCCATGAGATGACCGCGACGATGTGCAGGGCTTTGATCCAGAGGTACATGGAGCGGACGCAGCCGCGAACGCGTCAGTGACCGGGCGGCGCGATCAGATTGCCATCGCCGTCCCGCCACGTGGTGGGCGCATTGGCGCGGGCGAAGACGGACCCTTCCGGCGGCGGTATCAAATTTCCGTCACCGTCCTTCCATGTCGCAGGCGCATCGGCCTTGGCGAATAGCACCGGCGGCGCGGCGGCTTGCCTTGCCTGCGTAGGATTGCCGGAAACAGAAACAATGGTGACATCAATGGCACCCGCTGTCGGCCACATCACGTAGCTATGCTCCCTCAGCAAACGCGAAAGTACCCCTTGCAAGGTCCCGGAATAGGTTCCCGAGATCGATTCATTGAGGCTGTTGGCCGCATGGTAGCGAATGCCGAACGACTTCCTGAGCGCCTCAAGAATATCTCTCAGCGACGTATTGTCCGATTCGATCGTCACCGACGCCAGCGTGCCGGAGACGCGCAGCGCGGCTTGCGCGTCGGCGCTTGCCAACAGCAACAGGGCCGCTGCAAGGCCAGCTAAGGTTCGTTGAACCGCCATCGAGCTTTGCCGCATGCCGAGCGTTTCCGGTCACATCGCGACCAGCCTTTATGCATTCTACCCCAATTCCGGCAAAAATCGAGCTATTCCGGCCTAGCCTCGCACCCGCTTCAGCATGTGTTCCACATGCGCGATCGGCGTTTCGGGCAGAATACCGTGGCCGAGATTGAAAATAAGCGGGCCACCGGCGAGATGCTGCAACACGTCATCGACTGCGCGGTCGAGCGCGGCGCCGCCCGCCAGCAGTGCCAGCGGATCGACATTACCCTGCACCGGCTTAACCGGCTGGATGTGGTCGCGCGCATAGACGAGCCCGACCGTCCAGTCGAGCCCCACGGCATCGATGCCAGTATCCTGCACATAGCGCCACAGCTTGCTGCCGGCGCCACGCGGAAAGCCGATGATCTTTGCGCCGGGTACCTGCTGGCGGACACCGGCAACGATCCGCTTCGTCGGCTCGATACACCAGCGCGCAAATTGATCGGCACCCAAAACGCCAGCCCAGGTGTCGAAGATCTGCACGCACTCCGCGCCGGCTTTAAGCTGGCCGACCAGATAATCGATTGACGCCTGGGCCAAGCGATCGATCAACTTCTGAAAATTCTCCGGGTCACGATACGCAAATATCCGCGCCGGCGCTTGGTCCGGCGTTGCTTCGCCCGCCACCATGTAGGTCGCCACCGTCCATGGGGCACCGCAAAATCCGATCAGCGTCGTCTTGCTATCCAATGCCGCTTTGACCTTCGCCACGGTCTCATAGACCGGTGCCAAGACTTTTTGATCGATGCTCTCGCGCAATGCCGCCAGAGCCTTGCCGTCCGCCAGCGGCTCAAGCTTCGGCCCTTCGCCAGCTTGAAACTCAACTTTTCGCCCGAGCGCGAGTGGGATCACCAAAATATCGGAAAACAAGATCGCGGCATCGAAACCGAATCGCCGCACCGGCTGCAACGTTACTTCCGCCGCCAATTCCGGATTAAAACAGAGTTTGAGAAAGCTGCCCGCTTTCTCCCGCACCGCACGATATTCCGGCAAATAACGCCCCGCCTGCCGCATCATCCAGACCGGCGGCACCGCCTCGCGATGCTTATCGAGCACGCGCAACAACGGCTTTATCCCTGGGCTATCGGTTTTACCGACTTCTTCCATAAAGACTCTTATAAGTTTCTTTGTAGTAGTTACTGGACCGTGGATTGGACTCATGCCTTTCGATCAACAGTCTGTCCACTGCATAGCGGCGCTGGATTCAGAAGCGCGTCCAATCCTGCATATTACCGTCCACAGCGGAATGCGCTGTTTTATTGGCTTTTGACCAGCTATCCCCGTCCGTCCCCAGATGCTTGTCCACATCCACCTGTCGCCGGCAAAGCCGCCTACCGGAATGCTCCCGCGGCCAGTCATGTGGATGGAAATTGAACACATTTTCAATGCGCGCTTGCACAGTGGGTAAAGCCGTGGCCTTCTCCCGTTCTATCCACACACGGTACCGCGCCTATACAGATGCCTGACACCGGTTATTTTCATCTCCATCTGGTTTCCGATGCCACCGGTGAAACGCTGATCACAGTGGCGCGCGCCGCCGCGGCACAATATGCCGGCGTCGCGCCGGTCGAGCATCTTTACCCCATGGTGCGCTCGAAGAAGCAGCTCGACATTGCGCTGGCCGAAATTACCGAATCTCCGGGGCTGGTGCTGTACACACTGCTCGAGGAAGACCTGATCCAGGCGCTGGAAAAGAAATGCCGCGACCTGGCGCTGCCTTGCATGTCGGTGCTTGGGCCGGTGCTGCGCCTGTTTCAGTCCTATCTTGGCGCCGAGACCATCCACCGCGCCGGCGCCCAGCACGTGCTCAACGCCGAATATTTCCAGCGCATCGACGCGCTCAATTATACGATGTTTCACGATGACGGCCAGCACGCAGAAGGGCTGCACGAGGCCGATGTGGTGTTGGTCGGCGTTTCGCGCACATCGAAAACGCCGACGTCGATTTATCTCGCCAATCGCGGCGTGAAGACCGGCAATGTGCCGCTGGTGCCGGGCGTGCCGCTCTCGCCCGAGGTGGAGAAGCTGACGCGGCCGCTGGTGGTGGGCTTGTATGCGAGCCCCGAACGTATCGTGCAGATCCGCGAGAACCGGCTGCTCGGGTTGAAGGCGCATCGCGACGACGACCGCTATATCGACAAATCGGCGGTTGCCGAGGAGGTGGCGTTTTCACGCCGGCTCTGCGCCAAATATAACTGGCCGGTCATCGACGTGACGCGCCGCTCGATCGAGGAGACCGCCGCCGCGGTGATGAAGCTGCTGAGCGAACGCCGCCGGCAGCCGGCGGGCTGACGTCCCGGTGGGGATTTAAAGGAAACGATCATGCCGCTCTGGCTCAGCCCGCAGCCGCTGGTGCTCGCCTCGAAAAGCGACGTGCGCGGCAAGATGCTGGCGGCGGTCGGCCTGCGCTTCGAAATCCGCCCGGCGCAGATCGACGAACGCGCGCTCGCGACCAAGGCCGGCACCAACGACGCCGCCGCGATTGCGCGCATTCTGGCGCGCGCCAAGGCCGACGCGGTGGCGCGCTCGGTGCCCGGGCGCTTGGTGCTGGGCGCCGACCAGACGCTGGCGCGCGGGGCAACGCTGTTCGGCAAGCCCGCAAACCGCGCGGAAGCGGCCGCGCAACTGCGCTCATTGCGCGGGCGCACGCATGAGCTTCATTCCGCGCTGGCGCTGGTGCGCGACGGCGAGGCGATGTTCGAATGCGTCGACGGCGCGCGGCTGACCATGCGCAATATTTCCGACCGCTTTCTGGATGGTTATCTCGACATGGCGGGCGATGCCGCCTTGGCCAGCGTCGGCAGCTATCAGCTCGAAGGCCTCGGCATCCACCTGTTCGAGCGGGTGGAGGGCGACTATTTCACCATTCTCGGCTTGCCGCTGCTGCCGCTGCTCGCTTTTCTGCGGCAGAAGGGATTTATCGACGGTTGAAAAATCATGTTCATTCTCGGCCTGACCGGCTCGCTCGCGATGGGGAAGTCTGCCACGGCGAAGATGTTCGCCGAGGAGGGCGTACCCGTGCATGACGCCGATGCGGTCGTGCACCGGCTTTATGACGGCGAGGCCACCGCAGCGATCGAAGCCGCGTTTCCCGGCACCACCGCGGGCGGCAAAGTCGACCGCGAGAAACTCGGCAAACGCGTGCTCGGCGATGCCGCCGCCATCAAGCGGCTGGAGGGGATCGTGCACCCGATGGTTGCCGCCGCCTCGGCGCGGTTCTTGGCTGAGGCCGAGCGCAATAGCGCTCCGATCGCCGTACTCGACGTGCCGCTTTTGTTCGAGACCGGCGGCGACCGACGCTGCGACGCGGTGGTGGTGGTCTCGGCGCCGCCCGAAACGCAACGCAGCCGCGCCTTCGAGCGCCCCGGCATGAACGACGACAAACTCGCCCTGATCCTTGCCAAGCAGATGCCCGACGCCGAAAAGCGCGCCCGCGCCGATTTCGTGGTGGATACGTCGCAAGGATTCGACGCCGCGCGCGCCCAGGTGCGTGAAATCCTGCGCAAGGTCGCTACAATGCCGAAACGGCGCGCCTGATTCCGGCAGCCGATTGAACGGAAAAAAATGCGCGAAATCGTTCTCGACACCGAAACCACCGGGCTCGACCCCAACCAGGGGCACCGCTTGGTCGAGTTAGGCTGCATCGAATTGCTCAACCGGATTCCGACCGGCGCGACCTTCCACCGCTATCTCAATCCGGAGCGCGAGGTGCCGGCCGAGGCGGTCGCCATTCACGGGCTGGCGACGGAATTCCTCAAGGACAAACCGCTGTTCGCCGATATCGCCGACGATTTTCTCGCCTTCATTGGCGACGCGCCGCTGGTGATCCACAATGCGAGCTTCGACCACGGCTTTCTCCTGGCCGAGCTCAAACGCGTCGAGCGTCCGGCAATCGCGCGCGAGCGCCTGGTCGACACGCTGCTGCTGGCGCGCCGCAAGCATCCGGCGGGGCCCAACCGGCTCGACGATCTGTGTGCGCGCTACGGCATCGACAATTCGCGGCGCACCAAACACGGCGCGCTGCTCGACGCCGAGATCCTGGCCGAGGTTTATCTCGAGCTGATCGGCGCGCGTCAGGCGCAGCTTGGCCTTGCCGAGCGCGGCACGCAACGCGGTCCTGGCCGCGATGGCGCGACGGCGCGGCGCGAACGCGGGGAGCCTTTAAGTCCGCGGCTGAGCGATGAAGATCGCGCGGCGCACCGCGAATTCGTGGCGAGCCTGGGCGAGAAGACGCTGTGGCGGGATTATAGCGCGGACGAGCCTTGACGACTCAGGTTTGCGTCGCGGGCGGGGCAGGCGGCGCGCCGGCCGGCGGCTGATCGTTCAGCTTCTGGCGATAAAGGCTGACGAAATCCACCGGATCGAGCAGCAGCGGCGGGAAGCCGCCATTGCGCACCGTGGTGGCGACGATCTCGCGCGCGAACGGGAACAACAGGCGCGGGCATTCGATCAGTACAATCGCGTTGAGACTTTCCTGCGGCACGTTCTGGATGCGGAACACGCCGGCGAATTCCAGCTCAAAACGAAACATCAGGTTGCCGGCGCTCTCCGCCTTGCCCTCGAGCTTGAGCGTCACCTCGATATCGCTCTGCGACAGGGGCTTGGCGTCCACATTGATCTGAATGCCGATCTGCGGCTGGGTCGTCACTTGCAGCGAGGCCGGCGCGTTCGGATTCTCGAACGAAAAATCCTTGATGTATTGCGCCACTACATTGAGTTGCGGCTGCGGTTGAGGGGTCGGCGCCGGGCCGCCATTGGTCGTCGACATGAGAACTCCTTGCCGCCGTTTGCTTTAGCGATTGGCTGAACGCGGCGGTTGGCTAACACAGGGTCTAGGGAGGAACAAGGATACGGGGTTAGTGGCGACTGTCCCGGTCGTCGCGCCGATCGGACAGCGCGGGGTCGGGCACCTGATGCCACTGTTCGGGCTCGAGATCGACCACGCCGTCGGCGCGCCGGGGCGCCGAATTGATCCCGGCAAGCGTGCCCAACGCCCGGCGCAGCGGCGTCAGCAGCAGCAAGACGCCCAACGCGTCCGTTATAAACCCCGGAATCAGCAAGAGAATCCCGGCGAGCAAAGTGAGGGTGCCGGCGCTGTCGGCTTGCAAAGCGGTAAAGCCGCCCTCGCCCAACGCGACGCGAACGCGGGCGATGTGGTTGCCGCCGGCATGGCGCAGCACCAGGGCACCGGCGAGCGAGGTCGCCACCATCAGCAACAGCGTCCAACCGAGGCCGATCGCGCTCGATAGCGCGATGAACGCCGCCAATTCCAAAATCGGCAGCGCCAACACGGCGGGCAACAGCCATTTTGCCACATTCATCGGTGTAATTGTCCTTGGCAGCGTGGTTGGCGTCTGCGTCCTGATCGTCTAAGCTTTGTTCGCGAGGCACAATTGCGCCGAAATTCCGGCGCCGGGCCTATGGATTGGCGCCGACACCCGCATAGATAGGTATGGTGGGCCCGGCCGCCACGGTGTCGACTTAGCTTAAGGGCCACGGCCCGATCTGCCGTTACGGTTACCGAAAGCATGCGAGACGTGTTCGACATCTACACCATCATATTCCTGGCGCTGGCGGTATTTATCTTCCTGCGCCTGCGCAGCGTGCTCGGCCAGCGAACCGGGCGGGAACGCCCGCCTTACGATCCTTATGCGGCGCGCGAGCCGGTGCGCCCGGCGACGGAAAAAGTCGTCGCTTTGCCCAACCGCACCCCGGAAGCCGCCGCCGCCAAACCGGCCGAACCGGTGGCGCCGGGCGAGCGTTGGAAGGGCGTCGCCGACGTGGGCACGCCGCTCGCGGCGGGGCTCGATACCATCGTTGCCGCCGACGCCGATTTCGATCCCAAGCATTTCTTGACCGGCGCGCGCGCGGCCTATGAGATGATCGTCAACGCCTTCGCCGAGGGCGACCGCCGCACGCTGAAGAATCTGCTGTCGCGCGAAGTCTATGACGGCTTCGAGGCGGCCATCAGCGAGCGCGAAAAACGCGGCGAGACGGTGGAAAGCCATTTCGTCTCTATCGACAATGCCGAGATCACCGCCGCAGAATTGCGCGCGCGCACCGCGCAGTTGACCGTGCGCTTCCACTCCAAGCTGGTGTCGGCGACGCGCGACAAGAACGGCAACGTGATCGACGGCAATGCCGAGAAGGTGACCGATGTCACCGACGTCTGGACCTTTGCCCGCGATCTGTCCTCGCGTGATCCGAACTGGAAACTCGTCGCTACCGAAGCCGGGCAATGACCGCATGGCGGCGCTAACTCCTCGCGCGCAAATCGGAGTAGGTCTTGCACTGTGTCTGATCGCAGCGAGCGGTCGGACCGAAGCGCACGCGATGAACTTCCGCCACGCCCAGGTCGAGCCATTGAGCTTCGCCAATCTCGACGGCTGGCAGACAGACGACCTCGCCGCCGCCTTCCAGACTTACCTGAGAAGCTGCGGCGCCATCCTGCAAGGGAGCAAGGCGATGCGCCGGGCGCGGCCGGTCTACGGCGGGCTGTATAATGTTTGCGAGAAAGCGGTGAAACTCAGCGCCGGCGGCGCGGTCGACAGCGCGCATGCGCGCAAGTTCTTCGAGAGCAATTTCAAGCCGGTGCGCATTTTGCCGGAGCTGCACACCTACGGTTACTACACCGGTGCCGACGGTTTCTACACCGGCTATTACGAGACCGAGGTCGTCGGCTCGCGCGTCAAGACCGCGGATTACAGCGTCCCGCTTTACGGCGTGCCGGCCAATGTCGCGGGCAAGCGGAGCACGGTGTTTTCGCGCTACGACCGCACCGAAATCGACAAAGGCGCGCTCGCCGGCAAGGGATTGGAGATTTGCTGGATCAAAAATCCGGTCGATGCTTTCTTCGCGCAGATCCAAGGCTCCACGCGCGTCAAGCTCGACGACGGCGAATTGCTGCGGCTCAACTATATCGCCAGCAACGGCAAGCCCTACACGCCGGTCGGCCGGCTGCTCATCGACCAAGGCATTTACACGCCGGAAGAAATGTCGATGGACAAGATTCGCGAATACATGGAAGCGCATCCGGACGAGGGCAAGGAATTGCGCGAGAAGAACCGCTCCTTCGTATTCTTTTCCGCGACGCAACTCGGGCCGTCGGACGAATGCCTCGGCGCGCAGGGCATCCCGCTGACGCCGTGGCGGTCGATCGCGGTCGACCCCACCATCCACGTCTACGGCACGCCGATCTGGATCGACGCCAAATTTCCGCTCACCAGCGACGCGCCGGCGGACACCTTTCAGCATCTGATGGTGGCGCAGGATACCGGTTCGGCCATTCGCGGGGCGGCGCGCGCCGATATCTATTTCGGCCACGGCGAGGACATCCCGCACATCGCCGGCCGCATCAAGCAGTTCGGCAAATTCGTGATGCTGGTGCCGAAGGACGTGTCGGTGAGCGGCACCGCGCCGGAGAAGATCGAGGTGCCGTTGCCGCGGCCGCGGCCGAAGGACATTGTCGCGGCGAATGAGCTGGCGGCGAAGCCGAAGCCATGAGCCCGGGCAGCCGCCGCCGCGTTCTCACCGGCGAGGAACGCGTGCTGTGGGCGACTTTCACCAACGCGATCGAGCCGTTGCACGCGACGACACTGGCGCCCGATGAGGGCGACGACGCGGTTGCGCAGGTCCCGCAGCCGGTACGCCCGGCCAAATCCGTCCATGCTCCGCCGCCCGCGCAAGCAAAGCCCGCGCCGCCGCTCGCTCCGCTCGGCCGCCGCATGAAGCGCGGGGTGGCGCGCGGCAAGAAGCGGATCGACGCCCGTCTCGACCTGCACGGGCTGACCCAGGCGCAGGCGCATTCGGCGCTGCTGCATTTCCTGCGCAACGCGCAGGCGCGCGATGCTCGGCTGTTGCTGGTGATCACCGGTAAAGGGCGCGGGGCTGAGCCCGGCGTGCTGCGCCGCCAGGTGCCGCATTGGCTCGGTCTGGCGGAGTTCCGCGCGCTGGTGGTCGGTTTCGAGGACGCGAATATCGCCCATGGCGGCGAAGGCGCGCTTTATGTGCGGGTGCGGCGAACGCGAAGCCCGTGAGCGAGTTGACGCGGCGTGTGAAGGAGGATCGGATATGTCAAGCAAGCCGAAATCCGCCGACAAGGACGACAAGCCAAACAAAGCGACGCTCGAGCGCGAGCTCGAGGAAGGATTGGAAGAGACTTTCCCGGCCTCCGATCCGGTCGCGGTGACCGAGCCGGCGCCGCATCACGACAAAGACGGCAAAAAGAAGTAGGCTTACGCTTGCTTCACAGGAGATTTGTCATGCCGCGTTCGATAGCGTTGCTTGTGGCGTTGCTGATGGGCGCCGGCGCGGCGTTGGCGCAGACGCCGATGAAGCCGAGCGCGCCGCAAAAAATGATGTCACCCAGCGAAGCGGAAAAAATGCACGCCTGCGAAAAGCAGGCGGCGGATCAGAACATCAAAATGGACATGCGCTCAAAATTCGTCATGGAGTGCATGACGAAGAAATAGCGGGTCAACGCAGCATGTCGGCGACGCCGCCGGCCTGATCGGCCCGCGCAACGTTGAAGGCGGCCTCCCAGACTGCGATCTTGCCGCCGCGCATCAGCCAGATCTCGACGCCGTAGCCCTTCATCTTGGCGCCGCTCGCCGCATCTTCCCATTCGCCCTCCCAAACATTGCTGAGCACGTCGCCGTCGAGCGAACGGAACCCCTTGCGCAGGCGGTAGTTTTTCTGCTTGGCGCTGCGCGCGGTGAAGAAGTCGCGCAAGGCCGCGCGGCCGCGGAATTCCGGTACCGTGCCGAAGCGCACCACGCAGTCCTCGGTGAAGCCGTTGACCAGGGCGTCGATGTTCCAGGGCATGAACAGCGATTCGACATGGGCGACCAGCGCGCGCGCCTCTTCGGCATTGCGCGGATTGCCGCTCACTTGCTGACGCACCGATTGCACCGGCATGGCATCCTCCCGTCCGGCTCCCCGATGGCCGGTTGGCAAGGATTATTCGCCTTTTTCAGGCGTTGTCCAACTAGAGAATAAAGCGCGACAAATCCGCGTTCTTGGCCAAATCGCCGATGTGTTTCTCGACATAAGCGGCGCCGATCTTCACCGTTTCGCCGGAGCGGTCGGTGGCGGCGAAGGAAATCTCGTCGAGCACGCGCTCCATCACCGTCTGCAGGCGGCGCGCGCCGATATTCTCGATCGAGGAATTCACCGCCACCGCGATGTCGGCGATGGCGTCGATGGCGTCCTCGGAAAAATCGAGCGTCACGCCTTCGGTCGCAAGAAGTGCCACATATTGCTTGATCAGCGAAGCTTCCGGTTCCGTTAAAATTCGGCGCATGTCGTCGCGCGAGAGCGCGGCAAGTTCGACGCGGATCGGCAGCCGGCCTTGCAATTCGGGCAACAGGTCGGAGGGCTTGGAAATGTGGAAGGCGCCGGACGCGATGAACAGCACGTGGTCAGTCTTCACCGGCCCGTGCTTGGTGTTGACGGTGGTGCCTTCGATCAGCGGCAACAGGTCGCGCTGCACGCCCTCGCGCGACACGTCGGCGCCGTAGCGGCCCTCGCGGCCGGCGATCTTGTCGATCTCGTCGAGGAAGACGATGCCGTTCTGCTCGACCGCCTTGATCGATTCTTGCACAAGTTGTTCGTTGTCGAGCAGCTTGTCGCTCTCCTCGTTCACCAGGATATCGTGCGAGTCCTGGACGGTGACCTTGCGCGTCTTAGTGCGGCCGCCGCCGAGCTTGCCAAAGATGTCGCCGATATTGATGGCGCCCATCTGCGCGCCCGGCATGCCGGGGATTTCGAACATCGGCATGCCGGAACCTGACGACTGCACCTCGATCTCGATTTCCTTGTCGTTGACTTCGCCGGCGCGCAGCTTCTTGCGGAAACTTTCGCGCGTCGCGGGGCCCGAGCCGGGGCCGACCAAAGCGTCGAGCACGCGCTCCTCGGCAGCGAGCTCGGCCTTGGCTTGTACGTCCTTGCGTTTCTTGTCGCGGGTGAGTGCGATGGAAATCTCGACCAGGTCGCGCACGATCTGCTCGACGTCGCGGCCGACATAGCCGACCTCGGTGAATTTGGTAGCCTCGACTTTGA
The DNA here is from genome assembly GCA_963721665.1 of uncultured Alphaproteobacteria bacterium. Classification (GTDB taxonomy): domain Bacteria; phylum Pseudomonadota; class Alphaproteobacteria; order Rhizobiales; family Xanthobacteraceae; genus Pseudolabrys. The sequence continues at coordinate 223,276 of CAVRJZ010000003.1, forward strand.
GGAAAGGCGCGCCGGCAAGCCGCGCCAGGCGGCGCGAAATCTCGGTCTTGCCGACGCCGGTCGGCCCGATCATCAAAATGTTTTTCGGCAGCACTTCCTCGCGCAGTCTGTCGTCGAGCTGCAGACGGCGCCAGCGGTTCCTCAACGCGATGGCGACCGCGCGTTTGGCGTCGTGCTGGCCGACGATGAAACGGTCGAGTTCGGAAACGATTTCGCGGGGGGAGAAGTCGGTCAACGGGGCACTCTTTACGATTTCAGCGACTCGATGGTGACGTTGCGGTTGGTGTAGACGCAGATGTCGGCGGCGATGTCGAGCGACCTGCGCACGATCTCCTCGGCGCTGAGCGGCCCGTCGAGCAGCGCACGCGCGGCGGCGAGCGCGTAGTTGCCGCCCGAGCCGATGCCGGCGACGCCGGCTTCCGGCTCCAGCACGTCGCCGGTGCCGGTGAGCACCAGCGACACCTGCTTGTCGGCGACGATCATCATGGCTTCGAGGCGCCGCAGATAGCGGTCGGTGCGCCAGTCCTTGGCGAGCTCGACAGCGGCGCGGAGCAACTGCCCCGGATATTGCTCGAGCTTGGCTTCCAGCCGCTCGAACAAAGTGAAGGCGTCGGCAGTGGCCCCGGCGAAGCCGCCGATCACGTCGCCTTTGCCGAGCTTGCGCACCTTCTTGGCGTTGGATTTGACGATGGTTTGCCCGATGGAGACCTGGCCGTCGCCGCCGATGACTACGCTGCCGCCCTTGCGGACGGTGAGGATGGTAGTGCCATGCCAGAGGTCGGGGGGCGAGTTCTGCATACCGGGGTGATGTAGGCTTTCGCCGGACGGGTTTCAATCGCCGTTCAAAACGCGCTCGCGTGTGCCCCCTCGACATAGCGCTTGAGATATTGGCCGACGAAATCGTGGCCGACATAGCGCCGATAGGCGTCGGCTAGCTTGTGCGTCACCGGGCCCCAGACTTGGCCGGCCGGGCCGATGACGCCGCCGTTCACTTTCACGATCGGACAGATGCACAGCGACGTCGAAGTAAGAAAAGCCTCGTCCGCCGTGTAGGCGTCATAGAGATCGAGATCAGTTTCGCGCACGGTAAGTCCATCTTCGCGCGCAAGATCGATCACCGTCTGCCGGCTCACGCCCGGCAGCACGAATTTTTCACGTGGCGTCAGGATTTCTCCGCCGCGCACGACGAAGATATTGGAGCCGAGCCCCTCGGCGAGATTACCGTTGATGTCGAGCAGCACCGCCCAGGCTTCCGGATCGGCGCTCTGCACCTCCTGATCGGCGACGATGAGGTTGAGGTAATTATGTGTCTTGGCGCGCGGGGTGATCGAGTTGGGAGGCACGCGGCGCTGCGAGGGCACGATGACGCGAATGCCTTCCTTGAACAGCTTGGCACGCTGCACGAACGGCAATGGCGCGCATTCGAGCACCACGTTCGGTCCGTGATAATCGAGATTGTCGCCGGGTGTTTCCTTGACGCCGCGGCTGATGCGCTGGCCCACCCAATAGTCGTCGTCGGGACCGAGCAGATGGCGGTTGCGCTCGAACAGTTCCTCGGTCAGCGCGCACATTTTCTGCGGCGCGAAGCCGGGATCGATGCGCAGATATTTGAGCGAGCGATAAAGCCGCTCGACGTGCTCCTTCACTTTGAACAGTTTGTGGCCGAATGTGCGGGTCATATCGAAGCAGCCGTCGCCGTACACCCAGCTGCGGTCGCGGAAGGGAATGCGGACCTCGCGCTCCGGCATGAATTCGCCGTTGAACCAGGCCACTCTTTCGTTCGCGCGCTCGGCCATCTGAACCCCCGGAAAAATAGCGATTAACCGAGCCTAAACGAGCGGCCGGGTTGAAGGCCAGTGGCGGATTGGCGAATCCCGCAAACCCCTGATAAAAGGCGCGCGACCGAAGGGCTATCCCATGCGCAAAGCCGCCGTAAAGCGCAAGACCAAAGAGACCGACGTCGAGGTCGAGATCGATCTCGATGGGCAGGGCCGTGCGCAGGTTTCGACCGGCATCGGCTTCCTCGACCACATGCTCGATTTGTTGGCGCGGCACTCGCGCATCGACATCACGGTCAAGGCCAAAGGCGATTTGCACATCGACCACCACCACACCACCGAGGACGTCGGCATCGCGCTCGGGTCCGCGGTTAAACAGGCGCTCGGCGACATGAAGGGCATCACGCGTTATGCCGACGTGCACGTGCCGATGGACGAGACGCTGACGCGCGTTGCGCTCGATATTTCGGGCCGGCCGTTTCTGGTGTTCAAGGCCGAGTTCGTGCGCGACAAAGTCGGTTCGTTCGACACCGAATTGGTGCAGGAATGGTTCCAGGCTTTCGCGATGAATTCCGGCATCACGCTGCACGCCGAGACTTTATATGGGACGAACGATCACCATATTGCCGAGGCCTGCTTCAAGGCATTGGCGCGCGCGCTGCGCGTAGCGGTCGCGATCGATCCGCGCGCCAAGGACGAGGTGCCGTCGACCAAGGGCTCGCTCGGCGGGTAATGTCATTCCGGCACGGCGCCTACGGGTCGGCGCGAAGCGCCGCCCGATGATAAACTCCGCGCCGGACCCGGAATCCAGAGCCGGCGGCACTGAAGATGTAACTCTGGATTCCGGTTTCGCCCGCTTTGCTCGCGCCCCGGAATGACCTGAGAATAGTTGAGAGTAAACAATGCCCACTTTCACCGTACACCAACCGCCGCCGCGCAAAGGCGAAAGTGTAAGCGCTCCGGAACGCTTCGTGTTCGTGCGCGACGGATTCCATTTCTGGGCTTTTGTGCTCACGCCGTTCTGGCTGTTGTGGCGGCGGCTGTGGCTCGCCTTCGTCGTTTATGCCGTGGTTGGCGTCGCTATCGGCACCGGCCTCAAGATGCTCGGCGCGCCGACCGTCTTGCAATTCCTTGGCGGGCTGCTGCTCTCGCTGCTGATCGGTTTCGAGGCGGGAACCATCCGGCGCTGGAAGCTTTCGCGGCGCGGCTGGAAAATGCTCGGCTTCGTCGTCGGCGAGGACGTCGAAATCGCCGAGCAGCGTTTCTTTGCCGCCTGGGTGAAGGACGCGGACAAACGCACGGGCAAAACGCCGCCGGTCGCGCCGCCGCCGGAGCAGCGCTATGCGACGCCGGTGCGGCGCAGTCCGCCGTCGCCGTCCGACGTTATTGGCCTGTTCCCGCAACCGGAGACGCAGAAATGAGCGTCGCCATTGTCGACTACGGCTCCGGCAATTTGCACTCGGCGGCGAAAGCCTTCGAACGCGCCGCGCGCGAGAGTGGACACGATCAGCCGATCGTGGTCACCAGCGAGCCCGCGCAAGTCGCGCGCGCCGATCGCGTCGTGCTGCCCGGCGTCGGTGCTTTTGCCGATTGCCGGCGTGGGCTCGACGCCATCCCTGGCATGATCGATGCATTGAATGAGAGCGTCGGCGGTCGGGGCAAGCCGTTTTTCGGTATCTGTGTGGGTATGCAGCTCATGGCGGAACGCGGGTTGGAGTATCAGGTAACTCCTGGCCTCGGCTGGATAGCCGGCGAGGTCAACCGCATTACGCCGGCCGATCCGGCGCTGAAGATTCCGCACATGGGCTGGAACACGCTCAATTTGCTGAAGACCCACCCGCTGCTGGAGGACATCCCGCTCGGGCCGGATGGCCTGCATGCCTATTTCGTGCACTCCTTCGAGCTCAAGCCGGCGCGGCGCGGCGATCTGGTGGCGCAGGCAGACTACGGCGGCCCGCTCACGGCCATCGTCGGGCGTGACAACATGGTGGGCACGCAATTCCACCCGGAGAAGAGCCAGCGGCTGGGCTTGAAGCTGATCGCGAATTTTCTGCGGTGGGCGCCATGATCTTGTTTCCCGCCATCGACCTCAAGGAAGGCCTCGCCGTGCGGCTGCAGCAGGGCGACATGGCGCGCGCGACCATTTTCCATCGCGACCCGGCGGCGCAGGCGCGCGCCTTCGAAACGCAAGGATTCCGGCATCTGCACGTCGTCGATCTCGACGGCGCCTTCGCCGGCAAGCCGATGAACGGCGACGCCGTCGACCGGATTCTGGAATCCGTCGGACTGTGCGTGCAGCTCGGCGGCGGCATCCGTGACATGGCGACGATCGAGGGCTGGCTGGACAAGGGCGTCAATCGCGTGATCATCGGCACGGCGGCGGTGCGCAATCCGGCGCTGGTGAAAGAGGCGGCGAAGAAATTCCCCAAGCGGGTCGCCGTCGGCCTCGACGCGCGCGACGGCAAGGTGGCGGTGGAAGGCTGGGCGGAGACATCCGAACTGTCGGCGTTGGAGATCGCGCGCCGCTTCGAGGATGCCGGCGTCGCGGCCATCGTCTACACCGACGTTTCGCGCGACGGCATGTTAAAGGGCCTCAACCTCGACGCCACCATCGCGCTTGCCGAGGCGATTTCGATACCCGTCATCGCCTCCGGCGGCCTCGCCTCCATCGACGACGTCAAAGCGATGCTCGAACCGCGCGCACGCAAACTGGAAGGCGCCATCGCCGGCCGCGCACTGTATGACGGCAGGCTCGACGGCGAAGAGGCGCTCAAGCTCATTCGCGACGCACGGGCGGCGGCGTAAGCCATGTTCAAGGTCCGCGTCATTCCCTGCCTCGACGTGAAAGACGGCCGCGTGGTCAAGGGCGTGAATTTCGTCAACCTGCGCGACGCCGGCGATCCGGTGGAGGCCGCCATCGCCTATGACGCGGCGGGCGCCGACGAGCTCTGCTTCCTCGACATCACGGCGAGCCACGAGAACCGCGACACCATTTACGACGTGGTGCGGCGCACGGCGGAAGCCTGCTTCATGCCGCTTACCGTCGGCGGCGGCGTGCGCACGGTCGAGGACATCCGCAAGCTGCTCACCTACGGCGCTGACAAGGTGTCGATCAACACCGCGGCGGTGAACCGGCGCGCCTTCGTCAAGGAAGCGGCGGAGAAATTCGGCGACCAATGCATCGTGGTGGCGATCGACGCCAAGCAGGTGTCGAACGACGGCGAGCCCAAGCGCTGGGAAATTTTCACCCATGGCGGGCGCATCCCGACCGGCATCGACGCCGTCGACTACGCCCGCGAAGTGGTGGCGCTCGGCGCCGGCGAGATCCTGCTCACCTCCATGGACCGCGACGGCACGCGGCGCGGCTTCGACATCGCGCTCACGCGCGCCATTGCCGACGCAGTCACCGTGCCGGTGATCGCCTCCGGTGGCGTCGGCACGCTCGAGCACATGGTCGAGGGCATCCGCGACGGTCACGCCACCGCGGTGTTGGCCGCGTCCATCTTCCACTTTGGCGAGCACAGCGTGCGCGACGCCAAACTTTTCATGGCCAAAGCCGGCCTGCCGATGCGGCTAGATCCATGATATGGAACGGCGCATGAGCAAATTCACGCTAGCCGATCTGGAAAAGCGGGTGGGCGAACGCGCCAAGGTAAGCGCAAAGGAATCCTATACCCGCGCACTCCTCGACAAGGGCATCGCCCACTGCGCCAAGAAGCTCAACGAAGAGGCCTTCGAAACCGGTCTGGCTGCCGTGCAGGAGCGCAAGAACCGGGTGGTCGCAGAGGCTGCCGACCTGCTCTATCATTTGCTGGTCGTGCTGCAAGCGCGCGGCGTTACGCTCAAGCAGGTTGAGGCCGAACTCGTCAAGCGCACCAAGCGGAGCGGCCACCAGGAAAAGGCCGCACGCAAGAAAGAGCGATAGATTAAACGGCGATGGAACAGCGCACCGAAGAAACGCTTTCGCCCTACCGCACGTTCTCGCGCGCGGAATGGGCGGCATTGCGCGACGACACGCCGATGACCCTGACCCAGGACGAGGTCACGCGCCTGCGCTCGCTGCACGACCGGCTCGACATCAACGAAGTCGAGGAAATTTACCTGTCGCTGTCGCGATTGCTTTCGCTTTACGTGGCGGCGACGCAGCGACTGTTCCGCGCGCAGGAACGCTTCCTCGGCACCGAAGACATAAAAATGCCGTTCATCATCGGCGTCGCCGGTTCGGTGGCGGTCGGCAAGTCCACTACCGCGCGCGTGCTGCAGGCGCTGCTGGCGCGCTGGCCGAACGTGCCCAAGGTCGATCTGATCACCACCGACGGCTTCCTTTATCCCAATTCGATCCTCGAGCGCGAAGGCCTGATGGAGAAGAAGGGTTTTCCGGAAAGCTACGACCTGCCAGCGCTGTTGCGATTTCTCACCGACGTGAAGGCCGGGCGCCGGCCGGCGCGGGCGCCGGTCTATTCGCATTTGATCTACGACGTGACGCCGAATCAGTGGGTGGAAGTGGACCGGCCGGACATCCTCATCGTCGAGGGGCTGAACGTATTGCAGACCGGCCGCCTGCCCAAGGACGGCAAGGCCATACCCTTCGTCTCCGACTTCTTCGATTTCTCGGTCTATCTTGACGCCGACGAGGAAGTGCTCAAGTCCTGGTACGTCGACCGTTTCCTCACCTTGCGCGTCACCGCGTTCAGCGATCCGAAATCCTACTTCCACCGCTATTCGCGATTATCCGACGCGGAAGCGGTCGAAACAGCGTCGACGATCTGGGCGCGCATCAATCTGGCCAATCTGCACGAAAATATCATTCCGACCCGCCAGCGCGCCGACCTCATTTTGAAGAAGGTCGCCAGCCACAAGGTCGAGGAAGTGTCGCTGCGGAGATTGTGATAATTTTCCGGTCATTCCGGGACAGCGCGAAGCGCTGGACCCGGAATGACTACGCCGCGCGGCGGCTTACATCGAAGTGATCGATGTAGCGTTTCTTGATCGCCGTTACAGGCAGGATGATCAGCACGTCGGTGGTGCCGAATTCGTGGTCGACCACCGCGCCGTCGCCGATATAGGCCCCCACCCGCAGATAGCCCTTGACCAGCGGCGGTAGCGCGCGCAGCGCTTCCTTCGGATCGATCGTTTCCTTCGATAAGCGGTTCATCTCGACATAGCGCTCGGGCAGCGCCCGCGCGCGCCAGGCTTCCGGTGCCCGCGCGTAGTGATGCAGGAACGACAACGGCATCGCCAGCCGCTTGGGGTCGGTGCCGTCGAGGCTGGCGCAGCCGAACATGACGTCGGTGCGGTTCTGCTGCAGATAACCGGAGATGCCGTACCACAGGAGTTCGACCGTGCGCTTGTTGCGGTAGGGCGCCAATACGCAGGAGCGGCCGAGCTCGAGGAATTGCAGATTGGCGTGGCGCGCGATCAGTGAGCCGATGTCGAATTCGCCGGAGGTGTAGAAGCCGCCATATTCCTCCGCCATCGGCTGGCGCAGCAGCCGGTAGGTGCCGACGACTGCCGGCCGGTTGCCCTGGGCGCCGTCGCGGGACGCATGATCGAGCACCAAGAGGTGGTCGCAGATCGCGTCATAAGCGTCGACGTCGCGGCGCGCGAACAGCCGGCCCGGATTGGCGATGGCCGGACCCTCTTGATAGAAAACGCGGTAACGCAATTTCTGCGCCTGGCGCACCTCGGCGGCCGTCTGCGCCAGCCGCACCTCGAGCGAGCCGAGACGGCCGAGACTGCGCGAGGGGCGGTGCACCCGAGCGGCCCAGGCCTGCAAACCGCCATAGGCTTGCAGCGCCGAAATCAGGCCGGGAACGGCGGGGCCGGCAGGGACTGGCCGGAAACGGGTGAATAGGCTGCGCGGCGGATAGAGGCTGTCGCGGCGTGCCATGGGAAATTTGGCTCCATTTCGGCCCAAAAAGGGGCGATTGGCCGAGTACTCAAGCGGACGAATCAACGATCACGTGCTGACCCCCAGACAGCATGGGCGGGACACGGAATTATGACAATGTGGGCAAACTACGGTCAGGCTGCAAGCGGGTTGGCGGCCGCCTCGAGGGCTTCGCGCAGACGCTCGCGGTCGAGCGGCTTGACCAGCAAACCGTCGAGGCCGGCGGCAAGGCACGCGGCGCGGTCCTCCGCTTGCGCATTGGCGGTGAGCGCCAGCATGCGGGTCGGCTTGTCACCCGCTTGCGCCTCGGCGGCGCGGATACGGCGGGCCGCTTCCAGCCCGTCCATGCCCGGCATCTGAACGTCCATCAACACCAAGTCGAATGGCTCGCCGGCCGCGCGCGCGGCGGTCCAGGATTGCACCGCCGCTTCGCCATTGCCGGCGATAGTCGGGCGGTGACCGAGCCGAGTGAGTAGCGCGCGCGCGAGCAGCGCATTGATCTCGTTGTCCTCGGCCACCAAGATCGACAGTCCTTTGCTTTTTCCGGCAACGGCGCTGCTTGCGCCGGCACTGTCTGCGGCCGCCGGCTCGAACTCGTCATCGGCGGTCAAGCGCGCGGCGAGCGAGGCCGCCCGTATCGGCTTGACCAGATAGCCGGTGAAACCCGCGCCCTTGAGCGCGGCCAGTTCATGCCGCTCCGTCGGCTTGATCAAGACGATACGCCGCGTGTCCGCGTGACGCGCGAGATTGCCCTGGGCGATCATGCCGCGCGCCAACGGATAATCGACCAGCACCGCATCCCGGTGCCGCTTCGCCAATAGTGTGGCGGCGCTTTCCGGGTAGGCGGTGATTTCAGTCTCGGCGCCCCATTGGGCGAGCCGGCGCGCCAGCAGCGAGGATTCGGCCTCCGCCGCGGCAGCGATCAGCATCGACTTGCCGGCAAGATCGGGCGCGCCTTGCTCCGCCGCGCCGCTCGGCGCGGGCATCAGCGGCACCGTGAAGCTGAACGTGGAACCGCTGCCCGCTTGGCTGACGACTGCAATCCTGCCGGCCATGTGTTCGACAATGCGCTTGGAGATGGCAAGGCCGAGCCCGGTGCCGCCGAATTTGCGGGTGGAGGAGCCGTCCGCCTGCTCGAAATCGCGGAACACGCGCGCCTGATCCTCGGGCGCGAGACCGATACCGGTATCGCGCACCATAAAGCGAATATCGTTTGTGCGCTCGCCCGGCTCCACAATGACCGCGACGCCGCCGCGTTCGGTGAATTTGATGGCGTTGCCGGCAAGATTGAGCAGCACCTGACGCAAGCGGGCCGCATCGCCAAGAACCGTGTGCGGCAACCGGCCGTCGACGAAGGAGGCGATCTCAATGTCTTTGGCTTGCGCGCGCGGCGCCAAGAGCTCGACGGTTTCCTCGACCAGCGCGGCGAGAGCGAAAGGCTGTGCCGCCAGTTCGAGCTTGCCGGCCTCGATCTTGGAGAAATCGAGAATCTCTTCGATCAGCGATAGCAAGGTTTCGCCGGACGCCTTCGCCGCCTTGGCGTAGTTAAGCTGCTCGGGCGTGAGCGGCGTATCAAGCAAGAGATCGGCCATGCCGAGAATGCCGTTGAGCGGCGTGCGGATTTCGTGGCTGACGGTGGCGAGGAACCGCGACTTGGCGCGGTTGGCGCTTTCCGCCAGGTCGCGCGCCTGCTCGAGCGCGTTGACCTCGACCTCGCGTAATTCCCAATTGTCGTCGCTAAGTTCCTCGATGCGCGTCTGCAGCGCCCGCACCTTCTCCTTGTGCGAACGTTGGCGCATCATCATGAAGGCGATCATGGCGCAAGTGGCGGCGAACAGCGCCCCGACGCCGGTGGCATAGGCGTAAGGATCGAGATTCTCGCTTTGCAGGCGCACGCCGGTGAGGAAACCGAGCCAGCCGGAGACCACCGCCATCGTGGCCATGACGGAGCGGCCAAACAGCACCAACGCGGCTTTGTTGCGCGCGCGCGTGCGGGTCAAATGCACGACTCGATTTACCGTCCCCGATGCCATGCTGACGCCGCCCGAAATCCCCGGTCTTTTGCCGGCTATTTGCCGCCAGTAATCTTGCAAATCTATTCCCCGCCGCGTGCGCTGGCCGCCGGCGCGCGAACGTGGTGAAAGGAGCGTTAAGCGGGAGGTAGCCGGCGCGGCGATTTCAATCGCGGGCGGCGAATTCGTGGCCGGAACCGAGCTGGCGGGCGTCTTTGCGCGCGTTCTGCCAGATCGCCGCGAACAGCGCGGCGGCGTCAGCTTGCGAGAATTCGGCTGAGCGCACGTAGATCTTGTAGGCGGCGGGCGCGCGCGACAGCGTCACGGTCAGGTCGGGCTTTTGCGCCTTGGCGTCGAGGCGCACGCTCTTGACCGTGGCGACGCCGGCGCAGGAATTGACGGCCGTGGCGTCGTCGACCAGCACGAAATCGGCGGCCGAGGAATCGTCGACCAGTTGCATGCGCAAGTCCGGCTTTGCCGCCGCATTGTCGATGCGCACGGCCAAGTCGGCGGAACTTTTGTCGGATATGCGATAGCCGATATTGCCGGCGATAAAACAGGGCTTGGAACGCGAAGCGAAGAACGAACCCGCGGCGGCGGCGGGGAGGACGACAATGAGAACCAGCAACGCGGCGACCTGGGGGCGTTTCATGACGGCCTCGTGGCGCGCGGCCGAATCGGCGCGCGGCGGCCAGGCTAGGCCCTTGCCATTAAGTCTCCCTTAATCATGATCGGCGGCGGGACGTGCGGCTTACGCCGCCCGGCGAATTTTGCCCGGCCGCGCGCACAAGCCGCCGCCGACCAGCGCCGACATGGAAGCGGAATGATGCGGTGAGCGAAATGGCCGGCGATTTGTGAGCGCGCCGCCTTCGATCTCGCCGGCGACGGAGGCGATCATCGACACTTCCAAAAGTTCGGTCGGCGTCAGCGGCGGCAGGATCGAGGGCAGCCGCGCCGCCAGCATCGACTTGCCGGCGCCGGGCGGGCCGATCATCAACAAGTTATGCCCGCCGGCGGCGGCGACTTCGAGCGCGCGCTTGGCGCTCTCCTGGCCCTTGATGTCGGCGAGGTCGAGCGGGGTGCAGTCGATCTCGCGAATTCGCGGCTGCGGCCGGTTGAGCACCTGGGTGCCCTTGAAATGATTGGCGAGCTGAATGAGCGAAAGCGCCGCAACGATCTCGATTTCCGGCGAGGCCCAGGCCGCTTCCGGCCCGCAAGCGGCCGGGCAGACCAGGCCTTGCCCGCGCGCATTGGCGCCGATCGCGGCCGGCAGCACGCCGGCGACCGGCGCAATCGAGCCGTCGAGGCCGAGCTCGCCCAAGACGGTGAAGCCGGCGATGGCGTCCTGCGGAATAGCGCCGATGGCGGCAATCAGCCCGAGCGCGATCGGCAGATCGTAATGGCTGCCTTCCTTGGGCAGGTCGGCGGGCGCAAGATTGATGGTGATGCGGCGCGCGGGCAGCGCGAGGCCTGAGGCGATCAGCGCCGCGCGCACGCGTTCCTTGGCTTCCGACACGGCCTTGTCGGGCAGGCCGACTATGTTGAAGGCGCGCAGGCCGGGCGCGACCTGCACCTGCACATCCACGGCGCGGGCCTCGATGCCTTCAAAGGCGACCTAGGGAACAAAATGGAGGCCGGTCAGGCCTTCCGCATCTTCTCGATCTTGTCCCAGATCATCACCGCGGCATCCGGGCCGCCGAGGTTTTTCACCGCGCGGATGCCGGTGGGGGATGTGACGTTGATCTCGGTGAGCCAGTCGCCGATCACGTCGATGCCGGCGAACAAAAGCCCGCGCTCACGCAAGGTGGGTCCGAGCCGTTTGCAGATTTCGCGCTCGCGCGCGGTGAGATCGGTCGCCTTGGGCAGCCCGCCGCGCACCATGTTGGAGCGCAAATCGTCGGGCGCCGGAATGCGGTTGACCGCGCCGGCGAATTCGCCGTCCACCAGGAGAATGCGTTTGTCGCCGGCCTTCACATCGGGGAGGAATTTCTGCACCACCCATTGCTCGCGGAAAGTGACTGCGAACATATCGTAGAGCGAGCCGAAATTGAGATCGTCGCGGGTGATGCGAAACACCGCGCCGCCCCCGTGGCCGTATAGCGGCTTCATCACGATGTCGGCGTACTCGGCGCGGAACGCCTTGATCTCGGCGAGGTCGCGGGTCACCAGCGTCGGCGGCATCAAGTCGGGAAATTCGGTGACCAGCATCTTCTCCGGCGCGTTGCGCACATGCGCCGGGTCGTTGACCACCAGCGTTTTGGGATGGATGCGCTCGAGCAGATGGGTGGTAGTCACGTAAGCAAGATCGAAGGGCGGGTCCTGGCGCAGCAGCAGCACGTCGAATTCGGAGAGCTCCGCGCGCCGCGGCTCGCCAAGCGTGAAATAATCGCCGGCCTTGTCGCGCACGCTCGCCGGCGCGACAGTGGCGAACAAGCGGCCATTGAGCAGCGCCAGCCGGTCGGGGGTGTAATAGAACAGCGCGTGCCCGCGCGCCTGCGCCTCCAGCAGCATGGCGAAGGTTGAATCGCCCTTGATGTTGATCCGTTCGATCGGATCCATCTGCACTGCGACTTTCAAACTCATGGCGACCTTGCTGTGCAACCCAGGGTTACGAGAAGTTTAAGGAAAACAGAGCGTTAACGTTTTACCGCCAGTATGGCCGGGCGGCGCCTTTGGGGGGACGCCGGCGGGAGCCGTTTTGTGACATTGCCGAAGCTTTCAATCGCCGCCAAGCTCTATGCGATCTTCACCCTTATGGCCACCACCACCATCGCGCTGTCGGTGGTGACCGTCTTGGGCGCCCGCCACCACGCGGCGATGACCCACCAGTTCGAAGCCGCCAATACCGGCACCTGGAACGTCGAGCGCGTCAACGCGATGATCTACGCGGTCGTCGCCGAGGCGCGCGGTATTTCGATGTCGTCGAACCCGATGGCTGCGCAGGAACATATTGCCGCCTTGCGCAAGGTCAACGGGCGCATCGGCTCGATCGTGGCCAATTGGCAGAAGTCGGTCAGGCCCCGAGATGCGCCGCAATTTGAAGAATTCGCCGGACGCATCGCCAAGTTTCAGAAATACGCGGAAGAGATCGTCCAGCGCGCCACCCAAGACGGTCCGCAGGCGGCGGGACGCTGGAGCGACGGCGAAGCCAATCTGAGCGTGCGGCAAAATCTCAATCGCGATCTCGAGAAGCTCGCCGAACTCTACGTCAAACGCGCGAACGGAATCTATGGCGAGATGAATGGGAAAATCGCGGCTACCGCGATTTGGTTGAGCGTGTTTGCCGCTCTCGCGGTGCTGTTGGCGGCTGCCGGCGCGACCATCATATGGCGCGACGTGGCCAAACCGCTCGCCGACATCACGCGGGTGACCGAGGCGGTCGCGGCCGGCGAGGTCGCAGTCGAGGTTCCGTTCAGCGAACGCAACGACGAGATCGGCGCGGTGGCGCGCTCGATCGCGGTATTCCAAGGCGCCATGCGCCGCAACGAAGAACTCAATCGCACGGTGCGCGACGACGCGCAGACGCGCGGCCGGCGTCAAGAACAGATGTCGGGCGAAGTCTCGCGCTTCTCGGCCGAAATGGAGGCAACGCTGGCCGAGCTCGGCCGCATTTCCGATCAGATGCTGGCCGCCTCGACCCAGCTCGCCGGCGCCGCCGACGATGCTTCCGCCAAGACCGAGCGGGCGGCCGCCGCCTCGTCGGAAGCCTCCGCCAATGTGCGTGACATCGCTTCCGCCGCCGACGAATTGTCGGCCTCGGTGAACGAGATCGACCGCCAGGTGGCGCAGTCCAATGCCATCGCCACCAAGGCGGTGAACGAGGCCGGCCGCACCAATCTCGCGGTCAAAGAACTGGACGAAGCCGCCGGCCGCATCGGCGACGTGGTCAAGCTCATCACCGGCATCGCCGCGCAGACCAATTTGCTGGCGCTCAACGCGACCATCGAGGCGGCGCGCGCGGGTGAGGCCGGGCGCGGCTTCGCCGTGGTGGCCGGCGAGGTTAAGGCGCTGGCCGGGCAGACCAGCCGCGCCACCGAAGAAATCGCTGGCCAAATCGCCGGCATGCAGCAAGCCACCGTGCGCTCGATCGAAGCAATCACCGCGATCGAGCGCATCATCCGCGAGATCGGTGAGATCAGCGGCGCCATCGCCGCCGCTGTCACCGAGCAGGGTGCCGCCACAGCGGAAATCGCGCGCAGCGTCGAGATCGCCGCCAAGCGCACGGTGGAGACCGCCGACGAAGTCAGCCTGGTCGGCACCGCCACCGAAGGCACGCGCGCCAGCGCCGGCGCGGTGAAAGCGGTAGCCGACGATCTCGGCAGCGTCGCTGGCCGCATCCGCGGCCAGGTCGACGCCTTCTTCGAGCGGCTGAGCGCGTAATCCCTCTTTGTCGTCCCCGCGAAGGCGGGGACCACAGCAACTCAACTCTCGAACGCTGCTTGGATATGGCGCGGCAGCTTGCCGGGCGCGACCAGGATCGCATCGAAACGGATATCGCGGATCGCAGGCTGTGGGTAACCGGCAAGCCAGGCTTCCGCCGCCGCGGCGATGCGCCGCTTCTGCCGTTCGGTGACCGCCTCCGCCGCCTCGTCGAGGCTCGCGCGCGCTTTCACCTCGACGAAAATCAGCGTGTGACGGCGGGCGGCGATGATGTCGATCTCGCCGAGCGGGCTTTTCCAGCGCCGCGCTAAAATGCGGTAGCCGTGCGCGATTAGCCATGCCGCGGCGCGGCTTTCGGCGGAAATGCCGAGCCCAAATGCTGCCACGCGTTCCGGACGCGGCGGCGGCTTGGGCGCGCGCGGCGGTGCGCTACGCCGCGCCATCGCCGTTATCCTTAGTGAGCGTCAGCGCGCGCTGATAGACCTCGCGGCGCGACCGGCCAGTCGCCATCGCCACTTCGCCGACCGCATCTTTCACCGAAACGCGCATGAGCGCATCGCGCAGCAGTTCATCGACGTTGCCTGCGGTTGCGGCCTCTTCGGCGGGCGGCGCCACCACGATGACAATCTCGCCACGGATTTCGCCGCCGGATTCATAGTGGCGCGCGAGCGAAGCGAGATCGTCGCGGCGGATTTCCTCATGCAGCTTGGTGAGCTCGCGGCAGATCGCGGCGGCGCGCGGCCCCAGTCCTGCGGCGAGATCGGCGAGCGCCGCGCCCAAACGCGGGCCGCTTTCAAACAGCACGAGAGTTGCGGGAATGGCGGTGAGCTGCGCGATGCGCTTTTGCCGCGCCACCTGCTTCGCCGGCAGGAACCCTTCAAAGAAAAAGCGGTCGGTCGGCAGGCCGGCAACTCCGAGCGCGGTCAACACCGCGGAAGCGCCCGGTACCGCGATGACCGCATGACCGGCAAGGCTAGCTGCGCGCACCAATTTATAGCCGGGGTCGGAGATCAGCGGCGTGCCGGCATCCGATACCAGCGCGACGGCTTGTCCTTCGCCCAGGCGGGCGAGCAGTTTCGGCCGCGCCTCGGCCGCGTTGTGCTCGTGGTAAGGCGTGAGCGGGGTCGAGATGCCGTAATGCTCGGTCAGCTTGCGGGTGACGCGGCTGTCCTCGCAGGCGATGACGTCGGCCCCGGCCAGCGTCTCGAGCGCACGCAGGCTAATATCGCGCAGGTTGCCGATCGGCGTGGCGACCAGATAGAGGCCGCCCGGTGCCGGCGGGACGTCGAGGACCGCCCCGGCCAGAGCATAGGTGCGCGGCCGAGAGCCACCGGCGGATTTGCGATTTTTCGCCATGCGAGGCACTCTAGACGGGGGTTCGGCGGGCGTCATTCCGGGGCAAATTCTCTATCCTTTTCATTGCCTTAACTTTTCCGGGACAAAATGCCCGATTAAGTTTACGACAGGCGGCAGAGTATTACTGCCGCAGAGTGGGGAGCGGCCATGGTGGGCTTGTTGCCGGACGAAATGGGGAACCGCGCGCGCGGGCGGCGCCGTCTGTGCGGCGCACTGGGCATTGCCGCGGCGGCCGCAGCGCTCGCCGCCTGCGCCGGCAATAATTCCGAATTCTTCTCGAGCTCGCCGCCGCCGCAAGAGGCAGCGCCGGCGCCGGCTACAACTCTCGGCGAGGGCCAGGTCCGCGTCGGGCTGATCCTGCCGCTGTCGGCGGCGAGCAATGCCGGCGTCGCCGCCCAGTCGATGAAGAATGCCGCCGATATGGCGCTCGCCGAATTCAAGAACCCGAACATCCAATTGCTGGTGAAGGACGACGGCGGCACGCCGCAGGGCGCGCAGGCTGCCGCGCAGCAAGCCGTAACGGAGGGCGCCGAGATCATCATCGGTCCGCTGTTCGCGGAAGCGGTGCGCGCCGTCGGCCCGGTCGTCCGCCAGCGCGGCATTCCGATGATCGCCTTCTCCACCGACGTCAGCGTCGCCGCCCGCGGCGTTTATCTGTTGAGCTTCCTGCCGGAGACCGACGTCAAGCGCATCGTCGACTACGCTGTCTCGCGCGGCAAGCGCTCGTTCGCCGCCATGCTGCCCAACAGCGCCTATGGCGCGGTGGTGGAAGCCGCCTTCCAGCAAGAGGTGGCGCGCCGCCGCGGCCGCGTCGTGGTGTTGGAAAAATATCCGCTCGATCCGAACAAGATCGCCGAGCCGGCGCGGCGCGTGGCGCAGGCCGTCGCCCACGCCGATTCGATTTTCATTCCCGACGGCGCCGACGCGGTGCCGCAAGTGGTGCAGGCGCTCGCCGCCGGCGGCGTGAACCTGAAGCGCGTGCAATTGCTCGGCACCGGCCTGTGGGACGACCCACGCATTTTCTCGACGTCCGCGCTCGACGGCGGCTGGTATGCGGCGCCGGAGTCGAGCGGCTTCCGCAATTTTGCGGCGCGCTACAAGGCACGCTTCGGTCAAGACCCCGTGCGCACGGCGACGCTCGCTTACGATGCGGTGGCGCTGATCGCCGCGCTGGTGAAAACGCAAGGCGCGCAACGTTTCAGCGAAGCGGTTCTGACCAATGCGTCAGGCTTTGCCGGAATCGATGGCGTGTTCCGCTTCCGCACGGACGGCACCAACGAGCGCGGCCTCGCCGTGCTGCGCGTGACACCGCAAGGCGGCCAGGTGATCAGCCCGGCGCCGAAGTCCTTCGCGCCGGGGACGTAACCCGCAACCGCTCATTCCCGCGTAAGCGGGAACCCAACTAAAACAGTAAGACTGGGTCCCCGCTTTCGCGGGGACGAGCGGAGCGATGTGTTAAGCCGCCAAATCCGCCACCACCGCGTCGAGCACGGGGAAACCGCTCTTCGTCACGCGCAGGTGGCCGTTGGCGGTCGTCTCCACCGCGCCCTCGTCGTGCAGGATGGATACGCGCTTGGGATCGAGCGTGCGGCCGGCAAGCTGCGTGTAGCGTTCCGGATCGATGCCTTCGGTAAGGCGCAACCCCATCAGCAGGAATTCATCGGCCATCTCACCCGGCTGCAGCTTCTCGTCGACGGTGAGGCCGTTACCGGCCGCCTCGACCCGCAACAGCCAGCTCTCCGGGCGCTTTTCCGTCTCGGTCGCGTAGCGGCGCCCGTCGATATTGAGCCGGCCGTGCGCGCCCGGGCCGACGCCTGCATATTCGTGGCCGCGCCAATAGACCAGATTGTGCCGGCATTCGGCGCCCGGCCGCGCGTGATTGGAGACTTCGTAAGCCGGCAGGCCGGCCTCGACGCAGGTCGTTTGCGTGAGGTCCCAAAGATCGCGCGCGAGATCGTCGTCGGGAATGGCGAGCTTGCCGGCTTTGTGCAGGCCGAAGAACGGCGTGCCCGGCTCGATGGTGAGCTGATAGAGCGAGAGATGCTCGGCCGCTTCGGCAATGGCGCGCTTGAGTTCGATCGCCCAGGATTGAAGCGTCTGGCGCGGGCGCGCGTAAATGAGATCGAACGAGTAGCGCTCGAAATTCGTGCGCGCCACGGCGACCGCGTCGAGCGCCTCTTGCGCGGTGTGCAAGCGGCCCAGTTCCTGCAGCGCCGCATCGTCGAGCGCCTGCACGCCGAGCGAGACGCGGTTGACGCCGGCTGAGCGATAGCCGCGGAAACGCGTGGCTTCGACGCTGGTCGGATTGGCTTCCAGCGTCACCTCGCAATTGGAGGCCACGCTCCAGTGCAGGGCGATGGCGTCGAGAATCGCCTGCACTGAAGCGGGCCGCATCAGCGACGGCGTACCGCCACCGAAAAAAACCGTGGAGACCGTGCGACCGGCTACGCGCGCGGCGGTCGCGGCGATCTCGCTTTCAATCGCGCGGACGAAGCGCGCCTCGTCGACGCCGCCGTGGCGCACGTGACTGTTGAAATCGCAGTAAGGGCACTTCGACAGGCAGAACGGCCAGTGCACATAGACCGCAAACGGCGCCGGTGAATTCATGTTAACCATCTTAAGGCGCGCCGGCCGCGGCAGCCAGCGCGAAAGCGCGCCACGCACGAGAGTTGATTAAAATTTTAACGATCCTGATTTGGCGAGCCGCCGCGTAAACACGCCTGCGCCAGCTTCACAAAAGCGCGCGCGCGATGCGACAGGCCCTGGCCTTTTGGCGGCAGGCCGTGCTTTTCCTGCGCGCTCATCTGCCCGAAAGTGGTGTCGAAGCCATCGGGCTTGAACAGCGGGTCGTAGCCGAAACCCTTGTCGCCGCGCGGCGGCCACACGGCGACGCCGTCGACGCGGCCCTCGAATTCCTCCACATGGCCGTCGGGCCAGGCAAGACACAGCGCGGCGATGAAATGCGCGCGGCGTTGCTCGGACGCACGTGCGCCGCGCTCGATCAAAAGCGTTTGAATGCGATTCATGGCGGCGCGAAAGTTCTTGTCCGGCCCGGCCCAACGCGCGGAGTGAATGCCCGGCTCGCCGTTAAGCGCGTCGACCACGAGGCCACTATCGTCGGCGAAAGCCGCGCGGCCCGCCGCCTTGGCCGCGGCCATCGCCTTGAGCGCTGCATTCTCGGCGAAGGTCTTGCCGGTTTCCTCAGGCTCGCTCAGCCTAAGTTCTCCGGCCGACTGCGCCTCAATTCCGTAGGGCGCCAGCAGGTCGCGCAATTCGGCGAGCTTGCCGGGATTATGCGTGGCGATGACGACAGGGCCGGTGAGTTTGCGGCTCACATCACCGCCAATTTCTGCAGACCAACCAGCTTCTCGATGCCCTTGCGCGCCAGCGCCAAGAGCGCCTGGAACTGGTCCTCGCTGAATGGGGTCTTCTCGGCGGTGGCCTGGATTTCGACGATGTTGCCAGCCCCGGTCATGACGAAATTGGCGTCGGTATCGGCTTCCGAATCCTCGGCGTAATCGAGATCGAGCACGGCGGTGCCCTTGCAGACGCCGCAGGAGACGGCGGCGATGTGGTCGCGCAGTACCTGGTCGATGTTCTGTCCTTTGAACATGTCGCGCGCTTTCATCCACGAAAGACAATCCGACAGCGCCACCCAGGCGCCGGTGATCGAGGCGGTGCGGGTGCCGCCGTCGGCCTGGATCACGTCGCAGTCGATGGTGATCTGCCGTTCACCCAGCGCCTGCAGATCGACGACCGAGCGCAAGGAGCGGCCGATCAGCCGCTGGATTTCCACCGTGCGGCCGCCCTGCTTGCCGGCGGACGCTTCGCGGCGGGTGCGTTCGGAGGTAGCGCGCGGCAGCATGCCGTATTCGGCGGTGACCCAGCCGCGCCCCTGGCCCTTGAGCCAGGGCGGCAACCGCTCTTCTAAGCTGGCGGTCACCAGCACGTGGGTGTCGCCGAATTTCACGAAACAGGAGCCTTCGGCGTATTTGACCACGCCGCGCTCGAGCGAAACGCTACGTAGTTCGTCGACTTGTCGGCGGCTCGGCCGCATCGGGCTTTATCCTCGCTGTTTTGTGGCGCACACCATAACCATATGCATGGCTTGAACAAGGCCGGCGCAATGGCCATTGTTGCGGGGTGTAAGGAGTAAGGTCCGTGGCTTCCCACGATGTTCCGATCGGCGCGAACCAAGTGAGCCTGGCGGCGCTCAACGAGCGCTCGCGCGAGATTTTTCGCCAGATCGTCGAAAGCTATCTCGCCACCGGCGAGCCGGTCGGCTCACGCAATTTGGCGCGGCTATTGCCGATCACGCTGTCGCCGGCCTCGGTGCGCAACGTGATGTCGGACCTCGAGCAACTCGGCCTGATCTTCGCGCCGCACACCTCGGCCGGCCGGCTGCCGACCGAACAGGGCCTGCGCTTCTTCGTCGACGCGCTGATGCAGATCGGCGACTTGACCGAAAATGACCGCCGCTCGATCGAGGCGCAAGTGGCGGCAGCCGGCCACGGCAAATCGCTGGAGAACGTCCTCACCGAAGCCTCGCAAACTTTGTCAGGCCTCACTCATTCGGCGGGCGTCGTGGTCACCACGCAATCGAACGCCCGGCTCAAGCACATCGAGTTCGTGCAGCTCGAACCGGAGCGCGCGCTTGCCGTGCTGGTGGCCGAAGACGGCCAGGTCGAGAACCGCGTCGTCAACGTGCCGGCGGGTTTGCCCTCCTCGGCGTTGGTCGAAGCGGCCAATTTCCTCAATGCGCGCATCCGCGGCAAAACGCTGGCCGAGCTGCGCACCGAGACCGAGGCCGCGCTGGTCGCCGGGCAGGCTGAGCTCGATCAACTGACCCAGAAGATCGTTTCGGCGGGACTGGCGAGCTGGTCGGGCGGCGAAAGCGAGGAACGCAAGTTGATTGTGCGCGGCCACGCCAATCTGCTCGAGGACCTGCACGCGCTGGAGGACCTGGAACGGGTGCGCTCGCTGTTTGGCGCGCTGGAGACCAAGCGCGAGGTGATCGACATTCTTGGCCGTGCCGAGCGCGGCGACGGCGTGCGCATCTTCATTGGCTCGGAGAACAAGCTGTTTTCGCTGTCCGGCTCCTCGACCATCGTGGCGCCCTATCGCGACAGCAAGGGCAATATTCTGGGAGTACTCGGGGTTATCGGGCCGACCCGGCTCAATTATGCCCGTGTCATCCCGATGGTCGATTATACCGCCCGGATCGTGAGCCAACTTTTGTCCGGGTAAGCTTGATTTTTCGGGTCTGAAGGCTGATATCCCCGGCATCCGAACAATTTTGAGGATCCAGCGACCATGACGGACAGGCCCGCCGCTGACGATATGCCTGCCCAGCCTGAGGGCGAGGCCGGTGCCGCGGCACCAGATTTGGTGCCGGCCGAGCAGGTCACCGCCGCGTTGGAAGTGGCCGCCGAGTTCAAGGACAGGCTGCTGCGCACGCTCGCCGAGATGGAAAACTTGCGCAAGCGCACCGAGCGCGAGGTCGCCGAGGCGCGGCTTTACGGCAACGCGAGTTTCGCGCGCGACGTCTTGCAGGTAGCCGACAATATGCAGCGCGCACTCGACGCCATCGATCCAGAATTGCGCGCCGGCGATCCCAAGGTAACGTCGCTGATCGAAGGCGTCGAACTGACCGAGCGCGAACTGCTCAAGGTGCTGGAGAAGCACGGCGTGACGAAATTCACGCCGATCGGCGAGAAGTTCGATCCCAACGTGCATCAGGCGATGTACGAGGTGGAGAACCGCGAACAGCCGCCGGGCCACGTGGCGCAGGTCATCCAGTCCGGTTACATGCTCGGCGACCGCGTGCTGCGCCCGGCACTGGTCGCGGTCAGCAAGGCGGCGCCGAAAGCCGCCGTCTAGAGCACCAACGACAATTCGCCAGCCGCCGGCGGCTGATTTATTTCACTTAAGTTCGACGCCATCGCGCACCGCACGGAAGCGGGTGAACAGCGCGTCCCAATTGTCCTTGGCGGAAACGCCGATGATGCGGAAAAAACTATTGCCGTTGAAGCGCAGCCATTGCGCCACCATCAGCGGCTGGTCGTTCGGCCCCTTGGCCCGCGCGCGTATTTCGAAGCCGGGCCGGCCGCCGACGCGCATGGCCTCGCCCGGTTGCAAAGTGAGCTCGCGCAAAGGCACCGCCAGCAGCAAGTCGCGGGAAAATCTTTCGCGGTCGGCGGGTTGTTCGGGCGAGCCGCGCCCGATCGAGATAACCATGTAAGGCTGTTTGTTGACGTCATCGCTCGGACCGTCAGTTAAGATCACGCTGCCGCTAGCCAGCACCTTCGACACGCGGAAGCCGGCCATCTCGCCAAGCGTGAACGGCAGCAGGCCGAGTTGTTCCTTGATCGGCGTCGGCCGGAAAGTGACGCTGGCCAGCGCCTGGCGGATCGCGGCGTCGGAATAAATCGTGTGCGCGGCATCCGGCACATCGATGTTGATCACCATGGCGAGGTTCTGGTCAGCGCTGGCGCGCCCCAGCAGAATCCATTTGTGCAGCTTGGCGCCGTCGTGATCGACATGCGCGCTGATCAGCGTGCCGGCACCGCTGCGGAACGTGAACGCTTCCTGTTTGACGTCGGATAGGCCGGACTGGTTACCGGGCTTGGCCGCGCGTTCGATCTCGGGATAGGCGCTGCCCGGAAGGTCGAGGATAGTGACCGTGACTTTGCGGTCGATGTCCTCGAAACCGGGGAAATGCATGCTCGGCTTGAGATCGTCGGGCGGCGTAAGCCCGATGCGCAGGCCGGGCGGGAATACCGTGTCGGCGGCCCAAGCCGGGGCAGAGATCGCCAGAACGGCGCAGACGGCTACGAGACAAGCCGACAACCGGCGGGGCATGGGCATAACTGCTTTCCAAATGGGGGCGTGCGGCCTGCCTAGCCCGCTCGGCCAGGCGCGGCAACCGCCCGATTAACCTCTGGGCCACGGCCCCGCGTCCGGCCCGCGAATTCAGGACCCGCTGGCTTGCGACTACCGGGGGCCCTCCTATATGAGCCATTGAGCCGCTTAAAATGCGGCACAAAAGCGTATCCAGGGGGCTGGATAAGGGGGTCTGCGGATGGGCCGTAGACGTATCCCGCTCGGGCGCTAATCGGCCCGGCCAGCCCGCCGCAATTTTGAGAGGAATAACCATGGGCAAGGTCATCGGTATCGACCTCGGCACCACCAACTCGTGCGTCGCCATCATGGAAGGCAAGACGCCGAAAGTCATCGAGAACGCCGAGGGCATGCGCACGACGCCATCGATCGTCGCCTTTAGCGATGACGGCGAGCGTCTCGTCGGCCAGCCGGCCAAGCGCCAGGCGGTCACCAATCCGGAACGCACCATCTTCGCAGTCAAGCGCCTGATCGGACGGCGCTACGACGACCCGATGGTGGAGAAGGACAAGAAGCTCGTCCCCTACAAAATCGCCAAGGCCGGCAACGGCGACGCTTGGGTCGAGATCGACGGCAAAAGCTATTCGCCCTCGCAGATCTCCGGCTTCATCCTGCAGAAGATGAAGGAAACAGCGGAGGCCTATCTCGGGCAGAAGGTCGAACAGGCCGTCATCACCGTTCCCGCGTATTTCAACGACGCCCAGCGTCAGGCCACCAAGGACGCCGGCAAGATCGCCGGCCTCGAAGTGCTGCGCATCATCAACGAGCCGACTGCCGGCGCGCTCGCCTACGGGCTCGACAAGCAGAAGACCGGCACCATCGCGGTCTACGACCTCGGCGGCGGCACGTTTGACATTTCCATTCTGGAAATCGGCGACGGTGTCTTCGAGGTGAAGTCCACGAACGGCGATACGTTCCTGGGCGGCGAAGACTTCGACATGCGTCTGGTGAATTATCTCGCCGACGAATTCCAGAAAGAGCAGGGCATCGACCTGCGCCGCGATAAGCTGGCGCTGCAGCGGCTTAAGGAAGCCGCCGAGAAGGCGAAGATCGAGCTGTCGTCCACCACGCAGACCGAAATCAATCTGCCATTCATCACGGCGGATGCGTCGGGCCCGAAGCATCTCACCATGAAGCTCACCCGCGCCAAGTTCGAGGCGCTGGTCGACGACCTCATCCAGAAGACCGTCGAGCCCTGCCGCAAGGCGATCAAGGATGCCGGCATTTCGGCCGGCGAGATCAATGAAGTCGTCCTGGTCGGCGGCATGACGCGCATGCCGAAGGTGCAGGAAGTCGTGAAGCAGTTCTTCGGCAAAGAGCCGCACAAGGGCGTCAACCCGGACGAGGTGGTTGCCATCGGCGCCGCCATTCAGGCCGGCGTCTTGCAGGGCGACGTCAAGGACGTGCTGCTGCTCGACGTGACCCCGCTGTCGCTCGGTATCGAAACGCTGGGCGGCGTGTTCACGCGGCTGATCGACCGCAATACGACGATCCCGACCAAGAAGAGCCAGGTGTTCTCCACGGCGGAAGACAATCAGAACGCGGTCACCATCCGCGTGTTCCAGGGCGAGCGCGAGATGGCGTCCGACAACAAGATCCTCGGCCAGTTCGATCTGGTCGGCATTCCGCCGGCCCCGCGCGGCGTGCCGCAGGTCGAGGTCACCTTCGACATCGACGCCAACGGCATCGTCAACGTCCAGGCCAAGGACAAAGGCACCGGCAAGGAGCAGCAAATCCGCATCCAAGCCTCGGGCGGCCTGTCCGAGAGCGACATCGAGAAGATGGTCAAGGACGCGGAGGCGCACGCCGAAGAGGACAAGAAGCGTAAAGCCGCGGTCGAAGCCAAGAACCACGGCGAAGCGCTGGTGCATTCCACCGAGAAAGCGCTCGCCGAGCATGGTTCGAAGGTCGGCGACGCCGAGCGCACCGCGATCGAGAACGCCATGGCGGACTTGAAAGAGGCGCTCAAGGGCGACGACTCCGATGCCATCCAGCAGAAGACCAATGCGCTGGCGCAGGCGTCGATGAAGCTCGGCGAGGCCATGTACAAGACGCAGCAGGAAGCGCCGGGTGCCGCCCCAAGCGGCGATGGCGCGGCGACCGGCGAAAAAAAGGAAGACGTTGTCGACGCGGAATTCACCGAAGTCGACGACGACAAGAACGACAAGAAATCCGCCTGAACTTAAGGCGCCAGCCGTGCAGTCATCGGCAAGCTCGAAATGCAGCACCCCCGGGTTCATCCTCGGGGGTGTATTTTTCCAGTGCGCGGCGGGCGACCGAATCAAGTACCGCTATGGCGGCGTTTTGAGCTAACGGCGGGGCCGGCATGTCCAAGCGCGACTATTACGAAATCCTCGGCGTATCGCGCACCTGCGGGGACGCCGAACTCAAGGCCGCGTTCCGCAAACTCGCCATGCAGCATCACCCGGACCGTAATCCGGGCGACGCCGACTGCGAACACAAGTTCAAGGAACTCAACGAGGCCTACGACGTCCTCAAGGACGGCGATAAGCGTGCCGCGTACGACCGGTTTGGTCACGCCGCCTTCGAGCACGGCGGCATGGGCGGGACCGCGCACGGCTTCGGCGCCGATTTCGCCTCCACCTTCTCCGACATTTTCGAAGACCTGTTCGGCATGGGCGGCGGCCGGCGTGGCGGGCGCGGACAAAGCCGCGAGCGCGGCTCGGACCTGCGCTACAACATGGAAATCGGCCTGGAAGAAGCGTTCACCGGCAAGACCGCGCAGATCCGCATTCCGACGTCGGTCACCTGCGAAGCCTGCTCCGGCTCGGGCGCCAAGCCCGGCAGCAAGCCGAAGCCCTGCGCGACCTGCGGCGGCGCCGGCAAGATCAGGCATGCGCAAGGCTTCTTCACGCTGGAGCGCACCTGTCCGGCCTGCAACGGCCGCGGCGAGGTGATTGAAAATCCTTGCCCGTCCTGCGATGGCGCCGGACGGGTCACGCGCGAGCGCACGCTGTCGGTCAATATCCCGCCCGGCGTCGAGGACGGTACCCGCATCCGCCTTGCCGGCGAGGGCGAGGCCGGCCTACGCGGCGGTGCGACGGGCGATCTCTATATTTTCCTCTCGCTTGCCCCGCACGAATTCTTCCAGCGCGACGGCGCCGACCTGCACTGCCGGGTGCCGATCTCCATGGTGACAGCGGCCTTGGGCGGCGAGTTCGAGGTGCCGGCCATCGATGGCGGCCAGGCGAAGGTCAAGGTGCCGGCCGGCACCCAGGCCGGCCGCCGCTTCCGGCTGTCCGGCAAGGGCATGCCGGTGCTGCGCTCGAAACAAACCGGCGATATGTATGTCCAAGTCGTGGTGGAAACGCCGCAAAATCTAACCAAACGCCAGCGCGAATTGCTGGCCGAGTTCGAAAAGCTGTCGTCTGAGGCGACGCAGCCGGAATCGGCCGGTTTCTTCAGCCGGGTCAAAGAGTTTCTCGAAAGCCTGGGAAATCGGGGCAGCCATACTGGTTAGCCATCTTGACCCTCTGCCCGGCAGCCTATACCCCTGACTTCCTTGGACTAAAGTCGGTCCCCGCACGCGTGATCCGCAACGATGCCATCCCATTCAGTCGCCCGCGTTGCCAAGAAGCCTCGTCTCGATGACGAGATGCAATTCATCCGCTCTTGGATCGAGAAGCCGCTGTCGACCGGCGCGGTGATGCCGTCCAGCAAAGCGCTGGCGCGCACCATGGCGGGCTATGTCGATCCGCAGTCGAACGGCCCGGTGATCGAGCTCGGACCCGGCACCGGTCCGGTAACCGAGGCGCTGGTGCAGCGCGGCGTCGATCCGGCGCGGTTGATCCTGGTCGAATTCAATCCGACGTTCTGCCGGCTGTTGCGCACGCGCTATCCGGCGGCGACAGTGGTGCAGGGCGACGCCTATCGGCTGCGCCGCCTGCTGGAGACTTTTGTGCGCGAACCGGCAGCCGCGGTGGTATCGGGATTGCCGCTGGTCACCAAGCCGCTGCGCACGAAGCTGCGCCTGATTTCCGACGCCATGAGCCTGTTGGCGCCGGGTGCGCCCTTCGTCCAATTCACTTACGCCATGGTGCCGCCGATCCCGAAGGCGCTGTCCGGCATCAAGGCCGAAGCCTCCGAGCTGATCTGGCTAAACCTGCCGCCGGCGCGCGTGTGGGTCTATCGCGGCCGCTGACCGTCGCGATGTGATAGTGGTGGCCGCTGTTCAACGGAGCCGCCGATGCCCACGCCGAAAATCCTCGTCTTTGCCGGCTCGACGCGCACCGGCTCGCATAATGTCCGGCTGGCGGCGTTGGCCGCCAAAGAACTGGCGCTGATCGATATCGAGGTCACCCGCATTTCGCTCGCCGACTATCCGCTGCCGATTTACGAGGGCGACACCGAGGCCAATGCCGGTCCGCCGGCCAACGCGCTCAAGCTCAAGCAGATGATCATGGCGCATCACGGCGTGTTCATCGCCAGTCCAGAATATTCAGCATCGGTGACGCCGATGCTGAAGAACGCCATCGACTGGGTTTCGCGCGTGCGCGAGCGCGGCGATCCGACTTATGCCGCGTTCAAGGGCCGCGTGTTCGCCATCGCCGCGGCTTCGCCGAACCGCGCCGGCGGCTTGCGCTCGCTGATGGCGCTGCGGCAGATCCTCGAACTCGGCTGCGGCGCCTTGGTCATACCGGAGCAGGTAGCGATCGCGCAGGCGGACACGGCTTTCGACGAGATGGACAATATCAGCGACACCGGGCTCGCCAATTTGTTCCGCGCGGAGCTCGCGCGGCTCGTCGACATGGCGCGGCTGATGATGTGAGGATTTTGTTTTGACATTGGATGCCCGCGAACGTCTGATCGTCGCTCTCGACCTGCCTTCGGTGCAGGCCGCCGAACACATGGTGAGCAAGCTCGGCGAGACCGTGTGCTTCTACAAGATCGGCTATCAGCTCGCTTTCGCCGGCGGCCTGCCGTTTGCGGCCGGGCTGATCGCCGCCGGCAAGCAGGTGTTCCTCGATCTCAAGCTGCACGACATCGGCAACACGGTGGCCAAGGGCGTCGAAAGTGTTGCCCAACTCGGCGCGACTTTCCTCACGGTGCACGCCTATCCGCAGACCATGAAGGCGGCGGTCGAAGGCAAACGCGGTTCGACGCTGCGCATTCTTGCCGTCACCGTGCTCACCTCCTATGACGACGCCGATCTCGCCGCCGCCGGCTACGACTTGAGCGTCGGCGAATTGGCGGCGGCACGCGCCGCGCAGGCGCGCGACACCGGCGTCGACGGACTGGTTTGTTCGGCGGAAGAAGTGGCCAACCTGCGCGGCATCGCCGGGCCCGGCATGGTGCTGGTGACGCCGGGCATCAGGCCGGCGGGCAGCGCCTCGGGCGACCAGAAGCGCATCGTGACGCCGGCGCGCGCGATCGAAGCCGGCGCCGATTATCTGGTGGTCGGCCGGCCGGTTTTGGAAGCGCGCGAGCCGAAAGCGGCCGCCGATGCCATCGTCGCGGAGATCGAGCAAGCAACGGGGAAGTGAGGAAACAAAATGGCCAAGGGTTATTGGATCGCTCAAGTCGACGTGACGGATGACGAGGGTTACAAGCCCTATGCCATGGCGAACCCGGCAATCTTTAAGAAATTCGGCGGCCGCTTCGTCATTCGCGCCGGCAAGTCCGAGGTGCCGGAGGGCAAGGCCCGCGCGCGCAATGTGGTGATCGAATTCCCCGATTATGCCTCGGCGCTCGCCTGCTATCGCTCGCCGGAATATCAGGAGAACGTTAAGCGGCGCCTGCCGCATTCCGTCGCTGACATCCTCATCATCGAGGGCTACGACGGCCCGCAGCCTTGATGCGTTTGCGCATGATCTTGACCGAAAACAGGTGCCCGCTTTTCGGGATCATGCGCTAGTCGCCTTTTGCCGACCGGCGCGCTATATCCTCGCCGCAACTGACGGGAGTTGGACCGATGGCTGCGATGCGCTTGATCGTCGCCGGCGCCGGCGGGCGGATGGGCCGCACACTGGTCAAGGCGATCGCCGACAACAAGGATTGCGCGCTCGCCGGCGCGCTGGAAGACGCGCGTTCGCCGTTGATCGGCCAGGACGCCGGCGTGCTGGCGGGCTTGCCGGCAAACGGCGTCAAACTGACCGCCGACGCCGGCGCGTTATTGGCCAAGGCCGACGGCATTATCGACTTCACCGTGCCGGCGGCGACGGTTGCTTTGGCCGCGATCGCGGCCAATTCGGGCAATAAGGCCGGCAAGGTGCATATCATCGGCACCACGGGCTTGAGCGCTGCCGACGAGACCAAGATCAAGGACGCGGCCAAGACGGCGGTCATCGTCAAGTCGGGCAATATGAGCCTCGGCGTCAATCTCTTGGCGGCGCTGACGCGGCGCGTCGCCAAGACGCTCGATGCTTCGTTCGACATCGAAATCCTCGAGATGCATCACAACCAAAAGGTCGATGCGCCGTCCGGCACCGCGCTGATGCTCGGCCGCGCGGCGGCGGAGGGCCGCGGCGTCGATCTCGGCAAGACGTCGGTGAAGAGCCGCGACGGGCATACCGGCGCGCGCAAAGCCGGCGATATTGGCTTTGCCACGTTGCGCGGCGGCACGGTCGTCGGCGAGCACAGCGTAATCTTCGCCGGGCCAGCCGAGCGTCTTGAGCTCACGCACAAAGCCGAGGACCGCATGATCTTCGCGCGCGGCGCGCTGCACGCGGCACTTTGGGCGCGCGGGCAGAAGCCGGGGCTCTATTCGATGGCCGACGTGTTGGGGCTGACGGACTTTTAGTCCTGCCTTGGCAGATACGCGTCCTTCCATTTCAGCATCACGTTGAAGCTGATGCTGATGCGCGGCGTCTCCGAGAGGTTCGGGTGCACGAAATGCAACAGAAACGCCGGCCACATTAAAATCTCGCCCGGCTGCGGCATTACCGTATGTTCCGGCTCGATGTAAGGGTCGCCGCGGATCGCGCCCATGTTCACCGCCGGCCCGCGCGGATCGTAGAAGCTGATGGCGCCGGGCCGCGCGTCCTTGCGTAATTGCAACGGGGCGCGGTCGGTCGGCACCTGCACGTAATAGGTTCCCGACAGATAAGAATGCGGGTGGTTGTGCAGGTCGTGGTAATCGCCCAGCCGGTTGACATTGGCCCAGCCGTGCAGCGACCAGTCGATCTGGTAATCCATTCCAAGCTGGCGGAAATAATCGGCGACGGTGCGGTTGACGCATTCGCGCAGCCAGGCGACCGCCGGATGCTCGTCGGCCATCAGATTGCCGCCGAGATAGTCGGTGGTCAGATCCTTGTTTTTGCGGTCGAGATCGAGGATGTAGACGGCGAGCGCCTGGTTGGCGATTTCGTGCCCGGGCAGCGTGCGGCGCAGGAAAACGGTCGGCCACAGCATCTCGAAGCCGTCGCTCTGTTGTTCGGCCATGGTCCTCTCCCCGTACCGCGGGCATCCTGCCACGATTTACCAGGGTGTGGCTGCCTCACTGGAAACCGCGCAAAACCGAGGGTATATGCAGGGACGAAACGAGCAAGCGGGAAGGGCCGGTTTATGAGCGATCGTCTGCTGGTACTCGTGCGCCACGGCCAGAGCGAATGGAACCTGAAGAATCTGTTCACCGGCTGGCGCGACGTCGACCTGACCGAGAAGGGCGTCGTCGAAGCGCGCGAGGCCGGCCGCAAATTGAAAGCGCAGGGACTCAAATTCGACGTGGCCTTTACCTCGGCGTTGATCCGCGCCCAGCGCACGCTCGACCTGATGCTGAGCGAACTCGGCCAGAGCAACATTCCCGTTATCAAGAATCAGGCGCTCAACGAGCGCGACTACGGCGATCTCGTTGGTCTCAATAAAGACGACGCGCGCAAGAAATGGGGCGACGAGCAGGTACTCAAGTGGCGCCGTTCCTATGACATCGCGCCGCCCGGCGGCGAAAGCCTCAAGGACACGCTGGCGCGCACGCTGCCCTATTACGTGACGGAAATCCTGCCGCGCGTGCTGCGCGGCGAGCATGTACTGGTGTCGGCGCACGGCAACTCGCTGCGCGCGCTGGTCATGGTGCTCGACAAGCATACGCCGGAGAGCATCGTCAAATTGAATCTGGATACCGGCGTGCCGATGATCTACCGGCTCAACGCCGATTCGACGGTTGCTTCGAAGCTCGATCTCGCCGCGTGAGCGCGCCTGTCGACATCGTCATTCTCGATGCCAAAGCGGCGGACGCCGCGATCGGCGAACTAGCCGACGTGCTGGCCGATTGCGTCGAAGGCGGCGCCTCGGTCAATTTCATGCTGCCGTATGGGCCAGCCGAGGCGGCGAAATTCTTCGCCAAGGTCGTACCGGCGGTAGCGCGCGGCGACATCGTTCTGTTCGTGGCGCGGGTCGACGGCCGCATCGTCGGCACCGTGCAGCTCGGCCTCGATACGCCGCCGAACCAACCGCATCGCGGTGAGATCAAAAAGCTCCTGGTGCATCGCGCCTTCCGCGACCGCGGCATTGCCGGCGCGCTGATGCAGAAAGCCGAAGCGGTCGCCAAGGAGATGGGCCGCACGCTGCTCGTGCTCGATACGGCAAGTGACGCCGCCGAGCGCGTGTATCAGCGCGGCGGCTGGCAGCGGCTCGGCGCCATTCCGGATTATGCGATGTGGCCAGCCGGCGGCTTCTGCGACTCGGTCATCTACTGGAAGAAATTGTAGCCGCTTCAGGCCGCCGCCATGCCGGCTTCCCAGCCGAGCATCGCGCGCTTGCGCGTGATGCCCCAGTGATAGCCGGTGAGGTCGCCGCTCTTGCCGACCACGCGATGGCACGGCACCACGAAACAGATCGGGTTCTTGCCGACCGCGGCGCCGACCGCGCGCGCCGCCTTCGGCTCGCCGACTTTTGCCGCGACGTTGGAATAAGTGTCGAGCCGGCCCATGGGAATGGTCAGCAGCTTCTCCCATACGCGCACTTCGAAATCCGTGCCGATCAGCACCACGCGCAGCGGCCGCTCGGGGCGCCAGAGCGCGGGATCGAAAATGCGCCGAGCGGTGGCGGCCGTCGCCGCGAAATCCTCGACATATTTCGCGCGCGGCCAGCGCGAGCGCATGTCCTTGAGCGCCGCGCGCTCTTTGCCGGCATCGGCGAGCGCAAGTCCTGCGAGCCCGCGCGGCGTGATCATCACTAGCGCCATGCCGAACGGGCAGGGATGGAAGCCATAGGTGATGGTGAGCCCCTCGCCGCCCGCCTTCCATTCGCCCGGCGACATCGCCTCGTGCGTGATGAAAAGATCATGCAACCGTCCGGGACCGGACAGGCCGACTTCGTAGGAGGTTTCCAGCACGCTCGCCGACGAGCGCAACAGGTCGCGCGCGTGGTTCAACGTCAGCGCTTGCAGGAACGCTTTCGGCGTCAGCCCGCACCAGCGGCGGAACAGATGATGCAGGTCGGTCGCCGAAACGCCGGCGGCGCGCGCGATGGTGTCGATCTCCGGCTGCGACCGCCAATTGCCGCGGATATGCGCGATGGCGCGGCGCACCACGTCGTAATCCGCCGCCGCGGTAGGCAGCGGGGCGAATTCAGCGAAGCG
Source organism: uncultured Alphaproteobacteria bacterium (assembly GCA_963721665.1). GTDB lineage: Bacteria > Pseudomonadota > Alphaproteobacteria > Rhizobiales > Xanthobacteraceae > Pseudolabrys. Next base: position 255,130 of record CAVRJZ010000003.1, read on the forward strand.
GTCGGTCAAGCCTGTTTTTGCAAGGGTCATGGTCATGCAGGCTATCTAGGGCGGGTCCGCGCGCCTAGCCACCCGATTTCTGGCTAGCCGAATGTCGTCCTCGTCACCCCGCGCTTGGCCTCGCTCAACGCGTTGCCCAACGCCTGGGCGAAGCTCGCCTTTTCGTCGGGGCCGAGGAAATTCGCGATCGCCAATTGCCGGCCGCGCGAGACCAGGAACAGCCGCTCGATGCCGTATTCCTCGTGCACGGTCTTGTCGAGGCGGACCCAGAGCGGGTTGAGCACCCATTCGCGCGCCTGCCCGCGGTGGCTGACCTTGCGCACCTTGAGCGCGGTCGGCGTCACCGTCACCTGTTCGTAAGCGGCGGCGTGACGGTAGTTAAGGCGGAACGCCAGATACAACAGCAGCAGGTCGAGCCCGAAAAAGCCGAACACCGGCCAGGCGCCCATCAGCAAAAAGGCGATGCCGGAAACGAAGCTGACGCCGCCGAACACAATCATCAGCACCAGGAAGCCGACATGGCCGAGCGAGCGGTGCGGGGTGAGCACGGCGGAGAAGATCGTCGGTTCGAGTTGGTCATTGTCGGCGGTCGTATTGTCGACGGTCATGGCGCTCAGTATACCGGAAGGATGGCGAAAAAGTCGGCACGAAAATCCGCTGTGAAAACCGGGAAAGGCAAGGCGCGTAAAGCCGCGGTCCCCAAGTCTTCGGTTGCAAAGCCCTGGACCAATGCGCAGATCGAGGAAGCGTTCCGCCGTTTTGCGGCCGCCAACCCGGAACCCAAGGGTGAACTCCAGCACATCAATCCGTTCACGCTGCTGGTGGCGGTGGTGCTCTCCGCGCAGGCGACCGATGCCGGCGTCAACAAGGCGACGCCCGCGCTATTTGCGCTCGCCGACACGCCGGCGAAGATGGTGGCGCTCGGCGAAGACCGCGTGCGCGACCTGATCAAGACCATCGGCCTATTCCGCACCAAGGCGAAGAACGTGGTGGAACTCTCGCGCCGGCTGATCGCCGACCATGGTGGGCATGTGCCGCGCGCGCGCGAGGCGCTGGAGGCATTGCCCGGCGTCGGGCGCAAGACTGCGAACGTGGTGCTCAATATCGCCTTCGGCGAACCAACCATCGCGGTCGACACGCATATTTTCCGCGTCGGCAACCGCACCGGTCTCGCGCCGGGGAAAAATCCGCTCGAGGTCGAAATGAAGCTCGAGCAGGCGGTGCCGGATCGATATAAGCGACACGCCCACCATTGGCTTATCTTGCACGGGCGCTACACTTGCCTGGCACGCAAGCCGCGATGTCCGGATTGTTTGATCGCGGATTTGTGCCAATGGCCGGAGAAAACGGTCGCGAAATAGCGATTGTGGGAGGCGCGTATGGAGGGCTCAGCCGGAAAGCCTGTCGACCGAGGCGATCCGCGCGTCATTCTTGAACAAGCCGGCCTGCCGCATCGTGGCGTCGTGCTTTGGCTCTACGCCACGCCGCAGTTTGGCGACAAGTTCAAGCGCGACGCAGCCGCCGGCACGCGCTTCTGGCGGGCGGGGACGAACCTGCTGGCAAAGCTGCCGAAGAAGCCGCAGCGCAGTGGCGAGCAGCAACTCGCGGCGGATATCATTCTTTTTAAGTGCCGTCAGGCGCGCGAGCGCTTTCTCGCTGCGCATGCGCAAGGTGTCTATCGCAGGCTCACCAATAAACTCGAGAAACTCCTGCGCGTCGAAGCGCTGGTCGACGAAGCGGCCAAGCTCGTGCCAGGCCTCACGCCGACGCAACGGCAGGTCAAGGCCGAAAGCGCTTTGATGCAAAGCGAGAAGGACGGCGTCGAAATCGACCAGGGGATATTCCTCGCGCAAGTATTGGCGTTGCCCGACGAGGGAATGCATCTCTGCCACGCCATGCTGCGACCAAGGCAGGAGTCGTTGAAGCGCTGCGCGGAGTTCGTTAAAAACGGCGTCATCGATTTCGGCCCCGCGCGCATCGAGCGTCAGGGCAGGGCGGCAGTAGTCACCATCCACAATCCGCGCTTCCTCAACGCCGAGGACGACGACACGCTCGACGCCACCGAAACCGCCGTCGACATCGCCATTCTCGATCCGCTGAGCGAAATTTGCGTTTTGCGTGGCGGGTCGGTCGATCATCCGAAATACGCCGGCCGCAAGATCTTCTCCGCCGGCATCAATCTCACGCATCTCTATCGCGGCAAGATTCCGTATCTTTGGTACATCCGCCGCGATTTGGGGCTGGTGAACAAGATATTTCGCGGTCTCGCCATGGGTAGCGCCAGCCCCGACGAGGTCTATGGCGGCACGCGCGAGAAGCCGTGGATTGCCGCCGTCGACACGTTCGCTATCGGTGGCGGCTGTCAGTATCTGCTGGCGATGGACTACGTGGTGGCGAGCTCCGACGCCTATATGACGCTGCCGGCGCGCAAGGAGGGTATCATTCCCGGCGCCGCGAACCTAAGGCTGCCGCGCTTCGTCGGTCCGCGCATCGCCCGACAGGCGATCCTTGCCGGCCGCCGGCTCGACTGCGATTCGCCGGAGGGCCGCATGATCTGCGACCATATCGTGCCGCCGGGCGAGGTGGATGCCGCGGTCGCGCGCGCGGTGGACGAACTCACCGGCTCGGGCACGGTCGGTGCGGCGAGCAACCGGCGCGCCTTCCGCGCCGGCGAGGAGCCGCTCGATACCTTCCGCCGTTACATGGCGGTCTATGCCCGCGAGCAGGCTTATTGCCATTTCTCGCCGGCGCTGATCGCCAATCTGGAACAGCACTGGAACGCGGCGCAGCGCAAGCCGTGATCGGAAGGCGGAAAATCCATGCTCCGTATCGTCCTCGTTGCTTTGCTCGGCTTGGTATCGCTTCCGGCACAGGCGTTCGACTTGGCCAAGTATCGCAATGGCGGCAAATTCGCCGACTTCACGCCTGTGATTAGCCAATACAATTCATCCGGCGAGCGATTTCCAATCACCGGTGTCTGCCAATCCGCTTGCACGATGTTCCTCAGCATCCGCAACGTTTGCGTCAGCCCCAGCGCAAAGTTTTACTTTCATGCCGGCAAGGGAGGGCACGGCGTCGATCAGCGCCAGACCAACGTGATGCTGTCGACTTATAACTCCGCTTTGCAGAGCTACATCAGAGACCATCACGTGATGGAAACAAACGAATTTGGAATGGTTCCGGGCAGCACGATCATCAGGCTCGGCTATCCGGCGTGTAGATGATCGGGGGCAATGCCCGTTCCGGCTGAAGCTAGCGCGGCGGCTCGATCAATTCCGCCCGCGCGCCGCTCATGCGTTTGTGGACATGCACCATATAGGCCATGGCGAAAATCGGTGTCGCCAAATTGACCAGCGGGATCGATACGAACACCGCGATCACCATGCCGGCGAGAAAAATGTAAGGCGCGTTGCGTTTGCGTAACGCCTTGGCCTCGGGCGGCGGGCGGAAGCGCATGGCGGCGAGCTCGAAGTATTCGCGGCCGAGCAGGTAGGAATTGGCCAGGAACAGAACGATCACGCCAACGCCTGCGAAAAATATGAACGGCAGCGCGCCGAGATAGACGACGAGCGCGAGCAGCGCGAACTTCACGCCCTCGATTAGCGCGCGGAATATTGGCAGCGCCTTGCCTGGCGGTTCGGCCGGATAGGTCTCGCGCTCAACCGCCTCGGCCACCTCGTCGACAAAGAAGCTGCCGACGAAGGCGGTGATGGTCGGCATCAGGAATAAGGCGCCAGTGACGATGCCCAAGCTCGCCATGATCGACAGCACCCAGGCGAGCGTCGACCACACCGCATGCGGCGCAAAGCCGGAGGTCTGCTCGGCCCAGGTGGCCCCGCTTGCCGCCAGCGCGACGAATACGCGGTTGAGCACGATGCCGACAACGACAATCAGCAGCAGCGCCAGCCCCACGGCCTTCATCAGCACCGCGCGTAGCGGCTGGCTGAACAGTTGCGCAAACGCGGTGAATGCGGCGTCAAACATACGGCCACAGCTAATGCCAGCCGCGGCTTTGAGCAAGGCCGATCAGGTCGCCGGCGATAGCGTATCGGCCTCGGCCGGCTCGCATACGGCCGGCACTAGCGGCTTCAGCTCATGGTCCTCTGCGACCGGCAGGTCGGCCCAGGCCATGGTCTTGTAGTCGAAGCCCTTGACCAGCGTCGGCTTGACCACCTCGAAATAAGGCGAGATGTCGAAATCGCGCGGGGCGAACAGCGAGGAGTGGCGGATTTCCAGAATGTCCTGCCAGGCTTGCTCGCTCGCCGCGCGCACGACCTTGGGCAGGATCGGATAGCGCACGTTCTCGAAAGCCTGCGCGATCAGCGCCGAACAAATGATGCGTGTCGGATGGCCGGAGCCGAGCGCCATCAGGCGCCGGCGCCATCGCTGCGGCACCGGCAGCGGAAACAAATAGCGCATCAGATCGATGATGTTCTTGAGATCGTAATCGAAGCCGATGCGCTCGGCGGCGTAGGCGCACACACGTGCGCAATCGTCCGCGGTGAGCTTGGTCGGCCGGCAGATGCGGGTATGGAAACGCGCGTATTTCGACAGCGGCGCCGCCACTACGCCCTCGCCGATATTGGCTTCCACCAGCACCAGCGGTTCGCCGTCGGCGGTGACACGGTCGCCGATCGGCCCGACGTAAAGTGCTGCGTGCGACCAGGTCGACTGCGTCAGATATTTGATGACGCCGGAAATGTGGTTGTTGCCTTCGACGAGCAACACGTCGCCCGGCTTGAGCGTCGCCTGCAACGCGGCGGCATCGCTCGGGGTGAAAGGTTCATAGCCCTGCGACGGCTTTTCCAGATAGCGGGCGAGCACGCGCCCGATCCTATCGGCAACCCAACTCATCGCGCTTCATTCCCTGACGCCAGTTCTTGACGCCGCGTGCGGCACATCGTCTCCGCTGCGTCTTGTTGTCGCTAAATTTAATGAAGACTCGTTGCAATTTGGTTCATCTGTCACACGCCGGGGTTACCAGGCGTTAGCCATGAAATTTGCGGCGCCGCGCGGCTTCAGGCAATCTGACGCTCCAAACGGAAAGAATTCGGATACCATGTCGAGGTTTAGCCGTCGCTCATTCCTGGCCGCGTCCGCCGCGGCGCTGGCTGCGCCCGCGCTGGCCGCGTCCGACGGCGCCGAGGTCGACGTGGTCATCGTCGGCGCTGGGGCCGCCGGCATCGCGGCAGCGCGCCGCGTCGCCGCCGCCCGGCGCAGCTTTCGTCTGTACGAGGCCGGCAAACGGATCGGCGGACGCTGCGCCACCGACACACAATTTTTTGGCGTGCCGTTCGATCTCGGCGCGCATTGGATCCACAATCCCGACAGCAATCCGCTGCGCCAGCTCGCGCCCAAAGACGGGTTCGACGTCTATCCGGCGCCGCGCGGGGAGGGCATGCGCGTCGGTCCGCGCCCGGCGCGCGATGCGGAACTGGAAAACTTCCTCGCAGCGCTTGTGCGCGCGCGCCGCGCCATTGCCGAGCCGGGGCGCGGCAAAACCGACGTGGCGGCAGCCACGCTGCCGCGCGATCTCGGCGACTGGCGCGCAACTATCGAATTCGTGCTCGGGCCCTATACCTGCGGCAAGGATCTCGCCCAAGTGTCGGCCGCCGACTTTGCGCGCCAGGCCGAGCGCTATGCCGACGCCTTCTGCCGGCAAGGCTATGGCGCGCTGCTGGCGAGGCTCGCCACGGATCTGTCGGTGCAACTCAACACGCCGGTCGACGCCATTGCCTGGAGCCGTAACTTGGGTGTGGATACGCCCAAGGGCAACATCTTGGCGCGTGCGGTGATCGTCACGGCTTCGACCAATGCGCTGCTGTCGGACAAGATCGAGTTCATTCCGCCGCTGCCGAAACGCCGGCTCGATGCCGCGGCCAAGCTGGCGCTCGGCAGCTACGACAACATTGGCCTGGAAATGCCCGGCAATCCGCTCGGGCTGCAGCGCGACGATTTGGTGTTCGAAAAGTCGAGCAATCCGCGCACCGCGGCGCTGCTCGCCAATGTCTCCGGCACCGGCTTGCACGTGCTGACGGTCGCCGGTGGCTTCGGCCGCGAACTGAGCGCGAATGGCGAAGCGGCGATGATCGATTTCGCCGGCGACTGGCTCGCCTCGCTGTTCGGCTCCCGCGCCAAAAGCGCGATCAAGCGCAGCCGCGCCACCCGCTGGAACGATGAGCCTTTCGTGCTCGGCGGTTTTTCCGTTGCGGCGCCCGGCGCGGATGACGCCCGCCGGACCTTACGCGAGCCGGTCGGCGGCCGTATCTGGTTTGCCGGTGAGGCGGTGCATGATACCCAATGGGGCACGGTCGCCGGCGCCTGGGAGGCGGGAACGCTAGCCGCGGAAGCGGTGTTGCGCCATATCGGCGCGTTGAAGGAGCCGGCCGAGGAAAAGCCGGCCCGCCACCCGCGCGAACAACCGCCCCGGCGCAGCCGCGGCAAGCGGAAAGAGAACGGTTGATGGCAGAGCCTCGCCCCAAGGCATTGATCGCATGGTCAAGCGGCAAGGACAGCGCCTGGGCGCTGCATGCAGCGCGCCGCGCCGGCGAATTCGACATTGTCGGCGCGATGACCACAGTGACCGACGAATTCGAGCGCGTCAGCATGCATGGCGTGCGCGAGGAATTGCTGCGCGCCCAGCTCGCGGCCGCCGGGCTGCCGGCGATCGTGGTGCGCATTCCCTATCCCTGTCCGAACGAAATCTACGAACGCGAAATGGGCAAAGCGATCGCCGAGGTCAAGGCGCGCGGCGTCACGCATATCATTTTCGGCGATCTCTATCTCGAGGACGTGCGCGCCTATCGCGAGCGGCAGCTTGCCGGCACCGGCATTACCCCGGTGTTTCCGCTGTGGGGCCTGCCGACCGGACAATTGGCGCGCGACATGATCGACGGTGGCGTCCAGGCACATCTTGCGGTCGTCGACTTGAAGAAATTGCCGGCCGCCTTTGCCGGCCGCAGCTTCGATGCCGGCTTGATCGGCGCGCTGCCCGCCGGCAGCGACCCTTGCGGCGAGAACGGTGAATTCCACACGTTCGTGTCGGCCGGGCCGATGCTCGCGCGCAAGATCGCGGTCAAGGTCGGCGACACCGTCGAGCGCGATGGGTTTGCGTTTGCGGATTTATTGCCGGTCTAACTATCGCCGCTCGTTCCCGCGAAAGCAGGGGCCCAGGCTGGATTCCCGCTTGCGCGGGGAATGAGCGGGTGTGGCTCTTACCCCCGCAGAACGCCGCCGGTGCGCCTGCTCACCTCGGTGACGATCCTCTGACCCAGCGCGTCGATTTCGGCGTCGGTCATGGTCTTTTCACGCGGCTGAATGGTGACGGCAATGGCGATCGACTTCTTGCCCGGGTCGATGCCCTCGCCCTCGTAGACGTCGAACACGGTGACACCGACAATCAGTTTTTTGTCGACGCCTTGCGCTGAGCGCACGATATCGGCGGCCTTCACGCTCGCGTCCACCACGAAAGCGAAATCGCGGGTCAACGGCTGGAACGGCGACAGTTCGAGCATCGGCTTGGCCCGCGTCGCTTTGGCCTTGGGGTCGGGGATTTTCTCCAGGATCACTTCGAAGGCGGCGAGCGGTCCTTCCGCTTTAAGCGCCGCGATGGCGCGCGGATGCAATTCGCCGAAATAGCCGAGTACGTTCTGCGGCCCGATCTGAATGGTGCCCGAGCGGCCGGGGTGGAACCAGGCGGGCGCGCCCGGCACGACCTGCAGCGCCTGCATCGGCGCGCCCGCGGCGGCGAGCACGGCAAAAGCGTCGGCTTTGGCGTCGAAGGCATCGACCGGCGCGACCGAGCTCGACCAGTGGCGGCCGGCGCCGGCCGGTTTGGCCAGTGCGCGGCGCAGGCCGCTGGCGGCGGTGAGTTGATCCTCTGGCCTGTCGCCCGTGAAAACTTGGCCGACCTCGAACAGCGCGACGTCGGCCATGCCGCGGTCGGCATTGCGCTGCGCCGCCACGATCAGGCCGGGCAGCAGGCTCGGCCGCATGTCGGAGAGTTCGGCTGCGATCGGATTGGCCAGCGCTAGTTCAGGCTTGCCGCCACCGAATAATTCAGCCTCTCGTTTGCTCACAAACGACCAGGTGACGGCTTCGACCATGGCGCGGGCGGCGAGCGCGCGCTTGGCCTTGCGGGTGCGGTTCTGCATCGGCGTGAGCACGGGCTTGCGTGCGTTCTCGCCGCGCGGGAACGGCGTCGACGGCACCTGGTCGACCCCAACGATGCGTACCAGTTCCTCGACGATGTCGGCGCGTCCGTGCACGTCCGGCCGCCACGACGGCACCGCGACCTTCACGCGGTCATTCTGACCGGCGGCGAAGAAGCCGAGCTTCTCCAGCACACGGCGTACGTCGGCGAGCGGCAGTTTGATGCCGGCGAGCCGCTGCAATTCGTTCAAGGGGAAATCGATGATCGTTTCCTTGGGCGTCGGATCGCCGGCAAGCACGACCTCGGATGGCGTCCCGCCGCAGAGTTCGAGCACCATCTGCGTGGCGAGTTCGAGGCCCGGCAGCATGAAATTCGGATCGACGCCGCGCTCGAAGCGGTAGCGCGCGTCGGAATTGATGCCGAGCTTGCGCCCGGTCTGCGCGATGTTGACGTCGTCCCACAGCGCCGATTCGATCAGCACATCCGTCGTCGTCTCCGAACAGCCGGTCGCCTCGCCGCCCATGATGCCGGCAAGCGATTCGACGCCCTTCTCGTCGGCGATCACGCACATGGCGGCGTCGAGCGTGTAGGTCTTGCCGTCGAGCGCGAGAAACGTCTCGCCGTTCTTGGCGCGGCGCACGGTGAGATTGCCGTTGACCTTGCCGGCGTCGAACACATGCAGCGGGCGGCCGCGGTCGAAGGTGATGAAATTGGTCATGTCGACCAGCGCGTTGATCGGGCGCAGGCCGATGGCTGTGAGCCGCTTCTGCAGCCAGTCGGGCGAGGGGCCGTTCTTGACGCCCTTGACCAGGCGCAGGCCGAAGGCGGGGCACAGCGAGGGCATCTCGCCGAAATCGAGCAACACATTGACCGGACAAGGGAATTCTCCCTTCACCGGCTTGGGCGGGCGGTCTTTGAAGGCGCCGATCGAGGTGGCGCCAAGATCGCGCGCGATGCCGTTGACGCCGGTGCAGTCCGGCCGGTTGGGCGTGAGGTTTATCTCGATGACCGGATCGCTGATGGCGGCCCATTCGACGTAAGATTTTCCAACCGGCGCATCGGCCGGCAGATCGATGATGCCGTCGTGATTATCCGACAGCATCAGCTCGGCTTCCGACATCAACATGCCGCGGCTTTCCACGCCGCGAATGGTGCCGACTGCGAGCGTCATGTTCTTGCCGGGGATGAAAGCGCCGGGCGCCGAGAACACGCCCTTCATGCCGGCGCGCGCGTTGGGCGCGCCGCAAACGACCTGGATCGGTTTCCCGTCGCCGATATCGACCATGCAGACGCGCAGGCGATCCGCGTTCGCATGCTTCTCGGCGGAAATCACCGAGGCGATGACGAAGGGGGCCAGCAGCGCCGCCTTGTCCTCGACACGCTCGACCTCGAGCCCGATCATGGTGAGCTTGTCGACAATGGCGGCCAACGGCTCGTCGGTGTCGAGATGTTCTTTCAGCCAGGGGAGCGTGAATTTCACGGACTCAATCCTCCCGCCAGCGTCGGGAAGTCGAGCGGCCGGAAGCCATAATGCGCCAGCCAGCGCACGTCCGCCTCGAAGAAGGCGCGCAGGTCGTTCATGCCGTATTTCAGCATGGCGATGCGGTCGATGCCTAAGCCCCAGGCGAAGCCCTGATACTCCGCCGGGTCGAGCCCGCAATTGCGCAGCACGTTCGGGTGCACCATGCCGCAGCCGAGAATCTCCAGCCAATCTTCGCCCTCACCGAAACGAATCTCGCCCTTGTCGCGCTTGCACTGGATGTCGACTTCGAGCGAGGGCTCGGTGAAGGGAAAGAACGACGGGCGGAAACGCATCTTCACGCTGTCGACCTCGAAGAACGCCTTGCAGAATTCTTCCAGGATCCATTTCAAGTGGCCGAGGTGCGAGCCCTTGTCGATGACCAGCCCTTCGACCTGGTGGAACATCGGCGTGTGCGTCTGGTCACTGTCCGAACGGTAGGTGCGCCCCGGGCAGATGACGCGGATCGGCGGCTTCTGGCGGAGCATCGTACGCACCTGCACCGGCGAGGTGTGGGTGCGCAGCAGCAGGCGCGAGCCGTCGGGCTTCTGCGGGAAATAGAAGGTGTCGTGCATTTCCCGCGCCGGATGGCCTTCTGGGAAATTCAGCTTGGTGAAGTTGTAGTCGTCGGTTTCGATGTCGGGACCTTCCGCCACCGCGAAACCCATGTCGGCGAAGATAGTGGTGAGTTCGTCGGTTACCTGGCTGATCGGATGCACGCGGCCGGCTTCGGTCGGCGCCTCGCGCACCGGCAGCGTGACGTCGACCCGCTCGCTGTTGAGGCGCGCATCGAGCGCGAGGGCGGCGAGCGTATCCCTGGCGGCGGTGATCGCGGCGGTGACGCGATCCTTGAGCCCGTTGATCGCCGGGCCCTGCACCTTGCGCTCGTCCGGCGTCAGCGAGCCGAGCGTCTTGAGCAGCGCGGTGACCGAGCCGCTCTTGCCCAATGCCGATACGCGCACCGTCTCCAGCCTCGCTTCGTCCTTGGCCGAAGCGATGGCGGCGAGCAGGTCTTTCTCCAATTGCGCGATGTCGGACATTGGCCGACCTCAAATCAGGCCGGCAACGCGGCCTTGGCCTTTTCCACGATCGCCTGGAACGCCGCCGGCTCGCTGATGGCGAGATCGGACAGCACCTTGCGGTCGACCATGAGCCCGGCTTTCGATAGACCGGCGATGAACTTCGAGTAGTTGAGGCCGAATGGCCGCACCGCGGCGTTCAGCCGCTGGATCCACAGCGCGCGGAAGGTGCGCTTGCGCCGCTTGCGGTCGCGGAAGGCGTATTGGCCGGCCTTCTCCACCGCCTGCTTGGCGATGCGGATAGTGTTCTTGCGACGGCCGTAATAACCTTTGGCGGCCTTGAGGACTTTCTTGTGCTTGGCGTGTGAGGTGACGCCACGTTTGACGCGGGCCATGACAAATCTCCTTGCAGTTTCGATGCGTGTTCGACGGGGACAGGCCGCGCGAAGGCGGCCCGAAATACGATTCAGCCGTTAGGCAGAAAGTATTTCTTGATGTTGTCGCCGTCGGTCTTGAACAGCACCTTGGTGCCGCGATGTTCGCGGATCTGTTTGGTGGTCCGCTTGATCATGCCGTGGCGCTTGCCGGACTGCTGGAATTTCACCCGGCCGGTGGCGGTGATTTTGAAGCGCTTTTTGGCGCCCGATTTGGTCTTCAGCTTGGGCATTTGGCTCTCCTCATCGGCGCAACGGGGGCGCAAGGCCCCACTCGGCCGGGATGTGCTCGTAAAGACCTATGTCTTTGAGCGGTGCTCGGAATTGAGCGTTTTTCGCCGCCACGGCAGCCCTTACCAGCCGGGCGGCGAGAGGGCGGGGTTATGGCAGAGGCGGGCCGCCCTGGCAACCAAGCATTAGGCACCTGTCTTAACCAGGAATTTCGCCCAGTTCGCTATTACTTCCCCGAAATAAGCACAGTTTACGAGGGGCGTCGTCATGCGATGCGTAATCAGATCGGCAGTCTTTTCGGCATTACTGGCTGCCGCGGTTTTCGCGCGCCCGCCAGTCGCCGCCCGTGCCTCGCTTCCGGCCCATGCGGGCGGGCATGACGGCAGCTGGAGCGTGCTGATCATCACCGAAAAGGGCGACTGCGACCGCGCCTACCGCTACGCCTTCAAGATCGAGCACGGCCAGGTCAGCTATGCGGGTGATAGCTCGGTCGACATGTCCGGTTCGGTTTCGGCGAGCGGCGCGGTCAGGGTCAGCATCAAGCTCGGCGACAAGGGCGCCAGCGGCACCGGCCACCTGCGCGGGCAATCCGGCGCCGGTGTCTGGCGCGGCGTCGGCTCGGGCAACAGCTGCGCCGGACGCTGGGAAGCGGAGCGGCAGTAAAATAGAAAGCGCGCCGGTTTCCCGGCGCGCATGCAAATTCGGTGCGGCGAAAGCCTTGTTGGTTTAGCGCGGCGCCAACAGCATCACCATCTGCCGGCCTTCGAAGCGCGGTTCGGATTCGATCTTAGCCATCGGCGCGGTGTCTTCTTTGACGCGGTTGAGCAGTTTGTAGCCCAATTCCTGGTGCGCCATTTCGCGGCCGCGGAAGCGCAAGGTGATCTTGACCTTGTCGCCCTCCTCGAAGAAGCGCTTCATCGAACGCATCTTCACGTCGTAATCGTGGTCGTCGATCATCGGCCGCAGCTTGATCTCCTTGATCTCGACGACTTTTTGCTTTTTGCGGGCTTCGGCGGCTTTTTTCTGCGCCTGGAATTTGTATTTGCCGAAATCCAGGATTTTGCAGACCGGCGGGGTCGTGTTGGGAGATATCTCGACCAGGTCGAGCCCGGCGGCTTCCGCCATGCCCATGGCGGTTTGATAATCGACGACACCTTTGTTGTCGCCGGTACTGTCGATCAGCTGAACCTCTTTGGCTCGGATCTCCTCGTTGATGCGCGGGCCGTCCTTTTGGGCGGGCAGCGCGGACTTCATCGGACGACGAATGGCTTTTTTCTCCTCATGCTGTTGCGACGAGCCTTAGCGTACTTGATCGCCTCGGCTAGCGAAAGATTGGTAGAAACGGCGAATAAGTCAACGTCGTTCCGCCGATACCGCTGAAAGAAATGACCGGATTCGCCGTCAAATCGTTCAATTTGCTCTAATTTTGTCGCGGCTGCGGCACTAGCGCCGGCGCCTTCTGCCGCCCGGCGATCTCGTCATAAACCCGCAGCGTCTGCTCGGCGACGGTTGCCGCGTTGAAATGGTCGAGCACCCAGTCGCGGCCGCGCGCGCCCATGGCGCGGCGGGTCGGCTCGGGCATGGAAAACAGCCGCAACAAAGTCGCCGCCAGGGCCGCGTCGTCGCTGGCGTGAAAACGCAGGCCCGTGATGCGGTTCTCCGGCACCGCCGGCGGTGTGAGCACGACGTCCGGTCCGGCGCCCAGATCGGAGACGACCACCGGCCGCGCCATCGCCTGCGCCTCCAGGATCGCGCGTTGCAGGCCCTCCGGCTGCACCGCCGCCGACACCACGACCGCGGCTGCGGCATAGGCCGCCGGCATGTCGGTGACCGGCGCCGCCATGCGCACGACGTCCATGGTGCCGGTCGACACCACCAGGTCCCAAAGTTCGCCGGTGTAATGGGTGCGGCCGCGGTCCTCGCCGACAAAGACGCAGAGAAAGTCCTTGAAGCCCATCTGCTTCAGGCGCTTTGCCGCCTTCACCACCACATGATGGCCCTTGCGGCGCAGGATGCGGCCGATGATGAGGATCACCTTGGTGTCGCGCTTGATGCCCCAGGCATGACGCAGCGCCTCGACGCGCTCGGGCGCGACCTCGGCCGGATCGAAACGCTCGAACTCGATGCTCGACGGCACCACCGCGATGCGCTCCCACGGCATGCCGTAGCGGTCGTTGATCAATTGCGCGATCTGCTCGCTCACCGCCACCACGCGGTCGCCGCGCGCCATGATACCGTTGTAGAGATGCTTGAAAATGTTCTGATCGCGATGGCCCTTGTACCAGCTGGTGAGAAACGGAATGCCGCGCGCCCGCGCCGCGAGAAAAGAGCTCCAGGCCGCCGAGCGGCCGAGTGCGTGGATCACGTCGCATTGGCGCTCGCGCGCGATCCGCGTCAATGCCAAGGCACTGCGCAGCATGCGCAACGGATTGTTGCTGGCGACGTCGAGCGGAATGAATTCGCCGCCGGCCGCGGTCACGTCGGCGACCAGCCGTCCGGCCTTGGAGGCGACGATGGCGCGGTGGCCGGCATCGTTGAGAATGCGCGCCAGCCCGACCGCTCCGAAATCCGCCGCGCCGACTTCAAGCGTGGGCACCACGATCAGCACGTTGAGCGGATCGCGCACGGTGTGCGCGCGCGGCTTGGCATCGTTGCCGGTTTTGGAATTGTCGGCGCGCGCCGTGGCGGATGAGCGGCGCTTGGCGGCCGGCATTCCTGGCGCGGGTAAACTCGACATCGTCGTTTACGCCCTTGAAACCGGTGCCCTCAGGTATCGCGAGCCAACAGCGAGGTATAGACGCCGCGAATGGCTTCGGCAACGCTCTGCGGCGAGAAGACGAATTCGGCGAATTGCCGCGCGCGGGCGCCGAGCGCCTCGTAGGACGTAACATTGAGCTTGAGCGCGGCGCCGACCGCGCGCGCGAGTTCCCCGACATTGCCAGGCCGCACCAGCCAGCCGGTGCGCAACTCATCCTTCATGCGCGGCGGGCAAAGCAGATTTTCCGGCAGCACGCCGACGGTCGTGGCGACCACCGAGCGGCCCATGGCCTGCGCCTCGGCCGCGGCGCGTCCGGCCAAAGGCGGCTCCAGCGCCGGGATCGCCACGACATCGGCGACCGCGTAGGCGGCCGGCATGTCGGCGCAATGGCCGACCATGCGGCAGAGCGTATCGATGCTGTGTGTCTCCGCTTGCCGGCGCACGCTGCGTGCGTAGCGCGCCTGGCCGCGGTCCTCGCCGGCGAACACGAAGGCGATGTTGCGGTCGCGCGATGCGGCCGGGGATCAGCACGACGCGCATGTCCGGCAAGATTCCCCACACGCGGCGCAGCGCCGCGATGCGGTCGGCGCTCACCGCCGCCGGGCTGAAGCGGGCGGTGTCGACCGAGCGCGGGATCACGGTGATGGGGTCGGGCGCGATGTTGTAGCGTTCGATCACCGCGCGCGACACATAGGCCGACGGCGCGATTACCCGGTCGCCGCGTGCCAGCGAATTGCCGAGCCAGCGGTTGAGCCGGCTGTCCGCCGCGAGGCGATCGGGAAACGAGGTGACCAGGAACACCGGCATGCGGCGCGTGGCGGCGATCGCGCTCCAGGCGGCGCCCGCGCTGTGCGCGTGCACGATGTCGATGCGTTCGCCGGCGATCAGGTTCGCGAGTTTGCGCGCATTGGCGCGAATGCGCAGCGGGTTGTAGGTATCGTTTGGCATCGGCAGCCATTCGCCGCCGAAGGCGCGCAATTCGCCGACCAACGGGCCGCCTTCGCCGGCGACGATGGCGCGCGCGCCCGATTGTAGCAGCGCCCGCGCGATGTCCATCGCGGTATGGCCGGCCGGATCGTCACGCAGCGCCGGCACCAATTGCAGGATGGTGGCGCCAGCGAGGGGACGCCGGGTGCTTTGGCCCATAATAGGTGCGCACCCCTTGCGCCGAGGGCCGGCTTACGGCGAGAAGAAGCAGCTGCCTGCATCGTTAGCGTCCGACCGATATGAGCGAAGCCCGCCTGACGTCTCTGACAATCGAATCGCCGGCCCCGGCGCGGACCATCGCCGTGTGCGCGCGCGAGGGCAAGAGCCCCGGCGTCTTCTGGCTGGGCGGCTTCATGTCCGACATGAAGGGCACCAAGGCGCAGGCGCTCGATGCCTGGGCCGAGAAGCAAGGCCGCGCCTGCTTGCGCTTCGACTATTCCGGCCACGGCGAATCGGGCGGCGATTTTACCGAGGGCACCATCGGGCGCTGGCTCGAGGAAAGCGTCGCGGTCTTTACGCGCTTCGCGCAAGGGCCGCAGGTCGTCGTCGGCTCCTCTATGGGCGGCTGGATCGCGCTGCTGCTGGCGCGCGAGTTACGCCAGCGAAAGGGCGCGGCGCCGATCGCCGGCATGGTGCTGATCGCGCCGGCGGTCGACTTTACCGAGGAGCTGATGTGGAAGCCGTTCCCCGCCGCGATCAAGCGCGAGATCGAGGAGAAGGGCGTCTGGCTGCGGCCGTCGGAATATTCGGAAGGGCCCTATCCGATCACCAAGGGCCTGATCGAGGACGGACGCAGGCATTTATTGCTCGGCGGGCTGATCGAAACCGGCTGCCCGGTACATATCCTGCAAGGCGTGCAAGACCCCGACGTACCGTGGCGGCACGCGGTCGAACTGGTCGCGCGCTTTGCCCGCGACGACGTGGTGCTGACGCTGATCAAGGACGGCGACCACCGGCTGTCGCGACCGGAAGACATCGAGCGGCTGATCGCGGCGGTGGCGGAATTCTAGCTTAGCGCGGCTGCCCACTCGTCGCGCACGCTTTCATCGGTGTCCGATTTTTGTAGCGCCGCGAATTTTTCGCGCGGCAATAATTTTCCCAACGCCCACACCGCGGCGCCGCGCACCAGCGGCGAGGCGTCGTCGAGCAGGCGTTCGGCTTCTGGCGCCAGCGCAGCATCGCCCGAGTTGCCGATGGCGATCAGTACATTGCGCACAAAGCGGTCGCGGCCGGTACGCTTGATAGAAGTCTTGGCAAACAGCGCACGGAACTGTGCGTCGTCAAGGCGCACCAATTCCGCGAGTTTGGGTGCGCGCAAAGTCGCGCGCGCGGCAAGCTTGGCCTCGCGGCCGGCCACCGCGAACTTGTTCCACGGACAAACGGCCAAACAATCGTCGCAGCCGTAGATGCGGTTGCCGATGGCCGTGCGGAATTCGCGCGGGATCGGCCCTCTGTGCTCGATGGTCAGATACGAAATGCAGCGCCGCGCATCGAGCCGGTAGGGCGCGGGGAACGCCGTGGTCGGGCAGATGTCGAGGCACGCTTGGCAAGTGCCGCAACTGTCCTTCTCGGGCGGATCGGGCGCCAGGTCGAGGGTGGTGAAAATCGAACCGAGAAACAGCCACGAGCCGAATTGGCGCGACACCAAATTCGTGTGCTTGCCCTGCCAGCCCAGCCCGGCTTTTGCGGCGAGCGGCTTTTCCATCACCGCCGCGGTGTCGACGAAGACTTTCACCTCGCCTCCGGCATTCGCGGTGAGCCAGCGCGCAAGTTCCTTGAGCCGCGATTTGATCAGCTCATGATAGTCGTCGCCCTTGGCATAAGCGGAAATGGCGGCGCGGTCCTTGCGCTTGAGGATCGCCAGCGGATCCTCGTCCGGCCCGTAGTTCAGTCCGAGCATGATCACCGAGCGCACGTCGGGCCACAGCGCCACAGGCGAGGCGCGGCGCTCAGCCGTGCTCGCCATCCACACCATGTCGCCATGCGCGCCGTCGGCGAGAAAACGTTCGAGTCGCGCTTTGGCTTCCGGCACGGCGTCGGGCCGTGTGACGCCGGCGACATCGAAGCCGCGCGCCCGCGCCTGCGCGACGAGAGCTTCCTTGATCTTTTCGGGGTCGGTCAGAAGTCGAGATTGGCGTAAGTCGCCGCCGCTGGCAGTCCGGCCAGCGTGTCGGCCAGGATCGGGCGGAACGAGGGCCGCGACTTCACCCGCGCGTACCAGTTCTTGGCAGCTTCGTCTGCGTTCCACGGTACATCGCCCAGGTAATCGGCGGCGGACAGATGCGCCGCTGCGGCAAGGTCGGCCAAACTCAGCCGGTCGCCGGCCAGCCAATCGCGCGTGCGCACCAGCCAGCCGATATAGGCGAGATGATAGCGGATATTGTGGCGGGCGGCGCGCATCGCCTCGGTATCGGGCGGCCCGCCGCCCTGTTCCAGCGTCATGTGCCGCTTGAATACGCGCTCGTTGACCAGCGGGCCTGAGACCTCGGCGTGGAATTTGTCGTTGAACCAGTTGGCTAGCCGCCGCACCTCCACTCGCTCGCCGGGTGCCGCCGGCAGCAGGCGGTCGGCGCCGTTCTCGGCCGGCAGCGTCTCCTCGATATATTCCGCGATGATGCCGGCGCCAGGCACTGCCGGCTGGCCGTCGGCTACCAGCACCGGGATCGCGCCCGCCGGATTGAGCTCAAGGAATTCCTCCCGCCGTTCCCAGAACCGTTCCTCCAGTAGACGCGCCGGCAGGGCGTATTCACCGAGGATCAGGCGCACATAACGCGAGTGCGGACAAAGTGGCTGATGGAACAGCGTCAGCATGGGGCTCCAGTCACGCGCGGCACGGCGCGCGGGCGGGGTGAGAATCGGTCGACGCACTATAGGAAGCCGGCCGCACCGCGCAAATTGCCCGCCCGTTATGGCTTTTTGATTTGCCTGGATGGCGGCTTTGCGTCAAAAGCGCGTCACCCGCGCGATTCCCCTGCCTTGTCGCCCTTAAGTTTTCACCGGAGCCATTCATGCACGCCATCCTCGATCTGATTACGGCCCATATCGATCTGGTCAAGGCGGCGGTGCTGGGCGTGGTCGAGGGCCTGACCGAGTTCCTGCCGGTGTCGTCGACCGGACACCTGCTGCTGATGGAACACATCCTCGGTTGGGGCGACGATTCCTTCGGCAAGTCCTTCGCCATTTTGATTCAATTGGGCGCGATCCTGGCGCTGCTGACGATTTATTTTAGCCGGCTATGGTCGCTGGCCAAGAACATGTTCACCGATTGGCAGGCGGCGCGCTTCGTCATCGGTATCCTGCTCGCCTTCCTGCCGGCGGCGGTGATCGGCGCGCTCGCTTACAAATACATCAAGGAATATTTGTTCGACGTGCGCGTGGTTTGCATATGTCTGATCATCGGCGGCTTCATTCTGCTGTGGATCGACCGGCTGAACCTCAAGGCGCGTTATCACGAAGTGACTGCGTTCAGCCTGCCGATGTATCTCGCCATCGGCTTCTTCCAATGCGTGTCGATGATTCCCGGCACCTCACGCGCCGGCGCGACCATCGTGGGCGCCATGCTGTTCGGCGCCGACCGCCGTTCGGCGGCGGAGTTCTCGTTTTGGCTGGCGATGCCGACCATGGTCGGCGCCTTCGCTTTCGAAGCCTTCAAGAACCGTCACGATCTTGCCCACGGCGACATCACCGCGATTGCGGTCGGCTTCATCTTCTCGTTCATCTTCGGCTGGATCGTGGTGAAGACGTTTTTGCGCTACATCCAGCACCACAGCTTCGCGCTGTTCGCCTGGTGGCGCATCGTGGTTGGCACTGTCGGCGTCTACGCGATCTATTTTATGTAATCGCGTTTAAGCCAGCCGGCTTCTGAACTGCCCGGTCTTGCGGAAGCGCCATAGATAAGACGGCACAATCGCCTCAAGCAAATCCGGTTCGATGCCGAGCCCTTGCAGCGTGCGGCCTTCCGCCTTGGCGGCTTCGGACACCACGTTGTCGACCTTCAATAGTTCGACCTGATCGGGCGTGAGCGGCGGCTTCGGCCAGTATTGCAGCAGCGCCGCCTTGATCTTGGCGGCGAAAAACGGCACCGGCACCAGCAGCCGTTTGCGCTCGATCGTCGCCAGCATGTAGCGCAGCAGCTCTTCGAAGGTCTTCACCTCCGGCCCGCCCAGTTCATAAACGGTCCCGGGCTTGGCTTTGCCGTCCGCGGCATTGGCGATCGCTGCGGCGACGTCGCCGACGAAGACCGGCTGGAAACGGGTGGTGCCGCCGCCGATCAGCGGCAGCACCGGTGAGATGCGCGCGAGCGCGGCGAAGCGGTTGAAGAAATCGTCCTCCGGTCCGAACATTACCGACGGCCGCATGATGACCGCTTGCGGCAACGCGGCCAGCACCAGTTTTTCGGCTTCAGCCTTGGAACGCGCGTAGGCAGCGCGCGAATTCTCGTCGGCGCCGATCGCCGACACATGCACCATGCGCGCGCCATGCGCGCTCGCCGCCAGCGCCACTTGCTCGGCGCCATGAGCATGCACGGTACCGAAACGCTGATTGCCGCGCTCGAACAGGAGGCCGACCAGATTGATCAGCATGCTGGCGTCGCGCGCCGCCGCTTGCACGGATGGCGCGTTGCGGAGATTGGCCTGCACCGCGTGGATCTGGCCGACGCGGCCGAGCGGCTGCAGATGGAAGGCAAGGTCCGGACGGCGTACCGCCACCCGGATCAGATAGCCCCGTTGGGCCAAGGCACGCACCACATGGCGGCCGAGAAACCCCGAGCCACCATAAACGGTGACGAGGGTTTCCGAATTGCTTTTGGCGGTCATTTCCGCGCTCACGCAAAAGGGGTTGGTGGCAGCGGGGATACAAGATCGGCGGCGGGCTGTACAGGCCCGGAATGGGGTAGTGGCGGCCCAGAAAAGTCCTTCAATTGACAAGCCGAAAACGGCTCCGTACCTAGTCCCGAAGGGCCCAGGTGGCGGAATTGGTAGACGCACTAGTTTCAGGTACTAGCGCCGCGAGGCGTGGAGGTTCGAGTCCTCTCCTGGGCACCAGATTCCGAGCCGGGTAACGCAATGACCATCCGCCTGCATCGTGGCGACCTGCCCAACCTCTCCGCCTATAAGGGCGCGGTGGCGATCGACACCGAGACCATGGGTCTCGATCCCAACCGCGACCGGCTCTGCGTGGTGCAGCTTTCGCCCGGCGACGGCTCGGCCGACGTGGTGCAGATCGCGGCCGGGCAGAAAAAGGCGCCCAATATCGAGAAGCTGCTCGCCGACAAGTCGGTGCTCAAGATTTTCCATTACGCGCGCTTCGATCTCGGCGTGCTGGCCAAGGCCTTCGGCGCGATGGGCTCGCCGGTCTATTGCACCAAGATCGCCTCACGGCTGGCGCGCACCTATACCGATAAGCACGGGCTCAAGGACCTGGCGCGCGAAATCCTCGGCGTCGACTTGTCGAAACAGCAGCAATTATCCGACTGGGGCGCCGACGAACTCAGCGACGCGCAGGTGGCCTACGCGGCGACCGACGTGCTGCATCTGCATGCGCTCAAGGAGAAACTCGACGCCATGCTGGCGCGCGAGAACCGGACCGATTTGGCGGCGGCCTGTTTCCGCTTCCTGCCCGACCGCGTGCGCCTCGACCTCGCCGGCTGGGCGGCCGAGGATATCTTTTCGCACTCGGTATAAGCTATTGTATTGCGGACGAGATTCGCTGCCGGCCGGCTGCCGCGCAGGGGCCATATTCGCGCGCTAGTTTGCGTGGCGGGGCGTAAGGTGATTTCCGAAATCCGATCAAACGGAGGCGAATGCCGGACTTGGCATGAACCGTACCATCGCAGCCCGAACCGACCCGCAGACAGCGCACGCTTATTGGACCATGAGCCGTGGCGACGGCGAACGCGCGTTTCGCATCGCGCGCCGGCACAGCCGCATGGTGCGCGTCATGCGCGTCGCGGTTCCGTTCGTGGCGGTGCTCGGCGTCGGCGTCGTCTTTGCCATCGCCTATTTCAATCCGTTGCGCTTGCTCGGCAAGCTGCCGATCGACGCCGGCAATCTGGTGGTCTCCGGCACCAAGATCACCATGGAACACCCACATCTTTCCGGCTTCACGCGCGACGAGCGCGCCTATGAGCTTTTCGCGGACGCGGCCAAACAGGATCTGACCAAGCCGGACAAGATCGAGTTGCGCAACATCCGCGCCAAGGTGCAGATGCAGGACAAGAGCACGATGGAAATATCGGCGGTGGCCGGCGTCTACGACAGCAAGGGCCAGATGCTCAAGCTCAACCAGAACATCGTGCTCGCCTCGACCGCCGGCTATCGTGGACGGCTGAGCGAGGCGACGCTCGACATCCGCAAGGGCCACGTGCTGTCGGAAAAGCCGGTTACAGTCGAGATGCTGCAAGGCACGCTCCACGCCAATCGGCTGGAGATCGTCGATTCCGGCGACCTAGTGCGCTTCGAAGGCGGCGTGCGAATGACTTTGATGCTTAACGGCGCCGCCGTGCCGCCGGCACAAAGCGGAGGGCAATGATCGTGCCGCGGCGCTTGCTGCTAATTGCTCTCGCGACGCTGGCGCTCTCCGGCGCGCCGCTTTACGCGCAGCCCTCGAAAGGGCCGCCGAACGCGCTGCAAGGCTTTTCGCAGAACCGCGATCAACCGGTGCATATCGAGGCGGCAACGCTGGAAGTGCGCGACAAGGACAAAGTCGCGACCTTCAGCGGCGACGTGCACGTGAAGCAGGGCGACACCGACATGCGCTGTAAGTCGCTGGTCGTCTATTACGAGCAGAACGACGCCAACACGGGCAAGACCATGCAGGCGGCCAGTCCCGGTCCCGGCGGCCAGCAGCGCATCAAGCGGCTGGAAGCGCGCGGTGGCGTGGTGGTGACACAGAAGCAGCAGACCGCGACCGGCGAAACCGGCGTGTTCGACATGAAGACCAACACCGTCACGCTCACCGGCAAGGTGGTGATGACGCAGGGCCAGAACGTATTGCGCGGCGACCGCCTGGTGGTGGACTTGACCACCGGCGTCTCCCGCGTCGAATCCGGCAAGAACGGCAGAAGCCGCGTGCAGGGCCTGTTCCTGCCCGACAGCGGGGCACCCGATCTCAAGCCGGGCCCATTGGGCGCACCTGCCCCCCGGCGGCCGTCCCATTGACCCGAAACGCCCGCGCAGCAGATCCGGCCGCCCGCGGCGGCGAGGAATCAGCTAAAGTGGTCCGCCCGGCAATGGTGGACGTTCGGGCCGTCGGCAACGAGCGCCGCGAGGGACCCCGGTGAACATCCTTTCGCTGTTTCGACGCCAGCCGCCGCCCGCCCGCCGCACAGTCCAGCAGGCCGGGCCGGTGATCCGCAAGGTCGCACCGGCGGCGGCCCAAGTAGCACCCCAAGTAGCACCCCAAGCGGCGAACCAAGCAACGGCGCAAACCGCGCGTCAGCCCAATGCCAACGCGCAGCCGGCGGCACCGCGCGGGCGCCGCGACGGTGATGGGCGGCAGGCGATCCGCCACGCCTACCTCGCCACTCACGGGGTGGAGAAGAGCTTCGGCGGCCGTATGGTGGTCAAGGGCGTCACGCTTTACGTGCGACGCGGCGAGGCGGTCGGCCTGCTTGGGCCGAACGGCGCCGGCAAGACCACGGTGTTCTACATGATCACCGGCCTGATCAAGGCGGACCGTGGCCGCATCGAGCTTGACGGCTACGACGTGACCTTGCTGCCGATGTATCAGCGCGCGCGGCTCGGCGTCGGCTATTTGCCGCAGGAGGCTTCGATTTTCCGCGGCCTCAACGTCGAGGACAATATCCGCGCGGTGCTCGAATTGGTCGAGCCGGACCGCCGCCGGCGCGCCGCCGATCTCAACGCGCTGCTCGAGGAGTTCGACCTTGCCCGCCTGCGCAAGACGCCGACCATCGCGCTGTCCGGCGGCGAGCGCCGCCGCGTCGAGATCGCGCGCGCGCTGGCGACGCGGCCGAGCTACATGCTGCTCGACGAGCCGTTCGCCGGCATCGATCCCATTGCGGTCGGCGACATCCAGGCGCTGGTGCGGCATCTCACCAATCGCGGCATCGGCGTTTTGATCACCGACCACAATGTGCGCGAGACGCTTGGTCTCACCGACCGCGCCTACATCATCTATTCCGGCGAAGTGCTGATGGAGGGCCGGGCCGACGACATCGTCAACAATCCCGACGTGCGCCGTCTCTATCTGGGCGAGGAATTCAGGCTCTAGGCCCCCGGGTGGGGCGGTTTTCCCGCATAAAATTTATGCATTGCCGCAGTGCGGAATCTCGTACCGTTGGCGGCAAAGACCTGCTATAAGCAACAACAAGCAAGAATCGGACCAGTTTCCGCCGGGAAACCCATATATGGCGTTGTCGCAACGACTGGAGTTCCGCCAGACCCAAGCCCTGGTGATGACGCCGCAGCTGATGCAGGCCATCAAGCTGCTGCAGCTGTCCAGCCTTGACCTCGCTGCCTATGTGGAAGGCGAACTGGAGCGCAATCCTCTGCTCGAGCGCGCCAATGACGACGACGACGCCCCCTTGGCCGCCGCCGAGCCGGACGCCTCCGGCTCCGAGGGTGGTGAAGGCGGCGAGACCGGCGAGGACATGAGCGTCACGGCCGATTGGATCGGCCAGGACATGGAAACTAGCCGCAGCTCCATGGAAGAGGGGCTCGGCACCGAACTGGAAAACGTCTTCCCCGACGACGGGGCGGAAAAAAGCCCGGTGCCGGAAACGCCGCCACCGGCCTATTCGGAATGGTCGGGTGCCGGCAGCCGAGGCAGCGACGACTACAATCTGGAAGCTTTCGTCAGCGCCGAAGTTACGCTCGCCGACCATCTCGCCGAACAGATGGCACTCGCCGTTCACGATCCGGCCGCGCGCATGATCGGGCAATACTTGATCGATATGGTGGACGAGGCCGGCTATCTCACCGGCGATCTTGACGCGGTCGCCGACAAATTAGGCGCGCCGCGCGCCGATATGGAGGCGGTGCTCGCCGTGTTGCAGACGCTCGATCCGCCCGGCGTGTGCGCTCGCAATCTGACCGAATGTCTCGCCATCCAGCTCAAGGACCGCGACCGATTCGACCCGGCGATGCAGACGCTGGTCGGGCATCTCGATCTATTGGCAAAGCGCGATCTCGCCGCGTTACGCCGGCTGTGCGGCGTCAACGAGGAAGATCTTACCGACATGATTGCGGAAATCCGCAATCTCAATCCCAAGCCCGGCCTCGCTTTCGGCTCGACCATGGTGCAGCCGATCGTGCCGGACGTTTATGTGCGGGCGGCCTCCGACGGCACTTGGCAGGTTGAGCTTAATTCCGACACGCTGCCGAAAGTCCTTATCAGCCAGCGCTATTACGCGCAGGTGTCGAAGACCACGCGCAGCGACAAGGACAAGACCTATCTCGCCGATTGCCTGCAAACCGCGACCTGGCTGGTGCGCGCGCTCGACCAGCGCGCCAAGACCATCCTCAAAGTGTCGAGCGAGATCGTGCGTCAGCAGGATGCTTTCTTAGCCCACGGCGTGCAGCATTTGCGGCCGCTCAATCTCAAGACCGTGGCCGACGCCATCGGCATGCACGAGTCGACCGTCTCGCGCGTGACCGCCAACAAATACATGGCGACCAGTCGCGGCATATTCGAGCTAAAATATTTCTTTACATCGTCGATTGCGTCAGCCGATGGCGGCGAGGCGCATTCGGCTGAAGCCGTGCGCGATCGCATCCGCCATTTGATCCACGCGGAAACAGCCGCCGACGTGCTTTCGGACGATACGATTGTCGACAAATTGCGCGTGGCCGGCATCGACATCGCGCGCCGCACGGTCGCCAAATACCGCGAGGCCATGCGTATCCCGTCGTCGGTGCAGCGCCGGCGCGAGAAGCAGGCCGCGTCGGTCTAGCGCAGCCTTTTGCGGTCCGGCGGCGCATTGACGTTTGCCGGAACATTCCTTAGCTGAATTAAGAAAACTGGAGGCGGGCCAATGGCTTTGCGCGTTTCGGGCAAGAACATCAATATCGGCGCGGCCTTGCAACAGCGGATTGTCGATCGCGTGGAAGAGGCGATGGCGAAATATTTCCGCGGCGGCTATTCCGGGCATGCCACGGTCGGCAAAGACGGCTTCGGATTCCGCACCGAATGCGTGCTGCATCTCGATTCAGGCACCTTGCTCGAAGCCGAGGGAATGGCGGCCGACGCCTATGAAAGCGCCGATCAGGCCGCAGTCCACATCGAAAAGCGCCTGCGGCGCTATAAGCGCCGCCGCAAGGACCACCAGGCCCAGCGCGGCGGCTGAAAGCCCACGAAATGCGATAAAAAACGGCAGCCGATGCCCGGTCCCGGCCATTGACAGCCGCCGCGGACCGTCCTTAAGGTCCGCCGCCTTCAACATCCTTTCCAATTCGTCGCTGCCTTCTTTGATCATTGGCCATGTCCATGACGCTCACCGATCTCGTTGCGCCCAACGCGATTTTTCCTACGCTGAAGGTCAAGAATAAGAAGCAAGCGATCCAGGAACTCGCCGCCCGCGCGGCCGAGTTGACCGGTCAGAACGAGCGCGCGATTCTGGATATCCTGCTGCAGCGCGAGAAGCTCGGCTCCACCGCGGTGGGCAGCGGCGTCGCCATTCCGCACGGCAAGCTGCCAAAGCTCGGCCGACTGTTCGGTCTGTTCGCGCGGCTTGAGCGCCCCATCGATTTCGAGGCGCTTGACGGTGCGCCGGTCGATCTCATTTTCCTGCTGCTGGCGCCGGAAGCCGCCGGCGCCGATCACCTCAAGGCGCTCGCCCGCGTCGCTCGCCTGCTGCGCGACCCGGAGATCGCACACAAGCTGCGCGACTCGCGCGATGCCGACGCGCTCTATGCCGTACTGGCGGTGCCGCCGGCCTCAAGCGCGGCGTGACCAGGGATCAGTAATCGGAAGAGATTCGGAAGAGATAGAGAATAGAAAAGGGCGCAGTGGCTTTCTGTCACCGCGCCCTTTCTTATCTGATTACTGATCCCTGATTACTGACCTCTGGTCAGTGCACGCTCACCGCTTCGAGCTCCTGGCTCCAGGCGTTGGCGAGGGCTGCTTCGCGCGTGTCGGTGAGCATGATCGGCGTGCCGTCCGCGCCGTGCAGGGCGAACAGTTGCATGCCGGGCGCGATCTTCGGCGCCTGCGGGAACATCGTGGCGACGTCCTCGGAGCGGATCGCCTTGACGTAAGCCAGGCGGCCGTCGCCGAGCTGCGCCAGTGCTTCCTGCGTGATTGCCGGATTGGTCATATTCATTTCGATCATCTTATCTTTGTTCATGGCCCTCGATCCTTTCTATTGAACGCTTGACGCGGTCGAGTCCTGTTGTTGCGAGTTTCGTCATTCTTGCTCGTTGATGGCGATTGTCTTCACGATCCGCTCGGCCTGCGGCCGCACCAGATCAATCGACAACAACCCGTTCTTCAGGTCGGCGCCCAGCACCTCCATGCCGTCCGCCAGCACGAAGGTGCGCTGGAATTGGCGCGCGGCGATGCCGCGGTGGAGGTATTGGCGGCTCTTGTCGTCCTGCTGCCGCCCGCGGATCACCAGCTGACTTTCCTCGACGCAGACGTCGAGTTGGTCGCGGGTGAAGCCGGCAACCGCCAGCGTGATACGAAGCCGTTCCGGGTTTTGTGGATCGCGCGCCAGCCTTTCGATGTTGTAGGGCGGGTAGCCATCGGCTCCCTTAGCGACGCGATCAAGCACACGCTCGATCTCGTCGAAGCCCAGCAGGAACGGGCTGGATAGTGACGGAACTCGTGACATGGTCTCAAAGCCCTCGCTAGAAGCGACTTTGACGGGGTCCCTTACGGGCACCATCCGAACTCGGGTTTACCCGAGTTCGGCACACTAGAATTGGCAAAGTCGGAAACACCCGACTTTGGCGCGGGCGGCATCGGCCGTCCGGTCCCCGCTAATATGGGCAGGCGGGGTTAAAGGTTCAAGAACAAGGGGAATTCGGCCCCCGGACGCCTATAATCGAGCGTCATCCCGGGTGGCCAAGCCGGATCAGCCGTCCACGCCGGCTATCCGCGCCCCGCGGCCAGTGAATTCCAAGGTCGGGCCGACCGGACTGCTGCCGGTCCAAGAGCTGGCGATCAGCGTCGGGTTGCGGTCGAGCGCCATCGCTTTCGCAATCGGCGCGATTATGTTGACCGCGCTTGATCTGGCCGACGTTCGCACGGTCCGGGACGCAGCCGACGCGATCCAAACAAACCGTCATTGCATCGCCGATCTGCCGAACGTCATTCGCGAAGGAATCCAGAGCATCGCGATTGCACTGCCGGCGCAGTCGGCCGTCGCCAAGATCCCCAGCCTCGACACCGCCGCGCCGCCGCGTTCGAGTGACGATTCGCCGGTCAAGTCGCTTGCCGCCGCGCGCCGGCTCGACGCCATCGAAGTCGCGATGGAGCAGCCGCCCGTCGCGCCGGATGCGCCGCCGGCCGTGACGCTGGCGCCGGTCATCTTCGCCAAAGCCGACGCCACGCCCATTGACTTGCCGGCGATCACGCCAGTGTCGCTGCCGATGCCGGCCGCGCTCACGCCCGAGGCGGTGCCGCTGCCGCGGCCCGCGCCCGGCCCGCCGCCGCCGTCGCCGGCCGAACTCTTGCACCTTGACGGAAAATCTTATGCCAAGGCGGAACGCTGCCTTGCCAACGCGATCTATTTTGAGGCGCGCGGCGAGCCGGTGGCCGGGCAGATCGCGGTCGCGCAAGTTATCATGAACCGCGTATCCTCCGGCTTCTATCCGAGCAATGTCTGTGGCGTGATCTATCAGAACGCCTACCGGCATCTCGCCTGTCAGTTCACTTTCGCCTGCGACGGCCGCAGCAAGGCCATCAACGAGCGCGGCGCCTGGGCGCGTGCCAACCGCATCGCCAAGCAGACGTTCGACGGCAAGCTCTATGAGTCGAGGGTCGGCGCCTCGACCCTTTATCACGCCGTCTGCGTGCATCCGATCTGGGTGCGCGAGATGCGCAAGATGGCACGCTACGGCATCCACAATTTCTACCGGCCGATCGCCTGGGGCAACGGCTCCGACGAGCCGATTTGGAGCAGCGCCGCACTGGCGCAGGCGAGGAAGACGTAGTCGCGGCCGGTTCAGAGCTTAAGCTTGAACAGCCTCACCGCGTTGTCGCGGCCGATTTTCGCACGTTCGGTCGCGCCGATCTCCACGCTGTCGAACCAGCGGCAGCCTTCGCCCACGTCCTCGAACGGCCAATCGACCGAGAACATCACGCGCTCGGCGCCCATCTCGGTCAACGTGTTGAGCAACGACGGAGTGTGGAAGTTGCCGGACGTAGTGAGATGAAAATGCTTGCGGAAATATTGACCGACGCCGTGCTTGGCGGCGTAACGGTGCGGCTCCTTCATCCAGCCGTTGCGGCCGTCGATGCGCCAGAGCTGCACCGGAATGCCCTCGCCGAGATGGCCGAGTACCATCTGCAGGCGCGGGCATTCGTCGAATAGTCCGCTGCCGATCAAGCGCAGTGCGTGCACGGCGGTTTCCACCGCGAAGGCCCAATTCGGCCCAAGCAGCCAATTGTGGCCTTCGTATTGCCGGTTCCAACTCGGCAGCGGGTTGCGCGGGTGCAGGTAGAACGGCACGTCGAGCGCCTCGAGCGCACGCCAGAACGGCCGGTATTGCGGCGGGTCGTAATAGGTGACGTCGTCCGGCGAGCCGATCTGCGAAAAGCCGTTGACCAGCGCGCCGACAAAGCCGAGCTGATTGACGCAGCGGGTGAGCTCGGCGGTGGCGGCTTCCGGATCTTGCATCGGCAGCGCCGCAAATGCCGCGAAGCGGTCGGGGCGCTTGCGCACTTCGCCGGCGAGGATGTCGTTCGCCTCTTGCGCCACCGCGATCGCGCGCTTGACATCGTAGATCGCCTGCACCGCCGGCGCATTGAGCGATAGGATCATCATCCCGACGCCATGCTTGTCCATTTCGCGAAGACGCGTGTCCTGGATGTCGAGTAGGCGGTGGCGCAAATCCTTCCAGACATGCGCGCCAAACACTTGCGAGTCGCCGAGCGTCGCCTCGGTGGCGAAATGTTCTTCGAGCGCGATTTTCCCTTGCATTGCGTTTGCCCCGCGGTTTTCCGGCATCATGCAATGCCGAGGCGGGGACTGTCAGCAGCGCCGTCTTGAAATAAGCAAGCCGCCCGGTGGGCGGCTTGCTTCTGCGAAGGCTGTCCGCCTTCGCTCCTTCGGAGCTTCGGCGGGACAACTTTCGCCCGAAGGGCGAAAGTTGGTGGAGCCAGGCGGGATCGAACCGCCGACCTCGTGAATGCCATTCTTATGGCGGCTAATTCCTTGAGTTTCCCTGACTTTCCCATATACACAAAAAAGTCGCTTGTAATGGGTACTTCTGTCGGTATCTTGGCTTCCTGAGTTTCCTAGCATTTCCGATTCCGTGCTTCCCCGGTGCTTCCCCATAGCAAATCTAGGGCAAAAAAAATCAAGGAGCGGCTCAATTGACAGCCCAGCGGATCACCAAGCGTGTCGTGGATAGTCTCAAGCCTCACGCGAGCGAATACGCCGTTTGGGATGCTCAATTGCCCGGGTTTGGCGTTCGCGTGAGGCCGACCGGAGCCAAGTCGTATGTTGTAGTCTATAGGGCTGGCTCAGGGCGCGGCGCACCGGTTAGGCGCTTTACCATCGCTGCTGTCGGAAAGATCGCGCCAGAAGGCGCTAGGACGCGGGCCAAGGCCATTTTAGGGCAGGTGGCGCATGGCCACGATCCAGCGGGAGAGAAGACCGCCGAACGCGGCACACTGACAGTCACCGAATTAGCTGACCGGTTCATGACCGAGCACGTAGAACAGAAGCGCAAACCTGGAACGGCGGCCTTCTATCGACATGTGCTCAATAAGATCAAGTTGGAACTGGGCGCTACGAAAGCCGACAAGTTGACGCGGGCGGCGGTAGCAAAACTGCACAGTAAGCTTCGCACGACGCCATTCCAGGCCAACCGAGTTTTGGCGGCAATCGGCAGTATGTATGTTTTTGCGGGACGGGTTGGCGTTGTTCCGGAGGGCATGAATCCTGGCCGCCGCATCGAAAAATTCAAGGAACATCGCCGCGAGCGGTTTCTGACGGGCGAGGAACTTCAAAGGCTTGGTTTAGCTATTCGCGAGGCCGAGAAAAAGGGCATTCCCTGGGATGTGGATGAAGCCAAGCCCAAGGCAAAGCACCTACCCAAGGCCCGAAATCGTTTTACCAAGATCGACCCATTCGCGGCGTCAGCCCTTCGCCTCTTGCTGTTTACGGGGTGCCGACTTCGGGAAATTCTAAATCTCAAATGGGAAAACGTCGATATTGAACGCGGCTTACTGTTTCTCGCCGATAGCAAAACGGGCAAAAAGACCGTCATCCTGAACGCTCCAGCACTGGCCGTTCTGAACGGGCTTATTCGTATCGGTTCCTATGTGGTGCCCGGAGACGATCCCGAGAAACCGCGCGCCGATCTCAAGCGGCCTTGGGAAGCCGTCTCACGTCGTGCGGGATATGTTGGCGTTCGCCTTCATGATCTACGACACACATACGCGAGCTTCGGTGCCGGTGGCGGTCTTGGCTTACCGATCATCGGCAAACTACTTGGCCATACTCAGGCATCGACTACTGCGAGATATGCGCACCTTGGCGACGATCCGCTTCGTCGCGGCGCCGAGCATATTGGTGGTCGGCTAGCTGCTGCCCTAGATGGCACGTCCTCTGCTGCTGAGGTGGTCCGTCTACACCGAAAGTGATAACGGCGCGGAAGTCACCTTAAAACCGGAACGCGGAGGAAGGGCCGCACATCTCATCACCATATGCCCGACAAAAGGCCCATACGCTTTGCGACTACGGCGCAATCGTCATCGCGTCCAAGTGAAGTCTTGTTCCGCGAACTAGCTCAGTTAGCGAATATTCCTAACGCGGCGCGAGGGTTCTTTGCATCGCAGGTGACCTTAGCTATCGAGGCCGCGCATGATGAGCGGGACGTGAAGCAGCTAAAGCGGTTCCCGACCGACCAAATTCGTCAACTATTGGATGATGTAGCTCGTGGCTCTAGAAGACTTTGCGACCAGCTGAGCGGGCTAAATGCACGCGATGTCAAGATCACGCCGCGTTTAGTCGCAGCCAATTTTCTGCGCGCCGCAGTCATGGATAATGGTTCAAAGATTGGGACTTATATAAATCTTTTAGAGGATCTCGAACGGGCAGCTAAGAAAGCATCGGTCGAGGCGCGCACGGAAAGGGGTCGTCCGATGGGCACCGTAGGCCACATCGCTTTTGATCTTTTTGTGTATCGTCTTTTGCTTGCTGCAACACACTCAGGTGGAAAGCTGACCTTTTATAAGTCAGCGCATGTTCCTGGCGATTGGGACGGCAAACTTTTGAAAGCAGTAAATCTACTTCGGCCCAATCTGCCAAAATCGTTTTTCCCCACCAAATTTGCCAGCTCCCTCGCTCGCATATTGACCCAGTTTCGAAAAGACACCCGGAAAAATCACCGATAAAAAATCTGATTTTCGTGGGTTATTTAATCTACCGACGCCACCTTAAACCCTGTGTTGCCCCGTGATTGAGGGCGTAGCATAGGAGATTACCTCCATGTCAGACACTTATCTGACTCCGCCCGAAGCGGCGATTTATCTCAAAAGTTCGACGAGTACGTTAGCGAAGCGTCGCCTCTACGGCGACGGGCTAAGCTTCACGCGCATCGGCAGGGCGATTCGTTACCGTAAGGGCGATCTTGACCAATGGATGGCTGCGCATCTGACGAGCTCGACTTCAGAGCAGGCGGCCTAGATATGTCACTCGCAATTCATCGGCGAAATCATCTTGCTAGCACCTCGTTTACATCATCGAGCCATATTCCGCTTGTTGAAAACCTAATGGACACCCGCGCATTTGGTCCCGCACTGAGCGAATATTGCGGGAGACAATCGGCTGTATTGCGACGGCAGATCCCAGCGACCAATTGGCGGCTATTGAAATGGCAGCACAGACATTTGCTAAAGAGGTGCGCGACGGTTGGCTTGATAAACCGTCAGCGGTAGATCGCATTTATAATGCCGCTGTCGCCTACGGTGTAGTGAATACTTATGGCGATGATTTAGTTCAAGCACGTCTCGGATCGGCATTTGCCCGGCCGACTGTAAAACAGATACCGCTGGAACATACGCCCCCAAATAATTCCGAGCTAGATGTCAAGATAATCGAGTTGGATTCCGCCCCACGATGGCGACGAGGTGCCGTGCTCGCGAGCGAGTTGAAAGGACAAATATTTGATCCGGTTCGTTATGTGCTACCGGGCTACATTTCTGACGGTGTTACTATTCTTGCTGGCAAACCAAAGGTCGGGAAATCCTGGCTTGCTTTGGACATGTGCATTGCAGTCGCAGCAGGGCGTTTTACCCTTGGGACGATTAAGCCCATACAAGGCGACGTTCTTTATCTTGCGTTGGAGGACAACAAACGACGACTAAAAAAACGAATTGCGAAACTGTTGCCATCCACCGATTCCGATTGGCCTTCTAGGTTGATGATTCAAACCGAATGGAGGCGGACGGACGATGGAGGACTGAGTGATATCGAAGAGTGGTGTAAATCCGTCCATCAGCCGACATTGATAGTTGTCGATACGCTGGAAAAAATCCGGCCCATACAGAACGGCAAGACGCAGGCATATAGTGCAGATTATCAGGCAATCACCGGATTGCAGAAAATTGCGGGAGAACGAGGGCTTGCCATCGTCATCAATCACCATGTCCGCAAAATGGAGGCAGATGATCCATTTGATACGATATCGGGCACACTCGGACTAACCGGCGCGGCTGACACAATCCTTGTTCTTAAGCGACAGGACGGCGGCTTTACGCTCTATGCACGTGGCCGGGATATCGAGGAAAGCGAAACAGCGCTACAATTTGATAAAGGGAGTTGCAAGTGGACGATGCTTGGCCCCGATGCATTGGCGGCAAGCGTCTCAAATGAGAGAGCCAAGATCATCGAAGTGTTGCGGTCCTTTATCCCACTGCACGACAAGGATGGTATGGCGGTTTCGGAAATCATGGCTGCCACAGAAGCCACCAGCCGAAATGCGATGGATATATTGCTCCACAAAATGCGAATGGATGGGCAAATCATGCGCGTCAGGCGAGGCGTTTATTCACTTCCTAGCGAAGGCGGAAAGATCGGACAGAAAGAAAGAATCGAGGCGGAAACCCCTAAAAACTATTGCGAGGTCGGGAAACTGTCCAATCTTTCCGATCTTTCTAGCGCTAGTGAAGGCGTTAGGCTGGATGGCACTTCATCCTGAGAACAGGCTCATTTCAGGTACGCAAAATGGCGCGATTTCAGCCTGGAAAGTCAGGAAATCCCGGTGGCAGACCGCGAGTCCTTGCAGAATTGCGAGACTTTGCTCGCGTTCACACAAATTCGGCATTTGATGCCTTGGTGCAAATTGTAACAAACAAAAAGGCGCCACCGGCGGCTCGCATAGCGGCAGCGAATAGCATTTTAGATCGCGCCTACGGCAAGGCCACGCAATTTATAGCTGGTGACGATGAAATGCCGCCTATCATGAATCACCTGAGGGTCAGTTTTGTGAATGCAGACGGTACAGAAACGGATGAGCCAGATGAAACAGCAAAACCGCCAAAAATTGGTCGCGCATAGCAAGCCGACTCTTCGCTCCGAACAAAAGTTAAAGTCGAAATCACTGGGGCCGACGATGCAACCCGCGATGCCATGGAACGCGCCATCATTAGTGCCATGCGCAACTTCACGACAGAAATCGTTGATGTAAAATGGGTGCTGGATTGCCGGTGACTGGACGATGAATGCATCTGCGCGTAAAGGCTGCTAAAGCAGATCAGCTAAGCCGCTGGCTCAACACGACATGTTGCATCGCCGCGCGACTTCGGTCGCGACGGGGCATAGCCGACATCGACGTCTCTATCCACCCCAGTAACAGTATCGGTGCGCCAGTAACGCTCCACGGCCCGATATACTTTTACGAGACACCGGAGATTTCCGGCGACACCGTAATAGCCGTAGTGGCCGCGCAGGACGATATTGATTTCACCGGCCTGGGCACTGATTTTATAATGCCGCATTCACTGCATCACTCTTGCAGAGACAATGGCCGCGGCGGTTCTCATAACAATCTATATGGGCGCATACGACCAGTTTTGATAATTCCGCTGCAGTCTGCAGGCGGAACGTTGCAAATTTATACGTTGTAATCCGATTGAACACTGTTCCCCACGGAGGGAGATGTTGCTCGCGAGCATATTCCGGCGGCATTTCAAGCTGAATGCGGATCCTAAAAAGGAATGGCACTACGCAAATAAAAGTAATATAAAAAGACTTACAGACAAATAGCTTTCGGCATTTTTGATTGGCTTGTTGCGCTGTCCGAGCACCTGGGGCGACGAGATTGGCAGTGATAGCTCTGTCGAAGAGGACCATTCTCGATGACCACGATTACGATATCCAGTGGCACGACAACGGTTGCCACAATCATACCGGCGTCTACCATTTACATCGTCAAAGGTACCGGCAAGCTCGACGTCGTAAGCGGCGGTACGATTTCGGGCCTCATCACGATCAGCTCCGGCGGCACAGTTGACGTCACCGCCGGTGGCGCGATCCTTCAAACTGTCATTTCTAATGGTGGGTACGAATACATCGACTCTGGCGGCATTGTCAGCGGCGGCACCACCACGGTCAGCAGCGGCGGCTATGAATACGTTGCCTACGGAGCGGCCGGTGCCGTCGCGGGGTTGGTTGGAAATGAGGGTGGCGTAGTCTCCGGGGTGTTCAACCTCGAATCATCCGGCGTTGAAGCGTCGGACTGGAGACCACGCCATGACGAGCATTACCACGAAGCCTGATTCTGCGCAGCCGGCGGCCGAGCGGGCTGTTGATCTTTTCGACAACTGGTTTGATCCGATCGAGACCGAGGTGCGGTCTCGGGCACGCGGGTTCATCGAAGAGCTGATCCGCGGCGAGCTCGATGCCGTGCTGGCACGCCCGCGTTACGGGCGAAGCCAGATGGCCGGCGGTGAAGAAGGCGCGGGCGTTGCCGGCCATCGCCACGGCAGCCGGACGCGGTCGCTGACAGGCACGTTCGGGCCGATCGAGATCGCGGTGCCGCGCGCCCGGCTGAACACCCCCGAGGGCAAGACGACGGAATGGAAGAGCTCAGGCACTGCGGGCCTATCAGCGCCGTACGCTGGCTGCCGACGCGCTGATCGCCGGCAGCTACCTGGCCGGCACCAACACGCGCCGGGTGCGCCGGGCGCTGGCGGCGCTGTTCGGCGGCGCGGTGGGCAAGGACACGGTGAGCCGGGTCTGGCGCAAGGTGAAGAGCGACTGGGACGCCTGGAACGCCCGCTCGCTGGCCGAGGAACCGATCGTGCGGCTGATCCTCGACGGCACGGTGGTGCGCGTGCGGCTCGACCGCAAGGCCACCTCCATCTCGCTCCTGGTCGTGCTCGGCGTGCGCGCGGACGGCCAGAAGGTGCTGCTGGCGATCAAAAGCATGGGCGGCGAGAGCACCGAGGCCTGGCGCGCGGTCCTCGACGATCTCATCCGGCGCGGGCTGCGGCGGCCGGAGTTCCTCATCGTCGACGGCGCGCCGGGTCTCGACAAGGCCATCGCCGCCGTCTGGGACGGCGTGCCGGTGCAGCGCTGCACGGTCCACAAGCATCAGCAACCTGCTGGCCCACGCGCCCGAGCGCCTGCACGAGGAGATCACCGCCGACTACAATGACATGATCTACGCCACGACGCGCGAGGAGATCGAAGCCCGCCGCAAGGCCTTCATCCGCAAGTGGCGGCTCAAGCACCGCGCCGTCGCCGACAGCCTGGAGGAAGCCGGCGAACGCCTGTTCACCTTCACCCGCCTGCCGCCGAGCCAATGGCGCAGCGCGCGAACAACGAATGCGATCGAGCGGTTGCACGAGGAGTTCAAGCGAAGGATCAAGACGCAGACCGTGCTGCCGTCGGCCGACACAGCCGCGATGTTGTTCTGGGCGCTGCTCGCCTCCGGCCAGATCAACATGCGCAAGGTCGATGGCTGGCAGACGCTCGCCACAAAGCCCATCGATCAGCCGATTGACCTCGCCGCCTGAAACGATACCTTCATGTTACCGGAGATCGCGCCACACCGAATTCCAACCACATTCCGGACGGCACCTGTTAGCGTGTGTTCGTCGGGACTGCCTCGATGGAAATAATTGATTGATCGAGCGGGTACGTATTGTCGCAGCATGCGCTTGACTTCTCCAGGCTAGGAAAGCCGACCGACAATGTGCATCGGGGCTTTTACAGCCGCTTCCGCGCTGAATGTCTGACGCGCATTCGTTCATGAGCTTTGCAGACGCCCAGAAAAATTGGAGGATTGGCGCAAGTACTACAATGGGAACGCCGCATGGGGAGATCGGCTAGAAGACGCTGATCATGTTGCTGAATTACGATGGCGGAGCGAGCTCGCCTTCGTGAGAGAGACGGAAAAATCTACCTCCGGCGGTCCAAAGTTAGGCCTCACTGCAAGAGCTGGAAAAATCTACGTTCCGGCGGTCCAAGTTCGACCTCAGGCAGGCAAGCGTCATGACAACGATTTCCATCACTTCCGGAAAACGAGCTCGGGCCTTACCATTTCCGGCGGCGATACTCTTGATGTCTTATCCGGCGGCAGCGCAGCGATACACTGTCTTTTCTATCGGCGAACTGATCATCGAAATGAGCGGCTCGGCTTTCGGTACTGTGCTCAGCGGAGGCTGGGAATATGTGAGTTCCGGTGGAGTTGACGAAGGGGGAACCACCATATTCGACGGCGGAGGGGAAATTGTATCTTCTGGCGGTACCGCAATCGCCGCGGTGATTAGCGGGGGTGGCCAGCAGCTGGTGAACGGCACGGCCACCAGCACCACCATTTTGATCGGGGGAAACGAATACGTTGGCTCTGGGCTCGGAGCGAGCGGCACGGCTGGCAATACCACGATCAGCGGCGGCACCAGTACGTCGGGTCCGGATTTGGAGCAAGCGGGACGGCGAGCGACACTGTTATCGATTACGGCGGCGAGCAGGACGTCGGAACGTCTCCGGCACCGGCACAGCGACCAGCACTACTGTCGACAGCGGCGGCCGTCAGTATGTCGGTTTCTTCGGCACCGGCACAGCGACCAGCACTACTGTCGACAGCGGCGGCCGTCAGTTTGTCGGTTACTTCGGCACCGGCACAGCGACCAGCACCACAATCTTCAATGGTGGCGAGCAGGACGTCGGATACGACTCGGCACCGGCACGGCTATCAGCACGACCATCAGCGGCGGCTACCAGATATCGGACATTTCGGCACCGGCACGGCTATCAGCACGACCATCAGCGGCGGCGTGCAGTTCGTCGGAGAAGGATCTGGAGAAAGCGGCACGGCGACCAACACCACGATCAGTAACGGCCTCCAGTATGTCGGGGACGGGGCCGGAGGCACCGGGACGGCGACCAACACCACCATCCTCGGCGGCGGCGATCAGTTGGTCCTGGAAGGCACGGTGACCAACACCACGATCGAGAGCGGCGGCGACAGAACATCGGGGACGGCGGCAGCGGCACGGCGACAGCACCACCATCGAGAGCGGCGGCGAGCAGAACATCGGGGACGGCGGCAGCGGCACGGCGACAGCACCACCATCGAGAACGGCGGCCCAATACGTTGGAGAGAGATCGGCAGCGGAATGGCAACCAGCACCACCATCGAGGGCGGCGGCGTCCAGTACGTCGGGCTGAATTATGGCAGCGGGACGGCGAGCGACACCGTTATCGATTACGGCGGCGAGCAGGACGTCGGATACAGTCTGGCACCGGCACGACGACCGGCACCACGATCAGCGGCGGCAATCAGTATGTCGGAATCGAGCTTGGCACCGGCACGGCGACTAGCACGACGATCAGTAGCGGCTTCCAGTATGTCGGGTACGGGTCTGGCGGCAGCGGGACGGCGACCGGCACAACCATCGACAGCGGCGGTTACCAACTTGTCGGGACGTATTATGGCAGCGGCACGGCGTTCGACACCACCGTTGAAAGTGGTGGTTTTCAAGAGGTTTTTAGCGGCAGCATTGCCAGCAATACCACTGTCAATAGCGGCGGCACTTTGGTCGTGCAGTCCGGCGGTGTGGGGGTCGGCGCGATCGTCAATAGCGGCGGCGACCAGTTCGTTGACTCTGGCGGCACGGCAAGCGGCACGACGATAAATGGGGGCGGCGAACAGGATGTCTACGGGGCGGCAAGCGGCACTACCATCGACAGCGGTGGTTTAGAATATGTCGGGTCCGGCGGTCTCGATGTCGGTGCAATCATCAACGGCAGCGCCTCCGAAATCGTCAACTCTAGCGGCATGGCCATCGGCACCACGATTAGCAGCGGCGGCTATTTCTACATTGCTGGGCTGGTCAACGGGGCGACAGTCAGCGTCGGCGCCAACGTTGTTGTGTATAGTAGCGGCACTCTGATCTCCTTACCGGTGATAACGCCCAGGGCGTGACGATTAGCAGCGGTGGAATCCAGAACGATTACGGCAGTACGACCGGCTCGATTGTCGCTGGGGGGCTCGAGGTTCTCTACAGTGGCGGCGTTGCGAGCGGCACGGTGGTGTCGAACGGCGGCGAGGAATACATCGCGGCCGGTGCCACAGCCCTGAGCGCCACGATCAGCAGCGGCGGCCAGCAGCTGGTCTACGGGTCCGCCA
Source organism: uncultured Alphaproteobacteria bacterium (assembly GCA_963721665.1). Lineage (GTDB taxonomy): Bacteria > Pseudomonadota > Alphaproteobacteria > Rhizobiales > Xanthobacteraceae > Pseudolabrys. The sequence continues at coordinate 294,001 of CAVRJZ010000003.1, forward strand.
ATTCGACGACGGTTGGCAACGGCGGTCAGGAGTTCGTGCTCTCGGGCGGCACGGCAAGCGGCTCGGTCGTGAGCGCCGGTGGGGTTGCCGTGGTCGAGAGCGGCGGGACCGGGAGCAGCGCGGTTGTCGGGTTAGGCGGCACGCTCAATGTGCTCGCCGGCGGCACGGTGCGGGGCGATACGGTCAGCGGCCAGCAGACCGTTTACGGAACGGCGAGCAATACGATCATCAACAGCGGCGGCGAAGAGTTGGTGGCCGCAGGCGCGACGGCGAGCGGCACGACGGTGTCGAGCGGCGGCCTGGAGGAAGTGTTCGGGTCGGCGAGCGGCCTGACGGTGTCGAGCGGCGGGCAAGGCTACATCCTGTCGGGCGGCAGCGGCAGCGGCACCACGGTCAAGGGCGGCATCTATGTCGTTTACGGGAGCAACACCGGCACGACGGTGACCAGCGGCGGCGCCGAATACGTCTATTCCGGCATCCCGGACAGCGGCACGACGATCAACAGCGGGCTGCAGGTACTGTTTGGCTCGGCGGTTGGCGCGATCGTGAACAGCGGCGGCGAGCAGTACGTGGTCTCCGGGGGAACGGCGAGCGGCACGCACGTGAACAGCGGCGGCAGCGACGTTGTGTTCGGCAGGGCGAACGGCACGACGATATCGAGCGGAGGCCTTGAATACGTGCTGTCCGGCGGTTCGGCGAGCGGGACGACGGACAACGGCGGCATCTACGTGATGTTTGGTTCCGCGAGCGGAACGACGGTCAACAGCGGGGGCACGGAATACGTCTATTCGGGCGGCGTGGACAGCGGAGCGATCATCAATAGCGGCCTGCAGGTGCTGTTTGGCACGGCGAGCGGGACGGTGGTGTCGAGCGGAGGCGAGGAATATGTGGTCTCCGGGGGGGTCGCGAACGGGGCCAAGATCCGGGGCGGCTATGATGTGGTGTTCGGCACGGCAAGCGGCGCCACGGTGAGCAGCGGGACGCAATATGTGTTCGGGCTGGCGCAGGCGACGACGGTGTCGAGCGGGGCACTGCAGTCGGTGCAGGCTGCGGGGACTGCCGGCGGCACGATCGTGTCGAGCGGTGGCGAGGAATACGTCGTCGCGAGCGGGACTGCGAGCGGCGGCCTGATCGGCGTCGGCGGCATCGAGGCTGTGTTTGGCACCGACAGCGGCACGACGGTGAGCGGCGGCACGCAATACGACTATAAGATCGCCAATGGCGATACGGCGCTGAGCGGCGGCTTCCAGATCGTGGAGGCTGGCGCCTCGGCGAGCGGCACGACGGTATCGAGCGGCGGCGAGCAGTACATCGTCGCCGGCGGTTCGGCGAGCGGCACCAAAGTCGGCAGCGGCGGCATCGAGGTGGTGTTCGGCACCGACAGCGGTGCGACGGTGAGCGGCGGTACGCAATACGACTATGGGGTGGCCAACGGCGGCACGCTCATCAGCGGCGGCGAGCAGATCGTGGAGGCTGGCGCCTCGGCGAGCGGCACGCACGTGAACAGCGGCGGCTACGAATACGTCGCCTCCGGGGGCATCGCCAGCGCTGCGACGATCAGCGGCGGGCTTATGGAGATCGTCAACGGCGGCTCGATCGGCAGCGGCGCGGTGACGTTTGCGACCAGCGGCGGCGGCACGCTGCAGCTTGATGCGTCGATGAGCTTTGGCGGGCTGGTTGCAGGCTTTGGCCTGCCGGATGCTCTCGATCTTCGAGGACATCTCGTACATCTCGGGCACGACGTCGGAGACCTTCGTCGAGGCCGGCAACAACCTGAGCGGAACGCTGACGGTGACCGACGGCACGCACACGGCCAACCTCACGCTGCTGGGCATATACGCGCCCGGCAACTTCAATCTCGCCAGCGACCTGCACGGCGGCACCGTCGTCACCGATCCGCCGCTTGCGGTTGCCAATAACCAGCAATCCTTCCTCACCCAGCCGCGGCATGGGTGAGGCGGTGCAAGACTAATGTTTTTTTACCAAGGCTTCGAACATCTCGGGCTGCATCTTGATCTTTTCTAGGTATGCATTCGTTGAGGTAAGAGAAGCTATCGTACTTTCCTCGGTCTCCACCCTCGATCAAGACGGAGTTGCCATGAAGCTCGGCCGTTAGGCTTTTCGGATAGGGCTCCAGAAATATTACCTTGGTAATACCAGCAGCGACAATGTGTTTCGCACACATATGGCAGGGATAAGTGGTACTAAAAAGAACGGTGCCCGCTAGGCTGCGACCAAGTCTCGCGGCATCGCAGATGGCGGACATCTCAGCGTGTATGATGCGACCGTATTCTAATGCATTCATCAACTGAGAGTTGTCGAGGTTGATTTGCATTGATGTAGATATGTTCTCTTTCTTGAGGCCAGCTATCTCGAGAATCTCTGTGAGCACCTCTCTTTTGCGCTGATCATTTGCATCTTGCTTGCGGACGTGGTCCCTGTCATCGACAGGGTCATCGCACCAATAGGTGCCACCGCCAGCCTTGGGGACCTCGTTTGATCCCATCGAGATAATTTCGCCGTTGGGAGAGAAAACCGCAGCTCCAATTTGTCTCGACAGGTCCAATGTTCTCAATGCTGCGGCTCTTGCCGCAAACATTCCATACTCTTCCTTATTCGGAGAAATCTTGTTTGATCCGAACAGTAGATCACAAAAGCGCTGCTTCTAAATTGATTGATGTTGCCGCTATTTTCATCATGGGCGAATTTCCTAGCGAGGTAATCGACTTCGCGCCGCGGCGTGAATAGACGGAAACTTGAAAAAAAGTTCTTCCATATACCGAACGAAGGAGTTCTATCTCTTCTTTGCGTTTGAATTGATGCATCAAATAGACATTCTTTTCGGTCCCACGGCTCACGTCTCCCGTGGCCTTAATCCATGCTTGCCTCTCTTGGATAATCCGCAAAATAGTAAGCGACGCTAGGATCTGATCGTCGCCAAAATGATTTCGAACCTGATTTCCGTATGCAATGAACCGGTTGTATCGATTGAACAGCGGCTTTTGCACAAGCTCGGTGCTTGGTTGTAGATATGTCTTGATGATTTCGAAAGCATCCGTGACTTTCAGTTCGACAGCGTTGTAGCCTTGCCCTTTAAAGTATTCGGAAAAATAGCGGATGCTGCCGACTATGTCGGTTCCTACAGGCGCAACGAAGCCAAAAAAGAGCTCTGGAAATTCGATGCGTTCAAATGGTGCTGCCACCCCGATTTACTCCCCCTTTACTCGGTGATAATAATGTTGCTTAGAGGTGATTCGATGCAAAAAAAGCCTGCTGAGCAAGACAAATATCAACATTTAGTCGTCGGCAGCCTTCTAGCGGCTCATCAAGCTATGCTGGACGCTTGGTACAGCGCCTGGGAAAGCCAGCAACGGTCCAGGCTTGAAGAGCATTTTGCAAAGGCTAGTGAATTGGGAAGTGCGTCGCACACGCAAAAAAAGAAGCAGAGCGCTGCGGCCTGAATATCGCCCCGGCTTGGCAGTGCTAAGGCGCTCTTAGGGCGGCGCTTATGATCGAAGTTCCTTGTGGCGCAACGTGATCCCAATCGGGTATCGAAAACCGTTGTGGTGCTTCCCCGGTGCTTCCCCAATCTTACTCTGCGAAATCTCGCAGAGAAGCGCTCAATTATTAGTAAATATAATCAAATACTTAAATGGTGGAGCCAGGCGGGATCGAACCGCCGACCTCGTGAATGCCATTCACGCGCTCTCCCATCTGAGCTATGGCCCCTCCAGGGAACAGGGATCAGGTCTCCTCTTCCTTCTCGATGGTTTCCCCGATGATGTCAGTCACGTCGGGATCGCCTTCTTCCTCTTCCTCGATGAACGCAGCGTCGTCGAGGCTCTCGTCGATCTCGACCTCTTCGGTCTCGCCCGGCACGGCCGCGCCTTCGGCTGCCGCCGGCTTCTTGCCCTGCTGTTCGGCCTCGGCGTCCTCGAGCGAGACGAATTCGGCATCCGCCGTCTCCGGCACCACCACCTCGGGCTCCGGCACGGGCGCGGGTGCAGGCCGTGCAACCGGCGCCGCTGGTTCGGGCCGCGCGCGCGACGGCGCAGGCGCCGCGATCGGCACGACCTTGCCAGTATAGGGAGAGATCACCGGCGTCTTGCCTAGATCGTAGAACTTGCGGCCGGTTTCCGGACAAATGCGCTTGGTTCCGAGTTCAGCTTTCGCCACGGTCGGGTTCCTCAAATGGTCGGTAAATCGGTGTTTCACTTGGCTAGTTGCAAGCCGCCTGTCAATAGCGCAGGCGCGCCTTGAGCGGGGCAAAGGCCGCGGGATGACGTGGCGCGCGACCGCGTGGTAGGACGGCGCTGCTTGTTAAGGATAGCGCCCGTGGACACTGCCGTTTCGACGCCGTTGACCGCCCGCCGCGGCGGCCCCTTGCAGGGCCGTATCCGGGTGCCGGGGGATAAATCGATTTCGCACCGGGCACTCATATTGGGCGCTCTTACGGTGGGCGAGAGCACGGTCGCCGGCCTGTTGGAAGGCGAGGACGTGCTGCATACCGCCGCCGCCATGCGTGCGCTCGGCGCAAGGCTGGAGCGGTCGCCGGACGGCCTGTGGCGAATTCATGGCGTCGGCGTTGCCGGCTTTGCCCAACCGGCGGGCCCGCTCGATTTCGGCAATTCCGGTACTGGCTGCCGGCTGGCGATCGGTGCGGTGGCCGGTAACGCGGTGACCGCGACATTCATCGGCGACGCCTCGCTGAGCAAGCGGCCGATGCGCCGCGTGCTCGATCCGCTCGAGCGCATGGGCGCGCGCGTCATCGATGCCGTCGACGGCGACAGGCTGCCGCTGACATTACAGGGCGCCGCCGACCCTATTCCGATTGTCTACGAATCGCCGGTGGCCTCGGCACAGCTCAAATCGGCGGTGCTGCTCGCCGGTCTGGCCGCGCCCGGCGAGACTACGGTGATCGAAGCGGAGGCGACACGCGACCACACCGAGCGCTTGCTGAAATATTTCGGCGCCAAGTTGACCAGCAAGCCGCACGGCGAGCATGGCCGGCGCATCACGCTGCAGGGACAGCCCGAACTTGAGCCGGCGCAAGTCGTGGTGCCGGCCGATCCCTCCTCGGCGGCGTTCCCGCTGGTGGCCGGGTTGATCGTGCCAGGCTCGGATTTGATCCTCGAGGCGGTGATGACCAATCCGTTGCGCACCGGCCTCTACACGACGCTGCGCGAGATGGGTGCTAACATCGAGACGGTGGCGAGGCGCGACGACGGCGGCGAGGAGGTCGCCGATCTGCGCGTGGTCGCAAGCAAATTAAAGGGCGTCGACGTGCCGGCCGAACGCGCGCCGTCGATGATCGACGAATACCCGATCCTGGCGGTGGCGGCTTCCTTTGCCGAAGGCGTTACCCGCATGCGCGGCTTGAAGGAATTGCGTGTCAAGGAAAGCGACCGGCTGGAAGCGACCGCCGCCATGCTGCGCGCCAATGGCGTGGCCGTTGAAATCGAGGGCGACGACTTGATCGTACAAGGCAAGCTCGCGGTCGCCGGCGACGGCGAAGTGACGACGCACTTGGATCACCGCATCGCCATGGCGGCGCTGGTGATGGGGCTGGCCACCGACAATCCGGTACGCATCGACGACAGCGCGACCATCGCCACCAGCTTCCCCGGCTTCGTCGAGCTGATGCGGGGGCTGGGCGCGGATCTCACATGATCATCGCCATCGACGGACCCGCCGCCTCGGGCAAGGGTACGCTCGGCAAGAAGCTCGCCGTGCATTACGGATTGCGCCATCTCGACACTGGGCTGATCTACCGCGCGGTGGGCAAGGCGTTGCTCGATGCCGGCAAACGGCCTGACGATACCGCCGCCGCTCTAGCCGCCGCCAAGGCGCTCGATCCGGCAAGTTTCGATGAAGCCGCGCTGAAGACCCCGGCGGTGGGCGAGGCGGCGTCGGTCGTCTCCGCTATCCCCGAAGTGCGCGCGGCGCTCATCGCTTTCCAGCGCGATTTTGCCGCCAAGCCGCCCGGCGCCGTTCTCGACGGCCGCGATATCGGCACCGTCATCTGCCCCAATGCCGACGTTAAGATTTATGTGACCGCGACGGCCGAGGTGCGCGCCCAGCGCCGCGCCGCCGAATACCGCGCGCAGGGGCGCCAAATCGACGCCGCCGCGGTGCTGGCCGACATTCTCAAGCGCGACGAGCGCGATACCCGGCGCGCTATCGCACCCCTGAAACAGGCCTCCGACGCGCACTTGCTCGATACGACGGATATGGATATATCCACCGCCATCCGGGCCGCCATTGACATCGTCGAGGCCGCCCGAGCGGGCCGAGGGCGCGATTAACGCCCCTCGTTGTTGGAGGACAAAGCCCCGCTCGAGCCTCTGCGTTGGGCGCCCGATCGAGAAAATCGTTCCGAAAGCACGGTTATAGCGCCGGCCACCCGGGATTCCGGGTGGTCGTCGAAGGTCTTGCGGGATCTTCGGCCCGCGCTTTTTGAACGCCATTCCAACCCGCCGGCGCACCGCTTACAGGAGACTCCATGGCCACCGCTCAAGCCCCCACGCGTGAAGATTTTGCCAAGTTGCTCGATGAGTCGTTCGGAACCGGAAACCTGCAGGAAGGTGCCGTCATCAAAGGCAAAGTCGTCGGCATCGAAAAGGATCTGGCCGTCATCGACGTCGGCCTGAAAACCGAAGGGCGCGTGGCGCTGCGGGAATTCGCCGGTCCGGGCCGGCAAGCCGAGTTGAAGATCGGCGACGAGGTGGAAGTCTATCTGGAACGCGTGGAAAACGCGCTGGGCGAAGCGGTGCTCTCGCGCGACAAGGCGCGGCGGGAGGAAAGCTGGGGCAAGCTGGAGACCGCGTTCAAGAACAACGAGAAGGTCACCGGCGTCATTTTCAACCAGGTTAAGGGCGGCTTCACCGTCGATCTCGACGGCGCCGTGGCCTTCCTGCCGCGTTCGCAGGTCGACATAAGGCCGATCCGCGACGTGACGCCGCTGATGAACGTCAATCAGCCGTTCCAGATTTTGAAGATGGATCGCCGCCGCGGCAACATCGTCGTCTCCCGCCGCACCGTGCTGGAAGAGACTCGCGCGGAGCAGCGCCAGGAGCTGGTGCAGAACCTCGAAGAGGGTCAGATTATCGACGGCGTCGTCAAGAACATCACCGACTACGGCGCGTTTGTCGATTTGGGCGGCATCGACGGTCTGCTGCACGTCACCGACATCGCCTGGCGCCGCGTCAATCACCCGACCGAAGTGCTCAATATCGGCCAGCAGGTGAAGGTGAAGATCATCAAGATCAACCACGAGACGCACCGCATCTCGCTCGGCATGAAGCAACTGCTCGACGATCCGTGGCAGGGAATCGAAGCGAAATTCCCGGTCGGCACCAAATTCAAGGGCCGCGTCACCAACATCACCGACTACGGCGCCTTCGTCGAACTGGAGCCGGGTATCGAGGGCCTGATCCACGTTTCCGAAATGTCGTGGACCAAGAAGAACGTTCACCCCGGCAAGATCGTCTCGACGTCGCAAGAGGTCGAGGTGCAGATCCTCGAAGTCGATCCGGTCAAGCGCCGCATTTCGCTCGGTCTCAAGCAGACCATGCGCAATCCGTGGGAAGTGTTTGTCGAGAAACATCCGCCGGGTTCCACCGTCGAAGGCGAAGTCAAGAACAAGACCGAGTTCGGCCTGTTCCTCGGCCTCGACGGCGACGTGGACGGCATGGTCCACCTTTCCGATCTCGACTGGAAGCGTCCGGGCGAGCAGGTGATCGAGGAATACAAGAAAGGCGACATGGTCAAGGCGCAAGTGCTCGACGTCGACGTCGAGAAGGAGCGCATCTCGCTCGGCATCAAGCAGCTTGCCGGCGACCCGATGGAGCAGGCCGGCGACCTGAAGAAGGGATCGGTAGTCACCTGCGAGGTCACCGAAGTGAAGGAGGCCGGCATCGAGGTCAAGATCGTCGGCACCGACCTAACCGCCTTCATCCGCCGCGCCGATCTCGCGCGCGACCGCGGCGAGCAACGCCCCGAGCGCTTCGCCGTCGGCCAGAAGGTGGACGCCCGCGTCACCCAGTTCGACCGCAAGACCCACAAGGTCGGCGTCTCCATCAAGGCGCTGGAAGTGGCCGAGGAGAAGGAAGCGCTGGCGCAGTATGGCTCTGCCGACTCGGGCGCTTCGCTCGGCGACATCCTGGGCGCCGCGCTCAAGCAGCGCGATGACAAGACCGACGACAAGACCGAAGACAAGGCGGAAACCGAAAAGGCCGGGGAATAGGGCCAAAAAGTCGTTACCCGACCGCGTAAAAATGACCCCCGGGCTTGACCCGGGGGTTTTTCTTTATGACATCAGCTTGCCAAACGGCGGCCGAAAAGTCCCTGTAGGTGTTATATCCAGGCCACGATTCGACCTAAAGGAGCGCAAGCCATGTCGCTCGATGCCGATGCCATCGTCGATCGCCGCCGTATGCGGCGCAAGCTCACCTTCTGGCGCGTCGGCGCGCTGCTGATCGCGCTCATCGCGCTGACCGGCCTGGTCGCCGCGCTGGTGCCCGGCAGTCGACTGGTGCCGACCGGCAATTACATCGCCCGCATCAAGGTGCAGGGCCTGATCCGTGGCAACCAAGACCGCGTCGAGGCGCTCGATCGGCTGGGAAGGTCGCGGGCGCGCGCGGTGATCGTGCATATCGACAGCCCCGGCGGCACCACCGCCGGCTCCGAACAGCTTTTCGACTCATTGCGCGCCTTGCAGGCGAAAAAGCCGATGGTGGTGGTGGTGGATGGTCTCGCCGCCTCCGGCGCCTATATCGCGGCGATCTCGGCCGATCACATCATTGCCCATGATACCTCCCTGGTCGGCTCGATCGGCGTGCTGTTCCAGTATCCGAACTTCACGCAGGTGCTGAAAACCATCGGCATCCAGATGGAGGAGATCAAATCCTCCCCGCTCAAGGCCGCGCCCAACGGCTACGAACCGACGAGCCCCGAGGCCCGCGCCGCCATCGAGGCCATCGTGCTCGACTCCTATGCCTGGTTTAAGGACCTGGTGAAAAATCGCCGCCGGATGGACGACGCGCAGCTCGCCGCGGTGGCTGACGGGCGGGTGTTCACGGGGCGACAGGGCGTCGCCCTCAAGCTGGTGGACGGCTTGGGCAACGAAAAGACCGCGCTGGCCTGGCTGGAGAAGGAAAAGAAGGTCCCAGCCTCCACTCCGGTGCGCGATGTCTCACTGGAGCCGCGATTCGGCGAGCTTTCCTTCCTCCATGTCGCCGCCTGGACCTTCGAAGCGGTGGGTCTAAGCGCCATTGCGCACCGCATCGAAGCATGGGGTGGGGTGCAATCAATCGAAAAACTCAATCTTGACGGTCTCTTGGCGCTTTGGCACCCTCCATCCGCCAACTGATCCCCGATCGAGCAAGGCGGCCGAGATGATCAAGTCCGAGCTTGTGCAACGTATCGCCGCCCAGAATCCCCACCTCTATCAGCGCGACGTCGAGAACATCGTCAACGCGATCCTCGGCGAGATCACCAATGCCATGGCGCGCGGCGACCGCGTCGAGCTGCGCGGCTTCGGCGCCTTCTCGGTCAAGCACCGGCCGGCCCGCACCGGGCGCAATCCGCGCACCGGCGCGCATGTCTCGGTCGAGCAGAAATCGGTGCCGTTTTTCAAGACCGGCAAGGAAATGCGCGAGCGGCTGAACAAGACCACGCCGGTGTAAGGTCCCGGGTTTCCTGGATTTGTGATGGTGCTATTGTGGTGGCCGGCATTGCCCGGCCATCGGCGTTTAGAGAGGCAATGGTGTTCCGCAAGGTCGTCACCTGGGTCGTCATTATTCCGCTGGCTGCGGTCATCGTCGCATTCGCGGTGGCCAACCGGCAGGCGGTGACGGTATCGTTCGACCCGTTCTCGTCGGCGGCGCCTGCTTATGCGGCGACCCTGCCGCTGTTCGCCATTCTTTTCGCCGTGCTGATCCTCGGCGTGCTGATCGGCGGCGCCGCCGCCTGGCTGCGCCAGGGCAAGTGGCGGCGCGCCGCCCGCAAGCTCGACGGTGAGGCGCGCGCGCTGCACCAGGAAATGGATGCCGTCCGCCGTCGTTTCGGCACCAGCGAGAAATCGCCGGCTGTGCAGGACGCCAGCCCGCTGGCCGTGATTCCGCCGCCCGTTCCTTGACGCGGCCAACCGGTTCCGCTTTGCGGCGCGATGGATAAGGCGGTAGAACCCGCCCACCATGAGCCTGATCGTCAAAATCTGCGGGCTGAAGACCCCGGAAGCGCTTGATGTGGCGCTGGAATCCGGCGCCGACCTGGTCGGCTTCGTCTTCTTTGCACCGAGCCCGCGCCATGTCGAATACGCGCCCGCGCGCGCGCTGGGCGAGCGGGTGAAGGGCCGCGCCGGCAAGGTGGCGCTCACCGTCGATGCCGACGATGCGACGCTTGCCGCGGTTGTCGAGGCGCTCAAGCCCGACCTGTTGCAATTGCACGGCAGCGAGCCGCCCGAGCGGGTGACGGCGCTGCGCGCGCGGTTCGAGTTGCCGGTGATGAAAGCGCTGCCGATCGCAGTGAAAGACGACCTCGATCGCATTGCGCGATATGCCAAAGTTGCCGACCGCTTGCTGTTTGATGCACAGCCGCCGCGCGAGGCGACACGGCCGGGCGGGCTCGGCACGCCGTTCGATTGGAATTTGCTCAAGGGCGTCGATCCGGGAATTCCGTTTATGCTGTCGGGCGGGCTCGATGCCGGAAATGTAGCGGAAGCACTGCGCATCACCCGCGCCCCCGGCGTCGACGTCTCCTCTGGCGTCGAACGGGCGCCCGGAGAAAAGGACGCCGACAAAATCCGCGCATTCATCCGTACCGTGCGCGCGGCCGAAGCCGCACTTGCCGCCAAGGTGAGCGCATGACCGCGCCGCAACCCAATTCGTTCCGCACCGGCCCGGACGAGCGCGGGCACTTCGGCATCTATGGCGGCCGTTTTGTCGCCGAGACGCTGATGCCGCTGATCCTCGATTTGGAAAAAGCCTATGCGGCGGCCAAAGCCGACCCGAAATTCCAGGCCGAGATGGACGGCTATCTGGCAAATTATGTCGGGCGGCCGTCGCCTTTGTATTTTGCCGAGCGGCTCACGCAGAAATTCGGCGGTGCCAAGATCTATTTCAAGCGCGAGGAGCTCAACCATACCGGCGCGCACAAAGTGAACAATGTGCTCGGTCAGATCATGCTGGCCATGCGCATGGGCAAAAAACGTATCATCGCGGAGACCGGCGCCGGTATGCATGGCGTCGCCACCGCGACGCTGTGCGCCAAGTTCGGCCTGCCGTGTATCGTTTACATGGGCGAGGTCGACGTCGAGCGGCAAAAACCGAACGTGCTGCGCATGCGCATGCTCGGCGCCGAGGTGCGCGGCGTCACCTCCGGTTCGCGCACGCTCAAGGACGCCATGAACGAGGCGCTGCGCGACTGGGTCACTAACGTCGCCGACACGTTCTACTGCATCGGCACGGTGGCCGGCCCGCATCCTTACCCGGCCATGGTGCGCGACTTCCAGTCGATCATCGGCCGCGAGACGCGCGAGCAGATGCAAAAAGCGGAAGGCCGGCTGCCGGATTCGCTGGTCGCCTGCATCGGCGGCGGCTCCAATGCCATGGGGCTGTTTCATCCGTTCCTCGACGAGCGCGGCATTGAAATCTACGGCGTCGAAGCCGCCGGCCACGGCCTGCCGAGCGGCAAGCACGCCGCCTCGATCGCCGGCGGCAGGCCCGGCGTGCTGCACGGCAACCGCACTTATCTTCTGATGGACGACGACGGCCAGATCGAGGAGGCGCATTCGATTTCCGCCGGCCTCGATTATCCCGGTATCGGTCCCGAACACGCCTGGCTCAACGATATGGGCCGGGTGAAATTCCTGTCCGCCACCGATGACGAGGCGGTGGCCGCGTTCCAGCTTTGCAGCAAGCTCGAGGGCATCATCCCGGCACTGGAACCGGCGCATGCGCTCGCCCGCGTGTTCGACCTCGCGCCGCAAAAGCCGAAAGATCATCTGATGGTGGTCAATATGTCGGGGCGCGGCGACAAGGATTTGGATTCGGTGGCGGCATTTCTCGCGAGCAAAAAGAAATGAGCACCCGCATCGACCGCCGCTTTGCCGCGCTGAAACAAGAAGGCCGCGCTGCGCTGATGACTTTCACCATGGCCGGCGATCCCGACTACGACACCTCGCTCGCCATCGCTAAGGCGCTGCCCAAGGCCGGCGCCGATCTGATCGAACTGGGCATGCCCTTCACCGATCCGATGGCCGACGGCCCGGCAATCCAAGCCGCCGGCGTGCGTGCGCTTCATGGCGGTCAGCGCATGACCAAAACGCTCGCGATCGTGCGCGAATTCCGCAAAAGCGACGATACGACGCCGATCATTCTGATGGGCTACTACAATCCGATCTACATCTACGGCGTCGACAAATTCCTCGTCGACGCCACGGCGGCCGGCATCGACGGCCTTATTGTTGTGGACTTGCCGCCGGAAGAAGACGAGGAGCTCTGCCTGCCGGCCTTGAAAGCCGGGCTCAACTTCATCCGCCTCGCCACGCCCACCACCGACGACAAGCGGCTGCCGGCGGTGCTCAACAACACCTCGGGCTTCGTCTATTACGTGTCGGTCGCCGGAGTCACCGGCTCGGCGGCGCCCGATACCGCCAAGGTCAACGCGGCGGTTGCGCACATCAAGCGGCACACTAAATTGCCGGTGGCGGTCGGCTTCGGCGTGCGAACAGCCGAACAGGCCTGCACCATCGCTTCCGGCGCCGACGGGGTGGTGGTCGGTTCCGCGCTGGTCGATGCGGTGCGGGCCAGCCTCGATAACCAGGGCAAGGCGAGCGCGCAAACGGTGAAAGCGGTCGCCGATCTGGTGGCAAGCCTGGCTGAAGGCGTTCGTTCGGCGCGCAAGGTGGCGGCGGAATAAATATCGGGCTGCCGCAGCGGTTATAATTCTGACGAATCGGGCCTATATAGGCGAAGCATGAATTGGATCTCCAACGTCGTCCGTCCGAAGATTCGCAGCTTCCTGCGCCGCGAGACGCCGGAAAATCTCTGGATCAAATGTCCGGAGACCGGGCAGCTCGTGTTCTACAAGGACGTCGAGTCGAACCAGTTCGTCATTCCGAGCTCCAACTACCACATGCGCATCAGCGCGACGGCACGGCTGAAGCTGATGTTCGACGGCGCCACCTGGCTCGACATCGGCGTGCCGGAGGTGCAGCTCGACCCGCTCAAATTCCGCGACGAGCGCCGTTACGTGGACCGCTTGAAGGACGCCAAGACCAAGACCGGCCTTAACGATGCAGTCAAGCTCGGCCTCGGCAAGCTCGACGGGCTACCGGTGACGATCGCGGTGCAGGATTTCGATTTCATGGGCGGCTCGCTCGGCATGGCGGCCGGCGAAGCGGTGATCAAGGGGCTGGAAACCGCGGTGCATAAAGGCACGCCCTTCATCATGTTCGCGGCCTCCGGCGGCGCCCGCATGCAGGAAGGCATTCTTTCGCTCATGCAGTTGCCGCGCACCACCGCCGCCGTGCAGATGCTGCGCGAGGCGCGCAAGCCCTATATCGTGGTGCTCACCAATCCGACCACCGGCGGTGTCACCGCCTCCTACGCCATGCTGGGCGACGTGCAGATCGCCGAGCCGGGCGCGTTGATCGGCTTTGCCGGCCCGCGCGTGATCGAGCAGACCATTCGCGAGAAATTGCCGGACGGTTTCCAACGCGCCGAATATCTTTCCGAGCACGGCATGGTGGACATGGTGGTGCACCGGCACAAATTGCGCGCGACGCTTTCCGAATTGTGCCGGCTGTTGACCAAGGCGCCGGCACCGGACGCGCAACAGCAATTGCCGGTTCCGGCGCACGCGTGAGCACGCCGCCATGACGGCACCGGTTGACGCGATCGTCGCGCGACTTGCCGCGTTGCATCCCAAGCGCATCGATTTGTCGCTCGAGCGTATCGAACGGCTGCTCGCCGCGCTCGGTCATCCCGAGCGCCGATTGCCGCCGGTCATCCACGTCGCCGGCACCAACGGCAAGGGCTCCACCATCGCCTTCCTGCGCGCGATCCTGGAGGCGGCGGGCAAGCGCGTGCACGTCTATTCATCGCCGCATCTGGTGCGCTTTAACGAGCGCTACCGGTTGGGCGCATCCGGCGAGGGGAGGCTGGTTTCCGACGGCGAATTGACGGCAGCGCTGGAGGAATGCGAGCGCACCAATGCCGGCGCCCCGATCACCGTGTTCGAGATCACCACCGCGGTCGGCCTGTTGCTGTTCGCGCGCCATCCGGCTGACGTGCTGCTGATGGAAGTCGGCCTCGGCGGGCGGCTGGACGCAACCAATGTGATCGATCATCCGCTCGCCAGCGTCATCACCCGCATCGCCATCGACCACACCGATTTTCTCGGCACCACGCTGGACGAGATCGCCAACGAGAAGGCCGGCATTCTCAAGCGCGACACGCCGGCGATTATCGCCGCGCAGCAACGCGACGCGCTCGCCGCGATCGAGCGGCAGGCGGCGCGGCTCAATGCGCCTTTGAAGATCGCCGGCGAGGATTGGACCGCGACCGAAGAGCGCGGGCGGCTGGTCTATCAGGACGAAGCCGGTCTGCTCGATTTGCCGGCGCCGAAACTTTACGGCCGCCATCAGTTCGAGAACGCGGGGCTTGCTATCGCCACGCTGCGTGCCATCACGCCGCTGAAGATTGCGTCCTCGGCTTACGAGGCCGGCATGAGCAAGGCCGACTGGCCGGCGCGGTTACAACGGCTCTCGGCGGGCCGGTTGGTCGAACTTACGCCTTCAGGCAGCGAATTATGGCTCGACGGCGGGCATAACCCAGACGGCGGCCGCGCCATCGCCGCGGCGCTCGCCGATCTCGAGGAGCGCGTGTCGCGCCCGCTGGTGCTGATCGTCGGTATGTTGGCGAGCAAGGACTGCCAGGGTTTCCTCGGCAATTTCACCGGGCTCGCCCGCCGTCTGATCGCGGTGCCGGTGCCGGGCGCCGAGACAAGCCTGAGCGCGGAAGCTGTGGCTGATGCGGCGCGCGCCACCGGCCTCGCCGCCACCAGCCGCGATAATATCGATGAGGCGCTCGATGCTGCGCGCAAGCTCGATCTCCATCCGCCGCCGCGCATCTTGATCACCGGCTCGCTCTATCTCGCCGGCGAAGTGCTGCGCGAGAACGGCACGCTGCCGCAGTAGCTGTTTAGAAAAAAACGGCCGGCGCGAAGGCCGGCCGCTCCTCCTAACATTTCGCCGCGCTCAGACCGCTGTGCTGATCCACTGCGCGAGCTTCTGCTTCGGCGCGGCGCCGACTTGGCGCGAGGCGATCTCGCCGTTCTTGAACAACATCAGCGTCGGAATCGACATGATGCCGTATTTCGCCGCCGTATTCGGATTCTCGTCGACGTTGAGCTTGACGATCTTGACCTTGTCGCCGAGCTGGCCAGCGATTTCCTCCAGCGCCGGTGCGATCATGCGGCACGGGCCGCACCATTCGGCCCAGAAATCGACCACCACCGGGGCGGCGGACTTCAACACGTCCGCTTCGAAGCTTGCGTCCGACGTTTTGCCGACGGTCATGGGAATTACCTCTTGTGGATTGCGGGGCTGAGAATCGCCGCCCGAAAAACTGCGAGGGCAGGAACCTATGAACGCGTGTCCGCAGCGTCAAGGCGCTATCGCGTTGACGTGATGCGCAACAAAGCGGCATCCAGCGCCTCGCCGGAAATCTCCATGACATCAGATACTTCGGTCCAGATCAGGGCGGCACGCACGAATTTTCCCGGGTACAACTTTTGCAGCACGGCGCGATAGAGCGCGAGCTGGCGAACATGTGCCGGCGGCACATCCTCGATTCGGCGCGGCGCCGGGCGGTTGGTTTTAAAATCGGCGATCAGCACGGCGCTTTCCGTTACCGCCAGCCGGTCGATCTGGCCGGATACGCGCACCGGCTCACCATTGAGAATTATGCGGCCGACGATCGGCACTTCGGGGCAGCTACCGAGCGCGAAAAGCTCGCGGAAGCCGGGATGCTCGAGCACGCGCATGACTTGCCCGACGATCGTCACGCGTTCCTCGTCCGACAATGTTCCGCCGGCGCGGGCGACATAATCTTGCGCCGCCCTTGTGCGCCGCTCGGCGGGAATATCGGGCAGTGACTGCAAAAGTCGATGGGTGAGCGCGCCGCGCAGCAGCGCCGCGGCGCGGCCGCCGCTCGCCGGCGGGCGCGCATCGTCGTCCTCGACGCCCGATGGCGTGACGGTCGCGAGCGCCGAAGTCTCGGATGCAGCGTCGGCCGTTAGCCAGGTGGGCAGCGGGACGGGCTTACTCGTCTCTCCGGTTTTTTCTTCGCGCGGCTTCGGCCCGGGTGGACCTTTGCGATAGCGCCATACCTCGCCGTCACCCGTGTCGACCGGTTCAGTGGCGCAATCGGGCTTCAGCGCGTCCTCGACCAATTGATACCAACAACCGTCGGGAATTTTGTTGCGGCCGCGTGTGCCGGCGATCACCAGCCGCTCCTTGGCGCGCGTCATCGCCACGTATAGAAGCCGCCGGTATTCGTCGCGCGCCTCCTGCTGCGCCTTGCCGCGGGCGTCGGTCATGGCGTCGACGTCTTCGCCGCGCGCGGTCGCCCACACTAATTCGCCGTTGATGAGAGTGAGCAGCCGCGGATCGCGCGGGCCGGTCGGCGGCGTGGTGGTGTCCGCGAGAATGACGGTGTTGGCCTCCAGCCCCTTGGCGCCGTGCACCGTCATCACCCGCACCTCGTCGCGCGCCATTTCCATATCGCGCTTTACTTCGCTTTTGGACGCGCGCAGCCAAGCGAGAAAGCCCTGCAACGACGGCGTCTCGCGCGTCTCATAGTCGAGCGCGACATTGAGGAATTCATCGAGCGCGTCGTTCGCTTCCGGGCCGAGGCGGGCGAGGATTTTTGCGCGCCCGCGCTGCGGCCCCAGCACATAGGCGAAAAAGCCAAATGGCGTGAGCCGCCGCGCGGCGGCGGCGAAATCGTCGAGCACGCGCGCAATCTTGGCGAATTCGGGCTTGCTGCGTAGGCTCGTGCGCAGCGAGCCCTTGCGGTCGCAGGCGATGTCGAACAATTGCTCTTCGCTCAGGCCGAACAGCGGACTCTTGAGCACGCTTGCCAAAGCGAGATCGTCGTCGGTCAGCAGCACGCTGTCTGCCAGCGCCATCAGGTCCATCACCGCGATATGCTCAGTGAGCACCAGCCGGTCGGCGCCGGCAACGGGAATGTCGGCGTTCTTTAGCGCGCGGATGACCGCCTCGAACAGCGGCCCACGCTGGCGCACCAGCACTAGCACGTCGCCGGGCTTTTGCCCATGCCCCGTCCAGAACTTGACCTGTTTAGCGATGCGCTGCGCCAGCAGCACACGCGGGCTTTGCTCGCTCATGGTGTCGAACGGCGCGTCCCAGCCTTCGATTTCGCGGCCCTCCGCCGGCTCGATCAACGGCCACAGCTCGACCAGCCCAGGCGCAGCGTCGGGCAACGACATATGCGGCGGCACGCCGGCTTCGTCCGTTGTGATGCTGGCGTAGATTTCGCGCGCGTTGAACACGCGGTCGACGCCGCCGAGCACCGCTGCGCCGGAGCGGAACGAGTGGTGGAAGCGCAGATAGCGCCAGCCCTGTTCGGGCCGGTCGAACTGGCCGGCGAATTCGCGCCGCATTTCGTCGAAAGCGCGCGGCGCCGCGCCCTGGAAGGAGAAGATCGACTGCTTTTCGTCGCCCACCGCGAACACCGTGCGCTTGACGTTCGGCCGCGCGCCGCCGGGGGTGAATTCGGAGACGATGGTGCGCACGATCTCCCATTGCTTGGGGCTGGTATCCTGCGCCTCGTCGATCAGCACATGGTCGATGCCGAGGTCTAGCTTGTAGAGCACCCAGGCGGCGGACGAGCGCGCGAACAACGCCAGCGTCTTGTCGATCAGGTCGTCGTAATCGAGTAAGGCGCGGCGGTCTTTCTCGCGCGCGTAGCGCGCGATCACGTCGGCCGCGATGGTGATCAATGCGCGGGTGCGTTCGCGGGCCGTGAGTGCGCGCTCGCGTGCGAGCAGAGCGCATACGCGATCCTGTTCGTCGATGAGGCGCCTAAGCCAGTCGGGATGACGATCGGCGATCTTTTTGGTAACGATATTCTTGCGCGGCGTGAGTTCGGCCGTGCAGAACACTTTCAAATAATTGTCGACGCGTTCGCGGCCGGCCGCGGCTTGTGTAGCCCGCAGCGCGGCAATGTGGTTGGCGTCGGATTTGGAGCCGCTTGCGAGAATCTCGATCAGCGCCGGCCATTCCGCCGCCGGGATCAGCGACTGGGACAGGAAGTCCCGCTCAATCGATTCCGCCGTGTCATTCGCATCGACGCCGAGCACCCGTGATAGTTCTCCGATCGCCTTGTCGACGCTGCCGGCGCGCTTGGTCCAGGCTTCGATGGCGTCACGCTCGCTTATGGCGTCGCCGATCACGTCCTTGAAAGTCTGGTCGGCGGCCTCGACGATGGCCGTCGCCAGCGCCTGGCCGAGCGCGCCGTCAGGCTTGGCGGAGGCTTCCAGCAGCACGGCAAGCGTCAATTTATCGAGCAGTTGCGCGGTCGATGCCTCGTCCAGAACGGTGAAGCGCGCGGCAACGTTGGCCTCGAAGGGGAACTGGTGCAGCAGCCGCGTGCAGAAGGCGTGGATCGTCTGCACCTTCAGGCCGCCCGGCGTCTCCAGCGCGGAGGCAAAGAGGCGGCGCGCCCGCGCCCGCTCGGAGGCCGCAGGCTTGGCGCCGGTCGAGCGCGCGATCTCCGTGTCGAGCGCGGCATCGCCGAGCGCTGTCCAGCCGGCCAGCCGCTTGAACACTTCGTTCGCCATATTGGCGGCGGCGGTCTTGGTGAAGGTGATGCAGAGGATCTTGGCCGGGTCGACGCCGCGCAGAAGCAGGTTGATCACGCGTTGGGCGAGAACATAGGTCTTGCCCGAGCCGGCATTGGCGGAGACGAAGGCCGACACGTCCGGATCGGCGGCCTCGACCTGCACGCGGCGCACGTCGGGCGGAATGTTGCGCTCGGCGGTCATTCGTTGCCCTCGCCGCCGCCGGTCGCCGACCATTCCTTGACGCGGGCGAGGTGATCGTAATCGCCGTAATGCGTCGTCCACATTGGGTGCACGAGCGAGCGATAGGGTGTGGCTTCGTCGGCGAATTTCGCCGCCAAGTCCATCAGCCGCGCCAACGCGTGGTCGGCTTGGCTGTTAGCGTCGCCTTCCTTGAAATTAATTTCGTTCGGCTTGCCGGCCGGCTCGCCGCCTTTCAGCGTGACGTAAGCGATCTCGGAAACCGAACCGGCGACAAGCTTTTCGAATCTGCCGGCGCGCAGGATTGCGGCTTCCAGCGTCAGTTGCGGAGCGAGACCGGTGCGCACCTGCTTTTCCGTGCGCGCCTGCCCGGTCTTGTAATCGAGGATGGCGTAGCTGCCGTCTGAACGCTGCTCGATGCGGTCGGCGATGGCGGAAAGCGTAAACGCGCGCTGGCCGACCGGGAATGTCAGATCGCCTTTGATCTCGGCATGCAGCGTCTTCACATCGGCGCGTCGCGCGCGATCCCATTGCGCGAACCATTGCGCGATGCGCAAGAAGCGCGGCCACCAGAAGGCGCGCGCCTCCGGATAGTCGGCGAGGGCAGCGAAATGCTTCTCGCCGAGCGCGCGCAATTCCTGCATGGGGTCGGCTGGAGGCTTGTCGGCAAACAGCCTCGTGTAATCGCCGATGGCGCCGTGAATGACGGTGCCGCGGTCGCGCGCGCCGGGCGGCGTATCGACCGCATCGAGCGGCTGCAGGCGAAGAATATAACGGGCGTAGATGGTGTAGGGATCGCGCAGCCAGTCCTCGATCGCTGTGACCGATAGGCGCGACGGCCGGGCTTCGACTCTCGGCTTCGGCGCTGGGCGGACGGCAGGCTTGACCTGCGCCGGGAAATCGAGCGCGCGGGCAAGGTCGAGATAACGGTTGCCGCGCGCAAGTACCTCGGCCCAACGTTCGCCGGCGAGTGCCGCGATGCGCTGCACGAAGCGCGAGGTCACCGTCGGGCTGCCGGCGACCTTGGCGGCGCGGGCGAGGATGACGTCGGGCGCGCCCAGACCTTGCGCGAAATCGTGCGCTGCTAGGCCGATCATGCGCTCTGGCGGATCGAGACCAAGATCGCGGCGCATCGGGCGCGAGAGCCAAGGATCGTTGCGTGTCTCCGGCGGCCAAGTGCCTTCGTTGAGGCCGCCGAGCAACACGCGGTCGAATCTGAGCAGCCGCGCTTCCAACCGGCCGAGGATGCTCACGCGTACGTCGCGCGTTTCCGGACGGCGCACCATGCGGTCGGCGATGGCTGCGTGGAACAGTTCGGCATAGTCGCTTCTGGCCATGGCGAGGCCGGCGGCGGAAGGGCTTGTCGTCAGTTCCTCGAAGGCGCGCACCAGCGCTGCGCCGTCATCGCCGGCGAAAGCCGCGACCTCGCCTTCGCCATCCCGGCCGAGCCCGGAAATAACGGCGCTATGGCATTTGGCGAGTTCGGCAAGCGGATGCGCGCCCGGCTTCAGCCGTTCCAACGGCGCCAGCGCCGCGCCGAGCCGCGCGATCAGTTCGGCGGCCACGTCGAATTTATCGTCATCGATCAACCAGCGCGGATCGCTGCGGTGAAGCTGGTCGCGATTGGCGCGGAAGGTGGAGAGCGCACGGCCAAGTCCGTCGCTGCCGGGCTTCGGCCGCGGGCCACGCAGGATGGCGCGCTCCAGCGTCGCGATGGCGGCGTTGTGCGCGCCATCTTTGGCGCCGAGCCGCAGCAGCGGATGCTTGAGCAGCGCCAGCAGCGTCACCGGCTCTAGGCCGCCGAGCGCGGCGTCGGCGGCGAGCCGCGCGAACACGCCGGCCGGAGTGTCGGTCAGGCCATCGCCGCCGGAGTCGTCCACCTTGACCCGCCAGCGTTCGAGCGCCGCCAGCACGCGGCGCGCCAGCGCGCGGTCCGGCGTCACCAGCGCGGCGGTCTTCCCTGGCGTCTCGACCGCCTCGCGCAAGGCGACTGCGATGGCTAGCGCCTCCTCTTCGGCATTGGCGGCCTCGATCATTGAGAGAGAAGCAAGCGCCTGCGTCGTGGCGGCATCGAAGTCTTTCTTCTTTGCGCTCCAACGCTCGGTGGTGGCGGCCGGACGCAAGGCTTCCGACACCAGCCATTCGCGCCCCTCCGGCTGCGCCAATTGTTCGACGTCGCTGCGCTTGATGCGCATCCGGTCGAGCAGCGCGTGCATGGCGAATTGCGCATGGCCGGCGGCGGGCGCGCCGTCATGCGTCTTGTCGTCGGCGTTGCCGGCGATCAACGCCCATGAAGCGTCGTCGAGCTCCATGTCGAGGCCGGGCAGCACCAGCGCGCCGTGTGGCAGCGACGCGATGGTCGAAAGCAGATTTGCCGTCGCCGGCATCGAGCCGGTGGAACCTGCGGCAATCACCGGTGCGTCGCTGTTGGCGAGGCGTTTGGCCTCCGCTTCGATCAGCCGGTCGCGCCGCTCGGCCGCTTCGATGGCGTTATGCTCGGCCAGGATCGCGCGCCAGCGCGGATGCATGAATTTCAGGAATTCGAGCGATTGTTTCCAATATTCGTCGAGGTCTTCGGGCACCAATTTTTCGAGATTGTCCCAGGGCACCTGCCGCGTGATCATATCGTCCGTCAGCCGTGCCAGCGCGTCGGCCAGCGCCATCGCGGCCTCCGGCGTGTTAGCGATTAGCGGCGCGCCTTGCGCGGGCGCGATCGCCGCCGCCCATTTCGAAATGAGTTCGGCGAGCGTGAGCCGCCGCTCGAGCGCGCCGAAGGCCGGCGGCAAGGCAAGCGCGGCTTCGGCGAGGTCCCCGGTGGCGGCCTCGGCAAAAGCGATCTCGTCCTCGTCCAAATCGCCGAGCGCGACGATGCGCGGCAAGATGGCGGCCTCGCCTTCGAGGCGGTCGAGGAAAACCTCGCGCGCCAGGCGGCAGGCGCGCCGCGTCGGCAGATAAAGCGTCGCGCGCGATAATTCGAGTGGGTCGGCCGAGGCCGGGAACCCGCGCACCAGTTTGCCGGCGCGCAGCGCATCGATCAGCACGGCCAAAAACGGCGTCGAGGCGGGGATGTTGAAGACATTAGGCTTGGCGACCGGCATAAAGTGAATCATACACGCTTCCGCGTGCGGCCGATCAAGCGGTGCTCGCCCGAATGGCGTTTTCGGCCAGTGCAATGGCATCGGGGGTGCCTACATGCATCCACAGGCCTTGCAGCCGCAACCCGTGCAGGCGGCCTTGCTCCTCGGCGCGGTCGAACAGCAAAGTCAGCGGGAATCCGCCTTGCGGTGCGCCGACAAACAGTGCCGGCGAGAGGATCGCTGCGCCGGCATAAACGAAGGGCGCCACCTCGCGCTTGCCCCGGCGGCGCAGACGGCCGTCGGCGGCGAAGACGAAATCGCCGCGTCCGGCATAGCCGATGCTGCAGGCGGTGGGCGCGAGCAAGAGCAGCGCGTCCATCGTTGCCGGATCGAAATTCTCCGCCAGCGCCAGGAGATTGGGCGTAACGCCGTCGATCCAGATGGTGTCGGAATTGATCAAGTAGAACGGCGCGCCGCCGAGCTGCGGCAGCGCCTTGACCACCGCCCCGCCGGTTCCCAGCAACACGCCGCGTTCGTCGGAGACGACGACTTTCGGCTTTATGCGCGCCACGATGTGGCGTTCGATCTGCTCGGCGAAGTGATGCACGTTGACCACCGCGCGCTCGATGCCTGCTTCCGCCAACCGATCGAGCACGTGATCGATCAGCGGCTTTCCGGCCACTTCGACCAGCGGCTTGGGTATCTTGTCGGTGAGCGGACGCATACGGGTGCCTAGGCCCGCGGACAGCACCATGGCGGCGCGAGGGGTGGACGCGGTTGACGGCGCGCTCATGCGTTCAAGCTTTCAGTGCCGGCACGTTGGTGCGATACCAGGTGGCGAGCGGCGCCAGCGCCGGATGCGCCAGCGAGCGCTGAAGATAGGCCCATACTCGCGGCATGTGACGCAAATATTGCGGCTTGCCGTCGCGGCGGTCGAGGCGGGCGAAGATGCCGAGGATCTTGCTGGCGCGTTGCGCGGCGAGCGTAGCGTAAGCCTTGGCGAAAGCCGGCGCATCAAAACTCGCGTCGGCCGCGCGCCGTGCGCGGGTGTAGCGCGACAGCAGCGCGATCTCCATCATCTCCGATACGTCGGTGCGCGCGTCCTGCGCGAGCGAGGCGAGATCGTAGGCCGCCGGTCCTATCACCGCGTCCTGGAAGTCGAGCAGGCCAATGCGCGCCACGCCCTCGCGTTCCGGCAGCCACAACAGATTGGGTGAATGAAAGTCGCGCAGCACCCAGGTTGCCGGCATCTCGGCCACCGGCGCCAGCGCGTCGCGCCAGAGCACGCCATAGGCCTCGCGCTTGATGGAAGCCAGGTTGACGCCGATGCGCGGCAGGTACCAGTCGACCAGGAGCTCGGCTTCAATGAGCAGCGCTTCCAGGTTGTAGCGCGGCAGCGTGTAATCGACGCCCGGCTCGACCGGCAATGTGTCGGGCAGCGGCGTCCGGTGCAGCGCGGCCAACAGATCGGCCGCCACCTCGTAGCGCGGCTCGATCGGCGCGCCGGACAAGGCATCCACCACTAAGTCACGCCCGAGGTCCTCGATCACCAGCAAACCGGCGGCGCGGTCGGCGGCGAAAATAGCCGGCGCGGAAAACCCGCGCGCCCGCAACGCATTCGCCATGGCGATGAACGGCGTTACGTTCTCCGCCAGATGTGCGATCGCGCTATAGGGCTTGCCGTCGCGCACCGGCGGGCCGTCTGGCCGCTGCGGTGAATTCATCAGCATGTACGTCTGCCCGTCGAGCGTAAGCCGTTCATAGGCGCGTGTGGAGGCGTCGCCCTGCACGTGATGTCGCGCGGCCTTGGCGAAACCGGTGCGGGCGAGGAAGCTCCGGACAAAAGCGATGCGTTCGGCGCGCGCGGCGAAAGCGCCGTAGCCGGTGATGCGGGCGTTGCGGAAGTTCGCGCCCTCGCGCGGCGACAAAGTGAATGCAATATCGAGGCGGTCGGCGGGCAGGAAGCCGGCGGCGCGGTCGGGCCATTCCAGTAGCGTCACCGCGCCGGCCGCGATGTCCTCGAAGCCGAGCTCGGCCAGCTCGGCCGGCCCGTTCAGCCGGTAGAGGTCCGCATGCAGCAGATTGAACCGCGGCAGCTCGTAGGCCTGCATCAGGGTGAAGGTCGGGCTCGGCACCTCGACCGTCTGGTCGCCGGCGAAATGGCGGATCAATGCGCGGGCAAAGGTGGACTTGCCGGCGCCGAGATCGCCGGACAGCGTGATGAGGTCGCCGGGCGCGAGCGCCGCGGCGATGTCGACCATCAGCGCGCGCGTCGCCGCTTCGTCGGCCAACGCCACCGTAAAGCTGTAACCACCGGAAGTGGTAGGGAACATCGAATCATCCGCGCCTTGAGGTCGCAACCTTATAGACGGCGGGGGCGGAGGGGGGCCAGAGTGCGGATCCCGGCGCAAGCCGTCTTCGTCCGCGGGGGTACTGCGCGACCTATGTCGATCGTGCTATTTTGCGTGCCCGGTTGCAAAGCGGGGGCGCATAAATGTCCACATCCGTCAAAGCCGCGGTGGTGCAGGCTCCGCCGGTTTTACTCGACCGCGATACGACGGTCGCGCGCATGCTGCAACACATGGCCGAGGTCGCGCAGGCCGGCGCCAAGCTCGTCGTATTCCCGGAGGCCTATATCCCCGGCTATCCGACCTGGGTGTGGCGGCTCAAGCCGGGCGGCGATATGGCGCTTGCCGGTGAAATCCACGCGCGGCTGCGCGAGCAGGCGGTCGACATTGCGCGTGGCGACTTGAAACCGCTGACCGAGGCCGCCGTGCAGCACAGCCTCACGGTGGTCTGCGGGATGCACGAGATCGATTCCGAGTTCAGCGGCACGACGCTGTTCAATACCGTTGTCGTCATCCGCCCCGATGGCGTCATACTCAATCGGCACCGCAAGCTGCTGCCGACCAATCCCGAACGCATGGTGTGGGGCCGCGGCGACGCGCGCGGGCTGCGCGTCGTCGACACGCCGGCCGGCCGCATCGGATGCCTAATCTGCTGGGAAAATTATATGCCGCTGGCGCGCTATGCGCTCTACGGGCAGAACCTGGAGATTCTCATCGCGCCGACCTGGGACTGCGGCGACGAATGGATCGCCAGCATGCGGCACATCGCGCGCGAAGGCGGCTGCTGGGTCATCGCCACGGGGACTGCGATACAAGGGGGCGACGTGCCCAAGGATTTTCCGGGCCGCGAGCAGCTGTTCAATAAGAACGACGAGTGGCTATGCGACGGCGGCGCCGTGGTCGTGCGGCCGTTCGGCAAGATCGAAGCCGGACCGCACAATCGCGACAAGTCGGTGCTCACCTGCGAGATCGATCCGTCGGCGGCCCCGCGCTCGCGCCGCTCGCTTGACGTGACCGGTCACTACGCGCGTCCCGATATTTTCAAGCTGCAAGTCAACCGCGCGCCGCTGCCGCCTGTGCAATTTAACGACGGCTGAAAGCCGGCGCCTCCACGCGCACCCGCCATTGCCCGATCTGCGGGTGTGGCCTACGCTTTGCGGGCGATAAAACCGCATCGATTGCCTGCAAAGTCTTTTGATGAACCTGTCGTCCTGGCTCATGGCGGCGCGGCCGCGCACGCTTAGTCTGTCGATCACGCCGGTCGCGGTCGGCGCGGCGCTTTCCTGGGCGGCCGAGCGGCATGTGCATGGGCCGGCCGTCGCCGCGGCGCTCGTTGCCAGCATGTTCATCCAGATGGGCACCAACCTGCACAACGACGCCGTCGATAGCGAACGCGGCGGCGACGGTCCCGACCGCGTTGGTCCGCCGCGCGTTACCGCCATGGGATTGCTGCCCGGGCGCAGCGTGAAGCACGGGGCCTGCACGTGTTTCGCGGTCGCGTCGCTCTTGGGGCTATATCTGATCGCGGTCGGCGGCTGGCCGATCCTGCTGCTCGGCCTTTTGTCGATCGCGGCCGGCTGGGCCTACACCGGCGGGCCGTGGCCGATCGCCTATACGCCGCTCGGCGAATTATTCGTCATTGCCTTTTTCGGCGTCGGCGCGGCGGCCGGCACGTTTTGGCTTTGCACCGGAAAATTCGGCGTGGCGGCGCTCGCCGCTGGGCTGGCGATCGGTCTGCCGACCGGTGCTGTGCTGCTGGTCAATAATTTCCGTGACGTCGAGGCCGATGCGCGGGTGGGGCGCCGCACCCTCGCCATCGTGGCGGGGCCGCACGGCACGCCGTGGATTTTCGCCGGGCTGCTGATGTTGCCGTTTGCGCTGCTGGAACCGATCGCCCGAAACCTGCCCCACGGTCATGTCTGGCCTGCGCTAATCGCAATACCATGGGCGTTGCTCCTGATTTACCGCTTTATGCGCGAGCCGCCCGGGCGTGGTTTCAACCGCATCCTGGTGTGGACCGTGCAGGTGCAGGTCCTGTTCAGCCTGCTGCTCGCCGCCGGATTGGTCCTCTGACCTAAATCAATGCAAGCGGCCGCGAAAATGGTATATGAAAATTGGGGTAATGCGTGAGCGGAGCCGAGCCATGCGCAAAGGCATTTATGTCGTTCCTACCGACCGGTGGTACATCGAGCGCACAGTCTGGCTGATCGCCGGCGTGGTTCTACTGGCGAGCACGGTGCTGGCGGTGCTGGTCAGTCCGCTGTGGATCTTCGGCGTCATCGCCACCGGACTGGTTTCGATCAATGTTGCCTTTACCGGCTTTTGTCCGATCGGCAATGTGCTCAAGCTCCTCGGCTTTAAAGCGGCGCTCGGCGTGCCGAACCGCAAATTTTATTTCCTGCAGACCGATAGCTGGTATCTCGAGCGGCGCATCTATGTGACGGTCGGCGTCAACATCATCCTCGGCTCGATTCTGTTCCTGTTATACAGCGCGTGGTGGGCGCTGTTTCCGGCTTTCGTCGGCGCGGCGATGGTCTGGTTCGCGGCGACCGGCCTTTGCATCCTGGCCAATGTGTTGTTCTGGATCGGCGCCGAGCCGCGGCTCAATCCGGGCGCGTTGCGCTCGGGTCATGTCGGCGCCAGCGCCAAGCACGCCTGACATTCTCAATATTATGTAAGATCATGCAAGCCCGCGCTGGCGCACTCGCCTGTGACAGGCGAGTGCCAAAACGTCATTTCCGTTGATTTGCATCAACGCCAATTGCCGAACAAAGCGCTAACAAAATAGCCTTCGCGACACTGGCAATGGAGGTTTTCCATGCTCAATCCAGTCGCTCAACAACAAATCGTCAACACCGATAAACTTTCGATCGTCATGTTCAGCGGAACGGCTGACAAGTTCATCCCGCTTGGGGTGTTCGCGCAAGCCGCCGCCGCGATGGGCTCGGAAGTCAACATTTTCGTGACCGGCTTCGCGTTACAGGAGTTCACGAAATCGCCGCCGCCTGCGCCATTCCCGGTCGAGTTCGCCGCGATGGCCCCGGCGTTGGCCAAGGGAATGCAGCAAAGCAAAGTCCCGTCGTGGGACACTATGCTGCGGCAAGCGAAGGAACTCGGCGCCAAGGTTTACACCTGCTCGATGATGAGCGGCGTCATGGGTCTGAAGAAGAGCGACTTCAACGACCTCGTTGACGACGTCGTCGGCGCCGCGACTTTCCTCAAGATGGCCGAACACGGCCAGACGCTTTTCATCTGAGGTGTCCGATGACCGAAGTCGCACCTCATACGGTGGTCGATTCGCGCGGCTCGGCCTGTCCAGGGCCAATTACCGATTTGGCCCTGGCCTACCGACGCTCGAAGGTCGGCGACGTCATCGAGCTCTGGGCGACGGATCCGGGCGTCAAGTCCGATGTGCGCGCGTGGGCCGCGAAGACCAAGAATGAAGTCGTGTCGGTCGAAGAACAAAGGGACAAGATCGTCGCGATTTTGCGCATTAATAGGCGTTGAGCCATGCAGCGGGTCCTGATTGTTGGCGGCGGCACCGGCGGAACGATGCTGGCCAATCGGCTCGATAAGCACCGGTTCGCGGTGACGTTGGTGAGCGCCTCGGCCGAACACATGTTCCAGCCTGACTTGCTCTATGTCGCCACGGCCAATCTGCAACGCGACATCCTGCGAGAGGAACGCCGCCTGCTTGCGCGCGGTGTGGGCTTCGTCAACGAGAAGGTCACGCGCGTCAACCTTGAGACCAACCTGGTCGAGACTGAGCCTGGCTCGCATTACGAATACGACAGACTGGTGCTGGCAACCGGCGTACACACCGTACCGTCGCAGATTCCCGGACTGAGCGAGGTAAACGAGCGGTTCGGCGACTACCACAGCAGCGTGGCGCAGGCGAAGAAGTTGTGGTCCTGCCTCGATGCGTTTTCCGGTGGCACCATCGTGCTCGGGCAAAGCTCGCCGATCTGCGTCTGTCCGCCGTCGCCAGTCGAGGGCATCTTGCAGATCGATCGGCTGCTGCGCCAGCGCGGCCTGCGCGAAAAGAGCCGGCTCGTCTTCTTCACGCCTTTCCCGCGCGCCTATCCGGCCGAGCCGATCGACGAGATCGTCGCGCCAATCTTCAAGGAGCGC
Organism: uncultured Alphaproteobacteria bacterium; assembly: GCA_963721665.1. Classification (GTDB taxonomy): domain Bacteria; phylum Pseudomonadota; class Alphaproteobacteria; order Rhizobiales; family Xanthobacteraceae; genus Pseudolabrys. Next base: position 322,628 of record CAVRJZ010000003.1, read on the forward strand.
GGCATCGAAACCCTAACCTTCTTCGATGTCGATCATATCGACACGGCGGCGCGCAAGATCGTGTCCATCGAGGGCGACGAGATCACCTATGATCTGCCGATCATCGTGCCGCCGTTCGGTGGCAGCCAGATCGCCTATACGCCGGCGAATGTGGTCGATGCCGATGCCTTCATCGTCACCGACAAGCAGACGCTGCAGGTCAAAGGCTTCGAAAATGCCTACGCCATCGGCGACGCCACAAATATTCCGACGTCCAAGGCGGGAGTCGAGGCGCATCTCGAGGCGCAAGTCGTCGCCAAGCGGCTGTGCGGCATTCCGGCGACATTCGATGGCCGCACCAACTGCCCGCTCGATCTAGCCGACGGGCGCGGCATTTTCGTCATCGGATCATTCGACGCGCCAGTGCAGAAATATCGCCCCAATCGGATCTATCATTTCATGAAGACGCTGTTCGGCTGGTTCTATTGGGTGAGCCTAGGCGGCATCTTCGACCCGATCTTCGACATCTATTTCAGGCTCATCAAACCACGGCCGCGGCCCGCGCTGAAAAGTTCGGCAACGGCAGCCGACGTGGGAGTCCCGAAAGCGAATTGAAACTCGATAACCGCGCGCGCGGGCGCAGCATTTCAATTCACCCGGGGCGGCGGTTCACGTGTACATCACCAAAAAAATTCTCTACGATTCCTACGACGAGCTGACGCAGCGCGCGCGAATCGATCTTGACTTCCTGCTGTTGACCGTCGCGGCGGCGATTATCTGCGTGCTCGGTTTCAAGATGAACACGACGTCCGTCATCGTCGGCGCCACGGTCATTTCCCCGTTGCTCTATCCGGTTATCTGCGTCGGTGCCGCGACGTACCAGGCCGATTGGCGGGCGCTCCTGGAAGCCTTGCTGACGTTTATGACCGGGTTCATCGCTGCCATCGCCGCCGCCGCCGCCGTCAATCTCGTTTACGCAACGACGTTTCAATCGGAAATTATCGACCGACTAAGCGCCGCGGGGGTGGACAATGCTCTCGTTGCGTTTTTCTCCGGGTTGGCCGCAACCTACGCGTTATTTTCACCAAAGATGCATGAAGCGATTGCCGGCATCGCGATTTCGGTCGCGCTGATACCGCCGGCCGTCATGCTGGGCATCGGCATCGCAGAGCAAAATAGCCATCTCGTTTATGCGAGCGGCATCATCGTGCTTTGCAATGTTTTCGGAATCTACCTCGGCTCCATCGTCATGGTCGCCGGACTGCACTGGATTGCGAAGGCGCGATACGCAAGGTAATGGCCGCCTCGGGTTCGCGTCGGATCGTCACGCCGCGGTGCGCTCGGCCTGCTGCACGGTCGGGAAGACGCAGGTGACCGTGGTGCCCTGACCCAATGTCGAATCGATCGTCACCGTGCCGCCGTGCAACTCGACGAAGGAGCGCACCAGCGACAGGCCGAGGCCGGTGCCGCGGTGGGTTGAGCCCATGGAGTCGGTCTCGAACCAGTCGAACACGCGGTCCTTGAACTCGGGCGGAATGCCCGGCCCGCGGTCGGTGACGGAGAACACCACCGCATCCGGCCGCCGCTCGGCGGCAAGCGTGACGGTCGCGCCGGCCGGCGAAAAGCCGACCGCATTGGACAATAAATTGAACAGAATCTGACGCAGCCGTCGCGCGTCGGCGGAAAGACTGCCAATCCCGGGGACGGCCTCGATCGCGAGCTTGATGTCGTCCTTGACCAGGCGATCCTGCACGCCCTCGGCCGCCTCTTCCATGCTGGCGCGGATGTCGACGTCGGACAGATTGAGCGCCATGGCGCCGGCGTCGATGGTGGCGAGGTCGAGGATGTTGTTGATCAGCGCCAAGAGCGCGTTGGTCGAGGTTGTGATGTAGCCGAGATATTCGTGCTGCTTGTCGGTGAGCGGGCCGAAACTCGGGTCGCCGAGCAGATTGGCGAAGCCGATGATGTTGGTGAGCGGCGAGCGCAGTTCGTAAGAGACGTGGTGCACGAAATCGATCTTGATGGCGTCGGCGGCTTCCAGCGCCTCGTTCTTCTCGATCAGCGCGCGCTCGACGTTCACCGTGTCGCTGACGTCCTGGAAGGTGACGAGCGTCGCGCCGTCGGGCAGCGGCATGGTAGTCATGTCGATCGTCATGCCGTCTCGCCGTTCGATGCGGGCGACGATCGGTTCGCGGTTGTCGATGGCGGTGACCGCTGCGCGTAAACTTCGCCACACCGTATTGTCGTCGTGCATCGCCTGCGCCCAGGCGGTGACCGCTTCGACGTGCGGATGCTGGTCGAGCGCCTCGGGCGACAGCTTCCACATGTGCTGGAACGCCGGATTGTGCAGCCGCGCGCGGCCGTCCGAGCCGAACACGGCGACCGCTTCCGCCAGGTGGTCGAGCGTTTCGGTCTGCACCTTGATCAGCGCGTCGTATCGGCGGTGCATGTCGAGCCGCTCGGTGACGTCGTCGTAGAGATAGGTGACGCCGCCTTCCGGATTGGGCGCGGTAACGACCCGCAACGTGCGGCCGTCGGGCAAGTGCCACATGTGCTCGCGCGGCTCGACCGCGCGGTAGGCCTCGAACAGCTGCTGCTTCCACAGCCGGAAGTCCTGCTCCTCGGGCAACTTGCGGTTGGCGCGCAGCGTGTCGAGCACCGCCGAATCGGTCGGCGTCTGATCGAGCGCGCCAGCGTCGAGATCAAACAGCGAGCGGAAGGCCGAATTGTAGAAGATCAGCTTGCGGTCGACGTTGAAGATAGCGACGCCGGTGGCGAGCTGGTCGAGCACGCGGCGATGCGCCTCGATCATGCGCGCAAGCTCGCTGCGCATGGCTTCGACCTCGGTGGCATCGACCGCCATGCCGGCGGAACCGGCACCGGTCGGCGCGTCGACCACGTCGAAGATGCGCCGGTTGCCGACGACGATTGCCGGCAAGCGTTCGCGGTGCAAGGCGCCGTCGGCGCGCTTTTCGCTGAGCTTATCGCGGGCGGCGTGGTCTAGCAGTTCCAGTTCGCGCGTGACCGCGTCGGCCGAATCCTCCGCCTCCACCGCGCGGGCATAGGCCGCGTTGACGAAAATCAGCCTACCGTCGGTGCCGCGCGCCCAGATCGGGGCAGGCAGCGCATCGAGCAGCGCCCGCATGGTCTCGACGTCACCCATCAGTCGGTCATGACGGGAGGCGAGATCCATCAGCTCGCTCTCGATTCCGCTCACGTCGCGTAAGCGCAGCACCGCGCGGCCGGCGACCGCGCGTCCTTCCGCCTCGAGTGGGCGGCCGGCCTTGCTAGTGAGCGTCATCATGAAGCCGCGGCCCTCGTTGCGCAGCGTGTCGACCGCGTGCTGCATGCGTTGGGCCGCCGCCGGCTCCAGCCAGGCGCCGAAGGCGAGCACTTTTTCCGGTACCGCGCCGGAGATCACGATGCCGGTGTCGCCGAAGATTTCCGGCTGGTCGGAGCCCGCCGCCCAGGCCACCAGCACCTGCGGTTCGGCCAGCAGCAGCGTCCTCAACCGCTCGATTTCGCCGCGCAGCGCGGTGGCCTCGTCCTGCGCCGCGCTTTCCTGCGCGTCGGCTGTGCGCCGCGTGCGCAGCAGCACGACGGTGGCGAGTACCGCGAAACAGACCAGGCCGAGGGTCAAAGTGAGCGCGCCCAGTTGCTCGCGGCTCACCACGATGCCATCGGCGAGGCCCGCGGCGTAAGCCGGCGTACCGCGTAAGATGCAAAGCGTTGCAAAAACGAAGGCGGCGAGGTGACCGCCTCGCCTCGGACGAGAACACAGTCTCTCGTTCGCCGTCCGGATCGTCTCCGGCATTATGAAGACCTGCCCCAGGAATGCGTGCGGCGTCCGCCGCGCCACGCGCGAATCGCAGGACTTTACCCCCGTGAGGACTCGGACCGAAAGAGTCCAGACCGTGAACGCGTGCCGGATCGGGAGCGCGGCGTTGTTATTTCAGGCCTTCGGCGCGCTTGGCCATGTCGTCAACGGTGATGCGGGCGAGCGCTGCGGAAAACGTGCGCTCGGCTTCGAGCAATGCCGGCTTCACCACGTCGTTGATCAGCGCGACGCCGGGCAGCGGCGGCTCGCCGCTATCCTCGGCGGCGCTGGCGGAGCGCAGGATGTCTTCGGCGCTGATGCGGCGGCGTTCGCGCCCGAGTTCGTAGCCGCCGTGCGGTCCGCGCACGCCGCGCAGAATTCCGTCGCGCACCAGCGCCTGCAGAACCGGTTCGAGATGGCGCGGCGGAAGCTTGTGGCGCGAGGCCAGCGCCTTGGCCGAAACCGGCCGGCTGCGGGCGTGGATCGCCACGTCGATCACGGCGGCAATGGCAAGAATGCCTTTGCGGGATACCAGTGGCATGAATGGCCTCAAGCGTAACTAATTTCAATGGTAATAGGCTACAGTCTTACATCCGTCTAGCAGAAAACGAATAATAACCGTCTCAACCGCCAGTAGAACCGAAACCGCCCGAACCGCGCGCGGTTTCGTCGAGCGTTTCGACTTCGCGCAGCTGCGCGCGCGCCACGGTTGAAAACACCAACTGGGCGATCCGCATTCCGCGCGCGATCGCCACTGATTCGTCGCCGAGATTGATCAGCAGCACCTGGACTTCGCCGCGGTAATCGGCGTCGACGGTGCCGGGCGCGTTGAGCACGGTGAGCCCATGCTTGACGGCGAGGCCTGAGCGCGGACGGACCTGCGCCTCGGTGCCGGGCGGCAATGCGATGGCGATACCGGTTGGAATGAGCGCGCGCGCGCCGGGGGCGAGCGCCGCCGGCTTGTCCGCCGGCACCGCCGCGATCAGATCGAGGCCGGCAGCGAGCGCGCTCTGGTAAGATGGCAGCGGCAGGTCGTGGCCGTGCGGCAGGCGCATGACGCGGACCTCGATGGCGCCGCTCATTTCTGTGCCAGCTCCGCGGCAATGCGCGCGATCAGCATGGCGGCCACCTCTTCCTTCGATTGTGGCGGCCAGGGCTCGGTGCCTTGAGCCGTGACGAGCAGGATCGTATTGCTGTCGCCGCCCATGATACCGGTCGACGGCGACACGTCATTGGCGAGGATCCAGTCGCAGCCTTTGGCGGCAAGCTTGGCCTTGGCATTGGCGGCAATATTTTCGGTCTCGGCGGCAAAGCCGATCACCAATTGCGGCCGCTGCGATTTGCGGTGCGCGATGGTGGACAGAATGTCGGGGTTTTCCGTGAGCGACAATTCCGGCGTGGCCTGTCCGGGCTTCTTCTTGATCTTCTGCTCGGCCGCGCTGGCGACGCGCCAGTCGGCAACCGCGGCGGCGAAGATCGCGATGTCGACGGGCAGTGCGTTTTCGACCGCACGCAGCATATCGCGCGCGCTTTCGACATGGATCACCGTCACAGCGGGCGGATCGGGCACGTTCACCGGGCCGCTCACCAGCATCACCTCGGCGCCGGCGGCTGCCGCCGCGGTGGCAATAGCGTGGCCCTGCTTGCCGGAAGAGCGGTTGGCGATATAGCGCACCGGATCGATCGGCTCATGCGTCGGACCGGAGGTGATGAGCACGCGCTTGCCCTGTAGCGGCTTTTGTTCGCCTGCGCGGCGCAATTTTTCGAGCGCGGCCGCGATCTCCAGCGGCTCGGCCATGCGGCCCAAGCCGTGTTCGCCCGCTTCCGCCATCTCGCCTTCGTTCGGCCCGACGAGGGTGACGCCGTCAGCGACAAGCTGCGCAAGATTGCGCTGCGTCGTCTTGTTGGCCCACATGTGCGGATTCATCGCCGGCGCGAGAAGAATTTTTGCGCCAGTCGCCAGCAGCGCTGCGGTGGCAAGATCGTTGGCGTGACCGCCGGCCATTTTCGCCATCAAGTCAGCGGTGGCCGGCGCCACCACGACCAAATCGCATTCGCGCGCGAGGCGTATGTGGCCGACATCGAACTCACTCGCCGCGTCGAACAATTCGGTGTAGACGCGGTCGCCGAGAATGGCGCTGGCCGACAGCGGCGTGACGAAATGCTGGGCGGCGGGCGTCAGAATGCAGCGCAGGTCGAAGCCGCGCTCCTTCAGCCGGCGGATCAGATCGAGCGACTTGTAGGCGGCGATGCCGCCGCCGACGATCAGCAGCACGCGTTTCTTTTCGTCGACCGCCGCAGCGGCCGGCGTGGCGCGCTTGCCCGGCGCGGTGACGGTCTCAAGGGTGTCGTCGCCGGTCTCTTCGGCGGCGGCGCGCAGGATCGTGCGCACTTCGTCCTCGACCGAGCGGCCACTTTTCGCCGCGCGTAGGCGCAAGAGCTTCTTCAAACGCTCGTCGAGCTGGCGGACGGTCAGGGAGGCCATAGGAAAAACCGCATTATATGAGCAGCTTAGTACGTCATTGATAGCATTGCAATCAGTGCAATCAAAATGCTTGCAAAAATTTATTCGGGCGGCCGCTTGACCATGCAGGGGCCTTTGTGTACTTAACCGATATGTTAAGTAACCATACGGTTAAATACTGCCATGGCCACCGACCGCCTCAGCGCCACCTTCTCCGCTCTCGCCGATCCGACGCGGCGCGCCATCCTCGCGCGCCTGGCGCTCGGCGAGACCACCGTCAACGAACTCGCCAAGCCCTTCAAGATGAGCGGGCCCGCCGTCTCCAAGCATCTGAAGGTTCTGGAACACGCGGGGCTGATCGCGCGCTCGCGCGCAGCGCAATGGCGGCCGTGCAAGCTCGAAGCGGCGGCGCTCAAGCCGGTCGACGACTGGCTCTCCGAATATCGACGGCTCTGGGAGGAACGGCTCGACCGTCTCGACGATTATCTGAAGGTCCTGCAAGCCAAGGCTGGCACCAAGGGAGGCAAGCGTGAGCGTAACAAATAGCCTCGATCTCGAGCGGGATCCGCGCTCGATCGTCGGCACGCGCATATTCGACGCGCCGCGCGCGCTGGTGTTCTCGGCTTTCACCGATCCGCAGCACCTCGCCGCATGGTGGGGGCCGGACGGTTTCACCACGACGACGAGTGCTTTTGACTTCCGGCCCGGCGGCGAATGGCGTCACGTGATGCACGGGCCCGATGGCCGCGACTACCAGAACCGCATCATCTTCGATGAGATCGTGCAGCCGGAGCTTATCGCCTACCGGCATCCCGGCGGCAGCGACGTCGAACCGGTACAGTTCACGCAGCGGCTTACGTTCGAGGATCTCGGCAATAACCGCACGCGCCTCACCTGGCACGGCACGTTCCCCTCAGCGGAAGAACGCGCGCGCGTCATCAAGGACTACGGCGCCGACAAGGGCCTGGTGCAGACCATGGCGCGGCTGGCGGAGTTCGTGGCGGCGAGGGCGAAGCGATGACGCCGCGCGGGCGAGCGGAGTGTCGCTCACGACAACGCGCGCAACGCATTGCGCATGGCGTCGGCGCTGACGCCGGTGAGCAGCCGTTCGGTTTCCGCATGCGCCTCTTTCCACAGCGGAAAGGCCTTGGCGAGCAACGCGCGGCCGGACGCGGTGATGATCAGCCGCCGGCCGCGTCTGTCCTGCTTGTCGACCGTGATCTTGACCAGGCCGCGCCGCGTGAGCGGCTTCAAGTTGGCGGTCAGCGTGGTGCGGTCCATGGCGAGCAGCGCGGCGACGCTGCCAACGTTCGGCGGTTCCGGACGGTTGAGCGAGGTCAGCAGCGAGAACTGCCCTTGCGTCAGCCCGACCGGCGCCAGCACCGCGTCGAAGCGCCGCGCCAGCGCGCGCGCGGCCCGCTGCACGTGCAGACACAAACAGGCGTCACGCACCACATGGGTGGCGTCGAAAGCAAGCGCCCGCGCTGAATCTTTTTGAGTTGACATACGGACAGTATGTTGATATCAACTTAATATGTCAAGCCCACACTGTGGAGGAAAAGCCATGCAAATTCAGCCCTATCTGTTCTTCGACGGCCGCTGCGACGAGGCGATCGAGTTCTACAAGAAGGCGGTCGGCGCCAAAGTCGAGATGGTCATGCGCTTCAAGGATGCGCCGGATCAGTCGATGATCTCGCCCGGCAGCGGCGAGAAAGTGATGCATTCGAGCATCAAAATCGGCGACTCGACCGTGCTTGCCTCGGACGGCCGCAACACCGGCAAGCCGAATTTCCAGGGTTTCTCGCTCACCATCTACGCCAAGGACGCGGCGGAAGCCGACAGGCTGTTTGGCGCGCTCGGCGAAGGCGGCCAAGTGCGCATGCCGCTGGAAAAGACCTTTTTCTCGCCGCGCTTCGGCATGGTGGCCGACAAATTCGGCGTCGGCTGGATGATTCTGGTGGCGCAATAAGCGCCCTATAAACGCGATGTGAAAGATGGAGGAACGCAAATGGCCCCCGCCGCCGAAACGAAAAGCAAAGACTTCACCATGTCGCGCGTATTCGACGCGCCGCGCAATATTGTGTGGCAGTGCTTCACCGATCTGGAGCGCATGAAGCAATGGTGGGGGCCGAAAGGCTTCAGGGTTGTCACCGCCAACATGGATCTGCGTCCGGGCGGCAGCTATCACTACGGCATGCGGACGCCCGACGGCAACATGATGTGGGGCAAGTTCGTCTATCGCGAAGTGGTCCCGCCGGAACGGCTGGTATTCGTCAATTATTTTTCCGACGAAAAAGGCGGCGTCACCCGCCATCCGATGAATCCGAACTGGCCGCAGCAACTGCTGACGACCTTCACCTTCGAGGAGCAGCCTGGCGGCAAGACCAAATTTACGCTGCGCTGGCAGACACTCAACCCCACCGCCGAAGAACAAAAGACCTTCGATGAGGGCGTCGCCAGCATGACGCAAGGTTGGGGCGGCACCTTGGATCGGCTCGCCGCATATTTGACGACGGCGAAGTGAGGAGACGCCATGCCAATCGGAACAAAAACCATAACCCCCTGCCTGTGGTTCGACACGCAGGCCGAGGAGGCAGCGACGTTCTATTGCTCGGTATTCAAGAACTCCAAGATCACATCGGTCAGCCGTTTTCCGGACGCCGGGCAGGACGTTCATCATAAGCCGGCGGGGTCGGTGATGGTGGTGGCTTTCGAGCTCGACGGGCAGCCGTTCACCGCGCTCAACGGCGGCCCGCAATTCAAATTCGACGAGGCGGTGTCGTTTCAGGTCATGTGCGACACGCAAGCCGACGTCGATTATTACTGGAACGCGTTGACCGCGGGCGGCGAGGAAGGCCCCTGCGGCTGGCTGAAGGACAAATTCGGTCTGTCGTGGCAGGTGGTGCCGAGCGCGATTCCGAAAATGATGACCGACCCCGACGCCAAGAAATCGGCGCGCGTGATGAATGCCTTCATGCAGATGAAGAAAATCGATCTTGCAACGATCGAACGCGCTTTTGCGGAACAGGCGGCGTGAGCAAGTTCGGCGAAGGCAGCGTTGTCATCACCCGCGTGTTCGACGCGCCGCGCGCGCTGGTCTGGCGGGCCTGGACCAAGCCGGCGATGCTGGCGCATTGGTTCGGGCCGCGCGGCTTCACCAGTTCGGTGCCGGAACTCGACCTGCGCGTCGGCGGCGCCTTGCGTATCGTCATGCACGGACCGGACGGCAAAGACTATCCGACGAAGGGTGTGTTCCGTGAAATCGTGCCGCCTGAAAGGCTGGTGTTCAGCAACATCGCCGTCGACAAAGACGGCAATCATCTGCTGGAAGGCGAGACCACCGTCACGCTGAGCGAGCAGGCCGGCAAGACCACGCTGACGGTGACGTCTCACATGGTTGGCCTGGTGCCGATCGCGCCGCAGATGCTGGCCGGCATGGAGGCGGGCTGGACGCAGAGCATCGACAAGTTGCAGGCGTTGGTGACGCGGTGATCTCCCTCTCCCCGCTCGTGGGGAGAGGTGAAGCGGAGGCTCACATCAACCGCCACACCGCCCAGGCCAAAAGCGCGGCGATCACCCACAGCGCGACCGCGGTCCAACGGCTGCGGCGTTGCTCGGCGCGGCCGATGGCTTCGACCGTTTCCGGCGACAGCACCAAGCCGTCGCGCGTGATGTCGTCGAGTTGATCGATCAGCGTTGCGCCGCGCTCAAGCAGCGCGGGCACCTGGCCGAGGAAGCGGCCGATCTCGCCGGCGCCCTCGGCCACGTCTTCGAGGCGCCCGGCCGGTCCGAGATTGCGCTCGATCCATTCGCGCACGACGGGGTCGGCCACGGTCCACATGTCGAGCTTGGGATCGAGCGTGCGGGCGACGCCTTCCACCACCACCATGGTCTTTTGCAGCAGCAGCAGCTCGGGCCGCGTGCGCATGTCGAACAGGCCGGTGACCTCGAATAGCAGCATCAACAGCTTGGCCATCGAGATGTCTTCGGCGGCGCGGTTGTGGATCGGTTCGCCGATGGCGCGGATCGCCTGCGCGAAGGCTTCAACCGAGTGATGGCGGGGCACGTAGCCGGCGTCGAAATGGATCTGCGCGGTGCGCTGATAATCGCGGGTGATGAAGCCAAACAAAATTTCGGCGAGGAACCGGCGTTCCTTCGGCCCCAACCTGCCCATGATGCCGAAATCGACCGCGACCAGCCGGCCTTCATTGTCGACGAACAGGTTGCCGGGATGCATATCGGCGTGGAAGAAGCCGTCGCGCAGCGCGTGGCGCAGGAAGCTCTGGATCACTTGGCGGCCGAGCGCCGGCAGATCGTAGCCCTTGGCCTCGAGCGCGGCGCGGTCGTTGAGCGGCGTGCCGTCGATCCATTCGAGCGTGAGCACCTCGCGCGCGGTGCGGTCCCAGTCGACCGTAGGCACGCGGAAATCCTTGTCCTCGCGCGTGTTCTCCGCCATCTCGGAAAGCGCCGCGGCTTCCAGGCGGAAATCCATTTCGATGGCGACCGAACGCGCCAGCGTCGCCACCGCTTCGACCGGGCGCAGGCGTTGCGCTTCCAGCGACAGGCTTTCCGCCTTGCGCGCAACGTAGAAGAAAGCATCGAGATCGACCTTGAAGCGGCGCTCGATGCCGGGACGCAGGATTTTCGCCGCCACGGCTTTGCGCCCGCCCTCGGCCTCGACCTCGGCGCGATGCACTTGCGCGATGGAGGCGGCGGCGACCGCGGGCCCGAATTCGGCGAACACGTCCTTGACCGGCTTGTTGAAGGCTGCGGCGACCACGGCTTCAGCTTCGCTCTGCGGAAACGGCGCCATCTTGTCCTGCAGGCTTTCCAGATCGCGCGCGATCTGCTTGCCGACCACGTCGGGCCTTGTGGCCATGAACTGGCCGAGCTTGACGTAGGTGGGCCCCAGCTTGGTGAGCGCGGCGGCGAGCCGGCCGGAGCCGTCTTTCGCCGAGGGACGCTCGAACAGGCGGGCGAGCGCAATGCCTATTTTTGCCGGCAGCGGCAAAGGCCGCGTGTCGACCAGCGCGAACACGCCTTCTCGCGCGAACACAAAACCGGCGCGCGCGAGACGGGTGAGATGGGAAAGGCCGGCGATCACAATTTCCAGCCCGAATGCAGCGCTACTACGCCGGCAGTCATGCTCGTGTAGGAGACGCGGCGGAAACCGGCCGCCTCGATCATCTTGGCGAAGGCCGGCGGTTTGGGAAACTTGCGGATCGACTCGACGAGATATTGGTAGGCCTCGCGGTCACCGGTGACCGCGGCGCCGATGCGCGGGATGACGTTGAAGGAATAAAGCTCATACAGCGCGTCGATGCCGGGTACGTTGACCGCGGAAAATTCCAGGCAGAGGAAGCGCCCGCCGACGCGCAGCACACGGTAAGCTTCGGCCAGTGCGCGCTCGATGCGCGGCACGTTGCGGATGCCGAAGGCAATCGTGACGCAATCGAAGCTCTTGTCGGGATAAGGCAGTTCCTCGGCATTGCCCTGCTCGAAGGTGACGGCAAGATCGTGCCCGCGCTGGATTGCTCGTTCGCGGCCAACGCTAAGCATGTCTTCATTGATGTCACAGACCGTGATGCGCGTGCCGGCCCCGCCAGCCTCCACCACGCGGAAGGCGACGTCGCCGGTGCCGCCGGCGAGATCGAGCAAAGCGAAAGGCTTGTCCGACTTTTCATGAAGACGGCCGGGACGGCCTTTTGTGGGCGGATTCACCGCGGTGACCAGCGCGTCCTTCCAGGCCCGGTGCAGGCCGCCCGACATCAGGTCGTTCATCAGGTCGTAGCGGCGCGCGACCGAATGAAACACGTCGTCCACCAGCCCCTGTTTGTCGGCCAGCGGCACGGTTTTCTCGCCGAAATGGGTCTCTTCGCGCCTTCGGGCCATGGGAATTACCCTTTGCGGGCAGGACCATAGCGCGGGCGCGCGGGGGGCGCTATGTGTGAACGCAAGCAGAGTTAACCATGCCAGAGCTCCCCGAAGTCGAGACCGTGCGGCGCGGCCTACAGCCGGCCATGGAAGGCGCCGCCTTCGCCAAGGTCGAGGTGCGCGACCGCCGGCTGCGTTGGCCGCTGGCCAAAGGCTTCGAAAAGCGTCTGACGGGCCAGACCGTCGCGGGCCTCGGCCGGCGGGCGAAATACCTCTTGGCGGATTTGTCGTCCGGTGACGTGCTGCTGATGCATCTCGGCATGTCGGGCTCGTTCCGCGTCGGCAAGGATGCCAAGCCCGGCGTTTATTATCACGAGAAGTCCAAGAGCACCGCGCACGACCACGTGGTGTTTCACATGTCGAATGGCGCGACCGTCACCTTCAACGATCCGCGCCGCTTCGGCTCGATGAAGCTGGTGCCGCGGGCTAAGCTCGAGGCCGAACCGTTGCTGCGCTCGCTTGGGCCGGAGCCTTTGGGAAATGAATTCGATGCCGCCATGCTGGCCAAAGCTTGCGCCGGGAAGAAGACCTCGCTGAAGGCCGCGCTGAGCGATCAGCGCGTGGTGGCCGGGCTCGGCAACATCTACGTCTGCGAGGCGCTGTTTCGCGCGCGGCTTTCTCCCAAAAGGCTTGCCTCCACCATCGCCGACCGCAACGGCAAACCGAATGCGCGCGCGCAGGCGCTGGTCGAGGCGATCAAGGCGGTACTCCAGGACGCCATCGCTGCCGGCGGCTCCTCGTTGCGCGACCACCGCCGCACCGACGGCGCGCTCGGCGACTTCCAGCACAGTTTCAGCGTCTATGACCGCGAGGGCGAGCCTTGCCCGAACTGCAAGGGCAAGAAAAAGACAACGATCAAACGCATCGTGCAGAGCGGGCGCTCGACGTTCTATTGTCCGGCATGCCAGAAATGACCGAGTCCACCGGGAGAGAGTCATGAGCTACCAAACCATCCTCGTCGAAACCAAAGGCCGGGTCGGCATCATCCGGCTCAATCGCCCGCAGGCGCTCAATGCGCTCAACCGTGCGCTCATCGGCGAACTCATCCAGGCGATCGAGGCCTTCGAGGTCGATGCGGGGATCGGCTGCCTGCTGATCACCGGCAACGACAAGGCTTTCGCCGCCGGCGCCGATATCAAGGAGATGGCCGACAAGACCTTCATCGAGGCCTATCTCGAGAACTTCTGTTTCGCCTGGGACCGCGCAGCGCGCGCGCGCAAGCCGATCGTGGCGGCGGTCGCCGGCTTTGCACTCGGCGGCGGCTGCGAACTCGCCATGCATTGCGATATCATCGTCGCGGCGGACAACGCCAAATTCGGCCAGCCGGAGATCAAGCTCGGCGTCATTCCCGGCATCGGCGGCACGCAGCGGCTCACCCGCGCGGTCGGCAAGGCCAAGGCGATGGACCTGATCTTGACCGGCCGCATGATGGATGCCAGCGAGGCCGAGCGCTCCGGATTGGTCGCGCGGGTGGTGCCGGCGGCCAAGCTGATGGAGGAGGCGATGGCGGTCGCCGATATCATCGCCACTATGTCGCTGCCCTCGGTGCTGGCCGGCAAGGAGGCGGTCAACCGCGCCTTCGAAAGCCCGCTGGCGGAAGGCGTGATCTTCGAACGGCGCATTTTCCACGCGCTGTTCGCCACCGAAGATCAGCAGGAAGGCATGCAGGCCTTCGTCGAGAAGCGTAAGCCGGTATGGAAGAATAGGTAATTAACCGTCCCTTAATTCAATGTCGGTGAATTTAAAGACCGGCCAACGCATGCGTTGGAGGGACGGATGTTCAAGATATGCGAACACAAGCTGAATGAGCGTGGCGACGTCGCCAGCAACGTGGTTTCCCGCTGCATCTTTGCCAAGCGAAACGACGCGGTCTCATATATGAATATGCTGACACAGGTGCTGCGGCCGGATGCCGGTTACGAAGGCGAGCACGATTATTGGTGGGTCCGCAACCACGATGGCGTGACCCGCTATACGATCCAGGCTTAGCCGGATTATTTGCGCACGCAGATAATCCGCACGACCGCGGCCTTGGCGTCGCCGGTATGTGCGGGCGTCGAAACGCTGTGCGCGTCGAGGAACTTGCGGATGGCCGCGGCGCCGATCAGCCGCACCGGCGGCGCGGCCGACTCGATGCTGGCGAGCGTCATCGAACCCATTTCCATCATGCCGAGAACGTGGCCCTGGCCATCGAGCGCGGCGGCGCCGGAGAATCCGGCCATCGGCACTGGCTGGCGCAATTCGATCGCGCTGCCGTCGACAAGCCGCGCCTTGACCTCGGTCAGTTTGCGGCTGCCGTCCTGCGCCCTCGGATCGGGAATGCCGACCAGCGTCAGCTCGCCCGCGTTCGGCGTATCGCTTGGCAGCGCCAGCGGCGAAACCTTGCGCGGCCCGTAAACGCGCAGCAGCGTGAGGCCTAAGTCCTTGTCCTCGGCCACGCGGTCGGCATCGCCCAGCCCGGCAGCGACGATCACCCGGCAGCCTTCGGTGAGTTTCGCGTCGGTGACGATGTGGCCCTGCGCGCTCACCACCAGGCCGTTGCCGTATTCCACCGACTTCGCCAACGCGGCAAAGGGGGCGCTGTGCTCGGGGAACGGCGAGAAGGCGCTCGCCATCGCCACCATCACCGGCGCGACGATGCCTTCCATGGCCTGGTCGTAGAGCATGGTAAAACCGCGCACCTCGCCGTCGCGCGCGGTGGCGCGCACGGAAAAGCGCTTGAGGCCCTGCATGCCGCTGATGAAGAAATTGTCGTCGTGCAGTACACTAGTCTCGACCTTGCGCGTGGACGGCTCTTTCTTTTCTCGCTCGAACAAAGCGGCGAGCTTGAGATTGGCGTCCTTGATACGGAAGGTTTCAACCTGCACCTCGCCATGCGCCGAGGACCAGCGCGTGCCGCGGGCCGCCTCGCGCGCATGCGGCACGAGCTTCTCCGGCAGGCCGATGCGGATGCCGGTCGCCGGATCGACCACCACGTTCCAGCCGAATTCGTCTGCGTGCTGCTTGGCGGCGGCGACCAGCTCCGCGCGTTCGGCCGGCGTCAGCACGCCGGTGATCTTGGCCTTGTGGCGCTTCTGGAAATTCTTGACCGCGGTCAGCATGGGGTCGTCGCCGCCGTGCACGCCGGTATAGTCGCCCGCCCACAGCAGCGCCGCCTGGATTTTCAGGCGCTCGTCGCGCGCAATGCCGGCGAAGACATCGGGAGACGGCTCTGTTTTGGCGGCGGCTTTCGGCGCGGCGGGTTTGGCGGAGAGAGCCTTTGCGGTTGCCGATTTGGCTTCGGTGGGCTTGGTGTTAGCGGGCTTCGCTTGGGTCGGTTTGATGTCGGCGGATTTAGGCGCGACCGGCTTGGCTTTCGCGGGCGTCGCTTCCGCGGGCTTGGCACTGACGGGCTTGGCTACTGCCGGCTTGGTGGCGGCCGATTTGGCCTCGACTGGTTTGGCGGCAACCGCTTTGTGCTTGAGGTGCTTTCTGGCCGGCTTGGCGTCGGGCTGCTGCGGCATTGGTATAATGCCCGGCGACTGCGCCAGCACTGGACCGGCGCAGAAGAGCAGCATGAGCATCACCAGGAACGGACCGCGACGCATCGTCTAACGCCATCCCACCGTATTTTGCGGCACCTTAACGGATCGAGGCTGCGGTGCAAGGCGTCAACAGGCTGGTCGAGACGCGTTCCAACCCATAGGCTTAGGTCGATGCTCAATAAACAAGAACTTGAACGCTATGCGCGCCACATCGTGCTACGCGAGGTCGGCGGGCCGGGCCAGGCCAAGCTGAAGGCCGCGCGCGTGCTGGTCGTCGGCGCCGGCGGTCTCGGCGCGCCGGTGCTGCTTTATCTCGCCGCCGCCGGCGTCGGCACGCTCGGCGTGGTCGACGACGACACGGTATCGCTGTCGAATTTGCAGCGGCAGGTGATCTTCGGCACCGACGACGTCGGCACGCGCAAGGTGGACGGCGCCGAAGCCGTCATCGCGCGACTCAATCCGCATGTGAACGTGGAAACGCACATGACGCGCATCGATGCCGGCAACGCGCTCAAGCTGATCGCGGGCTATGATATTGTCGCCGACGGCTCCGACAATTTCGCCACACGCTATCTTGTCTCCGACGCCTGCTACTTCGCCAAGAAGCCGCTGGTCACCGCCGCGGTCGGCACCTTCGACGGCTCGCTCACCACGCTGCGGCCGTACGAGAACGGCGCCGATGGCAAACCCAATCCGACCTATCGCTGTCTATTTCCCGAGCCGCCGCCTCTGGGCACAGTGCCGGCCTGCGCCGAAGCCGGCATTCTCGGCGCGCTGCCCGGCGTGCTCGGCTCGATGATGGCATTGGAAGTCATCCGCGAGATCGTCGGATTCGGCGAAGGCCTGGTCAGGCGGCTACTGATGGTCGACGCGCGCTCGATGCGCTTCGAGACGCTGAATTACGAATGGGACCCGGGCAATCCGCTGTCGGGCGACAAGCCGACGATTAGGGATTTGTCGATACATAAATAGCTGTCATTCCGGGGCGCGAGCGAACCCGGAATGACTTTAAAGCATCGACGGCAGCACGCGATCCGGCGGCCGATGGCCGTCCATGAAGGTCTTGATGTTGATGATGACCTTCTCGCCCATGTCGACGCGGCCTTCCAGCGTCGCCGATCCCATGTGCGGCAGCAGCACGACCTTGCCCTCGCGTGCGAGCTTGACCAGCTTCGGGTTCACCGCCGGCTCGTGCTCGAACACGTCAAGACCGGCGCCGGCGATTTCGCCCGCCTCGAGCAGGCGCGCGAGCGCGTTCTCGTCGATCACCTCGCCGCGCGACGTGTTGACGATATAGGCCTCGGAGCGGAGCATCTTGAGCCGGCGCGCCGACAAGAGATGATAAGTCGCCGGCGTATGCGGGCAATTGATCGAGACGATGTCCATGCGGGCGAGCATCTGGTCGAGGCTCTCCCAATAAGTGGCGTCGAGGTCTTCTTCGATCTTGGGCGCCACCTTGCGGCGGTTGTGATAATGAATCTGCAGGCCGAAGGCGCGCGCGCGGCGCGCCACCGCCTGGCCGATGCGCCCCATGCCGATGATGCCGAGCCGTTTGCCCCAGATGCGCTTGCCCAGCATCCAGGTCGGGGACCAGCCGGCCCAATCCTTGTCCGAAATCAGCACGCCGGCGCCTTCCACCAGCCGCCGCGGCACCGCCAGCAGCAGCGCCATGGTCATGTCGGCGGTGTCCTCGGTGAGCACGCCCGGCGTGTTGGTGACGGTGATGCCGCGCTGAACCGCAGTGATGACGTCGATATTGTCGACGCCGTTGCCGAAATTGGCGATCAGCTTGAGCTGTTCGCCGGATTTCGAGAGTACCGAGGCGTCGATACGGTCGGTGACGGTGGGCACCAATACGTCGGCCGTACGTACGGCGTCCTGCAACTGGGCGTGCGTCATCGGCGTGTCGTCAGCGTTGAATCGGGCGTCGAATAGTTCCCGCATGCGCAGCTCGACACTGTCGGGCAGCTTGCGGGTGACGATGACCAGCGGTTTTTTGGCCTTCGGCATGTGCTCTTTTGCTCTTTCAGCGCGGCGGCCGGCCGTCCTTTGGGGACCGTTATTTGGACGCCGTTCAGCCCTCTTTAACCGTGCTCGCCCACACTCCCGGCTCACGCGCGTGGGGGCTCAATCCGTTCCGTTTCCTACCAGATGGCAGTGACAACACAAAGCTTTGCAGCCGCATTTCGCAGCCTTTGCCGGGTGGCGCTGGCCGCCGGTTTGCTGGCACTGCAGGCGCCGGCCGGGCATGCCGCCGGCGATGTGACCGCCGGCTCGGCGAGCGGTCTGCCGGTACCGCGTTTCGTCAGCCTCAAATCCGACCGGGTTAATGTGCGCGCCGGCCCGAATAAGGATCAGGAGGTGCGCTGGGTCTATACCCGCGCCGGCATGCCGGTGGAGATCACCGCCGAGTTCGAGAACTGGCGGCGCATCCGCGACTGGGAGGGGGCGGAAGGCTGGGTCTACCACTCGCTTTTGTCGGGCAAGCGTTCGGCGGTTGTGGTGCCGACCCTGAAGAACGATCTGGTGCCGCTTTATCAGGACCCGGACGCTAAATCCCCGGAGACCGCCCGCCTGCAATCGGGCGTGCTCGGAGTACTCAAATCCTGCAACGGCAAATGGTGCGAATTCGCCGGCAAGAATTTCGACGGCTGGATCCGCCAGGAACGGTTGTGGGGCGCCTACCCGAACGAGAAGATCGATTAGCGTAGCGACCGCCAGCTCAACCGGTCATTCCGCGGCGCAGGCGCAAGCGTGCGAACCCGGAATCCAGAAGCAAACTCGGATGAATTTATTATGGAACTGGATTCCGGGTTCGCGCCAGCCAAGTCGGCTATAGCCGACTTGGTTTTCAAAATTGACGATCTCGGATAAACCCGAGATCGGTGGCGGACCCCGGAATGACGGGATTTACGATTTCCGCCGCAGCCGCACCACCACGTCCACGCGCGCGATCTGGTAGCCCTCGGGCGGTACCGGGGTCTTGCCGACCACCACGTCGGTGCCTGGGATGTCGACCAGTTCGTCGACGCCCTCGATGAAGAAATGGTGATGCGCGGTGGTGTTGGTATCGAAATACGCCTTCGAGCCGTCGACCGCCAATTGGCGCAGCAGGCCAACCTCGGTGAACTGGTGCAGTGTGTTGTAGATGGTGGCGAGCGACACCGGCACCTTGGCCCGCGTCGCTTCCTCGTAGAGCATTTCGGCGGTGAGGTGGCGGTCGCCCTTGCCGAACAAGAGCCAGCCGAGCGCCATGCGCTGGCGTGTCGGGCGCAGGCCTACCTGGCGCAGCATCGCCTTCACGTCATGCCACGGGCAGCCGGTTAGCTCGGAGCGATCGGTTGGCGACGGCGCGGCCACCGCTGGCGCGGACGGGAAACCCAAAGTGCGCGGTTGGCTCATCGGTACGCTCACATGACGAATGTCCCAGCCCGGCGGGCAGGCAAATGACCGTTTCAGTTGCAACATATACGCATTAGCAGCCTAGATGCAACTCCCTCGCAAATACCGCCACGGTCGTTTTGTCGCGGCAATCCGGGCGTGAAATTGCTGCGCCCGCCCGGTTTCGCCATCTTTGCCGCATAGCCTCGGTGTGTTACGAATCCGCGCATGGACATTCGAACCGCCGGCCCGCCAAGCGGGGATGCTGCGTTGATGGATAACAAACGTCACAGTTTCGACTACGAGGATCTTCTTGCCTGCGGGCGCGGCGAACTGTTCGGGCCGGGCAACGCCCAGTTGCCGCTGCCGCCGATGTTGATGTTCGACCGCATCACCGAAATTTCCGAACAGGGCGGCGAACACGGCAAGGGCATGATCCGCGCCGAGCTCGACGTGAAGCCGGACCTCTGGTTCTTCCTCTGCCACTTCAAGGGCGATCCGGTGATGCCCGGCTGTCTCGGCCTCGACGCGCTGTGGCAACTCGTCGGCTTTTTCCTCGGTTGGCTGGGCTCGCCAGGCAAAGGCCGCGCGCTGGGCTTAGGCGAACTCAAGTTCTCCGGGCAAGTGCTGCCGACGGTGAAGAAGGTCGTCTATGGCATCGATTTCAAACGGGTGATGCGTTCGAAGCTGGTGCTCGGCATCGCCGACGGCTGGCTGTCGGCCGACGGCAACGTGATCTACAAGGCGCTGGACCTCAAGGTCGGCCTGTTCAAACAGGACGACGCGTTGCAGCCAAGCGGCGCTTGATCGGCGCCTGCCCAGTTGCGCGCTGGCCTGGGGCGGCCCATTTATGAACCAATCATCTATGAACCAATCATCGGCAATCCGCGGCGCGGGTGAGGATATGCGGCAATGAGACGGGTCGTCGTCACCGGGATGGGCATCGTATCGTCCATCGGCAACAACACGCAGGAAGTTCTCGCCAGCCTGCGCGAGGCCAAGTCCGGCATCACGCACGCCGAGGAATTCGCCAAGCGCGGTTTCCGCTGTCAGGTGCAGGGCATGCCGACGCTCGATCCGGCGGGATCGGTGGACCGGCGCGCGATGCGCTTCCTCGGTCAAGGCGCGGCGTGGAATCACGTCGCCATGGAGCAGGCGATCCGCGATTCCGGCGTCGAGGAAAAAGACATTTCCAATCCGCGCACCGGCATCGTCATGGGATCGGGCGGCCCTTCGACCTTAACGATCGTCGAGGCGGCCGATATCACGCGCGAAAAAGGTTCGCCCAAGCGCATCGGGCCGTTCGCCGTGCCGAAGGCGATGTCGTCGACGGCGTCGGCGACGCTCGCCACCTGGTTCAAGATCAAGGGCGTCAACTATTCGATCTCCTCGGCCTGCGCCACGTCCAACCACTGCATCGGCAACGGCTCCGAGCTGATCCAATGGGGCAAGCAGGACATGGTTTTCGCCGGCGGCTCGGAAGAGCTGAGCTGGACCATGTCGAACCTGTTCGACGCCATGGGCGCCATGTCGTCCAAGTACAACGCCACGCCGGCGACAGCCTCGCGCGCCTACGACGCAGACCGCGACGGCTTCGTCATCGCCGGCGGCGCCGGCGTGCTGGTGCTGGAAGAGCTCGAACACGCCAAGGCGCGCGGCGCCAAGATTTACGCCGAGGTCGCCGGCTACGGCGCGACCTCCGACGGTTACGACATGGTGGCGCCTTCGGGCGAGGGCGCGCAGCGCTGCATGAAGATGGCGCTGGAGACCGTGCAGGCGCCGATCGACTACATCAATCCGCATGCCACCGCGACGCCGGTCGGCGATCTCAAGGAGATCGAGGCGATCCGTGAAGTGTTCGGCGCCAAGTGCCCGCCGATTTCGGCGACCAAGTCGCTGACCGGACATTCGCTCGGCGCCGCCGGCGTGCAGGAGGCGATCTATTCGATGCTGATGATGCAGAACGGCTTCATTTGCAAGAGCGCCAATATCGAGAACCTCGACCCGGCCTTCGCCGACATGCCGATCGTGCGCGAACGCCGGGATAACGTCACGCTCGGCGCCGTGCTTTCCAACTCGTTTGGTTTCGGCGGCACTAACGCCTCGGTGGTGTTCAAGCGGCTGGATGCGTAAGCCCTGCCGACATGCCCCAATACGCGGGGCAGCCAGCCGTCACCGGGCTTGCCTTATCGTGAATTCACAGGTTACTGGATCGTCCGTTTCGCGGGCGACGACACTGTTGCGATGGTGAACACATGCCGGGACTGATGGAGGGCAAACGCGGGCTGGTGATGGGGGTCGCCAACGACCATTCCATCGCCTGGGGCATCGCCAAGATGCTGCACACGCACGGCGCCAAGCTCGCTTTCACTTACCAGGGCGATGCGCTGTTGAAGCGGGTGAAGCCGCTGGCCGAGCAGGTCGGATCGTCCTTCATCATGCCGTGCGACGTCGAGGACATCGCCTCGGTCGACGCGGTGTTCGGCGAAATCCAGAAACAATGGGGCACGATGGATTTCCTGGTGCACGCGGTCGCCTATTCCAACAAGGACGAGCTCAAGGGCCGTTACGCCGACACGACGCGCGAAAACTTCATCCGCACCATGGTGATCTCCTGCTACGCCTTCACCGAGGCGGCCAAGCGCGCCGCCGCGCTGATGCCGAACGGCGGCGCGATGGTGACGCTGACTTATAACGGCGGTGAGCGCGCTATGCCGAATTATAACGTGATGGGTGTGGCCAAGGCGGGCCTGGAAGCCTCGGTGCGCTATTTAGCGGTCGATTTCGGCCACCAGAAGATTCGCGTCAACGCCATTTCGGCCGGCCCGATCCGTACGCTAGCCGGCGCGGGCATTACCGACGCGCGCTATATGTTCGCCTTCCAGCAGAAATTTTCCCCGCTCGGCCGCGGCGTCACGCTGGAGGAATTGGGCGGCGCCGGTTTGTATCTGCTGTCCGACCTCTCGACCGGCGTCACCGGCGAGGTGCATTTCGTCGATAGCGGCTATAACGTCATCTCCATGCCGCAGCCGGCCGCGCTCAAAAGCGCGGGTGGGAGCGTGGAGGGCAACGGCGGCGGGCAGTAGCAATAGTTGTCCCGGCCTTCGCGGGGACGACAAGCGAAAAACGGCCGGGGATTTCCCCGGCCGTTTTCATTTCGTCGCTTGCGTCAACCGATGTCAGGTCAGGTCGAAGCGGTCGGCGTTCATCACTTTCGTCCAGGCCGTCACGAAGTCGGCCATGAACTTCTGCTTCGCGTCGCCGGAGCCGTAGACTTCAGCCAGCGCCCGCAGCTGTGAGTTCGAACCGAAGATCAGATCGACGCGAGTGCCGGTCCACTTCAGTGTGCCCGTTTTGCGGTCGTGCCCTTCGAACAGATCCGCGTCGGCCGAAGTTGCCTTCCACGTCGTGCCCATGTCGAGCAGGTTGACGAAGAAGTCGTTGGTCAGCGTCTCGGGACGCTTGGTGAAGACACCATGCTGGGTTTGACCGTGGTTCGCGCCCAAGACACGCATGCCGCCGATAAGAACTGTCATTTCCGGCGCGGTCAGCGTCAGCAATTGCGCCTTGTCGATCAGTAGTTCCTCCGCCGAAACGGCGTACTTGGCCTTGAGATAGTTGCGGAACCCGTCCGCGAACGGCTCAAGCACCGCGAAGGAGTCCACATCGGTCTGCTCCTGCGAGGCGTCCGTGCGGCCCGGTGCGAAGGGAACCACCACGTCTTGCCCGGCCTTCTTCGCCGCCTGCTCGATGGCGGCGCAACCGCCAAGGACGATCAGGTCGGCGAGCGACACTTTCTTACCGCCGGACGCGCCGTTGAACGCCTTCTGGATGCCCTCGAGGGTTTTCAGCACTTTCGCCAGCTGCGCCGGTTGGTTGACGTCCCAGTCCTTCTGCGGGCTGAGGCGGATGCGCGCCCCGTTCGCCCCACCGCGCTTGTCGGAGCCGCGGAAGGTGGCAGCCGACGCCCAAGCGGTCGAGACCAGTTGAGAGATGGAAAGTCCCGATGCGAGGATCTTGCCCTTGAGGTCCGCGATGTCCTTCGCATCGATCAGCTTGTGATCGACGGCGGGGACGGGGTCCTGCCACAGCAGTTCTTCTGCCGGAACCTCCGGCCCGAGATAGCGCGAGCGCGGGCCCATGTCGCGGTGGACCAACTTGAACCACGCTCTGGCGAAGGCATCAGCGAATTCATCTGGATGCTCATAGAAGCGCCGCGAAATCTTTTCGTAGACAGGGTCGAAGCGCAAGGAGAGGTCGGTGGTCAGCATGGTCGGCTTGCGATGCTTGGACTTGTCCTGGGCATATGGGATCGAATCCGGGGCATTCTTCGCCACCCACTGCTGCGCGCCAGCCGGGCTCTTGGTCAGCTCCCATTCGTAGCCGAACAGGTTCTCGAAGAAGTTGTTGCTCCACTTGGTCGGCGTCGTGGTCCAGGTGACTTCTGGGCCGCCGCCCATCGTGTCATCGCCCATTCCGCTGCCGAAGCTGCTCTTCCAGCCGAGGCCTTGCAGTTCAAGGCCGGCGGCCTCGGGCTCAGGGCCTAGAAGCGCCGCATTGCCGGCGCCATGGGCCTTGCCGAAGGTATGCCCGCCGGCGATGAGCGCGACGGTTTCCTCGTCGTTCATGGCCATGCGGGCAAAGGTCTCGCGAATGTCCTTGGCGGCAGCGAGCGGGTCCGGGTTGCCGTTTGGACCTTCCGGATTGACGTAAATCAGACCCATCTGCACGGCGGCGAGGGGATTTTCGAGATTGCGGTCACCCGCGTAGCGCTTGTCGCCGAGCCAGGAGTCCTCGGCCCCCCAGTAGGTGTCTTCATCAGGCTCCCAGACATCGGCGCGACCGCCGGCAAAGCCGAAAGTTTTGAAACCCATCGACTCCAAGGCAACGTTGCCGGCGAGGATCATCAGGTCGGCCCAGGAAATCTTGTCGCCGTATTTCTGCTTGATGGGCCAGAGCAGCCGGCGCGCCTTGTCGAGGTTCACGTTGTCCGGCCAACTGTTGAGCGGCGCGAAGCGCTGCTGGCCGGCGCCGGCGCCGCCGCGGCCGTCGCCGATGCGGTAGGTACCCGCACTGTGCCACGCCATGCGGATGAACAGCGGCCCGTAGTGGCCGAAATCCGCCGGCCACCATTCCTGCGAATCCGTCATCAGCGCGGTGAGATCCTTCTTCAGGGCCTTGAGGTCGAGCTTCTTGAATGCCTCCGCATATTTGAACGCCGCGCCCATGGGATCGGACAGGGAAGAGTTCCGGTGCAGCATCTTGAGGTTCAGTTGGTTCGGCCACCAGTCGCGGTTGGACCTGACGCCAACGGTCGTGTGGTGCATGAAGGGACAATTGCTGGCGTTCTTGTCAGTCTTTGCGTCCATGTTTCTCTCCGATCGTGCTCTTGGCCATGGCTGTTCGTCCCTGGCGGGTGCGGCGGGTCTTTTCGAGTATCTAAGCGCGATGTCGCAGGATGTTTAGGCGTGGTGGCACCATCAGGTCTAATCGTATTGATTGGTAGTATCGATAAGTCTATCTTATCGCCATGATCACCTTGCGGCAGTTGCGGTATCTCACTTCGCTCGCCCGCCATCGGCATTTCGGCCGGGCGGCGGCCGACTGCGCGGTGACCCAGCCGGCGCTGTCCATGCAAGTGCGCGCGCTGGAGCGCGAGATCGGCGCCGAATTGGTAGAGCGGCGGCCGGGCGAGATCGCGCTGACCGACATCGGTCTGGATGTGGCCGAGCGCGCCGAACTAATCCTCACCGCCACCCGCGACCTGGTCGATTTTGCCAGCCACCGAGACTTGCTCAGCGGGCGGCTCTTGCTCGGCATCATCCCGACGCTGGCGCCATACGTTTTGCCGTGCGTGCTGCCGCGCCTGCAGGCGAAATTTCCGGCGCTGCGGCTGGAAGTGCGCGAGACGCAAACCAAGTTGCTGCTCGAGGAGCTTAGCCGTGGCGAACTCGACGCCGTGATGTTGGCGCTGCCGGCCGAAGGCGCCGATGTGGAGACGCTTCGGCTGTTCGACGACGCCTTCCTGCTGGCGGTGCCGGCGACCGATGCGCGGCCGGCACGCAGCCGCGTCGGCGTCGAAGACGTCGATCAAAGCCGGCTGATCCTCTTGGAGGAGGGCCATTGTCTGCGTGATCAGGCCTTGGCTTTTTGCGCTACCCCACGTCGCGATGCGCCGGCGGGCCTGGGGGCGACGTCGCTTGCCACCGTGATGCAGATGGTGGCGAACGGTTACGGCGTGACACTCTTGCCGGAGGTTGCGATCGAGACGGAAGGGCGCGACGACCGGGTGAAACTTCTGCGCTTTGCCGCGCCGGCGCCGGCGCGCACGATCGGATTGGCCTGGCGACGCACGTCGCCGCGCAAAAAGGATTTCACGGCGCTGGGGGCGATCATCCGCCAGGCGCTCGGCAAGCCGGCGGCAAAAACGCTGCAATAAAAAAGGCGGCCACGCGGCCGCCCTTTCGTCTTTGCATGTTGTGAGGGTTACTCCGCCGCGCCGCCGGCTGCGGCTTGCTGCTCGCCGCCCTTTTGCTTGGCTTCGAGGTCCTCGCCGGTCGCCTGATCGACCGCCTTCATGGACAGGCGCACCTTGCCGCGCTCATCCATGCCCAGGAGCTTGACCTTCACCTTGTCGCCTTCCTTGACCACGTCGGTGACCTTGTTGACGCGGTTGGGCGCGAGCTGGCTGATGTGGACGAGACCGTCCTTGGCGCCGAAGAAGTTCACGAAGGCGCCGAAGTCCATCACCTTGACCACGGTGCCGTCGTAGATCGTGCCGGGCTCGGGATCGGAAGCGATCGACTTGATCCACTTGATCGCCGCCTTGATCAACTCGCCGTCGGCGGAGGCCACCTTCACCGAACCGTCGTCCTCGATGTTGATCTTGGCGCCGGTCTTCTCGACGATCTCGCGGATCACCTTGCCGCCGGTGCCTATCACTTCCCTGATTTTGTCGGTCGGGATCTTGAACATCTCGATGCGCGGGGCGTGTTCGCCGAGTTCGGCGCGCGCCGAGGTCAGCGCCTTCGACATTTCGCCGAGGATGTGCATGCGGCCGCCTTTGGCCTGATCGAGCGCTACCCGCATGATCTCTTCGGTGATGCCGGCGATCTTGATGTCCATCTGCAGCGAGGTGACGCCTTCTTCGGTGCCGGCCACCTTGAAGTCCATGTCGCCGAGATGATCCTCGTCGCCGAGGATGTCGGACAGCACGGCAAAGCGCTTGTCCTCGAGAATGAGGCCCATGGCGATGCCGGCGGTCGGCCGCTTCAGCGGCACGCCGGCATCCATCAGCGCCAGCGACGAGCCGCAAACCGTGGCCATCGAAGAAGAGCCGTTCGACTCGGTGATCTCCGAGACCAGGCGGATGGTGTAGGGGAATTCCTCCGCGCTCGGCAGCATCGGATGCAGCGCCCGCCAGGCGAGCTTGCCGTGGCCGATCTCGCGCCGGCCGGGCGCGCCCGTGCGGCCGGTTTCGCCCACCGAATAATGCGGGAAGTTGTAGTGCAGCATGAACGTCTCTTTATACGTCCCCTGCAGCGCGTCGATGAACTGTTCGTCCTCGGCGGTGCCCAGTGTCGCGACCACCAAAGCTTGCGTCTCGCCGCGGGTGAACAGCGCCGAGCCGTGGGTGCGCGGCAATATGCCGACTTCCGCCACGATCGGGCGCACGGTCTTGAGGTCGCGACCATCAATGCGCTTTGAAGTGTCGAGAATATTCCAGCGCACAATCTTGGCTTCCAGCTCCTTGAACACGCCGGCAATCGCCAGCTTGTCGTGCTTGGGTTCAAAGCCTTCCGGGAAGAAATGCTCCATCACCTTCTTTTTGACGGCGGCGACGGCGTCCTGGCGATCCTGTTTTTTCACGATCGAATAGGCGGCGCGCAGGTCTTTCTCGGCGATGTCGAGGATTTCTTTCTCGAGCGCCTTGTTGTCGGCGACGACGAGCTCGCGCGGCTCTTTCGCAGCCTTTTCGGCGAGCTTGATGATGGCGTCGATCACCGGCTGGATATGACGGTGGCCAAACATCACCGCACCGAGCATGATTTCTTCGGACAGCTCTTTGGCTTCCGATTCCACCATCATCACGGCCTCTTGCGTGCCGGCGATGACGAGATCGAGCTGGCTTTCCTTCATCTCGTCGAGCGTCGGATTGAGCACGTATTCGTTGTTGGTGAAGCCGACGCGGGCGCCGCCGATCGGCCCCATGAACGGCGCGCCGGAAAGCGTCAGCGCGGCCGAGGCCGCCACCATGGCGACGATGTCGGGGTCGTTCTCCTGGTCGTGCGACATCACGGTGATGGTCACCTGCGTATCGCAACGCCAGCCGTCGGCGAACAGCGGACGGATGGGCCGGTCGATCAGGCGCGAGGTCAGCGTGTCCTTTTCGGTCGGCCCGCGTTCGCGCTTGAAAAAGCCGCCGGGAATGCGGCCCGCCGCGTAGTATTTTTCGGTGTAGTTGACGGTGAGCGGCAGGAAGTCGATGCCTTCTTTCGGCTGCTTGGCCGCCACGACGGCGGCGAGCACGGTGGTCTCGCCATAGGTGGCGATTACGGCGCCGTCGGCTTGGCGCGCAACGCGCCCGGTCTCGAGGGTGAGCTTGCGCCCGCCCCAATCGAGTTCAACTCGATGCATATCGAACATTGCGTTTTTCTCTCATGGTTTTTCGGTCAAGTCCCGAAAGCCATGAGCAAGACGGCGAGAAACTGCGCGTCACGGTCGTGAAGCGAACAGCGTCCGGCGATCCTGCCATGGCGTTTCGAACCTTGCCTTGTCGCAAGAGCGATCACTATCGGCTCTTGCTTGTCTCCGGCAGCGCGGATCGCCGCCGGGTCAATTGAGCGAATGCGTCGTGCGCAAACGCTTCACGTTAAACGCGTGGGGCGCGCACGGCGCCTCACGCGGGACAAAATTATCGGCGGATGCCGAGCTTCTCGATCAAAGTCTTGTAGCTGGCTTCGTCCGTGCGCCGCAGGTAATCGAGCAGCGTGCGGCGCTGGCTCACCATCTTGAGCAATCCACGGCGGGAATGGTTGTCCTTGACGTGGGTCTTGAAATGCTCGGTGAGGTTATTAATGCGCTCGGACAGGATCGCCACTTGCACTTCGGGCGATCCGGTGTCTCCGGATTTTTTCGCATAGGTCTTGATCACTTCGGCCTTGCGGCCGGCACTAACCGACATCGGTTATCCTTTCTTCAGGCCGCGGCTGCCCACCAGCCCGGCCAGGTTAAAAACGCGCTTGGGGACGATTTCGCCGTGGTCCAGATCGGCTAGGGCCACGAGTTGGCCCGACACCGTCGCATAAACCGGTCCACGGAAATTGGGAGCGTCCCGTCCGCGCAACAAAACGGCTTGGCCCCTTGCGAGCCTTGCCGCATCCGCCCGACTGACGGCCAACGCCGGGATGTCGTCCAGCGCGGTCTCAACGGGCATGAGAGCGTCGGCGAGGCGTGCCTCGCCGGCCGCGGCTCTATGGCACAGTGCCTCCAGTTGTTCCAGTAAAATCATGGTTTCTGGGCCGAACGGGCCGACCGCCACCCGCCGCAGGGCGCTGACATGGCCGAAACAACCCAAAGCGCGGCCCATGTCGCGGGCGAGCGAGCGGACATAGGTCCCCTTGCCGCATTCGGCGTGCAAAACCGCATGATCCGGGTCCGGGGTCGCGACGAGCTCCAGCCGGGCGATTTCGACCGGGCGAGCCTCGAGTTCCACCGTTTCGCCGTCGCGGGCCAGATCATAGGCGCGCTCGCCGTCGATCTTGATGGCGGAATAGCGCGGCGGCACCTGTTGGATAGTGCCGGTATAGGCCGGCAGCAAAGCGCGGATAGTCTCCGGCGAGGGGCGCTGGTCGCTCGCGGCGACGACACGGCCCTCGGCGTCGTCGGTGTCGCGCTCCTCGCCCCAGCGGACGGTAAATTGGTAAAGCTTGCGGCCGTCCATCACGAAGGGGACGGTCTTGGTCGCCTCGCCGAGTGCGATCGGCAGCGCGCCGGAGGCGAGCGGGTCGAGCGTTCCGGCATGTCCAGCGCGTTTGGCCGAGAACAGGCGCTTGACCACGCTGACCGCGTGAGTGGAGGTCATGCCGACCGGCTTGTCGAGCACCAGCCAGCCATGCACGTCGCGTTTGTCGCGCTTGAATTGTTTGCCTTTCGGACGTGCCGCGCCCGTGTCTTGCGCCGGCTCCTCGGCAATCGGCCGAGTGAGGTGTTCGACTTCGTTTTCACTCATCGTCGCCCTCGTCGTCGAGATCGCGCTTGACCGCCGGCGAACGTAGCAGCTTGTCGATGCGCTCGGCTTCGGCGAAGCGCTCGTCGACCCGGAAGCGGATGTCGGGCGCGAATTTCAGATTGACGCGCTGGGCGATTTCCCCGCGCAAATATTTTTTGTGGCGATCGAAGGCGGCGAGCACTTCCTCGGCGTCGCGTCCGGCGAGCGGCATGATGTAGATGGTCGCAAGCCGCAGGTCGGCGGTCATGCGCACTTCCGGCACGGTAATGAGATGGCCCTCGATCACCGGATCGTGCACGTCGCCGCGCGCCAGCATGTCGGCCATGGCATGGCGCACCAGTTCGCCGACGCGCAACTGGCGTTGCGAGCCTCCGGGCGTGCCGCTGTCGCGGTGACCTTTTTTACGCGTCATAGCAATCCAATGGCTTTTGTGATGCCAGCGCCGGTGCCGGGCATTCACATCATGACGGGGAAACGGCGGAGCTGGACTTCGCGCGAAACCGTGAGAGTTGGACTCACAGGCTGCGTTAAATCGTCTCCACCCGGTAGCATTCGATCACGTCGCCTTGCTTCATGTCCTGGTAGTTCTCGAAGGCCATGCCGCATTCCATGCCGGCCGAGACTTCCCTGGCGTCATCCTTGAAGCGCTTTAGCTGAGATAGCTTGCCCTCATGGATCACCACATTGTCGCGGATCAGCCGTACGTTGGCGCCGCGCTCCACCGTGCCGTCGGTGACGCGGCAGCCGGCGATGTTGCCCACTTTGGACACCTTGAAGATTTCC
Organism: uncultured Alphaproteobacteria bacterium; assembly: GCA_963721665.1. Classification (GTDB taxonomy): domain Bacteria; phylum Pseudomonadota; class Alphaproteobacteria; order Rhizobiales; family Xanthobacteraceae; genus Pseudolabrys. Next base: position 352,741 of record CAVRJZ010000003.1, read on the forward strand.
AAAATCTGCGCGTTGCCCAGCATGGTTTCGCGCAGCGTCGGCGCCAGCAGGCCCGACATCGCCTTCTTCACGTCGTCGACGAGGTCGTAGATGATGTTGTAATAGCGGATTTCGATGCCGGCGCGCTCGGCCGCCTCGCGCGCTTCCTTGTTGGCGCGCACGTTGAAGGCGATGATCGGAACGCCGGACGCCTCGGCAAGAGTAACGTCGGATTCGGAAATACCGCCGACGCCGGCGTGCAGCACGCGCGCCGCCACCTCGTCGGTGCCGAGCTTGTCGAGCGAGCCGATGACTGCTTCCAGCGAACCCTGCACGTCGGCCTTGATCACCAGCGGGAATTCCTTGCGGCCGGAGGTCTTGGCCTGCGCCATCATCTGCTCGAGCGAACCGCGCATGCCGGTGGCGCGCGCCGCCGTCTTCTCGCGTTTCTGGCGGGCGCGGTAATCGGTGACTTCGCGGGCGCGGCCCTCGTTTTCGACCACCGCCAGGCGGTCGCCGGCATCCGGCGTACCTGAGAAGCCGAGCACTTCGACCGGGGTCGAGGGGCCGGCCGTGTCGATCGGGTCGCCGGTATCGGACACCAGCGCGCGCACACGGCCCCATTCGGCGCCGGCCACCACCAGGTCGCCGACTTTGAGCGTGCCGCGCTGCACCAGCACGGTTGCCACCGGCCCGCGGCCGCGGTCGAGCTTGGCCTCGATGACGGTGCCTTCGGCGGGCCGGTCCGGATTGGACTTGAGGTCGAGGAGTTCGGCCTGCAAGCCGATCATTTCCAGGAGCCGGTCGATGTTGCGCTTCTCCTTGGCGGAGACTTCCACGTCGACTACATCGCCACCCATGGATTCCACCTGGATCTCATGCTGCAGCAGGTCGGTGCGCACGCGTTCCGGCTTGGCGTCCGGTTTATCGATCTTGTTGATGGCGACAATGATCGGCACCTTCGCCGCCTTGGCGTGATTGATGGCTTCCACCGTCTGCGGCATGACGCCGTCGTCGGCGGCGACCACCAGCACGACGATGTCGGTGACCTTGGCGCCGCGCGCGCGCATCGCCGTGAAGGCGGCATGGCCGGGCGTGTCGATGAAGGTGATCTTGGCGCCGGACGGCGCGGTGACTTGATAGGCGCCGATGTGCTGGGTGATGCCGCCGGCTTCGCCCGCCGCCACGTTGGTCGAGCGGATGGCGTCCAGCAGCGAGGTCTTGCCGTGGTCGACGTGGCCCATCACGGTGACCACCGGCGCGCGCGGCGCGGCTTGGCCGGGCTCGTCGGCCACGCCGAACAGGCCTTCCTCGACGTCGGATTCCGACACGCGGCGCACCGAATGGCCCATTTCCTCGGCGATCAATTGCGCGGTGTCGGCGTCGATGACGTCGTTGATCTGCAGCATCTGGCCCTGCTGCATCAGCAGCCTGATTACGTCGACCGCGCGCTCGGACATGCGGTTGGCGAGATCGGAAATCGTGATCGCCTCAGGGATGGTGACTTCGCGCACCAGCTTTTCCTTCGGCTCGGCGGAGGCTTGGCCCTTGAGCCGCTGGGTGCGGCGGCGGAACGACGCGACCGAACGTTCGCGCACTTCGTCGGCGCGCAGCGCGGTGACCAGCGTGAGACGACCGCGCTCCTTGGCCGGCGCGCCACGCGGCGCGGCGGGACGTGCAGTGGCTGGACGTGCGGCGCCGGGGCGGCGCGACTTTGGCGGCCCGTCGTCGTCTTCGGCTTCCAGTGTCATGCGGCCGGGGCCCGGCCTTTTCACTTCATCCTCGCCGAGACGCTTCTTGGCGACTTCGCCGGCCTTGCGTTTGGTTTCCTCGTCGTGCTTACGCCGGTCTTCTTCCTCGCGCTTGCGCGTTTCAGCGGCTTCGCGCTCTGTCTTATCCACCACTTCGCGGCTTTGTCGGCGGCGCGCCTCTTCCTCGGCGATCTTGCGCTCTTCGGCTTCGCGCACCCGCGAATCGGCGAGCGCATGGGCGCGCGCGACGCGTTCCTCTTCGGTCAGCGTGCGTAGTACGACGCCGGACGGCTTGGGCGCCTCGGCGGGCGCCGGCGCGGCCTTTGCGGCGGCCGGCTTGCGCGCGGTTTCAACCGGCGCCGCTTCGGCCTTGGCCTCGGGCGCGGCTCCGATCGAGCGGCGTTTGACCTTCTCGACCACGACCTGCTTGCTGCGGCCGTGGCTGAAACTCTGGCGCACCACGCCCGCTTCCGTGCGCGGTTTCAGCGTCAGCTTGGAGACGCTCAATTTCTTTTCGCCAGGATTCTTCGTTTCGCTCATTACGTATTCTGTCCTCGTGCGCCATCCGTCGGCGCATGCGCGCTAACCAGTTCGGGCGAATTTCCGGTCCGAAAGCGCTCCAAACGCGCAACGCGAGCGAGAAAAGTGTCGCTCACGGGGCCGGCAAGCAGGGCTGCATGTACCACATTTGGGCGGTTCAATGCCAAATCCAATTGCGCGCCGGAAAATGCCTCGACCATCGCGATTTGGCCCGGTTTTCCGGGCGTTTTGCGCTGTAGGGACGCCTCCAGCTTGCGCTTTCCGTCGGCGCTGGCATCGGCGGCATGGATCAGCGCCTTGAGGTCGTTGCGGCCGGTCGCCGCTTCCACCTTGGCGAAGCCGCCGATCACCTGTCCCGCCTTGCCGGCAATCGCCAGCGCGTCGAGCGCGCTTTGCTCCAGTAGGCGCTCGGTGGTTGCCGCAAGATCGGCGGCGACCCGTACCTTTTGCTTGAAGGCGCGGGCGAACACGCTGCCCTTTACGGCCTCCTCGATCGCGGCGCGCGTGCCGGTTATCCAAAGACCGCGGCCGGGCAACTTCCTCTTGATGTCGGGCACGGTATGGCTGCCGGGCCCGATGACAAAGCGAACCATCTCGTCCACCGGCTTGAGCGTGCGGGTAAGCGCGCAATGCCGCTGCATCCCCGGCGCGACACGGGTCGCTCCACGGTCGAGCTCATTGTCGGTCTCAATCGCCAGCATCGCCGGTTTTCGGCTCCATTAGGTTTGAGGGGCTTCCGCCGGCGCGGCTTCCGCTTCGGCTTCCGGCGCGGGCGGCGGAGCGAGTTCGGCTTCCGTCACCCAGCCGGCTTTGAGGCGGGCTTGCATGATCATGCCTTCGGCGTCCTCGCGCGACACGTCGAGGCCGTCGAGGAAGCCGGGCTCGTGCTTGCTTTCGCCATCCTTGCGCTCGGTCCAGCCGGTCAAGTCGTCGGTGGCGCAGCCGGCAAGATCTTCCACCGTCTTCACGCCGTTCTCGCCGAGCTTGACCAGGATCGCCGTGGTGACACCCGGCACGTCCTTGACCGCGTCCTCGACGCCCAGTTCGACGCGCTTGGCGTCGAGTTCGGCCTCCTGCTTGTCGAGATATTCCTTGGCGCGCTCCTGCAGTTCGCGCGCGGTGTCGGCGTCGAAGCCCTCGATGCCGGCGATTTCCTTTTCGTCCACCAGCGCCAGTTCCTCGATCGAGCCGAAGCCTTCGGAAGCGAGCAACTGTCCCATCACTTCGTCGAGATTGAGCGCCTCGACGAAAGTCTTGGTGCGCGCTTCGAACTCGGCGTGGCGGCGCTCGGACTCTTCCTGCTCGGTCAGGATATCGATGTCCCAACCGGTGAGCTGAGAGGCCAGACGCACGTTCTGTCCGCGCCGGCCGATGGCGAGCGACAATTGCTGATCGGGCACCACCACCTCGATGCGCTCTTTGTCTTCGTCGAGCACGACCTTGGCGACTTCGGCGGGGGCAAGCGCGTTGACCACGAAGGTGGCGATGTCGGGCGACCACGGAATGATGTCGATCTTCTCGCCCTGCAATTCGTTCACCACCGCCTGTACGCGCGAGCCGCGCATACCGACGCAGGCGCCGACCGGATCGACGCTCGAGTCACGCGAGATCACGGCGATCTTGGCGCGCGAGCCGGGATCGCGGGCGACCGCCTTCACTTCGACGATACCGTCGTAGATTTCCGGCACTTCCTGCGCGAAGAGCTTGGCGGTGAACTGCGGATGCGTACGTGAGAGGAAAATCTGCGGTCCGCGCGGCTCGCGCCGCACGTCGTAAATGTAAGCGCGGATGCGGTCGCCGTTGCGGAACACCTCGCGCGGCAGCATCTCGTCGCGCCGCACGATGGCCTCGCCGCGGCCGAGATCGACCACCACGTTGCCGTATTCGACGCGCTTGACGATGCCGTTGACGATGTCACCGATGCGGTCCTTGTACTCGGCGTATTGCCGGTCGCGCTCGGCTTCTCTTACTTTTTGCACGATCACTTGCTTGGCCGACTGCGCGGCGATGCGGCCGTATTCAAGCGGCGGCAGCGGATCGGCGATGGTGTCGCCGACTTGGGCGGCCGGATGGTGCTTGCGCGCGCCTTCCAGCGTGATCTGGTTGGATGGGTTCTCCACCGTTTCCACCACCAGCATGTGGCGCGTTAGCCGCAGATCGCCGGTCTTCGGTTCGATCTCGGCATGCACGTCGGTCTCAGCGCCGTAGCGCGAGCGCGCCGCCTTGGCGATGGCGTCCTCCATGGCGGCGATGACGATGCCGCGGTCGATCGCCTTTTCGCGGGCTACCGCGTCGGCGATTTGCAATAGTTCGAGCCGGTTGGCGCTGACTGCCATAGCTCAGTCTCCTTGGTTGATGATGCGCCCGGCCTGGCCGGACGTATGTCTACGACGTCGATCTTCTCGTTTCGCGGCGCGCGCTTCGCGCTTGGCGGCCTTCTCGCGCCGCAAAGCTTGCGTCACCAGTTCGTCGGTGAGCACCAGCTTCGCTTCGCTCATCTCTCCTATCGGAAGCAAAATTTCCGCTGTGTCGCCTGCTTCCAAGTCCTGGCGCACGCGCGCGGCCTCGCCCTCGGTGCCGAGCAAGAGGCCGCGAAAACGCTTGCGGCCCTCGATCGGGATTTCGCTCTCGATCTTGACCACATGGCCGGCGTAGCGGTCGAAATCGGATTTGCGCACCAGCGGCCGGTCGATGCCGGGCGAGGAGATTTCCAGCCGGTAAGCGCGCTCGATGAGGTCCGCCATGTCGAATACCGGCGACAGCGCGCGCGATATCGTCTCGCAGTCCTCGACTACCATGCTGCCGTCCGGCCGCTCCGCCATGATCTGCACGGTGCAGCCGTCGGCGGGCGATACTTTCACCCGCACCAGCCGGTAGCCGAGCTGTTCGATCACCGGTTCGGCGATGGAGGCGACGCGCGCCGGCAACCCCGGCTCGACGATCAGCCGCGGTTCGTGTTCATCCTGATTGGCGGCTGCAACCGCCTGTCGTGCCTCGCTTACGGCCATTTTTGTAACAAAAAAGAGCGGGCCCCAGGGGACCCACTCTCAAAACCCGATCGGTTATGAGGGTGTCTTAACAATCGGAAATATAGCGATTTCCGGGCTTCATGCAAGGGCGAAGGCGGTTTTTGGCGGCTAACCCTTCGTTCAGAATCTACCCTTAAATATGGGTAAATCACGGCCCGCGGGATTTCCTCAAGGCCGTTTGCGCAGGTTTTGTCATGAGCGTACCCGCCTCGCTGCTTCCCGAGTTGGAAGACGTCGTCCAGCATGGCTCGGCGGAAAAACGCGCCAAAACGCTCAACCGTATCACCACTCTTTTCCTCGAAGGCGCGCCCGGCTTTAACGATAGCCACGTCGCTTTGTTCGACGACGTGATCGGGCGCCTGATCGAGGAAATCGAGGTCAAGGCGTTGGCCGAACTCGCGCGGCGCATCGCGCCGGTACCCAATGCGCCGGCGGGCGTGGTGGTCAAGCTCGCCAAGAACGACGATATCGCGGTTGCCGGCCCGGTGCTCAAGCAGGCGCGTATCGACGATCCACATCTCAAACATATCGCCGAGACCAAGAGCCAGGCGCATCTGCTGGCACTGTCCGCGCGTCTCGGCATCAGCGAGACGCTGGCCGATGTGCTGGTGCAGCGCGGCGACGGCGAGGTGGCGCGCAGCGTCGCCACCAATCCACAAGCGCGCCTGTCGGAGAACGCGTTCACGACGTTGGTCAAGCGTGCCGAGCGCGACGGTGTGCTGGCCGAGAAGGTCGGGCTGCGCACCGACATTCCGCCGCGCCTGTTCCGCGAGTTGCTGATCAAGGCGACTGACGTGGTGCAGAAGCGGCTCTTGGCGCAAGCCAAGCCCGATACCCGGACCGAAATCCGCCGCGTGCTGGTGAAAGTGGCGAGCGAGGTCGCCGCCAAGGTTGCGCCGCGTAACTACACCGCGGCGCTGGCGTCGGTGCAGGCGCTGCACAAGGAGCGCAAGCTCACCGAGTCCGACATTGCCGACTATGCCAGGAACGGCCAATACGAAGAAACCATCGCGGCGCTCGCCACGGTGAGCGCGGTGCCGGTCGAAGTGGTGGACCGGCTGATGAGCGGCGAGCGCGCCGATCCGGTGCTGATCCTGGCGCGCGCGGCCGGCTTTAGTTGGAAGACGGTGCGCGAGATCATGAATTCGCGGCCGGGCATCAAGCCCGCGACCGAGACGCTTAACGCGGCGCGAGAGAATTTCGAGCGGCTGACCGCGCCCACCGCCCAGCGCGTGGTGCGCTTCTGGCAGGTGCGGCAGGCGTCGGGTGAATAGTCACGCGCGCCGGAAAATAAAATACGCCGGCTGGCGCCCTTCGTGCTTGGCCTTGGTTTCGTAGCGCGTGGCCGAATAATCCGGCCACGGTTTACGCCAGTCGTCGGCACATTCGGCGGTCCAGACGAAATCGCCCGAACGCAGCACGCGCGCCAGCGCATAGGCTGCGTAATCGGCAATGTCGGTCGCAAAACGCAATTCGCCGCCCGGTTTCAGAATTCGTGCGAGCCTCTTCAAGCTGTCGTCCTGGATAAAGCGGCGCTTCCAATGTCGGCGTTTCGGCCACGGATCGGGATAGAGCAGGTCGATGCGGGTGAGCGCGCCCACCGGCAGCCAGTCGATCAACTCGCTGGCATCGCCGAAATGCAGCCGGATATTGCCGAGCTTGTTGGCGTCGATGGCGGTGAGCGCTTTTGCGATGGCATTGAGAAAAGCGTCGCTGGCGATGAAGCCGCTCTGCGGATGCGTAATCGCCTGCGCGATCAGGTGTTCGGCGCCGCCGAAGCCGATTTCCATGCGCACATTGTCAAGCGGCTGGCCGAATAGCGCGCGTAGGTCGATGGGCGAAGGCTTGCTCAGATCGAGCGCAAGGCGAGGCAGCGCCGTGTCGAACAGCTCCGCCTGCCGCGGCTTCAAGGCATGGCCCTTGCGCCGGCCGAAGAAAGCGCGCTGCGCTGTCGGAGTGTTTTCCACTTGCGTCGACCCAAACTCCGTTCATTCCCGCGTAAGCGGGAATCTAGGGCCGTAACTGAAGAGCAAGCAAGCTGGGTCCCCGCTTTCCGCCTTCGCGCTTTGCGCTTCGGCGGACTGCCAGCGCGCCGAAGCTCGCAACGCGAGCGTAGGCGGGTCGCCGGGACGAGCGGAGAATAGAACTTACTTCACCGCCCGTTTGATGGCGTCGGCGAGATCGGTATTTTCCCAGGAGAAACCGCCGTCTTTGTCGGGCGCGCGGCCGAAGTGGCCGTAGGCCGCAGTGCGCCGGTAGATCGGCCGGCAGAGCTTGAGGGTGCGGCGGATATTGGTCGGCCGCAACGGGAACAGTTCCGGCAACACCTTTTCCAACTTGGTCTCCGGCACCTTGCCGGTGCCGTGCGTATTGACCAGCACCGACATTGGATCGGCGACGCCGATCGCGTAAGCGATCTGAATGGTGCAGCGCTCGGCGACGCCCGCGGCCACCACATTCTTGGCGAGATAGCGCGCGGCATAGGCCGCCGAACGGTCGACTTTAGTCGGGTCCTTGCCGGAGAAGGCGCCGCCGCCGTGCGGGGCGTAGCCGCCGTAAGTGTCGACGATAATCTTGCGGCCGGTGAGGCCGCAGTCGCCGTCCGGACCGCCGATGACGAAATTGCCAGTCGGGTTGACCAGGAAGTCAGATGGGCGCTTGGGCATCCAGCCCTCCGGCAGCGCGGATTCGACCGCGTCGGCGATCATCTCCTTGACCATGCCGGGGGTATATTTCTTGCCGTTGCGGCTGTGCGATTTGTGCTGCGTCGACAACACCACCTTGGTGCAGCCGACCGGTTTGCCGTTGACGTAGCGCACGGTGACTTGGCTCTTGGCGTCGGGCTGCAGGTCGAACAATTGGCCGGAGCGGCGTTTTTCGGAGAGCACTTTAAGGATCTTGTGCGCGAAATAGATCGGCGCCGGCATGAACGAATTCTTTTCGTAGACCTCGCTCTCGGTGCACGCGAAGCCGAACATCATGCCCTGGTCGCCGGCGCCTTCCTCGTCGCCGCTTTTCTTCTGCTTGGCGTCCACGCCCATGGCAATGTCGGGCGACTGGCCGTGCAGCAGCACCTCGATATCGGCGCCGTAATAGGAAAAGCCGTCCTGGTCGTAACCGATGTCCTTGACCACGTCGCGGGCGATCTGCGTGATCAGTTCCCGGTTCACCACCGCCTTATCGCCGTGCTTGTGGAAGAACGGCGCCTGGCCGCGGCCCTCGCCGGCGATGATGATCTTGTTGGTGGTCGACAGCGTCTCGCAGCCGAGCCGCGTATTCACCTTGCTGTCGTCGGCAATGCCGAGTTTGACGTCGTTTTGCAGGAACGCGTCGAGCACTGCGTCGGAAATCTGGTCGCAGACCTTGTCCGGATGACCTTCCGAAACCGACTCGCTGGTGAACAGAAAATTGGTATGAGCCACCGCTGAAACTCCTCCCCGTGGCGCGCCGTCAAGGCCGCGTCATTTCCGGGGTGGTTCTTGCAGTGACCGGGGAGGAGGTCAAGATGCGGGCAGCGGTGGGCAGCGCCTTGGGCGACGATGGGCGGCCCGGGCCTGATTTTATTCGTCGCCGGCGATTTGCTCGACCAAATCGACGATGCGCCGGCGCAGTTTGCCGCTCTTGATCTTCATGAACGACTTGGTCAGCGACAACCCGTCCGAGGTGGCGAGGAAGTCGGACACATAAGCCGGCGACGGCGCTTCGCTCATGCCGCCGGAATGGCCCGGCATATTCGGCGCGCCTTCGAAGAAAAACGACACCGGCACTTGCAGGATGTTGGAGATTGCCTGCAGCCGGCTGGCGCCGATACGATTGGTACCTTTTTCGTATTTTTGTACTTGCTGGAACGTGAGGCCAAGGGCGTCCCCGAGCTTCTCCTGCGACATGCTCAACATCATCCGACGCATGCGCACGCGGGAACCCACGTGCTTGTCGATCGGATTCGGAGTCTTCTTAGCCATAAATGTCTCCTATGCGACTATAGTGGAGCGTAATGTCATAGTTTCCGGCGTCAATGCAATCCGTGTTCTCCCCGCGATCCGTTCGCAGGGTCAAAAAACGATGAAAATTGTCTATATTTTTCAGGCTCTTTCGACCGCGTACGGTTAATCTAAGCGGGCGCTATCGGGCATAGCAATACCGCGATGGAGCAACTTGCGCCCTCCATCGAACAATTTTGCAATCCGGCGCTGAATGTCTTTCAATCTATGCCTGTAGCCGCCGGCGCGCGACAAGGATCAAGCTCACGACCAAAAATAGAATGAAGGGCGTGTCGCCGAAGCGCACATACGTCGTCGGCGCGATTGCGCGCGGCAGTTTCGAGTCGAGCACGCCTTCGGTGCCGAGCGGCAGCGATGCGATGATGCGGCCGAGCGGATCGACCACCGCGGAAATTCCGGTGTTGGCCGCGCGCACCAGCGGCAAGCCTTCCGCGATCGCCAACACGCGCGCTTGCTGGAAATGCTGATAGGGCCCGGAGCTTATTCCGAACCAGCCGTCATTCGTCACATTGACCAGCCAGCCCGGCCGCTCTCCGCGCGGCACCGCGGCGCCGGGGAAGATCGCCTCGTAACAGATCAGCGGCAGCATTTTCGGCGCGCCGGGAATGTCCATGGCACGGCGGCGATCGCCCGACTGGAACCCGCCGACCTGCTTGGTGAGATTGCGCAAGCCGAGCCGTGCGAGCACGCCGTGCAACGGCAGGTATTCGCCGAACGGCACCAGATGCACCTTGTCGTAGATGCCGCGGATCGAACCGTCGGGATCGATCACGTATATCGAATTATAGGCAAGCGGATTGGCCGCGCTGGCGTTGGGCGCGGCGCGCACCGCGCCGGTGATCAATTCGGTCGACGGCTTGAGCAGCGCGGCGATCTGCGCCAGCGCGTCGGGCTCGCGCGTGAGGAAGAACGGGAACGCCAATTCCGGCCAGATCAAATGCGTGACATCGTGCACGCCGTTCGAGTTCGGTCCGGTGGCGCGGTCGGACAGCCTGAGATAGCGCGCCATCACCTGTCCCTTGGCGGTGTAGTTGAATTTCTCGTCCTGCTGCAGGTCAGGCTGCATGATGCGCAGCTTGACGGCGCTCACGTAAATCGTCGGATGTTGCCAGAGCCGCACTAAGCCGTAGCTCGCGAGGCCTAAGAGGATCAGCCCGCCGAGGATCGGCGCGCGGCGCGGATGTGGCGTGTCGGCGGCATCGTCGGCGAGTACCGCGGGGCTTGCGCAAATGGCAATGCAGAGGAACGTCAGTCCCCAGACGCCGGTGAGCGAGACGCTTTGCGCGAGCGCCAGCGGTTCGGTCAGCGCATAGCCGAACGTATTCCAGGGAAAGCCTGAGAGCAGATGGCCGCGCAGCCATTCGGCGGCGGTGAGCGTGGCGGCGAGCGCCAGCACACGTTCCGCCCCGCGCACCCAAATCAAGCGGGCGGCTGCCAGTCCCAGCGCGGTGTAGATCGCCAGATACGCCGGCAGGCCTGCCACCGCCACGGGCAGCAGCCAGCCGAAAGTCTTGGCGTCGACCAGAAAGGCGTAGCCGATCCAGTAAAGCCCGGCGAGGAAATAGCCGAAACCAAAGCACCAGCCGGCAACCGCCGCCGTCATCGGTCCGCTCCAGCGGCCGGCGGCGGAGCCGTCCACCAGCCAGACCAGCACCGGGAAGGTCAGCAACAAAATCGGCCAGGCATTGACCGGGGCGAGCGCGAGCGCCGAGGCGGCGCCGGCGACGAAGGCGATGATTGCGCGCCGCCAGCCGAAGGCGAGCACCACCGCATAGGCGAGGCGGGTGATGATCACGGGCGGGACGCGCCGCCGCTGGACGGCCCGCCGTCTTTTTGCGTCGCTGGGTCGTCGACGGCCAAGACCGGCGGCGCGGTGCCGGCGAGCACGGCATCCGGCTCGCCGCGCTTGCGCTCGGCGCGCGGCCTTTCGCTACGCTGCTTGAGCCGGGTGATGCGCACGCGCTTGATGCGGCGCGGATCGGCGTCAAGCACTTCGAATTCGAACAGACCGGGTCCGGGGATCAGCTCACCGCGCACCGGCAGGCGTCCGGCGCGCGTGACCAGATAGCCGCCGAGCGTATCGACCTCCTTCGCCACCGCGCCGGGGTCGAAATCGTTGCCAATGGTGGCGGCAACGTCCTCGAGGCTGGCGCGCGCATCGGCAATAAAGGAATCATCGCTCTGGCGCACCACGTGCGGGGTCTCGTCTTCGTCATGTTCGTCGGCGATGTCACCGACGATCTGCTCGACGATGTCCTCGATCGACACCAATCCGTCGCTGCCGCCGTATTCGTCGACCACCAGCGCGAGATGAATGCGCGTCGCCTGCATGCGCGCCAACAGGTCGATCACCCGCGACGACGGCGGCACAAACAATATCTCGCGCACGATCTTGGTCGCCGACAACGGCATGGCGAGGTCGATGGCCTTGAGATCGAGGCCGGCCGGCAGCGGCTTCTTGCGTTTGGCGTTCTTTTCCGGATCGACCGCCGCGCGCGCGGTCATGAACGCGATCAGGTCGCGGATATGCACCATGCCGATCGGATCGTCGAGCGTGTCGTTATAGACCACGAGCCGCGAATGTGCGGCGCCCTCGAACATGCGCACCAGTTCGCCGAGCTTGATGTCCTGCTGCACGGCGATGATGTCAGCGCGGGGAATCATCACGTCGCCCACCCGGCGCTCGCGCAAGCCGATGATGTTTCTGAGCATCCGGCTTTCTTCCGGCGAAAAGCCGGAATCGCCAGGCTGCATGGCGTCGAGCACGTCCTTAAGATCGGCGCGCGAATTGGGCTTCCAGCCGAACAGTGCGCGAAACACGCGTGTGACCCAGCTTTCGCCGCTCTCGCGCGGCGGGTTCACCGGCACCGGCAGATGGCGCGGCTCGTAAGGAGCGGCGTCGTTATGACTGGAACTTGGGCTGTCGCTGTCGGGCATGGCGGTCAGGCGTCGCCGACGTCGTTGAGATCGCGCGCCGGATAGGGGTCGGGCATTTTCATGGACCGCATGATCTTGCTTTCGATCCCTTCCATCTCTTCGGCTTGCGTCTCGGCTTGGTGATCGTAGCCGACGAGGTGAAGGAAACCATGCACCGTGAGATGGGCGAGATGATGAAGAAACGTCCGCGCCTCATCGTCGCATTCCCGCCTCAGCGTCTCGTAGGCGATGACTATATCGCCGAAAAATTTCGCGCCGGCTTTGCTTTTCGCCGCCGGAAACGACAGCACGTTGGTCGGCTTGTCGATGCCGCGCCATTGCCGGTTGAGCGCACGAATCGCCTTGTCGCCGGTGAGCAGGATAGCCACTTCGCCGTCCGATGTTGAGAGCGTGGTGGCGGCCGCCGCGATCGCCGCGCGCACGGTGCGTTCGGCCAACGGCTCGGCCCGCCACAGCGGCGAGGCGACCTGGACGTCGATTTCCAGCGCGGCAGCGCGCCGGCCCGGCGCGCCCGTCATTTCTTGCCCTCGCGCGCGGTCTTGCGGTCGTAGGCTTCCACGATGCGGGCGACCAGCTCGTGGCGGATCACGTCTTCATGGGTGAAGACGACGTGGCCGACGCCCTCGATTCCGTCGAGCAGCTTGACCGCTTCGGCCAGCCCCGAGGTCTGTCCGCTCGGCAGGTCGACCTGGCTCGGATCGCCGGTGACGATCATGCGGCTGTTCTCGCCGAGCCGCGTCAAGAACATCTTCATCTGCATGGCGGTCGCGTTCTGCGCCTCATCGAGAATGATCGCGGCGTTCGACAGCGTGCGCCCGCGCATGAAGGCGAGCGGCGCGATCTCGATCTCGCCGGCCTGCAATGCGCGCTCGACGATGCGCGCGTCCATCAGGTCGTAGAGCGCATCGTAAACCGGTCGCAAATAGGGATCGACCTTCTCGCGCATGTCGCCGGGCAGGAAGCCGAGCCGCTCGCCGGCTTCCACCGCCGGCCGCGACAGGATGATGCGGTCGACTTCCTTGCGCTCGAACATCTGGATGGCCTGCGCGACCGCGAGCCAAGTCTTGCCGGTGCCGGCGGGTCCGGTGCCGAACACCAGGCCGTGGCGCTTGAACGCGCGGATATAGGCGTCCTGCGCGGCGGTGCGCGCGCGCACCGGACGTTTGCGCAAATTGATTTCCTCGAAGGCAGGCCGCGCGCTCGCCGGGTCGTAATCGAACAGCGAGCCTTGCGCGATGGCCTGCCGGATGGCGCCCTCGACGTCGCCTTGCGCCAGTTCGTGCCCGCGCTTGATGTGTTCGTACAGCCCCTCCAGCACGCGGCGCGCCTGCTCGCAGCCGCCGCGCGAGCCGTCGATGGTGACGTGATTGCCGCGCTGCTCGGTCACCACGCCAAGGCGGCGTTCGATCAGCGCCAAATTTTGTCCGTATTGGCCGAACAGGACGGAGGCGAGCCGGTTCTCCTCGAAGGCGAGCATGATCTGCGTGGTGGCAGTTTCCTCGGAAGCTGCGGCGGGCGGGATCGGCGGATCCGGTGTGCGCAAGGGTTTCCTTATGCTCCTGCTGCGGCGAGAACCGGCGTCTGGCGCGCCGGCGCGAGTTTGCCGAAAAGGGTATTGCTGCCGATCTCGGTGACGGCGACCTCGACCAGCATGCCGATCATGGCGCGCGGCGCCATGACCTGTACCGCCTGCAAATATGGGGTGCGGCCGACCAATTGCCCAGGCAGCTTGCCGGGCTTCTCCAGCAAGACCTCGACGGTTTGGCCGGCGAATTGGCCGTTAAAATCACGCCAGTGGCGGGTGATGACGGCCTGCAGGCGTTGCAGACGCTCGGATTTTTCCGCCTCGGGGACTTGGTTTTCCATGTCGGCGGCGGGCGTGCCGGGACGGGCCGAATAGACAAAGGAATAGGCGGTGGCAAAGCCGACTTCATCCACCAGCGTGAGCGTCTCGCGGAAATCGGCTTCCGTCTCGCCAGGGAAACCGACGATGAAATCCGACGTGAAGGCGAGATCGGCGCGCGCCGCGCGCAAGCTCGCGATGACGTCGAGATAATCTTTGCGCGTATGCCGGCGGTTCATCGCCGCCAGCACGCGGTCGGAACCGGACTGTACCGGCAAATGGACGTAAGGCATCAACGCGGGAAGATCGCCGTGCGCGGCGATCAGGTCGTCGTCCATGTCGCGCGGGTGGCTCGTCATGTAGCGCAGGCGCGCGATGCCGGGCACGGCGCCGAGCCTGCGCAGCAGGCGCGCGAGCGTCGCCGGCCGCCCGTCGGGGCTAGCCCCATGGTAGGCATTCACGTTCTGCCCGATCAGCGTCACTTCGCGCACGCCGGCGTCGGCGAGGCGCTCGACCTCGGCAACGACCTTGTCGACCGGGCGGGAAACCTCGACGCCGCGCGTATAGGGGACGACGCAAAACGTGCAGAACTTGTCGCAGCCTTCCTGCACGGTGACGAAGGCGGCAATGCCGCGCTTGCGGATCGCCTCGCGGTTAGGCGCGGCCAGCACGTCGAACTTGTCGTCGACGGGAAATTCGGTGTCGACGATCCGCTCGCCCGCTTCGACGCGTGCAAGCAATCCGGGCAGCAGGTGGTAATTCTGCGAGCCGACCACGAGGTCGACGCTTGCCGCGCGGCGGACGATCTCCTCGCCCTCGGCCTGCGCCATGCAGCCGGCGACCGCGATCAGCATTTTGCGGCCCTGGGCGGCGGCCTCCTCTTTCAGCACGCGAATGCGGCCGATCTCGGAATAGACTTTCTCGGCGGCCTTTTCGCGGATGTTGCAGGTGTTGAGGATGACCAGATCGGCGTCATCGGCCTGCGCGGTTTCCGTGAAGCCGGCCGGCGCCAAGGTGTCCGCCATACGATGGGAATCGTAGACGTTCATCTGGCAGCCAAAGGACTTGACGTGGACTTTGCGCGTTCTGCTCATGCCGCTCGTATGTGCACCGGGGAGCCAATCTAACCTGCCGGGCCGGCGTTTGTCCCCCCAAGCCTATTTCATTGATTTTACTGCACTTTTCCTATGCGGAAGCGTGCGCCGTGCGGCCGCGCAGCGTGGCGACAGTCAGCGCGCGCACCTCGTCTTCCAGTGTGCGGGCCATCGCCTTGCGGTCGGCGCTGCCGTCGGCGGTCATCGGCGCGCCATAGCTGATCACGACGTCAACCGCGCCATGCGCGATGAATTCCTTGATGTGCGGCATGAAGTCGAGATCGCCGTACCAGGCGACCAGCGGACGGTTCTGCCGTCCCATGGGGATGCCTTGTTGGCCGGTATAGGCGATCGACATCGGCTGGATGAGGATGCCGCGCTCGGAACGGCTGCTGGCCTCCTTCACCGCGCCGATCAAGGCGGAGCGGAACGGCAGCACGCGATTGCCGTCGCTCGATGTGCCCTCGGCGAACAGCACGACCGACGTGCCGGAGGCGAGCCGCTTGACGATCTCGGCGATGGCGTCGCCGGTCTGATGGCGGCGCGCGCGATCGACGAACACCGTGCGCTGCATGCGGGCGGCGACGCCGACCACCGGCCAGTTCGCCACTTCGCTTTTGGACACGAATGCGATCGACGTGATCGACCCGATCACCACGATATCGGCCCAGGACACGTGATTGGACACGAACAGAACGCTGCGGTCGCGCACCGGCTCGCCCACGATACGGATGCGCAGGCGCAACACCGAGCAGAGCGCGCGATAATAATGGAGGGCGATAGCGCCCCGGCCGGGCAGGTGCAGCGTCCCTAAGAGCCACTGGATCCCGATGAGCAACGGCGTCATGGTGAAAAAGAACGCCCCGACGATAAGCGCGCGCAGCATCTGCGGCTAATTTTTGTCGTCGTCGAGCGGGACGGCGTAAAGCTCGAGCCGATGATCGACCAGTTTGTAGCCGAGCTTGCGCGCCACTTCCGTCTGCAGCCGATCGATTTCGTCGGAGCGGAATTCGATCACCTCGCCGCTGCGCAGGTTGATCAGATGGTCGTGGTGGGATTCCGTGGCGGTTTCGTAGCGCGCGCGGCCTTCGCGGAAATCGTGCCGTTCGATGATGCCGGCGTCCTCGAACAGGCGCACGGTGCGGTAGACGGTGGAAATGGAAATCCGGTCGTCGACCTTGGCGCAGCGCCGGTACAGTTCCTCGACGTCGGGATGGTCGTCGGAGCCGGCTAGCACCCGCGCGATGGTGCGGCGCTGCTCGGTCATGCGCATGCCCTTTTCGGCGCACAAAGCCTCGATGTCGCGCCGGTCGGATATGGCTTTTTCGGGCGTGGTCACGGTCGTCTTTCTCATCGTCCCTTCAGGTCCGCCTCATAGCATATTAAGCGCGGCGGGGGTGGTCTATCGGGCGTTTTCCGCCTCGCGCATGCGCTAAACCAAATCGCGGCGCAGCACCAGGGCGGCGGCGGGTTTGCCCCCGGCGCCCGGATAGTAATTGGGTCGGCGCGATATTTCGCGGAAACCGGCGCGGCCGTAAAGCCGGATCGCCGGGGCATTGTGCTCGTCGACCTCCAGGAACACCGCGCGCGCGCCGAGCGCCGCCAACCGGCGCAAATGCAGATCGAGCAGCTTGCGCGCCAGCCCGCGGCCGCGCCGGCGGCCGGCGACCGCGACCGATAGGATTTCTGCCTCGTCGGCCGCCAGTCGCGACATGATGAAACCGACCATCGCCGTTCCGCTCATGGCGCGGTGAGCCATGACGTTGCGGTCGGTCATGAGGCCCTCGACCTCCTGCTCGCTCCAGCCGCGGGCGAACGAGGCGACGTGCAGGGCGGCGATGGCCGCGGCGTCGCGGCTCGTTGCTTCGGAGAGGACCGGCTCGCCGCGCACGAACAGATTGGAGAGCAGGCCCATCACCGTCTTGCCAATTGCGCCGCATTCTGCGGCTGCGCGTCGGGCGCGCGCAGGTATAGCGGTTTCGGCGGTGCGCCTGTATCGAGCGCGGCGGCGCCGAGGCGCGCGACCCATTCGATATCGGGAGCGCGGCGCGTATCGACAAGGCTCGGCGGGCGTTCGCCGGCCGGCCAAGCCGCGGCCAGCATCGCCGCCGCGGTGCCGATGAGACGCGGCGCGCCGGTAGCCGACGCGCGCAGCGCTTCGCGCAAAGATGCCAGCCGCGGCGTCACGATGGTGCGGCCGCCGGGGCCGAATACTTGCAGGTAGACGTGGTCGTGGCGCGCATCGATCGCCGAGACTACCGGCAGCGTGTCGTCGGCGGCGATCAAGGGTGCGGCGAAGGCGGCGAGCGTCGACAGGCCGACTGCCGGTTTGCCGGCGGCGAGCGCGATGCCGCGCGCGGCGGCGATGCCGACGCGCAGGCCGGTGAAGCTGCCGGGTCCGGTGGTGACCGCGACGCGGTCAAGGGCGGAAAATTCGAGTGCGGCGCGGACCATCACACGCGCAATCATCGGCATCAGCGCTTCGGCATGGCCGCGCTGCATGGCTTGCGATTCGTGCACGGACGCCGCCGCCCGCTCGGTGTCGAGCACCGCCGCCGAACAGGCCTCGAGCGCAGTATCGATGGCAAGGACGCGCATGGGCAATACGTAGCATTGTTCTGCCGTCCCCGCGCAGGCGGGGACCCATAACCACCGGATTATCGATAGGCTGCGGGGTATGGGTCCCGGCTCTCGCGCCATAGCGCGTCGAAGACACGCATGAACGCGCTTCTGGCGCTCGGCCGGGACGATAAAAAATTATACCGGCCGCACTTCGGTGACGTCGGGCACGAAATGGCGCAGCAAGTTCTGGATGCCGTGCTGCAGGGTCGCGGTCGAGGACGGGCAGCCCGAGCAGGCGCCCTTCATGGTCAGATAGACCACGCCTTCTTTGTAGCCCTTGAAGGTGATGTCACCGCCGTCGCCGGCCACCGCCGGGCGCACGCGGGTCTCGATCAGGTCTTTGATGGTAGCGACCGTCTCGGCATCCTTCTCGTCGAAGAATTCGTCCGCCTCACCGGCCTCGGATGTGGCGCCCGACGCGAGCAGCGGCGCGCCGCTGATGAAATGCTCCATGATGGCGCCGAGGATCGCCGGCTTGATCTGTTGCCAGTCGCCGTCTTGCTTGGTGATCGAGATGAAGTCGGCGCCGAAGAAGACGCCGCCGACATGGGGAATTTCGAACAACGCGGCGGCCAGCGGCGATTGCGCCGCGGCTTCCTTCGTCGGCATGTCGAGGGTGCCGGATTCGAGCACGGCGCGCCCGGGCAGAAATTTCAAGGTCGCCGGATTGGGCGTGACTTCGGTCTGGATGAACATCGTCAGCTCCTTATCCTGGCGCACGATCTTTTCCGAAAACCGGTTCCCGCTTTTCGGGATCGTGCGCTTACGGGTTCAAGGCCCGTGGATGGCAAGGACTATAGCGCATAAATGGCGCTTGCGTTGACCGAGGTCAACCGGCGGTAAACGCCTGAAGCAGCGCGAAAACCCTAAGAACTGGCGTCGATGTCTTCGTCGCTCAGATGCCCCGGCACAATGGCCACCGGGATCGGGAAAGTGCCGGCGGTCTTGGCCACACTGGTGACCAGCGGGCCCGGGCCCTCCTTGGACGTGCCGGCGGCCAGCACCAGGATGCCGATATCGGTGTCCTCGTCGATCAGCTTGACGATCTCCTTGGCCGGGTCGCCCTCGCGGATCACCCGGTCGGGCACGATCTTGGCGATGTCCTTGGACATCGCGGCGTATTTGTCGAGCGCGATCTTCGCCGCTTCCATCGCCTCGGCCTTCATGATGTCGGCGACGCCCAGCCATTGCTGACTTTGCTCGCCGGTGTCGATCACACGCAGCATGACCAATTGCGACTTGGTGCGGCCGGCGCGCTTGGCCGCCCAATGCACGGCGCGGTCGCACTCCTCGGTGTCGTCGATGACGACCAGATATTTGCGCTTGTGTCCGGCCTCGAAGCTACGGCGCTTGTTGCTCATGCACGAATGGTGGCACGGCAGGCGCGGCGCGGACAAGCGGCTCCAGGGGGCGGAACTTGCAGCGCAGCAAAATGCCGCTAGCGGTGTACGAAACCGACGATGTCCTTGACCGCCTTCATGGTTTCGGCGGCGATCGCCTGCGCGCGCTGCGAGCCGTCGGCCAGCACCGAATCGATATAGACCGGATCCTGCATCAGCCGCTTCATCTCCGCGGCGATCGGGCCGAGCTTGGCGACCGCAAGATCGACCAACGCCGCCTTGAAGCTGGAGAACTGTCCGCCGCCGAATTCACCCAGCACTTGCGCTTTGCTGGTGCCGGCGAGTGCCGCGTAGATGCCGACGAGGTTTTCCGCTTCGGGGCGGCCGTCCAACCCCTTCTCCTCGCTCGGCAAGGCATGCGGGTCGGTCTTGGCGCGGCGGATTTTCAGCGCAATGGCGTCGGCGTCGTCGGTCAGGTTGATGCGCGATTGGTCGGAGGCATCCGACTTCGACATTTTCTTGGCACCGTCGCGTAGGCTCATCACGCGCGTCGCCGGCCCTTGGATGATCGGCTCGGGCAATGGAAAGAACGCATCGCCATAACCGTGTGACTTGATCGACGGACCATAGTCGTTGTTGAACTTCATCGCGATGTCGCGCGAAAGCTCGAGGTGCTGCTTCTGGTCCTCGCCGACCGGCACATGCGTGGCGCGGTAGACCAGGATGTCGGCCGCCATCAGGTTCGGATAGGCGTAGAGGCCGACCGACACGTTCTCGCGATCCTTGCCGGCCTTCTCCTTGAACTGGGTCATGCGGTTGAGCCAGCCCAGGCGGGCAACGCAATTGAACACCCAGGCGAGCTCGGCGTGTTCGGCCACCTGGCTCTGGTTGAAGACGATCTGCTTCTTGGCATCGATGCCGCAGGCGATGAACGCCGCGGTGACCTCGCGCGTGGCATGGGCGAGCTCGCTCGGCTCCTGCCAGACCGTGATCGCGTGCATGTCGACGACGCAATAGATGCAGTCGTAGTTGTCCTGCAGCGCCACGAACTTGGTGATCGCGCCGAGATAATTGCCGAGGTGCAGATTGCCGGTCGGCTGAACGCCGGAAAATACGCGTTCCTTGAACGCCATGGCCTCACTCCGGGATTGTGGTGGGCCACATCGCATGACGCCGTTTGGCGCGCAACCCCTGTTTAGGGGCCGCAACAAAGGCATCGCCCCGACACGGGGTTTGCAATGTCAAATGCCGTGTCTTTCCGTTATAGGAGAGTCAAGACAATCGGAAATCTCGCGGGGCGGCGAGCGGCGGGTGGACTTTCGATGAGCAAAGACGAACTGATCATCCAACTGATAAAAATAGGGCTTGGCCTCCTGCTCGGCGGATATTTTATCTGGTGGAGTCTGGAAATGCTGCAAAGGCTTCCACCCCCTCACTAGGCACGCGCGATCGGTCGGCGTTGCCAGCCCGTCGGTCGCCGCTATAGTGCGCGGCGAAACCGGTCGCGCCTAACGACATTATTCAAAGGACCACATGGTCGCTCCCCGCTACGACGTCATCGGCATCGGCAACGCCATTGTCGACGTGATTGCCCGCGCCGAGGAAGATTTCCTGGTCGCGCAGGGCATGCACAAGGGCGCCATGACGCTGATCGACGAAGCGCGCGCCGATAAGATTTATCAGGCGATGGGACCGGCGGTGGAAAGTTCGGGCGGATCTGCCGCCAACACCATCGTCGGCGTGGCGAGCTTCGGCGGCCGCGCCGCCTTCGTCGGCAAGGTCAAGAATGACGAGCTTGGCCGCGCCTTCGCCCACGACATCCGCGCCGCCCGCGTCGCCTTCGAAAGCAAGCCGGCGGGCGATGGACCTGCCACCGCGCGCTGCTACATCATGGTGACGCCGGACGGCGAGCGCACCATGAACACCTATCTCGGCGCCGCGCAGGAACTCACCCCTGCCGACATCGACGAGGACAAGATCGCCAGCGCCGCGCTGACTTATCTCGAAGGTTATCTGTGGGACCCGCCGCGCGCCAAGGAAGCCTTCGTCAAAGCGGCGGCGGTCGCGCACAAGGCGGGGCGCCGCGTGGCGCTCACGTTGTCGGACTCGTTCTGCGTCGACCGCTACCGCGCCGAATTTCTCTCGCTGATCCGTAAAGGCACGGTGGATATTATTTTCTCCAACGAGCACGAACTGCATAGCCTGTACGAGACCGCCGACTTCGACAGCGCGGTGAAGGCGCTGCGCGCCGACGCCAAGCTCGCGGTGGTGACGCGCAGCGAGAAAGGCTGCGTGGTGGTCACCCGCAAGGAGGTCGAGGCAGTGCAGGCGATGCCGATCGACAGCGTGGTCGACGTGACCGGCGCCGGCGATCTGTTCGCTGCCGGTTTCCTGACCGGTCTCGCGCGCGGCAAAGACCATCGCACCGCCGCGCGGCTCGGCGCGCTTGCCGCCGCCGAAGTGATCCAACACATCGGCGCGCGCCCGGCGGTATCGCTGCGGGCGCTGGCGGCCGAGAACGGCTTGCCGCTCTAGCGCGAAAATGTCAAACATTACAGTTATTTAGGGTGGGGAGGGGGTCGGCGCGGGCGCTGCCGTCGCGCGCAAACGGTAACCAATTGGTAACCGAACATGGTTAGCGATTGGTGAACAACCGATTGCGAGGACCCGTCATGGAAGCGACACCCCGACCGGATGGCGCGCCCGAGGCAGCGCCGGCCAAGAGCGCCAACAGCGAATTGCCAAACGTCGAATCGCCGCCATTATCGCCCGCCGGCGAGACGCCCGCTGTCGCCGTCGAAGCGCCGATACCGGTGAACGAATCGATTAAAGCGGAAGCCCCCATCGTCGACCCGGTTGCGGTAGCGCCCACGGAGGCTCCTAGCGCCGACGCGCCATCTACGCCGCGCTTTGTGCTGCAGCCGCATCATCAACGCTACGCGTTGCTCGCCGCCTCGGTGACCTTCGCCGCCGCGCTCGGCGCCATTATCGGCGCCTGGTCGAGCGGTGGATCATCCGCGATGGCCAAGCCCGACGTCGCAGCCATCGAACAGAACAAGGCGATGCAGCAATCGATCGCCCGGCTCGGCAAGGAAATCACCACATTGCGGGCGAGCCTCGAGCAGGCCAACAAGTCGGCGCACTCGCAATTCGCCAAGATTTCCGAACGGCTGCAACTCGCGGCTTCCGAAGTCACGGGCTCCATCTCGCCACCGCAGACCACCCCTGCGACCGTGATGACGCCGATGCCGACGCCACGCCCGCCGCAGCGCGGCGCGGCGTTGGAAGCCCCGCTACCCGGCCATCCGCCGGTGGTCGTGGGCTGGACCATCCACGACACGCGCGGCGGTTATGTCTATGTGGAAAACCGCGGCGAAATCTATCAGGTCCAGCTCGGCGCACCATTACCCGGTCTCGGCCCCGTACAGTCGGTGAAGCGGCAGGACGGCCGCTGGGTGGTGCTGACGCCCAAGGGCGTTATCGTGTCGATGCGCGACCGCCGCTATTTCGAGGATTTCTGAGCCAATCATCGACGGGGAACGGAAAGCGGCGCCTACGGGCGCCGTTTTTCATTTGCGCGCGCGCATGATCCCGAAAAGTGGGAACCGTTTTTCGGATAAGATCATGCGCAAAATAAAAAATGTTAGGTGGGCAGAGACCCGGCCGGAAACGATCACAGCCCCGTAGCCGGCCCACTAAAACCGTGTCAGATTCAGGGCGCCGGAGCGAGTGCAGGTCATGGCTATGCGCGGCGCGTTTCTGAAAATTCTTGCGTATGCATCGGGCGTTGTGTTCGCGGCAAACCAAGCCTCGGCGCAAGGCGTCGCACCTTCGGCGGCCAAGCCGGAAATGACGGCAAGCTGTCCGGGCCTGGTGGCGGCGCGCCCGCCTTTCGCGCAGCCGGTGGCGCTGCGGTTGGCGGCGCTCGAGCACGACCAAGTGCGCATCACTTATGTCGGCCATTCCACGTTCCTGATCGAGAGCCCGCAACTGGTGCGCATCGCCACGGACTACAACGATTATGTACAGCCGCCGGTATTGCCCGACATCGTGACCATGAACCACGCGCACACGACGCATTACACCGATCATCCCGATCCGGCGATCAAGCACGTGCTGCGCGGCTGGGCGGCGGACGAAAAGCCGGCGCGCATCGACTTGACCTACAAGGACGTGCGCGTGCGCAACGTGCCGACCAATATAAGGCGCTGGGACGGTGGCACCGAACAGCACGGCAATTCGATCTTCATCTTCGAGATCGCCAATCTATGCATCGCCCATCTCGGTCATCTGCACCATACGCTGACGCAACAGCAGCTCAACGAAATCGGCCGCGTCGACGTGGTGATGGTGCCGGTGGACGGCAATATGACGCTCGACCTCGACGGCATGGTCGAGGTGCTGCACGCGCTCAAGGCGCCGCTGATGATCCCGATGCACTATTTCAGCGCCTATACGCTCGACCGCTTCCTGGCGCGGGTGCGGCAGGAATGGGACGTGCAGATCGCCGAGGTTCCCTCCACCGTCGTGTCGAAGACCAATCTGCCAGCCAAACCGAAGGTGCTGGTATTGCCCGGCCATTGAAGCCGCGCGCACATATATGCAAATTCAACTATGCGTCATGCGCTTACGGCGGTTTTACCGGGACGGTTCGCGAATTATCAACAGGTGGCGTTGACCGTGCGGAACCAAAGCGTTGTTGTCGCGTTCTCGGCACGCGCGATCCTAAAGGCAAGTTTGAGGTCTGCGGTATGATTCAGTCCTGGAGCAACTGGAAACGGTTTCCCGACGTGAAAGGCGGCGATCGGGTGGAAGCGCCGGTCGGTCCCGGGGTTTACGAAGTCCGCCACACCATGACCGGCCGGCTGATGGCCTTCGGGCATAGCGGCAACGTGGCGCACACGATCGCCGAGTTGAAACTCGACGTCGGCGGCGGGCCGTTCGCCCGGTTGTTTGGCCGTGAGCCGCTGGTGTCGCGCGTCGCCGATCTCGAATACCGAACCTGCGCGGCGGCAAGCCGCGCCGAAGCCCGCACCGCCGCGCAACGGCTGAAGGCGCTGCGGCAGACCGCCTGGAAACGCCGTATGGACCTGGGTTGGGCGGCGCGTCATCCGGGCTGAGCTTCATGCAATGAATTTGTCCCGCGGCCGGCGTGAGCCGGCCGTTTCGTTTTGTCGCTGCTTCCAGCGGCGCGCGAAATCCGTATAGAGTTGCGCGCCTGAAAGGAGCGGCTTCGCATGCCTTACGCAACGACCGGCGACCATGTGCGGCTTTATTACGAGGAGGTGGGGCAGGGCGTTCCGGTCCTGTTCGTGCATGAATTTGCCGGCGACCATCGCAGCTGGGAGGCGCAGCTGCGCGAATTCGGCAAGCGCTACCGCGCCATCGCCTACGCCGCGCGCGGCTATACGCCGTCCGACGTGCCGGCCTCGCCCGACGCCTACAGCTACCTCCACGTGATGCGCGACGCGGTCGCCGTGCTCGATCACCTCAAGATCGATGCCGCGCATATCGTCGGCCTGTCGATGGGCGGCTATACCGCGCTGCAGGTTGCGCTCAACCATCCGCAACGCGTGCGTTCCTTGGTTCTCGCCGGCACCGGCTCGGGCAGCGAGCGCTGGTACACCGACGCATTCCACAAGAGCGCGCGCGACGTTGGCGACGTTTTCGAGCGCGCAGGCTCGGCCGCGGTGTCCGCCACCTACGGCAACGGCCCGGCGCGCGTGCCCTTCGCCATCAAGGATGCGCGCGGCTTTGCCGAATTCACCAAGCATCTCGCCGAGCACGATGCGCAGGGCTCGGCGCATACCTCGCGTGGCTTTCAAGGCATGCGGCCCTCGCTCTACGATTTCGCGGACGCGATCCGCAAGCTAAAAACGCCGACGCTGATCGTGGTCGGCGACGAGGACGACCGCTGCATCGAGCCGAGCCTGTTCCTGAAATCGGCCGTCGCCGCGTCCGGCTTGGTCATGCTGCCGAAGACCGGACACCTGGTGAACCTGGAGGAACCCGGTCTTTTCAATCGGCTGGTCGGTGATTTTCTCGGCCGTGTCGAGGCCGGTCGTTGGGGCCCGCGCGATCCGCGCTCGCTGTCGCCGAAATCGGTTCGCGAGCCATGGAACCCGGGCGGGACCAACCCTATTTAGGAAAGGCGAAACCGGACGCGGGAGCCGCCGATGTTGAGATGGGCCTTTATTTTTCTGCTGATCGCCATTGTCGCCGGCATCTTCGGCTTCACCGGTGTTGCCGCCGCCGCCACGACCATCGCGCAGTGGCTGTTCGGCATTTTCCTGTTTCTTTTCTTGGGCGCCCTGGCGCTCGGCCTCTTCCTCGGCGCCAAGCTGATGTCGTAAACTAAACGTCCACGCTTGCTGACAGCGCGTTATCCTGGATGAACTGCCGGCGCGGCTCGACCAGATCGCCCATCAGCTGGTCGAACAGCACATTGGCCTCGTCCACTTCCTTGATGCGCACCTGCAAGAGCGAGCGCGCATTGACGTCGAGCGTGGTCTCCCACAATTGCTCGGGGTTCATCTCGCCCAGGCCTTTGTAGCGCTGCATGGTGATGCCCTTGCGGCCGGCGGCGGTGAGCGCCTCGAACAGGCCGACCGGCCCGTGGATCGCCATGGTCTCGTCCTTGCGGCGCAGCATGGCGGGCGGAGTCGGACGCCGGAAGATTTGCTGCAGCGAAGGCGCATATTCGTCGAGCTTGCGGGCGTCGGCAGAGCCAAGCAACGCCTGGTCGATGATGGCGACTTCCTTGACGCCGCGCACGGTGCGCTCGAAATGGAAGCCTTCCTCGTCGTAGCGACCCTGCCAGCCGCGCTCGGTTTCGTCCTCCAGGGCGTCCAGTCGCCTGGCAATGTAGGCGGCAGCTTCTGCGGCGTTTTGTGGATTTCCAGTCACGTCGGATCGCAACACTCCGGCGATCGCGGCCTGTTCGATCACCTTGCGGTTATAGCGGCTGTGCAGCCCGGTGAGGATGTTGCGGATGGCGCGCGCGTCCTCGATCAACTTGTGCAGGTCCTCGCCGGCGCGCTCCTCGCCGGAGGCGAGACGCAGCACGGAATCCTCCAAGCCGGTCGCGATCAGGTAATCCTCGAGCGCGCGCTCGTCCTTGAGATATTGCTCGGACTTGCCGCGATTGACCTTATAGAGCGGCGGCTGCGCGATGTAGATGTAGCCGCGCTTGATCAGCTCCTCCATCTGCCGGAAGAAAAACGTCAACAGCAGGGTGCGGATGTGGCTGCCGTCGACGTCGGCATCGGTCATGATGATGATCTTGTGGTAGCGCAGCTTGTCCGGGTTGAATTCGTCGCGCCCGATGCCGGTGCCGAGCGCGGTGATCAGCGTGCCGATTTCGGCGCTCCCCAGCATCTTGTCGAAGCGCGCACGCTCTACGTTCAAGATCTTGCCGCGCAGCGGCAGCACGGCCTGGAATTCGCGGTTGCGGCCCTGCTTGGCGGAGCCGCCGGCCGAGTCGCCCTCGACGATGAACAGTTCGGACTTGGCCGGATCGCGCTCCTGGCAGTCGGCAAGTTTTCCGGGCAACGACGAGATGTCGAGCGCGCCCTTGCGGCGGGTCAGATCGCGCGCCTTGCGGGCGGCCTCGCGCGCGGCGGCGGCTTCCACAACCTTGCCGACGATGACCTTGGCTTCGGCGGGGTGAATCTCGAACCAGTCCTGCAGCGCCTGGTTGATCACGTTCTCCACCACCGGACGGACTTCCGAGGACACCAGCTTGTCCTTGGTCTGCGAGGAGAATTTCGGGTCCGGCACCTTGACCGAGAGCACCGCGGTCAAGCCCTCGCGGCAATCGTCGCCGGTGAGCGCCACCTTTTCCTTGCGCGTGGTGCCGATGGTCTCGGCGTATTGCGTGATCTGCCGGGTGAGCGCGCCGCGGAAGCCGGCGAGATGCGTGCCGCCGTCGCGCTGCGGAATGTTGTTGGTGAAGCAGAGCACGCTCTCGTGATAGCCGTCGTTCCACCACAGCGCGCTTTCCACCGTGATGCCCTCGCGCTCGGCCTTGATCATGATCGGCTTGGGGATCAGCGGCGTCTTGTTGCGGTCGAGATATTTCACGAACTCTTCGACGCCGCCTTCGTATTTCATCTCCTCGCGCTTCTCGACCGCGTGGCGCATGTCGGACAGCACGATGTTGACGCCGGAATTGAGGAACGCCAGTTCGCGCAGGCGATGCTCGATCGTGGCAAAGTCGAACTCCACCATGGTGAAAGTCTTCGGCGACGGGAAGAACGTCACTTCCGTTCCGCGCTTGCCGCCGCTATCGCCGACAACTTTCAGCGGCGCCACCGCGACGCCGTCGGCGAATTCCATGAAATGTTCCTTGCCGTCGCGCCAGATTTTGAGCTTGAGCCAGCTCGACAGCGCGTTGACCACCGAGACGCCGACGCCGTGCAACCCGCCGGACACCTTGTAGGAATTCTGGTCGAATTTTCCGCCGGCATGCAGCTGGGTCATGATGACCTCGGCCGCCGAGATGCCTTCGCCCTTGTGGATGCCGGTCGGGATGCCGCGGCCATTGTCGCTCACCGTCACCGAGCCGTCGGGATTGAGCACGCTCACCACTTCGGTGGCGTGGCCGGCGAGCGCCTCGTCGATGGCGTTGTCGACCACCTCGTAGATCATGTGGTGCAGGCCGGACCCGTCGTCGGTATCGCCGATATACATGCCCGGCCGCTTGCGCACGGCGTCGAGGCCTTTGAGGACCTTGATCGATTCAGCGCCGTAGTCGGATTCAAGATTGCGGGCCGGTTCAGCCATCGGGGAGAGCCTCAAAACGGGCGAGAAAATGAGTTGGAACGATGATTTGGTGTGACACGAAAAATGGGTGCCGTACAGAGCAAAGTCAAGGCGGTTAATATATTGATTTAGCTTGCTTTTTTTAAGGCACGCGCGGTTGAAAATCACCTCGATTTCACGCCCGTGCGGGGCTCCGATTCGCGCTTTTGCGTCAACGATTTGCGGGCGCGAATTTTGTCCGTCATGGAACCGCCATCAGCGGCGTCCACATCGGTCCCGCTTGTCTCACGCGCCGGATTGGCTTCTAAGCTGAGACCCGCCCGCCTCCCCGACCCGACCTTCTTTCCATGCGCTGGTTGTACACGCCATTCGAAGTTCCGCATCGCTTGCGCGCCATCGTGCGCGCCCGCGAATCGAGTGTCATCGTGCTGGCGCTGGTGGTTGGAGTGCTCGCCGGCCTAGTGGTCGCCGCCATGGGCGAGGCGGTCGGCCTCTTGCATGTGATGTTTTTTGGGCTCGACCCCGGCGAGCGGCTGTCGGGCCGAGGCACGCTCAACCCGATCTACGCTTTTCTAACCCCTTGCTTGGGCGGGCTCGCCTTCGGCCTGGTCACAGCCTATGTCACCCGACGGCGCGGCACCGAGGTCGACCCGATCGAGGCCAATGCGCTGCATGGCGGCCGCATGTCGTTGCGCGGCAGCCTGGTCGTGGCGGCGCAGACCGTGTGGTCGAGCGGGGTCGGCGCCTCGGTCGGCCTGGAAGCCGGCTATACCCAGCTCGCCAGCGGCATCGCCTCCAAGATCGGGCAGGCGTTTCGCCTGCGCCGCTCCGACATGCGCGTGCTAGTCGGCTGCGGCGCCGCCGCGGCCATCGCCGGCGCCTTCGGCGCGCCCTTGGGCGGCGCTTTCTACGGCTTCGAGCTGATCATCGGCAGCTATTCGATCGCCTCGCTCGCCCCGGTCGGCATGGCGGCGCTGGTCGGCTACCTGACCGCGCAAGCCTTCGCGCCCGACCGTCTCGGCATTGAAACCGGTGCGGTATCGAGCCTTGCCGTGCACGACGTGGTGATCGCCGGCGGCGTCGGCCTACTGGCGGCCATGTTCGGCATCGCCTTGATGCGTGGGGTGGCTGCCTGCGAGAGGCTATTCTCGCGCTTGGGTGTGCGGCCGGCCTTGCGCCCAATGATCGGCGGCATGGTGGTGGGCCTCTTGGCCATAGTGTCGCCGCAGGTGATGTCGTCCGGCCACGGCGCCCTGCACCTGACCGGTATTTTCAAATTGCCGCTGGCGACGATCGCGATGATCTTAGCGCTCAAGGCATTGGCCTCGATCGTGTCGCTCGGCACCGGCTTCCGCGGCGGTTTGTTTTTTGCCTCGCTCCTGCTCGGCGCGCTCGGCGGACAACTGTTCGCGGTCGGGCTCAACGCCATCTACCCGGCACTGCATCCCGATCCCGACGCCTTTGCCATCATCGGCATGGGCGCGTTATCGGTCTCGGTGATCGGCGGGCCGCTCACCATGACGTTCATCGCGCTGGAGACGACCGGCGACCTGTGGCTGACGACCGCGGTGCTGATCGCGGTGATCGTCTCGATGCAGGTGACGCGCGAATTCTTTGGCTATTCGTTCACCACCTGGCGCTTCCATCTACGCGGCGAGACCATCCGCAGCGCTGCCGACGTCGGCTGGATCAGGGACCTGAACGTCGGGCAGATGATGCGCTCGGACGTGCGCACGACGCCGGTGGAGACACCGATCTCAGCCTTTCGCGAGGCCTTTCCGCTCGGTTCGACCAATCAGGCGATCGCGGTGGACGAGGACGGCCATTACGCCGGCATGGTGATCGTGGCGGAAGCGCATGCTCCGGAACTGCCGGCGAGCGGGGCGGTGCGCGAAATCCTGCACCACGCCGATCACGTCCTGTTGCCGCAAATGACGGCGCAGGAGGCGATCACCGCGTTCGACCGCTACGAAGCCGAGGCGTTGGCGGTGGTCGAATCCATCGAAAGCCGACAGGTGATGGGCCTGCTCAGCGAGGCGCACGCCTTGCGGCGCTATTCCGACGCCTCGGAACGGCAGCGGCGCGAATTGCTGGGCGAGACGTAAGGCGGGCGCGCCTAGGCGGCGTCTTGCGGCCTGCCGACGAGCCGTTCGGTCGCCGCCGAGACGGGCATCGGCCGGCCGAAGAAATACCCTTGCGCGAAGCGGCAGCCGGCGGCGCGCAGGAAATCGCGCTGGCCGGCGGTTTCCACTCCTTCCGCCACTACGTCCATGCCGAGTTCGTGCGCGAGCCCGATGGTGGCGCGCACGATCGCCGCGTCGTCGGCACTGGCGCAGACATTGGTGATGAAGCTGCGGTCGATTTTCAACCGGCTGACGTGGAACGAGCGCAGATAATCGAGCGAGGAATAGCCGGTGCCGAAATCGTCGATCGCCAGCCGCACGCCGAGATTGCGCAGTCGCTGGAACGTCTCGCCGTGGCGTTGCGTCGTCTCGACGAGAACCGATTCGGTGATCTCCAGTTCCAGCCGCTCCGGCATGACGCCGTAGCGGGCGAGATTTTCGGCGACGATCCGATCGATCTGCGTGGCGAGCTTGAACTGTGCGCCGGACAAATTGATGCTGACGATCGGTGGGGTGAGGCCGAGCTTGTTCCAATCCTGGATCTGCCGGCAGGCCTCGCCGATCACCCATTCCCCGATCGGCACGATGCTGCCGGTGGTCTCGGCCACCGGAATGAAGGCCGCCGGCAACAGCATCCCGAATTTCGGATGGTTCCAGCGGATCAGCGCCTCCAGCCCGGCGATCTCTCCCGAAGCGATCTCCACCTGCGGCTGATAGTATAATTCGAGCTCGCCACGCGCGACGGCGTGGCGCAGGTCTTCGCCGATCATCATGCGCCGCCGCGTCACGTCGTCGAGCTCGGCGACGTGCACACGGAAGCGGTTGCGGCCCTCGTTCTTGGCGCGGTAGAGCGCAAGATCCGCCTTCATCATCATGGCGTCGACGCCGGCGACGTCGCTGCGGTAGGGCACAATGCCGATGCTGACGGTGGTGTGAATCTGGTTGCCGTCGATGGTAAACGGCGCCGCCAGCACGGTGCCGATCTTGGCTGCCAGCGTTTCGACATTGCCGACGTTCGCGACGACGTCCTGCAACACGGCGAATTCGTCGCCGCCGAAGCGGGCGACCAGGTCGGTCTCGCGCACGCATGCTTTCAACCGTTCGGCGACCAGGCGCAATAGATCGTCGCCCACCGGATGGCCGAGCGTGTCGTTGACGTCCTTGAAATGATCGAGATCGAGATAGTGCACGGCGAATTGGTGGCCGCCGCGCCGGGCGTGGGCGAATTCCAGATTGAGCCGTTCGAGAAAGGCCGCGCGATTGGCCAGCCCGGTCAGCGAGTCGGTGCGCGCCAGCTCGGCGATCTTCTCGGCGGCGCGCTTTTTCTCGGTGGTGTCGCGGAAAAACCAGACGCGGCCGAGATATTTCTTTTTGGCGCTGTACAACGACCTGGAGTCGCGCTCGATGATGCGGCCGTCCGCGGTCTCCAGTTCCTCGTGACTTTGGATTTCCGGATGGTCGTAGAGGTGGCGGACGTGCGACGTGAATTCACGTTCGTTCTTCATCTGCGACGCCACGTGTTTAAGGATCGGCTTGTCCACCCCGGTATGGAGGAGTTTCTCCGGCACGCCCCACAAATCGATGAAATGTTTGTTGTACATGGTGACCCGGTCGGTGGCGTCGACGACCAAGATGGCGTCGGGGGAACTCTCCACCGCCGTGGTCAAGAGATTGTGCGAATAGGCCAATTCGTCTTCCGAGCGCTTGACGTCGGTGATGTCGGTGAGAATGCCTTCGATCGCCACGAGGCGGCCGCCGCCGTCGCGCAGCGCGCTACCATGGCCTGCGACCCACCGCATCGAACCGTCGGGCCGGTGCAGGCGGAATTCGGCATGATACGAGTTCGTTTCGCCTTCGCTGATCGAGCGCATGCCGGCGAGTACTATCGGCAGGTCGTCGCTGTCGATCAGCCGGCCCCAGCGCAGCGGATCGGTGAGGAATTGATCGGCCTGGTAGCCGTACTGCCTGATGTTCTGTGACACATAGGTCAGCGGATAGGGATATTGCGCGGCGGTGCGGAACAGAATCGTCGGACTGTTCTCAATGATGCGGTTGGCGTCGTCCAGCGTCTTGAGATGCGCGGCGCGGGCGACCGCGGCGCCGACCAGTTCCGCCACCGTCTTGATCGTGTCGATCTCCGCCGCCGCCCAGTTGCGTTCGCTGCGGCAATCGTCGAAGCCGATCACGCCCAGCCATTGGCCATCGGCGAACACCGGCACGGCGAGCACCGATTTGACGCCGCCGAGCGCGAAGAACGCGCGCTTCTCGAGATCGAAATCGCGCACATGGCCGACGATGGTCTCGCCGGCCTCGAGCGCGGCGATCCACGACTTCAGGCCGACGTTGGCCAGCGGCTCCTCGACGTTCTGAAATTCCGGCGGCGTGGCGAGGCCGGGAGCACACCAGACGAAATGCTGCAGGATGTTGCCCTTGGCGCCCGGCGTGTCGATCAGGAAAATATGCGCGCGGTCTATGTCGACGGCTTGCCCGATGCGCTCGATCGCTTTCGGCAGCGATATCGCCAAGTCGGACGGACGCAGCAGTTCCTGGGCGGCCGTCGCCACCGCTTGCAGCAGACTGTCGCGGCGCAGTGTTTCGAGGACGGCGAGCGCACCGCTCGACCGGCGCGGGTCGTCCGGCCGTGCCCGGTTACGAGGGCTCGAACTGCGATCGGGGTTGACACTTGGCGCGGCGTTCCGCGAAGACATGCGATGGAACTCATCAGATGAATTTTCGTCAATACTACCAGTCAGTTGTCGGCCCTCCGTTACGCTGAAAGTTCAAATTGTCGGCAATTGTGGTTGGCTGAAATTAATGGTGGTAGTAGCAGGCTACCCATACCGCGCTGGCGCCGGCGCAATCGTGCCGGCGCGGACCTCGAAGGCCTGCGCGCGCGCAACAATGTCGCCGAAAGCGGCCGGATCGGCGCCGGTCATCCAGACCTGGGCGCCGAGGCTTGCGAGCGCATCATAGAGCGCGGCGCGCCGTGCCGGGTCGAGATGGGCGACGATTTCGTCGAGCAACAGGATCGGCGCGAAACCGGTCATCTCTTTGATCAGCCCCGCGTGCGCCAGCACCAAGCGGATCAGCAGCGCCTTCTGCTCGCCGGTCGAGGCCTCGCGCGCCGGAATGCCCTTGCCGGCATTGGTCACCGCGAGATCGGACAGATGCGGGCCGTCGAGCGTGCGGCCGGCAGCGGCGTCGCGCGCGCGGTTGTCCTTGAGCAGCCCGCGGTAGCGGTCCTCGATCTCGATCGCCTTGTGGTCGGGCAAAAGCTTCTCCATCCAGCCGTCAAGCGCGATCTCGGCGAGAGGAAATCCCGGCGCGGCATCGCGCGCGGCGGAAAGCGCGCCGGCAAGCCGGGTGATCGTCTCGCTACGCGCGGCGGCAACCGCCACCGCCACCTCGGCGGTTTCGTGCTCGACCGCATCGAGCCAATGCGGATCGCTGTGCGCGTCCTCCAACAGGCGGTTGCGCGAGCGCAACGAGCGCTCCAGCGCGGCAACACGGCTGGAGTGTTGCGCGTCGACGGCGAGCACCAGTCGGTCGAGGAAGCGGCGGCGCTCCGAAGCCGGGCCGTTAAACAGCGGGTCCATGGCGGGGGTGAGCCACACCACGCGCAAGTGATCGGCGAAAGTCGCCGCCGACGAGACGCTCTCGCGGTCGATGCGGCATTTGCGCGAAGTGCCTGAATCCTCGCCCGCCGGCGGATCGATGCCGCTGCCGAGCGTGGCGAGCCCCAACATGCCCTCGATCTCCGCCGACACCGCCCAGGCGCCGTCGCCCTCGGAAAAGGCCAATTCCTCGGTGGTGGCACGGCGCAACCCGCGGCCCGGCGCAAGAAGCGAGATCGCCTCGATCAGGTTGGTCTTGCCGGCGCCGTTCGCGCCTGTGAGCACCACCGGCCCGGCCTCGCCAAGCTCGACCTGCGCGGCGTGATAGCTGCGGAAATTACTGAGCGTCAGGCGGCGGATGAAGGCGGCGGTCATCTTGCAAGCTTTTAAGGCGACAAGCGTTCGAGTCTACGCGGGTTTTTTCGTGCCCACCATCGTCAGGATATTATCGACGATCTCCTCGGGCGCAGGATCGATCGGCACCGCGATCGCAGGCTCATCGGGGGCCGGTTCTTCGAGCGCGGCGAACTGGCTGTCGAGCAGTTGCGGGGGCATGAAATGGTCGGGGCGGATGGCGAGCCGGCGGGCAATCAATTCCTTGCTGCCCTTCAAATAGACGAAGCCGACGTCGTCGCGCGCGCCGGTCAGCCGGGCGCGATAGGCGCTCTTGAGCGCCGAGCAGGTGATCACGACCGGCTTATGCGCGGCGCGCGCGGCATCGATGCGCGCGGCGATCGCGTTCAGCCAAGGAATGCGGTCGGCATCGGCGAGCGGGATGCCGTGTTTCATTTTCTCGACATTCCGCGGCGGATGTAGGCTGTCGCCTTCGACAAAGGCGCGATCGAGCCTCAGCGCCAGCCGTTCCCCGACGGTGCTTTTGCCGGCGCCGGAAACTCCCATGACAATGATTGCCGTGCTCCAGGGCTGAGCCATCAAGGCTTGCCTTTGGCCTCGGCATGGCCGCCGAACCCCCGGCGCATGGCCGAAATCACCTTATCGGCGAAATTATCCTCGCGCCGCGAGCGGAAGCGCGCGTTCAGCGCCGTGCTCAGCGCCATGGCGGGGATGGCGCGCTCGATCGCGGTCTGCAGCGTCCAGCGGCCTTCGCCGGTGTCGTCGACCTTGCCGGAGAATTCCTTGAGCGCGGCGTCGTTTTCCAAGGCCGACGCGATCACATCCAAGAGCCGGGACGACACAATGCTGCCGTGCCGCCAGACCTCGGCGATTGCTGCAACGTCCAATTCAAAGCGTTCGGCCGCGGGCAAAGCGGCGGCGTCGGTTTCGTTGAGGATTTGCAAGCCTTCGGCATAGGCCTGCATCAGCGCGTACTCGATGCCGTTGTGCACCATCTTGACGAAATGGCCGGCGCCATGCGGCCCGACATGCAGCCAACCGTTCGCCGCCGGCGCGGCCTTGGCGTCGCTGCCCGGCGCGAGCGCCGCAAAGATGGATTCGAGCCGCCGCACGATTTCCTTTTCGCCGCCGATCATCAGGCAATAGCCGCTCTCGCGACCCAGCACGCCGCCGCTGGTGCCGACATCGACATGATTGAGTCCGCGCTGCTTGAGCGAAGCCGCGCGCCGCAGGTCGTCGCGCCAAAACGTATTGCCGCCGTCGATCACGGCGTCGCCGGCAGCGAGCAAATCGCCGAGCTGCGCGATGGCCGTCTCGGTGGCTTCTCCCGCCGGCAGCATGACCCAGACGGTGCGCGGCGGCGCCAACTGCTCGATCATGGCCTCGATTGTCGCGGCCGGCTTGCCGCCGTCGCGCGCGACGTCGGCCATGGCCGCGGGGTTGCGGTCGTGCGTCACCACGTCATGGCCATGATGCATGAGGCGGCGGGCGATACTCGCGCCCATCCGTCCAAGCCCGATCATTCCGATCTGCATGCAATCATCCAGGCTGTCGTCGCTTGATTGCGCCGCCGGAGCGTCACACCCGCATCGGCATCAGCACGTAGAGCGCGCCCTTGGCGTCCTTGTCCTGAATCAGCGTGGGCGAGCCGGGGTCGGCAAGCTTGAGCACGGCCACCTCGCCCTCGATCTGCGCGGCGATATCGAGCAGATAGCGCGAGTTAAAGCCGATATCGAGCGGGTCGGCGTCGTATTCGACTTCGAGTTCCTCGGTGGCGCTGCCCGAGTCCGGATTGGTCACCGATAGCACCAGCCGGCCGCCGGTGATCGCGAGCTTGACCGCGCGGCCGCGTTCGCTCGAGACGGTGGAGACGCGGTCGACCGCGGCCTCGAAATCCTTCTTGTCGACGGTGAGGCTCTTGTCGTTATTGGCCGGGATCACCCGCGCGTAATCGGGGAAGGTGCCGTCGATCAGCTTGGACGTAAGCACGACATCGCCGATCGAAAAGCGGATCTTGCCGGATGATAATTCGACCGTCACTTCGCCTTCGCCGGTTTCGATCAGCCGCTGCACCTCGCCTACCGTCTTGCGCGGCACGATGATGCCGGGTATGCCGGCGGCGCCCTGCGGCAGCGGCAATTCGACCTGCGCCAGGCGGTGGCCATCGGTCGCCACCGCGCGCAAGGTCGGGCTCTTGGCCGTTCCCGCCGCGTGCAGATAGATGCCGTTCAAGTAATAGCGCGTCTCTTCCGTCGAGATTGCGAACTGCGTCTTGTCGATCAGCCGCTTAAGGTCGCTGGCGGCAAGCGTGAACTTGTGCGTCATTTCGCCGGCGGCGAGATCGGGGAAATCGCTCTCGGGGAGCGTCTGCAGCGTGAAGCGCGAGCGCCCAGCGCGTAGCGAGAGCACGGCGCGGTCGCCGGAGCCCTCGATTACGATCTGCGAACCCTCCGGCAGTTTGCGCACGATCTCGTAGAACATATGCGCCGGCACGGTGGTGGCGCCGCCCGGCGACACCTCGGCGGCGACGCTGTCGGTGACTTCGAGGTCGAGGTCGGTGGCCTTCATGCTGAGCTTGCCCTTGTCGGCCTTGATCAGCACGTTGGCGAGAATCGGAATGGTGTTGCGCCGTTCCACCACGCGATGCACGTGGCCCAGCGACTTCAACAGCTCTGCACGCTCGACGGTAACTTTCATGGGGAGACCCGCTGCGGCGCCTTCGCAAAAGCCCTGGAATGAGGCGCGACGAGCCGGTGCATCGCGCGATTGCGAGGCCCGGGGGGCAAAGGTGACGCGCCGGCGCGAAAATCGCAAGGGCGACGGGGCTTAAGCCGCCTCAATCCCCAAGGCGTCCACAGGGTGCTAGGAGCGCAAAAGCCCCGCCCCGGGACCGCCCGGACGGGGCTTTGCGAGCGGCCGCGCCGCGCGTTGCCTATTCCTGTAGCTGCCGTTTGAGGATTTCGATCTCCTCGGCGAGCGCCATGTCGTTGCCGACCAAACCTTCAATCTTGCGCACCGCATGCAGTACCGTGGTGTGGTCGCGGCCGCCAAACCGCCGCCCGATCTCGGGCAAGGACCGCAGCGTCAGGGTCTTGGCCAGATACATCGCGACCTGGCGCGGGCGGACGACATTCGCGGTCCGGCGCGAGGACAGAAGGTCGGAGCGGCTCACATTGTACTGCCGCGCCACCACCCGCTGGATATCCTCGATCTTGACCCGTTTCGGCTCCTGCGGGCGGATCAGGTCGCGCACCTCGCGCTCGGCCATTTCCAGCGTCACGGCATGGCCGGTGAGCTTGTTATGGGCGAGCAGGCGGTTGAGCGCGCCTTCCAGATCGCGGCCGTTATGGGTGACCGCCTTGGCAATATAGCTCAGCACCGGCAGCGGCACGTCGAAGCTCGGATGGTGCGACCGCGCCGCCAACACCCGCGATTTGAGGATTTCAAAGCGCAATTCCTCGCCGAGCGGGCCCATTTCCACCACCAGCCCGCCGGCGAGCCGTGAGCGCACCCGGTCGTCGAGGCTTTCCAGGTCCGAGGGCGGGCGGTCGGAGGCGATCACCACCTGCCGGCCGGCATCGATCAGGGCGTTGAGGGTGTGGCAGAACTCGGCCTGCGTCGACTTGCCTTGCAGGAATTGCAGGTCGTCGATGACCAGGACGCCGATGCCGCGCAGCGCGTCCTTGAAAGCAAGGGCGGTTTGGGTGCGCAGCGCCGAGACGAAGCCGTACATGAATTTCTCGGCGGTGAGATAGAGTACCTTGCGCTCGCCGATGGCGTTGCCGGTCCAGGTGATGGACTGCAAGAGATGCGTCTTGCCCAGGCCTACGCCGGCATGGATGTAGAGCGGGTTGAACATCACCGCATCGCCGCGCTTGGCGGCGGCCACCTGCTTGGCGGCGGCCTGCGCCAGCGTGTTGGAGCGGCCGACCACGAAGGTGTCGAAAGTCAGCCGCGCGTCGAGCGGCGAACCGCCGAGCGCCTCATGCCCGGTGGCGTCGCCGGCCGGCTGCGGCCGTCCGTTACTGGTATTGTTGAAGCGGGTGCCGTCGCCGCCGCCCATTTCGAGCTCGGGCTTGGGCTTGGCCACGGCCGAGCGCAGCACCGCCGAGCGCACGATCAGCTCGATGCGGACGACCTGCGCCTGTTCGGCCTGCCAGCAGGCCAGCACCCGTTCGGCGTAGTGCGATTGGATCCAGCTTTTGAGGAAACGGGTGGGGACCGAGTGGCGGACGGTGCCTTCCTCGATCGCTTCCAGATCCATGCGGGCAAACCAGCTCGAATAGACGTCGTCGCCGACCTCGGCGCGCAGACGCCCTTTCACCCGTGACCAACCCTCTTGATCCGCGTTCGACATTTTCTTGTTCTCGTTTCCAGTAATTGGTTGAACAGACTAGTGGCTCCCGGCTTGACGGCGTGACGCCGTCAACTCGCCGGAACAAGACGCAACAAACTCGATGACGATGCCGTTGGGAGATATCGGTCCGCCGGAGCCCCGAAGGGCGGCGCGGCCGCGGCGTGGGTCGAGGATGCTGCGCCTCAGCCCGCGGGCGGAGGCGTCGAACCCTGAATCCCGGTCATGAACGTGGACGAATTATTGGCTACAGAATGCGTCGACAGAACAATGCATGAAACCCAGACGGGACGGGCGACAGCGCAGCTTGTATCCGCGCTGGACGCAGGGCATCCGATGATACCGTTCCGGTTCGCCGAAATTCGTCCCGCCGCTGTCATAATAACCCCCCTTGAATGGCCGTACGGGCATTCACCCGCTTATCTGCCTGACGTCCGCTTCGCGGCAGTCCGATCAAGTCTCGTTCGATTTAGTCTCCGATCGAGCATACAAATCCTGCCCTCATCCACGGTGAGTGTGAACGAAAACTTTTTTTGATGACGCCCGGAGATTTCCGGACGCGCGATAAAAAAGAGCACAAGGATTTTCGCCTCGCAATGAGAATCGCGAATGTCCGCTTGCCGCAAGACTAAATCGCGTGCGCGCGCGGACGCGCGCCTGTGTATAAATCGGATTGCAAGGTGTTGATTGGCCGCGCGTAATTACGACGATGAATTTAATTTCAAGGTGTGGCGTGGCCGCGACATATATTAAAACTCAGGGCGCACGAAAAATGCCCGCCAAATCTGCATTTTGCGGTCCTCGGTGTCGCTTTCCCCTTAAGTCGTTCAACGCGCAAAAAAAATTATGCTCGAAAACTCAGGGTAGCCCTTGTGCCAAAGCCGAATAGCCATTGGCATCTGCACGTTCAGCCGCGTGGTTTGTCGAGCAATAGTGAGACGCGCAGATTTATGTGACGCTGCTATAACGGTTTGACGATGGCGGGCCGCGTCGGCGCCGGGACGCGAGCTCAAGCGACCGTTCGGTCGCGAATTTCCCGGATCTGATGCTGGATAAACCGTTGTGATGGCCGGCCGCCATTTTATTTGGCGAGTTTAGCGATCCGATGGGCGAGGCGCGAGACTTTTCGGCTCGCATTATTCTTATGCACGACGCCGCGTTGCGCTGCACGCATGATCGCCGGCTCCGCTTCCTTGAACGCCGCCAAGGCCGCCGTGCGGTCGCCGGTGGCGATCGCTTCCTCGATTTTACGCACCGAACTGCGCAGCTGCGAGCGGCGCGTCTTGTTCACGATTGTCCGGCGCGCGATCTTGCGCGTGGCTTTACGGGCGGACTTGGTATTGGCCATGAGCCTCTCATCCACAACTGGCGTTTGCCGGCGGCAAGACCGGCCAAGCGACTGATCTTTGCAAGAAAGCGTGGCGGCAGGATAACCGCACCGCCACGGGCGAGGCTTATAGTAAGGCCCCGCGCGGGCGTCAACGCCCGCTAAACGGAAGTTTAGGCCACCCGTTTGGTCCTGATCGTGTCGTGGCCGGCAATGACCGCGGCGCGGTCGGCGGCCGAGAATGCCGTCAGCGGCGGTTTGACGCGGGCAAGCGCCGCATCGCCATGGATATGCGCGAGCAGCGCCTTGACGCCGGAGACCAGCGGCTTGCCGTCGAACAGCTTGCGGATGGCGACCGCTGCCTCAAGCGCAGCCTGATCGCCACCGCGCCAGGCCCGCGCACACAGATCGGCGTTGAGATTGGCGGTGGCCGAGATGCAGCCGGCGAAAGCGCCGCCGCGCGCCTCGATGAGCGCGGCTTCGGTCGAGGGGAACACCGCGAAGTCGGGCGCGATCGCCGCCGCCGAGCGCGCATAAGCCATGTCGCCGGAAGAATCCTTCAGGCCCACGATGCGGGACGGAAACGATGCGAGCAGCCGCTTGATCAAGCCGACATGCCAGGGCAGGCCGGACATCGCCGGGAAGTGGTAGAGGTAGATTGGTATTGGCCGCGCCACCGTTGCTTGCACCAGCGCCTCGATATAGCCGGTGAGCCCGTCGTCAGGCACGCCCTTGTAGTAGAACGGCGGCAATACCAACGCGCCGGCAAAGCCCAAATCCGCGGCGTGGCGCGTGAGCGCGACGGCATCCGAAACTGCGGCGGCGCCGGTCCCCACCATCAGGCGGTCGAGCGGCAGGCCTTGTGCCTTGTAGGCGCTCATCACTGCCTTGCGCTCGCCGAGCGAAAACGAGGTCGCTTCGCCGGTGGTGCCGAGCACGTTGAGGCCGTCGCAGCCGTTGTCGAGCA
Source organism: uncultured Alphaproteobacteria bacterium (assembly GCA_963721665.1). Classification (GTDB taxonomy): domain Bacteria; phylum Pseudomonadota; class Alphaproteobacteria; order Rhizobiales; family Xanthobacteraceae; genus Pseudolabrys. The sequence goes on from CAVRJZ010000003.1 coordinate 393,379, forward strand.
GAAAGCGGGCGAGTTTCACCGCGCGCGCAAGATCGGGCGCGCCGCACTCCTCGATCGGGGTGGCGATAGCGGCGATTACGCCGGCAAGTGGCTTACTCAACGCAGGCCTCCGATCTCTCCGGCGACATGGCCGTCCGGCATGTCGGATGAACGTGTCATCCACTGACATTATAGGCGGCGAGCGCCGCCATATTGACCAGCTGATTGTCCTTGGCGCCGAGATGCACGATTTGCACTGGCCGGTCGAGACCTACCAATAATGGTCCGATCACGGTGGCGCCGCCCAGCTCCTGCAGCATCTTGGTGGAAATCGACGCCGAATGGAACGCCGGCATCACCAGCACATTGGCGGGTCCCGACAGCCGGCAGAACGGGTAGGGCGCGGCCAGCGCCGGGTTGAGTGCGACGTCGGCGGCCATTTCGCCGTCATATTCGAAATCGACGCGCTTGTTGTCGAGGATCTTTACCGCCTCGATCACGCGCGCCGAGCGCTCGCCCTGCGGGTGACCGAAGGTGGAGAAGGCGAGTAGCGCCAGCCGCGGCTCATAGCCGAGCCGGCGGGCGACGCCGGCGGCCTCGATGGCGATCTCGGCGATTTCGTGTGCTTCCGGCATCTCGGTGACCGCGGTGTCGGCCACCACCACCGTGCGCCCGCGCGCGATTACCAGCGAAACGCCGATCACGCGGTGGCCCGGCTTGGGATCGATCACCCGGCGGACGTCTTCGAGCGCCACCGAGAAATTGCGCGTCGCGCCGGTGACCATGGCGTCGGCATCGCCCAGCGCCACCATGCAGGCGGCAAAGTGGTTACGGTCGGTGTTCACCAGCCGCTGGCAATCGCGCAACAGATAGCCGCGTCGCTGTAAGCGCTCATACAAATAGTTGATGTAAGAGGCGTTGCGGGTCGATTTGCGGGCGTTGATGATCTCGATGCCCTCGCCCAGTTCGATACCGGCCTCGGTCGCCGCTGCATGCACCCGATCCTCGCGCCCGACCAGGAGCGCCGTGCCCAGCCCCTGGTGCACGAAGCTCGCCGCCGCGCGGATGACCTGTTCCTCCTCGCCCTCGGCGAAGACCACGCTTTTCGGCTGCCGGCGCAGCCGGGCAAAGACTTGTACCAACGTGCCGGCGATCGGATCGCGCCGGGCGTTCAATTGGTGGCGATAGGCGTCCATATCGACGATCGGCTTGCGCGCGACACCGGTATCCATGGCCGCTTTCGCCACCGCCGGTGGCACCGTGGAAATCAGTCGCGGATCGAACGGCACCGGGATGATGTACTCGGGCCCGTATTTCGGCCGTGCGCCGTAGAGCGCGGCAACTTCGTCGGGCACGTCCTCGCGCGCCAGATCGGCGAGCGCGCGGGCGGCGGCGATCTTCATCTCCATGTTGATGGTGGAGGCGCGCACATCGAGGGCGCCGCGGAAAATGAACGGGAAGCCGAGAATATTATTGACCTGGTTGGGGTAGTCGGAGCGCCCGGTGGCCATGATGGCGTCGTCGCGCACCTCCGCCACTTCCTCGGCAGTAATTTCCGGGTCGGGATTGGCTAGTGCGAAAATGATCGGCTTCGCCGCCATCGATTTGATCATATCCTTGGTGAAAGCGCCCTTGACCGAGAGCCCGTAAGCCACGTCGGCGCCTTCCATCGCCTCGGCAAGCGTGCGGGCCGAGGTCTTGATCGCGTAACCCGACTTCCACTGGTTCATTCCGTCGGTGCGGCCCTGATAGATGACGCCTTTGGTGTCGCAGAGAATGAGATTGTCGGGCGGAAAGCCGATGGCCTTGAGCAATTCCAGGCAGGCGATGCCGGCAGCACCGGCGCCGTTGCAGACGAGCTTGGTGGCCTTGATGTCGCGCCCGGTCAGATCGAGCGCATTGATCAGGCCTGCCGCCGAGATGATGGCGGTGCCGTGCTGGTCGTCATGAAAGACCGGGATGTCCATCAATTCGCGCAGGCGCTGCTCGATGATGAAGCATTCCGGCGCCTTGATATCCTCCAGATTGATGCCGCCCCAGCCGGCGCCGAGATAGCGCACGCAGTTGATGAACTGGTCGGGGTCCTCGGTGGAGACTTCCAGATCGATGGAGTCGATGTCGGCGAAGCGCTTGAACAGCACCGCCTTGCCTTCCATCACCGGTTTTGCCGCCAGCGCGCCCCGGTTGCCCAGGCCCAGAATGGCGGTGCCGTTGGTGATAACGGCGACGAAATTGCCCTTGACCGTGTAATCGTAAGCGCGGCTCGGGTCCTCGGCGATGGCGAGCACCGGCACCGCGACCCCCGGTGAATAGGCGAGCGAAAGGTCGCGCTGGGTCGCCATCGGCTTGGTGGCGATGACTTCCAGCTTGCCGGGCCGGCCGACGCTGTGGAATTGCAGGGCTTCTTGGTCGGTAAAGGTCGGCCTATTGCGGCCGCCAGGCGGTTTTGCGGGCATTTCTACTCCATACACGTCCGGGGGTGCCCGGCGCGGGCGACGTTAGCGGAAGGAACCTTGCTAGCTCAAGGGAATGCGAGGGCCGCCGGTTGAACCCGGTCCCGGCGCGGGGTAATCGGTACGCTCAAAGCAAGGAAATGACCCCAAAACCATGATCCGTTTTTTGTTGCGTTTTCTCGGCCTTATCTGTCTCGCCGCCGCTTTTATCCTGGTGATCTACGACGGGACCAAGTCGATCGCCGGCAATGCCCTGTCGCTGACCACCGTGCGGGCACTGTGGGAGCTGATCAATGCCGGCAGCCTCGCCAAGCTCAAACCGCTGCTCGAGCCCTATGCCGGCGGCCTGCTGTGGGACCCGGGCATGCTGGCGATTCTCGCCGCGCCGAGCTGGGGCCTGTTGGGGGTGGTCGGCATCCTGCTCGTTCTGCTCGGCCGCAAGAAAAAGCCGCTGATCGGTTACGCGCGCTAGGCACGGCCTCCAGGCCACGGCTCGCGCGCGCGTGAATGCGACGTGCGCCACCCAGGCCAGTTTGTGATCGGCGGCGGCGTTTCGCGGCGGCTCCCGGAGGCTTATATTGCGCTCAAAGATTGAGGGAGAACCAAACCATGTTCGGCTTCAAGAAAATTGCCATGCCGACGCGCGAGCAGGCGCTGCCCGGGCGCGACCAGGCGATCCGTACCGCGCAGGAGCATTTCGTCAATCACCACGCGCTTAAAGGCCCCTATCCGGAGGGCGCGCAAAAGGCGCTGTTCGGCCTCGGCTGCTTCTGGGGCGCCGAGAAGGCGTTCTGGCAACTAGGCAAAGGCTTGGAAGATTCGGGCGTTTACGTCACCGCGGTCGGCTATACCGGCGGCGTGACGCCGAACCCGATCTACGAGGAAGTCTGCTCGGGGCGCACCGGCCACAACGAAGTGGTGCTGGTGGTCTACGATCCGAAAAAGATTTCCTACGCGAGCCTGCTCAAGACTTTCTGGGAAAGCCACGACCCGACGCAAGGCATGCGCCAGGGCAACGACGTCGGCACGCAGTATCGCTCCGGCATCTACGCGTTCACGCCCGAGCAGAAAAAGGCCGCGCTTGACTCCAAGGCGATGTACCAGAAGGAGCTCGACAAGAAGCGCTACGGGGAAATCACCACCGAGATCGTCGACGCGGGCGAGTTCTATTTCGCCGAGGATTATCACCAGCAGTATCTGGCGAAGAATCCGTTCGGCTATTGCGGGCTCGGCGGCACCGGCGTGTCCTGCCCGATCGGCACCGGGGCGAAGCTCGCGCAAGGCGCCAGCGTCTGACAGCCTGAAATTTTCCGCCAAATGCCGCGGGCGCCCGTTGGCTTGCCGGGAAAACCGCTGGAAATGCGGGCGGTTACCGTCGGGGCCGGGCGGTTAGGGTTTGTTAACCATATAAAGCATTAATCGGGCTTAATTTCCGTTTGGCCGGCCCAGATTCGCGAATGCGAAAAATCCCACTTCTATCGATTGCCCTCATCGCGCTCGCGGCCGCTTCATGCGCGCGCCAACAGCAATCCTATGTGATCGATCCGGCGACCGGCCAGCCGGTGCCGGTGGTGGCGCAGCAAGCTTACGCCGGTCCGCAATTTGCGCAGCAGACATCCGACGGCGGCGAGCGCGGCCTGTTCAATTCGCGCCGCAGCACGCAGCCGGTCTATGCGCAGCCGCAATTGCAGCAGCCGACCGTGATTCAATACGGCGCGCCCCGCCATGCCACACCGCAATATGGCGCGCCGCGCTACGTCGCACCGCAATACGCGGCGCCGGCTGCCCGTGCGCCTTATGCCGCCGCGCCTTATGCCGCGGCGCCCTATGCGTACGCCTCGGCCTCGCCCTATGCACAGCCTTATACGCTCGATAGCGGCGATCACTTGCGCATCGTGGTGTTCGGGCAGGACGGCATTTCCAACGCCTACATCGTCGATGCCGGCGGCAATGTGAACCTGCCGCTGGTCGGCGCCGTGCCGGCGCGCGGCTTCACCACGGCGCAGCTCTCGCAGATGATCGGCGAGAGGCTCAAGCAGGGCTACGTGCGCGAGCCGCACGTGACGGTGGAGGTCGAGACCTATCGGCCGTTCTTCATCCTCGGCGAGGTCACCAATCCCGGCCAATATCCTTACGTGGCCGACATGACGGTGGAGAAGGCGATCGCCATTGCCGGCGGCTTTTCGCCGCGCGCCAGCAAGAGCAATGTCGAGATCACCCGCAACGCGCCCGGCCAGCAGTTCAAAGGCAACGTGCCGCTCACCTATCCCTTGCGCCCCGGCGACACCGTGGTGGTCAAGGAACGCTGGTTCTAGCCGGCCGCCGCCGACCGGCCGATGCCGGTCATTTCTTCATATGCTTGCCGAGGAATTCCTGCGTGCGGCTCCAGGCGAGCGCGGCGGCGTCCTTGTTGTAGCTCGCCCGCTCGTCGCAATAGAAACCGTGCGCGGCGTTCCGATAGACGTAGGTTTCCGCCTGCGGCTGCTTCTTCTTGATCTCTTCCACCGTCGCCATCGGGATGCCTTCGTCCTTCTCGCCGAAATGCATCTGCAGCGGGCATTTCGGCTTCTCGTCGGCGAACTTGCCGATCATGCCGCCGTAATAGGCGACCGCCGCCGACAGGCCGGGAATGCGGCAGGCGGCCAAAAACGCCGCGGTGCCGCCCATGCAGAAGCCGATAACACCGAGCGGGCCGACGCCTTTCATTTCGTTTTTGGCGGCGGCGATGTCGTGCATCATGTGCTCGAAATTGAGGTTACCCAGGTAGCTGCGCGCACTGGCGATCTCGTCCGGCGAATAGCCGCATTCGAAATCGCGCACGAAGCGATCGAACACCGCCGGCGCCACCGCCACGTAGCCGAGCGCGGCCAGCCGATCGCACACTGCGCGGATGTGATGGTTGACGCCGAAAATCTCCTGCACCACGACCAGGCCGCCCTTCGGCGCGTCTTGCGGATCGGCGCGGTAGGCACCGAGCGAATGTTTGTCGGTGGTGGTGAGCTTGAACTGCCTGCCCAAGGAAGCCTCCCGTTCTTTTCAAATGCTGAAAATCGCGCAACGCCTAGGTCGCCCGCGCATATTTTAGCACGGCCGATGCGCTAGCCAAACGCCCCCGCCAGCAATTCGTAGGAATGCTTGCGCGCCGCGTGGTCGAAAATCATGGTGGTGACCATCAATTCGTCGGCCTGCGTCACCTCTATCAGCGGGGTGAGCCGCGCCTTCACCGTCGCCGGCGCACCGACCGCGAGCTTTGTGCGGTTCTTGGCGATGCGCGCGCGATCAACGTCGGCATAGTCGTACGCCTTGGCGTCTTCCGGCGAGGCGAGCGGCAGATATTCGCCCTTGGCCCGACGTACGGTATTAAGATCGACGGTCTTAGCGAGGCGCTCGGCTTCTTCATCGGTATCGGCGCAGATTACGTGGGTGCCGAGGATGGCGTAGGGCTTGGCGTGAGCGGCCGAGGGACGGAAATTGTCGCGATAAAGCTTCATCGCTTCGGCCGCGTCGAAAGTGGCGAAGTGGTGCGCAAATGCGAAGGCCGCGCCGATATGCCCGGCAAGCTGCGCGCTGTAATCCGACGAGCCGAGCAGGAAAATCGGCGGCAGCGGCACGTCGGAGGGCATGGCGCGCACGTTGTGGAACGGATGGCCGGCGGGAAAGCCGCGCGTCTCCAGCAGCATCAATTCGTTGAAGCGCTCGAGGAAATCGTCCTCCTCAGCTATGCCCTGGCGGCGGCGCAGCGCGTAGGACGTCGCCGGGTCGGTGCCGGGCGCGCGGCCAAGGCCGAGGTCGATGCGGCCGGGATAAAGCGCCTCCAGCACCTTGAAGCGCTCGGCCACCATCAGCGGCGCGTGGTTGGGCAGCATCACGCCGCCGGACCCGATGCGCATGCGCGAGGTTACCGCGGCGATCTGCCCGATCATAATGTCGGGGGCGGAACTCGCGATCGCCGGCATATTGTGGTGCTCGGCCACCCAATAGCGCACATAGCCCAACCGGTCGGCGAGCCGCGCCAGATCGAGCGTATTGCGCAAAGCCTGCGCGCCGGTTGAGCCGGTGGAAACCGGGGAGAGATCGAGGACGGAGAGCGGGGTCATGGCGTTCCTGTGCGCCAGCGCGTGGGAACTGACAAGGGTGGCGCAACACTGTCATCCCGGCCGACCGAGCAAAACGAGGGAGAGCCGGGACCCATACTTTGCAGTCTCACCGTTAGGCCGCGGGCTATGGGTCCTCGCCTTCGCGGGGACGACGGCCGTGCAGAATGGCTTCTCTCGCGCTTTGATCCGCGTATGATTAAATAGCGCCGTAGGAACAGGAGCCCGGCATGGCCGCGTTGACCGAATGGAAGGTGCCGCCCTCGGCGCAGCCGCGCGCGGAGGACTATCCTTACGATCTCGAGCGCGCATTGTCCGCGGTGGTCGGCCTGCATTCGATCATCCCGCCCGACGCCTTCACCGCCGAGACGCTTGGCGTCGAGCGCGCCGGCAACGGCGTGCTGATCGACAACGGCCTGGTGCTGACCATCGGCTATCTGATCACGGAAGCCGCCACCGTCTGGCTGCATCTCGGCGACGGCCACGTGGTGGAAGGCCACGCCCTTGGGCAAGACCAAGAGACCGGCTTCGGCCTGGTGCAGGCGCTCGGCACGATCGACCTGCCGGCTTTGCCGATCGGCTCCTCGCGTGCCGCCGAACTGGGCGAGCGCGTGGTGATCGGCGGTGCCGGCGGGCGTACCCGCTCGCTCGCCGGCCGCATCGCCGCCAAGCAGGAATTCGCCGGCTATTGGGAATACGTGCTGGACGAGGCGATCTTCACGGCTCCGGCGCATCCCAATTGGGGCGGCACCGCGCTGATCTCGACCAAGGGCGAACTGATCGGCATCGGCTCGCTGCAGCTAGAGCGCGCGCACGAGGGCAAGCGCGAAAGCGAGCATCTCAACATGGTCGTGCCCATCGACCTGCTCAAGCCGGTGCTCGGCGACTTGCGCAAGTTCGGCCGCGTCAACAAGCCGGCGCGGCCCTGGCTCGGGCTCTATTCGACCGAGATCGAGGACAAGATCGTGGCGGTCGGTATCGCGCCCAAGGGCCCGGCGGCGCGCGCCGAATTGAAGACCGGCGACGTCATCCTTGCGGTCAAAGGCGAGACGGTGACGACGCTCGCCGGCTTTTATCGGAAGGTGTGGTCGCTCGGGCAAGCCGGCGTCGAAGTGCCGCTCACGCTCTATCGTGAGGGCATGACTTTCGACGTGGCGGTGAATTCATCCGACCGCGCCAAGTTTCTCAAAACGCCGCGGATGCACTGATCGCAAAAGGGAGGACGAATGACACGCGTCATCGCGTTTGTGGCGTTGTTACTGACAACAGGTTTTGCGGCCGCGCAGCAGGTTCGAGGTATCGAGGTCACGGAATATGCCCGGAACGTGGACTGTTCGGTTCTATTTCGGCGACCGCTTTCTGGGCGAGCGGAAATTCATTATGGTGAAGCGGTAGAGGTTTTGTTCGCCCTTTGCCGCGCCGGCGTCACCTTCGACATGGCACTGAATTCATCCGACCGCGCCAAGTTTCTCAAAACGCTGCGGATGTACTAGGCGAAAGCGACGCCCTAGCCAGGGCCCCGCTCAGTGGCGCGCGATCCAATTGGCGACGGCATCGACCGCCGCATCTTCGACGCCGAAAAATCCGTGCGGGGTGAAGCCCTGACAGGAATCTTTGCCTTGCGGCGGACTGCCTCCGCTCAGCAAGATAACTTGTTTCGCCGGGGCGCGTTTGAGCGCGCTCATCAGCTTGTCGGCGTAGGTCGGCGGGCTGCATCGACAGGTATCCGACCGATGAGAGACGACGAGCGCGGGAACGTCGATCGCCGCCAGATCGGCGTTGAACACGGTGCGACCGCATAGGCCGGCAACGAGGCGGGTCTGGGTCGAGGTCAGAACGATGCCGTCGGGCCGCCGCAGCGTGGCCTTGTCCGGCGTCGTAGGATTTCTGTGTGGCAAGTGCGCGGCAATGCCCGCTGTCGAGAGGGTTCCAGAACTGGTCCCGACCAGCCAGACTTTCCCGCCCGCGGCGAGGTGACTGCGGACGTCCAGAATGACCGCGCCGATCTCAGCCGCGTACTGCGCCGAAAGCCTCACATTGCCGCTGATAGGAGCTTGGTTGAGCGTATCGACCACCGCCACGAACAGGCCCCTCTGCGCGAATTTTGCCCGCGAACGGACCAAAAAGTTCTCGCTGAGACCCGTGACGATTGTGCCGTCGGCTTTAAGTTTCAACACTCCGTTGCCGCCGGCGAACAAGATAACGGCGGCCGAAGGCTTTGCTTTTACCGGTTCCACGGCAAGATATTTGACCGTCACGCCGGGCCGGACGTGGACCGCGATCGGCGGCGTAACCTGCGCACGAAGCGGCAGCACGGCCGTCAACGTCATTGCAAATGCGGCTGCAAGATATCTTGGTTTCATGACGCTACCTCAGGTCCGAAGCCGGTATCGGGTAACGCGGACGTGAGCTTTCTATGATTGGCAGATAGACCAATCTGTCAATTGCCCGCTTTCCAACCGAAAGCGGAGTTTATGGGCGCGACGCAAATGCGGAAAGTCGTTCGGCTCTTGCTCTGCTTGGCGAGTTTTGCCGTGTTTGCGGCAACGGCTTGGGCTCAGCAACCGGCGGCCTCCGCCAAACAAAACATAGATTGGCCCTCGCCGGACGGACGCTTTGCCTTTCTCGCAACCTACGACGAATACCTTCGCACTCTCGATCTTATCGACAAGGCGTCGGGGAAAAAGTTGCAACGGATTGGCAACGAAGATTCAAGCCAGGCGTACTGGCATGTGCTCTGGGCGTCCGGCTCCGACCGCTTCGCCTTGATGACCAGGATGGGGCATCCGATTCAAGGTATCGATGTCTTTTTTCGAAACGGCGACACGTTCCGCAAGATCGAATTGCCGGACTTGCCCGAAGCGAACATTCCGGAGAAGCTCAAGCACGGCAAGAAATTCCCGCATTACGCCAATATGAACTGGCAGGAAGCGGAAAAGTGGATGAAGGACGGCTCTTTGGTCGTGACCATCGACACCATGATCGACGGCGGCGACGGCGGTTCGATTAACGCCACGCGCACGGTCGCGCTCCGCTTCGATCGGGCCGGCAAAGCGCGGATCGTGAAATCGACGATCAAATACGAGACGGAGAAGGACTAAACGGCCCTAGCGCGAACGCTGCGCCTCAGCTTTCCTCGATGGCGTCAACCCGGTTTGGATAGAACGCCAGATATTCCTTGATCTCGTTCACCATCGGGTAAGGATGTTCGTAACTCCACGCGGCATTTTCCGCCACGCGCCCACCGGCGACGATGGAAAAATAATTGGCGTCGCCCTTATAGGGGCAATGGCTCGAATGGGCGGTGGATTTGAGCAGGCCCGTGGCGACGTCCGCGCGCGGGATATAATGCACCGGCCGATACCCCGCCTCATGCAAAGTAAGCGCGCGCTGCGTATCGGCGATCGTTTCGCCGGCAAACATGACACGAACGCGCTTGGCGTTGCGCGCAATGCTGATCGGATGCTCGGGGCCGGGGACTTTCATGACACTTCGGTAACCGTTTCTTGCCCGCACGATTTAGCAACGATGGCAACGCCCGCCAGACGGAATAGCGAAAATTTGAACGATCCGGCTTAGCAAAATTACAGAGTCTTTGAATTAGGTTGTGCGCGAACCGCCCGCAACACGCCGCGTGACGCATGCCCAATAATTCGACTGAAATCATGATCCGGGGTCTGAACATCCTGATCGTGGACGGCAACGCCTATATGCGGCGGCTGACCCGCACGATGCTGATGAAACTCGGCGCCAAGTCGGTGATGGAAGCCGCCGACGGGCTCGCCGCGCTGGAGGCGATCCGCATCTGCGATCCCGACGTCGTGCTGCTCGATTGGGACATGCCGGTGCTCAACGGCATGGAGGTGATGCGCATCGTGCGCTCGCCCGGCGTGTTTCCGCGGCCCAATATTCCGATCATCATGCTGACCAACCGCGCCAACCGCTCCTACGTGGTCGAGGCGCTGCGCGCCGGCGTGCACGAATATCTGGTCAAGCCGACCTCGCCCAAGGCATTGCACGACCGGCTGATGTCGATCGTGGTCAAGCCGCGGCCGATGATGCAGCTCGGCGAACTCTACGTGCCCAAGCCGCGGCGCGCCAAGGCGGACGCCAAGGTGGCGCGGCGGGTCTAGCCGCGGCTGATTTTCGATGGCGACAGTCCGTCGGAGACCCGCGGCAAGTTCGCCGGATCGGCGGCGAAGGCAATGAACTGCCGCCCCCGAGACGATTCGAACGTCCGACCTTGCCTTTGGAGCGCAACATTCTCTGCCGCCCAAGGCGTCAGCTACAGTGTTTCGTGTTTCCAGCCGTGAACGCCACGTCCGAACCAGCATTTTTGCGCACATCAGTCCACAAGTCCGCCAGCTGACATGGCGGCTTTGTGTGCGAATAAAGCATTCTTTCCCTTATGTCGTTGCCGGTGCTAGTTTGCGCGCAACGAATATTCTGCATGAAGGCTCGCAATGGATGCGGTCAACCCCACTCCAGACACGGCTCGACTGATCCCGTCGGATTATCGGTTGCGCATGCCGGGCCCAACGATGGTTCCCGAGCGCGTGCGCCAGGCCATGGCGCTGCCAGTGATTTCCCACCGCGGGCCCGAGTTTCGCCGGATCCTTGGCGATGTCACGCAGATGATGCGAAACGTCATCGGCACGCAGGACGATATTTTTTTCCTGGGCACCTCCGGCACGGGAGGGATGGAGGCTGCGCTGGCGAATGTCCTGTCGCCGGGAGACGCAGTCCTCGTCGTCGTGTGCGGGCAATTCGGCGAACGGTTCGTCAGCATCGCGCAAGGCATGAACGTTGCAGTGGATCAAGCAGCGGTGCCTTGGGGGGAAGCTCCGGACGCCGCTCTTGTTGCCGGCCACCTCAAGCACCGCAAATATCGCGCCGTCGTCTGTGTGCACAATGAAAGCTCGACCGGTGTGGTCACCGATATTGCCGCTATCGGCAAACTGCTGTCTGGAACGGACACGCTGCTTATCGTCGACTCGGTCAGCGGCCTCGGCGGGATTGACATGCGCATGGATGCCTGGGGCGTCGATATTCTCATTGCCGCTTCGCAAAAGGCCCTGATGTGTCCTCCAGGCCTCGCCGTGATAGCCGTCAGCCGCAAGGCGATGGCCGTGATTGAAAGCGCCAGCGCCATCCCACGATTTTATTTTGATTTACGCAGAGCCAAAGCTTCGGCAAAAAACAACGAGACGTCATTCACGCCGCCGATCTCGCTTGTCATTGCGCTGCGCGAGGCTTTGACGATGATCCATGAAGAAGGGCTGGCCGCTGTTTTGCTGCGCCATCGTCGTTTGTCGCAGGCGCTGCAAGCGGGCTGCGTGGCGCTTGGGTTGCCGATGCTGGCGCCCGCGGGCGCGCGGTCGGCGACTGTGACGGTTGCCCGTGTCCCTGACGATCTCGAAGGTTCGGCGATCGTGCGCCACATGTATTCTCGCTACCGCACGGTCATCGTCAGTCAACGGACTAAACTGCAAAATCGGGTGATCCGGTTCGGGACCATGGGCGCTATCGGGCCGGACGACATTCTCACCGACCTGCGCCAGCTCGAAGAAACGCTGCGCGACCTCGGTCAGGTTGTGCCGGCCGGCGCCGGTGTCGGCGCCGCTTCTGCTTTGAAGCGCGCCTGAGCCGGCTTTGCGCGTTGAGAGTTTGCCGGCAGTTACGTATAGTGGGCTGCATGGCGGCGAAGCCCGCCACTCTCGCCGGGGAGATCCAGTCATGTCGTTTCGTCAATTCGCAGGGTTGCTGATCATGCTCATTGCTGTGGTGATGGGCGGAACGGCGGAGGCACAAAACAAGGTTGTCGTCTATTCGGCCAACGACGGCAACCTCAATCGCTTCGTCTTTGACGGCTTCACCAAGGAAACCGGCATCGCCGTCGAAGGCGTTGAGGCGGGCTCGGGCGTGTTGTTTCGTCGCATCGCTTCGGAGCGCGAAAGGCCGCTCGGCGATGTTGTCTGGGGCGTGAGCCGTGCTTTGCTACAGTCGAACAAAGGGCTGCTCGCCCCATACGCATCCAAAAACAAGGGAGCAACGCCCGCCGCCTTCCGCGATCCCGATGATCTTTGGATCGGTACCAATGTGCACCTGCTGGTCATTCTGCAGAACACCAAGATTCTTCCAGCTGCCGAAGGTCCAAAATCCTGGTCGGATCTTCTCGATCCGAAATGGAAGGGCAAGATCGCGTTCACCGACCCGGCCAATTCCGGCTCGGCCTTCACCAACGTGACCATGCTCGTGCAGCAGTGGGGTCCAGGGGACGCGGGTTGGGAAAAGGTGTCGCATCTGCTGGCGAACACCAAGGTGCTCAACCGCTCGACCCTGGTATTCCAGGGCGTCGGCAACGGCGAATTCCCGCTCGGCATGTCGCTTGAGTATGCCGGCCTGCAATGGGCTGCCGGCGGCGCGCCGGTCAAGGTCATCTATCCGCAAGACGGCACCGTCGCGCAGATGGAGGGTGCGGGCATAATTCATGGCGGTCCCGATACGGAAGCGGCGAAGAAATTCGTCGATTACGTGACGCGCAAGGATGTTCGCGAGGCAATCGTCCGCAAGTTCTTCCGGCGGCCCGCGCGCGATGACCTCGACCTCACGAAGTTGCCCGGAGGAATGCCCGCGCTCAAGGACGTCAAGCTCATAAACTATGACGAGCCTGGCTGGACAGCCAAGCGCGCCGCGTCGCTGCAGAAAATCCAGGATATCGTACGCAATACACGCTGAGACGCTGACAGAAAGGCGCGGCGCGTGACTTCAATCACGATCGATGGAGTCGCACGCAGTTTCAGCGGCGTGCGCGCGGTCGACGATGTCTCCATCGCGATCCGTGACGCCGAATTCTTCACGCTGCTTGGGCCATCGGGTTGTGGCAAGACGACGCTGCTGCGCATGGTGGCTGGATTTTGCGAGCTTGATCGTGGCCGCATCCTGTTCGGTGACGAGCGGGTCGATACCTTGCCGCCACATCGGCGCAACACGGGAATGGTCTTCCAGAACTATGCCGTGTTCCCGCATCTGCGGGTCGGCGATAACGTCGCCTATGGCCTGCGTGCGCGCAAATTTCCGGACAAAGAGATCGGCGAACGTGTTTCGCGCGCGCTGAAGCTTATCCAGCTCGAGGGGTCTGCGACGCGCTGGCCGCATCAACTCTCGGGCGGCCAGCTGCAGCGCGTGGCAATTGCCCGCGCCGTGGTATTCGAGCCGAACGTCTTGTTGCTGGACGAGCCGTTATCCAATCTGGACGCCAAATTGCGCATCGAAATGCGTGCCGAAATCCGCCGGCTGCAGAAGACCCTTGCCATAACCGTCATCTACGTGACCCACGATCAGGAAGAGGCGCTGTCTATGTCGGATCGTATTGCGGTGATGCGATCGGGCCGTATCGAGCAAATGGGCGAACCAAGGGTCATCTATGAACAACCGGCGACGCCTTTTGTCGCGACCTTTGTCGGGGCGACAAATCTACTTGCCGGTACCGTATCGCGCCGCGACGGCGAAATGATTGAGGTGGCGATCGACGGCGGTCTGTTGCGTGTTCGCAGTGCCGTCGGGCAGCCTGGTCAACGCGTCGAGATATCCCTGCGCCCGGAGGCGCTCTCGCTGGTAGCGGCGGGCGACCAGCCGCCGGCGCATTGGGGCGTGCTCGCTGGAACTCTAGGCGCGGTCGAATATCTTGGCGCCAGCACACGGCTTCACCTGCGGCTGGCTGCCGGTCGTGAGCTTCAATTGACCGTGGCGACGTCGCCTGACGCCGGCGGCGAATTGCGGGTCGCCTACGACCCGGCCAGAGCGGTTGTCTGGGTTAAAAACTCATGAGGCAGTTGTTTCGCTTGCATGCGTTTCCGCTGGCGATCGCCGCGCTCGCGGTCGGGTTTCTCGGTTTATTTTTCCTCGTTCCAGTGCTCAAGGTTTTTAGCGCAAGTCTTTACGACGCGACCGGCAAAACGCTGACGCTGTCGAACTATAGCCACCTTTTATCGAATCGGTTTTTCCTCAACGCCCTGAGCAACAGTCTTGTGATCGCGGTGGCGGCATTCGCGTTGACGATCGCAATCGGTGTTCCCTTCGCGTTTTGTGTTGCCCGGCTGCCCATCGGCGGCAAGGCGGCATTGCTCGCTCTTGCCTCGCTCCCGCTGGTGTTGCCGTCATTCGTCAGCGCCTACGCGCTTGTGCTGATGTTCGGGCGCGGGGGGATCGTGACTGGCGCGATCCGCAGCATCGGGATTCCGTTCGAGTCGATCTACGGAATGAAGGGCATCATCACGACCTACGCCCTCACGCTCTATCCATATGTCGTGTTGCCGACTGTGGCGGCGTTCAGGTCGGTCGACGTTTCCATCGAGGAGGCAGCGCAGAATCTCGGTTCCTCCCGGTTGCGGATGCTGAGCACGGTCACGCTGCCGATCGTGCTGCCGTCGATCCTGGCGGGCGGCCTTCTCGTATTCATCGAGGCAATGGAAAATTTCGGCGTGCCGTTCGTTTTGGCCGAAGACAAGCCGATTCTTGCGGTGGAAACCTTCAAGCTGTTCGCCGGCGAAACCGCCGCCAACCCTTCGTCGGCGGGCGTCCTGGGGATGCTGCTGGTTTTCTGCACGATTGTCGCGCTGCTGATCCAGCGCAACGTGCTGGCGCGCCGTTACTACGCGACCGGGGCGAGGCGCGCGCCGCCTTTGCTGGCGGTCAGCCGTTCGTTGCGCATCGTCGCGTCGGTCTATTGCTGGACAATCATTACTGCGGCGCTGGTGCCGTTTGTCGCCGTTATCATTATATCGTTCATGCGATTTAATGGGCCGGTGTTGCACCATGAATTTTCGCTGGACAATTTCGCAGAGCTCCTGCAGCGCTCGTATCGACCGCTGATCAATACACTTTTCTTCTCGATGAGCGCCGCGTTTGCCGCAACCTTGATCGGCGTGCCGATCGGCTATCTACTCGTACGGCGGCGCTCGCGCATGACGGCGCTGCTGGAGATTGTTGCCACATCTCCGTTTGCCGTCGCCGGGACGGTGTTGGGGATCGGCCTTGTGCTAACCTACAACAGCGGACTTGTTATCCTCACCGGGACCTCGCTCATCATGATCATCGCGTATGCGGTGCGTAAGTTGCCGTTTTCGGTGCGCTCATCGAGCGCCATCCTGCAGCAGATTGACGCCAGCCTCGAAGAGGCCTCTATCAATCTCGGCGTGCCGCCGTTCGCCACTTTTCTGCGCATCACGGTGCCGTTGATCCTCGGCGGAATTGTCGGCGGTGCGGTGCTGAGCTTCGTCACTATCGCGTCAGAATTGAGCTCGACGGTCGTGCTTTACAGCGGGCCCTGGATTACCATGACGGTCACCATGTTTCAGGCTCTCGAGGGATCCAGCGCCGGCGAGGCGACCGCAGCGGCGACCATCCTGATTCTGTTCACGGTCTTGCCGATCGGCCTGGTTTACCGGCTGTTGCGGCGCTTCGAGCTTTCCCTCCTGTCATGAGTATGCAAGGCTCTTGAAACCATGATTGACCTGCGTAGCGACACGGTCACGCTGCCGACGGACGAAATGCGCGAGGCGATGCGAGATGCCGCACTCGGCGACGATTCGCGCGATGGCGATCCGACGGTTCGCCGGTTGGAAGAGGCGTCGGCCAAAATCAGCGGCAAGGAAGCCGCGCTTTTCGTCGCCAGCGGAACCATGGCCAATTTAGTCGCGTTGCTAACGCATGCCGGCCGTGGCGGCGAGGTGTTGCTGGACGGGCGCTCGCACATCATGCGCAGCGAACTCGGCGGTGTCGCCCAGCTTGCCGGGCTGTTTCCGGTCGTTTATCCGGCCGAGCGCGGCACGCCGGACGTACCAGCCGTGCGTGAGCTCATCCATCGCAAGACGACGCCGGGCCGCATCGCCACGGCGCTCATTTGCGTGGAAACGACGCATAACGACGCCGGCGGCGCGGTGCTGCCGCTCGCCAGCCTGTCGCGCCTGCGCGAGGTGGCGGATGACCACGGCATCCCTGTTCACATCGACGGGGCCCGGCTTTTTAATGCGGCCGTCGCGCTCGGGGCTACCGCGGCCGAGGTGGCGCGCAATGGGGACAGCGTAGCCTTCTGCGTGAGCAAAGGGCTGAGTGCGCCGATCGGCTCGCTGCTTTGCGGCAGCGCCGCATTCATCGAACGCGCTCGCGCCTATCGGCGGATGGTCGGCGGCGCGATGCGGCAGGCCGGCGTCATTGCCGCCGCCGGCGTTGTCGCACTGGAGACTATGGTGGAACGTTTGGCCGACGACCACCGGCGGGCGCGCGCCCTTGCTGCCGGTCTGCAGGCCATCAACCCGGATTTGGCGGATCCGGCTCTAGTTCAAAGCAATATCGTCCGGGTCGATACGGCTGGCTCGGGCATGGATGCGAAAGCGTGGGCCGACGCATTGGCTACGAGAGGCATTCGTGCCGGGATCTGGGCACGGACCTCGTTGCGCCTGGTGACGCATCGCCATATCGACGATGCGGCCGTGGCGCAGACCGTGGCAGAATTCCGCGCTGTTTATCCGTCACACACCAGGCAGTTTGCCTAACGGGTCGCATAGATTTTACGTCGAACCGTTTGCTGAAATCGTCTTCGTCGCCGTGCCGGCGGCGCCGCCCGGCATCATGCCTAAAAAGGTGCAAGCGAATGCAGCCGGAGTTGCGGATTTGGCCGAGGCAAAATTGAAGGCCTTGCGGGGCCACACTCTGGCGGTCGTCGATGCGGACACAGAATCTTAGAAGTGGCTTTACCGGGCCGCTACCCGTTAGTCTTCGTTACCGCACGACAGGCGCCGCGGAATAACTCCAGCAGGGGAGGGGTTTTATGCCGATCAGCTCCAAATATCTTTTCGTCGCCAGCATGGATGTGGACTCCGAAAAGGAGGCGCTCTTTAATGAGGTTTACGACACTGAGCACGTGCCCAATCTCTTAAAGGTGCCGGGCGTGCACGCGGTCATGCGCATGGAGGGTGAGCCGTTTGCAATGAGCATTGGCGGTGAAGAAAAGCGGATCGCGCAAGATGGCCCGCACCATAGCGCGCTCTATGAGATCGACGGTCCTCATGTTTTGGTGAGCCGCGAATGGGCGACGGCAGTCGAAGCGGGACGCTGGCCCAGCGAGGTGCGGCCGTTCACCCGCAATCGACGGCACGCGCTCTATAAATTACGCTAGCCGCAGGTCCCAGATGCTGCGAAAAATGCGATCGGCGTAAATTGCTGCATGACGATAGATTTCGACTCTGAATAATTTCCGCTTGCGGCCCTTCGCGCTTGGCCGGTTTGCGGACCAATCAAACTCCCGTAGACCTGGTATCCGGCTATGCTGATGATACTTGGGAGCCCTCGTTCCTTTTCTTGCCGTGAACGGGACTGCGCTTCGATCCCGAGCGCTCATTAAGCACGCGTTCGACATAGGCCGATAGCGACCTGCCGTCTGCGCATGCCATTGCTCCGGTCCCTTTTGCCGAATGGTCGCCATCGCATTTCTCCTCACGCATGAAACCAACTGCGCCAAAACGGTGCCAACGCGATTGCGAAACCGGCCAGGATGGCCGCTTCGCAAGCAATCGGTTTGATTTTGTGGTGAGCGGCCTGAGACATAGGTGACACGTCGTACCGGACACATGGGTAACACTTTTCGCCTTTTGGCGGGAGGTGTTGATGCCGTGGAAAGCGAGTTCGGTGATGGAAGAACGCCTGCGCTTTGTCGCCCGCCTGCTGGACGGGGAGGCGATGACCGAGGTGTGCCGGGATTTCGGCGTATCCCGTAAGACCGGCTACAAGATATTCCATCGTTACAAGGAGCATGGGCTCGCGGCCCTGACTGACCGCTCGCGCCGGCCGGTGCGCTACGCCAACCAACTGCCGCTGCCGGTCGAGAGCCTGATCGTGCGGCTGAAGGGCGAGAAGCCCCATTGGGGCGCGCGTAAAATCCGTGAGCTCCTGGTCAGACGGCTCGACGGCGACGTCAGAGTGCCGGCCAAGAGCACCATCCATGCGGTGCTCGACCATCATGGCTTGGTCAAGCGCGGCGGCAGACCGCGCCACCGCGCACGCGGCACGCCGCTGTCGGAAGGCGCCGCGCCCAATGACCTGTGGTGCGCCGACTTCAAGGGCGAGTTCAAGCTCGGCAACGGCCGCTACTGCTACCCGCTCACCGTCACCGACCATGCCTCGCGCTTCCTGCTGCTGTGCGAAGCCTTGGAGTCGACCCGTGAAGACACAGCCTGCACGGCTTTCGAGCGACTGTTCCGCGAGCGCGGTCTGCCGCTTGCCATCCGCTCCGATAACGGCGTGCCCTTCGCCAGCCCCAATGCCTTGTTCAACCTCTCAAGGCTCTCGGTCTGGTGGCTCCGCCTCGGCACAATTTCAGCTCTGGTGGGCAGTTCGGTTCTCACCATGTTCAGCTTTTTGGCCGGATTGAAAGGACCAACGCATGAATATTGGTTCTATCCGAGCGGGCTTCTAGTCGGCTTCGCAGCCATAATGACACTCGAATACACGCATTATGACTATTACGGTCGGCCGCGAAGGCATCGTCATTGGATTTTTGGTAGCCGATAGCTACAATTCATATTTTGGGGTCTTAGGAAGCCTACCCAATATGGAAATTTCGCTGGGCTTTCTAGTGTTACCTTACAGATTGGTGGCTGCGTTCTCTATTTTGTTGCTTCTGTATGCTGGATTTTTGTTCGTTAGCCACCGCCGTGTCGGGAGCAAGTAGCAACCGAACCCGCTGAAAAGCTTGCTACCCCCGACGAGCTACTCAGGACGACAATTGCAGATTTAGACACGGCGCACTTCAAACTGCAGTGCCCGTTACAGCCGTCTCAACTTGTGTGCGACCTCGCCAATACCATAATATTCGCTGCGCCGAGGAAACCGACAAACTCTCAAAATCATCTTGCAGTTCCTCCAGCTCCATTGTGCGGGAGGTTCTGACGAGTGAATTGACTGTGAGCACCGAATGCGCAGTAAACCAGTCTAGATTTAATGCTTTGCACAAGACCATTGTACCAAAACCATACTGATCGCAGATGAGTTTATAGATTGGCTCTCTAGGAATTTTGCTTAAGACCGACAGAACGACAACCAACTCCGCAATTTTCCCTCCATCCGCGAACTGTAGTACTTTTGCCCTGGTCAACTCAGTGTCCTGAGCAAATGAATTGACAAGACTCTGCGCCGCAGCCCAATCATGGGTGGATGATGCGAGCAAAGTCATATGTTCGGACACATGATGCATTATTTGAGTAAGAGCGGTGCGAAACTCTGCTCGGGCAGTCGCCATTAGACGATTGCGAGCCTGTTCGGTCGCGTAATTAATCAGCTGACCGAATACGAAAGGGGAAATATCATTTCGCGCTGCAATTGTTTCAATCAATTCGTCGTCGCCTTCTGCTCGCAAGACCAGTGTCGACATGCCGACTCTTGAAAAGCGTGCTCCTGAATTTGCTGCGACCTTTTGGACCACACTTCGATCGCCACGCACTACGATTACGTTGGTAACTGTGGAACTTAGTTTTGAGCGCTCGGCAATCTTGCTAAGATGTAGCTGACTATTTGACTCGGCGATGGCTACCAGATTTTCGTCAGTCAACACGTCCGACCCGCCAAGCAACGGACCAGCTACGTCAATTAATTCATTCGAGGCGAGGTGGTTGACTAGATCAGATGGAGCATTGGCGGCACGTGCTAGTCGCTTGCTCAGCGTGACAAGCGCTCGATGCTCCAGATGTGTGACAAGGCGGTTTATTATGCTATGAAAAAGCGATGCCTGTTCGTTCGGCAATGTTGCCGGCTTGGTTAAAAAGAGATCGGTCACGCGCAGCAGCATGTCATGGCGCTTTTCCGCTGTCCCGGAAATAAACGCGCTTTCGAAGTCTGCTACTATCGCCGCGTTGTGAGACTTGTGCATCGACATGTTCGCTTGAAACTTCAATCGAAATCCGAATTTTGGACCGCTTTTAGCAGAAACACACACCGAGCTTATCGGTATTTTGCCATACGACCCGGCACGGGCGAGACGACCGGAAATTATCGAAACTCAACACAAATAATTCAGATGCCTGCACCGCGGCTTCAAACCGAAGGCAGGCGCCATTGCTCGTCAAGTCATACACGATGCAATCAATCGGTAGAGACTGATTGTGGTATGCAATCCTGGCGCTCCTGAGTACTACGTTTCGCTGAAGCCGGCGCCTGTCTTTCATTAAGTCACCTTCTGGTGACCTGAGCCATAAATGACCTGCGTTGCAGTTTTCCTAAATAGCTCCGCTTTTTCCGGAGCGGGCGAAATACGGAACTTTAATCATATTCCGTAATGCGGCCGACGTCCGCTGCGCGGAATGCAATATCCTCGGCCGGTGGATTCCAGTTTTAGCCTTCAGAGAAATAACTGGCTGGAAATAGCATAGACCGCCAAAGACCCGACGCTCAGCAACGCCGTTATAAAAGTGATGACATCGTTTGGGCGTCCTTTCGGGTACAGAATCATCAGGACTAAGCCGACGAACATCGCAACTAGCAACCCCACTTGGATGTCATGTGTCGTTAGTGGCAGGCCCCTGTGTTCCATCATAAACGACCACATATCAGGTCTCGTGCCTCAAAATAGATCTCTACCTGCGGATGAACTATTGTCTGAATTCGCTAAATAAAACTGAACCGAGCAAGTGCTTCAAAGCTTCGAGCGCCGGTTTCGTATATGTTTGGTAACCATAGTATCGTGGTTTACAAAATTTTGGAGCGAGCTATTTTCATCCAAATTGCTGACAGACTTAGCTAGCCGTGCAGAGTTTGGCCATTCCTACGCAAACCGCAGCGTTTAGTCCGACAAGGATGATTTGCGTCAGTTTAGCGACGTCCGCCATAACGCCGATTAGCAGGTAATCTCGGGCATCCCGGTTTCTAGTCAACGCCAAATTCAAACCGAGATCGTTAATTTATTGGACGCCGACATCGACCAATTTTTACACGATTAGCTTCAATTTGTTTGCCAAAGAAAATAGTAATCGAGACCGCCGTTTAAACTTAAAATCTTATAAGAAGCGCTCTGTTAGATAGCACGCCACGCGCCATCCGAAGAAATGGACGCAAATCACTCCTGAGGCGCAAGAATTGTCGGTCGGGGTTCACAAGAACGGCGTCGCGTAACATGGCAAATCAAGCTGAAAAAAGATCAACAGATGTTACGCCGCCGGAAGCCGCAAGGCCCAGGCAGGATGACAGTGTTAAAAAGTCATTTACGGCTAGGCAACAGCACGACCTTCTAGAGGCGGCATTTAAGAGCTTGCCACTCGATGACGAATCGGAAGTCGCGCCTGTAATAGCTATTCCAAAATTACCAGTAGGCAACACCGAGCAAGCTGTTTCCTGGTGGACCTGGGCGAAAGCAAATGTATTAAAAAAAACCACGATCTTCAAATCGGCTGTGGCACTTATGGTAGCAGTCGTACTTGGCTGGATGCCGCTGCAGCGACTGATGGCGACCACCAGTACAGAGGCCATCATCAATGCACGCGTGATCGTCGTTCGAGCACCCATCGAAGGAGAAGTCTCAGTACAAAATGCAAATTTGGTAGTGGGTAAGGATTTTCGCCGGGGAGATGAATTGCTAACTGTGAGAAATCCAACGGCGGACCAGACATATCTCGACAACTTGAAACGCACAAGGGAACAGCTCAGAACGACGATTGCCGTGTTGCAAGAAAAGAAACGGGTGCTCGAAATTCATAGTTTCGCACTCGCTTCCCAGAAAGAAAGATACCGCACTTCGCGCATTGAGCAACTTGAAAAGAAGATTAGCGAAATTGATGCGGGGATCGTCGCCGCCAAAGCTCAGCATGAAGTGACTGCAAAGGCATTGGCACGTACGCGCGAATTATTCCCGAAGGGTGCGGTCTCGGAGGCGTTCGTCGACAAAGCCGTACGTGACGATAGCGTCGCCGCAGAAGCAATTAACGGTTTACTAGAACGTCGCAAGTCCACACAAATCGAACTCGCGGCCGCGCAGAATGGTACATTCGTCAGCGACGGTTATAATGATACTTCGGAATCAGCCCAACGCGGTTTAGAGGTCGAACTGCAATTGGCCGACGTCGACGCGCGCCTTACTGGCACCAGAAATGAAGTCACGGCTTTAAATCAAGATTTGGTCAGGGAAGCGAAGCGGCACGAGGAACTATCAACGGCGGTTATCCGTGCGTCTATCGCGGGAAGGCTATGGGAGGTGGTTACAGCGCCTGGCGAGCATGTAAATGCAGGTCAAGAATTGATGCGACTTCTTGATTGCAGCAGCTTGAATGTCTCTGCGAGTGTGAGCGAGACCGCCTATCAAAAGCTTTGGATCGGTCAGCCGGCCACCTTCAAACCGAGCGACGGAGGGGCCGAATTGAAGGGTTCGATTATCGACCTTACTGGGCTGGCAGCGGTCGCGTCGAATAACGCCATTCAACCGAAGGCATTGTTGGGGGGGCCCTATCACGTGACACTTAGATTCCCGGCGCTTGACGGTAAAGCGGGTTGTCAAATTGGTCGTTCCGGGCTTGTAACTTTTGATACTTCCCTCGAAGTCGCAATCGCAAAATTTAGCGCTGCCAAATGAGCCCAATGGCCAGCATGAGCTATTGGGATGCCTTTCTGCCCGGCATTCTTATCGTGGCGCTTGCAGTCGCGATATTACCATGGGTCGACCGCAATAACACGGTGGTGCGATTTTGCGCACTCGCGGTCTGCATCATCTTGAGTTGGCGATATATGTTATGGCGAATCTTCGATACAGTCCCGTCAATCGACGAGCCAGTGAACTTTATTATCGGTTTCAGCTTCACCGCCATTGAAGCGCTATCAATGATAGGAACGACACTCACCGAATTGTTTCTGACTCGCGTTCGCAATCGAACAGGTGAAGCCGATCGAAATACGCCTTGGCTACTTGGGCTCAATCCGTCGCCAAAGGTTGACGTGTTAATTTGTACCTATAATGAGGATGAAGAGGTCTTAGAGCCGACAATTCTTGGCGCGCTCGGCATGAGCTATCGAAATTTTCGAGTTTGGGTTTGCGACGATGGTCACCGCCCGTGGCTTCGTAACTTTTGCGAGCAGCATCATGTCGGTTATTTGACCCGAACTGAAAATACTCATGCCAAGGCCGGCAATGTCAATGCAGCTTTAAAAGCTTTGGCCGTTCTCGACGAAAAACCCGATTTCGTCGCAATCCTTGATGCAGACTTTATTCCGATGCGGGAATTTCTCACGCGCACCTTGACGCTAATGCGGGAACAGGACGTGGGTATCGTGCAAACCCCACAGCATTTCTTCAATTCCGACCCTGTTCAAAGGAACCTCGCCGTGTCGCGGGTCTGGCCTGACGAGCAACGGTTTTTCTTTGATACTGTTATGGCATCGAAAGATGCTTGGGGCGTCGCATTCTGCTGCGGCA
Source organism: uncultured Alphaproteobacteria bacterium (assembly GCA_963721665.1). Taxonomy (GTDB): domain Bacteria; phylum Pseudomonadota; class Alphaproteobacteria; order Rhizobiales; family Xanthobacteraceae; genus Pseudolabrys. The sequence goes on from CAVRJZ010000003.1 coordinate 417,354, forward strand.
CGTCTTCAGTCATTCGCTTCGACGCACTGCAAAGTATCGGCGGATTCCCAACAGACTCGGTTACCGAAGATTTCCTTGTGACTTTGCGCTTGCGCGAAAAGGGGATTCGCACGGTCTACCTTAACGAAGTACTTTCTCTTGGTCTCGCGCCTGAAGGACTGAAAGAGTATTATGGACAACGGAGCCGCTGGTGCCTTGGAGCTATACAAATTTGCCGTGGGTCAAGTGGGCCGCTAAATTTCCGTAACGGCCTGCCACTCATTGATCGCATTAGCCTCATTGACACATTTTTATTTTGGTCGGCCAATCACGCCATGCGATTGTTGGCGTTCGTTGTTCCCAGCCTGTTTCTTCTGTTCGGTATTCAGGCCGTCCATGCCACCTTGACCGATGCGATTTCGCATATTGGTCCATTTATGCTTGCCCAGGTCGCGGTACTCTTGTGGCTGACCGAAGGTCGGATTTTGCCGATCATGTCTGATCTATACGGAACGCTGTGTGCTACCGAGGTCGTGAAAGCAGTCGCAGCGGGATTTTTGCGACCGAAGGGACAAAAATTCAAAGTAACCGCAAAAGGTGGTGACCGCAGCAAAAGCACTATTCAGTGGCCGGTACTGCGTATTTTTTTGGTCTATTTGGTGCTGAACGTGCTTGGTATTGCCAACACCTTCGTCATCAACCAATCCGTTGGACTGACCGATACGAGCGTGATGGCACTTTTCTGGTCCTGGTACAACATCGTGATTCTTGTGCTGGCCTGCTTCGTGTGTTTCGAGCAACCGCAGCGCCGATACCGTCACAGATTCCCGACTAACGAGTCCGTGCCATTGGAAGTGGGAAACCTAATTTACACATTTGCGGCACAAGACATCTCCGTGAGTGGTATCCGTTTGACTGGCGTTTCTCCCGTACCAATCGGCGGCTTGGTCATGCTCACTCTTGGTGATTTCACCATGCGGGCGTGCCTGGCACGCATGACAGAAGACGGCTTTGCCCTGGCGTTTGAACCGACGATTAAGAACCGTGCGCTTGTAATCCAACATATTTTTTCGAAGCGCTACTCCATGACGGGACGTAGAATTAGACCGGTAAAGGTTGCGTTTGCAATAAGTGCAAGGTTATTCCGGTAGAAAATCGAGCGAGGTTGCAAATGTCCATGTGTGAATCGGCACCGAACTTGGACCCCACCTCGCTCCAGCCTTAAGTCACGAAGGTACCGTAAGAATTATATGTTTTTCGATAGCTCGCGCGCCCGAGACGATTCGAACGCCCGACCTTTGCCGCAGGCGCCGCCCGAACTTTGCCGCAGGAGCTTTCACGCACCATCCGACCAGCAAGATCAGGGCCGTTGCCGCTCGTCGAGGATTGGTCTATTCAGTCCATAAGGCGCCCGTAGCTCAGCTGGATAGAGCGTTGCCCTCCGAAGGCAAAGGTCGGACGTTCGAATCGTCTCGGGCGCGCCAGTTTCTTTAGGCCGAGGGTGTGCCGTGGCTTAAGGCCAAATCGCGTAGTGGCCTGGCAAAATGCTCCACAAATTTGCTTCTGGTTAGAGCAGAGGTTTCCGCTGGGCTGGCCCCTCGCTTATGCGGCTACGGCATAGGCAACGTCACTCGCTTGGTTTGAGATGAGTGAGGCCACCGACTAAGGAGGTTGGAATGCGCCTAGTGCTATTGATGGTACTGCTCACCAGCATCGTTATTGCCGGATGCGCAAGCCATTCCGTCGATTGCACTATGGGCGCCGGTCAAAATCGCTGCACACCGGGAACAAAAGAATACGAGCAGATGATGCAGCGGCAGCAAGATGCAAAGTCGAGCGATGAAATTGATGATGCTGTGTGCCGCTCTTTTGGAGCGGAACCAGGATCGATGACCTATGCCGAGTGCCGTCACAAAAGGGCCGGAGATCGCCAGTTGTTCGAGCCGACCCACACACCACAAGCTGGATCATTACCGAAATGATCGAGTCTGAAAACAATAAGGCCGCCAACTGAGACGGCCTTTTAGGGGGACTTAGATACGCGGAGCCTTATTTAAGCTGGGTGGAGACGCTTGTGAACGTGTTGTTGAGCTGGGTGCCAAGGCCATTGACCACGGCGATGATGGCAACCGAAATGCCAGCGGCAATCAGGCCGTATTCAATAGCGGTCGCGCCAGACTCATTCTTCAGGAACGCAGCGAGCTTAAACATTTATCGACTCCCTGTTGGGTTTGGCCTGTTAAAAATCTTATGATTCAAATTATAAGAACACGTATTACGAATCTGCAATTTCAGGATGGCGCTAGATACAATATATTAATCGTATTTTTCGCCCGCCTGCGTTGTTCGTAGCGGGTCAAACGCTGCGGAGCGATTCAGCCTCCTTGCAGCCCCCTTGTCCGCTTCTCTACTCCTGGAGCGACCATTCGGGACGCATTGCCGTGACGGTCATGTTCCTCACTCCCCGGCGCGTGCTTTTCAAGTCCCGCTGTATGGTCCGCAAGTCGCAAACGTCGGCCCTCCTGCGGTGCGGACCGAAATAGGCAACTTTGCCTCTCAAATCAGGCCACTAAAACGGCACCTTTATTTTAAATAGATCGTAACCCAAACCGACGATAGATGAGGTTCTCTCAGAATGAGGGAACCTATGCTTATCCGAATTGCTCCCTCAGAAACAGGGAACAGTGTAGCGATCAAGCCTGCACAGGGTGGGTCCGCCGGCAGACAGCGGGACCAAAAGCGCAGCACTGATCAAAACGGTAAAGCCGAAGATGAGGACCCGCCGCGAATTTTCGCGTGACGTTCATTGAATGATTTGAAGCATTTCCTGAAGACAATTTTGATACTGGACATACGCACAACCCCCATTTTCAGCCCGATATCGTTTGGTCGATCAGTAACCACCGAACAAATTTTCAATTCACGAAATAAGACACACATCCGACCTTCAGACGCAATCTAAGGCCGTTTTATTTTAAGCGCGATCCAGTTATTGGGACCGCGCACTAATTTTTTTGATTAATAAATTGTTATCGGTGCGGGTCTTCTTGCAGCAGTTCAGCTTAAGACATTGCACAAATATTATCTTCTATTTTAACTGCAGTGCGACAGGAGTTTCCCATGCTGGAACGGCGTAAACGTGTGCGGCTACGTGTACTCAAAAGCGCAAAGTTTTTGCTCGGCAAATCTTCGGTGTTAGACTGTGTCGTGCATGATTTAACTAACGTCGGCGCCGGAATTAAAATCCCAAACACGATTGACCTGCCGGAGGCATTGAAAATGGCTTTCGATGGCGGTCTATCAATCCGGTCTTGCCGAATTGTATGGCGAACGTTGTTTAGAGCAGGTGTTGAATTTCGCTAAATGTGCCGCGCGCGCATTTTGTAAGCGAACATAATAACCATCTAAAACGACTCGATCACAACTTTGGACAGGGCTAGTTGAAAGAATGCCACTGACGCAGTCGGGTCATTAGCGACCGAGCCTATTCAGGGTTAGGGCCGCCCGATGTCCGCTATGTCCCTAACAGCGACCAGAAATGGTGCGTTACGGCGAATGACGTGAAGTGCTAGGAGCGTCTCACGGAGGGGCCGTCTTCTGCATTGATGGCAGGTCCGACATAGGGCGCATCCAGGAAGCAAGCTGCAAGCGGCCATGGGTGAGATCACCCAGACCGCGCTTGCGCGCCATCTCGACAGCCACTGCAAGGATCAAGTGCGCCATGCCGGGTACCCCCTGCATCAGTGGGTCGGCCACGTAGCTCTCAAAAACATCCGCCATACGCCGGCTACGCTCAACCTCGTGAGCAAGAACGGTGGGCGAGCGCTCATTCTCAGGCCGACTCATTTCGCGTCCCCACCACGCGCAGCGCCAGAGTTAGCGCGGGCGCGCAAGCGTTGATGCGCTGATCAATATTGCTCAGACTCTAGCTTTATTGAGGGAGTACCTTAGTAGTGTGGCGTATGGCCCATTAGGGCAGTTCCATGCAACGCTTAATACATCGCGAAAATTTGCGGCCTCTCCGCGAGCGCTTAACGCGCACGACGGCCGAAGTGGAATGCAAACGCATCGTAGCAATGATCGAAGAGGAAGAGACGAAGGGTCGCGTGCCGGATGGCCGCGAACACACTTCTTGAACGGTTTACTTGTCTCGTCGAGGGTGTAACGATGAGCTTGATCCACAAGCGTTCTATCATCTTACGTCGGCACAAAACGAGCGTGTCGCTGGAATCTTGCTTTTGGGATGGGCTGCGTGAGATCGCTGGTCAACGTTACTTAAACCTGTCGAGACTGGTGCAACAGATCGACGAAGGTCGGACCGGCGAGAATCTGTCGTCCGCAATTCGCGTCTTCGTTCACAATCAACTGCGTGCACACCTGACAAATGCATGAATGTAGGCGCGTGCCGCCGTAGCGCCGCGCGCACGGTCATCAAATACGCCGAAAGGAAGACCCAATCGGATCGCATTAAACGAAGCGCGGATCATAAAGCCGAATGATGCGCTTTTTGACCACTTTGGCGAGGAAGGCAGGGCTTGATGCCGATGCGAAACCATGAGGCTATGGAGCGCGAGCGTGTCCGCAAGCTGGCCATTCGGCGGGGCTTCAGGCTCGTTAGATCAGACCCTGGTTACACCATGTTCCGCCGCCACGACGGCAAAAGCCTCGGTGCCTTCGAAGACTTGGCGGGCATAGTGGCAGAGCTTCGCCACCATTCCGCCAAAGCTGCTACCCGGCACTAAGGACTTATGCTGGTTTTATACGCATACCGTGTGGTTTGAGACTTTGCCCATGTCCTCAAGACTGACGGGTGGCGACCTTCAGATCATTACTCGTGTCGCCGTATTTCGGGGACTGAAGCCGGAGACCGTCCAACACATTATCGCGCCTGCGACAGTCGTCGCGTTACGGCCACACGAGTTGATAATGCGGCAGGACGATCCAGCGACGGCGTTTTTCATTGTAATCGAGGGGTGCGTGAAGCTTTATCGCAATAATCTGTCGGGCGATGAAACCGTGATTGAAATTATGGCAAAAGGCGGCAGCTTTGCGGAGGCACTCGCATTCACCGGAAATCGATATTTAGCGACCGCCGAAGCAGTGCGCGAAGCGCGAGTCGGACGCATCCCTGCCGATCATATTGTTCGTTGCATCCGTGAAAGTCCCGATATTGCATTGGCGATGATAGCGTCTATCTCCCAACACATGCACCAACTCGTTCAACAGGTCGAACAGCTCAAGGCGCAAAGCGGGGTCCAGAGAGTTGCCGAGTTTCTTGGGTCACTTTCGCGTGCAGAGCAGGGTCATTGTGCTCTTGCATTACCGTATGACAAGGTTCTAATCGCTCGCCAACTGGGTTTGACGCCAGAATCGCTATCGCGTGCTTTTGCGAGGCTGAGAAACATCGGCGTCATGGTTGATGCTTCATCTGTCACGGTCAAAGATGTTGCCAAGCTGCGTCAGATCGCCGCCAACGATCGGAACGAAGTGCGTGGCTCCTTGCGATTGGCACGTTGACGATCTGTGACAACTCGATGCACCTTGCAATCACGCTTGGCATTTCATTCGGTCGACGGCGATAGAAACGGGGTGGCCCGGTCGTGCCTTCCAAGCGCTTTTTTGAGAGATGGCGCCCCCAATGAGCAAAGAGTCCTTGCCTCAGAAGGACATCCCGGAGAGCGGCCATCAGCCCTTTCCAGCTTCGGAGGGCAACGCTCTATCCAGCTGAGCTACGGACGCCTTATGGACTGAATAGACCAATCCTCGACGAGCGGCAACGGCCCTGATCTTGCTGGTCGGATGGTGCGTGAAAGCTCCTGCGGCAAAGTTCGGGCGGCGCCTGCGGCAAAGTTCGGGCGTTCGAATCGTCTCGGGCGCGCGAGTTATCGTGTGCCGAGGGTGTGCGGTGGCTTAAGGATAAGTCGTACTCACTATTGAGCGGAATTTCGTCAAAGCATTGTTTCCGTCTATCTCCGATAATTGTCGTTATCGGTTACTCGCCGTGAGAATCGATTTCATATCGAATTTTCTGCACGAGTTTTTGAGAACCGTGGGACATCGGCCTCGATCCGCGCTTCACCTGCTTCCGCTGCAAGCGCTGGCCACCAGCGGCCGATTACGAGGCTGAGTGCAGGCGCCGGGTCCGCGTGTCGGAGGCGTGGCCTGCCGGCGTATCGCAGTGCGCAGGCAACGCTCTGTCATCGATTAAATTGAGGCGTACAGATCGATGATCACTTGCCGATAGGTGGCATATTCGTTATCGGAGGCAAAATAGGCGTCACGCGAACATGCGGCAAGCTAATCCTCAGCCCGCGTTTTGTGCCGCAAGTCGCCAGCACGAATAATTTTATGATAGCGACGGATCTCGTATTCGATCTCGCGCATTTGCCATTCGGGGACTGCGCGTGCAGCCCGTGCGCTGACCAGCGCATCGATTACCCGCGCCAAACGCGTCAGCAGCATGCGCAGGCCTTTCGCGTAGGCTGGTACGGCGGCGAGGTTTTCAAGCACAAGGGCAGTCATCGAAGTCTCTCCTTATTTTTGTTGCGGAAGCGCTTCTTCCGGTGCCCGCAATGTGGGCGCCGGCGCATAGGAATTCGATTGGGAAATCAAGCCCGCTATATAAACGCGTCATAAAGAACGGTACGGGGCGACGCCCGCGGCCCCGCCGGCCGCGATCTTTATTTCCTCTTGATGTGCCGCAATGACAATTCGCATCGCTTCTTTATTGCTTGAAGCCTATTTGCGAGCTCGCTCCGGTCCATTTGAAAGGGAGCAACACATGCTCGATCTCATCATGCTGACAATTGGAATTGGCTTGTTCGCGCTGTCGATCGGCTACGCCTACGCGTGCGATCGGCTCTAAGGGGGCTGCCATGCTCATCGACTATACGCTCGCCAGCCTCGTGACCGCGGGGCTGCTGATCTACCTCACTTACGCTCTGTTGCGTCCCGAGCGGTTTTGATTTGAGAGGCGTGCCATGACTACGATTGGCTGGATTCAAATCCTGCTTTACTGCGCCATCATCGTCGCGATCACGCCGGTGCTCGGCGGCTACATGACGCGCGTCTTTAACGGCGAGCGCACGTTCCTGTCACCGGTGCTGCGGCCGGTCGAGGCCGCCATCTATTGGGCCGGCGGCGTCGACGAAAAGCGCGAGCAGCATTGGCTGACCTACACGGTCGCCATGCTGCTGTTCCACGTCGGTGGCTTTCTCATCATTTATGTTTTGATGCGCATGCAGGCGCTGTTGCCATTCAATCCGGCCGAGCAATCGGCGGTCGCGCCCGATCTTTCGTTCAACACCGCGGTCAGTTTCATCACCAACACCAACTGGCAGAACTACGGCGGCGAAAGCACGCTGTCCTATCTCGTGCAGATGCTCGGCCTCGCGCATCAGAACTTCCTATCGGCGGCGACCGGCATTGTGCTGGCGGTGGTGCTGATCCGCGGCTTTGCGCGCGCCTCCGCCAAGACCGTGGGCAATTTCTGGGTCGATATCACCCGCTGCACGCTCTACATCCTCATCCCGATCTGCGTGCCCTTTGCGCTGTTCCTGGTCTGGCAGGGCATGCCGCAGACCCTCGGCCCTTATGTCGATGCAACCACGCTCGAAGGCGCCAAGCAGACCATCGCGTTAGGCCCGGTCGCCTCGCAGGTCGCGATCAAGATGCTTGGCACCAATGGCGGTGGCTTCTTCAACGCCAATGCGGCGCATCCGTTCGAGAATCCGACCGCGCTGTCGAATTTCGTGCAGATCATCTCGATCTTCGCGCTTGGCGCTTCGCTCACCAACGTGTTCGGCCGCATGGTCGGCAACCAGCGCCAGGGCTGGGCCATCCTCGCGGTGATGGGCGTGTTGTTCATCACCGGCGTCGCGGTCTGCTACTGGGCCGAAGCCAACGGCACGACCGCGATGCACGCCTTTGGCATCGATGGCGGCAACATGGAAGGCAAGGAGGTGCGCTTCGGCATCGTCGCCTCGGCGTTGTTTGCGGTGATCACCACCGCGGCCTCCTGCGGCGCCGTCAATGCCATGCACGACTCGTTCACCGCGCTCGGCGGCATGATCCCGCTCATCAACATCCAACTCGGCGAGATCATCGTCGGCGGCGTTGGCGCCGGCCTTTACGGCATGCTGCTGTTTGTCATCCTGGCCATCTTCGTCGCCGGCCTGATGGTCGGCCGTACGCCTGAATATGTCGGCAAGAAGATCGAGGCGAAGGAGGTCAAGATGGCCATGCTCGCCATCCTGGTCCTGCCGCTGATGATTCTTGGCTGGACTGCGGTTGCGGTGGTCTATCCGCCCGCGGTCGCATCCATGAACAATGTTGGCCCGCACGGATTTACCGAAGTTCTCTACGCCTACAGCTCACAAACCGGCAACAATGGCTCGGCCTTCGCGGGTCTCTCCGGCAATACGCTGTTTTACAACATCACCGGCGCCATCGCGATGTTCGTCGGCCGCTTCTTCATGGTCATCCCGGCGATGGCAATCGCCGGATCGCTGGCGGAAAAGAAGAGCATTGCCGCCTCGGCCGGCACCTTCCCGACAACCGGCGGCTTGTTCATCGGCCTGGTCGTCGGCGTCATTCTGGTTGTTGGCGGTCTGACATTCTTCCCCGCGCTCGCGCTCGGGCCGATCGTCGAGCATTTGGCGATGCAGGCGAACACGCTGTTCTGATCGGGATTCATTCGGAGTTACGGCAATGGACACTTCTAAACTGCGCAAGCGGATGCCGGTCTCGACGCTGGTCGATCCCAAGATCGTGCTGCCTGCGATCGGCCAGGCTTTCGCCAAGCTCAACCCGGTCACTCTGATCAAGAATCCGGTGATCTTCGTGCTCGAAGTCGTCACCGTATTGACCACCGTGCTGTTCGTGCGCGACCTGGTCCAGCACCGTGCGGGCCTCGGATTCACCTTCCAGATCATTCTGTGGCTGTGGTTCACTGTGCTGTTCGCGAATTTTGCCGAAGCGGTGGCGGAAGGCCGCGGGCGGGCGCAGGCCGACACTTTGCGCAAGACCCGCACCGAAACGCGCGCCAAGCGCATTCTGATGCCGGACAACTACGAGGTCTATCAGGGGGTAGCGGCCGAAGACCTGCAAGCCGGCGACCTTGTTATATGCGAGGCAGGCGACATTATCCCCGGCGACGGCGACGTGATCGAGGGCATCGCCTCGGTCAACGAGGCTGCCATTACCGGCGAATCCGCGCCGGTGATCCGCGAATCCGGCGGCGACCGCTCTGCGGTGACCGGCGGCACCACCGTCATCTCCGACCGCATCGTGATCCGTATCACGTCGTCGCCCGGCTCGTCGTTCCTCGACCGCATGATCAAGCTGGTCGAAGGCGCCGAGCGGCAGAAGACGCCGAACGAAATCGCGCTGAATATTCTGCTCATCGGGCTCACCATCATCTTCGTGTTCGCGACCGCGACCATCCCGAGCTACGCCGCCTATGCCGGCGGAACGATCTCCATCGTCATTCTGGTGGCGCTGTTCGTGACGCTGATCCCGACCACCATCGGCGCGCTTGCTATCGGCTATCGGCATCGCCGGCATGGACCGTCTGGTGCGCTTCAACGTGCTGTCGATGTCCGGCCGCGCGGTCGAGGCCGCCGGCGACGTCGACACGCTGCTGCTCGACAAGACCGGCACCATCACTTTCGGCAATCGGCTGGCGACCGAGATCGTTGCGGTGCCGGGCGTGACCGAGCGTGAGGCCGCCGAAGCGGCGTTGCTTGCAAGCGACGCCGACGAGACCGCCGAAGGCCGCTCGATCATCGCGATGGTGCAGGAAAAATACAACGTGCGGCGTCAGGCGGCGCCCGCCAGCGCCAAATTCATCGAATTCTCGGCCATGACGCGGCTGTCCGGCGTCGATATCGGCGACCGCAGGCTACGCAAGGGCGCGATCGATTCCGTGCTCGAATTCGCACGCAAACAGGCCGGCCGCGACGTGCCCGAGCCGCCGACCTTCCGCGCGGCAGTCGACAAAATCGCGCGTTCCGGCGGCACTCCGCTCGGCCTGGTCGAAGGCAGCCGCATCCTCGGTGTCATCCATCTGAAGGACGTGGTGAAGCCGGACGTTAAGGACCGCTTCGCCGCGCTGCGCCGCATGGGCATCAAGACGGTGATGATCACCGGCGACAATCCGGTGACGGCGGCGTCGATTGCGTCGGAAGCCGGCGTCGACGATTTCATCGCCCAGGCCACGCCCGAGGACAAGCTGCGCTACATCCGCAATGAGCAGACGAACGGGCGGCTGATCGCCATGTGCGGCGACGGCACCAACGACGCGCCGGCACTTGCCCAAGCCGACGTCGGCGTCGCCATGCAGACTGGCACGCAGGCCGCGCGCGAAGCCGGCAACATGGTCGATCTCGATTCCGATCCGACCAAGCTGATCGAGGTGGTGGAGATCGGCAAGCAACTGTTGATGACGCGCGGCGCGCTCACGACGTTCTCGATCGCCAACGACGTGGCGAAGTATTTCGCCATTATCCCGGCGATATTCCTCGCGTTCTATCCGCAACTGGCCGTGCTCAACATCATGCACTTGGCCACGCCGCAGAGCGCGATCCTGTCCGCGATCATCTTCAACGCGCTGATCATCATCGCGCTCATTCCGCTGGCGCTGAAGGGCGTCGCCTATCGTCCGATCGGCGCCGGCGCACTGCTCCAGCGCAATCTGCTGATCTACGGGCTGGGCGGCCTCGTGCTGCCGTTCATCGGCATCAAGGCGATCGACCTTCTGGTCAACGCCTTGCATTTAGTCTAGCGCGTGATCCCGAAAAGTGGGCACCGGTTTTCGGAAAAGATCATGCGCAAAAGAAAAAGGGCTTAGGAGAGACTGTCATGCTGAAAGAAATCCGTCCGGCCATCATCCTGCTCGTGGCTCTGACGCTGATCACGGGCCTCATTTACCCGCTCGTCATGACCGGGATCGCAAATGCGATCTTCCCGCGGCAGGCGCAAGGCAGTCTGATCGAGCGCAACGGCAAAGTGGTCGGATCGGCGCTGATCGGGCAGGTGTTTGTCGAGCGACAAGTATTTCCACGGCCGGCCATCGGCGACCAATGCGCCCGACCCGAAGGACCCCACCAAGACCATCGACGCGCCTTATAACGCCGCTAATTCGGGCGGCTCCAACCTGGGTCCGACCAGCAAGGCGCTGATCGATCGCGTCAAGGCCGATGTGGACAAGCTCAAAAAAGAGAACCCGTCGGCGGCGATCCCGGCCGATCTGGTAACGACGTCGGCCAGCGGCCTCGACCCGGATATCTCGCCGGAAGCGGCGCTATTCCAGGTGCCGCGGGTGGCGAAAGCCCGTGGGCTGCCGGTTGAGCGCGTCCGCGCCCTGGTCGAGGGCCAGATCGAGGGGCGCACCTTTGGCCTGCTCGGCGAGCCACGGGTCAACGTGCTCAAGCTCAATCTCGCGCTTGATGGGCTGAAGTCGTAAGTTCCTCCGAAAGGAGCCACATGCCCGGCGACGAAGCGCAACGAGCTTCGCCTGATGCCCTGCTCGCCCTCGCCAAGAAGGAGGGGCGGGGCCACCTGAAGATTTTTCTCGGCGCCGCGCCCGGCGTCGGCAAGACCTACGCCATGCTCACCGCCGCCCAGACCGAGAAATCGGGCGGTCGCGACGTGGTCGCCGGGCTGATCGAGACCCATGGCCGGCGCGAGACCGAGCAATTGATCGCAGGCTTCGAGGTTCTGCCGCGCAAGCCGATCGTCTACCGCAACCAGGTCATGAAGGAGTTCGATCTCGACGCGGCGCTGGCGCGCCGGCCGAGCCTGCTGCTGGTGGACGAATACGCCCACACCAATGTGCCCGGCAGCCGCCATCCCAAGCGCTGGCAGGATATCGACGAAATTCTCGCCGCCGGCATCGACGTCTGGACCACGCTCAACATCCAGCACCTGGAAAGCCTCAACGACGTCGTGCTCAAGATCACCAAGGTCCGCGTGCGCGAAACCGTGCCCGATACGGTGTTCGACAAGGCGGACGAGATCATCCTGGTGGACTTTCCGCCCGACGAGTTGCTCAAGCGTCTCGCTGAAGGAAAGGTCTACGTTCAGGATACCGCCGCCCGTGCCGTCGAAAGCTTCTTCAAGCCGCAAAACCTGACAGCCTTGCGCGAGTTGGCGCTGCGGCGCGCGGCCGAGCGGATCGATGCCGATCTCGTGTCCCGCATGCAGGCGCAGGCGATCGAAGGGCCGTGGGCGGCAGGCGAGCGCATCCTGGCCTGCATCGGGCCGGATACGATCTCGCCGACGGTGGTGCGCACCGCCAAGCGCCTCGCCGACCTGATGGACGCGCCTTGGCTGGCGGTCACCGTCGAGCGGCCAGGCACGAACCTCGACGAGGCCGCGCGTCGCCGGCTGGACGACGCCATGAAGCTCGCGCGAAGCACTCGGCGCTGAGACCCAGACGCTGACCGGCAGCGATCTGCCCGCCGAACTGCTGCGGTTCGCCAAATTCGAGAATGTCACCCAGATCGTGATCGGCCGCTCGCATGGCGGCTTCTTCAGCGAACTGCTGCACCGCTCGTTGCCGCACGAACTGGTGCGCCGGACCCAGGACATCGCAATCCATGTGGTGACGCGGCAAGTCGAGACGGCCCCACCGGCGGCGACGCGGCGACGCGCTCGCTTTGTCTTGCAGCCGCTGCCGTTCCTCTATGCCACGCTCGCCATAGGCGCGGCGCTGGCTATTGGCGAAGGCCTGACCGCGCTGACGCCGATCCCGAATTTGTCGATGCTGTTCCTCGTGGCGGTGCTGCTGATCGCCGTGAACTTCGGTATCTGGCCGGCGATCTATGCGTCCGGTCTGTCGTTCCTGGTCTACAATTTCTTTTTCATCGAGCCACTCTACACCTTCACCATCGCCGAACCTTACGAATTGCTGGCGCTGGTCATCTTCCTCATTGTCGCGGTAATCACTTCGGCGCTCGCCGGTCGGGTACGCGAACAGGCGACAATTTCGGCCGACCGCATGCGCGCGATGCGGCGACTCTATGAATTCACCCGCCGCCTGTCGGGACTGGCGTCATTCGATGCGGTTGCCGAAGGCGCGGCCAGCGAAATCAATGCAAGCCTTGGCCGCGCCGTGGTGGTGCTGTTGGAGCAGGACGGCGATCTGGCGCTGATCGCCGCCTGGCCGCCGGAAGATGAGCTCGACGCTGCACCGATGACGGCGGCGCGCTGGGCCTTCAGCCATGGTGAGCCGGCTGGCGCCGACACCGGCACGCTGCCGATCGTGCCGTGGTACTTCGTGCCGTTGCGGATCGGCGAAAAGAAGCTGGGCGTGATCGGCGTAGCCAAATCCGAGGGCGTCGGCCCGCTCGATTCGGAGGCGCGCGCACTGCTCGATGCGCTATCCGAACAAACCGCTGCCGCGCTGGAACGCGCCTCGCTCGCGCGCGACATGGTGAGCGCCAAGACCGCGACCGAAACCGAGCGGGTCCGCAACACGCTGCTGGCGTCGATCTCGCACGATTTCCGCACGCCATTGTCATCGATCCTCGGCGCAGCGACCAGCCTGATCGACTATGGCGACAAACTCGATTCCTCGGCGAAGAAGGACCTGCTGCTGCAGATCAAGCAGGAAACCGAAGGACTCGACGAGATGGTGCGCAACCTTCTCGCCATCACCCGGATCGATGCTGGCGCATTGGAACTGCGACGCGATTGGATCGACCTGCGCGAAATCGTCGACCGCGTCGCCAGCGCCGCTCGGCGGCGCGGCGCGCGTCAGCGGATTGAAGTCGCACTGCCCGCCGATTTGCCCTTGGTGCGCGCGGACGCGACCCTGGTCGAGCAGGCGGTCGGCAACGTGATCGGGAATGCGCTTGTCCATACACCGGTCGAGACGCGCGTGCTGATCGACGCACTCGTCGGGCCGCAAGAGATCGCGCTGCGCGTTACCGATGATGGCCCCGGCATTCCGGCGCAGGCGCTGCCGCAGATATTCGATAAATTCGTCAAGGCCGATACAGGCCAGGCGGACGGCGGGCAGGGCACGGGACTTGGGCTCGCCATCGCCAAAGGCATCATGGCGGCGCATGGCGGCTCGATCGTGGCCGAGAGCCCTCTCGCGAACGGGCGCGGCACCCGCATTGTGCTGACATTTCCGCGCGAGGACGTGCCGGCATGAGCGCCAAGACGCAAGTTCTGGTCGTGGACGACGAGGCGGCCATCCTGCGCTTCCTCAAGCCGGCGCTGGAGGCAAACGGCTATGAGATGGCGACCGCCGGCAGTGTCGCCGAGGCGACCAAGCGCATCGCCGCCGAGTCCCCGGACATCGTGCTGCTCGACCTCGGCCTGCCCGACGGTGACGGCAAGGATGTCATTCGGCGAGCACGCGAATGGTCGGATGTGCCGATCATCGTTTTGTCGGCGCGCGAACGCGAAACGGAGAAAATCGAGGCCCTCGACCTGGGCGCCGACGACTACATCAATAAGCCGTTCAATGTCGGCGAACTGCTGGCGCGCATGCGAACCGCGTTACGGCATCGCATGCAACGCAAGGCGGAAATTCCAGTGTTGAAGCGTCGGCAATCTCGAAGTGGATGCCGTTCGCCACCGGGCGACGCGCGCTGGCGCCGAGATCAAGCTGACGCCCAAGGAATTCGAGTTGCTGTCGTTTCTCGCCCGCCACGCCGGCCGCGTGGTCACGCACAAGCAAATTCTCACCGCGGTCTGGGGGCCGGCGCATACCGAAGATACGCAATATCTGCGCGTATATGTGGGTCAGCTTCGGCAAAAGGTCGAAGAGCATCCCGACGACCCCCGGATTATTCTGACCGAGCCGGGGATTGGGTATCGGATTGCTGAGGACTAACGGCTACGCCGTCCCTGAAAGGAATGTCCGTTATCCGCATTCAGCGACCCAGGTGCTTTACGCTACGCTTCTTTTTAGTCTTTTTCTTGGATTTCACTACGATCTTCGTTTTCATCCGAGCCACGTTTGCTTTTCGCCTTCGTTTAATTGACGTTGGGCTCAATTCGTCTTCGGCCGCCAATTCAAGCACGCCGAGCTGTGAGCCTGTGGCCGCTACGGTTGCCGCATCCACAACGTCGCTAACTGCTTCATCGATAATCCCCACTCTCGAGTGCGGTTTTTTCTTTGCCACATCCCCAACCTCACATGTTCAAAGTAGTGGGTCACGAGTGACCAAGCGCGGTCAGATGGAGCCCAGATTCATTATAGGGCCAGTGAACTCCGTATTTTGCGATCGAGGCTGTCGGGAAGCAGCGGACCCTCAAAACGCGCGAGCGACTCTTCTTTGGTCATTTCAGGGGGCGGCCTCACGACTGCCTTATGCCTCCCGTTACTTCAATATGGCCCGGTCCTGCCAACAACTATGGCAAAGCGCGCGGACGTAAAGGCAAATGCTGATTTAAAAGGACTTCTCAAGCAGGTGCTTATGTATCTGGTCAGCTTCGGAGGGCAACGCTCTATCCAGCTGAGCTACGGGCGCCTGATGGCCTGAATAGACCAATCCTCGACGAGCGGCAACGGCCCGCCGCAGTGCAAAAAAGCCGAATTTTGTGCGTTTTCGGGCGATTCAGCCCTTTCCCGAAGCCCGCGAATCTCATAGGGCTGATTCAAGGCGCATGGTGCGCAACAGGAGATACGTCCATGGCAGACAAGCCGATCACCACCAAGCAATTGGTCGATACTCTGGCGGCGCAGCACGAACTCACCAAACGCCAGGGCAAGGAAATGCTCGATGACCTCGTCGGTCTGATCACCAAACACCTGAAGAAGGGCGAGCGGGTGAAGATCGCCGGCCTCGGCATCCTGCAAGTGCGCAAGCGCGCCGCCCGCATGGGCCGCAACCCGGCGACCGGCGAGCCGATCCAGATCAAGGCCAGCCGCAAGGTTGCTTTCCGCGCGACTAAGGAACTCAAGATGGCGATCTGACCGCTTTCGTCGGTCGAACGCGCAAAGACCCCGCCGGGACGCCCGGCGGGGTTTTTGTTTGCGCCGTCGGGATAGCGATTGCGGTCGCCATGACGGGGCGGAGCGCCGGTCCTATAATGAAGGCCAAGCAGCCCGCAGGAGGTATTCATGTCGCAAGCGGCCGAGGTGCGTGAGGGCAAACCGACGATGTTGATGGACAAGGACTTCGTTTGGGAAGACCCGCTCGATCTCGAAGGCGAGCTGACGGAAGAAGAGCGCATGGTGCGCGACACCGCGCGCGGCTTCGCGCAGGATTACCTGATGCCGCGCGTGGTCGAGGCCTACGCGAACGAAACCTACGATCCCGCCATGCTGCCGGAAATGGGCAAGCTCGGTCTGTTGGGCCCGACGATCCCTGAGGAGTACGGTGGCGCCGGCCTGGGCTATGTCTGCTATGGGCTGATCGCGCGTGAGATCGAGCGCGTCGACAGCGGATATCGTTCCGCCATGTCGGTGCAATCTTCCCTCGTTATGTACCCGATCTATGCCTATGGCACCGAAGCGCAACGGCGAAAATATCTGCCCAAGCTTGCCACCGGCGAATTCATCGGTTGCTTCGGTCTGACCGAGCCGGACCATGGTTCCGATCCGGGCGGCATGGTTACCAAGGCCGAGAAGGTCGCCGGCGGCTATAAGCTCAACGGCGCCAAGACCTGGATCTCGAATTCCCCGGTCGCGCATGTGGCGGTGGTCTGGGCCAAGCTCGATGGCGTCATCCGCGGCTTTGTCGTCGAACGCGGCACCAAGGGTTTCAGTACCCCCAAGATCGAAGGGAAGCTCTCTTTACGCGCCTCCATCACCGGCGAGATCGTGCTGGAGGATTGCCTGATCCCAGAAGACAACCTGTTGCCCAACGTAAAGGGCCTCGCCGGCCCCTTCGGCTGTCTCAATAATGCGCGCTACGGCATCGCCTGGGGGGCGATGGGCGCGGCCGAGTTCTGCTGGCATGCCGCCCGCCAATACGTGCTCGACCGCAAGCAGTTCGGCCGGCCGCTTGCCGCCAATCAACTGATCCAGAAGAAGCTTGCCGACATGCAGACCGAAATCGCGCTCGGCCTGCAAGGCGCACTGCGTTTGGGCCGCATGCTGGAAGCGGGCAAGGCCGCGCCGCCATCCATTTCCCTCATGAAGCGCAACAATTGCGGCAAGGCGCTCGACGTCGCGCGGCTTGCGCGCGACATGCACGGCGGCAACGGCATCTCACAAGAATACCACGTGATGCGCGTGCTTTCGAACCTCGAGACGGTCAACACCTACGAGGGCACGCACGACATTCACGCGCTGATCCTCGGCCGCGCGCAGACCGGGATACAGGCGTTTTTCTAGAGCGCAAGCGTGCCGGTGTATTCCGCCAATTGCGCCACGCGCGCGCTCATCGCGCTGTTCGGATCGCTCAGCGCGTCGACCACGGTGAAGTGGTTGGCGCCGGTGATTTCCTCGTAGCGTGTCGCCACGCCGCGCGTACCCCAACCTTCGGCGATGATGCGGCTCTGGCGCAGGAATTCGCTCGATTCGAGCGAACCCACCACGGCATCGAGCGTGCGCCCGGCCGGCATCTTCCAAAACAGCGGCGACACGCGCCGCGCTTCCGCGGCATCCAGCCGCAAATCCTGGTTCGGCGTCACTTGCAACAGCGGCGCGAGATCGAACACGCCGGAGATCGCGTAGGCCGCCGGCACCAGATCGGCCGGCGCGTCGGAGGCGAACGTTTTCCAGTCCTGCGCCACCATACAAGCGGCGAGGTGCCCGCCGGCGGAATGGCCGTAGACGAAAATGCGCTTTGCGTGTTTGCGCCACAGCCACAGGCAGGCAGCGCGCATCTCGTCGATGATGGTGGCAACGGACACCTGCGGACAGAAATCGTAACCGGCGATTGTCACGCTGATGCCGCGCGCATTTGGCCCGGCGGCCAATTGGCTGAACATACGCGGGTCGAGCGAGCGCCACCAGCCGCCGTGAATGAACAATGCGAGCGGGGTCTGCGCGTCATTGTCTTTGGCCGGAAAGAAGTCGATGGTCTGCCGTGGCGAGGGGCCATAGGTGAGCCCGATTTCGGCCCCGGGCGTGGCCGCGCGGTAGCTCGCTCCCTCCCGCTCCCAGCGCGTGAAAATCTCCGGATGATCGGGCACCCGGCCGCGGTTGTCGTATTCCTTTTCGTAGTCGATCGGCATGACGTAAAACCTACCCGGCTTTGCCTTCCGTGCAAACATCGCTATCTGTTAGCCCCATGAAGATCGACGGCAAAGAGATGCGCACAATCTGGGTCGAGGGTGACAGCGTCGCCATCATCGACCAGACCCAATTGCCGCACCGCTTCGCTACGGCGCGGCTTTTGAACCTCGACGACGCGGTGCGCGCGATCAAGACGATGCAGGTGCGCGGCGCGCCGCTGATCGGGGCCGCGGCGGCCTACGGCCTATGGCTGGCGCTGCGGGGCGATGCCTCCGACGAAAACCTCGAACGCGCTTATGCGGCCTTGCTGGCGGCGCGGCCGACCGCGATCAATCTTAAATGGGCGCTGGACGAGATGCAGGCGACGGTGCGCAACCGCCCGCGCGCCGAGCGCGTCGCTGCCGCCTTGCAGCGCGCCGAGGAAATCGCCGACGAGGACGTAGCGATCAATTTGAGTATCGGCCGCCATGGCTTGAAGCTGATCGAGGATATCGCCGCGCGCAAAAAAGGCGGGCGCGTCAATGTGCTCACGCACTGCAATGCCGGCTTTCTGGCGACGGTCGACTGGGGCACAGCGACGGCGCCGATCTATCTCGCGCACGACAAGGGCGTTGCTGTGCATGTGTTCGCCGACGAAACGCGGCCGCGCAACCAGGGCGCCTCGCTCACCGCCTGGGAACTCGGCCGCCACGGCGTGCCGCACACGGTGATCCCGGACAATACCGGCGGGCACTTGATGCAGCATGGCTTGGTCGATCTCGTCATCGTCGGCGCCGACCGCGTGACCGCGCAAGGCGACGTCTGCAACAAGATCGGCACATATTTGAAGGCGCTCGCCGCACGCGACAATAACGTGCCGTTTTATGTGGCGCTGCCGTCGCCGACCATCGATTTTTCGGTGAGTGATGGGCTCAGCGAAATCCCCATCGAAGAGCGCTCCGCCGACGAGGTCGCCAGCATGACCGGCAAGACCAAAGATGGGCGTATCGAAACGGTGCAGATTATTCCGGACGGCTCCCCGGTCGCCAATTACGGCTTCGACGTCACGCCGGCGCGGCTTGTGACCGGGCTAATCACCGAGCGCGGCGTGCTCAAGGCTACCCGCGAAGCGCTGGCCGCGGCGTTTCCGGAGCGCGCATGATCCCGAAAAGTGGGAAGCGGTTTTCGGAGAAGATCATGCGCAACAAAAGTGCTAAGCTTGTCCCATGACGCTCGCCGCCAAACAGCCGCTGGAAATCCCGGTCGACGGCCGCCAGTCGGAGACCGCGCTGCGCGTCGCGCGCGGCACCGCGCGGCTGTTGCACGCGCATGGTTTCTCGGTGGTGAGCGAGCTCGCGCTGCCGTCCGGACGCAGAGCCGATCTGGTGGCGCTCGACGCAGGCGGCGAGATCTGGATCGTCGAGATCAAGTCCTCGGTGGCCGATTTCCGCGCCGACCAGAAATGGCAGAATTACCGCGCCCATTGCGACCGGCTGTTCTTTGCCACCCATTTGGACATGCCGCACGAAATCTTCCCGCCCGACGCCGGGTTGATCGTGGCCGATGCCTTCGGCGCGCAGACCATGCGCGAGGCGCCCGAGCACAAGCTCGCCGCCGCCACGCGCAAGGCGATGCTGCTGTTGTTTGCGCGCGCCGCGGCGCTGCGTTTGCAGGCGCTGGCCGATCCGAACGGGCCCTATGGCGACGTGGTCTAGCCGCGCTGGCTAACGCTTCTTTTTCGCCGTTTTAGCGTTCTTCTTTTTGCTCTTTTTGGCGTTCGCCGGCCTTGCTTTCTTGGGCGCGCCGCCGGCGCCCGCGGTCGACGGCACGTGCGAGCCGTTCGGCGGCAGCAGCACGAAGTCCTCGCCGGCGGCGAGGAATATCGGATCGGCTGAATAACTGAATAATACGTCGGCCTGATCGTTGTAGGCGTTGGGGTCGGACCATGACTCTTGCGGCCGCGGTACGGTGGTGAAATGCCCGTTAATGACATGCTGGCTGATCTCGAAGGCAACGTAGCCGTGCCGCTTGTCGGTCGCCGACAGCAGTTTGGCGCCGGTCTCCGGGTCCGAATAGCCGACCGGTGAAGCGACATGATGCAAATTCCAGTATCCGCCATTGCCAATGACGAAGAATGGAATCTTGATGGCGCCGCTCTGCATCTCGATGCGCTGATAATTATGCACGTGGCCGGTCAGCACCATATTCGGCACGCGTCGCGATTCCGCGATGGCGTCTTGCAGTTCCTGCGCCATGTTCGGTGAGCCGCTGTGATGATCGTAGAATGAATAGACCGGATGGTGCAGCGCCACGATCACCGCTTTGTCCTTGGCCGCGTTCTTCATCTCGCTATGGAACCAGGCGCGCTGGGCGTCGTCGATGCGGCCATGCTCGATGACGTTGGTGTAGAGCCCGATGAAGGTCGCGTAGGGCGTGAGCAGGGTCCAATAGAATTAAGGCTGACTAATCGCCATGCGGCCGCTGTCGCGCGATTCATGCGTGTAGCTGCCGGACGCGGCGATGAAATTCTCGTGCAAGCCGGTCAGCGCGGTCGATTGCCGGGTCAGCAACTCGCCGTCGTGGTTGCCGGGGATCGCCACGATCGGCAGCGGGTAGTGCTCTTAGGGCTCGTAATATTGCGCCCAGTAATCCACCGGCTCGCCGTTGTAATAGACCACGTCGCCGACGTGATAGCAGAACGCGGGCTTCGCCCCGCCATTCTTCAGCGACTGCTCCATGCCCTGGGAGACCAGCATCTGCGCCTCGGGGCGTTTCACGCCACCGCTGTCGCCGATGCAATGCAGCGTCATTAGTTTCTGGCTTGTGATCTGCTGCATGTCGGCGGCGCTGACGACCTCCGACAGATTCATGTGAAACGGCGCCGGCCGCAGCGGCGAAAATTGCGGCGGGATCGGCTCAAAGGCGATGATGCGCGGCGGCTCTTTCTTGGCGAGCGAGGCGCCCGGCTGGCGCGGACGGCTCTTGGTACGCTGCGTGACGACAGTCCCCCCTGGTTTTCGTCGGATAGAGTGGTCAAAGCCTATCCCAGAAACGGGGAAAAATGCCATCAAAAGTTGCATAGGCACGCAAACATTTTTGCGCCGCGCCGGCCGTCATGAATGTCACAAAGCGCCGATTTTGCTCCGCCGCTCGCGCGGCGCGCCCATTACTCGAGACGGTTTCCGCCAGCGCGGAGCCCACATTTTCAGTTCAGACGGTCGCCGCTACCGCGGCGCGCGTTTCGCCAAAATCCGCTGCAGCGTGCGGCGGTGCATGTTGAGCCGGCGCGCGGTTTCCGAGACATTGCGGCCGCACAATTCGTAGATGCGCTGGATGTGCTCCCAGCGCACGCGGTCGGCCGACATCGGATTTTCCGGCGGCTCGATCTTGCTGTTGTCATGCGCGAGCAAAGCGGCGACCACGTCGTCGGCGTCGACGGGCTTGGCCAGATAATCGACGGCGCCGAGCTTCACCGCATTCACCGCGGTGGCGATATTGCCGTAGCCGGTGAGGATAATGCCGCGCGCCTCGGGCCGCCGCCGCTTGAGCGCGGAGATCACGTCGAGGCCGTTGCCGTCGCCGAGCCGCATGTCGACCACGGCAAAAGCCGGCGCCGCCTGTTCGAGCTGCAGCAACCCGTCGGCGACCGATTCCGCGGTGGCCACGGTAAAGCCGCGGCTCTCCAGCGCCTTGGCCAGCCGCTGCAAGAACGAACGGTCGTCCTCGACGATCAGCACCGAACGCTCGCCCGGGATTTTTTCTCCCGCCGCCGCATCGACGACGTCGTTCATGGTCATGTCCACGTTGCGCCCAAAATATTAGCGCGCAGTCTAGCGCGCGTGATGAAATATTCACAGCCTAAAAATAGGGATTGCGCGCGCCAATCTCAAGCCGGCGCGAAAGTCAACGACCGCTCGAAATCGTTGCGGCTCCAGCGCACGGTTACCACGGCACCGCGCGCAGGGAACGCGCGGTTCTCGAATGCGAGCGACGCGCCCGAGCGTTCGAGCAGCGTCTTGGCGATGAAGAAGCCGAGGCCCAATCCGGCGGCCGCGTCCGCTTCGTTGGCGTCGCGCTTGCGGCTGGTGACATAAGGCTCGCCGATACGGGCCATGATTTCCGGCGCGAAGCCCGGACCGTCGTCGCCGATGGTCAATTCGATTGTGTCCTCGTTCCATTGCGCGGCGACTTCGACGCGGCTGCGTGCGAAGTCAACGGCGTTTTCCAACAGATTGCCGAGCCCGTAGACGATTGCCGGATTGCGCGCGCCCACCGGCTCGCCCCCGCGTCCCGGGGGCGTCGCGACGTCGATGGCGACGCCGAAATTGCGGTGCGGCGCCACCACCTCCTCGATCAGCGAGCTGAGCGGGGTGCGGTCGAAGGGTTCGCCGCTTGCCGACAGTTCGGTGAGCTTGGCGAGAATATCGCGGCAGCGCGTCGCCTGTTCGCGCAACAGCCGCACGTCCTCACCGTGCGGCGCGCCGGCCGCAATCGCATTGACCAATTCCTTGGCGATAACCGCAATGGTGGACAGCGGCGTGCCCAGTTCGTGCGCGGCGGCGGCAGCCAGCCCGTCGAGCTGCGAGAGATGCTGTTCGCGCGCCAGCACCAGTTCGGTGGCGGCCAGCGCGTCGGCGAGCTGGCGCGATTCCTCGGTGATCTGCCAAGCATAAACGCCGATGAAGCCGATGGCGAGCAGCAGCGAGAGCCAGACGCCCATCATGTAGATCGGCGGCAAGCGCAGCGGGTCCTCGCTGTTCCAGGGCAGCGGGTAATGCGCAAACACCAATACCGTGGCGCAGGCGATGGCGAAGCCGCCGAGCATCAGCGTAAAGCGCGGCGGCAGCGCGGTTGCCGACAGCAGCACCGGCGCCAGGAATAAAAAGGCGAACGGGTTCTGCAGGCCGCCGGTGAGGAACAAGAGCACCGCGAGCTCGGCGATGTCGAAGGCGAGCAGCCATGCGGCGCGGTCGGGCTCCAGCCGCTGCGTCATGTGGAAGCGCAGGCGCAGCGCGATATTGAGCCAGGCCGACAGCGCTATCACCGCGAGGCAGGCCCAGGTCGGCAGCGGAAAATCCAGCCCGTAATAGACCGCCAGAACCGTGGTGCTCTGCCCGACAATGGCGAGCCAGCGCAGCCGCACGAGGGTGTCGAGGCGCACATTGCGGCGCGGATGGTTCTGGGCAAGGCCGAGCGAGGGCATGGGCGGCAGTCTAACGTCGCCGGCCGCCGGTTCATATCGTCGCCGGGCGGCGCATTTTGCTTGTAGGGCTTGCGCTTTGTGCGGCGCGGCGTCACATCTGCCCGTCATGGACGCCAGCAATACCAGCGCCGTCAGCATCGATTCCCTGGTCAAGCTCTACAAGGGCGTGGCGGCGGTCGACGGCATTTCATTTCGGCTTGTGCCCGGATCGGTCACCGGGCTGCTCGGCGGCAATGGCGCCGGCAAGACCACGACCATCGCGATGATTCTCGGCCTGGTCACGCCGACGTCCGGCACGGTCAGCGTGCTCGGCGCGCAGATGCCGAAGGAGCGCTATCGCGTGCTGCACCGGATGAATTTCGAAAGCCCCTATGTGGCGCTGCCGATGCGGCTCACGGTGCGGCAAAATCTTTCCGTTTTCGCCCAGCTTTACGCGGTTGCTGATATCGAGGCGCGCATCGCCGGGCTTGCCGCCGATCTTGAGCTCGGCGAATTCCTCGACCGCCAGACCGGCAAGCTCTCAGCCGGGCAGAAGACGCGCGTATCGCTTGCCAAGGCCCTGCTCAACAATCCGGAGGTGCTGTTGCTCGACGAGCCGACCGCCTCGCTCGATCCCGACACCGCCGACTGGGTGCGCGGCCGGCTCGAGCATTATCGCCGCCGGCAAGGGGCGACCGTCCTGCTTGCCTCGCACAACATGACCGAGGTCGAGCGTTTATGCGAGCGCGTCATCATCATGAAGACCGGCCGCATCGAGGACGACGATACGCCGGCTCGCCTGCTCGGTCGCTACGGCCGCGAGACGCTGGAAGAAGTGTTCCTCGACGTCGCGCGCGGGCGCGGTAGCCATCGCGAGGCCGCGCAATGACCGACAGCGACAGCGGTCTCGATTTCTCCTTTAACCGCGTCGCCGCCATGGTGCGGCGTTACTGGTATCTGTTGCGCTCGTCCTGGCCGCGCGTGCTCGATCTCATCTATTGGCCGACCGTGCAGATGCTGATGTGGGGCTTTTTGCAGCTTTACGTGACGCAGCACGGCGGGCCATTCGTGCGAACGGCCGGCGTGTTCATCGGCGCGGTGCTGTTGTGGGACATCCTGTTCCGCGGCCAACTCGGCTTTTCGATTTCATTCCTTGAAGAAATGTGGTCGCACAATCTCGGCAACCTGATGATGTCGCCGCTGCGGCCGGCGGAGTTCATCGCCTCGCTGATGATCATGAGCATCGTACGCCTGCTCATCGGCATGATCCCGGTGACGCTGCTCGCGATCCTCTTTTTCGGCTTCAATTTATGGTCGCTCGGCTTTGCGTTGGCCGCGTTTTTCGTGAATCTGATTCTGACCAGCTGGGCGATCGGAGTTTTCGTCGCCGGCCTGTTGCTGCGCAACGGCATGGGCGCCGAGAGCATGGCCTGGACCATCATGTTCCTGTTCCTGCCGCTCACCTGCGTGTACTATCCGGTCACGGTATTGCCCGGCTTCCTGCAATACGTGGCCTGGGCGCTGCCGCCGACGTATGTCTTCGAGGGCATGCGTGCGCTGCTCATCCACCACGTCTTCCGCGCCGACCTGATGCTGGAAGCGTTCGCCTTCAATGTCGTCCTGTTCGCGGCTGCGTCATTTGCCTTCCTCAAATTGCTGCAGAGCGCCCGCGTCCAGGGCTCCTTATTGCAGACCGGTGAATAACCCGAAAAGCGACGTGTTGCCGGTGACTTATCGGCGATTCGGCGCGTGTAAACGGAATCGAATGAACTTATCGCTAGGTTGACGATATGACGGAAAAGCGACACGCTGCCGCAGCGCAGCAAGGGCCGGGGATGACGGAAGACCAAGGTAGTGAGCCGACGCCGATCGGCGAATTCGACGCGGCAGCGCGGCTGCCCGGCGAGGGCGGCCTGTTGCTGTCGACGCCGATGTATTGGCTCTACGAAATGGGGCAGGCCGCGCTCAATCCCTCGCGCGCGATGGCCGACGCCACGCGGCTGTTTTTCAAAAACCCCGCCAATCCGTTCGCGCATACCACTTACGGCAAGTCGATCGCGGCCGCCGCCGAACTCTTCGAGCGCTCTACGCGCCGTTATCGCCGGCCGGAATGGGGCATCGATAAAGTGACGGTCGGCGCCGAACACATTCCCGTGCATATCACCAGCGTCTGGGAGCGGCCGTTCTGCCGGCTCCTGCATTTCGAGCGCGCCTTCCAGCGCACGCCGCGCCGGCCGCAGCCGAAGCTGCTGATCGTAGCGCCGATGTCGGGCCACTATGCGACGCTGCTGCGCGGCACGGTGGAGACGTTCCTGCCCAATCATGACGTCTACATCACCGAATGGTCGGATGCGCGCATGGTGCCGGTGGCGGAAGGCCGCTTCGATCTCGACGACTACGTCGACTATCTCATTTCCATGCTGCACTTGCTCGGCGGCGACGTGCATGTGATCGCGGTGTGC
This sequence comes from uncultured Alphaproteobacteria bacterium, assembly GCA_963721665.1. Lineage (GTDB taxonomy): Bacteria > Pseudomonadota > Alphaproteobacteria > Rhizobiales > Xanthobacteraceae > Pseudolabrys. Next base: position 443,101 of record CAVRJZ010000003.1, read on the forward strand.
CAGCCTTCGGTGCCGGTGATGGCGGCGATTTCCCTGATGGAGGCCGACAACGATCCTTACGTGCCGCACTCCATGGTGCTGATGGGCGGGCCGATCGACACGCGCATCAATTCCAACGCGGTCAACAAGCTCGCCGAAAATCGCGGCATCGATTGGTTCCGCACCCACGTCATCACCAAGGTGCCGTTCCCGCATCCCGGCTTCATGCGCGACGTCTATCCGGGCTTCCTTCAGTTGCACGGCTTTATGAGCATGAATCTCGACCGCCATCTCGAGGCACACCGCAATCTGTTCACGCATCTGGTCAAGGGCGACGGCGATTCGGCGCAAAAACACCGTGAATTCTACGACGAATATCTCGCGGTCATGGACCTTTCCGCCGAGTTCTATCTGCAGACCGTCGATACCGTGTTCATCCGCCACGCGCTGCCCAAGGGGGAGATGACGCATCGCGGCCGCCGCATCGATCCCGCGCAGATCAAGCGCGTGGCGCTGCTCACGGTGGAAGGCGAGCACGACGACATTTCCGCGGTCGGCCAGACCGAGGCCGCACACGTTCTGTGCTCGAACATTCCGGCCGACGCCAAGGCGCATTATCTGCAGCCAGGGGTCGGCCATTACGGCGTGTTCAACGGCTCGCGATTCCGCTCCGATATCGCGCCGCGTATCGCCGATTTCGTGCTTTCGCATAACGGCGGGCGCGGACGCGGCAACGGCGCCTATGCCAGCCCGGTCAAGGCGGCTGCGGCCGACCGCTGAGCGGCCGCGCGACCGCGACCAATTGTGACAATGTAAGCCCTTGCGTTGCTGCGGCATTTTCGGCCGCGCGAAACCGCATTGAGAACGGCGACGAATATGGCAGTATTTCCGCGACGTATTGCGATTGGGCGGGCCCTTCCGATGCCTTTGCGCGCGCTGCTTTATCGCCGGCCGAGCGAGCCGCCGGCGATCAGCATCACTTTCGAGCGCGAAATCTATCTGGTGCGCGTGCGCCGGCATCGGCAGGCGCGGCGCTATACGCTGCGCATCCATTCTGTGACGCGTGAAGTCGTGCTCACTATGCCGCCGCGCGGCAGCCTGAAGCAGGCGCGCGAATTCGCCGAGAAACACGGCGGCTGGATCGCGGCACGGCTTGGCCGTCTGCCCGAACCGGCGCCCTTCGCCGACGGGACGCTTGTTCCGTTGCGCGGCGTCGACCACCGCATCGCGCACCGGCACGGCCAGCGCGGCACGGTGTGGGTCGACAACGCCGGCGGCGAGCGTCTGCTCTGCGTTGCCGGCGCGGCGCCGCACATCGCGCGCCGCGTCACTGATTTTCTCAAGCGCGAGGTCAAGGCCGATCTGGAAGCGGCAAGCCGTAGCGCCGCCGACGCGCTCGGCGTTACGGTGAAGCGAGTGTCGATCCGCGATCCGTCGAGCCGTTGGGGCTCCTGCTCGACCACCGGCGTCTTGTCCTATTCGTGGCGGCTGATCTTCGCGCCACCCTTCGTGCTCGACTATCTCGCGGCGCACGAGGTCGCCCATCTGGTCGAGATGAACCATTCGCCGCGCTTCTGGCGGATCGTCGAGCGCATCTGCCCGCATGTCGCGCGCGCCAAGGCCTGGCTCGATGCGCATGGCGCAGATCTGCACCGCTATGGGGCCCCGAACGGCGAACGACGCTAGCGCGGGGCCGCTTCTTACGGTAGGCGGCCGCCACGCAGACTAGTCGCGGCGGCGGCCGAACAGATTATCGAGCAGCCAGCCGTCGAGGCTGGCGCCGCGCGAGGCTTGCCGGCTGCCGGCCGCCGGGATCGGCGCCGGCGGCGCCATGCCGACGGTGGACGGCTGCGGCGTACGGCTGCCGAATATGCCGGGGAGCGCGTCGCCGGCCGGCGGGCCGGGCAGGGCGGCGACCGGCACACCCTGAAGCGCTTCGCGCATGAAGCGGCTCCAGATATCCACCGGCAGCGAACCGCCGGTGACGTGTTTGGTCGGCGTGCCGTCGTCATTGCCGAGCCAGACACCGGTAACGAGATGGCTGGTGTAGCCGATGAACCAGGCGTCGCGGAAATCTTGGCTGGTGCCGGTCTTGCCGGCGGCCGGCCAGCCGGGCAGCGCCGCCTTGCGCGCGGTGCCGATGGTCAAGGTCTGCGCCAACATCTCGTTCATCATCACGACGTAGCGGGCGTCGACGATGCGGCCGAGCGGCTGATCGTTGCGCGCGTAGAGCACCTTGCCGTTGCCGGCGGTGATGCGCTCGATCACATGCGGCACGACGGCCAGCCCGCCATTGGCGAAAGGCGCATAGGCGCTGACCAGTTCGAGTGGGGAGACTTCCGAGGTGCCGAGCGCGATCGAGGCGTTGGGCTCGAGCTTGGAGGCGATGCCGAGGCGATAGGCGGTGCGCACCACCGCGGCCGGCGAGAATTCAAGCGTCAGCCGCACCGATACCGTGTTGAGCGACAGCGCCAGCGCTTTGGCGAGCGTGACCGGCCCGTAATATTCGTGGCCGTAGTTTTCCGGCTGCCAGTTCTTGATTTTGATCGGCGCGTCCTGGCGCACGCTGTCGGGGGTGAGCCCGTGTTCGAGCGCGGTCAAATAGACGAACGGCTTGAAGGCGGAGCCGGGCTGGCGTCTCGCCGCGACCGCGCGGTTGAACTGGCTTTGCGCGTAATCGCGGCCGCCGATCATGGCGCGCACCGCGCCATCTGGCGTCATCGCGACCAGCGCGCCCTGGCTCACACCGGCCTTGTCGCCTTTCTGCGCCAGTTCCTCGGTGAGCGCCTTCTCGGCGTCCGCTTGCAACCCGGTCTCGATGGTGGTGCGCACCACGATGTCCTCGTCGATATGACCGAGCACATCGTTGATTGCGTCCATCACCCAGTCGGCGACGTAATTGATCGAGCCGGTGCCGGCCTGCGCTACGACGCGCGGCGGGTGCGCGAGCGCGGCCTTTTCGCTGCCGGGCGTGATGAAATGCAGGTCGGCCATGGCGGCGAGCACGACATGCGCCCTCTGTTCGGCGCCGTCGAAGTTGCGGGTGGGGGCAAGCCGCGACGGCGACTTCACCAGGCCGGCGAGCAAGGCCGCCTCGGGCAGGCTGAGTTCCTTGGCGTGTTTGCCGAAATAGCGCTGCGCGGCCTGCTCGATGCCGTAGGCACCGGAGCCGAAATAGACGCGGTTAAGATAGAGCTCGAGGATTTGCGTCTTGGTGAATTTGCGCTCCAGCCAGACCGCGAGCATCGCCTCTTGCAGTTTGCGGTGAATGGTGCGCTCTTGCGTGAGAAAAAGATTCTTCGCCAATTGCTGCGTGATGGTGGAGGCGCCCTGGGTCACGCCGCGGTGCAAGATATTGGCGACGAGCGCGCGCGCGATGCCGTAAGGATCGACGCCGTAATGCTCATAGAAGCGGCGGTCCTCGATGGCAATGAAGGCTTTCGGCACGTAGCTCGGCAGATCTTTCAAGGGCAGCACGGCGCCGCCGTTATCGCCACGGGTGGCAAGCGCGCGGCCATGCATGTCGACGATCTGGATCGAGGGCGGCCGCTTGGGGATTTCCAGCGACTGGATCGGCGGCAGATGCGCGCCGGTCCAGGCAATGATGCCAACGCCGCCGATGACCAGCCACAGCGCCAGCACCAGGCTCCAATACACGGCGCGGCCGATGAGCGAGCCCTTGCGGGCACGCTTGCGCGATTTACGCGGGCGTTTGCGTTTGGCCGGCGGCTTGGCGGCGCCGCGCTCACCGGCGGCAACGCGCAATTCGGGAGCGCTGTCGAATACCGGCTCCCGGCGCGCGTCCGATTGTCCCCGTCCCGCCATTACGCGACCCGACTTGAAACACGCCGGCGGCAGTCCCGCCGGCCCCCGGAAAGGCACGCTAGAGCGGGCGGTTTAAGGGGTCGTTAAGGCGGGATTTGGCGGACAAAAAGGGGCATTTGCCTTCGCCGGCCGCGGAAGCTTGAACGCCGGCAAAGCCGTGCCCGAGCACGGCCTTGCAGGTGTGCGTTCAAATTTCGCCTTTCGCTGCTGTGCGCTTGTGCCCTGTGATCATGGCGGCGACGAGGTTTTCCCGATGCCGGAGGCTCGCGAAGATGACGCCGCCGATATGGACCAGCACCAACAGGAGCAGGCCGTGGGCCATGGTCTCATGCAACTCGCCAACCCATTTGACGCCGAAATACGTATCGGTCGTCATCATCCAGCCGGTGAACGCCGTCGCGGCCATGGCTGCCAAGAGCGCGACGATCATCGCGCCGCCAGCTGGATTATGCCCGAGATAGCGGCGTTCGCGGCCTTTGAGCATGTCCTGCAGATAACGCAGGACTGTCACCGGATGGTGGACGAACTGCGAGAAGCGCGCATAGGGCGTGCCGACGCCGCCCCACAGCAACCGCATTACGATGAGGGCTGAGGCGGCATAGCCGGCCCAATGGTGAAGGGTTTCGAAGGAGTGCGTGGTGAGCCAAGCGATGGCGAAGCTCAGCACGAGGCTCCAGTGAAATACCCGGACGACCGGATCCCAGACGCACGCCGTCGCTGGCGAGCGGCGCGCGTCCGCGGATGCCGTGAAGTCGGGATCAATTCTCGCCGGCTTCAGCATTGGCGAGCTTCTTGAAAGTTTCGGCGTTGTAGGCAACGTTCACCTTCTTGCCGTGTTTGTCGAAGGCATAGACCTCGTAGCAGCCGCTCTCGACCTTGATGCTGCGAACCTGCAGGCCTTCGGCCTTGAGTTTCGCTTCGAGTGCCGATTTCGGCTTGAATTTGGACGCCGGCGCGTGGCTGCAGCCGCCGGCGGCGAACGCGGGTCCGGCCATCAGAACGGCAAGAGCGGCAATGGCGAATTTGCGGTACATTGATGAACTCCGATGTTGAGAAGGACTTGGTTCGTTCGGCGATGCTCGTTGCCATCGACATTTTCTTTGACGATCGATCCGAGAATCGTTGCGCGAATATCTCACGCGCAAGCTGACAGCCGGCTGACAGATAGGTATTAACGATTGCGCCAGTGATTAATGTCTATTGGCTGCGCACTTTTCGCCCGCCCGGCGCGCGAGGTAACATTGCGCATGAGCAAATCCGTCACGGTTAATGCCGCTCAAACATTTCCGCTGCGATACCCGCGGATGCGCCGATTAGCCGTTATCCGCCGCGATTTGATCTGTGTCAGCAATTTGTCAGGCCGTTACCATCATTATGACAAGATCAAACAAACCCATCGGTCCATGCGCATGCGCCTTCGAGCCGCCTTTTTCTGTTTTGTGCTTGCCGCGACACTTGTGCCGCTGCACGCGGCTAAGGCGGATTCGGACGATAACGATTCGGTGCGCAAGGCAGTCGAGCACGGTGAAATTCGCTCGCTGGCGGAAATTCTCGCCACCGTCCGCGACAAGCTGCCCGGAAAGGTCGCCGGCGTGGAGATCGAGCGCGTGAACGAACGCTGGGTGTATGAATTTCGCGTGGTGGGCGCCGACGGACACCTGTTCGACGTCTATGTCGATGCGCGCACCGCAAAAATCGAGAAGGTAACGGAAAAGTAATGCGCGTTCTTCTAGTGGAAGATGACAAAAAGATCGCGGCGGACATTGCGCGCGCGCTGGACGGCGCTGGTTATGTCGTCGAAACCGTGACCGACGGCGAGGAAGCCTGGTTCCGCGGCGACACCGAAGATTACGGCGCCATTATCCTCGATCTCGGACTGCCGAAATTGGACGGGCTCTCGGTGCTCAAGCGCTGGCGCGCCAACGAGCGGCGCATTCCGGTGCTGGTGTTGACCGCGCGCGGAAGCTGGGCAGAGAGGGTCGACGGGATCGACGCCGGCGCCGACGATTACCTGCCGAAGCCGTTTCGCATGGAAGAGCTGCTGGCGCGCTTGCGCTCGATCGTTCGCCGCTCGGCCGGACATGCCTCCTCGGTCGTCAGCGTTTCCGACGTCACGCTCGACGAGCGGCAGATGAAAGTGTGCGTGCGGGGCGTTCCCATCGCGCTGTCTCCGCTCGAATACCGGTTCGCCGCCTATATGATGCTTCACCGTGGCCGCGTCGTGTCGCAGCAGGAGTTGAGCGAGAATATCTACGGGCAGGATGACGCACGCGATTCCAACGCCATCGAGGTCCTGGTCGGCCGCGTGCGCAAGAAACTCGGCGCCGATCTGATCGAAACCAGGCGCGGCTTCGGCTATCTCGTTCCTGAGCAGAGCGGATGACGAGGAACTCGCTGCGGCTGCGGCTTGTCGCCGGCGGCGCGGTGACCATCGTCATCGCGCTGGCGATCGCGGGCGTGGTGCTCGCGATGCTGTTCGAGCGCCACGTCACCCGCACGGTTGCCGCCGACCTCGACGTCTATCTCAATCAGCTTCTATCCGGCATCGACATCAATGCCGACAATCGCATCGTCATAACGCGGCCGCCGGCCGATCCGCGCTTTACCGAACCATTGTCGGGTCTCTATTGGCAAATCAGCGACGATCGCAGCCCGCTCGTCCGTTCACGGTCGCTGTGGGACACGGCGCTATCATTGCCTTTTGCGGTTGGCGCGGCGGAGACGCGCTATGACGAGATTCCCGGACCCAACGGCAGTCGTGTACTGGTCGCTGTGCGGCACGTGACATTAACGATCGGCGGCAAACCGGTGCCGGTGCGTGTTGCGGTTGCGGAAAATCTCGCGCGCGTGTCGGCGGCGCGCAATGATTTTGCCGGCGACCTCGCTTGGGCGCTGGGAATTCTCGGCCTTGTGCTCGCGGCGGCGACCTCTATACAGATCGGCATCGGCCTGCGGCCGCTCGACGCGCTGCGGCGTGGCGTCGCCGACATTCGCTCCGGGCGGAATAAACATCTGACCGCGCAAGTCCCCGACGAGGTCAAGCCGCTTGTCGATGAGGTCAATGCGCTGCTCGACGCGCGCGAGCTGGATATCGTCCGCTCGCGCAACCGCGCCGCCGATCTCGCGCATGGAATGAAGACGCCGCTGGCGGCGCTGGCGGCCGACGGCGACCGGCTGCGGCAAAAGGGCGAGACCACCATTGCCGACGAGATTGCAACGGTAATCGACGCCATGGGCCGCCACGTGGATCGCGAACTGGCGCGCGCGCGGCTGCGCGGCGGCACCCAACTTGGACAAGAAGTGATAACGCCGGTTGCGCCGCTGATGCGCTCGTTGATCGCCACTTTGTCGCGAACGGCGCCCGGCGCCCAGATGGCTTATGAGATGCTGGTGGGCGATGACCTGGGCGTCGCCTTTGACCGGACCGATTTGGCGGAAGTCATGGGCAATCTTTTGGAGAATGCGACGCGTCACGCAAAGTCGCGGGTGCGCGTCGCGGCGACGACGTCGGATGACGGCGTGACCATCTGCATTGAAGACGACGGCCCCGGCATTGCGCCGGAGCTTCGCTCGTCCGCCTTGGCCCGCGGCGGGCGGCTCGACGAGCGCGCGGAAGGCAGCGGGCTCGGTCTTGCAATCGTGCAGGACGTGCTTGACGCCTATGGTTGGGTTCTGCGGCTCGATGCCTCCGAACTTGGCGGGCTCAAGGCATCGTGCATCGGAAAGCATCCGTCCGGCAGCGAAAACCCGCCGGGCACGATCTAGGCGGCCGGTCCCACAAAGCGCGCCGGAGCGGGCGGTTTACAGGCTTGTTATGCCGGGAATTGTGCTTCTGTTTTCGTTGCAACCGCGCGGCTCTCGGCGGTAAGCTTTGCCATCCGGCCAGTTCGGGAATCAACCCGGCGGCGACCAGGACTTCCAGGGAGGACTTAAAACATGCTCAACCGGGCAGGAATTGCTTTGGCGGCGGCAGCATTCGCCATTGCTCCCGTTGCCGTGCAGGCGGAGACCTGCGGCACGATCGAACTCGGCGCCGCCGTGTCGGCGACCGGCATCTACGCCGCCAACGGCAAGAACACCAAGAACGGCTACGAGTTCGCCGTCAAGAAGATCAACGACGCCGGCGGCGTGAAGGTCGGCGGCAAGTGCTATCATTTCGCGATCAAATATTACGACGATGAATCGACGCCGGTGCGCGCCGCGCAGCTGGTCGAGCGTCTGATCGACCAGGACAAGATCCAGTACGTGCTCGGCCCCTACGGCTCGCCGCTGACCAAGGCGATCCTGCCGGTGATCGAGAAGTACAAGACCCCGCTGGTGCAGGGCGAGGCGGCCTCGCGCTCGCTGTTCACGCAAGGCTACAAGTATCAATTCGGCATTGTCGCGACTTCCGAGAAATATCTGACGCCGGTGGTCGACATGGCGGCCGCCATCGCCAAGAAGGCGGGCAAGGATCCGTCCAAGGTCAAGATCGCCATGATCTACCAAGACGACGCCTTCTCGCTCGACGTGCGCCAGGGGGTGGTCGACGAAATGAAGAAGTACAAGATGACCGCGCTGGTCGACGACCGCATGCCGAAGGATTTGAACGACATCACCAGCTTCCTCACCAAGGTGAAGGCGCTCAAGCCCGACGTGCTGATCGTCTCCGGCCACGAGAAGGGCGCGGCGACCGCGGCGCGGCAGATGGCCGACCTGCAGATCCAGGTGCCGCTGGTCGGCATGACGCATTGCGAGTCGGCCAAGGTCACGCAGGATTTCCCGAAATCGTCGGAAGGCTTCGTCTGTCCGACGCAGTGGGACGAGACCATGAAGGCAGGCGATCCGATGTTCGGTACCGCGGCCAACTACAACACGGAAATCAAGGCGGCCTATGGCTACAAGGTGGTGCCGTATCAGACGGCGCAGGCTTCCGCCGCGGTCTACGTGTGGAAGGACGCATTCACGCGCGCCAATTCGCTCGACAAGGAGAAGCTGCGCGAGGCGCTGACCAAGACCGACCTGGAGACCTTCTACGGTCACGTCAAGTTTGCCGCCGACGGCAGTAATCCGGGCAAGGAAATCATCCTGCGGCAGATTCAGCACGGCAAATATAATGTCGTGTGGCCGGAGAAAGTGGCTGCGGCCAAGCTGAACTATCCGCGCGAGGCTCAGTACTGAGCGAACAAGTGGAAGCGGGCACAGCAAGCGCCCGCTTCCACGCTTTAACGGGGGCTGGCTCGGCCGCGGCGCGGCCGGGCGGCTCAATTCGGTTATTTGCCGCTTGTCTGCCTGAGTGCCGAAGACATCCGCGATGGACCACATCCTCGAAAATATCTCGATCCTCACCGCCGCGCCGGTGCTCAATCTCGGCTTGCTGATTGACGGCGTGCTGATCGGCTCGATCTTCGCGCTCGCCGCCTACGGCCTGGCGCTGGTTTGGGGCGTGATGAACGTCAAGAATCTGGCGCAAGGCGACTTCATCATGCTCGGCGGCTACATCACCTGGAGCCTCGGCCGCCACGGCGTCGATCCGCTGCTCGGCGTGCTGGTCGCCTTCGTGATGTTGTGGGGGATCGGCTGGGTGATCTACCGCCTGGTGGTGAGCAAGGTGATCACGCGCGATCTGTTCACCTCGCTGCTTGCCACCTTCGGCATCGCCATCGTCATCCAGCAAAGCCTGAACTTGGCATTCGGCCCTGACACCCAGTCGGCGCAGGCCGGGTTGCCCACCTGGCAATTGGCCGGCGGGCTGGTGACCATCCCGGTCACCCGCGTCATCGGTTTTGCGCTCGCCTGCGTGCTGGCGCTGGCGGTGATCTTCTTCATGAAGAAGAGCCGCATGGGGCAGGCGATCCGCGCCACCGCGCAGGACGCGCGCGCCGCCCGAGTGCTCGGCATCGATACCGAGAAGGTCTATTCGTTCACCTTCTGCCTCAACGCGGCGATCTGCGGGGCGGCCGGCGCGCTGGTCGCGCTGGTGTGGAACGTGCAGCCGTTTCTCGGCACGACCTATTCGATCCGCCTGTTCGTCATCGTCACCGCGGCCGGCTTCGGCAACCTGCCGGCGGTGATCGCCGCCGGCTTCGGCATGGGCGTGTTCGAGCAGTTCGGCGGCTTCCTGCTCGGCGCCGAATTCCAGCAGGCGCTGATCGTGATCCTGCTGCTCGGCGTGCTGGCGGTGCGGCAGTGGCAATATCTGCGTGTGCGGCAGGCCGTGCAATGAATGCTGCCGTCCGTCAGTGGCTGCCGTTCGTGCTGATCCTTTTCGCCGGCGTGCTGGCGCCGTTCGTGTTTCCGACTTATTCGAACGAAATCGCCGTGCTCTGGCTGATGATCGTGTTCGCCTCGACCTGGGACATCCTGGGCGGGCAGATGGGTTACAATTCGCTCGGCAATATCTTCTTCTTCGGCGCCGGCATGTACATCTGCGCCATCGTGCAGATCGGACTCTATTACAACGTGGGCATGTACACCTCGGGTGCTCGCACCACGCACATCGTCTTCACCAACGCGCAATATTTCACCGGCTTGACGCTCGGCATCGTGGCGGCGGGCATCGGCGCCGCGCTGCTCGCCATCGTCGCCGGCTGGATCGTCTTGGCCTTGCGCGGACCCTATTTCGCCATCGGCACGCTCGGCATTGCGATCGCGGCGGCGGAATTGATTTCGTCGTGGGAATGGGTGGGGGCGGCGAGCGGCATTTCCATGCCGGTGTTTCCCTTCGGGCCGGAACCGCAAAAGCTCTTCTTCTATTTTCTCTTGTTCGCGCTCGCCTTCGTGCTGCTGGTGTTCCTGCGTTGGCTCTATTCGACCAATTTCGGCCTGGCGCTCAACGCCATCCGCGACGACGAGGAAAAGGCCGAGGCGATGGGCCTGCACACGCGGCGCTACAAGCGCACCGCCTGGGCCATTTCGGCGGTTTTCCTCGGCATCGCCGGCGCCATCTTCGGCAACATGACCGGCTTCATCGAGCCTCGCGACATCGCCTTCCCGACCACGACGTTCAATTTGTACATGGTGGTGATGGTGCTGCTCGGCGGCAAGGGCACGCTGTGGGGGCCGGTGATTGGCGCGGTGATCTTCCACACCGTCAAGGAAGTGACCTGGACTTACTTCCTCGGCTGGCAATTCATCGCGCTCGGCGCGCTTATCGTCGTCACCATCGTCTATTTCCAGCAGGGCATCGTCGGCTGGCTTATGGAAAATTATCCGCGCTGGTTCGCGCCGCGCAGCATCGTGCGCAAGGTGCGCGAAGAGCCGCTCGATCCGGGGCTCGCCCCGCATCCGGGGGGCGCGGAATGAGCCGGCCCATCATCGAACTGGAAAACGTCACCAAGTCGTACGGCGGCGTCATCGCCAACCACGCGGTGTCGCTGACGGTCGAGCGCGGCGGCATCACCGGGCTGATCGGACCCAACGGCTCCGGCAAAACCACGCTGTTTAATTCCATCGTCGGCTATCACCCGATCGATTCCGGCTCGATCCGCTTCGAAGGCCAGGAAATCTCCCAGTTGCGCGTGCAGGAGATCGCCCGGCTCGGCATGCTGCGCACGTTCCAGTCGACGCGCATCTACGGCAAGATGACCTGCATGCAGAACATGTTGATCTCGATCCCGCACCGCAAGGCGGCCCTCATAGACATGTTCGCCTACGAACGCGGCGAGGTGGTAGAGAAAGCCGGGCAATTGCTCGCCTTCGTCGGGCTTTATGAAAAGCGCGATCTGCGCTCGGGCTCGCTGTCGTTCGGTCAGCAGAAGCTCTTGGAATTTGCCATGGCGCTGATGAACGAGCCGACCGTGCTCTTGCTCGACGAGCCGACCGCCGGCATCAACCCGACGCTGATCAACGGCCTGCTCGATCGCCTCAAGCGCGCCAACAGCGAATTCGGCATCACGCTGTTCATCATCGAACACAACATGCGCGTGATCATGAACACGGCGCAGAAGATCTACTGCATGGCGCATGGCGAGTTGCTGGCGGAAGGCGAGCCCGGCGAGATCCAGCGCGACCAGCGCGTCATCGACGCCTATCTCGGGGCCACGTGATGGCGAACGTCGACCCCGGCGGCGGCTATCACGGCGGCGTCGCGCCGGCCATTTCCGTCGAGGAAGTGGCGCGCCAGGCGCTCGAAATCGCCCGCGACGTCGGCACCGACGAGCTCGACGCGCTCGCCGGCGATAAGCCGCATCTGCGCATCGACGATCTTTATGCCGGCTACGGCAATATGGAAATCCTGCACGGCTTCAGCCTGCGCGTCGGGCACAAAAAGTCGCTGTGCCTGATCGGCCCGAACGGCGCCGGCAAGTCGACCGTGCTGCATTCGATTTTCGGCTTCACCAGCATCTATTCCGGCACTATCGCCACCGAACGTGACGGCCATCGCATCGACGTGACGCGGCTTTCCTCCGACGAGAAGCTGCGCACCGGCGGCATCGCCTACATTCTGCAAGACAAATCGGTGTTTCCCGGCATGACCGTGGAGGAAAATCTGTGGATGGGCGGCTATCTGATGGGCCATCCGGTCGAAGCCAAGCGCGCCGCCGAAAAGGTGTTCGATAAATACCCGCGTCTTGCCGCGCGGCGCAAGCATCCGGCCAAGGTGCTCTCAGGTGGTGAGCGGCGCCTCTTGGAAATCAGTCGAGCGCTGGTCATGGACCCGCAGATCCTGCTGGTGGACGAGCCGTCGATCGGCTTGGAGCCGCGCTTCATCGATGCGGTGTTCGAAATCCTGCGTGACTTGCAGCACAAGGAAGGCAAGACCATCGTCATCGTCGAACAGAACGCCAAGAAGGGCTTGGAATTCGCCGACATCGGCTATGTGCTGGTGTCCGGCAAACTGGCGCTCGCCGGCCGCACCGACGATCTGCTCGCCAATCCGGACGTCAGCCGATTGTTTTTGGGTGGGTAGCGCATGATCCCGAAAAGTGGGCACCGGTTTTCGGAAAAGATCATGCGCAACTAAAAAATGCTTATTCTTTCGCAGCCTTGTCGGTTCCCTCCGGCGCGAACAGCGGGATCAGCGCGCGCTTGATGGCCGCCTGCCGCGTCGGCGAGGTGATCTGCGCGCCCATCAGGTCGGTGACGTAGAACACGTCGACCACCCGCTCGCCGAACGTCGCGACGTGCGCCGAGGCGATGTTGAGGTTGAGCTTGGACAGCGTGGTGGTCATCTCGTAGAGCAGGCCGGTGCGGTCGAGGCCGGTGATCTCCACCATGGTGTAGCGGTGCGACCATTGATTGTTGATGGTGACGGTCGGCTCCAGCGCGAAGGCCTTGATGCGACCCTTCGGCGCGATGCGCTTGCCCACCATGTCGGGCAGCCGCAATTCGCCGCGCAGTGCCTTCTCGATCGAATCGGCGACGCGGTTGGCTCGCCGCTGCTCGTCTTCGTCGCGGTCGAACTCGCGCGATAGCGAGATGGTGTCGAGCGCGCGACCGTCGGTGGTGGTGTAGATCTGCGCGTCGACGATATTGGCGCCGGCCATGGCGCAGGCGCCGGCGATGATCGACAACAGCCAGGGATGGTCGGGCGCGAGCACCGTGAGCTCGGTCACCGCGCGCTCGGCGTCGAAGCCGATGCTGGTTGAGAGCGACTTGCCGGCGTCCTCGGCGGCGCGCACGAAATTGGCGTGCGCGATCTTGTGCCGCAGGTCGACTTTGAGCCAATAGGCCGGATAGTGCTTGGCGACATAGGCCTCCAGCACGTCGGTCGGCCAGGCGGCCATGGCGGCGCGGAATTCGGCCTGCGCCGAAGCAACGCGCTGGGCGCGGTTGACCTCGGAGAAGCCGCCGGTCAAGACCGGTTCGGTCTCGTAATAAAGCGTGCGCAGAAGCTGCGCCTTCCAGCCGTTCCATACGCCGGGGCCGACGGCGCGGATGTCGGCGGTGGTCAGGATGGCGAGCAGTTTCAGCCGTTCGGCCGACTGCACCACGGCGGCGAAATTCTCAATCGTTTTGCGGTCGGACAGGTCGCGCGATTGCGCCACGCTCGACATCACCAGGTGCTTTTCCACCAGCCAGGCGACGGTCTCCGTGTCGACCGCGGAAAAGCCGAGCCGCGGGCAAAGCCGCCGCGCCACCCGCGCGCCGGCGATCGAATGATCCTCAATGCGGCCCTTGGCGATGTCGTGCAGGAACATCGTGATGTAGAGCACCTTGCGGTTGCCCGGCAGCAGCTTGTGGATGAGGTCGTTGGCGAGCGCCGTCTCCGGATTGCCGCCGCGCTCGATTTCAGCCAGCACGCCGATGCAGCGCAAAAGGTGCTCGTCCACCGTGTAGTGGTGGTACATGTTGAACTGCATCATCGCGACGACCTTGCCGAAAGCCGGCACGAAGTGGCCGAGCACGCCGGCCTCATTCATCCGCCGCAGGACGATCTCCGGATCATTCTTAGACGTGAGGATGTCCATAAACAGCCGGTTGGCTTCCTCGTCGTCGCGCAGCTTGGCATCGATCAGCTTGAGCGAGCGGGTGATCGCGCGCATGGCGTCGGGATGGAAGGCGAGATTGTGCTTCTGCGCCAAGTAATAGATGCGGATCAGATTGACCGGGTCGCGCTTGAATACATTGGCGTTGGCGATGGTGATGCGGTTGTAGTCGACGATGAAATCGTCGCTCTCGGCGAGCTGGCGCCGCTTGACGGGTCTGAACTTGGCCATCAGGCGGCTCAACACCGGGATGCTCTTGGCGTGGCTGTCTTCCAGGTCCGAGCACAGGATGGCGGTCAAGTCGCCGACCTCCTTGGCGACCAGGAAGTAATGCTTCATGAACCGCTCGACGTCCTGCTGGCCGGGATGCTCGGTATAGCCGAGCCGCACCGCGATCTCGCGCTGGATGTCAAACGACAGCCGCTCCTCGGCGCGGCCGGTGACGAAATGCATGTGGCAGCGCACCGACCAGAGGAAATCCTCGCAGCGGCGGAACAATTGGTATTCCTGCTTGTCGAACACGCCGCGTTTGATCAGCTCGTCCGGCTCGCGCACGCGATAGACGTATTTGGCGATCCAGAATAACGTGTGCAGATCGCGCAAGCCCCCTTTGCCGTCTTTCACATTCGGCTCGACCAGGTAGCGCGACTGCCCGGAGCGGCGCACGCGGTCCTCGCGCTCGGCGAGCTTGGCGGCGACGAATTGCGCGGCGGTATTGCGCACCACCTCGTGGTCGAAGCGCTTGATCAGCTCGTCGTAGAGCGCCTTGTCGCCGAGCAGGAACCTCGCCTCGAGAATGGCGGTGCGGATGGTCATGTCCGCCTTGGACTGGCGGATGCATTCGTCGACCGAGCGGGTGGCGTGGCCGACCTTGAGCCCCGTATCCCACAGGCAATAGAGGATCGCTTCGGCGATCGATTCGCCCCAGGCGGTCTGCTTGTAGGGCAAGAGGAACAACAGATCGATGTCGGAACCGGGCGCCTGCAGCCCGCGGCCGTAACCGCCGGTCGCGATCACCGCCATGTGCTCGGCCTCGGACGGGTTCTGCGACGGGTAGAGGTGCTTGCGCGCGACGTCGAACAGCAGGCGGATGATCTCGTCTTCCAGATGGCACAGCCGCTCGGCGCAGCCCCGTCCGTGCCGGTCCTTGAGCAGAAGCTGCTCGGCTTTTGCGCGACCCTCGTTGAGCGCGGTCTTGAGCCGCTGCGCCAGCGCCGAACGCAATTCGCGCCCGCCGCCGCTATGGTTGGCGGCCAGGCTTTCCAGGTCGGCGGCGACGGCGCGGAAATCGACCAGGTCGCCCGAGTTCCGGGTCGGATGCTCGGGCGCCGTGCGCGGGCCGGTGTCGAGAGCGAGCGAGGCCATGGGGCATCGGATAGCGGAGAGTGGGGTGCAAGTCACCCGCCCCCGCAAAGATATTCGTTAACGGCGGTCTTGGTAGGTCTTGGCCGCAACGGTGGCTGATTTTCGGCATATTGCAGTTGCGAAAGGCGTCGGCCGGAGGTTCGCCGTGACGAGCCGCACCGGGTATGGTTTGCTGCACAAGAAAAAAGCGGGGAGAGAAACGACATGCGCATGTTCCAGGTCTGTGTCTGCGGCCAGCCGTTGCGGCTCAACGAGCAGCCGACGCCGAAGCCGCAAGGCACCGAAGTCCTGTTGAAGGTTTTGGCCGCCGGCGTCTGCCACAGTGACCTGCATTTGGCCGACGGCTATTTCGATCTCGGCGGCGGCCACCGCCTGAGCGTGGAAGAGCGCGGCATGAAGCTGCCGATAACGCTCGGCCATGAGAACGTCGGCGAGGTGGTCGCTATCGGGCCGCAGGCCACAGGCGTTAAAATCGGCCAGCGCATGCTGGCCGACCCATGGATCGGCTGCGGCAAATGCGCGGCGTGTCAGCGCAACGAGGACAATCTCTGCACCGCCATGCGCAGCCTCGGCGTGTTCGTCAACGGCGGTTACGCCGACATGATGATGGTGCCGCATCCGCGCTATCTCTTCGACATCGGCGACCTGCCGCCGGAGCGTGTCGCGCCGCTCGCCTGCTCGGGCGTGACCACGTTCGGCGCGCTGAAAAAGGTGACGACGCTCAAGCGCGAGCCGACGGTGATCATCGGCGCCGGCGGCCTCGGCCTGATGTGCCTTGCGCTGCACGGCAAGATGGGCGGGCATTCCGCCATCGTCGTCGACATCGATCCGGTCAAGCGCGCCGCTGCCAAGAAAGCCGGCGCCGTCGCGGTGGTCGACCCCAACGCGCCCGACGCGGTCGAGCAGATCCAGAAGCTCACCAATGGCGGCGCCTGGGCGGTAATCGACGTAGTCGGCGCCTCGCAGACGGCGAGGCTCGGCTACGGCAGCCTGGCGAAAGGCGGCAAATACATCATTGTCGGCTTGTTCGGCGGCGACCTCACAATATCGCTGCCGCCGATCCCGATGCGCGCGCTCACCATCCAGGGCTCCTATGTCGGCAGCGTGCCCGAGATGGCCGAATTGATGGAACTCGTCCGCCGCACCGGACTGCCAGACGTGCCGGTGACCACGCGCCGGCTCGACGACGTCAACGCCGTACACGGCGAGTTGCGCGCCGGCAAGGTGGTCGGCCGCGTGGTGCTGACGCCTGCAGCTTGATCAAAACGCGGGCACAGAGATTTTATCTCTCGATTGCGGGTTCGCGTGATAGGCACGCGGCCCGCAATGATGTTGAGAATGGAGACGCAGATGGATGCCAATGAGCTCCGTGCCATGCAGGCGCCGATCAAGGAGCGCTACAAGAGCGACCCGCAGGCGGCGGTGGTGACGCTCAAGGCCAAGGGCACGCTCGACGACACCAATATTTCCTGCAAGGTGGAGACCGGCCGCGCGCTCAACGCCGCCGGCCTGCACCCGGCGACCGGCGGCTCCGGCCTCGAACTGTGCTCCGGCGACATGTTGCTCGAAGCGTTGGTCGCATGCGCCGGCGTCACGCTCAAGGCGGTGGCGACCGCGCTCGACATCCCGCTCAAGTCGGGCAAGGTGTCGGCGGAGGGCGATCTCGATTTCCGCGGCACGCTCGGTGTGGCCAAGGACGCGCCCGTCGGCTTTCGCGAAATCCGCCTGCGTTTCGATCTCGACACCGACGCCGGCCAAGACAAACTCGATCAATTGCTCAAGCTCACCGAGCGCTATTGCGTGGTCTACCAGACCATCAAGACCGGGCCGCCGGTGGACGTGAGGCTCGCGCGCAACTAGCGGCGACGCCCTGCCATGCAGCGCGGGCGCTTGCGCGCGCCTTGCCGGCGGGTCATGGTCGCCGCCCATAATGTCTCCCGACTTTTATTTCGCCCTCACGCTCATCGTCAAAATGGCGGTCACCGCCGCGTTCCTGCTGGCGGCGACGGTCACCGCCGAACGCGCCGGTCCGCTGGTCGGCGGGCTGGTAGCGACGCTGCCGATCAGCGCCGGGCCGGTCTACGTCTTCCTCGCGCTCGACCACGACGCGCATTTCATTGCGCAAAGCGCGCTCGGTAGTCTGGTGACCAATTCATTCAACGTCGTGTTCGCGCTCACTTACGCGCTGCTGGCGCAGAAGCGCGGTCTTATCGTCAGCCTGGGCGCCGCCTTCGCGGTCTGGGCCGCGCTGATCTGGTCGGGCGGCTTCATCGCCTGGACGCTGCCGGCCGCAATCCTGCTCAATGTCGTCGTCCTCGCCGGCGCCTTCTGGCTGTCGGCGCCGCTGCGTCATGCGCCGATGCCGCGCGTGCGCACGCGCTGGTACGATCTGGTACTGCGCGCGGCGATGGTGGCGTTGCTGGTCGGCACGGTGGTGACGTTGAGCTTCCGCATCGGACCGACGGCGAGCGGCAATCTCGCGGTTTTCCCCATCGTGCTCACTAGCATCATGATTATTTTGCATCGCCGCGTCGGCGGACCGGCGACCGCGGCGGTGATGGCAAATGCGATCATCGGGCTCGGCGGCTTTGCCATCGCCGTCATCGTGCTCGATCTCACCGCCGAACGCCTCGGCTCGCCGCTCGCGCTCGCGCTCACGCTTGCCGCTTCGGTCGGCTGCAATCTGCTGCTGTTTTTTGCACGCCGGCGCGCCGCGGCGAAACGACCATGACATCGGAAGTGATGTTTCTCACCGCTCTGTTGCTGAAGATCGCGATGACCGCGAGCATCGTGGTGGCCGCCTCCGTCGTGGTCGAGCGCTCGGGGCCATTCATCGGCGCACTGATCGCCGCGCTGCCGACGGCGGGCGGCGCCGCCATGATCATCCTCGCCTGGGAACACCCGCCGGCTTTCATCGCGGCGAGCGTCATCGGCAGCCTGATCGCCAATGCCATCGGCGCCGTGTTCGCGCTCACTTATGCCGCGCTCGCGCAACGGCGCTCATTGCTGTTGAGCTTGAGCGGCGCTTATCTTCTCTGGCTCGGCGCGGCCTTGCTCAGCCATTCCTTGACGTGGACGATAACGAGCGCCGCGCTGGCGAACGCGATCGTGTTTCCCTTGGCGATTGCTGCCGGCGGCCGCTTCCGCATCGAAGGTGTCATCAAACGCGTCGAGTTCACATCCGCCGATCTCGCCTGGCGAGCCGGCGTGGTGACGCTGTGCGTGATCGTGGTCACCGCCGCCTCGAACTCGATCGGCTCCTACTTCTCCGGCGTATTCGCCTTCTTTCCGGTGGCGATGGGCTCGTTCTTCATCATTCTACACACGCGCGTTGGCGGACCGGCGGCGGCGAGCGTGGCCGCGCATGTGCAGGCGCCGTCGATCGGGCTGGGCTTCGGCCTGCTCGCGGTACATTTTCTAGCCGAGCCGCTCGGCGTGTGGTGGTCTTATGCGGTGGGGCTGTCGATCGGCATCGGCTGGAACGCGCTGTTGTGGGGTCTGCGCAATTGGCGGCGAGCCGCCGTCTGACGCATGGCTCTGTTGAACCAAATCTGGCGGCGGTACGACCAAGGACTGCGCGCTACGGTGCCAAACGCTTTGGGGGCATTGATATGCGTATTTGCTTTGTCGGCGCCGCCTTGCTCTTGGGCATGATGGCAGGACCGGCGTCAGCCTATGATGCCTACGACCCGCACAACTGCAATGGCGTCGATTGGAACGACAAGCGGGCGCTGGTCGTATCGAAGGTGACCGCCGAGCCGCGCGTCAATTTCATCAAGAGCCCTTACGACGACGATTTCAAAGCCGAGAGCTGTCCGGCTGATACCGAAGCTTGCCGGAAAAAGTCTCATCTAGTCGCCGGCGATCTCGTGCTGACCGGCAAGACGATGGGCGCCTTCACCTGCGTCGCCTACCAGTTGCCGCGGGCGAAGAAGCAGATTTGGACGACGGGCTGGCTGCCGAGCAAGGCGCTCGCGCCGGTCGCGCCGATGGCGGTGCTGAAGACATCGGATTGGCTCGGCACCTGGTCGCATCCGGGCGGTGACATCGAGATCAAACGGGCCAAAGGCGGCAAATTGAGCGTCGAAGGCGAGATGGTCGTTCCGACCGCGCGGGATGCGCACACCGGTGAAATTGCCGCGAAGGTGATACCGGAAAAGGACACCATCGTCTTCGTCGATGACGGCAGCACGCCGTTCGAAAAAGAAGGAGGTGAATGCCGCGTGCGCATGCAGCGCGTCGGTCCCTGGCTGATGGTCGAGGACAACGAAGGTTGCGGCGGCGCCGCGGTGACCTTCACCGGTCTGTATCGGCGGGAGTGATAAGCGGCGGGCCGGCGCCTCGCCTGCAGCCTACTTCTTCTCCGTCTCCATCAGCTTCTGCTTGAGCATATAGAGCGCTTCCATCGCCTCGCGCGGCGACATCTCGTCCGGATCAAGCGCTGCGACCGCGGCCACCACCAGTTCGAGCGCGTCGTCCTGCAAATCTTGCGACGGCTTGTACGGCGCGGCAAACAGCGGCAGGTCTTCGAAGCCCTTCGGTTTGGCCCGGTCTTCCTGTTCGAGCTTTGCCAGCACCAGTCTGGCGCGCTCAATCACGCTTGCCGGCAGGCCGGCGAGTTTGGCTACCTGAATGCCGTAGGAACGGTCGGCCGAGCCCGGCACGACTTCGTGCAAGAAGACGACGTCGCCCTGCCATTCCTTCACCCGCACCGTGGCGTTGTGCAGCCGGTCGAGCCGCGCCGACAGCGCGGTCAATTCGTGGAAATGCGTCGCGAACAGCGCGCGGCATTGGTTGACGTCGTGCAGGTGCTCGATCGTCGCCCAGGCGATCGACAGGCCGTCGAAGGTCGCGGTGCCGCGGCCGATTTCGTCCAAGATCACCAGCGAGTGCGCTCCGGCTTGATTAAGGATGGCCGCGGTCTCCACCATCTCGACCATGAAGGTCGAGCGCCCGCGCGCGAGATCGTCTGCCGCGCCGACGCGAGAGAACAGGCGGTCGACCACGCCGATCTGCGCGGCCTTGGCCGGGACGAACGAGCCCATCTGCGCGAGGATGGCGATCAGCGCGTTTTGCCGCAAGAAAGTGGACTTACCCGCCATATTGGGTCCGGTGATCAGCCAGATGCGGCCGGATTCGCCGTC
This sequence comes from uncultured Alphaproteobacteria bacterium, assembly GCA_963721665.1. Lineage (GTDB taxonomy): Bacteria > Pseudomonadota > Alphaproteobacteria > Rhizobiales > Xanthobacteraceae > Pseudolabrys. Next base: position 463,823 of record CAVRJZ010000003.1, read on the forward strand.
TTTCGGCGGTGAGAGATCGCAATCGTTGGCGACGAACGGCGTGCCGTCGCGCGAGAGCGCCTGTTCGACCACCGGATGGCGGCCGCCGGTAATGACGAAGTCGTGGCTGTTGTCGACCTGCGGGCGCGCGTAATCGCGCTCGGCGGCAAGAGCACTAAGCGCGCTCGCCACGTCGAGGCGGGCCAGCGCCTCGGCACATTCCTTGATCGCGGCGGTCTCGCCGATGACGCGCGCCACCAGTCGTTCGAAAATGTCGAACTCCAGCCCGAGCGCACGGTCGGCGGCGCTGGCGATTTTTGCTTCTAATTCGCCGAGTTCGGTGGTGGTGAAGCGCACCTGGCCGGCCAGCGTTTGGCGGTGGATGAAACGCGCGTTGAGCGGGGCGGTCAGCAGTCTGTCGCCGTGCTGGGCGGTAAGCTCGACGAAATAGCCGAGCACGTTGTTGTGGCGAATTTTCAGCGCGCGCACGCCGGTCTCGTCCGCGTAGCGCGCCTGCAAAGCGGCGACCACGCGGCGCGATTCATCACGCAGCGCGCGCGTCTCGTCGAGCGATGCGTCGTAGCCTTCGCGCACGAAACCTCCGTCGCGCTTGAAAGCGGGGAGATCGGCGGCAAGCGCGGCAGAAAGTTCGGCGGCGAGCATGCCGTCCGGCCGGCGGCAGGCTTGCAGTGCTTCGGCGATTTCAGCCGGTGTGTCCTTCAGCGACGCCAAAGCGCGGGCCAGATCGGCCGCCGCCAGCACGCCGTCGCGGATGGCGGCGAGATCGCGCGGCCCACCGCGTCCGACGGCCAATCTGGCGAGTGCGCGCGCGAGATCGGGCGCCGCGGCGAGACGGGAGCGCATGTCGGCGCGGGCGGCGGCGTCCTCGACAAAACTTGCTACCGCGTCGAGCCGCCGTGCGATCGCCGCCGGATCGGTGAGCGGCGCCGACAATCGCTGCGCCAACAGCCGCGAGCCGGCTGACGTGACGGTGCGGTCAATCGCCTCCAGCAGCGAGCCGCGCCGGTCGCCTGAGAGCGTGCGCATCAGTTCGAGATTGCCGCGCGTCGCCTGGTCGATGGCCATGGTGGCGCCGGCGCTTTCATGCAGCGGTGGCGACAGCGGCGGGCGCTTGCCGATTTGCGTTCGCTCCACGTAAGTGACGCAGGCCGCCGCGGCGGTCAGCTCCAGCCGCGTGAGGGTGCCGAAAGCTTCGCTGGTCGCCACCGCGAAGAACTCCGTCAGCCGCCGCTCGGCGGTGCCCGAATCGAACACGTCGCGGGTGAGTGGCGTCACCGCCGGCAGCTCGCGCCAATAGGGAGCGAGATCCGCGTCGGCGTAGAGCGCGTCGGAGACGATGATCTCGCTTGGCTCCAGCCGCGCGATCTCGGCCGAGAGCGACAGCCGGCTTGCTTCGGTGATGCGGAACTCGCCGGTCGAAATATCGATCCAGGCGAGCGCGAAGCGCGTGTCCTCGCCGGTCGACGACAGCCGCGCGCGCGCGACGCTAAGCAAATAATTGTTGCGCTTGGCGTCGAGCAGCGTGTCTTCGGTCAGCGTGCCGGGCGTCACCAGCCGCACCACGTCGCGCTTCACCACGCTCTTGGCGCCGCGTTTCTTCGCCTCGGCCGGGTCCTCGAGCTGCTCGCAGACCGCGACGCGGTGGCCGAGCGCGATCAGCCGGTGCAGATATTCGTCGGCGCGGATGACCGGCACGCCGCACATCGGAATATCCGCCCCGTGATGCTTGCCGCGTTTGGTGAGCACAATGCCGAGCGCGCGCGACGCGGTTTCGGCGTCCTCGAAGAACAGTTCGTAGAAATCGCCCATCCGGTAGAACAAGAGGCAGTCCGGATTGGCCGCCTTGATCTCGATATATTGCTCCATCACCGGGGTCACGCGCCCGGCCTCGCCCGCCGCGGGCGGCGTGACGCGTCTGTCGCCGTCGCCATTGGACGGCGATTCCGGCTCGGACATGCCGATGCGGTGCGTTAGCGCCATGGGCGGCAAGGTTAGCAGATGTGAGCGGGGCTTCCACCCGCCCTCGTTCTGAGGAGGCCGATCGATCTAATACGGCGTAATCACGTTGAGCAGCGCCTGCCGCTGCCCGCTGAGCACGGCTTCGCGCGCGCGCACAAGGGCGTCAGGCAGGTCGGCGGGCTTATCCACCCGTTCGGCATAGGCGCCTTGTGCTTTCGCCATCGTCTCATAGGCCGGCGAGGGGTCGATATCGGCCAGCATGCGGCCGTCATTCTCGCCGGCGGCGCCGTCCTTGAACATCGACAGCGTGGCGCGGCGCACAGCGCCATAGCGGCTGTTGTTGAACACGATGGTGAGGATCGGCAGCCCATGAGTCGCGGCGATCCAGTGGCCGACCATCGGGTTGGAGAACATGTAAGCGCCGTCGCCGAGCGTGGCGACCACGAAGGCATCGGGCGTGGCGAGTTTGATACCGAGCGCGGCGCCGAAGCCCCAGCCGAGCCCGCCGGCCGGTCCGAGCGCGAAAAAAGTGCCCGGCTTCTCACGCGCGCAATGGTCCGGCCGCAGCGGATATTCGTTGACGATGATGGTGTCCGGCCCGATCGTTTCGCCGATCACCCGCGACAGATGTTCCGGCGAGATGTGGGCGGCGGCGGCGGAATCCTTGGCGAGCTGCGCGCGCCGCATGCGCATGCGCTCGGTCAGCCGGGAGCGCCGCGCGACGATGCGCGCGTCCGCCATTTGCAGGCGCGACTCCACCGCCGCGGTCAGCGCTTCCAGCGCGTTGACCGGTCCGGCCTGTACGACAAGGTCGCTGGGGAACGAGCGCATCGGATAGCGCACGTAGAACGGATCCTCGCCGATATGTGCGACGCGACAGCCGGCCTGTGCGTGCGTCAGGCTCGGCAGCCAGGGTACGTCGGATTCGAGCACGATCACCACGTCGGCGTCGGCGAGCAGCGTACCCGGCTCGAAGCCGAAATTCATGGGGTGGCTCGACGGCATGCAGACGGTGCGCGAATTATGCGCGACCACGGGGATCGCGCAGCGTTCGGCGAGATGCGCGAGCAGCGGCACCGCGGCGGCGGGCAATGCGCTGGTGATGATCAGTGGCCGCTCGGCGCCAGCGATCCATTCGGCCAACGTCACGATCGAGCGCGGATCGGGATAGATCGGCGCGGCCTGCGCGCGCGGTTTCATCGGCGCGATCGGCTCGGTCAGCGGCGCCGACAGCGGCTCGCGCGGCAGCATCAGATAGACCGGCCCGCGCGGATGCGCCATGGCGACTTCGACGCCGCGCGCCACCATGTCGCCGATCTGGTTGGGCGTGCGCAATTCATAATCCCACTTCACCAGTTCGCGCACCATGCCTGCCTGGTCGAACATCTCCTGGCCCCATTGGATGGGGCGGTTGCGCGAGCCGAAGGCGCCTTTCTCAGTAATCGGCGTGCGCCCGGCGGCGAGCAACAGCGGCACGCGGTCGCGCGACAGGTTGATCAAATTGTTGAGGGTGTTGGCGGTGCCGACGGTGGTGTGCACCATCACCGCCTGCGGCCGGCCGGTCATGAGGTAAGCGCCGTGCGCCATCCCGACCGCGAGGTTTTCATGCGGCACCAGAATCGGTTTTGGCACCTTGGCGTTGGTCTTCTTGGCGCGGGCGAAGGCTTCGACGATCGGCGGGAAATCGGTGCCGGTATTGCAGAAGAAATAATCGACGCCATGATCGGCGAGTGCGCGCAGGAAGGCTTCGGCGGCGATGGCCGGCCGTTGGCGGCTGCTTGGTGAAAGCGCCATGCGTTTCGCCCTGGGTGCCGTCCGCTTGCGCGCGGATCGTGTTTTGTTGCGGAGAGTCTTACGCGAGGCGCGAAATTATGACAACGGCGGAGAGCTACTCCGCCGCCACGCGAAAGGCCGCCGGGTCGTCGATTTCGGCCAGGCATTTGGCCAGGCTTTCGCCCTCCGGATCGACCAAAGCGGCGGTGCGCGCGCTTGCCGTGGCATCGGCGGCGCGCCCGGGCGGGTGGACGCCGGCAAGCGCCGGGCGGATCACGCGTGCTTCGATGGTTGCGTAATTGGCCAGCCCGCGCGCATGCGTGTCGCCATAGCCCTTGATCAGCCGGGCGCATTCGGCGACTTCGAGCGCGAGCGCGCCCGAGTGCTTCGCGGCCTCGGCGATCAAAGCGAGCCAGGATTCGATTTGCGCCTGCTCCTGCTTGAAGCGGTAGCCGCGCGGGCGCAAACCGCGCAGCTTGGCCAACATCAGGAACCGCAGATAGCCGGAGACGGAGGTCGAATTGATCTGCATGCCGAAATAGAGGCGGCCGAGCCAGCCGCGGCGCCTGGCCAGCGCCAGAATCGGCCGCGCCAGGAACGGCGGCAGCAATTGCGTCATTTCCTCGATGCCGGGCTTGAGGAAATCGTGCACCGAGAACGGTTCGTTGCCGGCGCGCAGCTCCTCGCGCGCGATGCGGCGCATGCGCTCGGGCGCGATCTTGGCTTGTGCGACGCGCACCACGTCCTCGTAGGACATGCGCACCGCGAGCTGGCGCGCCACTTCCTTGAGCAACCAGCCCGGCGCGCCGGCGGCGGCGTCGGCTTCGACCAGCGCTCGCAGCCGGTCGAGATAGAGCTTGGCATAGGCGAGATTTTGATAGGCGATCAGCCGGCGGACGCCCTCGATTGCCGTCGGCTGCGCCAGCGCCGGTAGCGAGTATGTCACTTCGTGTTCGAGCAGATCGGGGATGGAAGGCGCGTTGCGCTTTTTCTCCGGCGCCTTTGCCGGCGGCGGTTTCGCCCGTGCGGCGGCTAGCCCGGCGCGGAAGCCGCGCAGGTTGCCGTCGACCGATTTGCCGTCGGTACGGATCGCCGCTTCCAACTGCTCGGCGGAAAGCGGCAACAATTGCGCGCCGGCGATGGCGCCGAGCATCACCGCGTTGACGATTGAGCCGCTCTGTCTGGCGAGCGCCTCCATGTCGATGAGCAAAGTCTCGCGCGCGTGCCCGGTGACCGTCTCGATCAGTTTGTCCTGGTCGAAGCGGCCGTCGCCCATGGCGATCTTTTCGTCCATGGCATAGAAGCGGCTGGTCGAGCCGATCAGGTGGGTGCGCTCGGGCGTGACAAAGCCGCTCGCTACCACGCGCCCGGCTTCCAGCAATTCGCTCGCCACCGCGATGTCGATATCGCCGACACCGGGCGTCAGCGCCAGCACCGGCCGCTTGCCGCCGAGGTCGCGCGTCGGCACCGGGAAAATCTCGATATAATAAGTGGTGGCGCCGGTGCGCTGCGCGACGCCAGGGATCGAGGTCGATTGCACCGGGAAGCCGGCTTCGGCTGCCGCCGACACGATCCAGTCGGTGAGCACGCCGCCGCCTTCGCCGCCGAGCGCTGCGATGAGGAGTTTGATCGGAGCACTTTTCTCGGTCATTCCGGGACGGCCCGCAGGGCCGGAACCGGAATCTAGAAGCAAATTCTGGACTGGCATCTGGATTCCGGGTTCGCTCGCGCTGCTCGCGCCCCGGAATGACAGCGACGGGCCGCCGAGCCAACCAATAACCGTTTGCCGCACGCGAAACAGCGCGCGGTCCCATAACGTCGCGTTGCGCACGATCTCGGCGCGGTAGAACGACGGGCAGAGTACCGCGGCATGCGCGACATCGCCGCACAGGCCGCAGCCGACGCAACTGTCGATGACGGTCGCCACTGGATCGCTGCGCAGCGGATCGGTCGACGGCTTCACCGTCAGCGACGGGCAACCTGAAAGCCTGATGCAGGAATGGTCGCCGGTGCAAATCTCGTCGTCGACGCCGTAGCGCACCCGCGTCACCCGCTCGCCGCGCTCGAGCTTGACGGCATCCTCGGTGCGCACCCGTCGCTGCCGCGCCAATTGGCATTCGCCGTCGGCGATGATCACCTTGAGGCCGCGCTCGGCGCTCTTCATCGCCTCCGTCAGCGTCTTCGCCATCAGCGCCACCGAATAGCTGCGCACCGTGCGCAGCCATTTCACGCCCATGCTGCGCAGCGTGCGCTCGATCTCCATGCCTTGCGCCGGGCCGTCGCGGCTCGCCACGCTCGACGGGATATATTGTTGGCCGGTGGCGGAAGCGTAGCCGTTCTGCATCACGATCAGCACGCCGTCGCCTTTGTTGAACAGATTCGAAGCGACGCCCGAGATCAGCCCGTTATGCCAGAAGCCGCCGTCGCCCATGATGGCGATCGGGCGTTTCTCCATGTTGGGCGTCACGGCGGCGGCGCTCGCCAGCGACATGCCGTAGCCGAGAATGGAATTGCCGAGCGAGAAGGGCGCGAAGGTCGCAAACGAATGACAGCCGATATCGGTCGAGATATGCGTCGGCCCCAGTTCGCGCTGCATCAGCTTGATGGCGGAGAACACCGGCCGCTCCGGGCAGCCGGTGCAGAAGGCGGGCGGCCGCGGCGGCAGCGCGCCCAGCGCGGCGGCGGCTTTCGTCTTGTGCGCGATCAGCCCGCGCGCCTTTTCCGCTAGCGCATCCGCGTCGAGCCCCTGCGGCCGCGCGGCTTGCAGGAAGGCGGCAAGGCCTTCGAGCAGCACGTCGGAAGTATATTCGCCGGCCTGCGGCAGCGGCCCCTTGCCGAACACTTTGGTCTGTATGTCGGCGTGGCGCAGCTCGACGTTGATCGCGTCCTCGATATAGGCCGGGTTGCCTTCCTCGACGACCAGCACGGCGCGTTTTCCCGCGCAGAAGTCGCGGATTTCCTCTGGCACCAGCGGATAGACCACGTTGAGCACGAGGAGCGGCACGCGGGGGGCGCCGTAGACATCGGCCAGCCCCATGCGTTCGAGCGCGCGCAGCACGGAATTGGTCAAGCCGCCCATGACCACAATGCCGGTATCGTCAAGGTCGCCGGCGATCGTCTCGTTGAGCTTTTGCTCGCGGATGAAGGCGCGCGCCGCCGGCAGCCGTTCCGACACCTTCAGCTTCTCCTGCGTGAAGGTGACCGGCGGATGCGACAGCCGCGCGTAATTGAAGCGCGCCGGCGCGGCGATGCGGTTGAGGCCGGAGAATTCCGCCTTGCGGTTGTCGCTTGCAGTGAACTCGCCGGTGGCGTGGCAGGCGCGGATGCGCAATTCCAGCATCACCGGCGCGTGGCTTGCCTCCGACAGTTCGAAGCCCTTCTCGACGATACGCACGATGGTCGGCAGATCGGGACGCGGGTCGAGCAGCCACATCGAGGATTTGAGCGCATAGGCATAAGAGCGCTCCTGGATGACGCTGGCGCCTTCGCCATAATCCTCGCCGATGATGATCATGGCGCCGCCGATCACGCCGGGCGACGACAGGTTCGAAAGTGCGTCGGCTGCCACATTGGTGCCGACGATGGATTTCCAGGTCACCGCGCCGCGTAAGGGATAATTGATCGAGGCGCCCAGCATGGCCGCGGCGCTCGCCTCGTTGGCGCAGGTCTCCAGATGTACGCCGAGCTCGGCCATGATGTCTTCGGCGTCGACCAGCACGTCGAGCAAATGCGAAACCGGCGCGCCCTGGTAGCCGCCCACGTATGACACGCCCGATTGCAGCAGCGCCTTGGTGACGGCGAGGATGCCCTCGCCGCGGAAGGTCTCGCCGTCGCCCAGGCGCAAGGCCTGCACTTCCTTCTTGAACGAGCGTTCCGTCGTCATGGCTTCGCCAAATGGTTGGGACCCAAACTATATATCACGGTCTGTCTACATATGCGAGGGCAGCCAGGTCGCCAGAATCGGCAGGACGATCAGCACGGCCAGCCGCAGGATATCGGTCAGGACGAACGGCATGACGCCGTAGAACACCGTCGACAGCTTGACGTCCTTGATCACACTCTTGATCACGAACACGTTCATGCCGACCGGGGGATGGATCAGGCCGAGTTCCACCGTCATCACGATGATGACGCCGAACCAGATCGGGTCGAAGCCGAGCGTCCGGATCACCGGGAAGACGATGGGAATGGTCAGGATGATCATGGCCATGGCGTCCATGATGCAGCCGAGCACCAGATACATCAGCATGATCAAAACCAGCACGCCGTAGGGACCCAAGCCCAGCCCGGTGAGGAACGCGGTGATCTTCTGCGGGGTCTGCGTGATGGTGAGGAAATAGCCGAAGATGAGGGCGCCGATCAGGATAGTGAACACGGCAGCGGTGGTGCGCAGCGACTCAATCAGGCAGCGCCAGAAATCCGCGCGTGACAGTTTTTGCCGCAACACCGAGATGATGAAGGCGCCGGCGGCGCCCATGCCGGCGGCTTCGGTCGCGGTAAACAGCCCGCCGTAAAGCCCGCCGATGATGAACACGAACAGCAGCACTACAGCCCAGACGTCGCGCACTGCCGCTATTCTGTCCGCCCAGCTATGGCGCGGTGCCGACGGCAGAAAGCCGGGGCGCAGGAAAGCGATGATGTTGATGGTTGCGATATACATGCCCACCGCCAACAGGCCGGGGATGATGCCGGCGATGAACAATTTGCCGATGTCTTGCTCGGTGATCAGCCCGTAGACCGCGAACACGGTGGAGGGCGGGATCATGATGCCGAGCGAGCCGCCGGCCGCGATCACGCCGGTGGCGAAGCTTTGCGGATAGCCGTGCTGCCGCATCTCCGGATAGGCGACTTTGGAGAACGTCGCGGCGGTGGCGACCGAGGAGCCGCAGATCGCGGCAAAGCCGCCGCAGGCGACGATGGTGGCGATGCCGAGCCCGCCGCGCAGATGCCCGAGAAACGTGTTGGACGCACGGAAGAGTTCGCGGCTCATGCCGGAGGCCGAGGCGAAGGCGCCCATCAGCAGGAACAGCGGAATGACCGCGAACTCCGCGTCGGTGGCGGTGCGGATCGGCGACTGCGACAGCAGCTTCAAGGCCGGGCCGATGTCGCCGATCATGTAGCCGAAGCCGAGCACGCCCACCAAACCCATGGCGATGCCGACCGGCACGCGCAGCAGCATCAGCGCGAATAGCGATATGAACCCGGTGACGGCGACGGCGTCGGTGCCCATTGCGTTACACCCTTGGCCGGTTTATTCGATCGACGGCTCATCGCCGCGGCGCACCAGCTTTTCCGGCCACAACACCAGCCGCACGGTGCGCGCGACCAAGAGCAGAACCGCGGCGGCAAGCCCGATCCAAGCGACGAAATAGTAGACCCAGACCGGTTGCCGCAGATCGAAGGTGCCGACGTGGTCGGCGCGGGTGCCGATGACTTTCTCGGCGAACATCCATGTAAAGGCGCACATGGCGACAAGCGTTACCAGCGCTGAAAATACGTCCATGGCGCGGCGCGCGGCCGGCGGCGCGGCGGTCCACAACAGGTCGACGGTAATGTGGTCGCCGCGATAGCTGGCAATTGCCATGCCCCAGAAAATCAGGATGCCGAGCAGCAGGCGCGAGAAATCATAGGCGTCGGGGATCGACCAGGCGAACAGGTAGCGCAGGAACACCGACACGAAAGTGAGCAGGGTGACGACGGCGAGAAATCCCGCCGCCGTCACCTCGGTCAGGTCGATAAATCGATCGACGGGACTGCGTTCTCCCGCTGCGCTGACCATTAATAGGCCGCTTTGTTCTTCACCAATTCGGCCTTGAGCGCCTTCATCGCCAGTTCGGGATCGATGCCGGCTTTCTTGGCGCTCTCGGCCCACTTGGCCTCGAGCGGGCCCGCCGCCTTGCGCCATTCGGCGAGCTGCGCCGGGCTGATGTCATAGACTTCGTGGCCGGGCTCGGCCTTGAGCTTGGCGATACCGGCGTGCTCGAAGTCGGCCCAGGGCGTCGCCACCTTCGCGGCCCATTCGCTAGTGCAGTGGTTGTCGATGACCTTTTTCTGTTTCGCCGACATCTGTTCGTACTTCGCCTTGTTGAACACGAAAGCGAAGGTGGTCGTGTAGAGTGGTACGTTCATGTGGTACTTGGTCACCTTGTCGATGCCGAACAGGATGATCGAACCCCACGGGAAGGTGACGGCGTCGGCGACGCCCTTAGCGAGGACTTCGCGCACTTCCGGTGCCGAGGCTTGCACGTTATTGCCGCCGAGCAGCGTGACGAATTCCGCGATAGTGCCCTGCGCCGGGCGGATCTTCATGCCCTTGATGTCGGCCGGCACCACGATCTTCTTGCTGACCGAATGAAATGAGCCCGGATCGTGCACGAAGGCGAGGCAGAATTTGACGTCCTTCATCTCCTTGGCCGCGTATTTCCGATACCAGGCATCGAGCGCGACCGAGCCGCCTTTGCCATTCGACATCAGAAACGGCAATTCACCCGCCGCAATGATCGGGAAGCGGCCGGGCTGATAGCCTGGATTGATGTAAGTGAGATCGGCAATACCGTCGCGCGCCATGTCGTAATGATCGAAGGCCTTGCCGAGCTGCTGGGCGGGATAGACCTTGTAGTGGATGGTGCCGCCGGAGTCCTTCTCCACCGAGGCGCCCCATTCTTCCATAGCCTTCTGCAGCGGGTGCGATGGCGGCAACCAGTGCGCAAGCTTGAGCTCGAAAGTCTTTTCCTGGGCGAGCGCGGCGGTAGGCAGACCGATCAGGGCGGCGAGCGCAGCGGCGCAAAAGCCGGCAGCGATGCGGAACATCATGGAATTCCTCCCTCGGTTTATGGGTTGGTCATGCTGCCAACTTTTGCAATATTCAGCCGCATGTTGCGGGCGTTGTAAAGCTTATCGTTTGATATCAAACTATGTGGCGGCGCGCCGGTGGGGCGCGGTCGGCCAGGGACGGTGACGGTGCGGAATAAGAACAGCGGCCGGGCGCGGCGCGGCAAGAACGGCGAAACCATTGTCGAATCGATCAAATTCGGCCCTTTGGCGACCTGGGTGGGCTTTAACTTGCGCATGGCGCAGGAGCATGCCTTTGAGGCGTTCTCGCGCCGTTCGCGCGAGGTCGGCGGGCACCCGGGCCGCTTCGCCACCTTGACGTTGATCGCGCGCAATCCCGGCATCAGCCAGACCGAATTGAGCCATGCCAACGGCCGCGACAAATCGAGCCTCACGCCGGTAGTCGAGGACCTGGTGCGGCGTGGCCTGGTCGAACGCCGGCGTACGCGGGCGGACCGGCGCGCCTATCGACTCAATGTGACGCCGGCCGGCCGGCAGGCGCTCACCATGCTGATGCGCTGCGCGCGCCAGCACGAACGCGTGCTCGACCGCATTATCGGCGCGCGCGACCGCAAGCGGTTCCTGCAGATCCTGAAGAAGATTGCGGCGGAGATCGAATAGCTGCCGGCATCACGGCCGGATGAACTTCACCCGCACCGCCTCGGGGACCGGATGCGATCTGTAGCCGCCGGGCTTGCCCGGGTCATCCACCACCCACACCCGCGTCTCCGAACATTCGACGCAAGTCAGGCCGCTACGCGTGATGTGATGCACGACATCGAAACTCGCGCGGCCGAATGTGACCGCGGATTCGACCGTCACGTCGTCGCCGTAGCGCGTCGGCCGCACGAAGCGCGCGCGCGTGCAGGCGAGCGGATAGCCGGCGCAGGCGAACGTCCTGAACATCTCGAACATGGTGAGCCCGAGCGCGCGCTCGAACAGCGCCGCGGTCGCGGCGTCGAAGATTTCGAAATAACGCGGATAGAAAACGATGCCGGCGGGATCGCAGTCGCCCCACTCGATGCGCACCTTGCGGGTGTTGCTGAAACTCATGCGGCCCTGGTTTTATCCGGCTTTATTGCGCCGAGCCAGCCAGACGGAGCGGCCGCCGCATTCCGGGTCTTCCATCTTTTCCGCCACGACGGTGAAATTGTTGGCGGCGAGCAGCGAGCGATATTCGTCGGGCGCCAAGCTCGCGTGATAGAGCGGCTCGCCGCGTAAGGTGCCGATCGCTTCGCCGTGGCGCGGCCCGCTGGTGAACATCAACGGCGCGCCCGGCGCTGCGTGCGCGCGGAAGACCGGAAACATCCGCCGCTGGTCGTCGGGGGTGAGATGGAAAAAGCTGTCCCATGCCATGACGCCGTCGGAGCGACGTTGCAGATCGAGCGTCCGCATGTCGGCGACGATCCATTGCCGGTCGGGAAAATTCTCGCGGCAAAGCGAGATCATCGTCGGCGAGGAATCGATCCCGCACAGGTCGAAGCCTTGCGTGAGTAAGTAGGCCGCCATCGGCTTGCCGGATCCGCAGCCGAGATCGAGAATCGTGCCGCCGGGCTTCGCCAGCGCGGCGAAGCGGTCGAGCCATGGCCTTTCGATGAATTTAGTCTGGCGGCTTCGATCGCCGACCCAGTCCAGCGCGCGGCGCTCATAAAGGCCGATAATGTCGTCCGCGCTCATTTTACGTCAGCGCGGCGCCATGCGCAGCGCGCCGTCGAGACGGATCACCTCGCCATTGAGATAGGAGTTGTGCACGCAATGCAGCACCAGTGCTGCAAATTCGCTCGGATTGCCCAGCCGCTTGGGGAACGGCACCGAGGCGCCGAGCGAGTCCTGCACCTCCTGCGGCAGTGCGCGCAGCATCGGCGTGCCGAAAATGCCCGGCGCGATGGCGAGCACGCGCACGCCGAACTGGGAGAATTCGCGCGCCGCCGGCAAAGTGAGCGCGGCGACGCCGCCTTTGGACGCGGAATAGGCGGATTGCCCGATTTGCCCCTCGAAGGCGGCGACCGAAGCGGTCGACACGATCACCCCGCGTTCGCCGTCGGCGAGCGGGGCAAGCGTCTGCATGGCGCTGGCGGCAAGCCGCATCATGTTGAAGGTGCCGATGAGGTTGATACGGATGACGCGCTCGAAATCGGCAAGCGGCATCGGCCCGTCGCGGCCGACGATGCGCTTGGCCGGGCCTATTCCCGCGCAATTGACCAAAATGCGCGCAGGGCCGTGATCGGCCGCGGCCTTTTTCACAGCGGCCTCGGCGGCGGCGGCGTCCGCCACGTCGCAGGCAACCGCAATGCCGTTGATGTCGATCGCCACCTCGGCGGCGGCCTTGGCGTTGACGTCGAAGACCGCCACTTTGGCGCCGGCGGCCGCGAGCGCCCGCGCGCAGGCGGCTCCCAGTCCCGATGCGCCGCCGGTAACGATGGCCGCTTGTCCCTTGATTTCCATGGTCTGGTTCCTTACGCGCTTTTGATGGCGATGACGCGCGAGGATAGCGGCGCGGCATAAAGCTCGTCCACCAGTGCGGCGCGGTTTTTCAGGACCGCGCGCTGGTTGATCGAGCCCTTGTCGGTCATCTCGCCTTTGTCCATGGAAGCGGGCTCCGCCATCAGCAAAGCGCGCACGACCCGGGTCGAGGAGCCGGGGCTTAACCTGGCCAGCGCCTGCAGCAGGTCGGCGAATTTCAGCCGCACGCGCACGTCGTCGAAAACCGCGGCGGGCGACACGTCCGCGGCATGCTCGGGCGCGAGTTTGCGGCAGGCCTCGAGATCGGGAAACACCAGCGCCACGATATCGTCGCGGTCGGGCCCGGCAAACACAACGTCGCGCACCAAAGGCGCGAAGTGGTCGATGAAACGCGCGCGCAATGGTCCGAGGCTGACCCAGGTGCCGGTGGACAGCTTGAAGTCCTCGGCGATGCGGCCGTCGAACAGGAAGCCTTTGCCAGGATTGTCGGGGTCGGCGAATTTCAGCGCGTCGCCGATCTTGTAGAAGCCGTCCGCGTCAAAGGCCTCGCGGGTGAGCGCCTCCTGCCGCCAATAGCCGGGCGTGATGTGCGGACCGCGTAAGCGCGCCTCCAGCTTGCCTTCGTTGGGCACCAGCTTGAGTTCGACGCCCGGACAAGGCAGGCCGATATTCCCGGCTCTGTCGAAGTCCCAGGTGCAGGCGAGCGCCAGCGGCGATGTTTCGGTCGAACCGAGCGAGGACAGAAAGATGACGCGCTCGCCGGTGGTCTCGACGGCGAGCTGGGTCAGTTCGTCCCAGGTGGTCTGGTTGAGCCCGGCGCCGGCATAGAACAGCACCTTCAGCCGGCTGAAGAAATTCTCGCGCAGCGCAGCGTCGGCGCGGAAATGGGGAACCAGCGCCTCATAACCCTTGGGCACGTTGAAATAGATGGTGGGCGCGATCTCGCGCAAGTTTCGCGCGGTCTTCGGCACGCCTGGCGGCGTCGGATTGCCGTCGTCGATATAGAGCGAACCGCCGTTCACCAGCACCATATTGAAGTTGTGGTTGCTGCCGAAGGTGTGGCTCCAGGGCAGCCAGTCCACCACCACCGGCGGCGCGTCGGCGACGAAGGCAAAACCGGCGGCGATCATCGCCTGATTCGAGCATAGCATCCGCTGGGTGTTGATGACGGCTTTTGGGTTGCCGGTCGAGCCGGAGGTGAACAGGAACTTGGCGATGCTGTCCGGTGTGACCCGTCGCTGCGCGGCGGCGACGCCGGCTGCATCCTCGTCGCCGATCAGATCGGTGAACAACGTCATCTTCTTCCAGTCGCCGAGCGGATGGTGCGTCACCACCAGTTCGACGTCTTCCGGCACCGCCGCGTAGATCGCGCGGGCGAACGGGCCGCCGTCATGCGCGAACACCAGGCCGGGCGTGAGCAGCTCGATGATGGTACGCAATTTGCCGAAGTCGCTCGACAGCATCGAATAGGCCGCCGAGATCGGCGCATAGGGAATGCCGACGCCCATGGCGGCGAGGCCGAGCAGCGCATGCTCGATGCCGTTGCCGGAGATGACGACGATCGGCTTTTCAGGGGAGAGTCCTCGCCGCAGCAGCGCCGCGCCGATGCGTTTGGTCACCGCCAGCACGTGCGCGTAGGTCAACGTGCGCCAACCGCCGGTCTCGTCGCGCTGGCCGAGGAACACCCGGTCGGGCGCGGCCTTAGCCCAATGCTCCAGCGCTTCGCCCAGATTGGCATAATAGGGCGGCAACACTTGCGCGGTACGAATATGGATGACGCCGCTTTGCTCGCGTTCGAGCACGACGTCGAATTGGCCGAGCCGCACCGGGCGCAAGGGCGCCGACGTACGCAGCACCGATGCAACGCCCATGCTCATGTCGGCAGCGCGATTTCCGGGCGGTCGGGATCGTCCTTCACGGCAGCGCTCTCCTAGTTCTGGCCTAAAACCGGCCTGGCCCGAGCGTGGACCGGCGCATTTGACCCTGTCCGTGGCGGGCCGTAAATACGAACCCGCAACCGGGAAGCCGTATCGATGGCGCGTATTTCGTCGCTCGCCGAGGCCATTAAAGCCGCCGTCCGCGATGGCGATAGCGTGGCGATGGAAGGCTTCACCCACCTCATTCCGCACGCTGCCGGCCACGAAATCATCCGCCAGGGCCGCAAACGCCTGACCCTGATCCGCATGACGCCGGACATCGTCTACGACCAGCTCATCGGCATGGGCTGCGTCGATAAACTGGTTTTTTCATGGGGCGGAAATCCGGGCGTCGGCTCGCTGCATCGCTTCCGCGACGCGGTGGAAAACGGCTGGCCGCGGCCGCTGGCGATCGAAGAACATTCGCACGCCGCCATGGCCAATGCCTACGAGGCGGGCGCGGCCGGGCTGCCCTGCGCGATTTTCCGCGGATACATAGGCAGCGACCTGCCGAAGGTGAATTCGACCATCAAGCGCGTGACCTGCCCGTTCACCGGCGAGGAACTGGCGGCGGTGCCGGCGGTCCGGCCGGACGTTGCGATAATCCATGCCCAGCGCGCCGACAAAGCCGGCAATGTGATGATCGAGGGCGTGCTCGGCGTGCAGAAGGAAGCGGTGCTTGCCTGCAAGCGCTCGGTGGTGACGGTCGAGGAGATCGTCGATGAGCTTCCGCTCGACCGCAGCCTCAACGCGGTGATATTGCCGCATTGGACGATCGGCCATGTCGCCGAGGTGCCGGGCGGCGCGTTTCCCTCTTATGCGCAGGGCTACTACCCGCGCAACAACGGCTTCTACAAGGAATGGGATACCATCGCCAAGGAACGCGACACGTTTCTCGCCTGGATGAAAGCGAACGTCCTGGAAAAAGGCCCGGAAGCTTTTGCACAATACGCGCGCAAACAGTGCGCGGCGGCGGAGTAGGCAGTATGGCCGACTACAAGCCGAGGGAAATGATGACCGTCGCGGCGGCGCGCGCGTTGAAGAACGACGATGTCTGCTTTGTCGGCATCGGCCAGCCCTCGGCTGCCTGCAATCTCGCGCGCCTGACGCATGCGCCGGGCATTACGCTGATTTACGAATCCGGCACGCTCGCCACCAAACCAAACGTATTGCCGCTGTCGATCGGCGATGGCGAACTGTGCGAGACCGCGCTGACCACGGTGTCGGTGCCGGAAATGTTTCGCTATTGGCTGCAAGGCGGCCGCATCAAGATCGGTTTTCTCGGTGGCGCGCAAATCGACAAATTCGCTAACCTCAACACCACGGTGGTCGGCCCCTATGCCAAGCCGAAAGTGCGGCTGCCCGGCGGCGGCGGCGCGCCGGAGATCGCCATCAGTTGCGGCGAGATCTTCATCATCATGGCGCAAGGCAAGCGTAGCTTCGTCGACAAGCTCGACTTCGTCACCTCGATCGGGCATGTGAGTGGCGGCGACAGTCGCGCCAAACTTGGCGTCAAAACCAAGGGCCCGACGCGGCTGATCACGGATCTGGCGCTGTTTGCGCCCGACCCGGAAACAAAAGAAATGACCGTGGTCTCCATCCACGCCGGCGTCACCCGCGAGCAGATCCAGGAGAACACCGGCTGGCCGGTCAAGTTCGCCGCTAACGTGGCGGAGACGCCGCCGCCGACGGCGCGCGAGCTCGACGTGTTACGTGAATTGCAGGCGCGCACTGCGCGCGCCCATGGGGAGGCGGCGTGATGGCGACACGGGATGCATTCATCTGCGACGCGGTACGCACGCCGATCGGGCGCTACGGCGGCGCGCTCGCCAAGGTGCGCACCGACGACCTCGCCGCCGCGCCGATCAAGGCGCTGATTGCGCGCAACCCCAAGATCGATTGGGAAAAGCTCGAGGAAGTCTATTACGGCTGCGCCAACCAGGCCGGCGAGGACAACCGCAACGTGGCGCGCATGGCGCTGCTCTTGGCCGGGCTGCCGGCGAGCGTGCCGGGGCTGACCATCAACCGGCTGTGCGCCTCAGGCCTCGAAGCGGTCGGCACCGCGGCGCGCGCCATTCGTGCCGGCGAATTGGACTTCGCCATCGCCGGCGGCGTCGAATCGATGACGCGCGCGCCCTTCGTGCAGGGCAAGAGCGACGAGGCCTTCGCGCGCAAGGCGGAGATTTTCGACACAACAATAGGCTGGCGCTTCGTCAACCCGCTGATGAAGAACCAATACGGCATCGATTCCATGCCGGAAACGGCGGAGAACGTAGCGGAAGAATTCCAGATCACCCGCGCCGACCAGGACGCGTTTGCCTTGCGCTCGCAGCAGCGCGCCGCCAAGGCGGCCGCCTCGGGCTATTTCGCCAAGGAGATCGTCGCGGTCGAGATCGCCGGCCGCAAGGAAACGATCAAGTTCGACAAAGACGAACATCCGCGCGAGACCACGCTCGACCAACTCGCCAAGCTCAAGCCCTTTGTGCGCAATCCCGGCACCATCACCGCCGGCAACGCCTCCGGCGTCAATGACGGCGCCGCCGCGCTGATTATCGCCTCGGAAGCCGCAGTCAAGGCGCACGGTCTGACGCCGCGCGCGCGCATTCTCGGCATGGCTTCGGCAGCGGTGCCGCCGCGCATCATGGGCATCGGCCCGGTGCCGTCCACCCGCAAGCTGATGGCGCGGCTCGGTCACAAAATCGACGACTACGCGGTGATCGAGCTCAATGAGGCCTTCGCCTCGCAGTCGCTTGCCTGCCTGCGGCAACTCGGCCTTGCCGACGACGCAGCACAGGTCAATCCGCACGGCGGAGCGATCGCGCTCGGCCATCCGCTCGGCATGTCGGGCGCGCGGCTGGCGCTGACCGTAACGCACGGCCTGGAAGAAAACGGCGGCAGTCTCGGACTTGCCACCATGTGCGTCGGTGTCGGCCAGGGCGTATCCTTGGCGTTGGAACGGGTTTCGTGATTCAAAAGAAATAAAAGGGAAACGACCATGTCGATGATCTATCCGCGCGAGAGCCTGAGCGCTTTCCCCAAGCATCTGTCGCCGGAATACAAGAGCACGGTGAAGCGCTCGCCGGCAAAGCCGCTGATCGTCGTGCCGCACACGCTTTCCGAGCTGACCGGCCCAGCCTTCGGCCATGACGCGATCCAGGAAGGCGATAACGATCTCACCAAGCAGCACAAGGGCGAGCCCTTGGGCGAGCGCATCGTCGTGCACGGCCATGTCTATGACGAGGACAAGCGGCCGGTGCCCGAGACGCTGGTGGAAATCTGGCAGGCCAATGCCTGCGGCCGCTACGTGCACAATGTCGATCAGCACCCGGCGCCGCTCGATCCGAATTTCACCGGGGCGGGGCGCACGGTCACCGACAAGAACGGCTATTACAAATTCATCACCGTGAAGCCGGGCGCTTACCCTTGGGGCAACCACCGCAACGCCTGGCGGCCGAACCACATCCACTTCTCGGTGTTCGGCCAGACCTTCATCACCCGGCTGGTGACGCAGATGTATTTCCCCGGCGACCCGCTGTTCCCGTTCGACCCGATCTTCAATTCGGTGACCGACGAGAAGGCGCGGGCGCGCATGATCTCCAGCTTCGATCTGGAAAACACGGTGCCCGATTGGGCGCTCTGCTTCCGCTTCAACATCGTGCTGCGCGGCCGCGAACAGACCCCAACGCATACGGAACAACACTAATGTCCGAGATCACGCCTTCACAGACCGTCGGCCCGTTCTTCGCCTATGGCCTGGCGCCGCACAGCCGCTGCGACTGGGCGCCGAACAAAAATTACGACTGGAAGGAGACGATCGGCGCCAATCTGATCACGCCGGACGCGACCGGCACGAAAATCCGCGTCGAGGGCCAAGTGCTCGACGGCGACGGCAAGCCGATCAACGACGCCATGATCGAAATCTGGCAGGCGGACAGCCAAGGCCGCTACAGCCATGCGCGCAGCGAGAAGCCGCGACCGAACGCCAAGTTCACCGGCTTCGGCCGTTCGGCAACCGACAAGCAAGGGGTCTACAGCTTCGACACGATTAAGCCCGGTTCGGTGCCGGGACCCGGCGGAGCGCGCCAAGCGCCGCATCTCGTCGTCTGCATCTTCTCGCGCGGCATGCTGCGGCAGGTCTATACGCGGCTCTACTTCTCCGATGAGGCAAGCAACGCCACCGATCCGATCCTGGCGTTGGTGCCGGCGGAGCGCCGCGGCACGTTGATTGCCCACAAGCAGGCCGGCGGCGGAGCGCCGGTCTATCGTTTCGACATCCTCGTCCAGGGCGACAACGAGACGGTTTTCTTCGACATCTGAGGACCTTAGCGGTCGGCCAGGCTACCCACTATTTTCCCACTTTACGGTTTGTAGAGTGGGACATTGCCCCAATTATTGCGGCGGTAGCCAATATTTCTCAACCGAGGTGTAAAAATCATATATTTTAGGTAGTGGGCCAATCCCACCCACTTCGCCCACCTTTCATAAAACAGCTTTTCCAATTGACGCCAGCGGGCGGACTTGGTTCCCTTGGCCATGAGCCGGCCGCTGAGCGCCAGCCTTGAGGAAGCGCCGTCATGAACGATCAAATCCTGCAGGAGATCAGCGAATTCTGCCGCCAGCGCGGCTTGGCCGAATCCACCTTCGGCCGCCGCGCGGTGAACGACGGCAAGCTCGCCAACCGCCTGCGCAATGGCGGGCGCATCACCACCGATACTTTGGAACGCATCCGCACTTTCATGGCGCGCAACGCCGACGCTATGCCGGCGCGCCGCCGCGTGCTGTTCGACGCGCCGCCGGCCGCGCTCCCTCTGGTCAAGCCGCCGGCGCCGCCGGTCGCTTCCGGACAAGCGAGCGACGACCCGCAGCGCAATTTCCGCTTCTTCGACAACCGGCAGAAATATCTGCTGTTCGTGAACACCTGCTCGGAGAAATGGGAAATCGCGCATCGTGTCGGCATGGAGCTCGCCAATATTCATCCGCGCCCGCCGGCGGTGCGCGTGTTCGACGCCGGCGTCGGCGACGGCACGGTGCTGGCGCGCGTGATGCGCACCATGCACGACCGTTTCCCGACAATGCCGTTTTATGTCGTCGGCAAGGAGATCAGCCTGGAGGACATCCGCCTCACGCTGCACAAGATGGCCGACCGTTTTGTCGAGCATCCCTCAAGCGTGCTGGTGCTCACCAACCTTGCTTATTCGGAAGCGCCCTGGCTCGCGGTCAAGTCGCTTTCCGCCGCCACCAGCCTGGTGTGGAAGGAACTGGCGATGGACGGCAACACCGCCCACTCATTCGAGCAGCAGATCACCGCGCTCGAGCCGTTCCTTGCCGAGAACTGGAAGGCGCGGGTGTCGCCGAAGAGCGGCAATCCGATTTATGAGCGCCCGGTAATCCTCGTTATCTACCGCAACGACCACAAATTCCTGCTCGACCAGATCGTGCCCAAGCCCGGCGGTACCGTCGCCGACTACGACCTGGTCATTGCCTCGCAGCCTTATCGCGCGCGCGCCTCGCTCGAATTTAAGGCGAGGCGCGTGCTGGCGCCGCTTGCCCGCGCGCTCGGGCCCGGCGGGCGCATGATCGCCATCCATTCCTACGGACGCGACCCCGGCATGGAGATCATCCACCGGGTCTGGCCCAATGACAATCCGTTCGTGCATAGCCGCCACGATTTGCTCAAGGAAGTGAAACACGAATTGGGTGCCGCCGGCCGCGATCTCAATTTCAACGCCTATTCCGACCAACGCTCGCTGTTCCGCTACGACATGCACACGCTGCCGTCGGAGATTTCCTCTTCGATCGGCACCTCGACGCTGCTCGCCGCCTGGAACGCGGCGATTTACGTGGCGCAGATCGAGGACGACCGCCTGTCCGACGTCAACAGCGACCGCCGCTATATCGAGGCGACCCGCGACGTGCTGCAGCAGCAGGGCGGCCTGTGGTTCCACGACGAATCCTTCGTGATCTCGCACCGGCGAGACTAAACGCCATGCCGAACAATTTCATGCAGCGTTTTTCGCTCGAGGTGACCCGGCCCAATGCCGGCGAGATCGCCGCGTTGGCTGAACTGCTGCCGCCGGCAACCCCGGTCTATTTCTCGGCGGTGCCGACAATCACGCCGGCGGAACTGATTTCCGCGGCGGCGCTGCTGCGTAAAGCCGGATTGGAGCCCGTCGTGCATATCGCGGCGCGGCGCCTGCGCGCAGCCGAGGATTTGGCGAACCTGCTCGCGAGCCTGCTCG
The DNA here is from genome assembly GCA_963721665.1 of uncultured Alphaproteobacteria bacterium. GTDB lineage: Bacteria > Pseudomonadota > Alphaproteobacteria > Rhizobiales > Xanthobacteraceae > Pseudolabrys. Next base: position 485,004 of record CAVRJZ010000003.1, read on the forward strand.
GCGAAGCCGATGTGCGCCGGCTCCTGGTGATCGGCGGTGACGCCGACGTCGCGGGGCCTTTTCCCGACGCGCTCTCGGTGATCCAGAAGGGCCGCCTGCGCGAAGCGGGCATCGAGGAAATCGGTATCGGCGCTTATCCGGAAGGCCATAGCCGCATTCCGCCCGGGCGCCTGGAAGCAGCACTGGACGAGAAGATCGCCAGCGCCGCAGCGCACGGCCTGCGCGTCCACATCGTCAGTCAATTCTCGTTTTCGCCTGAGCGCATCCTTTCCTGGCTCAAGGCGTTGCGCGCCTGCGGCATCGTCAAGCCGGTGAAAGTCGGCCTGGCCGGCCCAACCAGCGTGCCGGGGCTGCTGCGCTATGCCAAGCGCTGCGGCGTCAACGCCTCACTGCGCGGCCTGATGTCGGGCGCCGCGGCCGGGTTGATCGGCCAACTCGCGGGCCATGTCGGCCCCGACCGCATCGCGGAAGCGCTCGCGCAGGCCGGCGATCTGGGCGATGCCGCGCCGCATTATTTTTCGTTCGGCGGGGCGCTGGAAACCGCCCGCTATGCTTGCTCAACGTCAAGACGGCTCGCCGCCGGGCATGCTATGGCACAGCCAAATATAATCTAAGCCTGACGGCCGGCCGGCCCGCGGGCGCTAGCCTCGGAGGAAACAATCATGCAACGAACCAAGCCGCCTTTCCGCGCCGACATGGTCGGCAGCCTTTTGCGCACCGCCCCGGTCAAGCAGGCGCGCGCGCAGCGCGAAAAAGGCCAGATCACGGCCGCGCAATTGAAGGAAGTCGAGGACCGCGAGATCGAGAAGATCATCAAGAAGCAGGAAGCGGTCGGGCTGAAGCTTGCCACCGACGGCGAATTCCGCCGCGCCTGGTGGCATTTCGATTTTTTCAGCATGCTCGACGGCGTCGAACTTTACGAGCTCGATCACGGCATCCAGTTCCAGGGTGTGCAGACCAAGATGCAGAGCATCAAGGTCACCGGCAAGATCGGCTTCTCCAACCACCCGATGATCGAGCATTTCAAATTCCTCAAGGCTCACTGCAACGTCACGCCGAAAATGTGCATCCCGGCGCCGAGCCAAATGCATTTCCGGCTTGAGCCCGGCGCGGTGAGCAAGGAGGCTTACGCGAGCCGCGACGCCATCTTCGACGATCTCGCCATGGCCTATGCGAACGCGATCAAGGCCTTCTACGCCGCCGGCTGCCGCTATCTGCAGTTCGACGACTGCGCCTGGGCCTATCTCTGCTCGCAGGTGGAATTGCAGAAGGCGCGTGACCGCGGCCTCGACGTCGATCATTTGCAGGAAAGCTACGCGACCTGCATCAACAAGGCGCTGCAAGCCAAGCCCGCCGACATGACCATCACCACGCATGTCTGCCGCGGCAATTTCCGTTCCACCTTCATCTCCTCCGGCGGCTACGAGCCGGTGGCGCAGACTTTGCTCGGCAAGTGCAATTACGACGGCTACTTCCTCGAATACGACACCGACCGCGCCGGCGGCTTCGAGCCGCTGCGCTTTTTGCCCAAAGGCAACAAGATCGTCGTGCTCGGCCTGGTCACCTCCAAGTCCGGCCGCCTCGAGCCGCGCGACGAGATCAAGCGGCGCATCGACGAGGCGACCAAATTCGTCGCCCTCGATCAATTGTGCCTGTCGCCGCAATGCGGCTTTGCCTCGACCGAGGAAGGCAATGTGCTGGCCGAGGATGAGCAGTGGGCGAAACTGCGCATGATCGTGGAATTGGCGGAAGAGGTCTGGGCGAAATAATCTTGGCTGTCGTCCCCGCGAAAGCGGGGACCCATACGCCGTGCCCTATCGTAAGACTGGGTCCCGGCCCTCGCTTCGCTCGGCCGGGACGACAACCGAAGCAATGACCCAGCGCACCGTGCCCCCCTTCCGCGCCGATCACGTCGGTAGCCTGCTGCGTCCGGCCGCGCTCAAGCAGGTGCGCGAGCGGCGCGCCAAAGGCGAGATCGACGCCGCCGCGCTGAAAACGATCGAGGACCGCGAGATTGTCCGCGTCATCGAGCGCCAGGAAGAAGTCGGCCTGCAATCGATCACCGACGGCGAGTTCCGCCGCTCTTGGTGGCATCTCGATTTCCTCTGGGGCCTCGACGGGATCGAGAAGCACGTCATGGAGGGCGGCGTCGCTTTCGCCGGCGTCACCACGCGCAGTGAAGGCGTCAAGGTGACCGGCAAGATCGGCTTTTCCGGCCACCCGATGCTCGAGCATTTCAAATTCGTCGCCGCGCACAGCAAGCGCACGCCGAAGATCACGATCCCCGCGCCGTCGGCGCTCTATGGCCGGCCGGTGCAACCGCCGATTGACGCGAAAGTCTATCCGAAGCTCGACGCGCTGTTCGACGATCTCGGCCGGGCCTATCGCACAGGCGTGCGCGCCTTTGCCGATGCCGGTTGCCGGTACCTGCAGCTCGACGAAGTGTTTATCGCCATGCTGTGCGATCCCGCCTATCGCCAGAAGATGAAGGATCGCGGCGACGATCCGCAAAAGCTCGGCGAACTCTACGGCGACCTCATCAACACGGCGATGTCGGATATTCCGCCCGACATGCGCATCACCATGCATCTTTGCCGCGGCAATTACCGGTCGACTTTCATGGGCACGGGCGGCTACGAGGCCGAGCAGGAGATCCTGTTCAACCGGATCAAGGTGCACGGCTATTTCATGGAATACGACAGCGAACGCGCCGGCGGCTTCGAGCCGCTGCGTCTCGTGCCGAAGGACCGCCAGGTCGTACTCGGCCTGGTGACCACCAAGACCGGCCGCCTGGAGGCCAAGGACGCGGTCAAACGCCGCATCGAGGAGGCCGCGAAATATATTTCGCTCGACCAGCTTTGTTTGTCGCCGCAATGCGGCTTTGCCTCGACCGAGGAGGGCAATGCCTTGGCCGAGGACGAGCAATGGGCCAAGCTGCGGATGATTGTGGAGATTGCGGAGGAGGTGTGGGGCCGCTAATTGTCGTCCCCGCGAAGGCGGGGACCCATACACCGTGCCCTTTCGATAGACTGCGGAGTATGGGTCCCGGGTCTCGCTGCGCTCGCCCGGGACGACGATAGAAAGTCACCATGCCCCTTAATGCCGACAAACTCCTTTCGCTCGCCATCCCCGACGTCGAGCACAGCTACGGCCCGAAGGATTGCATCCTCTATGCTCTCGGCCTCGGGCTTGGCCGCGATCCGCTCGATGCCGACCAGCTCGCCTTCGTCTACGAGAAAAACCTCAAGGCGCTGCCGACTTTCGCGTTGGTGCAGGGCTACACCGCCTATTGGCTGCGCCGGCCGGAGGTCGGCGTCACCTGGGAAAAGGTCGTGCATGGCGAGCAGGGCCTCGTCCTGCACAAGCCGGTCGCGACGGAGGGCACGGTAATTGGGCGCACCCGTGTACTCGACGTCGTGGACAAAGGAGAAGGGCGCGGCGCGCTGGTCTATTCGCAACGCGAGATCATCGACAGAGCGAGCGGGGCGCTGCTCGCGACCCTCAAACAGACAACGTTCTGCCGCGCCGACGGCGGCTTCGGCGGGCCCAAACGCGAGGTACCGCCGCCGCACGCGCTGCCGGCCCGCGCACCAGACGGTGTCTGCGACCTGCCGACGCGGCCGGAAATGGCGCTGATCTATCGCCTCTCCGGCGATACCAATGCGCTGCATGTCGATCCGGATTTCGCCAAGGCCGCCGGCTTCCCGCGTCCGGTGCTGCATGGCCTCGCCACCTTCGGTGTCGCCGGCCACGCGCTGCTCAAGACGGTATGCGGTTATGAGCCGGCCCGGCTCACCGCCATGAGTGGGCGCTTCTCGGCCCCGGTCTTTCCCGGCGAGACCATCCGCATGGAGTATTGGCGCGATGGCTCCGTGCTAAGCTTCCGCGCGCGGGTCATTGAGCGCGAGGTCGTCGCCATCGACCACGGCCGCGCCCAAATAGGCGAATGAAGTGAGAGAATGATGAGCAAACGCGGCACCGACGAATTCGCCGACATTCGCGAATCCGTACGCGCGCTTTGCGCCAAGTTCCCCGGCGAATACTGGCGCGCGCTCGACCGCGAGCGCGCTTACCCGACTGAATTCGTCACCGCACTCACCGAGGCCGGCTATCTCGCGGCCCTCATTCCGGAGGAGTTCGGCGGCAGCGGGCTTCCCATCGGCGCGGCCGCCGCAATTCTGGAGGAAGTGCACACGTCCGGCGGCAATGGCGGGGCTTGCCACGCGCAGATGTACACAATGGGAACCATCCTGCGCCACGGCAACGCCGAGCAAAAGCGGGAATATTTGCCCAAGATCGCCAGCGGCGAATTGCGCCTGCAGGCTTTTGGCGTGACCGAGCCGACCTCGGGCACCGACACGCTTTCCTTGCGCACCGCCGCGCGGCGCGAGGGCAACGATCACTACGTCATCAACGGGCAGAAAATCTGGACCTCGCGCGCCGAACATTCCGACCTGATGCTGTTGCTCGCGCGCACCACGCCGCGCGAAGAGGTAAAGCGGCGCACCGACGGGCTCTCGGTGTTCATCGTCGACATGCGGCTCGCGCAAGGCATCAACCTGACCATCTCGCCGATCCGCACCATGATGAATCACTCGACCACGCAAGTGTTTTTCGACGACTTGCGCGTGCCGGCGGAAAATCTGATCGGCGAGGAAGGCCAGGGCTTCCGCTATATCTTGGGCGGCATGAATGCCGAGCGCATTTTGATCGCGGCTGAATGCATCGGCGATTGCAAGTGGTTCATCGACAAGGCGACCAAGTATGCGCAGGAGCGCGTGCTGTTCGGCCACCCGATCGGCAAGAATCAGGGCGTGCAATTCCCGATCGCGCGCGCCTACGCTCAGATGCGCGCCGCCGAATTGATGGTGCATGAGGCTGCCGCCAAATACGAAGCGGGCGAGGATATCGGGCCGGAGGCCAACATGGCCAAGCTTTTGGCCGCCGACGCCTCCTGGTTTGCCGCCGACATGTGCGTGCAGACGCACGGCGGCTTCGGCTTCGCCGAGGAATACGATGTCGAGCGCAAGTTCCGCGAGACGCGGCTCTATCAGGTGGCGCCGATCTCCACCAACATGATCTTGTCCTATCTCGCCGAGCACGTCCTCGGCCTGCCGCGGTCGTATTGAAATGCTTTTGCCGCTCGAGGGCCTTCTGGTCGTCTCTATCGAACAGGCCGTGGCGGCGCCGCAGTGCACCTGTCGCCTCGCCGACGCCGGCGCGCGCGTCATCAAAGTCGAGCGGCCGGAGGGCGATTTCGCGCGCCATTACGACTACATCGTGCATGGCGAGAGCGCGCATTTCGTCTGGCTCAACCGCGGCAAGCAGTCGGTGGTGGTCGACCTCACCAAGCCCGCGGACAAGGCGCTGCTCGAGGCCATGCTCGCCAAGGCCGACGTGTTTGTGCAGAACCTCAAGCCCGGCGCGCTCGGCAAACTCGGCTTCGCCGTCGCGCGCCTGCGCAAGGATTATCCGCGCCTGATCTGCTGCTCGATCTCCGGCTATGGCGAAAGCGGCCCATACGCGCAGCGCAAGGCCTATGACCTGCTGGTGCAGGCCGAATCCGGCGTGTCGTCGGTCACCGGCGGGCCGGAGGGGCCGGCGCGCGTCGGGGTTTCTATGGTGGACATTGCCGCCGGTTTGGAGGCCTACGAATCTATCCTCGAAGCGCTGATCGCGCGCGGGCGCACCGGCGAGGGCGCCGAGATTTCCATCTCGATGTTCGATGCCATGGCGGAGTGGATGACGATTCCGTTGCTCAATCAGGAATGGGGCAAACCGTTCCAGCGCATCGGCCTCGCGCACCCGACCATCGTGCCCTACGGCGTGTTCAAGACGCGCGACGGTGCCGACATCCTGATCGCCATTCAGAACGACCGCGAATGGCGCGTGCTGGCCGACAAGGTGCTGGGCGACGCCGCGCTCGGCGCCGACAAGAGGTTCGCCACAGTGCCCAGCCGGCTGGCGCATCGCGATGAGACCAATGCGAAAATCGCGGCGGTTTTTTCCGCGCACGACGTCGAGCCTTTGATGCGTACGCTTGCGGCGGCCGACATCGCGTTCGCGCGTGTCAACGATTCCGCGTTGCTCGGCAAGCACCCGCATCTGCGGCGTATAACCGTCGCTACGCCGAGCGGGCCGGCGAGCATCCCGGCGCCGGCGCCGCTGCGCGCGGGGGAGCAGCGCAGCTATGGGCCGATCCCGGCGCTGGGCGAGCATTCGGAAATGATCAGGAAGGAATTCGGCGTCTAGCGCTAGTCGATCACGGCCTCGGCCGGCTTTCGCCCCGCTGCCGAGCCCGCCGTGCGGATGATCAGCACCAGCGGTATCACCGCCAACGTCAGGATCATCAGCAGCTTGAAGTCGTTGAGATAGGCGATCATTGCCGCCTGCCGGGTGACGATGTCGTCGAGCAGGGCGAGGCCGATCTGGCTTTGCAGGTCGAGATGCGCCGTCACGTCAGGCATTTGCAGCGCGTCGTTGAACGGCGTTACCTGCTCGACCAGGCGCGCGTGCATTTCGGTGGTCTTGTCGGTCAAGTTGGCGATCACCATCGAAATGCCGACCGAGGAGCCGATATTGCGCATCAGCGTCAGGATCGAGGTGCCGCCGTTACGCAGGTTTTCCGGCAGCGTGAGGAACGCGGCCGTGGTGATCGGCACGAACAACAGGCCGAGGCCGACGCCCTGAATGACGCTGGCGACGACGATCATCCGTTGCGTGACGTCGAGGGAAAATCCGGTGAAGTAATAAAGCGTGCCGCCGGTGAGCAAAAGGCCGAGCAGGATGAGGTAGCGCGTTTCCACAAGCCGCATCAGCCGCGGCGCCACCAGCATGGTGAGCAGCGTGCCGACGCCGCGCGAGCCGAGCAGGAAGCCGGCGGTCTGGATCGGGAAGCCGAGCAGGTTCTGCATGAACGGCGTTACCAGCGCCATGGTGCCGAACAGCACCACGCCGATGACCACCATGAACACCACGCCGGAAACGAAATTGCGGTCCTTGAACAGTTCGAAGCGCACGAACGGCTCCGGCGTGGTCAGCGAATGGGCGAAGAAATAGTAGAAACCGAAAATCGACACGATGGTCTCGATCCAGATCTCGCTCGCGCCGAACCAACCGACCTGCTCGCCACGGTCGAGCAGCAATTGCAGCGAGCCGATGCCGACGGCGAGGGCGAAGAAGCCGAACCAGTCGAAACGCAGGTGTTCGTGACGGTGCGTTTCATCCATGAAGGCGAGCATGCCGAGCACGGTGATGACGCCGATCGGCAGGTTGATCAGGAATACCCAGTGCCAGGAATAATTGTCGGTCAGCCAGGCGCCCAGCGTCGGCCCCATGATCGGGCCGAGCATCACGCCGACGCCCCAGATCGCCATCGCCGAGCCGCGTTCCTCCAGCGAATAGGCGTCGAGCAGCGTCGATTGCGACAGCGGCACCAGCGCGGCGCCGGCCATGCCCTGCAACAGACGGAACAGCACCATCTGCTCGATGTTCTGCGCCAGCGCACACAGGAACGAAGCGGCGGTGAAGCCGGCGACGCAGATGATGAACAGCTTCTTGCGGCCGAAACGATCGGCCATCCAGCCGACCGGCGCGGTCATGATGGCGGCGGCGACGATGTAGGAGGTGAGCACCCAGTTGATCTGGTCAAGGGAAGCCGACAGCGAGCCCTGCATGTAGGGCAGCGCGACGTTGGCGATGGTGGTGTCCAGCGCCTGCATGATGGTCGCGGTCATGGCACACACCGTGATCAGCATGCGCCGCAGCTTCGGCGACATCGACGCGACGCGCGCCGGGCTCATTTTGCCGGCTCTTTAGCTTTCGCCGACATAAACGGCAGCCGGCTATGGCCGGTGTCGATGTCGACCACCACGCTCATGCCGGCGCGCAACAGGCGCGTGTCCTCGTCTTTGTCGAAGGCGATGCGCACGGGAACGCGCTGCACCACCTTGACCCAGTTTCCGGTGGCGTTCTGCGGCGGCAGGATGGAGAACTGTGCGCCGGTGCCGGGCGAGACCGCCACCACGTGACCCTTGAACGTGTGGTCGGGGAAACTGTCGACGTCGAGCGTCGCCTGTTGGCCGACGCGCAGATAGGTGATGTCGGTTTCCTTCGGATTGGCGTCGACCCAGATGTCCTTGTCGTCGATCACGCTGAACACCGGCGTGCCGGCGGCGACGAAGCGGCCGAGCTGGATATTGTCGACTTGCGTTGCGGTGCCGGAGATCGGCGCGCGCAGCACGGTGTGGTCGAGGTTGCGCTGGGCGTCGTCGAGCGCGGCCTTGGCTTGCGCGTATTCGGGGAAACGTGCCAGCGGCAGCTCGGGATCGTTGAGCAATTGATTGAGCGTCGACTCGCGTTGCTGCTTGGTGGACTGCGCCTGCAATTGCGCGGTGACCAGCGCGGCGCCGGCGGTGTCGACGTCGGCCTGCGAGCCGGTTTGCGACTTCACCAGCGAAAGCTTGCGCTCGAGGTCGCGCTGTTTGTAGGCAACGTTCTTGGCGGCGAGGTCGGCGAGCGTCGTGAGCGAGGCGAGGTCGGTCTTCAGCTTGTCGTAGTCGACGCGCGCGGTGTCGAGCTTGGCCTGCGCTTGCTGCAGCGCGAGCCGGTAAGGCTCGGCGTCAAGCGTGAACAGTTCGTCGCCCGGATTGACGTGCTGGCCCTCGCGCACCGCGACGTGGATGACCTTGCCGGAGATTTCCGGCGTGATCAGCACCTTCTGCGCCCCGACATAGGCGTTATCGGTGGAGATATAACGGCCGCCCAAGAGATAAAATGTAGCCCCGGCCACGGCGACGATGAGCGGGATGACAACCAGCAGAACCATGCGCAGCCGTTTGCGGCCGGCGCGCGGGTTGGCACGTTGCTCGGCGGCGGCTGTGTCCGCCGCCGGCGCGGTCTTGGCTTCGGGAGCGGGAACGATTTTGAGGGGCTTTTCACTCATGACGCTTAACCGTTGGCGGCTTCCGGCTGCTGTGCGTTGGCGCCGATGGCGGCGCGCAAATTATCCTTCACCAAGACGAGTTCCTTGAGCATTCGGTCGATCGCTTTGTCGTCGAGGCCGGCCAGCACCGTTTCCATCATGTCGGCGCCGAGCTCGGCCAACCGCGCGAGCAGCGGCCTGGCCGCCGGCTTCAGGTACAACCGGTTGGCGCGCCGATCGTTCGGATCGGGGCGGCGTTCGATCAGCCCGTTGTCGGCCAGCCGGTCGAGCAAGCGGGTAAGCGAAATCGGTTGCAAGTCGAGCAATTCGGCGAGCTCGGATTGCTTGAGGCCCTCGTTGCGGTTGATGCGGATCAGCACCGCCCATTGCGCGCGCGAGATGCCGAACTGGCGCGCCCGCTGGTCGGCATAGGTCTTGAGCAATCTGGCTACATCCATGATTGTAAAGGCGAATTCTCGTTTTGGTGGCAAGGCTGGCATGGCTTTTTCGTCCTGAAGAAGGCTTATAATAAGCTAGCTTATAATATATTCAATAAGTTCTTTGGCCGATAGGCGGATGGCGGTGCGGCCCGGGTGACGCCGCCGAAATCGTCGGGCAAAGTCGCCCCGCGAAAAAAAATCGAGGGACGTAAACCGCCATGGACATCGGCTTTATCGGACTGGGAAATATGGGTGGACCTATGGCGCGCCGGCTGATCGAAGCCGGCCACAAGCTCATCGTCTACGACACGCGCAACGATGCGGCGGCGCCGCTGGTGGCGTTGGGCGCGCAGCTTGCGTCTTCGCCGGCCGACGTTGCCGACCGGGTGGAGACGGTGATGGCGAGCCTGCCGTCGCTGCAAATCTCCAAGAAGGTTGCGCTCGACGAGGGCGGCGTCATCCACGGCAAACGCATCAAACGCTTCGTCGATCTCTCCACCACCGGCGCGCGCGTCGCCGCCGAGATTTGCGCGGAACTCGCCAAGAAAAATATCGTGCAGATCGACTCGCCGGTGTCAGGCGGTGTGGGCGGCGCCAACAAGGGAACGCTCGCCGTCATGGTGTCGGGACCGCAAGCCGACATCGATGCGGTGAGGGACGTGCTTGGCGTTTTCGGCAAGTTGTTCGTGATCGGCCACAAGCCGGGCATGGCGCAGACCATGAAGCTCGCCAATAATTTCCTCTCCGCCAGCGCCATGGTGGCGACGGCGGAAGCGGTGACGATGGGCGTGAAAGCCGGGCTCGACGCGACGGTGATGATCGATGTGATCAACGCCGGCTCCGGCCGCTCGCGCGCTTCGGACCAGAAGTTTCCGCAATCGATTCTGACGCGCACGTTCGACTACGGTTTCACCACGGCGCTAATGCTCAAGGACGTGCGCTTGTGCGTCGAGGAAGCCAGGGGGTTGGGCGTGCCAAACGCGGTGATGAGTTCTGTTCTCAATGAATGGGAGTTCACCAATACGGAGTTCGGTGGCGACTCGGATTTCACCGCCATCGTCAAGATGATCGAGCGGCGCGCCGGCGTCACGGTGGGAGCGGAGAAAAAATCATGAGCGACGACATCCACGAAGTCTATGCCGTCTGTTACGGCAAGCACGGCCGCATGCGCTCGGAAAACTACATTTTCGGCGACCCGCACGACGCGATGACCTCGATTGCCTATTACGTCTGGGCGATCAAGGGGCCGCACGGCACCTTCGTCTGCGATACCGGCTTCGACGAGAAAGCGGCCAAGGAGCGCGGGCGCACGATCACCCACCCGGTGGGGGAGGGGCTCAAGGCGCTCGGCGTCGAGCCCGACAAAGTCGGCCACGTCATCGCCACCCACATGCATTGGGACCACGCCGGCAATTACGATCTATTCCCCAATGCGCGCTATCACGTGCAGGACACCGAGATGGCCTATGCCACCGGCCGTTGCATGTGCCACGCGACACTGCGCATTCCGTTCAGCGAGGACGACGTGCATGCGATGGTGCGCAAGGTCTTCGCCTACCGCGTCGAGTTTCACGACGGCGTCGAGGAACTGGCGCCCGGCATCACCGTGCACAAGATCGGCGGCCACTCGAAAGGCCTGCAATGCGTGCGCGTGAAGACCAAGCGCGGCTACGTGGTGGTCGCTTCCGACTGCTGCCACCTCTATTCGCACATCGACGAGGGCCGCGTGTTCCCGATCACTTACTCGGTCGGCGATACGCTCGAGGGCTACCGCACGCTGCTCAAGCTGTCCTCCTCGCGCCGGCACATGGTGCCGGGGCACGATCCGGACGTGTTGAATTTATATCCGGCGGCGAAAGCGGGGCTGGAAGGTTGGGTGGCGAGGTTGGACGTGGAGCCGAAGACGGCCTAACTGTCGTCCCCGCGAAAGCGGGGACCCATACTCCGCAGTCTATCGATAGGATACGGAGTATGGGTCCCGGCCCTCACTTCGTTCGGCCGGGACGACAACTACACCAACCCCAACTCCGCGAACGCCTCCTTGTGGTGCTCCGCGCTCTCGTCTGCGAAGCAGCAGAACACCACGCGCGCGATGCCGCGTGGGCGCGCGGCAATCTCGGAGGCCACGGTGCCGACCGCGATACGGGCGGCGAGATCGGCGGGGAAGCGGTAGATGCCGGTGGAAATCGCCGGATAGGCGATTGAGTTCAACGTATGCGCGGCCGCGAGATCCAGCGCGCTGCGGTAGCAACTCCCGAGCAAAGCTTCCTCATTCTTGGCCCCGCCACCCCAGACCGGGCCGACGGCGTGGATGACGTGGCTGGCTTTGAGCCGGTAGCCTTTGGTGATCTTGGCCGAGCCGGTGTCGCAACCGCCGAGCGTCTCGCATTCCTTGAGCAGATCAGGCCCGGCCGCGCGGTGGATGGCGCCGTCCACGCCGCCGCCGCCGAGCAGCGAGCGGTTGGCGGCGTTGACGATCGCGCCCACGTCCAGCGTGGTGATATCGGATACCACGATGTCGAGCAGCGTCTCGCCGATTTCGGCGCGCAGCAGCGGTTCGGCATTCATGGCGATTAGTTTATCACGCCCACTCGGCTTTGACTTCCGTCTGCAGATCGACGGTGCCGCGCGCGCCGATGTCGTCGAAATGCGCGTCCAGGAAGCGCCGCGCCGCGCGCTGGCCGTTCTTGCGCAGCATGTCGAAGAAATCGAAATCGGTGTTGAGGCGGCTTTCCACGTTGAGCTGCTTGGCGGAAGGATCGAGCGCGATGCGGTGCATGTTGATGCGGCGATATTTTCCGGGCCCCAGCCCGCGCTCCAGCCGGCCCTGGTCGATCAGCCGCGCCACGAATTCGATGGCGCGCAATTCGCCCATCAACGGCGAATTGAACGTGATCTCGTTCAGCCGGTTCATGATGTCGCGGCTGGTGGTCGGCGTGTGTTGGCGCACCACCGGATTGATCTGGATGAGCAGCACGTCCTCGGTCTGCGTCGTTGCGAATAGCGGGAAGATCGACGGGTTGCCGAGATAGCCGCCATCCCAGTACGGCACGCCGTCGATCTCGACCGCCCGGAACAGCAGCGGCAGACAGGCCGACGCCAGGATGACGTCGGCGCTGATCTTGTCATGGGAAAAAATGCGCAGCCGTCCGGTATGCACATTGGTGGCGGACACGAACAATTGCGGGGTCTGGGATTTCTTGATGGCGTCGAAATCGACAAAACGCTCGATCAGCTCTTTCAACGGATTGATGTTGAGCGGATTGAAATCGTAGGGCGACAAATATTGCGACACCGCCTTGAACCAGACGCCCATCGGCGAATCGTCCAACGGCAGAAACGAGAACAGACTGTCGAGCGCCTTGCGTTGCACCTCGGGCAGGCCGCCGCCCAGGCTTGCCGCGCGCCAGAAATCGGCCAGGCGCTTGCGCGCTTCCTCGCGCCCGCCGCGCGCCAGCCCGTCGGCCAGCAGCACCGCGTTGACCGCGCCGGCCGACGCGCCGGTGATGCCCTCGATCTCGAGCCGCCCGTCCTCGAGCAGATGATCGATGACGCCCCAACTGAAGGCGCCATAGGCGCCGCCGCCTTGCAGCGCCAGATTGATGCGTTTGGGGCCCGGCGGTTGATCGGGTTTGCCGCCGCCGAAAGCGCGCGACAGAAATTCGATCACTGCGCGACCCAGCCGCCGTCGATCGAATAAGCCGAGCCGGTGATGCTGGCCGCTGCGTCGCTCGCCAGGAACACGGTGAGCGCGCCGATATTCTCCGGCTTGGTGAACTGGTGCATCGGCTGCTTTTCCGACAACAGCGCGATTTCTTCTTCGCGCACCGAATTACCCGACGCTTTGGCGCGCGCGTCGATCTGCGCCTGTACCAGCGAGGTGAGCACCCAGCCCGGGCAGATGGCGTTGCAGGTGATGCCGGCATTCGCCGTTTCGATCGCCACCACCTTGGTCATGCCGACCAGGCCGTGCTTGGCCGACACGTAAGCGACCTTCTGCGCGCTGGCGACCAAACCGTGCGCCGAGGCGATGTTGATGATGCGGCCCCATTTGCGTTTCTTCATGCCGGGCACCGCGGCGCGGATGGTGTGAAACGAGGACGACAGATTGATGGCGATCACCGCGTCCCATTTCTCGACCGGAAAATCCTCGATGTTGGCCACGAACTGGATACCGGCATTGTTAACGAGCACATCGAGCGAGCCGAAGCTCTTTTCGGTCGTCGCGATCATGGCGGCGATCTCGGCCGGCTTGGTCATGTCGGCGGGCGAATAAAGCGCCTTGATGCCGAATTCCTTTTCGAGGCCGGCGCGTTCCTTTTCGATGGCCGCCGCTTCGCCGAAACCGTTGAGCATGATGTTGGCGCCGTCGGCGGCAAGCGCCCGGGCGGTGGCGAGTCCGATGCCGGAGGTGGAGCCGGTGACCAGCGCGGTTTTGCCTTTCAGCATGGCAGTCCTCGTTCGATTGCGGCCGCCAAATGGCCTATTTGAATGCGGGCGGAAACTGCCCTTATTTTTGTTGCGGTGCAACATATATCAAGGGGAGGTGCTCATCTTTTCGCGATCGGCCGGGAAGCGGTTAGACTTGCGCCCGAAGGTGGATCATCGAGTGGCCAAGAAATCATCCCTGCGCGCGGTATTTCCCTCGCCCGGTCACGATCACGAACGCTGCGCCAGCGACGCCATCGCGCATGCCGAGGCGATTTGCGTGGCGCGCGCCGAACGGCTGACGCCGATCCGCCGCCGCGTGCTGGAGGCGCTGCTGGCAAGCCATGCCCCACTCGGGGCGTACGAGCTGATCGACCGGCTGGCGGTGCGCGGCGCGCGGCCGGCGCCGATCACCATCTACCGCGCGCTCGATTTTTTGCGCGAGCAGGGGTTGGTACATCGCATCGAAAGCCGCAATGCGTTCATCGCCTGCGTGCAGAACCACGCCAGCGGCGATCCGGTGGTGTTCCTTATCTGCGAGAAATGCGGCGCCGTGGGCGAAGCAGCCTCAGCCGCAGTCGCCAACACGATCAAAAGCGCCTCGCGCGCCGTCGGCTTCACGCCGAAGACGCCGGTGATCGAGATCTCCGGCATTTGCGCGCATTGCAAGGCGGCGTGACCCTCAACTTTCGTCCCCGCTTCCGCGGGGAAGACCGAGCAATGCATGGCCTCGCGCGGCATTGTGCGTTAGAACCTCTCGCCGGAATTCCCCAGTGTCCTCCACCTCCACCCATCACCACCAAACCCGTCCGCTCGACGCCATGGCGGCCGCGATCGTGCTGGTGCTGTGCCTATCCTGGGGCTTCAACCAGGTCGCCACCAAACTTGCTATTCACGACATCCCGCCGCTGATCCAAGGCGCCATCCGTTCGTCAATCGCGGCGCTGATGGTCGCCGGCTGGTGCAAAGCGCGCGGGATACCGCTGCTGACGCATGACGGCACGCTCGCCGCTGGCCTCGTCGCCGGCGCGTTATTTGGCGCCGAATTCACCCTGATCTACCAGGGCCTCAATTACACCACCGCCACGCGCGCGACACTGTTCATCTATCTCGCGCCGTTTTTCGTGGTGCTCGGCGCCCGCATTTTTCTCCCCGCCGACCGCTTCCGCCTGCCGCAGTGGCTGGGCCTGTCGCTATCTTTTGCCGGCATGTTGGTGGCGTTCGGGGTGCCGACGCCGGCGCTCGATCCGCGTCAGATGCTGGGCGATGTGATGATGGTCGGCTCCGCATTGCTCTGGGCCGCCACCACGCTGACCATCAAGGCGAGCGCGCTCAACCGCGTCTCGGCCGAGAAGGTGATGCTGTACCAGCTCGTCGTCTCGGCGCCCATGCTGGCGCTGGCGGCCTGGGCGTTCGGCGAGCGCATCGCGCAGGTACCCTCGGCGCTCGCCATCGGGGCGCTCGCCTACCAGACCTTCTGGGTGGTGAGCGTCACCTTTGTGATCTGGTTTGCGCTGGTCGCGCGCTTTTCCGCCAGCCGCCTTTCCGCCTTCACATTTCTGACGCCATTGTTCGGCGTCGCCGCCGGCCGTCTGGTGCTGGGCGAGCCGCTGACCTGGGCTTTCGCCGCCGCAGTGACGCTGGTGGCCGGCGGGCTGGTGCTGGTTAACCGGGCGCGTTGACCGTGTTATATGGGCCGCATGAGCATGAGCGCGGAACGTCATAAATCGGTGGCCGTGGATGTCGGCGGCGTGATTGTCGGCGGCGGGGCGCCGATCGTCGTGCAGTCGATGACCAATACCGACACCGCCGACGTCGAGGCGACCGCGCGGCAGGTGGCGGCGCTCGCCGCCGCTGGCTCGGAACTCGTGCGCATCACCGTCGACCGCGACGAGGCGGCAGCCGCCGTGCCCAAGATCAAGGAGCGGCTGACGCAATGGGGCGTGCGTGTGCCCTTGATCGGCGACTTCCATTACATCGGGCACAAGCTCTTGGCCGACCATCCCGCCTGCGCCGAGGCGCTCGACAAATACCGCATCAATCCCGGCAATGTCGGCTTCCGCAACAAGCGCGATTTGCAATTTTCGCAGATCATCGAGGCTGCGTTGAAATACGGCAAGCCGGTGCGCATCGGCGCCAATTGGGGCTCGCTCGATCAGGAACTGCTCACGCGGCTGATGGACGAGAACGCAAAGTCGTCACAGCCGCGCGACGCGCGCGACGTGACGCACGAGGCCATGGTGCAGTCGGCGCTGCTCTCGGCCGAGCGCGCCGAGGAAATCGGCCTTGCGCGCAACCGCATCATCCTGTCGGCGAAGGTCTCGGCAGTGCAGGACCTGATCGCGGTCTACCGCGAACTCGCGCGCCGCTCCGATTACGCGCTGCATCTCGGCCTGACCGAAGCCGGCATGGGCTCCAAGGGCATCGTCGCCTCGGCGGCGGCCATGGGCGTGCTGCTGCAGCAGGGCATCGGCGACACCGTGCGCGTGTCGCTGACGCCGGAGCCGAACGGCGACCGCACGCTCGAGGTGCAGGTGGCGCAGGAATTGCTGCAGACCATGGGGCTTCGTACGTTTGTGCCACTGGTCGCCGCTTGTCCCGGCTGCGGCCGCACCACCTCGACCACGTTTCAGGAGCTTGCGTCCGACATCCAAAGTTTCATCCGCAACTCCATGCCGGCCTGGAAGACGCGGTACCCGGGCGTCGAGATGCTCACCGTCGCGGTGATGGGCTGCATCGTCAACGGGCCTGGCGAATCAAAACACGCCGACATCGGCATCTCGCTGCCCGGCACCGGCGAACAGCCGACCGCGCCGGTGTTCATCGACGGCAAGAAGGCGGCGACGCTGCGCGGACCGACGCTGACCGCGGATTTCAAGCAGATGGTGACGGACTATATCGAGCGAAGGTTTGGCACCGGCGCGCGGGCGGCGGAGTGAAAGCCAAGCCGTTTCTGATCGGTTTCCTTGCGGTCATGGTCTGCCTCGCCGCGGCCTCGATCTATATCGCCGCCACCGTCAACAAGGCCGACAAGTCTATTTCCGCGGTCGCTTCGCCGGATGGGAAATACAAGGCGGTCAGGCTCACGATCTCCGGCGACCGGCCGGCGCCGTTCTGCGTTGACACGATTTCGATTTTTCTGTCCGTCTATCCCGACAGTTTCGCGGCGAGCGAGAGCAACTATGAAGTCTACGCCGCACCCTGCGCCGCGCCCGAAAGGCGTTCCAGCATGCCGAAGATCGAATGGCGGTCGGACAACGCGGTGCAGATCACTTATGCGCCCGATTCGGATAAACCCAAGCCGCGCATGAAGGACCACGACGGCTCGCTGTTCGTGCGCGTGACGTTTGTGAAGCAATAACCTTCGACGACAAATCGGGCGACACGCGCACGCTGGCGCGAAAAATAACTTATCCCCGCTCGCCAAACCGCCCTTATATTTACCGCGCCTTGGTCGCAGAGGGCGTCATCTCGAGTGACGCGCGACAACGAACAAGGTGCGGCGCCCGACAATGGCGCCGCGAGTGGAGCGCCGGGAGGCGCAGCGGCCTACGTTATTGGCCGCGCGCGCCTCGCAAGCGGTCACCCCGGGTAACCGGGGCTGGCCGTAGGCGCGCGGCGGGCTCTCGCAAAGCCTGCCAAAGGGGCCTCGCAAGCCCCTGGCGCCTCCCGGCGCTCCATTCCCTCATGTGAGGGGAGGAAAAAAGGGACACCGGCCTACCCGGGGCCGCAAAGAATACGGGCGGCGGAGCGTTGGCTAATCGCCCGGCGGCAAGTCGCCGCAGCTATTGAGACGCGGCCAAGGCGTGCCTACATAACCAAAACCGCCTGACCTTTTGGCAAAGGGGGATGGTTCTCATGAACAAATGTCAGCCTCTGGCTCTTGGCGTCGCCATCGGCGTGCTGTGGGCGCTTTACGTCTTCTGCGTTGGAATTACCGCCATGTTCGGCTGGGGCGGCCCTGTCGTTACCCTGCTGAGCTCGCTCTATATCGGCTATGCTGCCTCGATCGTCGGCGCGATCATCGGCGCGGTCTGGGCCGTCGTCGACGGCTTCTTCGCCGGCGTCGTCATCGCCTGGATTTACAACGTGGTGGCGAAGGAGACGTGACGTTTAATTCCGCTGTCGTCCTCGCTTTTGCGGAGACGGCAGCAGAGAACCTACATCCACCCGCCGCCGTCCTGCGCGCGGTTGGCGACCGACGCCTCTTCCAGGTCTAATTCGTATTCGATACGCCGGCGCGCCTCGTCGGTGATCTTGCCGTCGCGCAGAAGCTGATAGATGAAATCGCGCTCGGCTTCGATCAACTCGGCCTTGACCTTGGCGGTCCGCCGCATGTGATCGACGTCCTCGGTCAGGTTTGCCGGTATGATCTGCAGGCGGCTTTGATTGCGCGTGCGCAGGTGCTCGATCGCGTAATCCGGCAATTCGTGCTCCTTGATCGCCTTCTTCAGCCGTTCCTCGACCTGCTTCAAGGCTGCCTGGCGCGCGGCGAGTTCGTGCTTGATTTCGTCCTTACGCTCCTCCTTGCCGAGTTTGGTCAAGCCGAGCCAGCGCACCACCGCCGGCAGCATCAGCCCTTGCCCGACAATGGTGACGATGATGACGCCGAAGGTCACATACTGGATCAGCTCGCGGTGCGGGAATGGCAAGCCGCTGTCGAGCGTGTAAGGGATCGCCAAGGCGGCGGCGAGCGAGACCACGCCGCGCACGCCGGTGAACGAGATTAAAAACGGTCCCTGCCAGGGCGGCGAAGGATCGCGCTTGCGCAGGCGCGGATTGATCCAGCGCGGAATATAGGTCGCCGGAAACACCCAGACGAAACGCGCCGCGATCGCGATCGCCGTCGTCAAGGCCATCGCGATCAGCAGCTCGCGGATGGTGAAGATGTGCGGCTCGTCGATCAGCGCGCGCGCCTGCAGGCCGGTCACCAGGAATACCAGGCCCTCGATCAGATAGACGATCAGGTCCCAGAAGAAGATGCCCTGCAGCCGCGTGGCGGAAGGGATCAGCCGCGGCCCGACCCAGCTCACGTAAAGCCCGCAGGCGACGGTCGCCAGCACACCGGAGCCGCCGAGATGCGCCGGCACCCAGAACGCCAAATACGGTGTCATCAGCGACAGCGTGATCTCGACGCGCGGCTCGCGCGCCCATTGCCGCAAACGAAGGCTGAGCCAGCCGACCGCGAGGCCGTAGAGGATTTCGCCGATTACGATCGCCGCAAAAGTGCCGGCGGCGCGCGGCAGAGAAAACGTGCCGGTCGCCACCGCCGCCACGGCGAAGCGGTAGAGGATCAAGGCGGTCGCGTCGTTGGCGAGGCCCTCGCCTTCCAGCACCACCAGAATGCGGCGCGGCAAGCCGAGCCGGCGGGCAATGGCGAGCGGCGCCACCACGTCGGGCGGCGCGACGATGGCGCCCAACAGGAAACCGACCGCCCAGTCGAATTGCAGCAAAAAATGCGCGGCCGCCGCCACCGCGCAGGTGGTGAACACCACGCAGCCGAAGGCCAGCAGCGCGATCGGCCTCAGGTTGAAGCGGAATTCGCGCCAGCTCATGGCGACGCCGGCCGAATAGATCAGCGGCGGCAGGATCACCAAAAGCACGACTTCCGGCGCCAGCGTCACTTTCGGCAGGCCGGGGATCAGCGCCATGCCGACGCCGGCGACGACCAGCAGAATCGAGGGCGCGACGTTCATCCGCTTGGCGGCAACGGCAACCGCGGCCAGCACCGCGACCATGAACAGCACGGTCTGAAAAATCGCCGTCATAACAGGCTCGATATCAAATTGATGGTTAGCGCCAGCACGACGAGATTGAAGAAGAACGACAACACGCCATGCACCGCCACGACGCGGCGGATCACCTTGCTGGTGATGGACACGTCGGAGACCTGGCTGGTCATGCCGATGACCAGCGAGAAATAGAGGAAATCGCGATAATCCGGTTTATCGTCTTCCGGGAACGTAAGCCCGCCGATCTTTCCGTCGCGGCGTTCGCCATAATATTCGTGCGCGTAGTGGAACGAAAAAATCGTGTGCACGAAGGCCCAGGACAACATGATGGTGGCGATGGTCAGCAGTACCTGCAAAGAGCTGCTGTGCGGCTCCTGCTTGGCGCCGCCGAAGGCGAAGACGATGGCGACCAAGCTGGCGAAGGTCGCTACGATCGACAGTACCAAAATGAAGGCGGCGCCCTCGTCCTGCTCGGCGGCACGCCGGCGGATGCGTTCGACCTTGGCACGCCACATCATGGCGTAGGTCAGCGCCAGATAAAGCGCGACGCCGACGTCCCAGGCAAACAGCGCCCGCATCAGCCAGTGCATGTCGAGCAGCGTCAGCGCGGCGACGACCAACAAACCGACCAAAGCGGCGATCGCCAGCTTGGCGTGCAGCCGGGCGATGCGGATCGGCAGCGGTCGTAGCGGAATCGACGGCGGGGTTTTTTTCGGGGCCATGAGCGGGACTGCGCGTCAGCTTTGCCGCTCGGCGATGAAGCGGGCGGCGGCGCGCAGAGTATCGGCTTTCGCGCCGAACGGCGCCAGCGCGGCCTCGGCCTCGGCGGTCAGCGTGGCGAGCCGTTTGCGTGCGCCTTCCACGCCCAGCGCCGACACCAGCGTGGCCTTGCCGGCAGCGGCGTCCTTGCCGGGGGTCTTACCCAAGGTCTTGGCGTCGCCCTCGAGGTCGAGCAGGTCGTCGGCGATCTGAAATGCCTGGCCGACCACCGCCCCATAGCGGCCGACCGCCGCGCGCGCCGCACCGTCGGCCTTGCCGAGGATAGCGCCGGCCAAGCAGGCAAAGCGGATCAGCGCGCCGGTCTTCATCGATTGCAGAGTGACGATCTCTTCTTCGCTCAAACCGCGCCTGGCGTCGAAGCGGCCTTCGGCGGCGAGATCGAGCATCTGCCCGCCGGCCATGCCGCCGAGGCCGGCGGCGCGCGCGAGCTCCAAGACGAGCGCGATGCGTACGCTTGCATCGGCATGCACCTCGGCGCGCGCCATCACATCGAACGCCAAGGTCAGCAGCGCGTCGCCGGCCAGAATCGCAGTCGCCTCGTCGAAGGCGTTATGCACGGTCGGCCGTCCGCGCCGCAGATCGTCATTGTCCATGGCCGGCAGATCGTCATGCACCAGCGAATAGCCATGCAGGCATTCGAGCGCCGCGCCGGCGAGCAAAGCGCCGGAACGCGCCGCGCCGAACAGCGCGGCGGTCTCGACCAGCAGGAACGGGCGCAGCCTTTTGCCGCCGCCGAGCAAAGCGTGGCGCATGCCCGCGAGCAGCCGCGGCGGCCGCGCGATCTCGCCCGCCAGCGGCCCGCCGCCCAGCAAACCGCCGAGCAGGGCCTCGATCTCGGCGGCGACCGCGGCGAGCCGGTGGTTAAAGTCGTCGAAACCGGTCATGACAGCCCTAGTTAGCCTTAGCATCGCAGTCTCGGCAATTGCCGCCCGCGATGGTTTAAACTCGCTCCATGGTGTACCGGCCGCCAAAACGCCTCAGCGTCATCCACGATATCCTGCGCCTGCCGCGCATTCCGCGGCCTTTGCGGGCGGTCGGCTTCGCCTTACTGGCGCTGCTGGCGCTGCCTTATGTGATTGTGCCGTTCTATGCGGTCGGCCAGCCCGCCTCCACGGTGATGTTTTGGCGCGAGATGACCGGCGCGCGTATGCAGCGGATCTATGTGCCGCTGGAGCGGGTGGCGCCGGCGCTTTCGCTCGCCGTCATCGTCGCCGAGGACGGCCGTTTCTGCACGCATCACGGGGTCGATTTCGCGGAAATCCGCGACGCGATCGATCAAGCCGACGATCTTGAGGACGTGCGCGGCGGCTCCACCATCACCCAGCAGGTGGCGAAGAACCTGTTCCTTTGGCAGGGGCGCAGCTGGCTGCGCAAGGCGCTCGAATTCCCGCTGGCGCTGTGGATCGACTTAGTGCTGTCGAAGCGGCGCATCCTGGAGATTTATCTCAATATCGCCGAATGGGGTCCGAACGGCGAATTCGGCGTCGAGGCGGGCAGCCGCTACGCATTTGACAAATCGGCGCGCGATCTCACCCATTACCAGGCGGCGCTGCTGGCGGCGGTATTACCCAACCCGGCGGCCCGCAATGCGCACAGGCCGGGGCCCGGGTTGCGCCGGCTGGCGGGGCTTTACGTCGGCCGTTCGGAACGCTCGGGCGGCCTCGACAAGTGCATTCGCCGCACCCCCTAGTGCCGCCGATTTGAAGTTCCTGCAGCACTTGCGGCAATCTCGTCCAGGAACTTCAAATCGAAAAGCGGCACTAGAATCATAGAGTTGCTGGTGCCCCTTGGTTTCCGAAGTTCGTGTCAACGCGTGCTGCCATGGTTCACGAACTACCGAAACGGGGCACTAGCCTTGGCCGGAGCCATCCTCTATAAGCCCGCGTTCATAGCGAATTTGTTGGATTTCAGGAGCTCGCACCCCATGGCTGTGCCGAAAAGAAAAACCTCGCCGTCGCGCCGCGGCATGCGCCGTTCGGCCGACGCGCTCAAGCGCCCGGCCTATGTCGAGGACAAGGATTCCGGCGAATTGCGCCGTCCGCACCACATCGACCTGAAGACCGGCATGTACAAGGGCCGTCAGGTGCTCAAGGCGAAGACCGAGGCGTAATCTTCCGCCGGAGGACAGTCGGGATGTTCCTCATCGGCTTTCCGCTGCTGCTCGTCCCCTTCGCGATCTACAACATCATCGCCTTCCTGATGCCGGGCGTGAGCTGGTCCGGCACGCTGGCGACCGTGCACATGAAGTCCGGGGCCGACTGGGCGATGTCGGGCGGCGACGTGCTGGTGACGTTTGCCGTCCTGCTGCTGTTCGTCGAGATGGCGAAAGTGGTGCGCACGGGCAAGCGCGGCGTGGTCGATCACGGCTTGGCGCTACTGCTGTTGCTCGCCATGCTGGCGGAATTCGTGCTGGTCAAGCGGGCGGCGAGCGCGACCTTCTTTCTGCTCGTGGTGCTGAGTTTCTTCGACGTACTCGGCGGCTTCATCTTGACGCAGCGTTCGGCGCGGTCCGACGTGGTGATCGAAAGCCGCGAACCGGCGCCGGAAATCGCCGCACCCGCGCCGGAAAAAATCGAGCCGGCGGAAAAAAGCGCCGAACACATCCCGTCCTGACGCTTCGCCATTGGAAAGACGATGAGCCGCGATTTCCAGCTCCCCGGCCGCTCGCCCGTGATCGCCTGCGGCGGCATGGCGGCAACCTCGCATCCGCTGGCGTCGCTTGCCGCCGTCGATACGATGCGCGCCGGCGGCAACGCTGCGGATGCCGCGGTGGCGGCGGTGGCGGTGCTCTGCGTGGTCGAGCCGCATATGACCGGCATCGGCGGCGATTGTTTCTGCTTGGTGTCAGAGCCCGGCAAAGCGGTCTGGGGCTATAACGGTTCCGGCCGCGCTGGCTTGAAGGCCTCGGCCGAGGTCCTGCGCGCGCATGGCGTTGCTGAGATCGGCACGTCGATCCATTGCGTCACCGTGCCGGGTGCGCTCGATGCCTGGGAGGCGGTGCTCAAGGCGCATGGCCGCTTCGACCTCGACCGCGCGCTCGCACCCGCGATAAAATATGCCGATTTCGGTTTTCCGGTTGCCGCGCGCGTCGCCTGGGACTGGAGCCGCTTTGTCGCCAGGCTGCGGGCCGACCCGGGCGCCGCCAAGCATTATCTGTTCAACGGCGCGTCACCGAAGGAAGGCGACGTGATCCGCTTGCCGGCGCTGGCCGAAACGCTCAAGGCCGTCGCCGTCAAGGGCGCGCGCGCCTTCTACGAAGGCGAGATTGCCGCCGACATGGCGGGAACGCTTGTCGCGCGCGGCTCTTTTCTCACCGAAGACGACTTCGCGCGCCACCATGGCGAGGCGGTCACGCCGATCTCATCCAATTACCGCGGTATCGACCTGATCGAACTGCCGCCGAACGGGCAGGGGCTCGTCGCGCTGGTGATGCTCAACATTCTGGAGAATTTCGACCTCGCCGCGCTCGATCCGCTCGGGCCGGAGCGTTTCCACTTGGTGCTGGAAGCGGCACGGCTCGGATTTGCCGTGCGCGACACGCATATTGCCGATGCCGCGTATATGCGCGTTGCCGTCGCCGATCTCATCGACAAGGGCTTTGCCAAAAAACTCGCCGGCAAGATCGATCTGAACAAACGCGCCGTTTTGCCGGGCGCGCCGACGCCAGGCAGCGATACGGTCTATCTCACCGTGATCGACCGCGACCGTATGGCGGTGTCGTTCATCAACACGCTCTATTCGCATTTCGGATCGGGCATCTGCACGGAAAAGACCGGCATCCTGCTCACCAACCGCGGCGCCTGCTTTACGCTTCAAGCGGGTCATCCCAACGAATTCGGCCCCGGCAAGCGGCCGCTGCACACCATCATTCCGGCGCTGGCCATGCGTGACGGCCGCTGCGACATGAGCTTCGGCGTCATGGGCGCGCATTACCAGCCGATGGGGCACGTGCAGATCGTCAACAACATGATCGACTTCGGCATGGACGTGCAGCAGGCGATCGACGCGCCGCGTTTCTTCTTTGAGGGCGGAAAAACAGTGGTTGAGCGCGGCACGCCGGCGGCGACTATCGAGGGCCTGAAAGCGCGCGGCCACGACGTCGCGCTCGCCTTCACGCCTTGGGGCGGCGCGCAGACCATTAAGATCGATTGGGAGCGCGGCGTGCTGATTGCGGGGTCCGACCCGCGCAAGGACGGCTGCGCGCTCGGCTTTTAGTCAAACTCTAGCCGAACCGCGTCAGCTCGACGGCGGCGCGATAGGCGGCAATCGCCTCGTCCGGCTCGGCGCGCCGGCGGTTGCGGGTCTGCGGATGCTGATCCTTAATGGCGAGCAACTGGGCTAGGAAGGTCGCCTGGCGATAGGCTTGCGGCGCTTCGCACGCGGCAGCGGAAGGCGTCAGCGCGACCAGCGCGCGGCTGCCGGAGGCAAGTTCACCCGGCGCGGCTTCGGCGCCGAACTGCGTCGGGCTTGCCTGCCGGGTCGCCACTTTCCTGATTTCGCCAAGCCGCATCGACTGTCTCATTTTGGGACAAGTGCGCTCTGTCCATCCTGTTATTGGCAAACGCCGTGCCGTTGTCCGAGGCCGCGCCGAAACCGGTCAATCGGCCGGCTTTTTTCGAATTATTTATGCTTTGTCTGTAGCTTCGGCCCGGCATCCATTTCTCCGTCAACGCCCGGCGCGGCTTGGCGTTCCCAAAAAGGGGCGAGCGTGACCCGAAAAGAACAACCCGTTGCCGCCCCGGATGCCGCGGAAATTCTCAAGTCGATCGGCGACACCGCCTATGAATGGCGGCTCGGCACTGATGCCTTGGTCTGGAGCGGCCATGCCGCTTGCGTGCTCGGCATCTCCGATCCGGCGACCCTCGCCAGCGGGCGCGGCTTTGCCCAACGGGTCGAAGCCGAGGAAGGACAGAGCCGGCACGACGCCATCTCTCATCCTGGCAAAAGCGACACCGGTGACGGCGTTGCCTACCAAGTGCAATACGCCTTGCGGCGCGACAGCGGCGACACCGTCTGGCTGGAAGACACCGGCCGCTGGTTTGCCGGCGCCGACGGCAAGCCGGTGCGGGCGATCGGCATCGTGCGCGCAATCGACGCGCGCCATAAACGCGAACGCGCGCTCTTGAAGCTCGCCAAGTTCGATCCGCTCACCGGCGAGATGAATCGCGGGCACTTTACCGAAGTGCTCGGCGCCAAGCTCGACGAGGCGGTGCGTTTCCGCCACGCGCTCGGCTTTCTTTTGGTCGCCATCGATCATCTCGCCCACCTCAACGAAGCCTATGGCTTCGATATCGCCGAGGATGTGATCGCGCAGGTTGCCAAGCGCATCCGCGCGCGCCTGCGCGGCAAGGATTTTCTCGGCCGTTTCTCCGGCAACAAATTCGGCGTCATTTTGACCAATTGCGCCGCCGATGAATTGGCGGTCGCCGCCGATCGGCTGCTCGCCGGCGTGCGCGACGAAACCATCCCGACCACCGCCGGCCCGGTGGCGGTGACGGTGACCATCGGCGGCATCACCGCGCCGCGCCACGCGCGCACCGTTCCGGAAATCCTCAGCCGCGCGCAGGACGCGCTGCACGCCGCGCGCGCCAAACGGCACGGCTCGTTCGCGCCCTATCGGCCTAACGTGGAGCGCGACGCGCTGCGCCGCGACAGCGTGCGCGCCACCGACGAGATCGTTGCCGCGCTCAACGAACGGCGCATCGCGCTTGCTTTCGAGCCGGTGGTGGAGGTGAACTCGCGCAAGATCGCATTCTACGAATGCCTGATGCGCGTGCACCGCTCCGACGGCCGCCTTGCCCATGCCAATGAAATCATCCCGGTGGCCGAACGAGTCGGGCTGATGCGCATGCTCGACTTTCGCGTGCTCGAACTGGTGGTCGGCGAATTGGCCGCCGCGCCTGAACTCTCGGCCAGCGTCAACGTGTCGCCGGCCTCAACCGTCGATCCGGACTGGTGGGCGGGGCTCGGCGCGCTGCTGCGCGCCAATACCAGCGCCGCCGCCCGGCTGATCATCGAGATTACCGAAACCGCGGCGATCCACGACATCGACGACGCGCGCGGCTTCGTCACCCGCGTCAAGGACCTTGGCTGCCGCATCGCCATCGACGATTTCGGCGCCGGCCACACCTCGTTCCGAAATTTGCGCAAGCTCGGCGTCGATATCGTCAAGATCGACGGCGCCTTCGTGCAGAACATCGCGAAATCGAGCGACGACCGCGCCTTCGTGCACACGCTGCTCGATCTGTCGCGCCGCCTCGGCCTCAAGACCGTCGCCGAATGGGTGCAGGACGAGGAGGCGGCAAAGCAACTGGCCGAGTGGGGCTGCGATTATTTGCAGGGCGCGCTGATCGGGCTTGCCAGCGACGCGCGGCCGTGGCGGAGCGAACAGGCCGCGACGGGCTGACGTCTCGCCGTCGCTATTCCTTATTGCCGATCTTATCGAGCCGCTTCTGCAACTCGTCGAGCTGGCGCTTGAGCTCATCCATCTCGCCGCCCGAGCCTTGCGGCTTGTCGGCCGCGGGCTTGGCCTGGCCGGGCGTGAAGGGCGCGAACATGGCGAAGGTCTTCTCGAACATTTCCATGTTCCGCCGCACCTGATCCTCCAGCGGGCCGAAGCCGACGCCGCCGAAGGCCTGCGCCATTTGCTCGCGGAATTTGCCTTGCTGGCTGGTGAGCGATTGCATGGATTGTTCGAGGAAGCGCGGCACCAGCATCTGCATGCTGTCGCCGTAGAAGCGGATCAGTTGGCGCAGGAAGGCGATCGGCAAGAGGCTCTGCCCTTCCTTGTTCTCCTGTTCGAAAATGATCTGCGCCAGTACCGAGCGCGTGATGTCCTCGCCGGTCTTGGCGTCGAACACCACGAAATTCTCGCCCGCTTTCACCATGGTGGCGAGATCCTCGAGCGTCACATAGGCGCTCGTTCCGGTGTTATAGAGCCGCCGGTTGGCGTATTTCTTGATGGTGATCGGCTCTTTTTCGTCTGTCATATTGGTCGCCCTGCCCCCCTGCCTATCGCTTGAGCATAGCCGGTTTCGGCTCTCCCGGGCCACCGTTTTGTGGCGGCGCGGAAAACTGGGTTGGCAGTGCGGCAATCCTTGAGAAAGGTCAAGAAACCACCATTTCTAGCTGATATCTTCTAAATGCCCGTTGTTGACAGGTCTGCCCGGGCTGCCAGGATGCGGCAGCGCCAGATGGCCCTGCCGCGCAACCGCCTGCCAAAAGGAGTTTCGGATGAGGGACGATATCGTCATTGTCAGCGCCGCTCGCACGCCGGTCGGCTCGTTTAATGGGGCATTCGCCAATCTGCCCGCCCATGAACTCGGCAAAGCCGCGATTAAGGCCGCCATGGAGCGGGCCGGCATCGAACCCGCTCAGGTCAACGAAGTCATCATGGGGCAGATCTTGACCGCGGGTCAGGGTCAGAATCCGGCGCGGCAGGCCTCGATCGCCGCCGGCATTCCGGTCGAAAGCCCTGCCTGGGGCGTGAACCAGCTATGCGGCTCCGGCCTGCGCACGGTGGCGCTGGGCATGCAGCAGATCGCCAATGGCGACGCCGACATCGTGGTGGCAGGCGGCCAGGAATCGATGAGCATGGCGCCGCACGCCCAGCATCTGCGCCAGGGCGTGAAGATGGGCGCGTTCGAAATGATCGACACCATGATCAAGGATGGGCTGTGGGACGCCTTCAACGGCTACCACATGGGCAACACCGCCGAGAACGTCGCCAAGCAATGGCAGATCACGCGCCAGATGCAGGACGAGTTCGCGGTTGCCTCGCAGAACAAGGCCGAAGCCGCACAGAAGGCCGGCAAGTTCAAGGACGAGATCGTTCCGGTCACTATCAAGTCGCGCAAGGGCGACTTGGTCGTCAGCGCCGACGAATATCCCAAGCAAGGCGTCACGCTGGAAGCGCTAGCCAAGTTGCGCCCCGCCTTCGAAAAGGAAGGCACGGTCACCGCGGGCAGTGCTTCGGGCATCAATGACGGCGCTGCCGCGGTGGTGCTGATGACGGCGGCGGAAGCCGCCAAGCGCGGCAAGACGCCGCTCGCGCGCATCGTCTCCTGGGCGCAGGCGGGCGTCGATCCCTCGATCATGGGCACCGGACCCATCCCGGCGTCGCGCGCGGCGCTCAAGAAGGCCGGCTGGAAGAAGGAGGACCTCGATCTGATCGAGGCCAACGAAGCCTTCGCGGCGCAGGCCTGCGCGGTCAACAAGGACCTCGGTTGGGATACCTCCAAGGTCAACGTCAATGGCGGTGCCATTGCCATCGGCCATCCGATCGGCGCCTCCGGCGCGCGCATTCTGACGACGCTGCTGTACGAAATGCAGAAGCGGAACGCCAAGAAGGGCCTCGCCACGCTCTGCATCGGCGGCGGTATGGGCATCGCAATGTGCGTCGAGCGCTGAAAGCGCGAAGACACAGCGACAAGCAAGCGTCGGACGCTGACTCTTCGCAGCGCACAAAAACTGGATTGATTTACGTCATGGCCGGGCTTGTCCCGGCCATGCACGTCTTTAAGGTGTCAAGAACAAGACGTGGATGCCCGGCATAACGCCGGGCTCGAAAGAAACTTTTCCGGGAGGATGTGGGATGGCTCGCGTTGCATTAGTTACCGGCGGCACTCGCGGTATCGGGGCCGCTATCGCGAAAGCGTTGAAAGCCGCCGGCTACAAGGTCGCGGCCAATTACGGCGGCAACGACGAAGCAGCGGCGAAGTTCAAGGCGGAAACCGGCATTCCGGTGTTCAAGTGGGACGTGTCGTCCTTCGAGGCCTGCACCGAAGGCCTCGCCAAGGTGACGGCCGAGGTCGGCGCCGTCGAGGTGCTGGTCAACAATGCCGGCATCACGCGCGACTCTATGTTCCACCGCATGAAACCGGATCAGTGGACCGCGGTGATCAACACCAATCTCGGTTCGCTGTTCAATATGACGCGCCAGGTCTGGGAAGGTATGCGCGAGCGCAAATTCGGCCGCGTCATCAACATTTCCTCGATCAACGGCCAGAAGGGTCAGGCCGGCCAGACGAACTATTCCGCCGCCAAGGCCGGCGAGCTCGGCTTCACCAAGGCGCTGGCGCAGGAAGGCGCGCGCGCCGGCATCACGGTGAACGCCATCTGCCCGGGCTACATCAACACCGAAATGGTGCAGGCGGTGCCGAAGGACGTGCTGGAGAAATCGATCCTGCCGCTGATCCCGATCGGCCGCCTGGGCGAGCCGGAAGAGATCGCGCGCTGCGTGGTTTTCCTGGCCGCCGACGACGCCGGGCTGATCACCGGCTCGACCATCTCGGCAAACGGCGGGCAATATTTCGCCTGACCGCTAGCGCGGCTTCCAATCCTTCGGCGCTAGTTCGAAACCGTCGAAGGAAAAGCCGGGCGCGACCGTGCAGCCCACCAGCGTCCAGTCGCCGGTCGATTCCGCGGCCTGCCAGGCGCGCGCCGGCACGGTGAATTGCGGCGCCTCGCCGGCATGGATATCGGCGCCGAGCCGCACGATCTCCTCCTTGGCGCCGTCCACCACTTCGAGCTTGAGCGGTGCGCCGGCGTAGTAATGCCAGATCTCGACGGCGTCGATGCGATGCCAGTGCGAGCGCTCGCCGCGCTTGAGCAGGAAATAGATCGAGGTGGAAGCGGCGCGCCCGTCGATCACGCGCGGATCGCGAAAGGTCTCGCGGTAATGGCCGCCCTCGGGGTGCGGCTTGAGATCGAGCTTGGCGATGATATCGGCGGCGCTTTGGCGCTGGTTCATCGGTTATTCTCCGTGTAAGATACCCGATAGGTCCAGGCAAATGGCTTACCGAAACGGATGACTTCGTCGATCAGCTTGCCGCCGGTATCCTTGGCGCAATGATAGCGCTGAACCTCGATAATGAAATCGACCGCACGCGGATCCTGCTCGATGCGCCAGGAACGGCGGAACATCGGCGTCACCATGTGCTCGCGCCAGGGAATGCAAATAAGAATACTTGGCGGGCGCGTGGCGTAGTGGCTGTCGGCTTGCAAGCGGGTTTCCAACCGGCGTAGCGCGGGAGTGGCCGCAATGCTCCAATAATCGAGTTCGAAATTTCCGGAGGAACCAGGAGTCCAGCCGGCAAAGCCGTTGGTCGCGACATATTCCAGCGGGTGCAATTTTGCCATGACGAAAACTGCGGAAATAATTTGAGCGGCGGCAAGCGCGGCAAAGGGGATTGGAAACCGGCAGATGACCGGTGCGAGCTTTAGCAAGGCCCAGGCTGCAATCAGCGCCAGCGGGGGCAGCGTGAACAGGATATGCCGGATACCGTCATAGAGCGTCGAGCCGCTTGCTATAATGAATAGGATCGGCGCCAGCGCCGCTGCTACGACCAGCACCAGCGCGCGGGCTTCGGCAAGCCGGAGCAGGGCATCGAATAATCCGCCGGGCAGCTTACGAAAAAATGCGGCGGCTGCG
The DNA here is from genome assembly GCA_963721665.1 of uncultured Alphaproteobacteria bacterium. GTDB lineage: Bacteria > Pseudomonadota > Alphaproteobacteria > Rhizobiales > Xanthobacteraceae > Pseudolabrys. The sequence goes on from CAVRJZ010000003.1 coordinate 515,739, forward strand.
GCGGTGCCGAAGCCGAGTGCGGCAAGCAATAAAACGATAAAGATTTCAGGCAACCGGGCCGCCATCTCGCCCGGGATGTAATACCAGGGAAGTGCCTCGTTGGAGACTTCATGACCCCATAAAAGGGACTTCATCTCAAACGTAAGGCTGCCGAAATGCCGGTAGGCGGCGAGAAAGCGTTGCAGTGGATTGGCGGCCTGCAAATAGGGCCATAACAGGATTGCGACCAGCCATCCGATCGCCAGCGCCGTTGCCGCGCGAATCGCGATTTGGACAATCGACGGCAAGCTCGCGCGGCCGCGTTGCGCGAGAACTTCCATGCACAGAAGGCCCATGGCGGCGATCAGATAGGCTTGCGCCAGAATGCCGCCGACCCGGGTGGCAATGGCGAGCCCGCAGCAGGCGCCGGCAATCCACGTCGTACGCCACGATGGAACGCCACCCCGCGCCATGACGATAGTCGCCAGCAGCGCCCAATTCATCGCGGCCAAGAACGGTACGTCGTTGGGCGTGAAAAAAAGATGGCCGTACAAATTTCCGGTCAGCAGGCAAAGAGCGAGCGCGACAAAACCAGCCCAGGGGCCGACGGCCATGCGGCCGATAGGGACGACGGCGGCAAGTCCGGCAAGACCGACAACGAATGTCAGCGCGTGACGTACGTCGAACGGGTCGGCAAGATCGAACGATTGCGCGATCGCCGTGACGATCTGGAACCATGGCCCATAAAACCAAGTGTCGAAGTGCTCGAACAGCGCCCGATCTGTGCCGAGGCTCACATACCAGGCCAGCGCCTTCGGTCCGTAACCGTCGAACAGGAATTCATCGACCGAGATGCCGACATCGTGCACGGTCGCAAGCCCGATCACCAGCACGGCGCCGAGCAGGGCCGCGCTCGCCAGCCATTCGGCGCCGACGGAGCGCTCGGCGGCCTTGTCGGCAGCGACCGTCAAAACTTGTTTTTCCTCGCCCTGATCTCGGCGAACACCTGTGAAGGCTCCTTGCCGGCCATGCCGATGCCGGCGGCGACCTCCGGCAGATCGGCGCGCAGGAACGGATTGGCTAGTTTCTCGTCGCCGATGGTGACGGGAATGGTCGGCGCGCCTTCCTCGATCTGCCGCCGCACCTGCGCTTCGCGCGCCGCCAACACCGGATTGTCCGGCTCGATGGTGCGGGCGAAGCGGATATTGGCGGCCGTGTATTCGTGGCCGCAATATATTTCGGTGTCGTTGGGCAGATCGCGCAGCTTGCACAGCGAGCGCCACATCATGCCGGGCGTGCCTTCGATGACGCGGCCGCAGCCGACGGAGAACAGCGTGTCGCCGACGAAAGCGAGCTTGTCGGCGTGGAACCAATAGGCGATGTGACCGTTGGTGTGCCCCGGCGTTTCGATCACGCTGCCCGACAATTTCCCCACCGTCACTTTGTCGCCCTCGCGCACGGTCGCATCGACCGCGGGAATCGTATCGGCTTCAGCTGCCGGCGCCACCACGCGGCATTTGTATTTTTCCTTCAGCGCCGCGATGCCGGCGGTGTGGTCGGCGTGATGATGGGTGACCAGGATGTCGGTGAGCTTCCAGCCGGTCGTCTTGAGGGCGGCCTCGATCGGCGCTGCCTCCGGCGCGTCGATGGAAGCGGTAGCGCCGCTTTCCGGGTCATGCAGCAGCACCCCGTAATTGTCTTTCAGGCATAGAAACAGGCGGGTTTCCGCGGGCATGGCAGACCTCGTCGCTGGGCGTATCCCATTAACCGTAGCATGAGGACGAATTATCTAACACGCCCTGCATTCCACGCGAGGCGTTGTCGAACGGCGTTTCGTGGTAGTTTCCGGCCATGTCGATCGACGTCGTTGACCTGCGCAATTTCTACGGCCAGCGCCTGGGCGTGGTGGCCCGCCGCTTTGTCGGCCGCGGCATCCGCGGATTGTGGAAGGATACTGTCGGCCAGCGCGTGCTCGGCGTCGGCTATGCCACGCCTTACCTCGGCCTGTTCCGCGAGGAAGCCGAACGCTGCCTCGCCTTCATGCCGGCGGGGCAGGGCGTGGTGAAATGGCCGACCTCGCGGCCGGCTTTGTCGGCACTGGTCGACGAGAACGAACTGCCGCTGCCGGACAATGCGGTCGACCGCGTGCTGCTGGTGCACGCCCTGGAGATGACGAACGACCCGGCCACGCTGTTGCGCGAAGCGTGGCGCGTCATGGCCGCGGGTGGGCGCCTTCTGGTGGTGGTGCCGAATCGTCGCGGCCTGTGGGCGCGCATGGACACGACGCCCTTCGGTCATGGCCGGCCCTATTCGCGCTCGCAGATCAACCAGCTCTTGCGCGAAACCTGGTTCACGCCGACCGGCTGGCGCGAGGCGCTCTACGTGCCGCCGATGGCGCGCGGCTGGTTTCTGCGCTCGGCGGTCGCCTGGGAGCGTACCGGCGCGACGCTGTCGGCGCCGTTTGCCGGCGTACACATGGTGGAAGCGACCAAGCAGGTCTACCGCGCCATCCCCGCGCGCCGCGTCAAGCGCAGCCTGGTGCCGGCGCTCGAACCGGTGCTGGCGCCGTCGCCAGGCGGGTGATGCAGGCCGTCATTCCGGGGCGGCTCGCAGAGCCGAACCCGGAATCCAGAAACGTGGTCAGAGATTACGTCTGGATTCCGGATCCGCGCTTTCGGCGCGTCCAGGAATGACGAATTTTAAACGAGAGATTTATTCCGGCTGGCCGTCGCCGCCATCGCCGGGCACAGGCGCCGCGCCCTGCGTGTTGCCGAAATTATCCGGCCGATCGCCGCGATAGCCGCCGCGATGCCGCCGCCGCCGGCGGTGGCCGAAGCGGTCGGGGCGGTCGCCCTGCTCGTGGCCGTTTTGTCCGTAGCTTTGATTGGCGTTGGGGCCGGCATTGGGCTGCGGCTGGCCGCCGCCGCCGGTGATGAAAGCCGGCAACGCATTCGGGTCCGCGACATTACCACCCAGGTTCGGCTGCGGCGCATTAGGCTGCTGCTGGGGACGATGTTGCTGCTGATCGCGCGGCGGGAACGGCTGCGCGTCGCGCGGCAGATAAGGCTGTGCCTGCGGTGCTGGCGGTTGCGCCGCGAAGCCCGGCTCGTTCTGGCCCATGTAAGGCTGACCCTCGTCGCCTTCGTCATCGTAATTGTCGTCGGCGGCGCCTTGCGCGCCGCTTTGGCCGACTTGCGGCTGGGCATTGTAATAGGGGTTCTGTTGGCGGAACTGTTCCTGCGCGACGGCGATCAGGCGGAAATAATGCTCGGCGTGCTGATAGTAGTTCTCTGCCGCGACGGGATCGCCCGAACTCTGCGAATCGCGCGCGAGCTGGATGTATTTTTCCGCGATATGCGAGGCGGTGCCGCGGATCTTCACGTCGGGCCCGTTCGACTCATAGACCCGCGTCAGCGGATTTTGGCTTTTGCGGTGGTTGTTGTTGTTGCGACCCCGCATGCGCTTCTGACCGTTTCTCATCATCTGCCTATTCGCTGACCTTTTGCTTCACAGCGGCACGCGCCGCCAACCGTTACACGAACCTGCAAGTCCACCTTAGTCTCACGTCCACGCGCATCGCGCTCCGCGGCCACCGCCGGCGCCGAATTACCGCGCGGATGCTCGAACATTGGCGATCTTTATCGCGATAGCTGCAGCAACCCCATAGCCGCGATCCTATCGCGGCGTTGCCAACCTCTCGTTACGCGCATCGTTAAGCTCAAAAATCTGATGCGCCCAACCGGTGAAGCGTTCGAACCCGTCCTGGCGATTTCGCTTGCCGCCTTCTTTAAAGCCGGCTGTTCGTCATCGGTCTTGCGCCGCCGCCACACAGAGCCGCTGCTCCGGGGTTCCAGGCGGTGCAACCCTCACGGGTCGATTCCGTTGCCAGGGAACCTAGTCGTTTCCGCGGCGCATTCCAAGTGCTATTTTCGCCTGCATCGGAGATCTGCGGTTTTCGCCAACCCGAGTATCAACATGGTTATGGCGCGCGGGTAGCGCTCAGCGCGCGCGGAATTCCGGCCAGATCCTCGCGCGCAGCGCCGACCGCCAGTCCGGCATTGCTAAACAGCGCGCGCACTGGCGCTTCCTGGCCGGCGCCCAGTTCCACGATCAGACGACCGTCGGGCGCGAGCAGCGCCGGGACGCCGGCGGCGATGGCGCGATAACCGTCGAGGCCGTCGGCGCCGCCGTCGAGCGCCAGCGCCGGGTCGTAGTCGCGCACCTCCGGCGCAAGCGTGGCAATTTCGCCGCGCGCCACGTAAGGCGGGTTGGCAACGATCAGATCGAACGGACCCTGCACGCCCGCCGCCATATCGCAGGCGAGGAAGGCCGCACGGCCGATGAGCCCGCAGCGCTCGGCATTGGCGCGCGCCACAGCCAAGGCGGCGGCGCTGATGTCGGTGCCGACGCCGGCTGCGTTCGGCAGCTCGCCGAGCAGCGCGAGCAGCAACGCGCCCGAGCCGGTACCGATGTCGAGGATGCGCAAGCGTTGCGCCCGCAAGCCTAGCTGCGCGACGAGATCGAGCGCGGCTTCGATCACAGTTTCGGTTTCCGGCCGCGGCAGCAGCACGGCGGGGCTCACTTGTAAATTGAGATTCCAGAACTCCTTGCTGCCGAAAATTCGCGCCACCGGCTCGCGCCGGCGCCGGCGCTCGGCCAGCGCCTCGATCGCCTTGGTTTCGTCGTCGGTCAGCGGGCGCTCACCATTGGCAATCAGTTCGGCGCGGTCGAGTCGAAGCGCGTGCGCCATTAGAAGCCGCGCGTCGGTTTCCGCCGAGTCGATCCCCGCCGCGCGGAATTGTTCCGCCAGCGCGCGCCGCGTTGCGGCGATGCTGCGCGTTGAAACCAGCGTCACGTTGCGCCCTCGGCCGCCAATAGCTCGGCCTGATGTTCGGTTACCAGCGCGTCGATGACCTCGTTGAGTGCTTCGCCTTCCATCACCTGCGGCAGCTTGTGCAGCGTCAGATTGATGCGGTGGTCGGTGACGCGGCCTTGCGGGAAATTATAAGTGCGAATGCGCTCCGAGCGGTCGCCCGAGCCGATCTGGCCGCGCCGCTCGGCCGCGCGTTCGGCGTCGAGCTTCGAGCGCTGCTGGTCGTAGAGTTTGGCGCGCAGCATGGTCATCGCCTTGGATTTGTTCTTGTGCTGCGATCGCTCCTCCTGCACGAACACCACGATGCCGCTGGGCAAATGGGTGATGCGGATGGCGGATTCGGTCTTGTTGACGTGTTGGCCGCCGGCACCTTGCGCCCGCATGGTATCGATCTTGAGGTCCTTCTCGTCGATGTCGATATCGACGTCCTCCACCTCAGGCAGCACCGCGACGGTAGCGGCCGAAGTGTGGATGCGGCCGGAGGCCTCGGTGTCGGGCACGCGCTGCACGCGGTGCACTCCGGATTCGAATTTGAGCTTGGCGAACACCCCGCGTCCGTGCACCTCGGCGACGATTTCCTTGAAGCCGCCTTTGCTGCCTTCGCTGATCGACAGTATTTCCGTCTTCCAGCCCTGCTTGGCGGCGTAGCGCTCGTACATGCGGAACAGGTCGCCGGCGAACAGCGCCGCCTCGTCGCCGCCGGTGCCGGCGCGGATTTCCAGGATGGCGTCGTGATCGTCCATCGCGTCTTTTGGGATGAGCGCGAGCTGGATTTGATGTTCGAGCCGGTCGCGGCGCGCCAGCAGCGCCGGCTTCTCGGCCTCGGCCAGCTTGCGCATCTCGGCGTCGGTCGCAGCGTCCGCGGCGAGCGCGTCGAGGTCGGCGATTTCGACGGCGACCGCGCGGTAGGCCTTGATCGCCTCGATCACCGGGCCGAGCTCGGCGAATTCGCGTGACAGTTTGACGTATTCATCACGACCCAGATTGGTCGCGAGCTCGCGCTCCACCAGTTCGTGGCGGGCGAGCAGGGCGTCGAGCCGGTGTTGCGGCAGCGCGATCAAAGCTGCAGCCCTTCCGCCGCCGCGAAGGCTTTGAGCTTGTCGCGGATCGATACGCTGCCGACCGGCTGCGCGAGGAACGGCAGGATGGCGGCCTCGGCCTTGCGGCAGTCGAGATCGACCAGCAGCGCCTTGACCGGGCCGATCGCCGAGGGCGACAGCGACAGCGCGCGGTAGCCGAGGATCGCCAGCGCCAGCGCGCCGATCGGCTGCGAGGCGAGTTCCCCGCACAACGCCACCGGCTTGCCGTGTTCGCGCGCCTTGTCGACGATGTCTTTCAGCGCGCGCATCACCGGCGCCGACAGCGGATCGAAGCGCTGCGACACCCGCGCATTGCCGCGGTCGGCGGCATAAAGGAACTGCATCAGGTCGTTGGAGCCGACCGAGAGGAAATCGACGCGATCGAGCAGCTCATCGAGCTGGAACAACAGCGCCGGCACTTCCAGCATGGTGCCGATCTGCACCCGCTCGGGCAGCGCGTGGCCGTGGCGGCGCAAATGAGTAAGTTCGATCTCGACCAGCGCTTTGGCTTTATCGAACTCCTCCACCATGGCGATCATCGGGAACATGATGCGCAATTCGCGCCCGCCGGAAGCGCGCAGCAAAGCGCGCACCTGGGAGCGCAACAGCCCGGGCCGGTCGAGGCCGAGCCTGATCGCGCGCCAGCCCAGCGCCGGATTTTCCTCCTCGATATTGCGCAGATAGGGCAGCACCTTGTCGCCGCCGATATCGAGGGTGCGGAAGGTGACCGGCCTTTTACCCGCGGCATCGAGCACGGTGCGGTAGAGCGCGAGCTGTTCGCCGGTGCGTGGCAGCGTATCGGCGACCATGAACTGCAATTCGGTGCGGAACAGGCCGACGCCGGCGGCCCCGGTCTCGTCGAGATGGGGCATGTCAATGGCGAGACCGGCATTGATCATGAGTGAGATCTGGCAACCGTCCTTGGTGACGCAGGGCTTGTCGCGCAGCGCGCGGTATTGCGCCTGCCGCCGGGCGCGCAGCTTGACCCGCTCGCCATAGGCGTTTTCCACGTCCGGCGGAGGCCGCATGCGTACATCGCCGGTGGTGCCGTCGACGATGATGGCGTCGCCCGGCTCGACCAGGCCGGTGGCATTGGCGATTTCGCCCACCGCCGGAATGCCGAGCGCGCGCGCTACGATGGAGACGTGCGAGGTCGGCCCGCCTTCCTCCAGCACCAGGCCGCGCAGCCGTTTGCGGTCGTAATCGAGCAGCGCCGCCGGCCCCATCGAGCGCGCCACCAATATGGCGTTCTCCGGCAGTCGGTCCTTCGACGGCGCGTGATCCTGCCCCATCAGCACGCGCATCAGCCGGTTGGCGAGATCGTCGAGATCGTGCAACCGGTCGCGCAGATAGGGATCGGAGGCGCGCAGCATGCGCGCGCGGGTGTCGGACTGCACACGCTCGACGCCGGCCTCGGCGGTGAGGCCGGTCATCACCGCCTCGCGCATCTTGTGCAGCCAGCCCTGGTCGTAGCCGAACATGCGGTAGGCTTCGAGCACTTCGCGGTGCTCGCCGCCGTCGGCCACATCGCCGTGCTCGAGCAGACGGTCGAGGTCGGCGCGGAAAGTAGCGATGGCCGCGTCCAGCCGCTTGAGCTCGCGCGGCACGTCGTCGGCAATGACATTGGTGATGACCACGCGCGGCTCGTGCAGCACCACGTGGCCGAGCGCGATGCCGTCGGAGAGCGCGGCGCCCGAAATCGTGATCGCGTGGCGGGCGACCGGCTCGGCGCCGGGACGGGCGATCGAGGATAATTCGCCCGAGGCGATCATCTCGGCGAGCACCATCGCCGTCGTCTGCAGCGCCTCTTCTTCCTCTTCGGTGTAGGTGCGCCGCGCGCGGTTCTGCACCGTCAGCACGCCGAGCGTATTGCCGGCGCGCAGCACCGGCACGCCGAGGAAGGAGTGGTAGATTTCTTCGCCGGTTTCCGGGCGGAACGAGAAGGCCGGGTGCGCCTGCGCGTCCGACAGGTTGATCGGATTGGCCTCGCTCGCCACCAGGCCGACCAGGCCCTCGTCGGCCTTCAGCACGGTCTGGTGGACGGCTTCCGGCTTGAGGCCTTCGGTCGCGTATAGCTCGAGCGTTCCGTCTACGCGCAAGACGTAGACAGAGCAGACCTCCGCCACCATGTTGGCGGCGATCAGCACAACCACCTTGTCGAGGCGTTCCTGCGCGCTGACCGGCTCCGCCATCACTTCGCGAAGCCGGCGTAACAGCACGCGCGGACCGCCCAGCGCGCCACGCATTATTGAAGTCCCTATGCGGCCACGGTACCGGCCGCGGCCCGTTTACGGCCTAACTTTGTACGAATGACGACCGCGAGACTCATGTCCCCGGCCGCTATGGGTCAGGCTATAGCCAATGGCCCATGCAAGGGGCAAGCCAAACCGGCCGATCGGTTTGGAGGCCTAACACTGCACTGCGGCATAGACTTAGACGTGTTAATCTGACACCGGCATTACAGGCCAAATAGGCCAGACAGCCCTTGGGTGCCATGAACCAGGACATCCGCTTCTGCACCGCGGCCGACGGCGTCAAACTTGCTTATGCGGTCAGCGGCGAGGGACCGCCGCTGGTCATGTCGGCGACGTGGCTCACCCACCTGGAGTACCAGTGGCAAAGCCTCGCCTGGCGGCCGTGGCTTGACGCTTTCGGGCGCGACTTCCGGCTGCTGCGTCACGACGCGCGCGGTTGCGGGCTATCCGACCGCGACGCGCCCAATTTGTCGTTCGAGAGCTGGGTTTCGGATTTCGCCCGCGTCGTCGAGGCGGCCTCATTCCGCAGGTTTGCGATCGTCGGCACATGCTGGGGCGGTCCGGTCGCGATCGAATATGCGGCGCGTAATCCGGCGCGCGTCAGCCATCTTATCCTGTACGGCACTTACGCGCGTGGACGATTGTGCCGGACCGAACAGCCGCGCGAAGTCAAACGGGCGGGGGTGTTGCTTGAACTCATGCGACTCGGCTGGGGCTTGGAGAGTCACAATCTAATCCGCATGTGGGCCTCGGCATTCCAGCCGGGCGGTGGCCTGGATTATCAGCGTTCCTGGGCCGAACAGATGCGGCATGCGACCTCCGCAGAAACAGCCGCGCGCCTATTGCAGATCGGCTGGCAGACGGATGTGCAGGAGGCGGCGCGCAAGCTGCAATGTCCGGTTCTCATCGTGCATCCCGAGCGCGATTTGGTCGCCCCGATTGACGAGGGCCGGTTACTGGCGAGCCTCATCCCCAACAGCCGCTTCGTGCAGCTCGATAGCGAAAACCACATGCCGCTCGCCGACGAACCGGCCTGGCCGCGCCTGGTCGAGGAGGTGCGGCGGTTTCTTGCCGAACCGGACGTCGCGCCCGCTGCCGAGCGCAGCGGCTTGCCGCTCGACGAGCTGACGCCACGCGAGCGCGCGGTGCTCGAAGGAATTGCCGAAGGCCTCGACAATTCGGAAATCGCGACCTCGCTCGGGCTCTCGGAAAAAACCGTGCGCAATCACATCACGCGGGTATTTGACAAGATCGGCGTCGAGCACCGCTATGAGGCCATCGTGCGCGCCCGCGACGCCGGGCTCGGCATGAACGGGCGGTTGAGCCGCGCGCGGTGAGGGGACATTTGTCCCTGAAATTGCGCGCCCGTTCTCATTGAGCCGGGGCCTGCGCCTCAAGACAACTCCTTGCAAACGACCGCAAATCCCTCACCGGGCGCGCATGGCGCGCGCTTTCACGAGGGAGAACGTCATGCCGAAATTCGTCATCGAACGGGAGATCGTCGGCGCCGGCAAACTGCCGAAGCAGGAGCTGCAGGCCATTTCGCAGAAATCCTGCGGCGTGCTGCAAAGCATGGGTCCGCAGATTCAGTGGGTGCAGAGCTTCGTTACCGACGACAAGATCTATTGCCTGTACATCGCGCCAGACGAAGCGGCGGTGCGCGCGCATGCCCAGAAGGGTGGCTTTCCGGCCAACAAGATTTCACGTGTGCGGACCATGATCGATCCGACGACGGCCGAGGCCGCCTGACCAACCACGGTGCGCGCGTTCAGCTTTACGCGCGCACCCCACTCAGGCCTTCAAATTGAGCAGCGCGTCCGCGTTGCCGTGCGTGAGCTTGGCCAGGTCGGCCGGTGACAGTGCGGCGCCGTTGAGGAAAGCGCGGCCTTTCATATTGGGCGCATAGGGGTAGTCGATCGAGAACATGATGCGGTCGATGCCGAAGGTCTGCAGCGCGGCAATGAACGGCGGCTGGCTGAAGATGCCGCTGGTCGTGATCCAAACTTGATCGTGGATCGCGCGGCTGATCGGCCGTTTCAGGTGGTCGATATCCTGCGCGAATACTGCGTCGATGCGGTCCAGCATCGCCGGCAGCATTTCGCCCATATGGCCGATGATGATCTTGAGCTTGGGATGCCGGTCGAGCGCCCCGGACACCACCATGCGGAGCAGGTGAATGGCCGTCTCCGAATGCCAGCCCCAGCCGGCGGATTCCAGCACGCGCGCCACGCCCGGTTCCAAGCCCGAATAATAGGCCTGCCGCACCGACTCGGGCGCCATGTGCGGATGGATGTAGATCGGCACGTCGAGCTCCACGGCCGCTGCCAGCACGCCGTCATAGCTCGGGTGATCGAGAAAGCGGCCGTCGGTCGTGCCGTTGATCAGCGCGCCCGGGAAATGCAGCTCCTTGACAGCGCGCGTGAGTTCGGCGGCGCAGGCGTCCGGGCTTAGCATTGGCAGCACGGCGAAACCGGCGAAGCGGTCGGGATGGCGGGCGACTGCCGCCGCCAGATGGTCGTTCATCTCGCGCGCGATGGCGACGCCGTTCGGGCCGGGCACCAGATCGGGACCCGGGCCGGTGTTCGATAGCACCTGCATCGTGATGCCGGCCTCGTCCATCGATTTGATGCGCTGCACGCCGATCTCGGGCAAGAGATCGCTCGGGTTCGGCCGGCCGACCGGCGGCTTGCGCGGCCGGAACCCGCGGGCGCTGATGGCGGCCTTGTCGATGCGCTGGACCAAGGTCGGGACTGTGAAATGCTCTTCGAGCGCGACCACACGCATGGGCGAAATTTCCTCCGGTTTGTTATTTGCGGCGCATGCGGTGGGCGGGTCGCCATCGCGGCGTTGCGTTTAGCGAATGTAGCGGCTTATTTATCCAGCCCGTACAGCGCATGCAGCGTGCGTACCGCAAGGTCGGTTTGCGACGCGTTGATCAGCACGGAGAATTTGATCTCCGAGGTGGTGATGGCGAGGATATTGATCTTGTTTCCGGCCAGCGCCTTGAACGCACTCGCCGCGACGCCGGCATGACTGCGCATGCCGATGCCGATCACCGACACCTTGGCGACATCGTTTGCCCCGTCCAGCCGCTCGAAGCCGATCGTCTTCTTGGCCTTGTCGAGGGTGACGCGCGCCCGCTCGTAGTCGGCCGAGGGCACGGTGAAGGTCAGGTCGGTGGTGGCGCCGTCGGCGGAGACGTTCTGCACGATCATGTCGACGTTGATATTGGCGTCGGCGAGCGGGCCGAAGATCGCGGCGGCGACCCCGGGCTTGTCCTGCACGCGGCGGATGGAGATTTGCGCCTCGTCCTTGGAGAAGGCTATGCCGGTGACGACTTGCTGTTCCACGATGTCTCCCTCGTCGCAAATGAGTGTGCCGGACGGCGGCTTGTTGGGATCGATGTCTTCCGGCTTTTCGAAACTTGAGCGCACGAAGATGCGCACATTATGCACCATGCCGAGCTCGACCGAGCGCACCTGCATGACCTTGGCGCCCTGCGAGGCGAGCTCGAGCATTTCCTCGTAGGCGATCTTGTCCAAGCGGTGCGCCTGTGGCACCACGCGCGGATCGGTGGTGTAGACGCCGTCGACGTCGGTATAGATGTCACAGCGCTCGGCGCCGATGGCGGCGGCCACCGCCACCGCCGAAGTGTCGGAGCCGCCGCGGCCGAGCGTGGTGATGCGGCCGGTTTCCGTGTGCACGCCCTGGAAGCCCGCGATCACCGCGACTTGGCTCATCTCCTTGAAGCGGCGGATCAGTTCGGCGCCGTTGATCTCCATAATGCGCGCGGCGCCATGCGCGTTGTCGGTCAGGATCGGCAATTGCCAGCCCTGCCAGGAGCGCGCATTGACGCCCATGCCTTCCAATACGATGGCGAGCAACCCGGCGGTGACATCCTCGCCGGTCGCCACCACCGCATCGTATTCGCGCGCGTCGTGCAGCGGGGCTGCCTGCCGGCACCAGTCGACCAGCTTGTTGGTGACGCCCGCCATGGCGGAGACGACAACCGCCACGTCATTGCCGGCGTCGACCTCGCGCTTGACGTGGCGCGCCACGTTGCGGATGCGGTCGAGATCGGCGACCGACGTGCCGCCAAATTTCATCACCAGGCGAGCCATGACTTAAGAAAACCTGCCGTTCCCGGACGCGCCAAAAGGCGCTAACAAGCGGCCGGATGTGGCGGCCGCAAAAGGCGCGTATACATACCGGCGGGGTGGCGAGACTGCAACATTGGGGCCTTTCACCAAGGCCTTACCGGCGTAGTTCGACTTGATCCTTTGGGTGCTGGCAATGCGGTATATCGATCGAATTCTGCAACCGGGCGAGACCGTGACCTATAGAGGCAGGATCCACTGGATCGTCTATCTGCCGGCTCTGCTGTTGTGGGCGGCCGCCGCGGTCGCGCTGCTGGCGGGCGGCATGATCCCGCCCATGCTCGCGATCGCCGCGCTATGCGTGATCGTCGGATTCGGCGTGTTTTTTCAGGCCTGGTTCCGCCGCTGGACCACGGAGATCGACGTGACCGACCGGCGCGTCGTATACAAGCGCGGCTTCATCAAGCGCCACACCATCGAAATGAACATGGACAAGGTGGAAAGCGTCGACGTCGACCAGTCGATCTTCGGCCGGCTGCTGAACTACGGCGACATCACCGTGCACGGCACCGGCGAAGGCTGGGAAACGCTGCGCGGCATCGGCGCGCCGCTCGATTTCCGCAACCACGTGACGGCGCGCTGATTCCATGGCGGTGAAGAAACGCAGCTCCTCCATCGACGATGCCGAGGTCGAGCGTTTCTCGCGCTATGGCAACGACTGGTGGGATCCGCGTGGGCCGATGGCGGCGTTGCACAAGTTCAATCCGGTGCGGCTTGCCTACATCCGCGACCAGGCGGCGCAGCGCTTCGGCCGCGATGCCAAGAAACTCGACTGTCTCGCCGGGTTGCGCATGCTCGATATCGGCTGCGGCGGCGGCATCCTGTCGGAGCCGCTGGCGCGGCTCGGCGCGCAGATGGTCGGCGCCGATCCGTCGCAGGAAAACATCGCGGTTGCAAGTGCGCATGCGCGGGAGAATGGCGTCACGGTCGACTACCGCGCCACCACGGCGGAAGAGCTTGCCGCGGCGTGCGAAAAATTCGACGTGGTGCTGGCAATGGAAGTGGTCGAGCACGTCACCGATGTGAACGAATTCGTCGCTACCTGCGCCACGATGGTGAAGCCCGGCGGCTTGATGGTCGCGGCCACGCTCAATCGCACGCTGAAGAGCTTCGCACTGGCCATTGTCGGCGCCGAATACGTGCTGCGCTGGCTGCCGCGCGGCACGCATCAATGGGACAAATTCGTCACCCCGACCGAACTCGAGATTGCCTTCGAGAACGGCGGCCTGCGGGTGATCGGCGAACGCGGCGTCATTTACAATCCCTTTGCCGACCGCTGGCAATTGTCGTCCGATACCGATGTGAACTACATGCTCCTCGCCGAAAAGCCCTGAAGTTCGCACGTCTCCTTGACCGCAATCCCCCGCAACGACCGGTTTGATGCATGCTCTGGGCCGTCTTTACGCTGATCGCCGCGGCCGCGCAGACCGCGCGCAACGCCATGCAGCGCGAACTGACCGCGACGCTCGGCACGGTCGGCGCTACGCATGTGCGTTTCCTGTTCGGCTTTCCCTTCGCGCTTGTGTTTCTCGCCGGCGTCATGGCCGTGACCGGCTACGGCCTGCCGCACCCGCCACCGCTGTTTTGGTTGTGGGTCGCCTCCGGCGCGCTGACGCAAATCGGCGCCACCGCGACCATGCTCTCGGTGATGGGCGAGCGCTCGTTCGTGGTCGCCTACGCCTATATCAAGACCGAACCGGTCCAGGTGGCGCTGTTCGGGCTGATTTTTCTCGGCGACAAGATCACGCCGCTATCGGGTCTGGCGATCCTCATCGCCACCGCCGGCGTGATCGTGATCTCGCTGAAACCCGGCGCCGGCAGCGTCAGCACCAGGCGCTCGACGATCGTCGGCCTGATCTCGGGCTCATTGTTCGCGCTTTCGGCGATCGGCTATCGCGGCGCCATCCTATCGTTGCATCTGCCGCACTTCGTGATGGCCGCGACCTTCACGCTCGCAGTCGGACTGGTGCTGCAGGCGGTCCTGCTGTCGGCCTATCTGGCATTGCGCGATCCGGGCGTCTTACGCGCTATCGCCAAGGCCTGGAAACCCTCGCTATTCGCCGGCTTCATGGGCGCCTTCGCCTCGCAATTCTGGTTCCTCGCTTTTGCCATCGCCACGGCGGCGAGCGTGCGCACGCTGGCGCTGGTCGAGGTGCTGTTCGCGCAAGGCGTGACGCATTTCATCTTCGAGCAACCGACCACGACACGCGAACTAACCGGCATCGTGCTGGTGGTGATCGGCGTGGGCCTGCTGGTGTGGGCATATTAGCGGCGCGGACATGGCTCCTGAGGCAGGTCGGGCAAGCGACGAGGTCAAAGCAACTTTCTTGCGCTTCGTCGAATCGCAAAATGCGCGCGACGCCGTGACGGTTGCCAATCTCTTGTGGGACTCGCCGGATTTTCTCTGGGTTACCACGACCGCCGTGACGGTTTGGGGACGCGACGCGGCGATGGAACGCTTTACGCGTAACTGGCGCGGCACTTGGGAATTGCAGCCGCGTTTGGAAGAGCTGCGTATCGTTGAACTGACAGCAGATCTCGCGCTGCTGCACGTGCCGCTGATGTTCACGTTCGCGCCTTCCGGACAACAAGCGCAGCCGGAACTCATCAAATGGAGCGGAATTTTTCGGTGCAGCGAGCGCGGCTGGTGTATCGCCACGATCCTGCTGGCAACCGTGCTGTGACTTTTATGGCCGCGCGCTAATTCCGCTCTTCCGGCAAAATCGGCAGCGGGTGGAATTCGATGCCTTCGTCGGCCAAGGCCTTGGCTTCCTCCGGCGAGGCCTCGCCGTAGATCGAGCGGTGCGTGGCTTCGCCGTAATGCATCTTGCGCGCTTCCTCGGGGAATTGCGGCCCGACATGGTCGGCGTTCTTGGTGAGGTGCTCGCGCAATTCCTTGAGCTTGGTGCGGATTTCCCGCTCCTGCGGCGTGATCATCGCCACGGGCGCTTTCTCTTGCGACGGTTCAGGCACGGCTGCGGGCGCCGGTATTTCGGCCGGTGCCGAGCGCTTTCTCGCCCCGGTCACGCGCGGCGCCATGATCGCCTTGTCGACCTTGGCCGAGCCGCACTGCGGGCAGGTCACCAGTCGGCGCTTGATTTGCTTGTCGTAGGCCGCCGAATCCGCGAACCAGCTTTCGAAGCCGTGGCCCTTCTCGCATACCAGCGCGTAGCGGA
Organism: uncultured Alphaproteobacteria bacterium; assembly: GCA_963721665.1. Lineage (GTDB taxonomy): Bacteria > Pseudomonadota > Alphaproteobacteria > Rhizobiales > Xanthobacteraceae > Pseudolabrys. The sequence continues at coordinate 531,258 of CAVRJZ010000003.1, forward strand.
TCATTCGGCCCCCCTGACCACGTGCAGGTGGGTCGGCTCCGCCAGCGGCTCTACGATCTCGAAACGGCGGCCATGCTGCAGCGAGGGGATGCGCGCGCGCGCTTTCGCCACTTCCGCCAGATCGATCTCGGCCATCACCACGCCCGGCTCAGTGCCGCCTTCCGCCAGCACGCGGCCCCACGGGTCGACGATCAACGAATGGCCGAAGGTCTCGCGGCCGTTCTCGTGCTTGCCGCCTTGCGCCGCCGCGAACACGAAAGAGCCGTTCTCGATGGCGCGGGCGCGCATCAGCACGTGCCAATGCGCCTCGCCGGTTTTCTGCGTGAAGGCGGAGGGGATCGCCAGCATGGTGGCGCCGGCTTCGGCGAGTGCGCGGTATAGCGCCGGGAAGCGCAGGTCGTAGCAGATGGTAAGACCCAGTCGGCCCCAGGGCAGATCGCACAACACCGCCTGCTCGCCGGGCCGGTAGGTGCGCGACTCGCGGTAGCTCTCGCCGCCCTCGAGATCGACGTCGAACATGTGGATCTTGTCGTAGCGCGCGGCGATATCGCCTTTCGGATCGATGAGGAAGCCGCGGTTGGCCGCCCGGTCGGGCGAAATCTTGATCGCCAGCGAACCGACGTGAATATATATGCCGAGCTTGCGCGCAACCTCGCGCAGCGTGGCGAGCGAGGTGTCGGCCTCTTCCTCGACGATGGTTGCGAACAGCCGCTCGCGCTTGGCTTCGAGCACGTTGGTCATTTCCGGCGTCTGCACGTATTCGGCGCCGGCGGCCTTGGCTTCGCCGATCATGCGCACCGCGGCCTCGATATTGGCGGCGGGCGTAACGCCCGAGCGCATCTGGATCATCGCCGCCTTGAACGTGGAGGCGGTCATGCGCCGACCTCATCGCCGGCGAGCAGCGCGTCGAGCTTGCCGGCGCACTCGAGCGCGTGCAGTTCGTCGCAGCCGCCGACATGGGTTGCGCCGATGAAGATTTGCGGCACGGTCATGCCGCCATTGGCGCGCTCGATCATTTCATCGCGCCGCTGCCAATCGTTGCTCAGGTCGATTTCGCTGTACGCGGCGCCTTTGCGCTTGAGCAGCGCCTTTGCCGCGGTGCAATAGGGGCAATAGCGGGTGGTATAGATTTCAATGGCGGGCATTTGGGGTCTATGGGTTTTCCGCGTCGGTCCGGCCCTGTTTATATGGGACTGCGCATAGCGGCGACAACCCGGGCGAAGACTAGCACATCGACATGGGCGGCTCCCGCCCGCAGCAGCGCGCGGGCGCAGGTATCGGCCGTTGCCCCCGAAGTGAGCACGTCGTCGATCAGCACCAGCCGGCGGCCGGTAACATTTGGCTTTTCCTGCGCCGGCACGCGGAAGGCGCCCTGCACGTTGTCGGCCCGTTCGGTCTTGGACAGCCCGACTTGCTGCGGCGTCGCCCGCACGCGCCTGAGCGCGCCATGCAGCACCGGCACGCCGGCTATGCCGGAAATCGCTTTGGCCAGCGCCGCCGACTGGTTGAAGCGCCGCGCCCACAGTCGCCGCCAGTGCAGCGGCACCGGCAGGAGCGCGTCGGCACCTTCAAGCAATTCGCGCCCAGCGCGCGCCATCCATTGCCCCATCATGGGCGCGAGATCGAGCCGGTCGCCGTATTTGAGCGACAGCACCAGCGCGCGGGCGACCGCGTCATAGCGCACCGCGGCGCGGGCGCGGTCATAGGCCGGCGGATCGGCGATCGCTTCCATCGACAACATGCCGGGGCCGGGATCGTAGGTGAAGGGGATGCCGAGCCGCGCACAATAAGGCGGCTCGATCAGCGACAGTTTCGACCAGCAGGAGGCACACAAGCCCACCCCGTCGCCGAGCGGGGCGCGGCAGGCCGGGCAGAGCGGCGGCAGCGCGACGTCGAGCGCCAAACGCAGCGCGGCGCGCATCCCGCCGCGGATATGCGCGAGCCGCGAGGGCGCCCGGTCCTCACTTGCCGAGACAAGCTCGTTCATGCTGCAAATGTAGCAGATGCCGTCAAACCCGACCATCTTCGACCGCTCTTTGCTGCGCGCGCGGCAACGGCGCGCGCGGGCGCTGGGACCGGAAACCTTCCTGATCGACCGGGTCGCCGCCGAACTGGGCGAGCGGCTTTCCGTGGTGTTGCGCCAGTTCGATTTGGGCGTCGACCTCGGCACGCCCACCGGCGTGCTACGCCGTGTATTGGCGGAAGGCGGCAAAGTCGCGCGTATCGTTGCCGCTGCGCCGGATGTCGGCGCGTCCGACGCGGCCCTGCGCGTTGCGACCGACGAGGAGGCGCTGCCGTTCGCCGACGCCTCGCTCAATCTGGTCATCTCCGCGTTGGCGCTGCAATTTGTCAATGACCTGCCGGGCACGCTGATCCAGATCCGCCGCGCGCTCAAGCCGGACGGTCTGTTCCTTGCGGCTTTGATCGGCGGCGACACCCTCGCCGAATTGCGTGAAGCCTTCGCTCAGGCCGAAAGCGAGATCGAAGGCGGGGTTTCACCGCGCGTCGCGCCCTTCGCCGATCTGCGCGAGGTGGGCGCGCTGCTGCAACGCGCCGGCTTTGCACTGCCGGTGATCGACAGCGACCGGCTGACGGTGCGTTACAATTCGGTCTTCGATTTGATGCGCGATCTTCGCCGCATGGGCGCGACCAACAGCTTGAGCGAACGCCGACGCACGCCGCTCAAGCGCGCGACCTTGGCGCGCATGGCGGAAATTTACGCACAGCGCTTCGCCGACGCCGACGGTCGCCTGCGCGCGACTTTCGAGATCGTCTGGTTGTCGGGCTGGGCGCCGCATGAGAGCCAGCAGAAGCCGCTGCGGCCCGGCTCGGCGAGGACGCGGCTCGCCGACGCGCTCGGCACCAAGGAAATTCCAAGCGGCGAAAAGCCGGGCTCGTAAGGCGTTTACTCATATACGGCGGGAAGATTTCGCACCTTCTTGCCCTCCGGCACGAATCTCTGCGACGAGAATGTCCTCGCTCAACGCCTTTCCTGCCTGGAGGACCGTTCCGCGAGCATCGACAATCGCTGACGAGCCGAACGAAACTCGGTCCGCCGTGCGACCGGCACATCTGCTCGCACGATCATCACTCCGTTGTCCTTGGCTAGCGCGATATCGACGGCCCTGCTTAGGGCCACCACATTGGCGCTTTCCGGAGATAGGCTGTTGTTGCTTGGTAAGAAAATGGCCATGGCGCCGCGCGCAACCATGCCGGTGGCGAGTTCGGGATAATTAGAATCATTGCAAATCATGATCCCGAACGAAAGAAGGCCGATGGTGAAGATCGGGCTTTTGCCGCCTGCGCTGTACACGGACTTCCTGATCGCTGGATGGCGCTTGCGGTAGATGCCGACGACTTTTCCGTCGTGAAACACGGCGGCGGCATTGTATAACTTTCCGGCATCGGCAGCTTCGGTGAACCCCACGATCGAGGTCACCGATTTGCTTGCAAGAGGTGCGAGCAGCACTTGTAGCCGCCCGCTTTCAACGTTGATTGCGATATCAGTAGGGCGTTCCGCATCGTCCGCAAGTCCTCCGAGCACGGCCTCGGGACAACACAAAATATCCACGCCTTCGGTCTCACACCATCTGACGCGATCGTAAATGAGGTCGAGAGCTTCCATGGAGCCGGCCGGTAGAAGGGGAGCCTGATAGGCGGCAGCCTTCATCGGGAACCTCGTGGTTCTTATTGTGTCAGCGGCGTCCTAGCGTGCGCCGTCGATTGCCGCTTTCAGGTCTCGCTTGAGGCCAAGCGCCATCAACACTTCCGCCATGATGAACATCGGGCCGATGAAGGCCTGGAACAGATTGTCGGCAAGCGCCGGGCGGCGGCCTTCCCAGGCGTGCCCGACCAGTTGGAACACCCAGCCGCCGACAAAGAAGATGGCAAACACGATCCACGTCGTCGCGCCGCCATAACTGCGCGCGATCCATTCGGCGACGAGCAGCATCGGCACCATCACCACGACCATCGCCAGCCCGATGACGCGGTCGAGCGCGATCCAGCCGAGCACGGCCAGCAGTGCGACTAGCAAGGCGAGCGAAAAGCCGTCCGAGCGAACCAGCGCCAGCGGCACCAGAATCGAGAAGACGATCGCCGGGATGCCGATGAAATGCGTCGCGCGGTTTCGCTCGTCGCGGTGATAGCCGGCGTATGTGGCGAGCTGGCGCGCGAAGAAACTATCCAAAGTATCGGCCATCACCATTCTCCCCGGGACGCGACCTTTTATGGGCCGTTTCGCGCCACTATACAGCAAGCCGCGCGCCGCGGCAGGCCCGCGCGCGTTCGGTTTTCCGTTTATTGTCGGGAAGCCGGCCGGCCGTCAGTTGAAGCCGTTGGAAACGCTCGTGTACATGCCGGTTACAGACGTGCCCAACGCAATGACCGCGGCGATAATGGCGCCGGCGATGCCGGAGGCGATCAGGGCGTATTCGATGGCCGTGGCCCCGCCGTCGTCGCGCAGGAAGTCGCGCAAGCGGCTTCTCGTTACAGTCCCGGACATTGGCGCCTCCTGCATTGTCGTTATTCGGCCTGTCACAACAGTGCCATCAAGTGCGAGATCAGCGGAACGTCCGCCGGAGGCATTTCATAGTCGCGCAGCCGGTTCGGTTTCACCCAAGCGAGCTTCTGCCCCTCGGTTGCGCTGACTTGCCCCTCCCAGCGCCGGCAGACATAGAGCGGCATCAGGAGGTGAAAGTCGGGATAGGCGTGGCTCGCGAAAGTCAGCGGCGCGAGACAGGCCTCATTGACGACGATGCCGAGTTCCTCCTGCAACTCTCGGATCAGGCTTTGTTCCGGCGCTTCGCCATCCTCGACCTTGCCGCCGGGAAACTCCCATAAGCCGGCCATCGGTTTGCCGGCGGGACGTTGCGCGATGAGCACGCGGCCGTCGGCATCGACGAGGGCACAGGCGGCGACAAGAACGACTTTGTTCACGAGCCTCATCCTCGACGATAGGCAGCCATGGTTAAGGGGTCATGCAGTCGACTGCACCGGGTCCCCCGTCCTTCCACCACAGTTAATCCTTGGTTTACGAGCGGTAATCGCCGTTGATGGCGATGTATTCCTTGGTTAGGTCGCAGGTGAGCACGCGGTCGCGGCCCTTGCCGAGGCCGAGCGCGACTTTCAGGCTGATCTCTGGCTTTTTCATTGCCGCGCTCACCGCCGCCTCGTCATAGCTGGGATCGCGCGCGCCTTTGTGCGCAACGCGGATACCGCCAAACCAGATCGAGAGCTTGTCGCGATCCGCCGGCTCGCCTGCCTTGCCGACCGCCATGACGACGCGGCCCCAATTGGCGTCCTCGCCGGCAATCGCCGTCTTCACCAGCGGCGAATTGGCGATAGACATGGCGATGCGCCGCGCCGAGGCCTTCGACACCGCGCCTTCCACCACGATCTCCACCAGCTTGCGCGCGCCTTCGCCATCGCGCGCGATCTGCTCCGAGAGGTTGGCGAGCACCGCTTGCAGCGCGCGCTTGAAATCCTTCAGCCGCGGATCGGCTGCGCGCGCGATGCGCGGATGGCCGGCTTGGCCGGTGGCGAACAGCATCAACGTGTCGGAGGTGGAGGTGTCGCCGTCGACGGTGACCGCGTTGAAGGTGTCGGCAACGCCGTCCTTAAGCAACGCCTGCAGCGCCGGCGCGGCGATGGCGGCGTCGGTGAAAATGAAGGAGAGCATGGTCGCCATGTCGGGGGCGATCATGCCGGCGCCTTTGGCAATGCCGTTAATCGTCACCGTTGCCTTGCCGATGCGCGCGGTCGAGGTCGCCACCTTGGGAAACGTGTCGGTGGTCATGATCGCGCGCGCCGCGGCGAGGAAGTCGCCCGGCCGCGCTCGCTGGCTAAGGCCCGCCATCACCGGCGCGAATTTGGCCGCGTCGAGCGGCTCGCCGATTACCCCGGTCGAGGCCAAGAACACATCCGCCGGATTGCAGCCCGCGCTCTTTGCGGCGATCTCGGCGGTGAGCTTGGTGGCGGCGCGCCCACTCTTGCCGGTGAAGGCATTGGCGTTGCCGGAATTGACCACCAGCGCGCGAGCCTTGCCCGGCTTGAGGTGCTCCCGGCACCATTCCACCGGCGCCGAGGGGCATTTCGATTGGGTGAAGACGCCGGCGGCGGCGGTGCCGGCATCGAACAGCGCCAGCAGCACGTCGGTGCGCCCGGCGTAGCGAATGCCGGCTTCGGCGGTGGCGAGCCTGAGGCCGGCGATGGCCGGCATGTCGGGCACGTGCTTGGGGGCGAGTGGGGCGATGGCGGTGTTCATCGGCGCGGCATCCAAAAGTCAATCTTCATCGACTTGCTAGCTTAAACGAAATGGCCGGCACAAGGCCGGCCATGACGATAATTATTGATTAATGTGATCGAAGCTACTTCTTCGCCGGCTCCTCGGGCTTGGCCGGCTCCTCGGTCTTGTACATCTTCTCGATCTTGGCCTCGGCGCGCAGCTTCTGCACCAACTCGGCCTGCGCCTTGCGCGTCACGAAATTTTCGATCTGCGCCTTGACCTCTTCGAATTTCGGCGGCGCCTTTGCGCGCTTGTCCTCGACCTTGATCACGTGCCAGCCGAACTGGGTCTTCACCGGTTCGGAAATCTGTCCCTTCTCCAGCTTGAAGGCGGTTTCGGAAAATTCCGGCACCATCTGATCTTTGGTGAAATAGCCGAGGTCGCCACCATTGGCCTTGCCGGAGGGGTCTTCGGTCAGTTCCTTGGCCAGTTTCTCGAAATCCTCGCCCTTCTTCAGGCGCACGATGATCGCCTTGATCTTGTCCTCGGCTTCCTTGCTCGCCTTCTCGTCGCCGGGGGCGGCGCGGATGAGGATGTGGCGCGCGCGCACCTCTTGCTGCTCACCCAATTGTTTGATCGCGTCGTCATAGACTTTGTGCATGGCCTCGTCGGTGAGCGCCGCCTTGCCGACCGATTGCAAGAGCTCGCCCATCAGCAGTTTGTCGCGGGCGAATGCAATCCGGCGCTTGAATTCAGGGGTGTCGGCCATCTTCTTGGCCTCGGCCGCCTTCGCCACCAGGATCATGTCGGCCATGAACTGCACCAGATAGTCCTTCTTGGCGTCCGGCGACATTGGCGGAATCTGCCCGGCTTCCTCCTCGGCGATGGCGAGGTCGCTCTGGTGGATCTCCGTACCGTTGACCTTGGCGATCACCGGGTCCTTGTCCTGCGCCACGGCGGGGGTCGCGGCCACCGCCAGCAGCAGCGCCACAGATGCCGTCAAGCTGACGGCAAGCAGAGCGGCCCGGCGGGCGTAATGGGAAATCGTCATGACGCTGTCCTTGGGAATGGATTGGTCCGCAACGGCGCGGACGGCGGCGGACTTGTCGCCCAACAACCATGGCTTTGCAATGGCGGTATGGCCCGCTCCGCCTAACGTCCGCGTGAGCGGGCGACTTTAAGGCCGTTACAAGCCGCCAATTGACAATAATCCGACCCCCTCCTATCTCTCGGCTAACCTCGGCTGGTTAAGCTTTGCAGGCGTGTTCGCGTCGAATTTGCCCGAAAAGTGCCGCATTTCCGGAGCGCCGGAAGCAAAATCCGGCCGTTGAGGCGTGCTAAACGCGCCATTACTGAGGAGCCCGTATGATCGGCGCCGTTGCCCGCAAGCTGTTCGGCTCCGCCAATGAGCGGCGGATTCGCAGCTATCTGCCGCGGGTGGCCGAGATCAATGCGCTCGAGCCGGAAATCGAGGCCCTCTCCAACGAGGCGCTGAAAGCCCGCACCGAGGCCTTCAAGAAACAGGTCGCCGAGGGCGCCTCGCTCGACGATATCCTGGTGCCGGCCTTCGCCACCGTGCGCGAGGCGGCCAAGCGCACCATTGGCCAGCGCCATTTCGACGTGCAGTTGATCGGCGGCATGATCCTGCACGAAGGCAAGATCGCCGAGATGAAGACCGGCGAAGGCAAGACGCTGGTCGCCACGCTTGCGGTCTATCTTAACGCGCTGTCCACGCGCGGCGTGCACGTGGTCACGGTCAACGATTATCTGGCCAGCCGCGACGCCGAGTGGATGGGCCAAATCTATAGTTTCCTGGGCTTAAGCGTCGGCGTCATCGTACACGGGCTCGACGACGAGCAGCGCAAACAAGCCTACGACTGCGACGTCACCTACGGCACCAACAACGAGCTCGGCTTCGACTATCTGCGCGACAACATGAAGTACCGCATGGAGGACATGGTCCAGCGCGGGCACATCTTCGCCATCGTCGACGAAGTGGATTCGATCCTGATCGACGAGGCGCGCACGCCGCTGATCATTTCCGGTCCGCTCGACGACCGTTCCGAATTCTACAATACCATCGACAGCTACATCCCGGCGCTCGACAAGGCCGACTACGAAGTCGACGAAAAGCAGCGCACCGTGACGCTGACCGAAGCCGGCATGGAAAAGCTCGAGCAGCGGCTGCGCGCGGCCGGCCAGCTCAAGGGCCAGTCGCTCTATGACGTCGAGAACGTCTCCGTCGTGCACCACGTCAACCAGGCGCTGCGCGCGCATAAACTGTTCCAGCGCGACAAGGACTACATCGTGCGCAACGGCGAGGTGGTGATCATCGACGAATTCACCGGCCGCATGATGCCGGGACGGCGCTATTCGGAAGGGCTGCATCAGGCGCTCGAGGCCAAAGAGCACCAGCCGATCCAGCCGGAGAACCAGACGCTCGCCTCCATCACTTTCCAGAACTATTTCCGCATGTACGAGAAGCTCGCCGGCATGACCGGCACGGCGCTCACCGAGGCCGACGAGTTCCTCGACATCTACGATCTCGACGTGCTGGAAGTGCCGACCAACATGCCGCTGGTGCGCATCGACGACGACGACGAGGTCTACCGCACGGCGAAGGAGAAATACCGCTCGATCATCGCGCTGATCGAGGACTGCAAGCTGCGCGGCCAGCCGGTGCTGGTCGGCACCACGTCAATCGAGAAATCCGAGCAGCTCGCCGACATGCTGCGCGAGGCTGGCTGGGAGGCGCACGACTTCTCCGATCCCAACGCCTTCGCGGCGCTTTATTCCGGCGACGACGGCGCCACCAAGACCAAGGTGTTCGCCATCCTCAACGCCCGCTACCACGAGCAGGAAGCCTATATCGTCGCGCAGGCCGGCGTGCCCGGCGCCATCACCATCGCCACCAACATGGCCGGCCGCGGTACCGACATCCAGCTCGGCGGCAATGCCGACATGCGCATCCGCCAGGAGATCACCGACATCACCGATTGGGCGACGCGCGACAAGGATCCGCGTGCCGACGAAATCCGCAAGCAGGTGGCGCGCTTGAAGGAAAAGGCGCTGCAAGCCGGCGGCCTGTTCGTGCTCGGCACCGAGCGGCACGAGAGCCGCCGCATCGACAACCAGTTGCGCGGCCGCTCCGGCCGCCAAGGCGACCCCGGCCATTCCAAGTTCTTCCTGTCGCTGGAAGACGATCTCATGCGCATCTTCGGCTCCGACAAGCTCGACGGCATGCTGCAGAAGCTGGGGCTGAAGGAAAACGAGGCGATTGTCCATCCTTGGATCAACAAGGCGCTGGAAAAGGCGCAGCAGAAGGTCGAGGCGCGTAACTTCGACATCCGCAAGAACCTGCTGAAATACGATAACGTGATGAACGACCAGCGCGCGGTCATCTTCAAGGAACGGCTCGAGCTGATGCGCGATGAGGCGGTCGACGAGACCGTCGCCGGCATGCGCCATTCGGTGATCGAGGATCTGGTCGCCAAGCACATCCCGCAAAATGCCTATGCCGAGCAGTGGGATATCGCCGGCCTCGACGAGGCGCTGCGCAACGTGCTCACGCTAGACCTGCCGGTGAAGGATTGGGCCAAGGAAGAAGGCATCGCCGACGAGGAGATGCGCGAGCGCGTCATGCGGCGCGCCGACGAGCACATGGCGGGCAAGGTGGCGCAATGGAGCCCCGACGTCATGCGCTATGTCGAGAAGTCGATCCTGCTGCAGACGCTCGACCATCTCTGGCGCGAACACCTGGTCATGCTCGAACATTTGCGCCAGGTGATCGGCCTGCGCGGCTACGGCCAGCGCGATCCGCTCAACGAATACAAGGCGGAGGCGTTCAGCCTGTTCGAGGCGATGATGGGCAACTTGCGCCAGGCGGTCACCGCGCAGTTGATGCGTGTGGAGATCGTGCAGCAGCCGCCGGCGGAGGAAACGCCGTCGCAGCAGCTTCCCTATATGGAAGCGCACAAGGTCGACCCGGCGACCGGCGAGGACGAGATGGCGCCGGCGCTCGCACCCATGCTGGTCGGCGCCGGTAACGGCCATGGCGCGCAAAGCGAGCGCAATCCGAAAGACCCGGCGAGCTGGGGCAAAGTCGGCCGCAACGAACAATGCCCGTGCGGCTCCGGCAAGAAATACAAACACTGCCACGGCAAGTTTGCCTGAGGCCCTTCGCTCAATCGCCAAACCCGAACAACCTGCGCGGCGTATTCCAGAACAATTTGTGCCGCTCGGCCGAGTCGGGGAACAATAATTCCGGCAGTTCGACCAGCGGGCCGAAATCCTGCCGTTCCGGCGCGCGCAAGTAAGGCCAATCCGACGCCCACATGCAGCGCTCGAGCGTGCAAGCCTCGACGATGGCGCGCACGAACGGCCAGCAGTCCTCGAACGGGTAAGACCGTTGCGAGAACTTGGCGTAGCCGGACAGCTTCACGCTCACCCGGTTTGTCCGGGCGATGCGCAGCAGCGATTGGAATCCGGATTGACCCAGACCTTCACGCGGCGTCGGCCGCCCGCAATGGTCGATCAGCACCCTCACCGGGATCTCTTCGATCCAGGGCACGAACATCGAGAGTTGGTCGTGCTCGCTCTGGATTTGCAGGAACATGTCGAGCTCGGCGAGCCGGCGGATCAGGTCTTCGGATTTTTTGTAGTAGTCGGTGCCGTAAAACGTCGTATTGAAGGCCGCGCCGAGCACGCCTTGCGCTTTCAGCGCGCGTAATTCATCGAGGCTGGCGTCGAAATCGATGATGGCGATGCCCTTGAAATGTCCGTCGCCCTGAGCGATGGCGTCGAGCAGGCAGGAATTGTCAGGGCCATAGCCGGAATTCGGCTGCACGATGAGGGCGCGGCTGACGCCATAAGTTCGCATCACCTGATAATATTGCGCCAGCGTGCCGATCTCCTGGCCCGAGGGCTGGTAGAAATTGTCCGCGCCATAGGGAAAGCGAGCCGGATCGAGAATGTGCATATGGCAGTCGATCTTCGGCTCGTTGAAATTATTCATCGCGGCTCGCTTTTCAGCCTGAGCGCCAATTTTTTTCGCAACGCGCGGTCGCGCTTGAGGTGCCACTCGCGGCTCATGGCGGCGCGCTTGCTCTTGCAGCGCTCGCTATGCAGCAGCACCCAAAGCCTCCCGCGCGTGGTGCGCGCGCCCTTGCCCGCGTTGTGCTGGGCGAGACGGCGCGCGACGTCGAGCGTCCAACCGACATAGGTCAAGCGGCGACTATTGCTGAAGGTGCCGAGGACGTAAACGTAAGCGCCCATGCGGGGTCTGGCGTCCGGCGCTCAAAGCGAGCCGGTCAGCGCAGCGCCGTCCAGCGGGCCTCGAACGAGCCGGCCGGAACCACCGGCTGCGCGCCCGCCAGCAGGCCGTTGTTGCGGGCCGGTGGCGTCGAAGAGGCGGTACGCATTTCCGGCATGGGCGACGGCGCCTGCTCGCGAGCTTGCTGCTGCCGGGGCGCCGGGGCCGGCTCCCGGACGTTTGTCGCCATCGCCTTCGGCTTGGCCGCTTCGCGCGGCTTGGGATGCAAAGCGATCGGCGCGGCGGCGGTGCGCACCGCGGCGCGTTTCGGCTTGGCCATGTCCGTGCTGCCGCGGCTGCCGCGCAAGGCGACCGCTTGGTCGTCGCTGCCCGGCTCGACCGACTTAGCCTGCGCCGGCGAGCCGCCGAACAGGTTGCCAAAGAGACCCGCGAACGACGTCGATCGTTGCGGCAGAGCCTCGCCTTCCTTCGGTTGCGGCGCCGGCTGTGGCATTGGTACGCTCGCCATCAGCAAAGGCTCGCTCGGCGGTTGCGGCGCCTCGGGCGCGGCCGCCGCCGTCATCGGCCGCGGGATCGTGGTGCCCGGCGGATTGGGCGTGTGCGGCAAGGCGCCCGGCGCCTGGCTATTGCCGGCGACCTGGTAGATGCGGCCGTTATTGTCGTATTCGTTGTGGCTAGCAAGCTCGGACGCGAACACCGGGTTCATGCCGCCGTCGATGCCGTGGTGCGAGGGCACCACCGCGACGTCGTGCGCGATGTATTCGGCCATCTGGTATTGCTCTTGCCGCCGGCGGTCGAGCACCGCGTCGGCGATCGCCGGGTCGAGCTGGAACGCCGGGCATTTGCCGCGCGCATTAAATGCTAGCGGCTTGGTCGCGTTGTCCGGCGCCACCGCGTCGAACACGTAGCGCTTCTCGCACACCGCCACCTTCGGCACTTGATGGGTGGCTTCGAAATGGTCGTAGCCTTCCTTGATCATCTTCCAGAAGGCGAAGTTCGGGTTGTTGCGGTGCTTGGCCATATTCAGCGCGGTCATGCGGAACGGAAAGGCCTCGAGCTGGAATTCCTTCTGCCCGCCGAAGAACGACTCGCGCGCAAGCGCGTAGATTTCCTGCATCTGCTCGTCGGTCATCGCGTAACAGCCGCGCGACGAGCAGTCGCCATGCACCATCAGCTCGGAGCCGGTGCGGTTCCAGGCGCGGTCGAAGGCGTTCGGATAGCCGGTGTTAAAGGCGAGGTAGTAGTTGGAATTCGGATTCATCTGCCCGGGCGTGATGGTGTAGAAGCCCTCGGGCGCTTGGCGGTCGCCTTCCTTGACCTTAGGGCCAAGGTCGCCCGACCAACGGCAGATCGGATAGGTCTTCAGCAGCGCGTATTCGCCGTCGCGGTTTTTCTTCCACACCTCCATCTCCGCTTCTTCCTTGAAGATGCGGACGAGGATCGGTGAGTCTTTGTCCATGTGCTTCGCCTCGATGTCGGCGAGCATTTTTTCCGACAGCGGAGCTTGCGCGCGACCGGTGGGCGCAATGTCGTCGGCGTTGCAGCCGGCAACGGCAATCGCGGCGGCAACCGCCGCCGACGCCAGCAGGGCGCGGACAAAGGGTCGTTTCAAACGCGGTACTCCCCGAAGGGGCGGTCCCTCATTGAGATATCGTTATCCTTAAGATGTGGCGTCCGCAAGGCAAACGAACGCGCGGACGGGGGCCGGTAAGTCTATGGTAAACCGGCGCTAAATGCTGAAAAAGCCATGCGGATTCGCCTCCCTGGGAGGACCGAAACGCAACGCCCGGGCCGCGCCCGACGGCGTCAAACGGGTGTGCGGCCCATGGCGAGGAATTTCTCGCGCCGCTGCCGGCGCACCACATCGCGATCGAGCCCGCGCAATTCGGCGAGCGCATTGCCAATCGCCTCGCCGGTGACGGCGATGGCGGCGGCGGGATCGCGGTGCGCGCCGCCGGTCGGCTCCGCCACGATCGTGTCGATCACCCCGAAACGTACCATGTCCTGCGCGGTGATCTTCATGTTGGTGGCCGCTTCCTGCGCCTTGGTGGTATCGCGCCACAGAATGGAGGCGGCGCCTTCCGGCGAGATCACCGAATAGATGGCGTGTTCGAGCATCAGCACGCGGTTGGCGGTGGCAATCGCAATGGCGCCGCCGGAGCCGCCTTCGCCCAGGATAACGGCGATATTGGGCACCCCGAGCGCAAGACAGGCGTCGGTCGAGCGCGCGATGGCTTCCGCCTGGCCGCGTTCTTCCGCGCCGATGCCCGGATAGGCGCCGGCGGTGTCGACCAGCGCGATCACCGGAATGCCGAAGCGGTCGGCCATTTCCATCAGCCGCACGGCCTTGCGGTAGCCTTCCGGCTTGGCCATGCCGAAATTGTGCTTGATGCGCCCCTCGGTGTCGGAACCTTTTTCGTGGCCGATGACGCAGACGCTTTCGCCGCGCAAGCGGCCGAAGCCGCCGACGATGGCCGCGTCCTCGCCGAATTTGCGGTCGCCGGCGAGCGGCACGAAATTGCCGATCAGGCCGGCCATATAATCGAGGCAATGCGGCCGCTGCGGATGGCGGGCGACCTGCGTCTTCTGCCAGGGGGTGAGATCGGCATAGAGTTGCTTGAGCGCTTGCGCCGCCTTGGCCTCGAGCCGGTTGATCTCATCGCCGACAGCGACCGCGGTGTCGCTCTCGCCCATGGCGCGCAATTCCTCGACCTTGGCCTCCAGTTCGGCCACCGGTTTTTCGAAGTCGAGATAGGTGCGCATGGTTCCGGCTAGCATTGAATCAGACCTGGCGACACGGGATAGAGCCTAGAGACGCGGACGGGGCATTTAAGTCAAGCAATCGGGTTAATATGGTTCTTACAGGCATCGACTGCTAGCCGTCCGTTAGCGGATGCAGGTCGCGTACCAGCGCTTTGAGCCGCTCCTCCAGTACGTGGGTATAGATCTGCGTGGTGGATATGTCGGCATGCCCGAGCAAAGTCTGCACCACGCGCAGGTCGGCGCCGTTGTGCAGCAGGTGGCTGGCAAAGGCGTGGCGCAGCACGTGCGGGGAGAGCCGCTTGGGCGCGATGCCACAGGCCGAGCCCAGCGCCTTCAATTCGCGGGCGAAGTGCTGGCGCGTCAGATGCCCGGTTTCGCCGAACGAAGGGAACAGCCATTTCGTCGCTTCGTCATGCTCGGCCTCGGCGCGCAGCGCGAGATAGTCGGCCATGGCGCGCTTGGCCGCCGGATTGAGCGGCACCAGCCGTTCCTTGTCGCCCTTGCCGCGCACCACCAGCATGCGTTGATCGCGTTTGGCGGCTGAAGCGGGCAAAGCCACCAGTTCGGAGACGCGCAATCCGGTCGCGTAGACGACTTCAAGCAGGCACAGGAGCCGCGCCGCGCGCAAGCGCATCGCCGGCGGCTTCGTCTTGTCCTCCATGTCCCTGCGCGCCTGCGCCAGCAGCCCGTCGACTTCGGCGATCGTCAAAACGTTCGGAACGTTGCGTCTGCGCTTGGGCCCTTCCAGCACGGCGGCTGGATCGTCGCTGCGTATTCCTTCGGCGTAGAGAAAGCGATAAAGTTGGCGCACCGCCGACAGCCGCCGCGCCAGCGACGAGGCCTTGAAGCCGCGTTCGTTGAGCGCGCCCAGAAAGCCGCGCAAATCGCCGGTGTCGGCGCTGGCGATGCCGCGGCCGGCGGCGTGCAAATGCGCGGCGAGGTCGGCGAGGTCGTTGCGATAGGCATCGAGCGTGTTTTTGCCGGCGCCGCGTTCGGCCGCCAGCATGTCGAGGAACAACTCGACCAGCGCTTCGTCGGATGCTGTCGGCCTGCGGGCCATCGCCTTTAAGCGGTTCGCTCTTTAATGGGTCTTGATGAATTTACTGGGCGGGACCGTCACCACGATCTCGCGCGGCTGGTACTTCACGAAATTGGCGAGCGAGAACACCGCGACATAGCCGAGCCCGCCGATGAGGCCGACAAAAACCAGAAATCTGAAGAGACTCGGCATAGTCGAGGACCCGTTCGCGGCCCGCGCCAAACGGGCGAATTTCGTTTATGTACGGCCCGATTCCTTAACCAGTGGTATGACCCGCCCGCGCGGTTGTCTCAATTGCTGGTATATGGAACCGTGGCGTCGGGTCGGGACTCTAGCATGGCTAACAATGCCATTCAAAAGGCAGCGGAAAACGGGCCGGAGGCGGCGATCGTGCGCGCGCTCGGCAGCCGTTCCATCGTGCTGGTCGGCATGATGGGCGCCGGCAAATCGTCGGTCGGGCGCCGGCTCGCCGCGCGGCTCGGCTTGAGCTTCGTCGACGCCGACGCCGAAATCGAAATCGCCGCCGGCATGACCATCCCGGAAATCTTCGCCCGTCATGGCGAGCCCTATTTTCGCGCCGGCGAAGCGCGCGTGATCGCGCGCCTGCTCGATAGCGGCGCTCAGGTGCTGGCGACCGGTGGCGGCGCGGTGATGGACCCGAATACGCGCGCGCTCATTCGCGAACGCGGCGTCTCGATCTGGCTGAAGGCCGATTTCGACGTGCTGATCAAGCGCACCAAGCGGCGCAACGACCGCCCGCTGGCGGAAAAAATCAAGGACCTGCTGCCGCTGCGCGAGCCGATCTACGCGCTGTCCGATATCGTCGTGCAGTCGCGCGAGGACCCGCACGACACCATCGTCGACGAGATCATCGCCATGCTGCCGCAACCGCTTGGCATTACCGGCAACGCGGAGGTCAAGTCATGACCACCCTGCCGCGCGCCAGCGAACAGATCACGGTGCCGGTCGCACTGGGCGCGCGCGCCTACGATATCGTCATCGGCCGCGGGTCGATCGCGAGCCTGGGCGAGCGTGTCGCCGCGCTGCGGCCGGGTGCGAAACTCGCCATCGTCACCGACGCCACAGTGGCCAAGCGCCATCTTGCCGCCGCCGAGGCTTCGCTCAAATCCGCCGGCCTCGAGAGTTGCGCCATCGTGGTGCCGGAGGGCGAGGGCTCGAAGAGTTTCGCGACCTTCGAGACCGTGTGTGAGGCGATTGTCGCCGCCCGTATCGAGCGCGGCGATCTGGTTGTTGCCCTCGGCGGCGGCGTTATCGGCGACCTTGCCGGCTTTGCCGCGGCGAGCGCACGGCGCGGGCTCGATTTCGTGCAGGTGCCGACCACGCTGCTCGCCCAGGTCGATTCATCGGTCGGCGGCAAGACCGGCATCAATTCCCGCCACGGCAAGAATCTTGTCGGCGCCTTCCATCAGCCGATCCTGGTCGTTGCCGACACCGCACTGCTCGACACCTTGCCGGCGCGCGAATTCCGCGCCGGCTATGCCGAGGTGGCCAAATACGGATTGCTCGGCGATGCCAAGTTTTTCGCCTGGCTGGAAGCGAACTGGCGGGACATTTTCTCCGGCGGCGCGGCGCGCGAGCAGGCGATCGCCGCTTGCTGCCGCATGAAGGCGGCAATCGTCGCGCGCGACGAGCGAGAAACGGCTGAGCGCGCGCTGCTCAATCTCGGCCATACATTCGGCCACGCCCTGGAAGCGGGCTGCGGCTTTTCCGGCCGCCTGCTGCATGGCGAAGCGGTCGCGCTCGGCATGGCGTTGGCATTCGATTTTTCAGCCGCCAAAGGCCTAGTTGGCGCAGCCGAGGCCGCGCGCGCGCGCGCTCATCTTGCCGCGGTCGGCCTGCCCACATATCTCAAAGATGTCCCCGGCGGCGTGCCCGACGTCGACACGTTGATGGACCTGATCGCGCAAGACAAGAAAGTGAAGCGCGGCAAGCTCACCTTTATCCTGGTGCGCGGCATCGGCCAGGCCTTCGTCGAAAATGACGTCAGTGCGGCCGAGGTGCGTGCCTTCCTCGCCGACAAACTCGCTAGCGCGTGATCCCGAAAATTGGGAACTGGTTTTCGGATAAGATCACGCGCCCGGTATAAAGTATGACAGAGAACGACTGGCTTTCCCTGGTTATCGTTTTTGTATGCCTGCTGCTGTCGGCGTTTTTCGCCGGCAGTGAGACGGCACTCACCGCGTCCTCGCGCGCCAGCATGGCGCGGCTGGAAAAGCAGGGCAACAAACGCGCCGGCATCGTCAACCGCCTGCTCGAACAGCGCGAACGCCTGCTCGGCGCGCTGCTGTTCGGCAACAACGCGGTCAATATCGCCGCCTCCGCGCTGGCGACGGGGATACTGCTGGCCTGGTTCGGCAAAGCCGGCGTGCTTTACGCCACGGTCGTCATGACCGTCCTGGTAGTCGTGTTCTCGGAAATTCTGCCGAAGACCGCGGCGTTCAACGCGCCCGACCGCATCGCGCTCGCCGTCGCGCGGCCGATGCTCTGGTTCGTCAAATTGTTTGGCCCGGTGCTGATGGCGATCGAGGCATTGGTGCGCTGGCTGCTCAAACTGATCGGCGTGACGGTCGGCGAAGATCAGGAGGTGCTGTCGGCGCGCGAGGAATTGCGCGGCGCGGTCGATCTCATGCATCGCGAGGGCGACGTCGAGACGCTCGACCGCGATATGTTCGGCGGCGTGCTCGATCTGCGCGAGCTGGTCGTGTCCGACGTGATGATCCACCGCACCGCCATGATAACGCTCGACGCCGATGAAAAGCCGGAAGACCTGGTCAACGCGGTGATCGCCTCGCCGGTGACGCGTATCCCGCTCTGGCGCGGCAATCCAGAAAATATTATCGGCATATTGCACGTGAAGGATCTGTTGCGCGCGCTGCACGCGGTGGACGGCAACGCCTCCAAGGTCGACGTCGCCGCGCTGCTGCGGCCGGCCTGGTTCGTGCCCGATATGCGCTCCGTTTCCGAGCAGCTCAAGGCATTCCGCCGTCGCAAGACGCCGTTCGCGCTGGTGGTGGACGAATACGGCGTGGTCGAGGGCCTGGTCACGCTCGAGGACATCCTGGAGGAAATCGTCGGCGACATCACCGACGAGCACGACGTCGCCATGCCCGGCGTGCGCAAGCAACCGGACGGCTCAGTCAACGTCGACGGCGCGGTGACTATCCGCGACCTCAACCGCGTCATGGATTGGAACCTGCCGGATCAGGAAGCCACCACCATCGCCGGGCTGGTCATTCATGAGGCGCGCTCGATCCCCGAGGTGGGCCAGAGCTTCACCTTCCACGGCTTCCGATTCAGGGTGCTGCGGCGCGAGCGCAACCGCATCACCGCGCTGCGCATCCAGCCGCTGCCGCGCAAGGTTACGGCGAAGGCGAGCTAGATACCGCCTTCGCCCGGCGCCGCTGCATGGATGGCGAGCGCGTGTACGCCGCCTTCGAGTTCGCCAGCCAAGGTCTGGTTAATCAGGCGGTGGCGCTGCAGCCGGGTCATTCCTTTGAACAATTCAGACACTATATAGACGCGGTAATGGCTCTGACCGCCCGGCTGGGCGCCGGCATGGCCTTCATGCTGGTGAGATTCATCCACCACATTGAGGCTTTGGGGGCTAAAAGCCTCGGTCAACTTCTTTGTGATGAGATCCACCGTGCGCATGCGATTCGAATTGGGCATGACTTGCGCGCAAGTCAAGTCTTGAAGCTGACACGCGCAAAGGCGCATAATGTTCGGTCATGAAATTCGACTCGCCGCTATTCGATAAGGTCCGCGTCAAACCGGACAAGGACCGCCGGCCAAAAACCGGCGGCCCGGTCTGCCAATGGGCCGGCTGCAAGGAGAAGGCCACCCATCGCGCGCCCAAGGGGCGGGAAAACGACAAGGATTATTGGCGCTTCTGCCTCGATCACGTGCGGCAATACAATCAGTCGTACAATTTTTTCAAAGGCATGAACGACGCGGCGGTGATGGCCTACCAGAAGGACGCCATCACCGGACATCGCCCGACCTGGAAAATGGGAACCGGTAAGCGCAACGCGCGACCGGACCTCCGCGCTTTCGGCGCCGGCGACGATCCGTTCGGGCTGTTCGGCGAGGGCCTGCGTGCCGAGCAGAAGGCGCAGGCGGAAACCCGCCCCGTGCGCAACGCCGAGCGCAAGGCGCTTTCCGCGCTCGGGCTCGAGGTCGGCGCCACCCCGCACCAGGTCAAGATGCGCTTCAAGGAACTGGTCAAGCGTCACCATCCCGACGCCAATGGCGGGGATCGGTCGAGCGAAGACCGGCTAGTCGAGGTGATCCAGTCCTACAACTACTTGAAATCGGTCGGTTTTGGCTGACCGGCGCGCGCGGCGGCGGCGCAACCCAGCCCCGCCTGGCGCAGGGGTCCGGCCGTACCTATCTCATTGATATTATTGATGGTGCAATTCGCGGCGTCTGGGTTTTTTGCCGGCGCGCGGTCTGCTAAGTTGGCGCCCCATCAGCCGGACGGATGAGTCGAGGCGTAACAGGCTTCGGGCGACACGCGAAGCCACGGAGGTCCAATTGACTGCTGCAACTCAGGAAATCGCCGGCGGAACCTACGACAAACTGCCCGACATGAAGGTGTCGATCCGTCAGCAATTCGGCATCGATAGTGACATGGAAGTGCCGGCCTACTCGAAAGCCGACGAGCACGTGCCCGAGCTCGACCCCGATTACCGCTTCGACCGGCCGACCACGCTTGCTATTCTCGCCGGCTTCGCCAAGAACCGCCGCGTCATCGTCACCGGCTATCACGGTACCGGCAAGTCGACTCATATCGAGCAGGTGGCGGCCCGGCTCAATTGGCCCTGCGTGCGCGTCAACCTCGACAGCCACATCAGCCGCATCGACCTGATCGGCAAGGACGCCATCGTCATCCGCGACAACCAGCAGGTCACCGAATTCCGCGACGGCATTTTGCCGTGGGCGCTGAAGAACAACGTCGCGCTCTGCTTCGACGAATATGACGCCGGCCGCCCTGACGTGATGTTCGTCATCCAGCGCGTGCTGGAAGTCTCCGGCCGCTTGACGCTGCTTGACCAGAATAAGGTGATCAAGCCGCATCCCTGTTTCCGCCTGTTCGCTACCGCCAATACGGTGGGCTTGGGCGACACGAGCGGCCTCTATCACGGCACCCAGCAGATCAACCAAGGCCAAATGGACCGCTGGTCGATCGTCACCACGCTGAATTATCTGCCGCACGACAACGAGGTCGAGATCGTGCTGGCGAAAGCCAAGCACTATCGCAACGAGCAGGGCCGCGACATCGTCAACAAGATGGTGCGCGTCGCCGACTTGACACGCAACGCGTTCATGAACGGCGACATCTCGACCGTGATGAGCCCGCGCACGGTGATTACCTGGGCGGAGAATTCCGAGATCTTTAACGATATCGGTTTCGCGTTCCGCCTCACCTTCTTGAACAAGTGCGACGAACTGGAGCGGCCGATCGTGGCCGAGTTCTATCAGCGCTGCTTCGGCGTCGAATTGCCGGAGAGCTCGGTGAACGTGGCGCTGAGTTAAGCCGTGCGACGATGGCAAGTCTTCGCGTCGAAACGAATTACGGCCCGACGCGCCGCGAGGGCTACAAGCAGCTGCGCGCCCACAATGCGAAGGCCGTCGGCAAGCTCGATTATCGGCCGTTGGCGATCACGCTGCGCGAGCGCGGCAAGGTCGTCGGCATTTTGACCGGCTATACGGTGTGGGGGTGGTTGTTCATCGACACGCTTTGGGTTTCGGAAAAGCAGCGCGGCAAGGGTATGGGCAAGAGGCTGATCGTGAAGGCCGAGACCGAAGCGCGCAAACGCGGCGCGCAAGGCGCGTATCTCTATTCGTACAGCTTTCAGGCGCCGGGTTTTTACCGGAAATTGGGCTATCGCGAATTCGGCAAGCTCAATGACTTTCCGAAAGGCCACTCCTGCCACTGGCTGACCAAGGCGCTGTGATGGCCTCGAACATCAAAAGCAAAGCGTCGTCGAAGGACTCGCCGACCGAGCCGTTCAAGCGCGCGGTCAGCGGCTGCCTGCGCGCCATCGCGCGCAAGCCGGAGCTGGAAGTGTCCTTCGCGGCGGAGCGCCCCGGCCTGATGGGCGGTAAGGTGCGGCTGCCGGAGCCCCCGCGCAAGCTCTCGCGCGGCGAGGCGGCGATCGTGCGCGGCCATGCCGACGCGATTGCACTGAGAATTGCCTGCCACGATCCGGCGGTGCACCGCCGCCTGCAGCCCGGCGGCCAGCAGGCGCGCGCGGTGTTCGAGGCGGTCGAGCAGGCGCGCGTCGAGGCGATCGGCGCGCGGCGCATGGATGGCGTCGCCAAGAATCTGACCGCGATGCTTGACGAGAAATTCCACCGCGGCAAGTTCGACGCCATCACCGAGCGCGCCGATGCGCCGATCGAGGACGCGCTGGCGCTGATGGTGCGCGAGCGGCTGACCGGCATGGCGCCGCCCCCGGCCGCCAAGAAGCTGGTCGACCTCTGGCGCCCGCTGATCGAGGACCGCGCCGGGCGCGATCTCGACCGGCTGGAAGGCGTGCTCGAGGACCAGCGCCAGTTCGGCGACGCGGTGCATGATCTGCTCGATGCGCTCGAAATGGGCGACGACCGCAGCCGCGATTCCGACGAGGAAGACGACGAAGGCGACGACGAGCGCCGCAAGCAGGATTCCGGCGAGGACGGCGACGCCGCCGACAGCGACGACATGCAGCGCATGAGCACGGAGGACACGCAAGTGTCCGCCGAGGACATGCCCGATAGCGCCGCCGAGGCTGCCGATGCGCCGACCGCCGACATGGCGGACGACACCGACATGGGCGACGCCGAAACCCCGGGTGAGCCGCAGCGGCCGCGCCATTTCGGCGACAACCAGCCGCGCGGCCCGGACTATCGCGCCTTCACAGTCAAATTCGACGAGACGATCGCGGCCGAGGAGTTGTGCGAGCCGGAGGAGCTCGACCGCTTGCGCGGCTATCTCGACAAGCAATTGTCGAACCTGCAGGGCGTGGTCGCGCGCCTGGCCAACCGCCTGCAACGCCGGCTGATGGCGCAGCAGAACCGCTCCTGGGAATTCGACCTGGAGGAAGGCGTGCTCGATCCGGCCCGCTTGTCGCGCATTGTCATCGATCCCATGCATCCGCTCTCGTTCAAGGCCGAGAAGGACATGCAGTTCCGCGACACCGTGGTCACGCTGCTCTTGGACAATTCCGGCTCCATGCGCGGGCGCCCCATCACGGTTGCCGCTACTTGCGCCGATATCCTGGCGCGCACGCTCGAGCGCTGCGGCGTCAAGGTCGAGATTTTGGGTTTCACCACGCGCGCCTGGAAGGGCGGCCAATCGCGCGAGCAGTGGCTCACCGCCGGCAAGCCGCCGAATCCCGGCCGGCTCAACGACCTGCGTCACATCATCTATAAAAATGCCGACGCGCCGTGGCGGCGCGCGCGCAAGAATCTCGGCTTGATGATGCGCGAAGGCCTGCTCAAGGAAAATATCGATGGCGAGGCGCTCGACTGGGCGCACAAACGATTGCTGGCGCGCACCGAGCAGCGAAAAATTCTCATGATGATTTCCGACGGCGCCCCGGTCGACGATTCCACGCTCAGCGTCAATCCGGGCAACTATCTCGAACGCCACCTGCGCTGGGTGATCGAGGAGATCGAGACGCGCTCGCCGGTTGAATTGATCGCCATCGGCATCGGTCACGACGTGACGCGCTACTACCGCCGCGCCGTCACCATTGTCGACGCCGAGGAGCTCGGCGGTGCCATGACCGAGAAGCTCGCCGAACTGTTCGAGGAGCATGCCCCCGTCGAGCGGCCGTCCCCGTCCCGGCGGCGACGCGTGGCGTGAAGACCAATTCTCTGCCGGTCTCCGCCCCGCCTGCGCAGGGGCAGGCTCCAGCGGGGACCCAGGGATCAACGGCAAAGCTGCTATAATGGCCGGATTCCCGCTGGCGCGGGACGTAAGTGGATTGGGGAGCGACACGCATGCGAGTCGTCTTGACGCGCCGGCGCTGGCCGATCGCCGGCCTCGCCGCGCTGTTGATCGCCGCGGCCTCCTACGCGCTCGCCGGTTCGATCCGCTACAGCCCGGCGCAGACCCGCATCGCCGTTGCGGCGACGCCGATCGCCGCGTTCGACAATCGCGATCCGACGCGCACGCGCTTCGGCGCGCTTGAATTCCGCGGCGGCCTCGCGCTCACCTCGAGCTACGAACCGTTTGGCGGCATTTCCGCGTTGCATGTCGAACCCGACGGCAGTCATTTTCTGGCTTTGACCGACAACGGTTCCTGGCTGCGCGGCCGCATCGTCTACCGGGACGGCAAGCCGGCCGGCATCGCCGACGCCGAGATGGCGCCGATGCTAGCTTGGGACGGCCATCCGCTTGCCGCGCATCGCTGGTTCGACGCCGAATCTCTCGCCGAAAAGGACGGCATGTTCTATGTCGGCATTGAGCGGATGGAAAAGATCGTGCGTTTCGACTACCGCCGCGACGGTCTCAAGGCGCGTGGCGAGCCGATCAAGGTGCCGGACGATTTCAAGACTTTCACTTTCAACAAGAGCCTGGAGTGCCTGACGGTGCCGCCCAAAGGTTCGCCGCTCGCCGGGGCGTTGATCGTGATCACCGAGCGCAGCCTGGACGCGCAAGGCAATCACCGCTCCTATATTCTCGATGGCGACAAGGTCGCGCGCTTTTCGGTTCTGCGCAGCGACGATTTCGACGTCAGCGATTGCACGATGCTGCCGCCGGCGGATCTTTTGCTGCTCGAGCGGCGATATTCGCTGGCGCGCGGCGTCGCCATGCGCATCCGCCGCATCCCGCTCGGCAGCATCAAGGGGGGCGCTACCGTCGA
Organism: uncultured Alphaproteobacteria bacterium; assembly: GCA_963721665.1. Lineage (GTDB taxonomy): Bacteria > Pseudomonadota > Alphaproteobacteria > Rhizobiales > Xanthobacteraceae > Pseudolabrys. The sequence goes on from CAVRJZ010000003.1 coordinate 555,434, forward strand.
CGGCAAGCCGCTGATCGTGGCCGATCTCGGCTATCAGATCGACAACATGGAAGGCATTGCGGTGCATCGCAACGGCGCGGGCGAAACGATCATCACCCTAGTGTCGGACGACAATTTTTCCGTCCTGCAGCGCAATCTGCTGCTGCAATTCGCGCTAGTGGGGGAATAGCCGCGCGCAAATGAAAACGCCGCCCCGCGGCGGCGTTCAATTGCGTCGGCGATCGGGTCGCGTTCAGCCCGCCGCGGCGGCCTTCTTCTTTTTCACGATCTGGCGCTTGAGTTCGAGCATCTTGGGCGCGAGTTCGCCGTCCTTGGCCTTGAGCAGGAAAGCGTCGAGCCCGCCGCGATGGTCCACCGTCTTGAGCGCGTTCGCCGACACGCGCACCCGCACTTTGCGCTGAAGCGCGTCGGATATCAGCGTGACGTTGCGCAGGTTCGGCATGAACCGCCGCTTGGTCTTGATATTGGAGTGGCTCACTTTATGACCGGATAACGGCCGCTTGCCGGTCAGGTCGCAACGCCAAGACATAGCTCATCCCTCGAAAATGCGCCGGCGCAGTGGGCGCTGGCCTGCTCGTCGATCATGGAAGTCGGCCGGACGTATAGAGAGCGCGTAAACGAGCGTCAAGCCGCGCATTTTGGTGGGGTTTGACCTCATTTCCGGCGTTTCGCGCCGCCGGCCGGCCACCCAAGATTCGACTTAATCGACGCCAAGTTAAGGTGCCTCGGCTCCCGTCGATTCCCGCTTTCTTGTGGGGCAATAGACGCTCCACCCGGCGGGCCACTTGCATGGCGGCCACAACCGCCGGCTAAATGGCCGATGTCGGCCGGCGCCGGGCGCGGTCTTCGCCCCACGCGATCAAGGGTGAAATTTCGTGCTGGCAATGCGCCGCTATTTCCGCCTCCCGCTGACACTCGCCGCTTTGTTCGTGGCCGCGGCGCCGGGCGCCGTTAGCGCGCAGGGCAAGCTCGAGGCGCGCTATTCGGCGACGCTCGCCGGCATCCCGATCGGCAAAGGCAGTTGGGTGGTCGATATCGCCGACACCCATTACATGGCGGCGGCAAGTGGCGTCACCACCGGCCTGGTGCGCGTCTTCACTGGCGGCGAGGGCACTAGCGCCGCGCACGGCGCCTTGCTGGGCGGCGAGCCGCAGTCCTCGATTTACGCCTCCACCGTCATCGCCGGCAAAAAGTCCGATGAAGTCCGCCTCACGCTCGCCAAAGGTGTGGTCAAGGACGTAAAGCTCGATCCGCAGCCGGAATTCGAGCCCGATCGCGTGCCGATCACCGAGGAACATCGCAAGGGCGTGCTCGACCCGATGACCGCCTCGCTGATGCGCACGCCCGGTACCGGCACCCCGGTGTCGCCGGAAGCCTGCCAGCGCACGCTCGCGGTGTTCGACGGCCGCATGCGTTACGACCTGCAATTCGCTTACAAGCGCATGGACCACGTGAAGGCCGACAAGGGCTATGCCGGCCCGGTGGTGGTCTGCGCGGTCTATTTCGCGCCGATCGCCGGCTACAAGCCGTCGCGTGCGGCCATCCGCTATATCGCCAAGCAGCGCGACATCGAAGTCTGGCTGGCGCCGATCGCCGGCACCCGCGTACTGGTGCCGTTCCGCGCGCAGGGACCGACGCCGATCGGCCGTTTCGTGGTGGAAGCCACCCAATTCGTCTCGGTGCCGGTCCCGACGCGGGCCTCGGCCAACGGGGTGAAGACGCAGTAAGGGCCTTGACTCTTTCGCTAGCCCGAGTCCACGCCCATGTTAACGTTTAGCGGGGGCTAACGGGGCCGGAATCGGTCTCGGCTACCCGATCTTGTAGCCGCAAGGAACCCGCTTGCCAGATATCGCCGTGAACGAAGCCGTATAGCCCCCGAGTCAGCGATTCGGGCGCGGTTCGTTCCAGACTCGTTCCAAAGCTTAACCGCAGCCTTGTCTATCGTCGCATTGTGATACAGGAAGCCTTTGGTAGGGCGTCGAAAAAGCCCCTGCCGCCAGTTTGGACGCGTAATGGCCATCTCTTTTTCCCCGCAGCCGAACCGTACCTCGCGCGCCCGCGGCACCGGCGTCACCGCCGTGCTGGGGCCGACCAATACCGGCAAGACGCATCTCGCCATCGAGCGGATGCTGGCGCATTCCTCCGGCATGATCGGGCTGCCGCTGCGGCTTTTGGCGCGCGAGGTCTACAACAAGGTCGTCGATCGCGTCGGCAAGGACGCGGTGGCGTTGGTCACCGGCGAGGAAAAGATCAAGCCGGCCAATCCGCGTTTCTGGGTCTCCACCGTCGAAGCCATGCCGCGCGATCTCGACGTGGCGTTTTTGGCGGTCGATGAAGTCCAGCTCGGCGCCGACTTCGAGCGCGGCCACGTCTTCACCGACCGCATGCTCAATATGCGCGCGCGCGAAGAGACACTTGTGCTCGGCGCTGCCACCGTGCGGCCGATGGTCGAGCGGCTGTTGCCCGGCGCGCATATCGTCAGCCGGCCGCGGCTGTCGATGCTCACTTTTGCGGGCGAGAAGAAGCTCACCCGGCTGCCGCCGCGCTCGGCGATCGTCGCCTTTTCGGCGGAAGAAGTTTACGCCATCGCCGAATTGATCCGCCGCCAGCGCGGCGGCGCCGCGGTGGTGCTCGGCGCGCTCTCACCACGCACGCGCAATGCCCAGGTCGCGCTCTATCAGTCGGGCGATGTGGATTATCTGGTTGCCACCGACGCCATCGGCATGGGGCTCAATCTCGACGTCGATCACGTTGCATTTGCCGCTGACCGTAAATTCGACGGTTACCAATTCCGCAAGCTCAATCCGGCCGAGCTCGCGCAGATTGCCGGCCGCGCCGGGCGCGCCACGCGCGACGGTACCTTCGGCACCACGGGACGCTGCGATCCCTTCGAGCCCGAACTTGTGCAATCGCTGGAGAGCCACACTTTCGAACCGGTGCGCATGCTGCAATGGCGTAATTCGGATCTCGATTTCGCCTCGATCGGCGCGCTGCAAGCTTCCCTTGCCGCCTCGCCGGCGGAGCCTGGGCTGACCCGCGCGCCGGTCGCCGAAGATATTCTCGTTTTGGAACACGCCAGCCGCGACGAGGACGTACGTGCGCTGGCGGTCAAGCGCGAGGCCGTCGCGCGGTTGTGGGACGCCTGCCAGGTCCCCGATTACCGCAAAATCGCGCCCGCCACCCATGCCGAATTGGCCGTCACCCTCTATGGATTCCTGATGCGAGAGGGTAACATCCCGGTCGATTGGTTCAGCCAGCAGGTGGCGCAGGCCGATCGCACCGACGGCGGCATCGACACCCTCTCCAACCGGATCGCGCATGTCAGGACTTGGACTTATGTCGCCAACCGCCCGGATTGGCTCGCCGATCCGGAGCATTGGCAGAACGTTACGCGCGCGGTCGAGGACAAATTGTCCGACGCGCTGCACGAACGGCTGGCCGAACGCTTCGTGGACCGCCGCACCAGCGTGTTGATGCGGCGGCTGCGAGAAAACACGATGTTGGAAACCGAAATCGGAAAAACCGGCGAAGTGACCGTCGAGGGCCATGTGATCGGCCGGCTCGACGGATTCATGTTCGCCCCGGATGCCTCCGCCGCCGGTTCCGAGGCGAAGGCGCTCAACGCCGCCGCGCAGAAGGCGCTCGCCGGCGAGATCGAGCAGCGCGCCACCAAACTGTCGCAAGCGCCGAACGATCAGATTGTGCTGGCGAGCGATGGCGTCCTGCGCTGGACCGGCGATCTGGTCGGCAAACTGATCGCAGGCGATGACGTGCTGCGCCCGCGCTTGCGTATCGTTGCCGACGAGCAATTGACCGGGCCGGCGCGCGAACTGGTGCAGACGCGGCTCGACCTCTGGCTGAAGAACCATATCGAAAAGCTGCTGGCACCGCTGTTCTCGCTCACCGCCGCCGATGACGTCACCGGCATGGCGCGCGGCATCGCGTTTCAACTGGTTGAATCGCTCGGCGTGCTGGAGCGGCAGAAGGTGGCCGAGGAAGTCAAAGGGCTCGACCAGCCGGCTCGCGCCACGTTGCGCAAATACGGCGTGCGTTTCGGCGCCTATCACATCTATCTCCCGATCCTCTTGAAGCCGGCGCCGCGCGCGTTGGCGACGCAGCTCTGGGCGCTCAAGCACGAGAGCCCGGACGCCAAGGGCGTTGCCGAGTTGCTGCATCTGGCATCGAGCGGACGCACCTCCATTCCGGTCGACAAGGAAACGCCGAAGCAGCTCTACCGCACCGCCGGCTATCGCGTCGCTGGCGAGCGCGCGGTGCGCGTCGATATTTTGGAGCGGCTCGCCGATTTGATCCGCCCGGCGCTGTCTTGGCGCGAAACATCGCCCGGCCCGAAACCGGACGGCGTGTTCGACGGTCGCGGCTTTACCGTCACTGGCGCCATGACGTCTCTCACCGGTGCGTCGGGTGAGGACTTTGCCTCTATCCTGCGCTCGCTCGGCTATCGCATGGACCGCAAGCCGAAGCCGGCCGAGCCGGTTGTGCCAGCGGTGGCGCCAGCTGCCGAGGCACCCGCTGCCGAAACTCCGACTGGCGAAACTCCCACCGCCGAAGCGCCGGCGGCCGAAGCGGCGGTCGCGGACGTCGCTTCGCCGAGTTCGGCTGCGCCGGAGCCCGAGCCGGTTGCGCCCGAACCGCCGCACGTCGAGTCGCCGCCGATAGAGGCGGCGGCAACGGTCGCAGCGGAATTGCCGGTAATAGCCGACGTTGTTTCGGCCGAAGCGGCGCCGGCCATGGAAGAAAGGAAAGAAGCAACTGCCGCCGAGCCGGCAACGATCGAGGTCTGGCGTCCGGCCGGTCGCTTCGAGAAACGGCCGCATCGTCCGCGCCGTCCGCCGCGTCAGCCAAAGGCGGCCGTGCAAACGCCTGCGCCCGCGGAGACAGGCCAAGCCGCCGTCGCCGCGCCGTCCGATGCGGCGCCGTCGACCGCGCCCGCCGAACCAAGCGAACAGCATCACCCGCCGCGCCCCGAGCACGAGCGCAAAGATCGCGATCAGCGTCAGCAGCGTCACGAGCGCCAGCAGCGCATGGAGCGGCAAGCCAAAAGCTTTGCCCAGCGCGGCGAGCGCCAAGGGACTCATGGCGGCAGCGCGCCGCCGCGTGGCGACCGGCCGCGCCGCGACAAAGGCGATCGCGTGGAGCGCGCCGAGCGCGAGCAGTATTACGCCAAGCCCTATGGCGGCGGCGCCGACCGCCGCGACAAGCAACCGGATCCTAACTCGCCCTTCGCCAAGCTCGCCGCGCTGAAGCAGCAGCTTGAGCAGAACGGCAAAGAGTCCTGACGCGGACATTCGCGAAATATCTTGGACCGCCAACGCATCGATAAATGGCTCTGGCACGCGCGCATAGTGCGCACGCGCTCGGACGCCGCGGCGCTTGCCGAGGCCGGCTATGTGCGGCTCAACGGCAAGCGGGTGACCGCGCGGAGTCACCCGGTGCGCGCCGGCGACGTGGTGACGCTGGCGCTCGACCGTTCGGTCAAGGTCATTCAGGTCGAGGGGTTTTGCGAAAAACGCGGGGGCGCCGCCGCCGCCCGCGGCCTTTACCGGGATATGACAAGGAGTTCCGGCGCCGGGGCCTGCGGCTTTGCCGGCCAAGCCGTTAAGATTTGGTCCCGAATTGGCCGATGATCTCGGTTTGCCGCGACCGGGGAGTGGCTTGCGGCCCCGGTAACGGTACGATAGGCAGCGCTGCTGGATTGAAGGCCGGAGCCTTGGATGACCTACGTCGTCAACGAAAGCTGCATTAAGTGCAAACTCATGGACTGCGTGGAGGTGTGTCCGGTGGACTGCTTCTACGAAGGCGAAAATATGCTGGTCATCCATCCGGATGAATGCATCGATTGCGGTGTCTGCGAGCCGGAGTGCCCGATCGAGGCGATCAAGCCGGATACCGAGCCAGGTCTCGAGAAGTGGCTGGAAATAAACGCCGAATTTGCAAAGGTCTGGCCGAACATTACGGTCAAAAAGGACCCGCCGGCCGATTCCAAGGAGTGGGAGGGCGTGCCGGACAAGTTCAAGAAGTTCTTCTCCCCCAAGGGTGGCAGCGGCGATTAAGCGGCGTTTTACCGTAGTCGGCAACCGCGGAGGGTAGCCGGGAACGGTCGGCGCGGCGCCTGCGTTAACCGATATGTCAAAATCGCAGGCTTGTTGCGTCCGAATTGCGGTTTTGCGACGCCATAAGGCTTTGATTTTGGCCAAAAATGTGCTATATAGACTTAAATCCGATGAAGATGAAAAACGCCGCCACGGATGCGCTCCCCCTCTCGGGAGCCTTATTTTTCGCGGCTGCACCCAAGGGTCTTGAAAGAGGGCGTGAATTCCACGCGTGAGCAGTGGCAGGAAAACCGCGTCAAAAAGCTAAGAAAGGTTCCACCGGCATGAGCCGGAGACCGAAAAAGTCTGCCGAAGCGCGGCGGACCACCCATGCCTCGCGCGGCGCCGTCCGTGCCGAGGCTCCCGCAGCCAAATTGGCCGGCACCCGCAAAGGCGCCGGTGAAGGAGTTATGCCCGGAATGCCCAGCAACAAGAAGACTACCCAACGACAAGGCTTCAAGACCAACGAGTTCATCGTGTACCCGGCCCACGGGGTCGGCCAGATTCTGGCCATCGAGGAACAAGAGGTCGCGGGCGCCAAGCTCGAGCTTTTCGTCATCAACTTCGTCAAGGACAAGATGACGCTGCGGGTTCCCACCGCCAAGATCGTCTCGGTCGGCATGCGCAAGCTGGCGGAAGCCCCGCTGGTCAAGCGCGCGCTGGAGACGCTCAAAGGCCGCGCGCGCATCAAGCGCACCATGTGGTCGCGTCGGGCGCAGGAATACGAAGCCAAGATCAATTCCGGCGACATCGTCGCCATCGCCGAGGTGGTGCGCGATCTGTACCGCTCGGAGACGCAGCCGGAACAGTCTTATTCCGAGCGGCAGCTTTATGAAGCCGCCCTCGACCGGCTGTCGCGCGAAATCGCGGCGGTGCAGCGCGTGACCGAGACCGAAGCGATCAAGGAAATCGAAGGCGCGTTGGCCAAGGGCCCTAGGCGTGGGCCCAAGCCCGCCGACGAGGCGGACGCCGAACCCGCCACCGAGGAAGAGGCGGCCTAAGCCTCGCGCAACAACGGACAACGAAGAGCCCGGCAGCGATGCCGGGCTTTTTTGATTCAAAATCACACGCGCATAATTAGTCCAGCCAGCAATATTGTTCGCTATGCGCCACTAGCGACATCGCGCGTTTGGCATGAAATGAGGCAGGCCGCCGTTCGTCACGGGCCACCAGCCGCGTCAGCCCCTCAACAGAAGGACTATAATAACGATCACCAATATCGTGCCGAGACCGCCGCCAAAATAATGGTAGGGAGGGCCCAGATAGAAACCGCCGCCGCCAAAAACCAATACCAGAATAACCAGCAACAGAATTAGCCCCATTGTATCCTCCTATCCCACTAACGCATTAAGTAGCAGCATCGCGAATAAAATTCCGGACAGCGATAGTCCGATGATTTTTGTGTTTGCCTGGTCGCTCATGCGTAGTGAACGAAGCCAGCAAACGAAAGTTCCATAAATATGGAACCATTTTTGAGCTCGGCCGTTTTCACCGTGAGTATCGTCCCGTGCACCGAGACAGATTGGAAAATCAGAACATTTCATAAGCGCGGCGGGAAGCACTAGGCCCTCCCCACCTCGCCAATGTCCGCGCTCCTTTTGGGGCTACAGCGCCTGAGCCACGTGACAGGCGCAAGCAGCGTGCCAGTTATTAAGCCACAAACGGGTTCTACGTTGATTACATGACCATAGCAGCCGGGTGTGCCGGATCGATGCGACGCGCGACCGGCCCGCTGATGGTTGCCGCTTGCTTTCTGATCCTGGCAGGCTGTGCAGGTATCACGCGCGTTCCCTTCACGGCACAAGAACAGTCAATCGCCGCCATTCCGGGTATTCCCGGCGCTCGCTTGTGGGCGGATGACCCTACCATCGGGACGGGCCGACGTGTCGTGTCCCCCCTAGCTCCTAAGCAACCAATTGTCCTGGCCCTCTCGGGCGGCGGCGCCTACGCGGCGTTCGGCGCCGGCCTTCTCAATGGATGGTCGGCCCGCGGCACCCGGCCGCAGTTCACAATCGTGACGGGAGCGAGTGCCGGAGCGCTCATCGCACCATTCGCATTCCTGGGGACGAGCCAGGACGAAGCGCTCAGAAGCATCTTCACTAGTGGCGAGATGGAAAATTTGCTGCAATCCGACGGGTTGATGGGAATATTAGGCGCCGGCCTCTACAAAAAAGCACCGCTGCGAGAATTGATCGCGCGGCACATCGACGCCAAGTTGCTTGAAGCAATTGCGATAGAGTATCGAGCGGGACGCCGACTGTATGTCGTGACGACAAATATTGACGCGCAACGCACCGCGATCTGGGACATGGGCAAAATCGCCGCGAGCGACGACCCGAACGCGCTGGAGCTTTTCCGTAACGTTCTGACCGCATCGGCGAGTATTCCGGGTCTTTTTTCGCCTGTCCTGATTGATGTGGAAGCGAAGGGACGACATTTCGCGGAAATGCATGTCGATGGTGGCGTGTCAGCGAATGTACTCATCGTTCCTGAGGCCGTGCTGCTTTCAGGTACGCCGCTCTTCGCGCCTAACGCGCGGCCGAAAATCTACATCGTCATGAACGGCAAGCTTACGCCGGAATTTGAAGTCGTGAGAGATTCGAATTTTCCAATCGTAAGAAGATCGTTTGAAACGTCTGTACGCGCCAACACGCACAATACGCTGCTTGCCTCCTACCAATTTTCCAAACACCGAAACTGGGAATTCAACTTGGCCGCAATCGATTCCGATTATCCAAAATCGCAATCGAGCGGCTTTGGCACCGCTTATATGCGTCAATTGTTCGAGTACGGTTATCAAAGGGGACACAGCGGCCAGCTCTGGCAGGCGCCCCAGTTGGAACTTAAAGGTGCCGTCGCGGGGCATCCCGCGGTCGTGACTGCTGCCACGCCGTAGCGGTGGGCTGCGCATTGGCTTTTGCATCTCCCGCCAATTAAGCCAGCCGACGAGGCGGACGCCGAACCCGCCACCGAGGAAGAGGCGGCCTGACGGCCTCGTCCCTCGCGGCGTCAACGAATAAGAAAGCCCGGCAGCGATGCCGGGCTTTTTGCTTTCACGTCTCGCGATCAATTCTTCGAGCGTGCGGGCGGCGCGTCCTCGCCGGCGCCCATCTTCTTCATGAGTGCGAGCGCGGGCGGAAAGTCCGGCGCGAGTTGCAACGCCTTCTTGAGCGACGCCATTGCCGCTGCATGGTCGTTCATGTCGTTTAACGCCTCCGCGCGATCGACGTAAGTCAGCGGGTAGTTCGGATCGAGCCGGAGCGCCGTGTCGTAATCCGCCAAGGCTTTGGTGTTTTCCTTGAGGAACGCCCAAGCGGCTCCGCGCTGGAGATAGAGATTGCGGTCGTTGGGACTGCGCCGGATCGCCTCGTTAAAATCGGCAACCGCGCCTTTGGGGTCTTGCATCATCACGCGCACAAATCCGCGACCCTTCCATCCGCCGGGATTATTTGGCGCGAGCGAGATTGCCTCGCTGTAATCGGCGGCGGCGCGCGACAATTCCTTCTTGTTGCGCAATGCGTCACCGCGGCTGAGCAGCACGCCTACATTGCTCGGTTCCAACTTGAGTAGCGCGTCGTAGTCGGCGATGGCGTGGTCCTCGTCGCCCATGCGGTGATAGGCCAGCCCGCGCAAACCGTAGAGATCCACGCCAAGTTGCGGCGAGAGGCTCAGTGCCTTGCTGTAGTCGGCGACGGCGCGATCGTTTCGGCCAAGGTTTAAGGACGCGCTGCCGTGGACGTAATAGGCGAGCGGCAGCTCGGGGGCGAGGCGGATCGCCGTTTCGCTGTCGGCCAAAGCGAGTTCGGGCTTGCGCATCACCGTCCAGAAGTTGGCGCGGTTGACGTAAGCTAGCGCAAAATCCGGGTCGGTCTTGATCGCCAGGTCGAGATCCTGCTTGGCGAGGTCGAGCTTGCGCATTCGCGTATAGGCAAAGCCGCGCTGCGCGTAGACGGCGGCCAGCGGCCGGCCGCGCAGGGTGCCGGCTTCGATGCGAGCCGTGCAGGATGCAATCAAGCCCTCGGTCGTCGTTCCGCCGCATGGCTTGTCGGCCGAGAAGCCCTGCGCCATGGCAGCCGGCGCCCACGCCGCTGCCGAGAGCGCCGCCCAAACGCAGGCCAGGATGACCGTCATGCGTGCTGCACGCATTTTGCCGCTCTCCCACCGGGTAGCTTGCCTCATTTCGCGCACCGGCGAAACCGATGTGGCTCGGTCGTTGGTCGCAGCCGCCGTGCCGACGGTTCAAACGGGCGGCGGTTAAATCGAGATGTGCCTCGCCCGTTATTGCTCGAACTGCACGGTACGATAGAATGGCAAGCAAGCGTTCGCGATCGTTAGAGAGGAACAAGCGATGACCGCCAATCTCGGCTATGTGGCGCCGACGACGGAAGCCGACGCGCTCGGCGTGCATTCGCTCGACCAGTTCGTGCTGGCGGTTCCCGACGTCAATGCTGCGCAGGAATTCTACGGCAATTTTGGGCTCGACGTCGGGCGCGATGGCAACGCGCTGACGATTAAAACATTTGGCCACGAGCACCGCTGGGGCTCGGTGATCGAGGGCAAGAGCAAGGCGCTGCATCATCTCTCGTTCGGCTGCTACGCCGAGGATTTACCGCGGCTCAAGTCGCGCATCGAAGACGCCGGCGTCAGGCTGGTCGATTCGCCGCCCGGTTTCGAGAGCAACGGCTTCTGGTTCCGCAATCATGAGAACCTGCTGATCCAGGTGAAGGTCGCCCCCAAAGTCTCGCCCGACCGCAAATCGGAAAGCACATGGACGCCGGGGCAACCCGGCTTGGCCAGCGCCGCGATCCGCGCCAAGTCGCCGTTCACGCGGCCGCGCCGGCTGTCGCACGTGCTCACCTTCACCGCCGACGTCGACGCCTCGATCAAATTCTATGAGCGCACGCTGGGCCTGCGTCTGTCCGACCGCGCCTCCGATCTGGTCGCCTTCATGCACGGCATCCACGGCAGCGACCACCACATGTTGGCGCTGGTGAAATCGTCGGCGCCCGGCTTCCATCATTGCAGTTGGGACGTGGCCAGCATCGAGGAGATAGGCCTCGGCGCCATGCGCATGCACGACAAAGGCTACACCAAAGGCTGGGGCCTCGGCCGCCATGTGCTCGGCTCGAATTATTTCCACTACGTGCGCGACCCGTGGGGCAGTTTTGCCGAGTACGCCTGCGATATCGATTACATCCCGAAGGAGCAGCGCTGGCCGGCGGCCGACCACAGACCGGAAGATTCGTTCTATCTCTGGGGTCCCGACGTGCCGCCCGAATTCACCATCAATTACGAGGCGGGCGAGGGTTGAGTGTCGTCCCCGCAAAGGCGGGGACCCATACGCCGTGTACTATCGATAGATTACGGAGTATGGGTCCCGGGCCTCGCTTTGCTCGCCCGGGACGACAGAGAAATCAGTCCACCGCGATCTTGACCTTGGCGCCCGGCTTCACGCCGTCATGCGCGCCAAGCCCGTTGAGCACGCGGAAGCGGTCGAGCGCGTGATCGGAGCTCGCCATGCGGCGCGCCAGCGTCTCCACCGTATCGTGCGCCCCGACGGTAACGATCTTCAAACGCAGCGGGTGAATTTGCTCGCTTTCCTTCAGACTCATGCGGCGGAAGGTGGCGATCAACTCGCGGAACGAGCGGTCGACTTGCGCCGTGCGGTTCTTCGCCGCGAAGATGAAGCGGTAGACGTCACTGCCAAAGCGCACGGCGAACAGGCGGAACGACCATTCATCGCCCTTGGCGGTGGCGGTCGCCGCCGGGAAGCCGTTGACGGTGAATTCCTCCAGGCTCGCCGTATCAACATTGTCCATCCAGCCAGATTTGAGATAGTCGGTGAGCGATTGCTCGGCCGGTACGCTGACCACGTCGAACCGCATCGCCTCGTTGCCGCCTTTTAGGCCGAGCACCGCCTGCGCGGTATTGTCGAGCGAGTATCCCGGCGGCGCCACGAAGGTGAAACCGAGTTTGGGATGCAGGAAGCGGCGGCCACGGACGTAGCCCTCGCTCGGGTCCTCGCCATAGACCAAGCCGTCGATGGTGCCGAGATATTCGTCGCGGTCGCGTTCGCCGGCACCGGGCGCGCTGAATTGCCGGGCATTGGCCAGCGCGTTTTTGATCCGCTCGGGCGTCGCCGGATGGGTTGTGAGAAAGTCGGGGGCGCGTGCCTCGCCGCCGCCGGCCGTCTTGAGATCGGCATTGCGCTGCATGTCGGCGAGAAAGCGCGAGGCGCCATACGGGTCGAAACCGGCGCGCGCGGAAATGCCGACGCCGATGCCGTCGGCCTCGAATTCCTGCGCGCGCGAAAAGGCGGCAAGCGTCAGCTTCGACTTGGCCAGCGCCAGCGCGCCCATTTGCGGATCGCTGAGCACGTCGCTGACCACGTGGCTGATCAGCGCCGCCTGGCGCGCCTGGTCCTCGCGGATCGCGGCATGGCGCGCGATCACGTGGCCCATTTCATGCGCCAGCACGGAGGCGAGCTCGGCCTTGTCGTTGGCGAGCGCGATCAGCCCGCGGGTGACATAAAGATGGCCGTTCGGCAACGCGAAGGCGTTGATCGCGGGCGAATTGAGAATGGTAATCTTGTAATTCAGGTTCGGCCGTTCCGAGGCTGCGTCCAGCCGCGTCACCATTTTGTCGACGAGCGATTGTAGCCGCGGGTTTTCGTAAATGCCGCCATAGGAGGCGAGGATGCGCAGATGCTCGCGCTCCTCGGCCGGCTGCATCTCCGTCTGTGCGGCGACCTGCGGCACCGGCAACGAGACTTGGCGATTGTCCGGCGTGCTGGTGCAGCCGGCGAGCAGCACGGCGAGCACGAGTGCGATGCCGCGCAGGTCCTTCGCCAATGTCGGTGCCGCCGCCATGCTCTAGTCCATCAGCTCGATCTGCTCGGGCGTCTCAATTGCGATGACCGGGCCGCCGCGCCGTTTGATCCAGCCGCGCACCCTGATGCGATGGCCTTCGAGGCTCTTCGGCTCGACGCCCGCCGCGGAATTACCGCGGTGAAATCGCGCGTCCAGCGCCGTCCGAAATTCACATATATAGTGGCCCCACTTTCGCGCACCGACAAGACCTTGCCTTCCACCAACGCGAACCGGCCGCGCTCGGCCTGCAGCCGGGTGAGGTTTTCCGCCGACAAAGGGGCGAAATTTGGATCGGCCCATAGCCCGCGCTGGGCCGCGCGCGCCGTCTTTTCCGCGCCTAAAAGTGCGTCGGCGCAGGGCTTGTCGCCCACGCGTGCGGCGACGCGCGCACGGCCTTGCTCGAGCAGCATTTGCTGCACGGATTGCTGGCTGCCCCCGATGAAAGCAAAGGCTACCAGGCGGCCGTAGCGGTCATGGTCGGGCCCAAGCTTTGCAAGCCGCAGCGGCTGGCCGGCGGCCAAAGCCTGCAATGCGGCGCGGCTGTCATCGGTGACTTCGATGCCGGCGAGCCGCAGTTCGCGGCCGTCGGCGAGCAGCAACGTGCGGCCGTCGCGCACGGCGGCGGCCGTGGCGGTGCCGATCGCGGTGAGCTTACAGGCGTCCTGCGCGGATGCAGGCCACGCCGGCAACGCGCTAAGCGCAGCGGCCGCTACAATCGCAAAATAACAAAATGCACGGCTTTTCATGACAGCGGCCGGATTTTGCCATGGATCAAGCGCCAGCATAGCCGTCTTCGCGGCCGCCGGGGCACGGGATCGTGCCCGGTGCGCGACGCGCGCGGTTGTGCTAAGTCGCGGCCCACGGTCCCGTAGCTCAGCAGGATAGAGCAGCGGTTTCCTAAACCGAAGGTCGGAGGTTCGACTCCTCTCGGGACCGCCATGATTTCAAACGAAGAATTCCAATTTGTAGCCCGAGCGAATCTTATTTTGTTCGCGAAATACGCCTCTGGGGCTACACGGGGGCGACACGCGTAGATCCAGCGTTGCGCTTTATACGGCGGAGCTTTTTCCCGCCGGCGATGGGGAAGTACTCTTCAGCCCAATTGAGCCAGCGTCTCGGCAGCGGGCGCTGGAGAAGCTGCGTATCCAGCCTGCAAAATTCTACCGCTGGTACGATCGCCTGCAGACCGGCGGTCCCGAAGCACCGGAAGATAAATCGCCAAGGTCGAGGCGCGTCTGCAATCGCATCCCTGCGGCGATAGTCACCGCGGTTGCGATCTAAAGGTCGCTGAACGCATTTCGCGCGGGCATTGGCGCAACTGCCTCTTAATCGGCGGGTCGCCGGTTCGAGCCCAGGCGTGTCTACCAATCATTCCATCATCTCAGGACGAGACCGTCTCGATCAGAACTTGCACGTTTAGACACCGGCTGACCGGCAACTCGCGCAACCTGATATGTGTTAGAATAACATGGTACACCGGTACTAACCGGGCAGATTCAATTACAATCGGGAGGGCCGTTCCAATGGCAAAGAAGCAATCGGAAGCCGTTTATCGAATTGTCGACGTCGTCGGTATCAGCGAGAAATCTTGGGAGGACGCAGGTCGACGTGCGGTGGAAACTGCCGCCAGTTCACTACGTGATCTACGGGTGGCCGAGGTTACCAAAATGGACATGAAAGTTGAGGATGGAAAGGTCACGGCATTTCGCACGCGCGTTGCACTTTCGTTCAAGTACGAGGCTTGATCAGAGAGATTGTCAGCGAACCCAAGCTCATAAAGAGCGCGCGACATATCCATCGCGCGGGGCTCACCTTGGTAGAATGATTTTGCCGAACGGCTGATCGGATCGATCAGGCGCGAGCGCGTGAATCATCCTATCGTATTGAGCGAGGCGCATTTGCGCGGGATCCGCCGCGCCTATGCTGGCTATTACAATGACATAAGGACGCATTGGTCATTGGACAAAGATGCTCAGGTCTTTCGTTCCGTTCAGCGGACTGGAGGTATCAAATCTCACCCCCGTTCTAGGCGGACTTCATCACGACTAAGTTCGGGTTTAGCTTTTCGGTACACACAGGTGTCCTATTGCCTTCCTGGGCAAATGTTTAGCTGCTCCGAAAAGTAAGTTCCATGACGCACTAAGAGACGCGGCGCGACAACCCAGGCGATGGCCTGGCG
Organism: uncultured Alphaproteobacteria bacterium; assembly: GCA_963721665.1. Lineage (GTDB taxonomy): Bacteria > Pseudomonadota > Alphaproteobacteria > Rhizobiales > Xanthobacteraceae > Pseudolabrys. The sequence continues at coordinate 570,592 of CAVRJZ010000003.1, forward strand.
ATCTGCGCGATAAGCTGGAGCGCATCGTTGATGGCCGCCGCGTCAATTCCCCAATGCGTGACAAAGCGGATCCGCCCTCGATTCGGCGAGTTCACCACCACGCCTTTGGCGCGCAATTGCGCAACAAATGTCGCAGCGTCGCCGAATGCCACAGGAATTTCCGCAAAGACAATGTTTGTTTCAACAGCTGGTGCATCGACGTTCAGGCCGAGATCAGCGAGGCCGGCGGCTAACGCTTTTGCGTTCGCGTGATCTTCGGCGAGGCGCTCGACCATCGTGTCGAGCCCGATCAGCCCGGCAGCCGCCATGATCCCGACCTGACGAAAGCTCCCGCTCAATCTCTGCCGCCAACGGCGCGCCTCCGCAATGAGCGCGCGGTCGCCGACTATGATGGAGCCGAACGGGCAAGCAAGACCTTTTGTCAGACAGAAGGTCAAGCTATCGAAGGGTGCGGCCAGTTTGTCGGGAGTGACATTCAACGCGATTGCTGCGTTAAAGATTCTGGCGCCGTCGCAGTGCAGTCGCAACTTCAATTTGCGCGCCTTGGCGGCCATGGCCGTTATTGTCTGCACGTCGGAACAAAATCCGCCGGACGCGTTATGCGTATTCTCGATCGCGGCCAACGTCGCCCGCGCGTGGACCAGATCGTCAGACTGCAACGCACCTTCGAGGGCGTCGGGCTCGATGCGGCCCGCCCTTTCCGGAACCAGGCGCGGCAGCACGCCTGCAATTGCGCCGATATTTCCAACCTCGTTCAGATAAATATGCGATGTGGCGCCGACGGCGACGGCGTCGCCAGGTTTTGTCTGCACCACAATCGAGATGATGTTGCCGACCGAGCCGCTGACGACAAGGAGTGCAGCTTCCTTGCCCATGATCGCGGCGCTGCGTTCCTCAAGCGCCTTGACCGTCTTGTCCTCGTGGTAATAGTCGTCGCCGACTTCGGCTTCGTACATTGCGCGCCGCATCTGCGCCGTCGGTTGGGTGACCGTATCGCTGCGAAGATCGATTATCTCCCTCATCGGCTCTCTCCCGGTGCGCGGACTATATTTTAAAGTTTGAAAATCCGCCGTGCATTGAGACTTCGGATCGCGTCGCACTGCTTTGGCGGAAGCTTTGCCGTATTGGCGAATGCACCCTTGGTGTCATGCACCTGGTGCGGCCAATCCGTCCCGAACATCACTTGCTCGGCTCCGACCACCGAAACGAGATATTGCAGCGCGCCGGGGTCGTAGGTGATGCAGTCATAATAGATGTGACGCAAATAATCGGTCGGGTTGCGCTTCATCTTGCGACGCGACGGTATTTCGACCTCATCGCCTTTCTCAAATCGCCCGATCAGATAAGGCAGTGCGGCCCCGCCATGAGAGGCGATCAGCTTCATGTTCGGGTATTGATCGAAGAAGCCGTAGAAAATCATCCGTGTAAAGGCGAGTGTGGTGTCGAACATGAATCCGACGGACCAGCTTAGGTCGAACTTGGTCATGTCCATGACGTCAACGCCGGGTGGATCGGTTGGGTGCACTAGAACGGGCAAGGCGCGGCGATCGATCTCGGCCCAGATTGGCGCGAAAAGCGGATCGGTGAGGCTTTTTCCAGAAACGTTCGCCAGCACCATCACGCCGACAGCGCCGTTGTCGCATGTGCGCCGCAACTCTTCGACCGCGCGCTGCGGATATTCCCAAGGCAGCGACGTGAACCAGCGAATTCGGTCTGGGTATTTTGTCTGCGCTTCCGCCATCGTGTCGTTCGACTCGCGTGCAGCGCGGGAGGATACATCTTCGTTGCCCCAATAGACGTTCGGGCACGTCAACGAGACGATCGAGATGTCGATGCCGGCGGAGTCCATGTGCTTGATGCGAAGTTCGTAGTCGAAATGTCCCTTTTGCGGAATGACGACCGGAGTGTCACCGCGAAATACTTCCTCCTGCCCGTCCGGCCGGATCTTCGTTTTATAGGGCGCGCCCTCGCGCTTCAGAAGCTCCAGCCACTTTTGTGTGAACATATGGGTGTGTACGTCGATCACCGGCATTTCAGCTTCCTCCGCAGACAGCGGCTCGATCGGGCCGCGGAGTATTAGTCAATTTTCCGCTCGCCACAACCGCCGTTGCGCTGGTTTGGCGCTCCATGGCAGTATTACGTGCGCGTGTCTGTGAGCCGGCGCCGGGGCCTTGCGCGTTCGCGCATGGTTCAAAATTCCAAGATACTATGGAGGAATTGCACCATGCCGAAATCATCACTTCGTGCCGCCGCCTTGGCAGTCTGCGCGACGGCCGCGTTTTTCACGTTGTTTGCCGCGGCGTCCGCTGGCACCCTGGAAGACGTAAAAGCGCGTGGCGTCTTGCGCTGCGGTGTCGCGCCGAACTCTCCGGGCTTCGCATCAAAAGACGCGCAGGGCCATTATCGCGGTTTCGACGTCGATTTCTGCCACGCCATCGCGGCCGCGGTGTTGGGCGACGCGAAGAAGATCGAGCTGTTACCGCTCGGCTTGCGCGATGGCTTTACGACATTGGCATCGGGTGGCGTCGACGTGCTCACGCATCGCTTTACCTGGACCTTCAATCGCGACAACGGAACCGGCATCCAGACTGTCATTGTCGTGTTCTACGATGGACAGGGCTTCATCGTCCGGAAGTCGGCCAATCTGAAGAGTGTGAAGGACCTCAATGGCGCGACCATTTGTGTCGCGCAGGGCACTACGACCGAACTCAATATTGCTGATTATTTCCGCGCGCGGAAACTCACTTATAAGCTTGCAACCTTCGCGGACCTCGACGAGGCGCGCAACGCCTACGAGTTCAGGCCGCTGCGACGCATGGTCGAACGATCGCGGCAGCCTCGCGGCGCGCTCGCAATCGTTTAAAAACCGTGCCGATCACATGATGCTGCCGGAGACGATTTCAAAGGAACCGATCGGGCCGATGGTGAGGACCGGCGACGACGCCTGGTTTCATATCGTCCGCTGGTCAGTAGCTGTCGTCATCGCCGCCGAGGAGTTGGGCGTGACGTCAGCAAACGTCGACCAGATGCGTCAACCGAGTAGCGGTCCGGAAATCAAACGCCTGCTCGGCGTCGGCGACGACCTCGGGCAGAAGCTCGGACTTTCGGCTGACTGGGCTTATAACATCATCAAACAGGTCGGTAATTATGGTGAAATCTTTGAGCGCAACGTCGGTGAAAAAACCCCGCTCCAGCTACCGCGGGGCTTGAATGCCTTGTGGACCGACGGTGGCCTTTTGCAGGCGCCGCCGTTCCGCTAGGGGCAAGGGCACTGTCCAGCCTGGTATCCACCACTCGTCCGCCGCCACAGCCCGGCCGTTGGCGCCGCGCTTACGCGGTCATCATGCGCGGCGGCAGTCTCGGCTTGGTGATCCAGCTTCTCGTCCTATTGGGCGTTGTCGTCCTCGTCGCCGGACTCGCGCATAACGTCGCGACGAATTTGACACGCCTCGGCATCAAGACTGGCTTCTGGTTTCTATCGCGCCCGGCGGGCTTCGACATCTCGCAGACGCTAATTCCTTACAGCGACAATTCGACGTACTTCACCGTCTTCGTCGTCGCCCTTCTCAACACGCTGCTCGTCAGTCTGCTGTCGATTACGTTGGGAACACTTCTCGGCTTTGTGGTGGCACTGTCACGAAGCTCGTCTAACGGATTGGTCGCCGCGACGGGATCGCTCTACGTCGAGACCTTTCGTAATATTCCGCTGCTAATCCAGCTTCTGTTTTGGTACTTCGCCGTCGTGCAGGCGTTACCGGCGCCGGGCGCGAGCTTTCACATAACCAGCCTGATTTTTCTCAACAACCGCGGCTTGTTTATTCCGTCGATCCGGCTTGGCGATTCGCTTGGGCTGATGTTCGGCGCCTTTGCCGCCGGTCTCGCCCTTAGCGCGTTCGTGCTAGCGAAAGTAAGACGCCGCCGTATCGCTGCTGGGCGGGTCACGATCTTCGCCTGGTGGGCTGTTCTGCCTTCCATTGTCTTGCCGCTCGCGGTTGGCTTTTTCTATCGCATGGACATCGCGTGGAGTATCCCGCAGCTTCATGGCTTCAATTTCCACGGCGGCATCGCGATCCTGCCCGAGTTGCTGGCGCTGACGTTTGGGCTTTCGATCTATTCCGCCGCCTTTATCGCGGAAATCATCCGTGGCGGTATCCAAGCTGTCTCGCGCGGCCAAACCGACGCGGCGTTGTCCCTAGGGCTTACGCGGTGGCAGACCACGCGTTTGATCGTAATTCCACTCGCTTTGCGGGTCATCGTACCGCCGCTCGGCGCCTACTACGTCGTCGTTCTCAAGAACTCATCATTGGGCTCTGCGATCGCATACCCGGATCTCATTCTGGTCTTTGCCGGCACGGTGCTTAACCAGACAGCCCAGCCAATCGAGGTGATGACGATTACGCTGATGACCTATTTGGCATTGGGGTATGTGTTTTCTTTTGCCACGAGCGCCGTCAACAGGCAGGTGCGGCAATGAACGGCGCCATGCTCGAAATGACACCGCGCTGGCGGCGCCGTGTGCTCGACTTTCTGCGCAGTTGCGTGTCTTCGCCGCTAAATGCGGTGCTGGCGGCCGCGGTCATCGCCCTCGCGCTATGGACTCTTCCAGCCTTGGTTCATTGGCTGCTGCTCGATGCGGTCTGGAGCGGGACATCGGCGAAGGATTGCGTTGGCCACGATGCCGCCTGTTGGATTTTCTTACGCGCCCACGCCGGCCAGTTACTCTATGGTTCCTATCCGGCTGACCAGCGTTGGCGCCTTGCTGCCGCGGCCGTTGTCGGCATTGCGACAGCAGTTGCGGTGGGATCGAGCACCCGCCGCCTCAGCGTCCTGTCAATCGGCTTGATGCTGATCGCCGGCTCGATCGCGGTTGGCATTCTGATGGTCGGGGGCACCGCGGGCTTGCCTTTTGTTCCGACGAGCCTGTGGGGCGGAATTCTGCTGACCGTGGTCATCGCGGCCTGGACCATCGTGACGGCGCTTCCACTCGGCCTGCTGCTCGCGCTCGCGCGACAATCCGAGTTGCCGATTATTTCAGCAATCGCCGGTGCATTTATCGATACCCTGCGCGGCCTGCCGCTTGTTGGGCTTCTCTTTCTGGTGATCGTGATGTTTCCGCTCTTTGTTCCGCCCGGCTTCCAAACCGACAAACTAGTGCGGGCGCTGTTTGCTTTCACGTTGTTCAACGCAGCCAATTTCGCGGAAGTATTTCGCGGCGGACTGCAAGCCATTCATCGCAGCCAGATCGAGGGCGGTTACAGTCTCGGCCTGCCGAAATGGCGCGTGACAGCTCTGATTGTGGTGCCGCAAGTGATTTCGGTTTCGGTGCCCGGCGTGATCAATATTTGCATATCGATCGTGAAGGAAACGACCATTGTCCTGATTCTCGGCCTGTTTGACCTCGTCGGCGTATTGCAGGCGGGAATCGCTGACCCCGATTGGCTGATGTCGCAAAACGTGCGGACCACGGCCTACGTTTTCGCAAGTCTTGTGTTCTGGCCGATCTGCTTTTTGCTTTCCCGCTACGGCCGGGCGATCGAGCGCCGTCAGCCGATGACGTCGGGGGTGAGCGGTGCAGGCCTTATAAACTGATCGTCGATTTGACGTTATGGAAGGTGGTAACGCCGCTCAAAGGAACCGTGTCGGCCACATGAGCGTGCGCCACATATGCGCCGATGGGCTGTTGTCGAAACCAAGTCCCTCTTTCGGCTGCTTGAAATTGCGGCCAATGATATCGACGAAGTCGTCAAGATTGACTTTGGCGTTCGGGTCAAACGAATAGATGTCGTTCACACAAATCAACCGCGAAGTCATGTACCACTTGTGCCGTCTCGCGCGCTCGTATTCCTCGTAGATGTAGGGCTCCGGTTTATAATCCGGCCCGAACAGCTTCTTGTAAATATCTGGATAAGAGTAGCCCGCCAACTCATCGGGAAAGAAGCGCAGCGCTTGGTGTGACTTCACCGCCCAGGACACTTCCTCATCCACGTAAGGTTCAATCATCTGCGCGCCCCAATAGCCATGGTCGCAACGGATGAAGCTGACAACGGCAATGTCGTGCAGAAGGCACGCGAGAATTACCTTCTCCGGCTGCCCGCCTTTCAAGGCGTGTGTCGCGCTTTGAAGCAGATGCGCGGTGGAGGCGAAACGGTGGCGAAAATAATCGACCAGCGTCGGCTTCTCCGGCATTTTGGGCAAGCGCGGATCCTCGCCCATCAGGAAATACTTGCCCGGGTGCTGGGGCATCATGCCAGCGCTAGTATCCATTTCGACTTGCCCCTCCATGAGGTAGGCGAGCGTCGATTTCGTGATGATGCGTTCCATCTCGTGCATTTTTTCTTCTTCGAGCTCATCGGCGCGCTCGGACATCGACTTCGGATTATGATGTTCATTCATAGGATTGACCTGATGGATTTTTTGAGCAGCGGGATAGAGATTACTGCATCAGGATGATCTCATCTAGGTGGCGAGCCGCGGGTACGAATGCCTGTGGCGCCGGTGGCCGATAGTTGAGTGCTGAGTGCGGCCTGACCGTGTTGGAGTGCCTTCGCCGTTGCCCAACGACCTGTTGTGCGTACCGAAAACCCGATCCCTGTTGATGCGCTGAAGGAATCGCCTAACGTCAGCGCATCATGATTGCGCTGGTGTGTTTCGTAATTTCCGTGTTAGCCGCGCCGCTAGGCGATAGTTACCCCACCATCGGCCACGATAACCTGGCCGGTGATAAAACTCGCCGCCGGCGACGCCAGAAACGCGGCTACCGGGCCGATCTCGTGCGGCTGCCCGATACGGCGCAGCGGGGTTTCCGCGTTTCGCTTGGCTAACCGGGCAGGGTCGTCCCACAGCGCGCGGGCAAAGTCGGTCTGGATCAATCCCGGCGCAATGCAGTTCACTCGCACATTGCGCGGCCCCCATTCCGCCGCGAGATTGCGCGCTAGCGAGAAGTCGGCTGCCTTCGATATGCCGTAGCCGCCGATGCCGGGGCTCGCGCGCAGGCCGGCGATCGAGGACACAATGATGACGGCGCCGTCGCCGCGCTCGGCCATGCCGGGGATCGCCAGATTGCAGAGCCACAGGTTGCTTTTGATGTTGGCGCCCATGATCTTGTCGAACACCTCGTCGGTGAGTTCGGCAAGCGGGCCATAAGCCGGGTTGACGGCGGCATTGCAAACCAGGATGTCGATACGACCCCATCGCTTGATCGTCCCGGCAACGAGCGCCTCGACCTCGCCCTTGCGCGAGACGTTGCAGGGCATGACGGCGGCTTCGCCGCCTTGCGCGCGAATGCCGCTGGCGACCGCTTCGCAAGCCTCGACCTTGCGGCTGGAAACGACGACTTTGGCGCCGAGGCTCGCCAGGGTTTCCACGATCGAGCGCCCGATCCCCCGACTTGAGCCGGTGACGATGGCGACCTTGCCGTCGACACGGAATAGCGATGCGGCGGTCATCGGCGCTCCGTCGTATGCGGCGGCATGTTAGTCGGATGCTTGGCGAGCTCGAGCTTGGCGATGGTTTCGCGGTGCACCTCGTCCGGCCCGTCGGCCAGCCGAATCGCGCGCGCGCGCGCCCAGGCAAAGGCGAGATGGAAGTCCTGGCTGACGCCGCCGCCGCCGCAAACCTGGATCGCGCGATCGATGACTTTGGTTGCCATGTTCGGCGCCACCACCTTGATCATGGCGATTTCCGCGCGCGCCGCCTTGTTGCCGACCTCGTCCATCATGCGCGCCGCGTGCAGCGTCAGCAGGCGCGCCTGGTCGATCTCCATGCGCGATTCGGCGATCCAATGGCGCGTCACGCCCTGTTCGGCGATGGTTTTGCGAAAGGCCGTGCGCGATTGGGCGCGGCGGCACATGGTTTCCAGCGCGCGCTCGGCTATGCCGATCATGCGCATGCAATGATGAATGCGGCCGGGGCCGAGACGCCCTTGGGCGATTTCAAAACCGCGGCCTTCGCCGAGCAAAATATTGCTCGCCGGCACCCGCACGTTCTCGAACAGGACTTCCGCATGGCCATGCGGCGCATCGTCGTAGCCGTACACACTGAGATGACGCAGCACGCGCACGCCGGGCGTATCCAACGGAACCAGGATCATCGATTGCCGCTGGTAAGGCTTCGCCTCGGGATTGGTCAGGCCCATGACGATGGCGATCTTACAGCGCGGGTCCATGGCGCCCGAACTCCACCATTTGCGGCCGTTGATGACGTAATCGCCGCCGTCGCGGCGGATTTCCGTGCGGATGTTGGTGGCGTCGGAGGAGGCGACCTCAGGCTCCGTCATGGCAAAGCAGGACCGCATGGTTCCCTGCATCAGCGGTTCCAGCCAGCGTTTCTTTTGCTCGGCGGTTCCGTAGCGGATGATCGTTTCCATGTTGCCGGTGTCCGGCGCCGAGCAATTGAAGGCCTCCGGGCCGATCGGCGAACGTCCCATGATCTCGCACAACGGCGCGTATTCCAGATTGGTGAATCCGTCGGGGTACTCGTGCTTCGGCAGAAACAGGTTCCACAGACCGTCCGTCTTGGCCTTTGCCTTGAGCTCTTCCATCACCGGTGGAATGGCCCAACGGCTTGGACCGCCGTCGAGCTGCTGCGCGTAAACCGCCTCGGCGGCGTAGACATGGGTATCCATGAATTCGCTGACGCGCCGATGAGTCTCTTGCGCGCGATCGGACATCGGAAACAACATCACGGTACCTCTGGGCAAATAATCGTCACGCCGCTATCAAACCGCCGGCTTCGGCCAAAAGGCCAAGGTGGTGATCGGCATCGCCGAACAAGGAATCGATCATAGTGACGCGCTTGAAATAGTGGCCGATGCTCGCCTCCATGGTCATGCCGATGCCGCCGTGGATTTGGATCGCCTGTTGGCCGATGAAGCGAGCGGACCGTCCGATCTGCACTTTGGCCGCCGATATGGCCTGGGGCCGCTCGCGCACGTCGCCGTCCGCCGCCATCATGGTCGCCAACATGGCCATGCTGCGGGCCTGCTCGAGGGCGATCAACATGTCGGCGGCGCGGTGCTGCAGCACCTGGAAGCCGCCAATGGCAACGCCGAATTGCTTGCGCGTCTTCATGTAGTCGACGGTGATATCCTGCATCGCGGTCATGGCGCCGACGGCTTCCGCGGCCAGCGCCGCCATGGCCAGATCGGCAACCTGTTCGATCAGCGGGAAGGCCGCGCCGGGCTCGCCAATCGCCACATCCGTCCGCACGCTATTCAACGACAGTTCGGCGGCGCGCAGGCCGTCCACAGTCGCATAGCCGCGCACCGACGCGCCGGGCGATTTTGCATCGATCATGAACAGCCCTATGCCGGTCCGATCGCGCTGCCCGCCGGCAAGGCGCGCCGAGACGACAAACTTGTCCGCGCTGTCGCCGTGTAGCACCAGGCTCTTGGCGCCATCAAGGATGTAGCCGCCGCCGTCGCGGCGCGCGGTCGCGGCGACATCGGCAAGGTCGTAGCGCGCCTGCCGCTCGACATGGGCGAAAGCCAAAATGAGATCGCCGCCCGCGATCTTCGGCAGCACATCTGCTCTTATCGCGTCGCCGGCGCCGAGCCGCAGCAATCCGCCGGCGAGCACCACGGTGGCGAGATACGGCTCAAGCGCCAAAGCGCGGCCCAGTGTCTCCATCACGATCATGGTCTCAACCGGCCCGCCGGCCGACCCGCCATATTGCTCGTCGAACGGCAGACCGAGCAGGCCGAGTTCCGCGTAGCGCTTCCACATCGCGCGGCTCCAGCCGCCGGGCTCCTGAGCGTAGCGTTTTCGCGCATCGAACGTATAATGGTCGGCGAACAGACGTTCGACGCTCTCGCGCAACAGCCGCTGTTCGTCGGTCAACCAAAAATCCATTGTCAGAGTCCTAGAATCGCCTTGGCGATGATGTTCTTCTGGATTTCGTTGGAGCCGCCGTAGATCGAGGTCTTGCGTAAGTTGAAATATTGCGGCGCCAGGGGGCCGGCCCAATCGGGACCGACCGGCGGCTCGTTCCAGCGTTCGTCGCCGTCATGCGGAACCTGATCGGGCAGGGCGTAGGGGCCGACGACCTCGAGCAGCAATTCGCTGATGGTTTGTTGAATCTCGGAGCCTTTGATCTTGAGAATGGAGGAGGCGGGATCCGGCTTGTTGCCGTTGCGGCTGCGCTCGGCGGCAACGACGCGCAATTGCGTCATTTCCAGCGCTTTGAGCTCGACTTCAACGGCGGCGATCTTGGCGCGAAACCGCGGATCGGCGATCAGCGGCTTGCCGGCGACGTGTTCAAGCGCGGCGAGCTGTTTCAGGCGGCGGATGCGCGCCTTTGAGATGCCGATGCGGGCGATGCCGGTGCGCTCGTTGCCGAGCAGGAATTTGGCGTAATCCCAGCCTTTGTTTTCCTCGCCAATCAGATTTTCAGCCGGGACCCGCACATCGTCAAAAAACACTTCATTGACCTCATGGCCGCCATCGATGGTCTGGATTGGGCGCACGGTGATGCCGCGCGACTTCATGTCGATCAAAAGAAACGAAATGCCCTCCTGCTTCTTGGCGGTCGGCTCGGTGCGCACCAGGCAAAAAATCCAGTCGGCATATTGCGCGAGCGTCGTCCAGGTTTTCTGCCCGTTGACGATGTAGTGACCGCCGTCGCGCTTGGCCATTGTTTTCAGCGAAGCAAGGTCGGAACCGGCGCCGGGTTCGGAAAAGCCCTGGCACCACCAGTCGTCGAGATTGGCAATGCGCGGCAGAAATCGCTTTTTCTGCGCCTCGTTGCCAAACGTCGCGATAACCGGCCCCACCATATTGACGCCGAACGGCAACGGCTCGGGCGCCGGCGCCTGCTGCATCTCGTCGCGGAACAGATAGATCTGCACCGGTCCCCATCCGGTTCCGCCCCATTGCTTCGGCCAGTGTGGAACCGCCCAGCCTTTGGCGTTGAGGATGCGCTGCCAGGTCACCAGGTCGTCTTTCACCAGGCGGCGGCCTTCGATCATCTTGTCCCGGATCGCGACCGGCAGCGCGCTGCGCATGAAGGCGCGCACCTCGTCGCGGAACGCGACCTCTTCCGGAGTAAAACGAAGATCCATCGCGAGTGTCCTAATTGATCTCGAACAGGCCGGCGGCGCCCATGCCGCCGCCGATGCACATAGTGACGACCGCGCGCTTGGCGCCGCGCCGGCGCCCCTCGATCAGCGCGTGACCGGTCATGCGTGCGCCGCTCATGCCGAAGGGATGCCCGATGGCGATGGCGCCGCCGCTGACATTGAGCCGATCTTGCGGAATGCCGAGCCGGTCGCGGCAATAAAGCACCTGGCTGGCAAAGGCTTCGTTGAGTTCCCAAAGATCGACGTCGTCCATTTTCAAGCCGTGGCGGGCGAGCAGCTTCGGCACGGCGAACACGGGCCCGATACCCATTTCATCGGGCTCGCAACCGGCGATCGCGAAGCCGCGGAAAGTCCCGAGAACCTCGAGGCCGCGTTTTTCGGCGAGCTTGGCGTCCATCACCACGCAGGCCGAGGCGCCATCCGACAATTGGCTGGCATTGCCGGCGGAAATAAAACGGCCTTCACGCACCGGCTTGAGCGCGGCGAGGCCTTCCAGCGTGGTGTCGGGGCGGTTGCCTTCGTCGCTCTTGAGCGTGACCTGCTCGAAACTTTCGGCATTGGTTTTTTTGTCGATAACTTTCTTTGTCGTTGGCAGCGGCACGATCTCGCTGTCAAAACGTTTGGCCTGCTGCGCCGCCGCGGTGCGGCGTTGACTTTCCAGCGCGTACGCGTCTTGCGCCTCGCGGCTGATTTTGTAGCGCGCCGCCACGTTGTCGGCGGTGTCGATCATCGGCATGTACACGTCGGGTTTATGCTGCAGCAGCCAATTATCCTGGACCGACACCAGCTTGCCGTCCTGGATTAGGCTGATGCTTTCAAGTCCGCCGGCAACGATGACCGAAGCCTCGCCGGTCATGATGCGCTGCGCGGCGAGCGCAATCGTCTGCAGGCCCGAACTGCAGAAGCGGTTGACCGTCATGCCCGAAACGGTGACCGGCAGACCGGCGCGTAGCGCCGATTGTCGGGCGATATTGCCGCCGGTCGTCCGTTCCGGATAGCCGCAGCCGAGGATAACATCCTCGACCTCCGCCGGATCGATTTTGCCGCGTTCGACGGCGTGCTTGACGACATGGCCGCCGAGTTCGGCGCCATTGGTCATGTTGAATGCGCCGCGAAAGGCTCTGCCAATCGGCGTGCGGGCGGTGGAAACGATGACGGCGTCAGACATTGGCGGCCTCGCGAGATTTGAATTTCAGCCGTTCTTCCTCGACCAGTTCCTTCTTCGACAGCTTGCCGATGGCGGTGCGCGGCAGCGTTGAGCGAATTTCGAGCGCCGCCGGCATTTCGTGAGGGCCTATTTTGTCGGCAAGGAACGCGCGCATCGTTTCGAGCGACACTGGCGCCGCGCCCCGCTTCATGGTGACAAAGGCCTTGATCGCTTCACCGCGATAGGCGTCGGGGATGCCGATGACGATGGCTTCATGGATATCGGGATGCTCGTAAATCGCGTCCTCGACCACCCGCGGATAGACATTAAATCCGCCGGAAATCACGATGTCTTTCTTCCGGTCGACGACCCAGACGTAGCCATCCTCGTCTATGTAGCCGATATCGCCGGAGAGAAAGCGGCCGTCGATGAAAGTCTCGGCCGACTCCTCCGGCCGGTTCCAGTAGCCGCGCGCGACATTGGCCCCCTTGATGCGGATTTCGCCGGTCTCGCCCTGGGCCAGCACGCGATGCGGATCGTCGAGTGCAACGATGTCAATGTAGATGCCGGGCAGCGGAAGGCCGCACGATCCCGGTTTTCCGCGGAAGACCACCGGCTGGGTAGAAGCCGCCGGCGAGGTCTCCGTCATGCCGATGCCGCTGCGCAAGCGTTTGCCGGTGAGCGCCTCGAAGCGCTGCTCGACCTCGACCGGCAGCGCCGCGCCGCCCGAACTGCAACTCACCAGCGAGGACAGATCGCGTTTCTCGACGCCGGCATTGCACAGCGCAATCCACATGGTCGGCACGCCGTTCATGTGGGTGGCACGCTTGACCTCGATATCGTGGAACGTGGTCTCCACGTCGAATTTTGGACGAAGAAGTATTTCGTTGCCATTCGACAAATTACGCAGCATCACGGTGGACAGCGCGAAAATATGAAACAGCGGCAGCGCGCAAATCACGCGTGCCTCGCTGGGCTTGACAGCCGACTGCGGAATGAACCAGGCGTCGTAGATCGCGCAGGACGCGGTCAGGTTGGCATGGGTGAGCATGGCGCCTTTGGGAATGCCGGTGGTGCCGCCGGTGTATTGCAGAACAGCGACGTCGTCTTTGCTGATCTCCGGAAAGCGCGCCGGAATTTCGGTATTCATAAGAGTCCGCAAACTGACGCAATTCGCGGTCTCGGCAATGCGCAGTGGCGTGACCGGCCCCGGGCCCCAACGCTCGTCATCGGCCACAATCAGCAGATCGATGTGACCTGCCGCCTTTAGCCTCTCGGCCATCGGCAACAGGCCGGGCAAATTGGTCGTCAGCACGATGCGCGCGCCGCTGTCCTTAAGCTTGTGGATCAGTTCTCGCTCGGCATCGAGCGGGCTCAATTGCACGACGCGAGCGCCGGTGCGCGTCACGCCAAACAGCGCGATCGGATGATCGGGTGTGTTCGGCAGATAGAAGCCCACGGCAGTGCCGCGGCCGATGCCGAGCCGCAAGAGTCCGGCGGTCAGACGCTGCGAGGCCGCGGCCAGCTCCTTATAGAGCAGTTGCCGGTCGCGGAATTCGATCGCCGGCCGGTCGGGAAAGCGCGCGGCGCTACGCTCGATCAAAGCCGGCAAAGTGGTCGTCACAATCGGCGTGTCCCAATGGATGCCGGGCGGATAGGACTTTTCCCAAATGTAGGGGCGCGCGGTCATGCGGCGGATTTTCCGAGCGAACTGAAGCTTTGGCCAGCGGCCGCCAATTTCGCCAGAAGAGCTGCGGGTTCATGGCGCTTGTCGTCGCTATGGCGAGCCAGCGCCTCGAGCCGGTCGCGGATATAAGCAAGGCCGACACTGTCGGCGTAAAACATCGGTCCGCCGCGCCATACCGGAAAGCCGTAGCCGTAGACCCAGATGACGTCGATATCGCCCGGCCGTTGCGCGATGCCCTCGTCAAGAATGCGCGCGCCCTCATTGATCATGGGAAAGATCAGCCGCTCGACGATTTCTTTTTTATCGATGGTCCGGCGCGCCAGTCCAAGCCGGCGCGACGCGGCAACGATCAGGCTTTCCACGTCGGTGTCGGGAAGCGGGGTGCGCCCGCCGGCCTCGTAGCGATAGAAACCCTTGCCGGTCTTTTGCCCATAGTGCCCGGCCTCGCACAGCGCGTCGGCGATCTCCGCGCGCACGCCTTGCGACTTGCGATTGCGCCAGCCGACGTCCAGGCCGGCAAGATCGCCCATGGCGAACGGCCCCATGGGAAAGCCGAATTCGACCAGCGCGCCGTCGACCTCGTGCGGCAAGGCGCCTTCGAGCAATAACCGTTCGGCCTCGATCGAGCGGGCGCCCAGCATCCGGTTGCCGACAAAGCCGTGGCGATTGCCCACCACCACCGGGACCTTGCCGAGCTTGCGGCCGAGCGCCACCGCCGCCGCCACCACGCCGGGCGCGGTGTTCTTGCCGCGCACGATTTCCAGAAGGCGCATCACATTGGCTGGGCTGAAAAAATGCGTGCCGAGTACGGAAGCAGGTCGCTGGGTCACCGCCCCGATGGCATCGATGTCGAGGTAAGACGTGTTGGACGCCAGGATCGCGCCTTTGGTCGCGAGACGATCGAGGTCGCCAAATACCTTCTTCTTAATATCCATTTCCTCAAACACGGCTTCGATGACAATGTCGGCGCCGGCCACCGCGGCAAAATCGGTGCTGCCCTGCATCAACGTGTTGCGCCGCTCCATTTCGGCAGCGCTCAAGCTGCCGCGCTTGACCGACGTGCTGTAATTCTTGGCGATCACATCGAGCCCGCGTGCTAATGCTTCTTTCGAGGCTTCGACGATGGTCACGGGAATACCGGCGTTGGCAAAGCACATGGCAATGCCGCCGCCCATGGTACCGGCCCCGATGACCGCAGCGCGCTTAATATCGTAGGGTTTCGTATCTTTCGGCAGGTCGGCGATCTTGGCCGCCGCGCGTTCGGCGAAGAATATATGCCGCTGGGCTTTTGATTGATCGCCGCTTTTCAGCGCGACGAATTTTTCATGCTCGAGTTTCAGCGCTTGGGCGATCGGCATCGCGATGGCCGCGCGCAGGACGTCGAGCGCGGCTGCCGGTGCGTGCAGGCCACGCGATCGCTTTATCTGGGCTGCGGCGAGTTCATCGAATTTGGCGGGATTTGCGCGCAGATCGGCGAGCTTGTCGTCGAGATCGCGGGCGCGCCGCAGCGGCTTCTTGTCGGCGACGAGCTTGTTCGCAAACGCGACCGCGGCTGCGGTCTCTTCGCCATCCGCGATGGCATCGACAAGACCGTATTCCAGCGCCGCCTTGGCATTGATCGGCTCCCCGGTCAGGATCATCGGCAGCGCTTTAGCCATGCCGATGAGCCGCGGCAGCCGCTGGGTGCCGCCGGCGCCTGGAATGAGGCCGAGCTTGATTTCGGGCAGGCCGAGCCGGGTGGTGGGCGCTGCAATGCGATAGTGACAGCCGAGCGCGATCTCGAGCCCGCCGCCCAAAGCGGTTCCATGTAGGGCCGCGACCACCGGTTTGGGCATTGCATCCAGCGCCGCGATCACATCGCTCGTACCCGGCGGTTTTGGCGGCTTGTCGAACTCGGTGATGTCGGCGCCGGCAATGAAAGTGCGGCCGGCGCAGGCCAGCACGACCGCATGAACCGCCGTGTCAGCTTTGGCGCGCTCAAGCGCGTCGATCAACCCCGCACGAACGTTGATATTGAGGGCATTGACGGGTGGATTGTCGATCACGATGACGGCGACGCCGCCGTCGCGCCTTGTCTCTACCAAACCCGGCATTGAAGCCTTCCTTCGGGCAGCGGCGCGATGCGGGCGGCGCCTTGGTGCCCGATTGCGTCACGAACTAAATTCCGCAGTGCGAAACGATATTCTGCTAGGATTGACCGGAATGCTAGGAAGTGGTGCGATCACTGTCAAACGCGTCCGTCCTCGAAAGCCGTGGTCGTGCGATGGCTGCTTACCGAAGCTGGAAAACGAGCGACGGCCGGCTTAACGACGCGGTCCCGCATGATACGCGCAAATTCGTCGTCGCGCTCGCCCGTGGTCTTGAAGTCCTGCGCACATTCACGCCCGGCGAAGGATTGCTCGGCAATCAGGAAATTGCGGCACGCACCGGCCTGCCGAAGCCGACCGTCACGCGGCTGACCTATACGCTGACCCAGCTCGGCTACCTGTCGCATCTGGAGCGGCTTGAGAAATATCAATTGGCGCCGGGCGCATTGGCGATCGGCTATTCGACGCTGGCGAATATGCGCATCCGCCAGGTGGCACGCCCACATATGCAGGCGCTGGCGAATTACGCCGGGGCCTCGGTGGCGCTCGGCAGCCGCGACCGGCTTAACTTGCTCTATGTCGAGCACTGCCGGGCAAAATCCGCGGTGATGTTGCGTCTCGACCTCGGCTCGCGCATTCCGATCGCGACCACGGCCATGGGCCGCGCCATGCTCGCCGCGCTGCCGGAAAAGGAGCGGGACTGGCTACTGCGCCACATCGCACGCCGCGAAAGCAAACGATGGCCCAAGGTGCGCACCGGCATCCAACGCGCGCAAAAGGATTTGGCGAGCCGCGGATTTACGCTTTCTGTCGGCGAGTGGCAGACCGACGTGACCGCGGTCGGCGTGCCGCTGGTGCCCGCCGACGGGTCCGGCATCTTCGCCTTCAATTGCGGTGCGCCCGCGTTTCAATTCAATCGCGAGCGCCTCATTAACGACATCGGCCCGCGTTTGGTGAATATGGTGCGCAATATCGAAGCCGAACTGAAGGACCGGTAGCGCAAATGCACACGACCACGCCGCTCCACAGTTCTAAAACGTCGGCAGCCTGCGCGGCGTTGGGCGAGCCACTCCTCGCCGTGCGCGATGTCGGCATCAGCTTCGGCGGCATCGTGGCGCTCGACGGGGTCTCGTTCGATTTGTCGGCTGGCCAGATACTCGGCCTGATCGGACCGAATGGGGCGGGCAAAACCACGTTGTTCAACTGCGTCTCGCGCCTTTACACGCCGACGCGCGGGTCCATTTTATTGAACGGCCAAAATATCCTCGACATGTCCGCCGATCGCATCGCCGGCATGGGAATTGCCCGCACCTTTCAGAATCTCGCCTTGTTTCGCACCATGAGCGTCTTCGACAATGTGCGCATCGGCGGTCATTCGCAAAGCCGCAGCGACTTTTTCAGCGACTCGGTGCGGCTGCCGTGGATCAGGCGTGAGGAAAGCGCGCTGGCCGCGGAAGCTTGGGATATCATCGACTATCTTGAATTGCGCGAGGTGGCGCACCGCTGCGTCGCCGATCTGCCGTTCGGAACGCAAAAACGCGTCGAGCTTGCGCGGGCGCTGGCCGCGCGGCCGAAGCTCTTGCTGCTCGATGAGCCCGCCGGCGGCCTCAATCACCACGAAGTCGACAAACTTGGCCAGCTGTTCCGACGCGTGCGCGACGAACGCCGGGTAACGCTATTGCTCGTCGAACATCACATGGGTCTAGTGATGTCGATCTCGGATCGCGTGGTCGCGCTGGATTTCGGCCGCAAGATCGCGGAAGGGCCTCCAGCCGACGTGCAAAAGAATCCCGACGTCATTCGCGCCTATCTCGGACCGTTCGCACAATGACCAAGCCGTTGCTCATCGTGCGCGGATTGAACGCCTTCTACGGCGAGACCCAGGTGCTGCACGGTCTCGACTTCGAGGTCGCCGAGGGCGGCATCACGGCCTTGCTCGGCGCCAACGGCGCCGGCAAAACGTCGACGCTGCGCGCGCTGTCGGGGATGATCCGCGCGACCGGCGAGATCGTCTTCGACGGCGTTTCGATCTGCGGGCGTGTCACCGAGGAGATCGCGCGGCTCGGCATCGCCCACGTGCCGGAAGGGCGCGGCACCTTCAGCCGCATGACGGTTGACGAAAATCTTCAACTGGGCGCCATGGCGCGGAGCGATCGCGCGGGCATCGCGGCCGATATCGAGCGGCTTTACGGCTTCTTCCAGATTCTCGACAAACGCCGCCGCCAGCAGGCCGGCACATTGTCGGGCGGAGAGCAGCAGATGCTGGCGATCGCGCGCGCGTTGATGCTGCGGCCGAGGTTGATGCTGCTCGACGAGCCGTCCTTCGGGCTCGCTCCGATAATCGTCGCGGAAGTGTTCGATATCCTGCGCAAGATCAACGACGACGACGGCATGAGCATCCTGCTGGTCGAGCAGAACGCGGCGGCGGCGATCGATCTCGCGGATCAGGCCTATCTGCTCGAAACCGGCAATCTCGTCATGGGCGGGGCCGCGCGCGAGATCGGCCGCGACGAAAACGTTCGTCGCGCCTATCTCGGCTACTGAAACGGGCAACGGCATGGAACTATTTTTGCATCAAGTTCTCGCCGGCCTCGCCACCGGAGGAATCTACGCCTGCATGGCGCTCGCCATCGTGATGATCTACCAGGCGATCGACAGCCTCAACTTCGCGCAAGGCGAGATGGCGACGTTCTCGACCTTCATCGCTTGGCAGTTGATTCAATGGGGCATGCCGTATTGGGTGGCCTTTTTCGTCACCATCGCCATTTCCTTTGCCGCCGGCGTCGCCATCGAGCGCATCGTGTTCAAGCCGCTGCGCAATGCCTCGCTGTTCAGCCATATCGTCGTCTTCATCGCGCTGTTCGGCATCCTCAATAGCCTGGCGGGGTTCATCTGGGACTTCACCATCAAGAGCTTTCCCAGCCCGTTCGGCACGCGCCCGCTGTTCGGCAACGGGCTGATGAGCATGCACGACGCCGGCATGATTCTGGTCACGATGATCTTGCTGGTGCTGTTGTTCGTCTTCTTCCGCTACACGCGCATCGGCTTGGCGATGCGGGCGACGGCCGCCAATCCGGAATCCTCGCGGCTGGTGGGCATCCGCGTCGGCTGGATGGTGGCACTCGGCTGGGGCATGGCGGCCGCGATCGGCGCCGTCGCCGGTATGCTGATCGCGCCGGTGGTGTTCCTCGAACCCAACATGATGCTGTCGATCCTGCTTTACGGCTTCGCCGCGGCGGTCGTCGGCGGCCTCAATAGTCCGCTCGGCGCCGTCGTCGGCGGCTTCGCCGTCGGCGTCATCGAAAACCTCGCCGGCACGTTCATTCCTTATGTCGGCCGCGAGCTTAAATTGACGATCGCGCTCACGCTCATTGTCGCGGTGCTCACGCTCAAGCCGAGCGGACTGTTCGGCCGGTCCGTCGTCAACAGGGTCTAGTTGCAATGACGCAGCAACGCGCCAGGGATGCACCGGCAGCCGTCTCGCTCGGCACGATGACGCCGACGCATCGGCGCCTCGTTCTCACCGCCGCGGCAATCGTCATCGCGGTGGCGCTGCCGTTCGTGGTGAAGAATTTTCTCATTTTCCAGCTTACCCTGGCGATGGTTTACGCCATCGCGATCCTTGGGCTCAATCTGCTCACCGGGCTCAACGGCCAGTTTTCGCTCGGCCATTCCGCCTTCTTTGCCATCGGCGCCTACACCGCGGCGATCCTGATGGATCAAGGCGACGTGGCCTATTACTGGACGCTGCCGGCCGCCGGCTTTGTCTGCCTGATATCCGGATTTCTGTTCGGACTGCCGGCACTGCGGCTCGAGGGCATATATCTTGCGCTGGCGACGTTTTCGCTGGCGGTGGCGATGCCGCAGCTGCTGAAATCGAGCCCGCTCGAGCCGTGGACCGGCGGGGTGCAAGGCATTTCGATCATCAAGCCGGATGCGCCTTTCGGCCTGCCGATGAATTCCGATCAATGGCTGTATATTTTCACGCTTGTCGTGCTGATCGCGTTGTTTGCCTGTGCCGCCAATCTCGCCAACAGCCGCACCGGACGTGCGCTCATGGCGATCCGCGACAATCCGATCGCCGCGCGCTCGATGGGCATCAACGTCTCGCTCTACAAGTCGCTGACCTTCGGCGTCAGCGCGCTCTATACCGGTATCGCGGGTGCGCTTGGCGCGATCGTTATCCAATTCGTCGCGCCCGACAGCTTCACGTTCGTTCTCTCCATCGGTCTTTTTGTCGGTCTTGTGATCGGCGGCGTCGGTTCGATCGCGGGCACGCTGTTCGGCGGCTTGTTCGTCTTGTTCGTGCCCAATATTGCCGAGGCGGTTTCGAAAGGTCTCGCCGGCGCGGTCTATGGTGCGATCCTCATTCTCGTAATCTACCTGATGCCATCCGGCGCCGCCGGACTGGTGCGATTGATCGGAAGCAAGATCGCGCGGCGAACTCGCTAGCGCGAGCAACAACAGGGAGGAAGCAGATGCAGAATGGCAATCGATTGTTGATCGCAATGGCGCTGGGGCTCGCCGTCATCGCGACGCCGGCCGCCGCGCAGAAGAAATACGGTCCCGGGGCGAGCGACACCGAGATCAAGATCGGCAATATCAATCCCTACAGCGGACCGGCTTCGGCCTATGGTTTGATCGGCAAGACGATCGCGGCCTATTTCAAAAAGATCAACGCCGAGGGCGGTATCAACGGCCGCAAGATCAACTTCATCTCCTATGACGACGGCTATAGCCCGCCAAAAGCCGTCGAACAGGCGCGCAAGCTGGTCGAGAGCGATGAAGTGCTGCTGATATTCCAGAGCCTCGGCACGCCGTCCAATTCGGCGATCCACAAATACATGAATGCCAAGAAGGTGCCGCAGCTTTTCGTGGCCACCGGCGCGACGAAATGGGGCGATCCGAAGCATTTCCCCTGGACCATGGGCTGGCAGCCGAATTACCAGAGCGAAGCGCGCATCTACGCAAAATATCTGCTGGAGAAATATCCCAACGGGAAAATCGGTATTCTCTATCAGAACGACGATTACGGTAAGGACTATGTGAAAGGCCTGAAGGACGGTCTTGGCGCCAAGGCCAAGACGATGATCGTCTCCGAGCAGCCTTACGAGACATCCGATCCGACGGTCGATTCCCAGGTCATCAACCTGAAGGCGTCCGGCGCCGACGTGTTCTTCAACGTGACGACGCCGAAATTTGCCGCGCAGGCCATCCGCAAGGCGGCCGAGATCGGCTGGAAGCCGCTGCACCTGCTCAACAACGTATCCAATTCGGTCGGTTCGGTCCTCAAGCCTGCCGGCATGGAGAACGCCAAGGACATCGTCTCGACCGCCTACTACAAGGACCCGACCGATCCGACCTGGAAAGACGACGTCGGGTTCAAGCACTGGGCGGAATTCATGGCCAAAGATTTCCCCGAAGGTGACAAGTCATCGAGCTTCACGGTTTACGGCTACTCCGTGGCTCAGACGCTGGTGCAAGTCCTCAAGCAGTGCGGCGACAACCTTACGCGCGAAAACGTCATGAAGCAGGCGGCGAATCTCAAAGACTTTGAGCCCGAAATGTTGCTGCCAGGCATCAAGGTCAACACCAGCCCCACTGACTTTTATCCAATCGAGCAGATGCAGCTGATGCGCTTCAACGGTCAGCGCTGGGAACTTTTCGGGCCCGTCCTGAGCGGCGGTACCAGCAGCTGAAGCAAAGGATACTTCCCCGCCCGGATGTTCCGGGCGGGGCAAGGCCGTGCTTGCACCGCCGATCGGTTCTTGACCCTGGGCGGGCCACATTTTTCTCACTAATCTTGCTCTCGTGGATAAAGACTGCTTTTGGTCCGCTGGCGGAGCGGCCAAATCCGCTTCAATCCGCGCGGTCACTCTGCATCACGAGCGGAAAATTTGTTTCGCAGTATCACTCCCTCCGCCAACTTCTATACAGCTGCAACCTCTTGTCAGTCGATGCCGGCCGCAAAACGCGAAGGATTGGTGCGGCTTTAGTACGGCGCTTCTGGGCTCCCCATCGAGGCGATACTCAAACTTGTCGCGCCGGGATTGCGGTGGCGGGAAGGCGCGACGCGGACCACCGCTCCAGACGCAAATATTCCGTAATGGTGCTTATCGGAAGCAAGTCTTGCTACAAGAATTCCTATAAGTTCTTAACGCGCCTTTGCAATTCGACCTTTGCGCCATACGGCATCCAGGCCAACCCACGCTCAGAAAGCTCAGCGTTTGTTCAATGATTGGGGCTCCGCAGGAAAGGCTCTCCCGCTGCTATCATGTCACCTTCAAATAAGCTCTTCGCTTGAGCGCGCAATGATGGCGAAACGGTCAGACAATTCAATGAGTGCTACATCATGCAATGTTGCTGCCGAAACTACACCGCCCCGGCCGTCTGGCAAATCGCGCGTTCCGCAAGCTGATGCGTCGATGGTGACCCGGTATCCGAGATCCAAGGCTCCACGGGCCGTCGAGCTGACGCACATATGGGTCATGAATCCACCGAGGATAATGTTTTTGCGTCCAGTCGCTGACAGCAGTGCATGCAAATCGGTGCCGGCAAATGCATTGGGTAGTCCCTTTTCGACAACCGCTTCGCCGGGCTGCGGCGGCAACCCAGCGACGATCTGACCGCGCTCGGAGGAACGATCGAAAAGGCCACCGGGCCGCCCCTTATGCGCGATGTGGAAAACCGGTGCGCCATTTTGCCGAGCAGATGCGAGTAGCCGCACTGCGTTGGCGATGGCGGCGTCGGGTTCGTGAACAGCGATGGGCCCGTTCAAATACTCGTTTTGCAAGTCAATCAGGACAAGACACGCGTCCCGAATTTTGGCGGGCGTGAGGTCCGCCCCGGCAAGGTTGAGTAAAGTTTTTGCTTCGATCATGGTGAAGCCTGCCATTCAATATCTCTGGATGGATATACTTTGACCATTTCAATGGCCGCAGTCACGCAGGAATATTGCGGCTTGCGGCTGCATCTTTAGAGGCATGCGCAACGCTATTGGAGCCATAGCTGACATTTTTCGGCACGAGGAAAGTACTTGTCGCGAACAATCCGAACCGGACATCGCTCTTTATCGTCTTTCGCATAAGCGCCGATTAATTTTCCCGCGGACTGAGCGCGTCACGCAGGCCGTCGCCGACCAGGTTGAAGGAAAGCACCGCCAGGAAAATCGCCAATCCCGGCCACGCAGCCATCCACGGCGCGTTAATGAGAAAGCGCTGCGCCGAGTTGAGCATGCTGCCCCAGGACGGCTCCGGCGGCTGCTGGCCGAGGCCGAGGAACGACAGCGAGGCTTCGGCGATGATCGCGGCGGCGATCGATAGAGTCGCCTGCACCAACAGCGCCGGCAAAATATTCGGCAGGATGTGCACCAGCGCAATTCGCCAGCGCGGATTGCCGACGGCGCGCGCCGCCTCGACATATTCTTCGACCTTAACGGCCATCACCTGTCCGCGCGTCAGCCGCACGAAAATCGGCGTGGTGGTGACGCCGATCGCGATCATGGCATTGCCGAGGCTGGGGCCGAGAAACGCAGCCAAGGCGATGGCCAGGATGAGAAACGGGCAGGCGAGCATGGCGTCGGTCAGGCGCCCGATTAGAGCATCGAAGAAACCACCAAGCATCCCAGCGGCAAGTCCGAGCGGTACACCGATCGACAAAGCGATGGCGACCGAAATGACGCCTGCCATCAGCGAGGCGCGTGCGCCGAAAAAGACGCGCACCAGCGTATCGCGGCCGAGATCGTCGGTGCCGAACCAGTGCATGGCCGAGGGCGGTTGGCGCACCGCCGTCCAACTTTGTGCGATTGGGTCGTAGGGCGTCAGCAGCGGTGCAAATATCGCGACCGCCACAAACAACAAAATAATGATGAGGCCGAAGACGGCGCCCTTGCGGCGCAACAGCCGGCGCAGCGCGCGGCGGAACGGCGTTTCGACCGTCTCGGTGGTCTTGATGAGGCCAGCGGTGAAAGCGGTGTCGGCCATGCGTTTAGCCCCGCAGCCGCGGGTTGACCAGGATGTAAGCGATGTCGGCAAGCAGGTTGAGCGAAATATAGATCGTTGCGGTCACCAGCACGACGCCCTGCACGACGGCATAATCGCGGTTGAACACGGCGTCGACGATCAGTTTGCCGAAGCCCGGAATGGTGAATATCTGTTCGGTCAGTACCGCGCCCGACAACAAGGTTCCGAGTTCGAGCGCGCCCAGGGTGATGATCGGCGTCAATGCATTGCGCATGGCGTGTTTAATGATGACGGTGCGTTCGAGCAGGCCCTTGGCGCGGGCGGTGCGCACGTAGTCGCTTTCCAGCACCTGCAACATGGCGCTGCGGGTGTGCCGCATCAGGACGGCCGCGATCGAATTGCCGAGCACGAAGGCCGGCATGATGGTGGCGGCAAGACTCGCGCGCCAATCCTCGGCCAGCGACACATAGCCCGAGGCCGGCAGCCACCCGAGCTTCACTGAAAAAAAGAAGATCAGCATGATGCCGAGCCAGAAATTCGGCGTCGAAATGCCCCACAAGGCAAAGACATTGGCGGCGTAATCCCACACCGTGCCTTTCTTGACCGCCGACACTACGCCGCTGCCGACGCCGACCAAAACCGCAATCATCATTGCCATTGCCGCGAGCTGCGCGGTTACCGGCAGCTTCTGCACGATGAGATCGAGCACCGGCACGTGGATGCGCATCGATTCGCCAAGGTCGCCGGAAAATACGCCCTTCACCCAATAGACGTATTGCACCGGGATCGGCTGATCGAGCCGGTACTGGTGGCGGATCTGCGCAATCACCTCCGGGTCGCGTTCTTCGCCGGCCATGATCAAGGCCGGGTCGCCCGGCAGCAGTTGCTGCAGAGAAAAGATGATCACCGACACGAAGAACACGGTCGGGATGAGTTGCAGCAGCCGTCTCGCAACGAAGTTCAGCATCGCGGCACTTCCTTGCTCGTCGGCTGCTGCATCTTATTGATTACTTAAAGCGCAGCCCGACCACGCGCACGATGCCGTCCGGCAACTGCGTGTAGCCCTGAAGTTTGGTGGTATGGGCGATCAGAATTTTACGATGATAGAGATAGATGATCGGCTCATCGTTGAGGACGATTTTGGTGATTTTATTGTAGATCGCCTTGCGCGTCGGCAAATCCGACGGCACGCGGGATTCGTCGAGCAGCTTGTCGACTTCCGGATTGCAATATCCAGAGTAGTTCAACGGCGCGTTGCATTTGTGGAAGCTATAGACATTGCCGTCCGGGTCGGTGCGCCCGCTCCATGCCAGCAAATAGGCCTGGTAGTTGCCTTGTTCGGCCTGCTTGAGCGAGGTGGCGAACTCGGTGACGCGGATTTTCATGTTGATGCCGATCTCGGACGCCATCGCTTGGATCACCTCGGCGACCGCCTGCGTCTCGGCGCCCTTCGGCACCATGAAGTCGACGTCGAACGGCGCGGTGATGCCGGCCTCTTTCAACAACACCTTGGCCTTGGCGACGTCGCGCTTCGGAACTGGGAAATCCTTTTGATAGTAGGGATTCTCCGGGCTGACCCATTGATTGGCGGGTACAAATTCTCCGTTGAACACCACTTGCGTGAGCGCCGTACGGTCGATGGCGAGTTCCAGCGCCTGACGCACTTTGGCCGACTTGCCGAGCGGACCCTTGGCGGCGTCGCCTTTGCCGACATTGATGTCCATGCCCTGATAGCCGAGCTCAAGTGCGGCCGCGAGTTGCAGGTTTTTGTCGGCGCGCACGTTCTTGATATCGGTCGCCAACACGCGCTCGATCAAGTCGAGGCCACCGGATTTCAGATTGGCGAGCCGCACGGTCGCGTCGACAATCGGCAGGAACACGACGCGGTCGATGTGGACGTTATCCTTGTCCCAGTAGTCTTTGAATTTTTCGAAGACGATGCGGTCCTGCGGCACGCGCTCGACGAATTTATAAGGACCGGCGCAGACCGGATGCTGGCCGAACTTGTCGCCTTCATCCTTGGCCGCCTTCGGCGACACCATCATGCCGGCGCGGTCGGTCAGTGCTGCAATCAGAGGAGAATATGGCGATTTCAGCACAATATTGATTGTGAGCGGATCGACCACGTCGATATGATCGACCGTCGCCAATTCCGGCTTGCGGAATGAGCCGACCATTGTGCGATGCCGGTCGATCGAGAACTTGGCGGCTTCGGCGTTGAACGGTTCGCCATCCTGGAACTTGACGCCCGGCCGCAGCTTGATCGTGACCGTCTTGCCATCGGCGGACGTTGAGTGCGACAGCGCGAGCTGCGGCACCACATTGAGCTTCTGATCGATGTCGAACAGCTTGTCGCAGAATGAGGCGAAGACAATTCGTCCAACATAAGTGCGGGCGAGCGAGGGATCAAGCACGTCCGGATCTTCGGCGAGTCCGATGCGCAGCGTCGTTTGTGCAGCCGCCACGCCGCAGCTCAAAGCAAGAAGTACGGCTATTGCCGCAAGGCGCAAGGTCTTCATGATGATTTCCCCTTCGTGTACACTACCCGCCATTGGCGGCGGGCATACCAGTCGTTCCGTCAGCCGTAACTGTATCAACACCGCTGAAGGCCTTCCCATCGGTTTTTCGGGTAAATTTAGCCATCAGCAATTCGAGCCGGTGAGAGGGTTTGCCGCCCTCGGCGACAACGGGCATAGCGGGCAACTCGCGCCAAAGATGGCAAGCGGTGGCGTGGCCGCTGTTATTGTCGGTGAGCTGCGGTCGCTCGATCCGGCAGCGCTCTACGGCGTGGGCGCAACGCGGATGCAGATGGCAGCCGCTTGGCGGCGAAACTGGGCTCGGGACGTCGCCTTCCAAAATCTGATGCTGCCGGCGCATGCGCGGATGCGGAACCGGGATCGCCGAGAACAAAGCTCGCGTGTAGGGATGGCGCGGATTGGCGAATAATTCATCGGCCGACGCTATCTCGACGATACGGCCGAGATACATCACCGCGACTCTGGTCGCGATGTGTTTGACCACCGAAAGATCGTGCGAGATGAAAACATAAGTCAGCCCCAGCCGCCGCTGCAGTTCGCTCAGCAAATTGAGAATCTGCGAGCGTATCGACACGTCGAGCGCCGAAACCGGTTCGTCGCAAACGATCAGCTTCGGCTCCACCGCCAGCGCGCGTGCGATCGCGATGCGCTGACGCTGGCCGCCGGAGAATTCGTGCGGATAGCGCTGGGCGAAACGTCCGTCGAGCCCGACCAGCTTGAGCAGTTCGATGACGCGCTCATGGCGGCGGCCGGCGGGAACGATGTCGTGCAGGGCGAGCGGTTCGGCGAGAAGTTGTTCCACCGTCATGCGCGGATTGAGCGATGCGTAAGGGTCTTGAAACACGATCTGGACTTCGCGCCGGAAGGCCCGCAGTTGCCTTTCACTGAGGTTGAGAATGTCGCGGCCTTCGAAACGAATTTGACCGGCGGTCGGCTCGATCAGCCGCAGGATCAAGCGTCCGACCGTGGACTTGCCGCAACCCGATTCCCCGACGAGCGCCAGCGTCTGCCCGGTCTCCAGCGTGAGATCGATACAGTCAACCGCTTTCACGGTCGCGGTTGCTGATCCGAATATCGAACGGCGCGCCACGAAGGTGCGCATCAGCCCGTCGATCTCGAGCAACGGTGCGCTCACGACGGCACCGAATTCAACGGCGCCTTGACGCAGCGCGACCAATGGCCGGTGCCGACATCGACGATCGGCGGCGGCGCGCTGAGGCAAATCTCGCTGGCGAACGGACAGCGCGGCGCGAAACGGCAACCTGGCGGTAGCACCGTCATGTTGGGTAGTGCGCCATCGATGGTGGCGAGCTGATCGACGCGATGGTCAAGCCGCGGAATCGACGCCAGCAGACCGATCGTGTAGGGATGCTGCGGCATCTCGAATAGCGCATTGACAGGCGCGCGCTCAACGATTTCGCCGGCATACATGACGGCGACCTCGTCGCATATTTCCGCGACCACGCCGAGATCGTGTGAGATCAGGATGATGGCAGCGTCGGTCTGCCGCTTGAGCGTGCGCATCAGTTCGAGAACCTGCGCCTGAATCGTCACATCGAGCGCCGTAGTCGGCTCGTCGGCAATCAAAAGCTGCGGGTCGCAGGCCAGCGCCATCGCGATCATCGCGCGTTGGCGCATGCCGCCGGACAGTTTGTGCGGATAATCATCGACCCGTTGCTCGGGCGAGGGGATGCTGACATCGCGCAGCAACTCGATGGCGCGCTGGCGCGCCGCGACGCGGGTCAGGCCGCGATGCCGCACCAGCACTTCGATAATCTGCTCGCCGATCGTATAGGCGGGATTGAGCGACGTCATCGGTTCCTGGAAGATCATGGTGAGGCGATCGCCGCGCAGATCGCGCAACTCGCGATCGGGCAACGTCAGCAGATCGATGCCGTTGAAACGAACGGTGCCGGAGACTTGCGCCGAATCCTTCGGCAGCAAGCCCATAATGGCGAGCGAGGTGACGCTCTTGCCGCAACCGGATTCGCCGACGATGCCGAGCGTTGCGCCACGCGCGAGATCGAATCTGACGGTGTCGACGGCGTGCGTTACTCGCCCGCGGTCGCCGCGGAACGTGACCTTCAGGTCGGCGACTTCGACAAGCGCGGTCGCGGTCATTGGTCCCCCGCGGCGGCGAGCGTGCGGGCAATTTCCTGCTCGATCAAGCCGCGGTCGGTTATGCCCACGGGATCGCGGCGGCTAGGCAAACAGCGCCGGAACGCCATCCAGCGCTCCCGGCTTATGCTTTCGAGCCGCTGCAGCTCGGCCAGCGGTTCGGTGTGATCGTCAACGCGCAGGTCGAGATCGGACCAGTCTTCCTCGCCATAAATCAACAACGCGGCCGACTGCTTGCCGCGCTTGTCGCCGCCGGCGGCTTCGCCAGCCCGCATCGCTGCAATCAGCCGGCGAGGAAACGGCAAGGCCGCATTGGCGAGATAGGCTGCCGCGGTGTCGTCGAGGACGCGCGGCCCCGCAAGCATGTTGCCGGCGATGGAAAACCCGTCGCCATGGATATGGCCGTTCCACGCAATGCAGGCCGCCCCGGTATGGGCGGCGATGCGGCCGCTTGCGTCGATGATATGGAGCTGACGATGGTCGCGCCCGGCATCGGCGGCGACCAGTGCCTCGACAACTGCATGCGCCGGCTTGCCCTCGCGCAACAAGCGCAATCCGTTGCTGCCGTAAAATGGATTGACCAATGCCTGCGTCGCCACGGCGCCGACCCCCGCGGCGATGTACGGCACGCGCGCCCCAACCGCGAAGAATTTCGTTGCCACGGCAATGCCGAAGGAGCCTGTGGCCTTGTCACGAGCTATAATAGACCACGTCATAGGCGTCTTCCGCGGGAACTCCAGCGTAACCTTGCACACCGGGCGCAATATCCGCAACGGCGGTATCGCGCCAGCCAAATCTAATGAGATTTTGCACCGTTACGACAGCCGCGTGCTTTGGCTACCGGTGAAACGCCCGCTTCTGATGTGTGGACGATTCCTCCACCGGCGTGTGAGTGCCATGAAAGTAAGTGCTGTTAAGGCCCCCACAATTTGGCGGAGCCAAACATGAGCGCCTTTGATCGAAAAAATCTAAGTCCTTTGCCTGTCAATAATTTATGCATTCGAGTATCATTGCACATATGTCCTGCTGACAGTCTGGCGGTTTCCTAAACCGAAGGTCGAAGGTTCGACTCCTCTCGGGACCGCCATCCCCACAAACGCGTGCCGGCGATCGTTCGGCTTTCGTCGGCGGCCCTTGCGCCGGTTAGGGCGCTCAGTCCATTCTTAACTTCAACAGAAATCGTAGGCCGGGGAGTACGGGTATGCCCAAGAAATCCAAGTCATCGAAATCGCGCGCGCGTGGATTGCGCTCGCAACTCTGGTTCGACAACCCCGACAATCCCGGCATGACGGCGCTTTATCTCGAGCGCTATCTCAATTACGGCCTCACTTTGAAGGAGCTCACCTCCGGCAAGCCGATCATCGGCATCGCCCAGACCGGTTCGGACCTCTCTCCCTGCAACCGCCATCACATCGAGCTTGCCGAACGCGTGCGCGCCGGCATTCGGGCGGCGGGGGGCATTGCCTTCGAATTCCCGGTGCATCCGATTCAGGAAACGGGCAAACGCCCGACCGCCGCGCTCGATCGCAACCTTGCCTATCTTGGCCTGGTCGAAGTGCTTTACGGTTATCCGCTTGACGGCGTCGTGCTCACGACCGGTTGCGACAAGACCACGCCGGCTTGTTTGATGGCTGCGGCAAGTGTGAACATTCCCGCTATCGTTCTGTCGGGCGGGCCGATGCTCAATGGCTGGTGGAAAGGCGAGCGCGCCGGCTCCGGCACCGTTGTTTGGCAGGCGCGAGAAGACCACGCGGCCGGCAAGATCGATTACCAGGAATTCATCGACGTCGTGACCTCGTCGGCGCCCTCGGTCGGCCATTGCAACACCATGGGCACGGCCTCGACCATGAATGCGCTCGCCGAGGCGCTCGGCATGTCGCTGCCCGGCTGCGCGGCGATACCGGCGCCCTACCGCGAGCGCGCGCAAATCGCCTATGAGACGGGCGTGCGCGCGGTCGAACTCGTTCACGACGATCTGCGGCCGACCGACATTCTCACCCGCAAGGCGTTCGAGAATGCCATCGTCGCTTGCTCGGCCATCGGCGGTTCGACCAACGCGCCGATCCACATCAATGCCATCGCGCGCCACGTCGGGGTGAAGCTGGCAATCGAGGACTGGGAAAAAATCGGCTACGACATTCCGCTGTTGGTCAATATGCAGCCGGCCGGAAAGTACCTCGGGGAAGAATATTATCGCGCCGGCGGCTTGCCGGCGGTCATGCGCCAATTGTTCAAAGCCGGCAAAGGCCACGCCGATGCGCTGACCATCAACGGCAAGCCGATGGGCGAGAACGTGCGCAAGGCCGAGGTACAGGACGCCGACGTCATCAAGTCCTATGCCAAGCCCATGAAGAAACAGGCCGGCTTCAAAGTGCTGACCGGCAACCTGTTCGACAGCGCGATCATGAAGACCAGCGTGATCTCCGACGATTTCCGCAAACGCTATCTTTCCAACCCGAAGGATCCAAACGCCTTCGAAGGCCGCGCCATCGTGTTCGAAGGGCCGGAGGATTATCACCACCGCATCGAAGATCCGTCGCTGAAGATCGACGCCGATACGCTTCTGTTCATTCGCGGCGTCGGCCCCATCGGCTATCCCGGCTCGGCCGAGGTTGTGAACATGCAGCCGCCGGCGGCGCTCATCAAAAAAGGCATCACCGCGCTACCTTGTATCGGCGACGGGCGGCAATCCGGCACCTCCGGCTCGCCGTCGATCCTCAATGCCTCGCCGGAGGCCGCGGCCGGCGGCGGCCTCGCCATCCTGAAAAGCGGCGACCGCGTGCGCGTCGATCTCGGCAAAGGCACGGCCGACATACTGATATCCAAAGCCGAGCTGGCGCGCCGACGCGTGGCGTTGCAGAAGCAAGGCGGCTTTCACTATCCCGCGAGCCAAACGCCCTGGCAGGAAATTCAGCGGTCGATGGTCGATCAGCTTGCCGACGGCATGGTGCTCAAGCCGGCGGTGAAATATCAGCGCATCGCGCAGAAAAGCGTGCCCAGAGACAATCACTAGCGACAAAGGGGCCTTGCCGTGAGCGGACGACTAAAAGGAAAACTTGCGCTGGTGACCGCGGCCGGCCAAGGCATCGGGCGCGCGATCGCGGAGGCGTGTATCGCCGAAGGCGCCAATGTGATCGCGACCGATCTCGACGCCGGCAAACTCAAGGGCCTGAAGAAAGCCAAGATGTTTGCGCTCGATGTGCGCAGCACCGCGAAAGTCGAGGCGCTGGCGAAAATTGTGCTCAAAAAATTCGGGGCGCCCGATATTCTTTTCAACTGCGCCGGTTACGTGCATCAAGGCAGCGTGCTCGACTGCTCGGAGCAAGACTGGGACGTCTCTTTCGACATCAATGTGAAGTCGATGCATCGCATCTTGCGCGCGTTCATTCCGGCGATGCTCAAGCACGGCGGCGGTTCGATCGTGAACATCGCCTCGACGGCGTCCTCGGTGCGCGGCGTTCCCAACCGCTACGCCTATGGCACCACCAAAGCCGCGGTGATCGGGCTCACCAAGGCGGTCGCCGCGGACTTTATTCGCCAGGGCATCCGCGTCAATGCCATTTGTCCCGGCACCATCCAATCGCCGTCCCTCGATGC
Organism: uncultured Alphaproteobacteria bacterium; assembly: GCA_963721665.1. Taxonomy (GTDB): domain Bacteria; phylum Pseudomonadota; class Alphaproteobacteria; order Rhizobiales; family Xanthobacteraceae; genus Pseudolabrys. The sequence continues at coordinate 602,800 of CAVRJZ010000003.1, forward strand.
CCGTATTGCGGCCGTCGCCAAAGCCACTGGAAAATCGCGCAAAGCCGTGCGCGGCGACTTCATCGCCCGCCAGCCCATCGGGCGGCTCGGGACGCCGGCGGAAGTGGCTGCGTTGGCTGTTTTTTTGGCGTCCGACGAGGCGAGCTACGTCACCGGCCAGGCGCACTTGGTGGATGGCGGCATGGCTCTGTAATTTGCCGGTTAGCACGGGCCGCAAATGCGGGCCGGTAAAAAAGCTATTCCTTGATCGCGCCGGTCATTGCCGAAACGTAGTGCTCGACGAAGAACGCGTACAAGATGACGAGCGGCAGCGAGCCGATCATCGCGCCGGCCATCAGCGAACCCCAGCGGTAGACGTCGCCGTCCACCAGCGCGGTGACGATGGCGACCGGCACGGTCTTGTATTGCGTCGACGAGATGAAGGTCAGCGCGTAGATGAATTCGTTCCAGCACAGCGTGAAGCAGAAGATGAAGGCAGAGATCAGCCCCGGCACCGCGAGCGGCAGCACAACCCGAATGAGGATTTGCCAACGGCTCGCGCCGTCGATCAGCGCGCATTCTTCCAGCTCGAACGGGATAGTCTTGAAATAGCCCATCAGCAGCCAGGTCGAGAACGGGATCAGGATGGTCGGATAAGTGAGAATGAGCGCAAACGGCGTGTCGAAGAGGCCATACTGGTAAACCACCGTGGAGAGCGGAATAAACAAGATTGACGGCGGTACGAGGTAGGCAAGAAAGATCGCGCCGCCGACCGCCGCGGCGCCGCGGTAGCGCAGCCGAACGATCGCGTAAGCCGCGAGCACGCTGGCGACGATCGAAAGCAGTGTCGCGCATGTCGCGACCAGCATCGTGTTCCACAGCCAGATCGGATAATCGGTATCGAACAGCAGCTTGTGGATGTGCTTGAGCGTCGGCGACCAGGTCCAGAACGGATTGTAGGTGTCCATGTCGAGCAGCTGCGCGTCCGGCTTCACGGACGTCAGCGCCATCCAGTAAAACGGGAACAGCAACACGAGCAGGATCAGGCCGAGCGGCAGGTAGAGCGTGACCAGCCGTCGCGGGAGGCTTTGCAGGTAGCTCATACCCTCGCTGTCGTCGGCGACCGCTGGGGCGTTCAACACCTTGCCGGGCGTCGCCGCCGCGGCGCCGAGCTCGTCGGAGATGGTGACGCGGGCTTCAGTCATTGTCGGCGCCCTGCTGCCATTTGCGCCGCTGCAATCCGAACCACGACACCAAAATCGCGAACAGCAGGAACGGAATCATCGCGGTCGCGATCGCGGCGCCTTCGCCGAGATAGCCGCTCATGATGGCGCGCTGATACGAGTACGTCGCCATTAGGTGCGTGGCATTCACCGGACCGCCACGCGTCATCACCCAAATGAGCTGGAAGTCGGTAAAGGTGAACAGCACCGAAAACGTCATCACGACCGCGATGATCGGCGTCAGCAGCGGGTAAGTGATGTGGCGGAAGCGTTGCCACGGCGTCGCGCCGTCGATGGTGGCCGCCTCGTAAAGGGAGGGCGACACGGTCTGCAGGCCGGCGAGCAGCGTGATGGCGACGAACGGCACCCCACGCCAGATATTGGCGAAGATCACGGACCAGCGCGCATTCCACGCGTCGCCGAGAAAATCAATGTTTTGGGTGATGAGTCCGAGTTTTCGCAGCGACCATGACAGGATCGAGAACTGCGGATCGAAAAGCCACCAGAATGCGATCGCCGACAGCACGGTCGGCACGATGAACGGAATCAGCACGACGGCGCGGATCAGCGCCTTGAACGGCAGGTTCTCGTTGAGCAGCAAAGCGAGATAGAGGCCGACCGCGAACTTAATGGTGCTGGCGACGCTGGTGTAGAGCAGCGTGTTGAACACCGTAAGCCAGAAGGTCGCGTCATCGCTCAAGTACCCGTAGTTCTCAAGCCCGACGAATACACCTCCGCGGCCGAGCCGTGCGTCAGTGAAGGAGAGCCAGACGCCGAGCCCGAGCGGATAGGCGAGGAATAGAATGAGGAACGCTGCCGCCGGCAGCATGAACCAGAGGGCTATCCAGTTCTTGTTGACCTTGAGGCGTTGCCACGCGGAGCCGTCACCGTAAGTGCGGGCAGGTCTGCCGAGCTTCTCCAACGCAATAGTCACCGACGCGGCTCCCGCGGAAATAGAAATGGCCGGCGGGGGAATGTCTCCCCCGCCGGCCGGTTTGTCTTAGCGGTAGATGCGCTTGAGCTGACGCTCGGCGATAGAGATCGCGCCCTTCACGTCCTCGCGGCCCGTGCAGTAGTTCGCGAACATGTCGACGACGATGAAGTCGGAGATCGCGGTCGCCGCCTTCTCACCGACCGAACCTAGCCCGCCCGCGGTGCGCGTGCGCTTGGCGACGTCGCGGAACGGCGTCGTCTTTGGATCGGCGGTCCACACCGGGTTCTTGTCGTAGGCGTTGAGGCAGTGCGTCAGATAGCCCTTCGCCGACTCGAGCCACGGATTGAAGTTGTCCGCCTCCAGCATGAAGGCAGCCAACGCCTTACAGGCCTGCGGATACTTCGTGTAGGTCATCGCCAACACCGGATACATCAGGTGCAACTCGGTCGGCTTGCCGCTGACGCCAACCGGGAAGTAGGCGTGGTCCATGTCCTCGGCGATTTTTTTGGCGCTGTTCTGCGCCGCGACATAGATCGAGATGCCGTTGTTCGTCCAGTAGATATCGCCGGCCAGGAACGCCTTGTTGTTCGAAGAGTCGTTCCACGCCGCGGTGCCCTGGATCATGTTGGCGAAAAGTCCCTTGGCGTATTCAAGCGCCTTCGCGGTCTCCGGCGAGTTGATGATGACCTTGTCGTGCGCGTCGACCGTCTCGCCGCCATTTGACCAGAGACACCAGTGCGCCCAGCTATTGGCGTCGCCCGAGGCGTGACCAAGCGCGAAGCCGCCGGGCGTGCCCTGCGCCTTCATCGCCTTGGTGTATTCAAGGAAGGCGTCGAGCTTGTCCGGGAACTTGGAGAAGCCGGCCTTTTTCGAGGCTTCGAGGCGGTAGTTCATCAGCGCGCCCGAATAGCAGATCGGCACGCAGATCCAATTTTTGCCGTCGCCCTTGCCGTATTTAACCGCACTGTCGACCCAGCCGCCGTACTTCTTGCCGAGGTAGTCGGTGACGTCGGTCATATCGATGCATTTTTGCGGGAACAAATGCGGCAATGAATAAAGACCCCAGAACAAATCGGGGCCGGTGCCGGTGTTGGCGGCAACCGAAGCCTTCGGCTGGACGTCCTCATACGACTCGCGCGAGATGTCGACCTTGACGCCGGTCGCCTTGGTAAAGGCGGCAATGAGCCTCACGAAGGCATCGTCTTCCGACTGCACGAAGTATTTCCAGCGCAGCATCGACAGTTTGGCGCCCTTTTCGGGTTTCCACTTCGCTTCCTGTGCCCAGGCCTTGGCCCAGTCGAGCAGGGCCGAGCCCGACAGCGCGGCAGCCGCACCGAGGGCCGTACCGCTCTGCACGAGCGCGCGGCGAGTAAAGTCAGTCATCTTCATTTCCTCCATTGGTTCAGTTTTATGCAGTGAGACGTTTCCCCGTCGCCTCGTCGAACAGATGGACGACGCGCTGGTCGGGTTTGAGCCGGATCTTATCGCCCGGATTGAACTTGTGCCTTTCGCGGAACACCGCGACGACTTCTTCCCCTCCAAGTTTTGCGAAAACCTGCGTTTCGGAGCCGGTCGGCTCCACGACGATAATCTCGGCCTCGGCGCCGTCGTTGGCGATGGTGAAATGCTCGGGCCGGATGCCATATATCGCTGGGCGGCCATCGGCGCCGGAGGGCGCGCCAACAAGCGGCAGCTTGACGCCGTTCGGGCCCTCGAACGCGGCGCTGCCGTTCACCCTGATCTTGCCCTTGAGGAAATTCATCGCAGGCGAGCCGATGAAGCCCGCGACGAACTGGTTGGCAGGCTCATCGTAGAGCTCGAGCGGTGTGCCGATCTGCTCGACCAGGCCGTTGTGCATCACCACGATCTTGTCGGCCATTGTCATGGCCTCGATCTGGTCGTGCGTGACATAGATCGTCGTCGTCTTCAGGCGCTGATGCAGTTCCTTGATCTCGGTGCGCATCTGCACGCGCAGCTTGGCGTCGAGATTCGACAGCGGCTCGTCGAACAGGAATACTTGCGGATCGCGCACGATGGCGCGGCCCATGGCGACGCGCTGGCGCTGACCGCCGGAAAGCTGGCGCGGATAGCGGTCGAGCAGCGGCATCAGCCCAAGGATCTCTGCCGCGCGCTTGATGCCGGCCTCGATCTCCGCTTTCGGCGCTTTGCGCAGCTTGAGCGAGAAGCCCATGTTGGCGGCGACAGTCATGTGCGGATAGAGCGCGTAGTTCTGGAAAACCATGGCGATATCGCGCTCTTTCGGCGGCGCGTTGTTGACCACACGGTCGCCGATCGAGATTTCGCCGGCGGTGATGTTTTCCAGCCCCGCGATCATGCGCAGAAGCGTCGACTTGCCACAGCCCGAGGGGCCGACCAGCACGACAAATTCGCCATCGTCGATCGAGATATTGACGCCGTGGATAACCTCGGATGGCCCGAAGGCCTTGCGCACGTCACGAATTCCAACCGACGCCATTTCCATGCCCCCGCTGGACCGATTGCGGCACGTGCCCACCGTTTGGCCCAGCACCGCCATTGTCGTTCATCTCATCATGCGACTCAAGCCTCGTGAAACGGTCAGATTTGCCCGCTGCCGCTGGCGATCACGCGCCGGCGAGGAGGAAATCGAGCATTAGTTGCTGTTCGGCGTCGTACATATCGCCGCCGACCGAGGTCTTGCAGCCGACCCGGCGCGCCGCTTCGACGACCGGTGAGACCGCCGGCGAGGTGATGACGCAACCGACGAACATATTAGGCGCTAGCCGCGCGACATCGATCGGATAAAGATCGCCCGGCCGCATGCCGGCGGGCGAGGCGTTGGCGATCAGTTCGAACCCGCTCGGATCGGCCGAGCCAGCGAATACCGGCGTTTTCAGTCTTGCGGTCATGCGGCCGATCAGCGCATCGCGGCGCTTGACGTCGACATCGTGAATCGCGAGTTCGCGCACGCCGGCGTCCACCAGCCCGAAGGCGATCGCCGAGCCGGCGCCGCCGGCGCCGACCAGCAGAGCGCGCGCGCCTTCCGGCTTGCAGCCCTTGGCGCGGATGGCGCCGGTAAACCCCGGCCCGTCGAGCATGTCGCCGAACCAGCCGCCGTCGCTTGCACGGCGCATGATATTGACGGCGCCGATAAAACGCGCGCGGTCGCTCAACGATGTGCAAAATTCGCAAGCGGCGAATTTGTGCGGAATGGTCACCACGATACCGTCGAGGTTTTGCACGCGGCTCGCCGCCTCGAACAAACCGTTGAGATCGCCCGGCGCGATATGCACGGGTACCAGCACCGCATTGCGGCCGAGCGCGGCGAAAGCCTGCGTCATGCCGGCGGGCGCGCGCACCTGCGCGATCGGATCGCCGATGATGATATAGAGGCGGGTCGCGCCATTGACTGCAACGGTCATGTTGGATGTATCTCGCTTTTGACTACGTCATTGGGCAGTGCGGCCGACCACGTCCTGCCAGCTCGGACAGGGGCGCGCCTCGAACGGACGATTCCATTCGGCATAGTTGGTGGCGTCGACGATCTGCACCGGCAGGATGACCTCGCGCGGGATCGTTTCGCCGCGCAAATAGCGCACCGCGCCCTCGGTGGCGATGCTGGTCATCGCCATGGGATCGAAATTTGCCGTAGCCAGCATCCTTCCTGCTTCGATCGCCGCGATCGCCTCGGGGATGGCGTTGACGCCAGCGACCAGCGGTAGCCGGCCATCGCCGCCCGCCGCCAGCGCGTCGAGCACGCCGAGCGCCATATGGTCGTTGGCGCTGAGCACCGCGTCGATGCCGCGTAATTTGTCGGTCGCGTTTTCAAACTCCCGCCGCGCCACGTCGCGCAGATAGTCGCCGCGCAACGACATGCGGACCTTGATACCGGGATTGGCCGCGAGCGCTTCGGCAAACCCATTGTGCCGTTCGCGGCTGGTCGCCGACGCCGGCGTGCCTTCGAGAATGAGGATTTCCCCGCGGCCGGACAATTTAGCAAAAAGTACCTGCGCGATGTTCTTCGCCAAAGCGCGGTCGTCCGAGCCGACGAAACAGGCGCGCCGCCCGGCGGTCGTGCGCGTGACGAAGTTGAACAGAGGAATGCCCGCTGCGTCGAAGCCGAGGATCGCTTCGTTGACCGCGGTTTCGTGCACAGGCACGAAGACGACGGCGTCCGGCCGCTCGGCAATGGCGCTTTCAATCAGTGAAATTTGCTCTGCCACATTGTCGGGCTCACGTGGCACATAGTGAGTAGTGACGACGCCCAGCCGTTTTGCCGCCCGGTCGGCGCCGACCCGTGCCGCCTCGTAGCCGGGATTGGTGCGGTTTTTTGTGAATACGGCGACGCGGGTCGGCATGGCGTTTATGCTCCAACGTGACAATATGCCTTCCGCGGCGGAAAACATATCTTCGCCGGATTATCGCGAGGCAGTGAAATGAAACCCTTGGCGTCCCGCAATATCAAATTCGTCGGCCATTCGGATATGGACGGGCATGCCGACGGCGTTCAGATCATGGTGCAACGCGGCTATGCCTATATCGGTCACGGCTTCAGCAACGGCATCACCACGCTCGATGTGCGCGACGCCAAGCATCCCAAGGTTGTCGATTTCATCGCTTGCCCGCCGGCCACGCGCGCGCTGCATATCCAGGCGCATGACGACCTGTTGCTTGCGGTGAACGCGCCGAGCGTCTGGAACATGCAGCAATTCAAGACCGACAAGGAATATTTCGGCGGTTCGGTTGCGGACCGGCTCAAGGGTACCGAGAATCAATTCACCCCGGGCATCCGCGTTTACGACATTTCCAAGCCGGCAAAGCCTGTCGAGATCGGCTTCATGCCGATCGACGGCATCGGGCCGCACCGCATCTGGTTCGTCGGCGGCCGCTACGCCTATGCCTCGATCCATTTCGCCGATTTCACCGACCATATCCTGGCGATCATCGATATGGCCGATCCGCGCAAGCCGCAGGTCGTCGGCCGTTGCTGGTTGCCCGGCATGTGGCGCGGCGGCGGCGAAACGCCGACGTGGAAAACCGGGCGGCGTTACGCGCTGCATCATGCCTTGGTCGCCGGCGATCTCGCCTTCGGCTGCTGGCGCGACGGCGGCATGACGTTGATGGATGTGGCCGATCCGACCAAGCCGCGGATCATCGCGCATCGCAACACCGACCCGCCTTTCGGCGGCGGCACGCACTCGCCCTTGCCGCTCATGGACCGCAATCTGCTGGTCGTTTCTGACGAGCCGGTCTTCGTCAATTGCAGCGACGGGCTGCGCTATATGTGGATGTACGACATCCGCGAGCCATCCAACCCGATCAGTATCGCGACGTTTCCGCAGCCGTCCGATGCGGATTACTGCGCCAAAGGCGGGTTCTTCGGTGCGCACAACATGCACGAGAACCGGCCGGGTTCGTTGCAGAGCTCGCGGCTGATTTTTGCCACCTACTACAATGCCGGCGTCCGCGTCTTCGACATCGAGAACCAGTTCCAGCCGCGCGAGATCGCCTTCTACGTGCCGCAAAATCCCATGCGCATGATGGACCCGCGCCCGGACCGGCCGCGCGTCGTTCAATCGTGCGACTGCTTTGTCGACCGCGACGGCCTCATGTATCTGACCGACCCGAACGTCGGCCTCAACATTCTGCAGTTCGAGGGGGCGTGAGCCGGCGCGACGCGCTGGCCGGCTGCGCAGGACCTGCGACGCTGACGGCTGCGATAGAGTGCCTTTGGCGATGCAAGCGATGCTGACACTGCGGCAAATCGAAGTCATCCGCGCCATCATGGTCACCGGCACGGTCGGCGGCGCCGCGCGGCTGCTCAACGTGTCGTCGCCCGGCATTAGCCGCGTGATGAAGCACGCGGAAATGGCGCTCGGCGTGAAACTGTTCAGCCGCAAGGGCGGCCGCTACTCGCCGACGCGCGAGGCGCATGCCATCTTCAGCCAGATCAATGGCGTTTACGACAAGGTCGAGGATCTGCAGTTCGTCATTTCGCGTATCAAGCGCGGCGCCAATATCGAACTCAAGATCGCATCGGTGCCGAGCATCGCCAATGTCATGGTGCCGCGCGCCGTCGCCGACGTGCGTAAGGCGTTCCCCAATCTGCTGATCGAAGTCGATATCCTGAAAATCGAGGACGCGATCGATTATCTGTTGCTGGGCAAAGGCGAGCTGGTGGCGCTCAGCCACGCGGTCGACCATCCGATGCTCACCTGCGCGCCCTTGGCGCGCGGGCGGCTCAAATGCGTCGTGCCGGAGGGGCATCCGCTGGCGCGCCGCTCGCGCGTGACGGCTGCGGAAATCGTCAAATACCCGCTGATCGGCATCGATCCGAACGACCCGTACGGCCGCATCATGGCTAGCGTGTTCTCCAATCGCGCGCTACATTACGAGGTCACCATTCGCGCCCGCTTCGGCACGACCGTCTGCGCCCTGGTCACGCAAGGCCTCGGCGTCGCCATCATCGACGAGTTCACGCTCGTCGGTGGCAACTGGCCCAATCTGCGCGCGCTCGATATTGCCGAGGCCACGGTGTTTCAGACCTATGTGGCTTACCGCAAGGACGCCACGGTCTCGACCCATGGGTTGAAGTTTATTGCCGCGCTGCGCCGCCACATGGAAGCCGTCGCCGCGACGCCGCGCCCATTGCGGCGAGGCAATGCCGACGGTGCGCGGCCTTCGCGCAAAAAATAACATTCCGCCGCGTGTGGCTTATTTTTTGGCGGTGTCGATCAGATGCGCCATGCGGCGCAGCGCGAGCAGGTAGCCTTGCGTGCCGAAGCCGGCGATGACGCCGGAAGCGACGCCCGACACGTAGGAATGATGGCGGAACGGTTCGCGCTTGTGCACGTTGGAAATGTGAATTTCGATAATGGGATTATCGAAGGCGTTGAGCGCGTCGAGGATCGCCACCGAAGTATGCGTGAAGGCCGCCGGGTTGATGACGATGCCGCCGGCGGTTTCGCGCGCCTCGTGGATCCAATCGATGATCTCGTACTCCCGGTTGCTCTGGTGAAACCGAATGTCGAGTTTCAATTCCTTCGCCAATGCGCGGCAATCCTTCTCGACGTCGGCCAGCGTTTCGTGTCCGTAAATGTGTGGCTGCCGCTTGCCGAGCAGGTTGAGATTGGGGCCGTTCAAAACATAGACGAGGCGACTCATAACCACGCTCCACCGACACTTTACGTCGCAATGTGCGATTGATCCGGCCGCCCGGATAGCATGATTTCCGGCATCAGGCAAAGCGCGCCTCGGGGCTAACCCCCAGAAACGGCTGGCAGATATGATTCGGGTCGTTCGTTGACTTCGGTCAACACCGGCGCGGTGGAATTGGGGCATTCGCAGTGATAAATCCGCGACCTGCGCTTTGAGGGAGAGTTGGATATGTCGCAAGCGGCCGAGGTGCGTGAGGGCAAACCGACGATGTTGAAGGACAAGGACTTCGTTTGGGAAGACCCGCTCGATCTCGAAGGCGGGCTGACGGAAGAAGAGCGCATGGTGCGCGACACCGCGCGCGGCTTCGCGCAGGATTACCTGATGCCGCGCGTGGTCGAGGCCTACGCGAACGAAACCTACGATCCCGCCATGCTGCCGGAAATGGGCAAGCTCGGTCTGTTGGGCCCGACGATCCCTGAGGAGTACGGTGGCGCCGGCCTGGGCTATGTCTGCTACGGGCTGATCGCGCGTGAGATCGAGCGCGTCGACAGCGGATATCGTTCCGCCATGTCGGTGCAATCTTCCCTCGTTATGTACCCGATCTATGCCTATGGCACCGAAGCGCAACGGCGAAAATATCTGCCCAAGCTTGCCACCGGCGAATTCATCGGTTGCTTCGGTCTGACCGAGCCGGACCATGGTTCCGATCCGGGCGGCATGGTTACCAAGGCCGAGAAGGTCGCCGGCGGCTATAAGCTCAACGGCGCCAAGACCTGGATCTCCAACGCCCCCGTCGCGCATGTGGCGGTGGTTTGGGCCAAGCTCGATGGCGTCATCCGCGGCTTTGTCGTCGAACGCGGCACCAAGGGTTTCAGTACCCCCAAGATCGAAGGGAAGCTCTCTTTACGCGCCTCCATCACCGGCGAGATCGTGCTGGAGGATTGCCTGATCCCAGAAGACAACCTGTTGCCCAACGTAAAGGGCCTCGCCGGCCCCTTCGGCTGTCTCAATAATGCGCGCTACGGCATCGCCTGGGGGGCGATGGGCGCGGCCGAGTTCTGCTGGCATGCCGCCCGCCAATACGTGCTCGACCGCAAGCAGTTCGGCCGGCCGCTTGCCGCCAATCAACTGATCCAGAAGAAGCTTGCCGACATGCAGACCGAAATCGCGCTCGGCCTGCAAGGCGCACTGCGTTTGGGCCGCATGCTGGAAGCCGGCAAGGCCGCGCCGCCATCCATTTCCCTCATGAAGCGCAACAATTGCGGCAAGGCGCTCGACGTCGCGCGGCTTGCGCGCGACATGCACGGCGGCAACGGCATCTCACAAGAATACCACGTGATGCGCGTGCTTTCGAACCTCGAGACGGTCAACACCTACGAGGGCACGCACGACATTCACGCCCTCATCCTCGGCCGCGCGCAGACCGGGATACAGGCGTTTTTCTAAGACGGCTGTTGTTGCCGCGCGTCGCGCTGCGCCTTGCGGGCGACGCTGCTCGCGTCGGTCACGCCGACATACGTTTCCAACAGCGCGCGGTTGGCTTTGAGCTCGGCGCTGTCGCCCTGATAGACGATGCTGCCGCGCTCGATGATGATGGCCTTGTCGGTGACGCCCAGAATCTTCTGCGCGTTCTGTTCCACCAGGATCGCCGACAGGCCTTCCTCGCGGATGATCTTGCGCAGCGCCGCGAGCAATTCCGCGATCAGGATCGGCGCCAGGCCTTCCAGCGGCTCGTCGAGCAGGATGATGCGCGGATTGAGGATGAGCGCGCGGGCGATCGCCAGCATCTGCTGTTCGCCGCCCGACAATTGATTGCCGAGATTGCGCCGCCGCTCGGCCAGCCGTGGAAACAGCCCATAGACCTTATCGAGCGTCCACGGCCCCGGCCGCTCGATTGCCGTCATGTTCTCTTCCACCGTCAGCGAGCGGAAAATATTGCGCTCCTGCGGCACCCAGCCGATGCCGGCATGCGCGCGCTGGTCGGGGCGCAAGTCCGTGATATCGCGGCCGTCGAGGCTGATGCTGCCGCCCATGTGATGGGTGACGCCGATGATCGAATTGACCAGCGTGGTCTTGCCCATGCCGTTGCGGCCGAGCAGCGCCAGCGCCTGGCCTTCCGCGACCTTGAAGGTGACGTCGGTCAGTACGATCGCCTCGCCGTAGCCGGCGGTCAGCCCCTGGACGTCGAGGAGATCAGGCATCGGCCGTCTCCTCGCCGAGATAGACCGCCTTGACGCGGTCGTCGCGCGCGACTTCGTCCGGCGTGCCCTCGACGAACAGCGCACCGTTGACCAGCACGGAAATGCGGTCGGCGAAGGAGAACACGATGTCCATGTCGTGCTCGATCAGCAGCACGGTGACGTCCTTGGGCAGCGCCGCCACCGCGTCGAGAATTTCGTGCCGCTCGTCCTCGGGCACGCCGGCCGCCGGCTCGTCGAGCAGCAGCACACGCGGCCGGCAGGCGATGGCGACGGCGATTTCCAACAGCCGCTGCTTGCCGTAAGGCAACACGGCGGTGCGTTTGTCGACCACGTCGGTGAGGTGGAAGCGCTCGAGGATTTCCACCACTTCGGTAATGAGGTCCGGCCGGCTGCCGACGATGCGCCACCAGTCGAGGCCCTGGCCACGCCGTTCGGACACCGCCAGCCCGATGGTTTCCAGCGGCGTCAGGTCGTTGAACAGCTGGTTGATCTGGAACGTGCGCACGATCCCCAGCCGCACCCGCTCGTGCGTCGAGCGGTCGCCGATGTCCTCGCCGTCGAGCAAAATGCGGCCGGCGGTCGGCCGCTGCACGCCGGTGAGCAGGTTGATCAGCGTCGTCTTGCCGGCGCCGTTCGGCCCGATCAGCGCGTGACGCGCGCCCTTCTCGATGCGCAGCGAAACATTGTTCGAGGCGACGATACCGCTGAACCGCTTCACCAAGCCGATCGTTTCCAGCGCGACCGTCATGGTGCGGGTCCTTCGCCGGGCGAGGCAGCGAGGCGCCGCGTCAGCGCCCGCCAATTCAGCCGCGCGGCGACGCGGCGGACGGGCGTCGTCCACGAGGTAATGCGCTCGCGGCCCACCAGCACGATCAGCACCAGCACCAGCCCGATCCAGAACGGCCAGTATTGCGGCGTCAGCTGCGACAGATAGTCCTGCATGAATTTGAAAATGATGGCGCCGATCAAGCCGCCATAGAGATAGCCGGCGCCGCCGATGATCAGCACCAGCAGCAGGTCGGCCGAGCGGTCGAAGGAAAACATTTCGAGCGAGGCGAAGGCCGATGTCTGCGCCAGCAGCGCGCCGGCGATGCCGGCGTAACCTGCGGCGACGGTGTAAATCGCGACCAGCCGTGCATCGACCGAAATGCCGATCGCCGAGGCGCGCAGCGGATTGCCTTTCACCGACATCAGCGACAGCCCGAACGGCGAATTCACCAACCGCCGCGCGATTAGGAACATGACGAACAGCACGGTGAGGCAATAGGCGTAGCCGGTGTGGCCGAACATGTCGAAGTTGAACACGCCGAGCACCGGCCCGATGCTCACACCCTGCAGCCCGTCGGCGCCGCCGGTCAGCCAGCCGTAGCGGTTGGCCAATTCGCGCAACACCAGCGCGACGCCGAGCGTCACCATCAGGCGCGTGAGGTCCGAGCCGCGCAGCACCAGGAAGCTGGTGACGAAACCGAGCGCCATGGCGGCGAGGCCGGCGACCAGCAATGCCAGCACCGGCTCGTTGACGATGCCATGCTTGGCGAGTAGCGCGGCAACATAAGCGCCGAGGCCGAAAAAGGCGGCGTGTCCAAGCGAGATGATGCCGGCGTAACCGAGGATCAGGTCGAGCGAGAGCGCGAACAGGCCGAGCCAGGCGATTTCGGTAAGGATCAGATGACGCTGTGGAAACAGCCAGATCGCGGCAAAGGCGGCGACCCAGAACAACACCTCGAGCGGCTGCCAGCGGGCGCGGGCGGCCAGCCACTCGGTGGCGACGCGGACGGCAATGGGCGGCGGCGCCATGACCTTCGCCTCAGCGCGACGTCGCGCGGGCGAACAACCCTTGCGGCCGCCAGATCAGCACGACGATCATGATGGTGTAGATGACGAAGGCGCCGAGCGTCGGCACGTAATATTTGCCGGCGACGTCGCCGATGCCGAGCAACAGCGAAGCGAGAAACGGCCCGGTGATGCTCGAGGTGCCGCCGACCGTCACCACGATCAGAAAGTAGATCATGAATTTGAGCGGGAAGGTCGGGTCGAGCCCGAGGATTTCGGCGCCGAGCGCGCCGCCGAGGCCGGCAAGTCCTGAGCCGAAGGCGAAAGTGAGCGCGAACACCCAGTTGACGTTGATGCCGAGCCCGCTCGCCACCCGGCTGTCGTCGACGGCGGCGCGTAGCCGGCTGCCGAAGCGGGTTTTGGCGAGGATGAGCTGCAGCGCGACGGTGAGCAGGCCGCAAATGGCGATGATCAATACTCGGTAGCGGCCGATGCCGACGCCGTGGAATTCGAACTGGCCCTGCAAGAAGCGGGGCACCTGCACGAAGACCTGGCTCGAACCCATCACATAGTCGGTCGCCGCCACCGACATGAAGACAAGGCCGATGGTGAACAGCACCTGGTCGAGGTGCGGCTTCTTGTAGACATGCACATAGAGCGTGCGCTCGAAAACGAAGCCGATGGCCGCGCTCGCCAGGAACGCAAGCGGCAGCGAGGCAAAGAAGGGTACGCCGAGCCGGTTGACCAGGACGACGGTGACATAGCCGCCGGCCATGGCGAAGGAGCCGTGCGCCAGGTTTATGAAATTCATCAGGCCCAGCGTCACCGCGAGCCCGGACGCGAGCACGAACAGCAACATGCCGTAGGCAATTCCGTCGAACAGAATGGTCAGCATATTCGCGCCACGACCTCGGCTCGCCCCCACAAGCAACGTGCGCGCCCGCACGCTTGCACGATAGCTTATCCGCTATTGGCGGTCGATCACCTGACTTTTGATAAGAAGAGCGCGCGGCGGCGTTCGGCCGCCGCGCGCTCATGGGTCGTCGGACTATTTCTTCATCGCCGCTTTGAACGGATCTTTCACGGCTTTGAAGGTCTCGAACTCGACATTGTAGAGTTGCCCGTTTTTCTTCTCGACCTTGCGCATGTAGATGTTCTGGATGATGTCGCGCGTCTCCGGGTCGATCTCGATCGGCCCGCGCGGGCTTTCCCACTTCATCCCCTTCATGGCGCCGATCAGCGAGTCGACGTCGGCCTTGCCGCCGGTCTTCTTCAGCGCGGCGTAAATAAGGGCCATGCCGTCATAGCCGCCGACCGACATGAAGTTCGGGCGGAAGTGGTTGGCTTTCTCGAAGGCCGCGACATAGGCCTTGTTCAGCTTGCTCTGATGGTCGGCCGAATACATATGCGCGGTGACGGTTCCGATCGCCGCATCGCCCATGCCCGGCAGCAGGTCGTCGTCGGTCACGTCGCCCGGGCCGATCAGCTTGATGCCGGCCTTGTCCAGACCGCGCTCGACGAACTGCTTCATGAAGGTTCCGCCCTGGCCGGACGGCACGAAGATGTAGATCGCATCCGGCTTGGCGTCGGCGGCGCGCTGCAGGAACGGCGAGAAGTCCGGATTGGCGAGCGGCACGCGGATCGACTCGATGACGGTGCCGCCTTGCGCCTTGAAGGGGTCGACGAACCATTTTTCGGCGTCGAAGCCGGGCGCGTAGTTGGAGACGATGGTGACGACTTTCTTGATTTTGTTCTTGATCGCCCAATTGGCCATGATCACCGCCGACTGCGGCAGGGTGAAGCTGGTGCGCACGATGTAGGGCGACTTCTCGGTGATGACCGCGGTGCCCGCCGCCATGACGACTTCCACCACCTTGCCTTCGGTGGCGAGCGGAGCGACGACCATCGCCGCCGGCGTGATCTCGAAGCCGGCGATGATGTTGACATGATCGTTGACGATCAGTTCCTGCGTCAGCCGCTTGGTGTTGTCGGGCACGCTGCCGGAATCGCGCAGGATGACCTCGATCTTCTTGCCGGCGACCATGTCGCCATGCTGCTTCATATAGAGATCGACGGCGGCCTTGATCTGCTTGCCGGTCGACGCCTGTTGCCCCGTCATCGACACGACGAGGCCGATCTTGACGGTGCCTTGCGCGAAGGCGCCGCCCGCGGCCAAGCTGCCGATGGCGAGCGCAGCAACCGCGCCGGTCGCGTATTTGAACTTCATGGGGTGTTCCTCCGCTTGTTCGATTTCGTTTTTAGATTGCCTTGCCCGCTCTTTTTGGCCGCAACCATTCGCCGAATATGACCAGTGCAATATCTTAGTAAGTAGATTTGCCGGAGTCACCTGTTGTGCGCGGCCCAATCGGGCAAATTGGGCCGGCCCATCATTGCGCGGCCAGCGACATCACTAGGCCTCGCTGGCTACGACCCTTTCCTTGATCGAAATCAAGCTGATCCTCCGTAAAGCGGGCCAATCTTGCAATGATGGCGGCATGCGTTCGGCGGCCCACTCCCGCACGCAAATGGCTATCACCAAGCGCGAAATCTGAATAACCGTGGGCCGGCACGATTTGCTACCGTGACGCGCGGCTTGCCGACGGCGGCATTGGCTGAGGCTATAGGCATGAACGCCCCGCAATCTGGTTTGATACCAAACGATCCGGCGGTCACGGTGCTCAAGAGCGTCTGCCGCAGCTGCCACGGCGGGTGTGGCGTATTGATGCACGTGCGCGCCGGCGTGCTGCTCAAGGTCGAAGGCGACCGGGCCTCGCCGCTCAATCACGGGCGCCTGTGCCCGATCGGCACGGTGACCACCGACCTCGTCTATCACCCGGATCGGCTGAAATATCCGCTGCGCCGCAAAGGCAAGCGCCAGTCCGGCGACTGGCAGCGCATTACTTGGGACGAGGCGCTCGACGAGATTTCCCAGCGCCTGCTCGTCATTCGCGAAGAATTTGGGCCGGAAGCCATCGCGCTCGGCACCGGCACCGGCCGTCATCATATCCGTTGGGTGTCGCGCTTCGGTCACGCGCTCGGCACGCCCAATTGGTGCGAGCCGGGCTTCGCGCAATGTTTCCACCCGCGGGTGAATACCATGATCCTCACCTTCGGCGATTTCCCGGTGAGCGATTACACCGGCGAGGTGGCGCCGGCCTGCATCTTGTTTTGGGGTCACAACCCCGTGCTGTCGGGACCGGACGGCGAGACGCGCTTCAACGTGATGGAGGCGCTCGAGCGCAATCCGCGCATCATGGTGGTCGATCCGCGCCGCACGACGCTTGCCGAAAAGGCGGAGCTTTGGCTGCAACTGCGGCCCGGCACCGACGACGCGCTGGCGCTGGCGATGCTCAATGTGGTGATCGGCGAGAAACTTTACGACGAACCCTTCGTCACGAAGTGGACGCACGGCTTTGCCGAGCTCGCCGCACACGTCAAGCCATTCACGCCGGAATGGGCCGAGCCGATCACTTGGGTTAGCGCCGAGAAAATCCGCGCCGCCGCGCGTTTGTTCGCGCAAGCCAAGCCCGCGCTGCTCGATTGGGGCTGCGCCATCGAGCACACGCCGAAATGCATCCAGACCATCCGCGCCGTCTCCATGCTGCCGGCGCTCACCGGCAATATCGACGTGCCGGGCGGCTGGGTATTCGGCATGAAAGGGCTCGGCCGCTTCCCCAGCCTGATCGAGAACCTCACACCCGCGGCCAATGCCAAGCGTCTCGGCGCCGACAAATTCAAATTGCTCGGCGGCGAGGGCGCCGATTTGCCGGCCGCGCACATCCCGACGCTGCTCACCGCAATGCGTACTGGTAAGCCCTATCCGGTGAAGGCCTTCCTGGTGTTCGGCAACAACACGCTCACCACGTATGCCAACACCAAACTGGTCTACGAGTCGCTGATGAAGCTCGACTTCATGGTCTGCGCCGATCTGTTCATGACGCCGACGGCCGAGCTTGCCGACATCGTGCTGCCGGCGGCGTCGTGGCCCGAGATCAATCAGCTTGTCGGGCTGCCCACCGTCGCCGCCAATGTCGTCCTGGCCAACCAGAAATCGGTGCGCATCGGCGAATGCAAGTCGGACGAGGAGATTTTTGTCGAGCTGGCGCGCCGCATGAAGCTGCCGGTCGGCACGGAAGCGGTGGAAGACGTGCTCGATGCGATGCTCAAGTGCGGCGGCATCGGCATGACCTTCGACGAGCTCAAGCAGAAGGGATTCTACAAGGTCCCGTTCAAGTACCGCAAATACGAGGCCGGCGGCTTCAAGACGCCGACCGGCAAGATCGAGCTCTATTCCACGCGGCTCGAAAAGATGGGCTACCCGCCGCTGCCTTCTTACCAAGAACCGCCGGAAAGCCCGCTCAGCGCGCCCGATACCGCCGCGCAATTCCCGCTGGTCCTCACCACCGGCGGGCGCATCTCGTTCTTTTTCAATTCCGAGCATCGCCAGATCGACAGGCTGCGCAAGGCGCAGCGCGATCCGATCGCCGAGATTCACCCCGAGACGGCGGCGCGTTTGGGCATCGCCAACGGGGCGTGGATGTGGATCGAAACCAAGCGCGGCCGTATCCGGCAAAAGGCCAAGCTGACCAAAGGCATCGACCCCCGGGTCATCCACGTCCAGCACGGCTGGTGGTTTCCCGAACAGCCGGCGCCGGAATACGGCGTGTTCACGGCAAATGCCAATCTGTTGACCGACAACGCGCCGCCCTACGATCCGGCGATGGGGACCTATCAGCTACGCGCGCTGTTGTGTAGGGTGGCGCCTGCCGCGGCCCCCGCGGCCGGCATGCAATAGGCCGACGAACAATAAAATCTCGGATTTGAGGACGCGCCATGCGTATCGACGCCTACACGCATTTCTTCCCGGAAAAATTCTTCAAGATCATGCTCGACGTCGCCGGGCACTATAAGGACATGGGCAAGCGGGTGCGCTCGATCCCGGCGTTGCACGATCTCGACGCACGCAAAAAAATCATCGACACGCATAAGGACTACCAGCAGATCATCGCCTATTCGCAGCCGCCGATCGAAAATCTCGCGCGCACGCCGCAGGAGATGAATGAATTCTGCCGCATCATCAATGATGGGTTCGTCGAATTATGCGCGAAGGAGCGCGATTATTTCCCCGGTTGGATCGCGCAGGTCTGTCTCGACGCCCCCGATGCCGGCGTGGGGGAAGCCGAACGGGCCCTCAACCAGCTCGGCGCGCTCGGCGTGCAGGTCTACACCAACGTCGCCGGCAAGCCGCTCGACCGCCCGCAATATTTGCCGTTCTGGGCGAAAATGAACGAGCTCGGCAAACCGGTTTGGCTGCACCCGGCGCGCGGCGCCAACATGCCCGACTATATCGACGAGGCGAAGTCGCTGTACGAAATCTGGTGGACGTTCGGCTGGTCGTATGAGACGGCGACGGCGATGGCGCGCCTGGTGTTCTCCAAGATCATGGACAACCGCCCGAACCTGAAGATCATCACCCACCATTTCGCCGGCATCGTGCCGATGCTAGAAGGCCGCATCGGGCCGGGCTGGGACGTGCTCGGCTCGCGCACCACCGACGAGGACTACGTCGCGCTGCGCAAGAGCCTGAAGAAGCGCCCGCTCGACTACTTCAAACAGGATTTCTACGCCGATACCGCGGTGTTCGGCGGCGTGCCGGCGACCAAATGCGGGCTGGAGTTTTTCCCCATCGACAAGATCGTCTTCGCTTCCGATTGCCCGTTCGATCCGGAAAACGGCGCCATGTATCCGCGCGTGACGCTGCAAATTCTGGAACAGCTCAAGCTCGACAAGGAAACGAGCGACAAGATTTTCTATAAGAATCTCGAGCGCATCACCGGCAAGAAGCTGGTGAAGTAAGCGCCGGGCTATCGCACTTTTTCGTTCGCTTGCGGCTGACCGAGGGTTGCGGCGACCGCTTCCGAGCGGAAATCGCCGGTCAGGCCCTCGCTTTCCATCATGCTCGGATAGATCGTGCGAAAATCCGCCACGATGGTGTCGAACGGCACGTCGGCGAACGCGCCGCGGTCGTTCAGGTATTCCATGTGCCGCCGGCCGGCCTGGTCGAACGGCTGGAACAGCGAGTCGGTCTCGCCGTCGAACGGCAGCGGCTTGATGCCGATCCGATCGCACAGCGCGCTATCGAAAGCCGGCGTCGCCTTGACCCAGCGCCCCGCCAGATAAAGCTCGGTATAGGAATGCCAGTTGAACCGATCGGATTTTGTTTTCTCGTAGATTCGCGGCGAGGTGAGGTGGTTTCGCACGTCGGCAAAGCCGACGCGGGCCGGCACGCCGATCACCCTTACGCACGCCGCCAACAGCGCCGCCTTGCCGATGCAGAAGCCGCGTCCAAGGCCGAGAGCGCCGCTCGCGCGGTAGTTCGTCGGATCCGAAAGACTGAGATAGGGGTCGTAGATAATGCTGTCGCGGACCGTCGTATAGAGCCGCAGCACCGCGGCGCCGGCGTCGGTTTCCTCAGCCACCGTCGCCCTGGCGAAGGCAATCACCGATGGCGCGTCGCTGTCGATGAAGTCGCCGGCGGCCAGATATGGCGTCATGTCCATCGCGTTGTCTCTCGTCGTCTTCGGCTCTCGCATCGACGCGACTATAAGGTGGCTCTCTGCACCGGCCCTTGAGCTTGGTCAAGCAGCACATCGGCCGGTCTCGCGGCGCTATTGCGGCGGCCGGAACGATTTGCAACGCGCTGGATCGGTATCGATCCGCGCGGCGCCGATCAAGTCGAGACAATAGGAAATGGCCGGAAACACCGCCTGCATCGTCGTGCGGATGGAGGTCGGCCGCCCCGGCAGATTGACGATCAGCGTCTTCCCGCGAATCCCTGCGGTCTGCCGCGACAGGATCGCCGTCGGCACCTGTTTCAAGCTTTCCGCGCGCATCAGTTCGCCGAAGCCTGGCATCATCCGCGTACAGGCGGCGGCGGTCGCTTCCGGCGTCAGATCGCGCGGCGCCGGCCCGGTGCCGCCGGTGGTGAAGATCAGCGCGCAAGCCTCGCGGTCGGCGAGATCGATCAGCGCATCGCGCACGCTGTCGACGCCGTCGGGAACGAGCCGCGTCAGCGCGCGCCAGGGCGACGTCACGATTTCGCGCAGGAATTCCTCGATGGCCGGGCCGCTGACGTCGCGGTAGGTGCCGGCGCTGGCGCGGTCCGACACGGTGACAATGCCGATAACGGCGGGTTCGCTGGCGGGCATGATGAGGTCCTCAGCCGGCTGCCGGCAATGCGGCCGGCCGGCCGGCGGCGCGAGCGGGAAAATCGTCGATTTTGCAGCCGGGATCGTCGGCCACGGCCGCCAGGCGCACGCTCCCCGTCATGGTCATCGCATTGCTCCGGCAGGCGGATTCGTCGCAAACCGACGCCACTATCCCCTCCGGGACTCGACGTCTGCCTTGAATTTAGTCAAGTCCTGATTTTGCGCCATCTGCTATGCAGCGATACCAATAAATCTTCATAAAAGGGGGGATTCCCATGCGGCTAATGCGACATTTGGCGGCTTCCGCCGCGCTCGGCCTTTGCGCCCTCGTTGGCGGCGGGCTGCCGGCTTCCGCGCAAATCAAAATCGGCGCCGTGTTGTCGGTGACCGGACCGGCATCGTTCCTCGGCGATCCGGAAAAGAAGACCCTGGAAATGTACGTCGATGCGATCAACGCCAAAGGCGGCGTGAACGGGCAGAAGCTGCAGTTGATCGTCTATGACGACGCCGGCAACGCCAATAACGCGCGCACCTTCGCCACCCGCCTGGTGGAAGAAGACAAGATCGACGCCATGGTCGGCGGCAGCACCACCGGTTCGACGCTGGCGATGATGCCGGTGTTCGAAGAGGCCAAGATCCCGTTCATTTCGCTGGCCGGCGCCATTCAGATCATCGAGCCTGTGCGCAAGTGGACGTTCAAGACGCCGCATACCGACCGCATGGCCTGCGAGAAGATCTTCGCCGATCTTAAAGCTCGCAATCTCACCAACATCGCGCTGATCTCCGGCACCGGCGGTTTCGGCAAATCGATGAGCGCGGAATGCCACAAAGTCGCGGGTCCGGCCGGCATCAAGATCGTCATCGAGGAAACCTACGGGCCGCGCGACAGCGACATGACCCCGCAGCTCACCAAGATCAAAAACGCCGCCGGCGTGCAGGCGGTGGTCAATCCCGGCTTCGGCCAGGGCCCGGCCATCGTCACGCGCAATTACAGCCAGCTCGGCATCAAGCTGCCGTTCTACCAGAGCCACGGCGTCTGCTCGAAGGAATACATCAAGCTATCCGGTCCCGCGGCCGAAGGCGTGCGGTTGCCCTGCGCGGCGCTGCTCATCGCCGACAAGCTGCCGGCCAGCGATCCGCAGAAGCCGGTGGTGGTGGCCTATTCGCACACCTATCAGCAGAAGACGGGGCAGGCGGTCTCGACCTTTGGCGGTCACGCCTATGACGGGCTGATGATTCTGACCGAGGCGATGCAACGCGCCAAGAGCGCCGACAAGGCCAAGGTGCGCGACGAGATCGAGAAGACCAAGGGCTATATCGGCACCGGCGGAATCGTGAACATGTCGCCGACCGATCACTTGGGTCTCAATCTTTCGGCGTTCCACATGCTCGAGATCAAGGGCGGCGACTGGACGCTGGTCCCCGGCACGTGAGATAACGACCGGGCAAGCTCGCAAGAGCTTGCCCGCTTTGTCCCGCGGTCACTAACCCAAGCCCTGCGAGGCCTGCGGCGCGATGGCCGAGTTGCTGCAGTTCGTTTTCTCAGGGCTGACCGTGGGCGCCATCTACGCGTTGGTCGCCCTCGGCTTTACGCTGATCTACAACGCCTCCGACATCATCAATTTCGCGCAAGGCGAGTTCGTCATGCTGGGCGGCATGACGACGGTGTTCCTGTCGCTCGCCGGCGTTCCATTGCCGATCGCCGCGTTGCTCGCCATCGCCATAACGAGCGCCGTCGGCCTCGCGCTGCACCGCTTTGCCATCGAAACCGCGCGCGGGGCAACGCCCGTTGCGCTGATCATGATCACCATCGGCGCCTCGGTCTTCCTGCGCGGCGTGGCGCAGATCGTTTTTGACAAGCGCTTTCATAGCCTGCCGCCGCTGTTTGGCGCCGACCCGATCCATATCGGCGGCGCGGCGATCCTGCCGCAAAGCCTGGTCGTGCTGGCCGGCGCCGCGATCATCGTCATTCTGCTCTGGCTGTTCGTCGAACGCACGCTGCTCGGCAAGGCGGTGATTGCGACGGCCGCCAATCGTCTGGCGGCGCGGCTGATCGGCGTCGACACCAGGCGCATCGTCGACTTCTCCTTCGCGGTGTCGGCGGCGATCGGGGCGATTGCCGGCATTCTTGTTACGCCGATCGCGCTCACCAGCTACGACGTCGGCACCTTGCTGGCGCTGAAAGGATTCGCCGCGGCGATGCTCGGCGGTATCGGCAGCCCGCTCGGCGCCGTGGTCGGCGGCCTGCTGATCGGCATGATCGAGGCCTTGAGCGCCGGCTATCTGTCGTCGAGCTACAAGGACGCGATCGCCTTCTTGATCATTCTCGTCGTCCTGGTGGCCATGCCGCAGGGTCTGTTCGGCCGGGTCAAGGTCGAGCGGGTGTGAGTTTGCGCGCGCTCCTCGATACTCGGTTGCTGCCTGCGATCCTGGTCGCCGCCGTGGTCATCGTGCTGCCGCTGTTTTTCCCGTCGGCCTATTACTACCGCATCGGCGCGCTGGTTTTCATTTTCGCGCTCGCCGTGGTCGGTCTCAATCTGCTCATGGGCTTTGCCGGCCAGGTCAGCTTGGGTCACGCCGGCTTTCTCGGCATCGGCGCCTATGCGGTCGCCATCGGACCGGTGCATTTCGGCCTGCCGTCCTGGCTCTGCGTGTTCGCCGGCGCGACCCTTTCGGGCGCGGTGGCTTTCGTCGTGGGCCGGCCGATCCTGCGGCTGAAGGGGCATTATCTCGCCGTCGCCACGCTCGGATTCGGCCTGCTGGTCGCCATCGTGCTGACCAACGAGGCGGGCTGGACCGGCGGGCCGGACGGCATGAGCGTGCCCGCGCTCAAGCTGTTCGGTTGGCGCGCGCACGGGTCGAATGTTTGGTACTGGATTTCCGGCGCGACCTTCGTCGGCGGCTATCTGCTGGCGCTCAATTTGATGGAAAGCCCGACCGGCCGCGCGCTGCAGGCGATCCACGACAGCGAGATCGCCGCGCGCATGCTCGGCATCGACGTCGCGCGCAAAAAGCTCATCGTCTTCATCATCTCCGCGGTTTACGCTTCGGTCGCCGGCTCCTTTCTCGCGCTGTTCAACGGCCTGGTCACGCCGGACGAGGCGGGCTTCCTGCGCTCGATCGAACTGGTCGCCATGGTCGTACTCGGCGGCATGGGCTCGATCTTCGGCTCGCTGGTCGGCGCCATTGTGCTGGTGGTGCTGCCGCAGGCGCTCACCGTCTTTCACGAATACGAGCAGGCGCTGCTCGGGTTGATCGTCATGGTGTTCATGATCTTTCTGCGCCGCGGCATCGTGCCGTCGCTTGCCGCGACATTCGCGGGATGGCGCAAATGACGATTCTAGCGGCCGATAACCTGTCCATCGGCTTCGGCGGCGTGCGCGCGATCGACGGCGTGCGCATCGCGGTCAAATCCAGCGAGGTGTTCTCGATCATCGGGCCGAACGGGTCCGGCAAGACCACGCTGCTCAATTTGATATCGGGCATTTATCTGCCGCAAGACGGACAGATTTGGCTCGCCGGCGAAACGGTGACGGGGCTCGCGCCCGACCAATTGGCGCGGCGCGGTCTGTCGCGCACGTTTCAGAACCTGCAAATCTTCTCGCATATGTCGGTGCTGAAAAACGTGATGGTCGGCCGTCACCGCCACGAGCGCACCGGCATCTTCGCGGACCTGCTGCATTGGCCCTCGGTCGCCCGCCAAAACGAGGCGACGCGCGAGGCGGCGCGTGTGGCGCTCGCCCGCGTCGGGCTTGCCGAGGTGGCGGAACGTCCGGCCGGTTCGCTCGCTTACGGCGCGCTCAAGCGGTTGGAAATCGCCCGCGCGCTCGCCAGCGAGCCGAAGGTTCTGCTGCTCGACGAGCCGGCCGCCGGCTGCAATCCGGTGGAGACGCAGGACATCGATCGCGTCATCCGCTCCATCGTCAAAGACGGCATCACCGTGGTGCTGGTCGAGCACGACATGCGCTTGGTGATGAATATTTCCGACCGGGTGCACGTACTCGCCCGCGGCAAGACGCTGGCCGAAGGCACGCCCGCGGAAGTGCGCTCCAATCCGGAGGTGATCGAAGCCTATCTCGGCGTGCACGGTTCGCAGGAGGCCGCGCATGCTTTCCATTGAGAACGTGACCAGCGCCTACGGACGCATCGAAGTCCTGCACGGCGTTTCGCTCAAGGTCGAAGCCGGCGAGATCGTCTCCTTGATCGGCGCCAACGGCGCCGGCAAGACGACGCTGATGCATGCCATTTCCGGCGTGCAGCCGATCACCGGCGGCGCGATACGGTTCGAAGGCGCGCCGATCGAGAACCGGCCGGCCCATGAACGGGTGGCGTTCGGCATTTCGCAGGTGCCGGAAGGCCGCCAGGTATTCGCGCCGCTCTCGGTGTTGGACAATCTGCGGCTCGGCGCCTGGACGCGCGGCGCCGCCGACATCGACGCGGCGCTTGCCCGCGTCTGCGCGCTGTTTCCCATGCTCGACGCCATCATGCATTTGCCGGCGGGCGCTCTGTCCGGCGGCCAGCAGCAGATGCTGGCCATCGGCCGTGCCTTGATGGCCAAGCCCCGGCTGCTGCTGCTCGACGAGCCGTCGATGGGGCTCGCGCCCAATCTGGTCGATCAATTGCTGGCGGTGATCCGCGCGCTGCGCGACGACAACCTGACGATCCTGCTGGTGGAACAGAACGCGCGCGCCGCATTGGCCATCGCCGACCGCGCCTATGTGCTCGAAACCGGGCGGGTTACGCTGAGCGGGCCCGCCGCCGACATCCAGGCCGACCGCCGCGTGCGCGAGGCCTATCTCGGTATCTAAAAACGCTCGGCGGTTGACCTTGGTCAAGCGCAGCGGCGGCCAAGTCGAATTAATTGCCGCGTGAAAGAGTGAGGAGGAAGCGATGAAGGAAACCTTACGTCCGGGCGTGTCGCGGACCAACCGTATTGTCATCGACCGCGAGCGCACCATCGGTTTCATGGGCGAGGAGGGCCGCGTCTACGCGACGCCCAAGCTGGTGCATGACATCGAACATACATGCCGCGACCTCATCCTCGAACACGCCGACGCCAACGAGGATTCGGTCGGCATCAATGTGACGATCAACCATCTGGCCCCGACGTTGCCCGGCATGACGGTGGAAATCACCGCCACGGTGAGCGCGGTCGAGGGTCGTAAAGTCACCTTCGACATCGCCGCCAAAGACAACCTCGAAGCCGTCGGCGCCGGCTCGCACAGCCGGTTTGTCGTCGATAAGGCCAAGACCGTGGAGCGGCTCAAGGCCAAAGCCGCCAAATTCGCCGCCGGGCGGTGATTTTTCACCGCTTTCGCCCGGTCTATCGGGGCAAGCGCTTGATATAGCTCAATTACGCCGGGCGGTATTTAAAGAATGATGGGCGGCGAGAGACAATGTCCGCCGCCTTGGGGGAGTTGATGCACGAAGCGTTGCAGGCCGTCACGCTATCGCCCGGCGTGGCCAAGGATGGCACCAAGGATGTCCGGCCCTTGACCGGCAACGAAGCGATCGCGCGCGGCGCCTGGGAGGCGGGCGTGAAGGTCGCCGCCGCCTATCCGGGCACGCCGAGCACGGAAATCCTCGAGACGCTCGCCGATTATCCGGCGGAAGACCTGCACGCCCAGTGGTCGACCAACGAGAAGGTCGCGCTTGACGTCGCCATCGGCGCTTCCTTCGCCGGCCGCCGCGCGCTCGCCGCCATGAAACATGTCGGCCTCAACGTCGCCGCCGACGCCTTCATGTCGCAGACCTATATTGGCGTGAACGGCGGGCTGGTGCTCGCCGTCTGCGACGACCCCGGCATTCATTCCTCGCAGAACGAACAAGACACGCGCATTTACGGCGCGCTCGCCACGGTGCCGATCCTGGAGCCGAGCGACGCGCAGGAGGCGTTGGATTTCACCAAGCTCGCCTTCGATCTGTCGGAGGATTTCGACACCCCGGTGATCGTGCGCGCGACGACGCGGCTGTCGCATACCCGCAGCGCGGTCGCGATCGGCGAACGCCACGAGCCGCCGCAGCGCCCCTTCATCGAGAAGCCGTCCAAGAACGTCATGATCCCGGCCTATGCGCGGCCGCGCCATGGCCTGGTGATCGAGCGCGAAGCGAAACTGAAAGCCTATCTCGCCGAGTCGCCGATCAGCCGCTGGGAAGCCGGCGACACCGGCTTCGGCGTCATCACCGCCGGCACTTGTTACCCTTACGTGCGCGAAGTGCTGCCCGGCGCCAATGTGTTGAAGCTCGGCGCCTCCTGGCCGCTGCCGGACGATCTCTTGCGCCGCTACTGCGAGTCGGTCGAGCGCATTTTCGTGGTCGAGGAACTCGAACCGGTCATCGAAAAGGAAATCCGCGCGCTCGGTTTCGCGGTCGAGGGCAAGAAATTCTTCCCGCGCACCGGCGAGTTGTCGCCCGAACTGGTGCGCGCCGGCTTCGAGCAGGCCGGCATTCTGGCGCCGCGCCCCAAACGCAACGACGCCTGGACGCCGGAGCCGCTGGTGCGTCCGCCGGTGCTCTGCGCCGGCTGTCCGCATACGTCGGCTTTCATGGCGGTGCGCGCGACCGGCGCGCGCGTCGCCGGCGATATCGGCTGCTATACGCTCGCCTGCCTCGATCCGCTGCGCGGCATGGATACGACCGTGTCGATGGGTTCCTCCATCGGCAACGCCGTCGGCATGGCCAAGGCCGGCGAGGCAAAGCCCGTGGTCGCGACCATCGGCGACTCCACCTTTCTGCACGCCGGCATTCCGCAGCTCATCAACGCGGTCTACAACCAGGCCAACATCACGGTGATGCTGCTCGACAATCACGTGACCGCCATGACCGGCGGCCAGGAACATCCCGGCACCGGCAAGACGCTGCGCGGCGAGCCGGCGCCCGCCGTCGATTACGAAGCGCTGGTGCGCGCGATCGGCGTGCAATGGGTGCGCAAGGTGGACAGCTACGACCTTGCCGCCATGCATCAATCCTTGCGCGACGCCATCAATTATCGCGGCGTTGCCGTGCTGATCGCCGACCGGCCTTGCGTGCTCGACCCGGTCAAGATCAAGGGCCCGCCTTTCGCGGTCGTCGCCGACGAATGCAACGCCTGTCAGGCCTGCATGAATCTCGGCTGCCCGGCGATCACCTGGAGCGAACAGTCCTTCGAGGGCCGCCACAAGGTGCAGATCGACCAGTCGCTTTGCATCGGCTGCACGCTCTGCGCCCAAGTTTGCGCTGTCGACTGCATCAAGACCGTCGCGCCGGTGATGCAATGAGCGATTCTGTGTCCGCCGTGCGTCGCGCCGCCTGGCCGAAACCTTCGGTGGTGACCGCCGAGCCCGCCGACGACGCCTACAACGTGCTCATCGTCGGTGTCGGCGGCCAGGGCGTCATCATGGTGTCCAAGGTGCTGGCGCTGCTGGCGCAGAGCCAGGGCTTCGAGGTCAAACAAAGCGAAGTGCACGGCATGGCCAAGCGCGGCGGCTCGGTGTTCAGCCACGTACGCTTCGGCCGGCGCGTCTGGTCGCCGACCATTCCAAAAGGTGACGTCGATATCCTGGTCGCGCTGGAATGGGCGGAGGGGTTGCGCTGGCTGCCGTTCCTGAAACCCGGCAGCGGCATCTTCATCTGCGACACCAAGCGCATCGTGCCGCCGTTTGCCTGTCTCAACCGCCACCCGGGCGCGGTTATGCGCTACTCGAAAGAAACGCCGGCCGAAGTCATCGCCCATGTCGCCGAAGGCTACGCCATCGACGCCACCGATATGGCCGAACAACTCGGCAACGAGCGGGCGGCGAACGTCGTCCTGCTCGGCGCGCTGTCGACTGCGCTGGCTTTTCCGGTGGCCGATTGGGAGCGCACGGTCGCCGAATTCGTGCCGAAGAAAACTATTTCGGTTAATCTCGAGGCCTTCCGCCGCGGCCGCGATTGGATCGAGGAAGCGCGCAACACGACGCCGCCAGTCGAGGCCCCGGCGGCGAAGGCGCCGGCGCCGACGGCTGCGCCTTATCGCGTACACCTCGAAATCAATCCGGCCTGGTGCAAGAGCTGCGACATCTGCGTGAAGATGTGCCCGGAGCGTTGCTTGCGGCTCAATGCCGACCGCATTGCCGAGCTCGCCGCGCCCGACAAATGCACTGGCTGCCGTCTATGCGAATGGCTGTGCCCGGATTTTGCCATCCGCGTGCATCTTGACGCAGCGCAACGGGAGCTTGCCCGATGAACGCCGTCGATCCCGCGCTGACCGGCAAGAACGCCGCCAAGCTGATCTCCGGCAACCATGCCTGCGCGCTGGGCGCGCTCGCCGCCGGCTGCCGCTTCTTCGCCGGCTATCCGATCACGCCGTCCTCGGAAATCGCCGAACGGCTAGCGCGTCAATTACCCGAAGTCGACGGCGTGTTCGTGCAAATGGAAGATGAAATCGCCTCCATGGCCGCCGTGATCGGCGCCTCCATGGGCGGCGTCAAGGCGATGACCGCGACCAGCGGGCCCGGCTTTTCGCTCAAGCAGGAAAACCTCGGCTACGCCGCCGGCGCGGAAATCCCCTGTGTCATCGTCAATGTGATGCGCGGTGGGCCGTCCACCGGCATGCCGACGCGGCCCTCGCAAGCCGACATCATGCAGTCGCGCTGGGGCAGCCACGGCGACTATCCGATCATCGTGCTCACGCCCGCTTCGGTCGGCGAGATCTACAGCGAAACCATCCGCGCCTTCGATCTCGCCGAGCGCTGCCGCACGCCGGTGGTGCTGCTCTACGACCAGGTGATCGCGCAATTGTCCGAAACCGTCGCACTCGCCGGCGCCGGCAGCGCGACGCGCAAATGGGCGAGCGGCCCGCGCGCGGACTTCAAGCCCTATGACGGCGGTGGCGACGGCATTCCGGCCATGCCGCGGCCGGGCGACGGCTATCGCACCCACACCACCGGCTTGACGCACAGCGAAAACGGCTTCCCGACGCAGAACCCGGAAGCGGTCACCCGCAATTTGTCGCGGCTGTTCTCCAAGCTGGAACGCCACCGCGAGCTGATCGACTCCTGCGAGACGCTCGCCTGTGACGATGCCGACGTGGTCATTGCCGCCATCGGCATCAGCGCGCGCGCCGCGCGCCGCGCGGTCGAGCTTAGCCGCGCCAAGGGCCTGCGCGTCGGGCTGTTCCGGCCGATCACGCTGTGGCCGTTCCCTGAAGCGCAATTGCGTGAAGCGACGGCCAACGCGCGCGCCGTGCTGGTGCCCGAAATGAACACAGGCCAGCTCCGGCTCGAGGTCGAGCGGGTGCTCGGCGACAAGACGGTCGAAGGCCTGCATCTGTTCAGCGGCGAAGCGATCACGCCGTCCGACATTGCCATTTGCGCCGAAGAACTCGCGAGGGAGATGTGATGTTCATCGACACCGCCGCCGACTTCGACGTCCGCGCCTATCTGCGCCCCGAGATGATGCCGCACTTCCTCTGCCCCGGCTGCGGCCACGGCATCGCCTTGCGCGCGCTGTTGTGGGCGATCCACGATCTCGGAATCGACAAGGACAAGCTGGCGGTTGTCTCCGGCATCGGCTGCGCCGGTAGGCTCTCCGCCTATATCGACGCCAACACCTTCCACGTCACGCACGGACGGCCGCTCGCCTATGCGACGGGTCTCGCGCTGGCGCGTCCCGATCTGCATGTGGTGGTCATCACCGGCGACGGCGATTGCCTCGCCATTGGCGGCAATCACTTGATCCACGCCTGCCGGCGCAATCTCAAGCTCACCTGCCTGATGCTCAACAACGAGGTCTACGGCATGACCGGCGGTCAGGTGTCGCCGACCACCTCGGAGACGCGGCTCACCACCACCACGCCGCTCGGCAATCAGGAACCGCATTTCGACGCCTGCGCGCTGGCAACGGCAGCCGGCGCCGGCTTCGTCGGCCGCGAGGTGACGCACCACGTGCCCAAGCTCAAGGAGTTGATCAAGGCCGGGCTCAAACATCCGGGCTTTGCCTTTGTCGAGGTGCTGTCCGACTGCACGGAAATCTTCGGGCGCAAGAACGACATGGGCAATTCGGCCGAAATGGTTATGCGGCAGAAGAGCGGCATTCGGCCGAGCGCCTATCGCGACACGGTCGACACGCCGTTCCGCCCCAACGATCTGCCGACCGGCATCCTGACCAAGAACGAACGCCCCGAATATGGCGCCGCCTATCGGCGTGCGGCGGCGGCGCGCAAGGGAGCTGCGTGATGCGCGATTCCCGCAACGAAATCCGCCTCGGCGGCACCGGCGGGCAGGGGCTGATCCTCAGCGCCAAGATGCTGGCCGACGCCTTGGCTGCCGCCGGCAGCTGCGTCGCCCAATCGCAGACCTATGAGCCGACGTCGCGCGGCGGATACTGCAATGCGGACCTGGTCGTTTCCGACGCTGAGGTCGATTTTCCGATTGCCACTGCGCTCGATCATTTGGTGCTGCTCGACCGGTTCGCCGTCAAACCGTCCTGGCCGCTGCTCAAGCCGGGCGCGCTGGTCATCGCCGACACACGGCTCTGCCCCGAACTGCCGGAAGGCGAATTCCGCGTGCACCGTTTGCCGCTCAGCCGCACCGCCTTGCAGTTGGGCAGCGAGCGGGTGACCAACATCGTCGCGCTCGGCGCCCTGGCCGCGCTGAGCGGCATCTGCGACCGCGCTTTGCTCGAACGGACGGTGCGCGCCGTCGCGCCGCGCGGCTTTCTCGATCTCAACATGGACGCGCTCAAGGCGGGCTACTCGGTGTGCACGCAAGCCGATGCCCGCGACGAAATTGCCGGGGCGGTCGGCGGCTAAGGTGCCGGCGCCCACGATGAGACAAGTGACCCGTTTGAACTGAGGATGCGGCTATGCCGGGAAGCAAGCCACCGCAGGAACGTATCGTCTCGACCTATTGCTACCAATGCGTAGCCGGGCCGGACCTGTTGACCGTGCGCATCCAGGACGGCGTCGCCACCGAGATCAACCCGAATTTCAAAGCCGCGGCGATTCATCCCGGCGGCGGCAAGGCTTGCGTCAAGGCCTTTGGGCTGGTGCAGAAAGCCTACAGCCCCAATCGCGTCCTCTATCCGATGAAGCGGACCAACCCAAAGAAGGGACGCAACGAAGATCCGGGCTTTGTGCGCATCTCCTGGGACGAGGCGCTCGATCTCGTGGCCGACAAGATGAAAGCCGCGCGCGCAAACGGACTTCTCGACGAGGGCGGTTTTCCGCGGCTCGCCGCGAGTTTTGGCGGCGGCGGTACGCCCACCGCTTACATGGGCACGCTGCCGGCGTTTCTTGCCGCCTGGGGGCCGGTCGATCTGAGCTTCGGTTCCGGCCAGGGCGTCAAATGCACGCATTCGGAACATTTGTACGGCGAACTCTGGCACCGCGCCTTCACCGTCTGCCCCGACACGCCGCTGTGCGAATACGTGCTGTCGTTCGGCGCCAATGTCGAGGCCTCGGGCGGAGTGTGCGGCGTCAAGCGTCACGCCGACGCCCGCGCGCGCGGCATGAAGCGTGTGCAGATCGAGCCGCATCTCTCGATCACCGGCGCCTGCTCGGCCGAATGGGTTCCGATCAAGCCGAAGACCGACTCCGCATTCCTGTTCGCGATGATTCACGTGCTGCTGCATGAAACCGCGCGCGAAAAACTCGACATTCCGTTTCTGAAAGCGCGGACGTCGTCGCCCTATCTGATCGGCCCCGGCGGATTTTTTCTGCGCGATCCCGCAACGAAAAAGCCGCTGGTGATCGATCAAACCAGCGGGCGGGCGGTGGCGTACGACACCCCCGATATCGATCCGGCGCTTGAGGGCACATTCACCGTCGACGGCGTCGAGGTCGGGCCCGATGGAGAAGCTATCGCGCACAAGGCGGCCGCGGTGCGTCCCGCCTTCACGCACCTTGTTGACCATGTGAAGAACTATTCGCCGGAATGGGCGGCGGCGATTTGCGATGTTCCGGCCTCGACCATCCGCCGCGTTACCAATGAATTCCTTTCCCACGCCCATGTCGGCGAGACGATCGACATCGAAGGCATGACGCTGCCCTTCCGGCCGGTCTCCATCACCTTCGGCAAGACTGTGAACAACGGCTGGGGCGGCTACGAATGCTGCTGGGCGCGCACGCTCATTCCGTGTCTCGTCGGCGCTCTCGACGTGCCGGGCGGCACGCTCGGCACCACCGTGCGGCTCAACCGCCCGGCCGACAATCGCTGGTCGAGCGTCACGCGCGGCCCCGACGGCTTCATGCATTACCCGATGAATCCGACCGGCAAAGACGACTGGATTTCGAAGCCGACCGCGCGCAGCGCGCATCGTACGCTGGTGCCGCTGGTCGCCAACTCGGCGTGGAGCCAGGCGCTGGGCCCGACGCATCTTGCCTGGATGATGCAGAAGGAGGACTTCGAGCATCTCCCGCACGCAGCCCCGCCCGACGTGTGGCTGGTCTACCGCACCAATCCGGCGATTTCGTTCTGGGATACCAAAGCGGTCGGCGAGACCATGGCGAAGTTTCCCTTCACCGTCTGCTTCGCTTTGACGCGCGACGAGACCAACCACGTTGCCGACGTGCTCTTGCCCGACTGCACCGACCTCGAAGGCCTGCAGTTGATGCGCATCGGCGGCACCAAATATATCGAGCAGTTCTGGGATCATCAGGGCTTCGCCCTGCGCGATCCGGCG
The DNA here is from genome assembly GCA_963721665.1 of uncultured Alphaproteobacteria bacterium. GTDB lineage: Bacteria > Pseudomonadota > Alphaproteobacteria > Rhizobiales > Xanthobacteraceae > Pseudolabrys. Next base: position 635,894 of record CAVRJZ010000003.1, read on the forward strand.
GTGCCGCCGCAGGGCGAGGCGCGCGACTTTACCTGGATTTCGACCGAGCTTGCGCGCCGTACCGGCCTGCTCGCCGAATACAACGCGGCGATCAATCGCGGCGGCGCCGACGTCAAGCTGAAAGGCAAGAATTACGATTTTTCGCTCGACGTGACGAAGGCGCACAGCGTCGAGGAAATCTGGGACGCGAGCTGTAGGGCGGCGAGCGCGGAGCTCACCGACGGCGCCGAAACGCAAGGGCTCGACTGGTTCCGCGCCAACGGCTTCCGCGTCAAGCCGTTCCCGCGGCTGATGTGGTACCTCTACCCCAAGCTGGTCGAAGAAGGCCTGCGCTTCGAGCAGCCCTACCAGGAGCGGCTGCTGCGCATCGGCAAGGAACTCGAGCGGCGTCTGCACGAGCAGGGCATCACCTGGTGGGACAAGCAGCTTGCTGAATATGAGGCGCTGCCGCATTGGCGCGACTTGAGCGGGCTGTGGGAGGACGCGCTTGTCAAGCACTTCAAGGTGCAGATCGCCGACTACCCGTTCTGGCTCGTCACCTCGCGCAGCATGCAATATTCCTGGGGCAACAATGTCGGCGTGCAGTTGATCAAGGAAGTCGCCGACAACGTCATGGGCCACGGCAGCGTGGTGATGAACGAAAGCGCCGCCGAGAAGCTCGGCATCGCCGACGGCGACCTGGTCGAGGTGCGCTCGCCGCTCAACAGCACCAAAGGCAAGGTGATGTTGCGCGAGGGCATCCGCCCCGACACCTTGCTGATCATCGGTCAGTTCGACCATTGGGTGACGCCTTACGCCAAGGACTTCCACGCGCCGAGCATGAACGCCCTGGTGCCGATGCTGCTCGATCTCACTGACGCCACGGGTTCGAGTGCCGACCTGGTCAAGGTCAAGATCACCCGGCTGGAGACGGCGTCATGACCCGCTGGGCGATGGTCGCCGATCTCGAGCGCTGCGTCGGTTGTCAGACCTGCACCGCGGCCTGCCGCCACGCCAACGCCACCTCGCCGGCGGTGCAATGGCGCAAGGTGCTCGACATCGAGGCCGGCTCGTTCCCCAACGTCAACCGCACCTTCGTGCCGGTCGGCTGTCAGCACTGCGCCGACCCGCCTTGCATGCATGTGTGCCCGTCGACGGCGACGCGCCAGCGCGCCGACGGCATCGTCACCATCGACTACGACATCTGCATCGGCTGCGCCTATTGCGACGTCGCCTGCCCCTATCAGGCGCGCTTCAAGGTGACGAAGGAAGATTTCGCCTATCGCCAGGGCGCGATGCAGAACGAGATCGAGCGCGAGGACCCCGCGCGCCTCGGCGTCGCGCAGAAATGCACCTTCTGCTCCGACCGCATCGATTTCGGCATCGAAAACGGGCTGACGCCAGGCAGCGATCCGCGCGCGACGCCGGCTTGCGTCAATGCCTGCATCGCCGACGCTTTGCATTTCGGCGATCTCGACGACGCGGAGAGCAATGTCTCGCGCCTGCTGCGCAGTCACAAGAATTTTCGCATGCATGCGGAACTCAACACCGCGCCCGGCTTCTTTTATCTCTACGACAATGCCGATGCTGCCGCGGCGGCGGACATCCCGCCGGCCATCTCCGAGGCGCAAGCTGGCCGCCTGCGCACGCGCGGGGTCGAGCCCTGGCATCAGAAGCATTGGGACTGGAAAGCCGCCGCCAATTTCCTCTGCGGCGGCGCCGGCGCCGGATTGTTCGCCGCCTCCGCATTCGCCGGGCTCAACGGCCTGCCGGTCGTCGCGCCGGCGCTCGCCGCGCTGGCGCTGGTCGCGACCGGCTTGTTCCTGCTGATGTTCAAGCTCGGCCGGCCGCTGCGCTTCCTTTACGTGCTGCGCCAGCCCAAGCGCTCCTGGATGACGCGTGAGGCCTGGGTGGTGTTCGTGTGGTTCCCGTTCGCGCTGTTTGCATTGTGGACGAGGCATCCGCCGTTTCTGTTGCCGGCGGCCGTGCTCGCGCTGCTTTTCCTGTTCTGCCAGGGCATGATCCTGGAGCAGTCCAAGGGCATCCCGGCCTGGCGCAATCCCCGCGTCATCCCCTTCATCCTGGCGACCGGCCTGGCCGAGGGCTGCGGTCTGTTCCTGATGCTCGCGCTGCTGCTGCCGCCGCTCGCCGCGGCCGCCAAGCCGATGGCGATCGCGCTCGTCGTGCTGGCCGCGGCGCGGCTCTGGGCCTGGTGGCGCTATCTCGGCGCGCTCGAAAGCGAAGGCGCGCCGACGCGGACGCTGGAAATCTTCACCGCCTGCCGCGTCTGGTTTTTCGCCGCCGGCCACCTGCTGCCACTGGCGCTTGTCGTCCTCGGCGTGATCCTGCCGGCCGCCGGCGCCGTCTTGTTCGCGCTCGCCGGGCTTTGCGTCTTCGCCGCCGGCTGGGCGATCAAGTTCATTCTGATCACGCGCGCCGCCTATAATCAGGGCTTCGCGCTGCCGCATACGCCGATCCGCGGGTCCGGCATCCCCGGACCGGCGGTCAAACCGGGATGGACCTCGCCATGAGCCGGCGGGCGATTCCATCTCGCAAAAAGCGCGCGCACGCGCCACAATTCGCTATCGACCGGGAGGCTGAACGATGAGGACACAAACCGCGGCTGCCGACAAACTCGACTATATGTTCGAGCGCAAGGTGGAGACCATGCCGCGCAACGAACTCAAAGCGCTGCAGTTCTCGCGCCTCAAGACCACGCTCGAGCGCGCCTACCACAATGTCCCGCATTACAAGCGCAAGTTCGACGCGGCTGGCGTCAAGCCCGGCGATCTCAAATCGCTCGCCGATCTCGCGCGCTTTCCCTTCACGGTGAAGACCGACCTGCGCGACAATTATCCATTCGGCATGTTCGCCGTGCCGCGCGAGCAGCTCCTGCGCGTGCACGCATCCTCCGGCACCACCGGCAAGCCGACGGTGGTCGGCTATACCAAGCAGGACCTCGATACCTGGGCCGACCTGATGGCGCGTTGTTTTGCCTGCGCCGGCACGCTGCCCGGAGACATCGTGCACAACGCCTACGGCTACGGTCTGTTCACCGGCGGTCTTGGCGCGCATTACGGCGCCGAGCGGCTCGGCTGCACCGTGGTCCCCATCTCGGGCGGCGGCACCGAACGGCAGGTGACGCTGATCGATGACTTCAAGCCGCGCGTGCTCTGCGCCACGCCGTCTTATGCGCTCAATATTGCCGAGATCGCGCAGAAAATGAGAGTCGACATGAAGAAGTCGTCGTTGCGCGTCGGCCTGTTCGGCGCCGAACCGTGGAGCGACGCCATGCGCCGCGATCTCGAGGAGCGGCTCGGCCTCATGGCGGTCGACGTCTACGGCCTGTCGGAAATCATGGGGCCAGGCGTCGCCTGCGAATGCCATGGCGTGCGCTCTGGCCTGCACGGCTGGGAGGATCACTTCCTGTTCGAAGTCGTCGACCCGGAAACCATGCAGCCGAAGCCGATGGGCGAAGCGGGCGAACTGGTCATCACCACGCTGACCAAGGAAGCGCTGCCGATGCTGCGCTACCGCACGCGCGATATCACGCGGCTCTCCGACGAGCCCTGCGCCTGCGGGCGCAGCCACGTGCGCATCCTGCGCGTCACCGGGCGCAACGACGACATGCTGATCATCCGCGGCGTCAACGTCTATCCCTCGCAGGTGGAAGCCGTGCTGGTCGGTTTCCCCGGCATCGCGCCGCATTATCAGATCATCCTCACGCGCGAGGGCGCGCTCGACGCCATGACGGTCGAGGTGGAGCTCGCGCCCGGCTTTGCCGGCGACCGTGCCGCGAAAGCCGAGGAAGTCACCCACCACATCAAGTCGCTGATCGGCGTCACCTGCAAGGTCGTCACCAAGGCGGAAGGCGAGGTGCCGCGCTCGCAAGGCAAGGCCGTGCGCGTGGTCGATAGGCGCAAGCAGGCAAATTGAGGCCGGCAACAGCGCTCAGTCGGCCGCGTATGAACCGGCAACCTTGCCGGTAGCGTCTGCTGCCGCAGCCGGCGCCTCGTCCGGCAGCACGACGGTCAATCGGCACTGCAGGCCGGCGGGTGCAAAATTCGCGTCGACCTTTCCGTTGAACTGTCCCAGCGCCCGCTGAAACAGCCGCGTGCCGAAGCCGCTATGGCTGGGCGGAACGACGGGCGGCCCGCCGCTTTCATTCCAAGCAAGGCTTAGTCTTGTGCCGGCCAGCGTCCAGGTAATGGATAGCTTGCCGGCGTCGCTCGATAACGCGCCATGTTTTGCGGCATTCGTGGTGAGCTCGTGCACGAGCAATGCCATTGTCAAAGCAAGCTTCGGCGAAAGCAGGCAATCCGGCCCGGTCATCGATACGCGCGACGCATCGTACGGCGCGATCTCGGTCGAGAGAATGTTGCGAAGATTGGCGCCTTGCCCCTGCGACGCCGTGATCATGTCGTCGGTGGCCATCAGCGCGCCAAGCGAACTGACGATCTCGTCTTTTTCCTGTTGATGCTCGCGCAAGCGAAATCCGACGATGGCCTGGATCGTGGCCACTTTATTTTTCAGCCGATGCGCGAGCTCTTCGACGGCGAGTTTGCGAAAACCTTCCTCGTCTCTCAGGCGTCGAACAAGCCGGCGATAATGGTCGGTCGCCCAAACGATGAGCGCCGAAGCGACAAAATAGCTGACGAGGTTGATTGTGTCGGCGGTACTCAGCGGCAAAAGCGAGGTATAAGGCGGCAAAAAATTCCACCAGCAAATGAAGCCGCCGAGCACGGTCGCCACGATGCCCGGCCCGGCGCCGCCCAAAAGCGCGGCGAAAAGCACCGCCGGATAAAACGTCGTGAAAGCCTGCAGCTCTTGCGTGAAGAACCCGAGGCCCCAACGCAACAGGCTGGCAATGGCGACGAAGACGATCGCGAGGACGTATGTTTCCGTTGTCCCCGGCGAAAGGCGCTGCCAGATCGTCCGGCGACCGTCGGTTCCGTTGCGCACTGAATTCACCGAACATTCCCCCGGCGGCAATTATGCGCGCAAGGTCGCTCATTGACGATACAATCGTAGTCTAAGAGCGGCATGCCGCAGAATCCACGCGGTTTGCGCTTGCGCGGGGCAGGTGGGCGCCCGGCGCCGAGCCCCCACTGGCGTTCGTTGCACGGTGGCGACCCAGCGCTCCGCGGTTTTCGCCTAAGCCCGCCGCTTGACTTTCTTACTGATAGGAATAGATTCCACAGCGTCCGATCCAGCGAGGGCGCTCTCATGAGGCGTCATGTTGGCGGGATCGGATGTGGCGCCCGCGCGGGGGAGACGAACGCTCCTCCCCCTCCCGGGCGGCGCCGGGGCACCGCTCGCGGGCACTATGACCCGCCGCGAGGAGCTCGCTGACACCGGGGCAAATGCCCCGGTAGATAGCGCAGCCCGGCGCCGAGAAAGACGCCGCGATAGCGCGCCGAGAGGCGCCACACCTTCGCGAGAAGGTGTGGCATCGACTGCATGACGCGCCCATCGGCGCGCCATCCCCTCGGCTTTTCGAGGGGGAAGGAAAGAGCCTACGGCGTGTCCCGCGCCGCAAAGAATAGGGAGGGCGGAGCGTTGGCTTTTCTTGTCATTCCGGGGCACGGTCGTCAGACCGCGAACCCGGAATCCAGAAGCGGTCTCAGAAACTGTTTCTGGATTCCGGGTCCGCTCCTTCGGACCGTCCCGGAATGACGGAGAGGAATTTCTTATTCCTGCGACACCGGCGGATCGAGATCGTCGGCCCAGGTTTCGCTCGGCTTTGGATAGCGCTTGAGCAATCGGTGCACGAGCTGGACGTGCTCGGCTTCCTCTTCGACCAGCTCGGCCGCCAGTTCCTTGACCTTGGGGTCCTTGGTGTTTTCCACGATCGAGGTGAAATAAGCGAGCGCCCGCTTTTCGCCGGCGAGCGAGAGCTGCAACGCGTGCCACGGCGTCATCATATAGTGCGCCGAGCCGAGATCGGCCTCTTCCGGGCTTTCGCTCTTTTCGAACTTGGCGATTTCGCGGGCGCGCGCGGCGACGTCGAAATCGCCGGCCATGCGGCGAATTTCCTCGCCATGGATGCCCTCGGCGCGGGCGAGATCGCGGAAGATCTTCACCAGCTCCGGATTGTTGTGCGTCTCCATCTGGTCGGCCAAGAGCTTGTAGCGGTCGACCGCGTCGATCTCGATTTGGTAGGCGACGGCGAGGAGATCGTTGAGATTGGCGACTTTCGGGGCACCCGGGGTCTTGCTCATAGCTCGAAATCCTTCTCCAGCTCGGACAAGTCGACATTGGTGGCGCCCGCCGCGGGCTGATACGGCGTGCGGCTGCCGCGATACAGAATGCCGAGGTTGAAACCGTCGTCGGTCATCAGCCGGCGTGCCGCCTTGCCCTGATCGGATGTTTCGGCGACCGGCGCCGCGTGCACCTGTTCCTTCCAGGCCTTTTCGTCGGGCCGGAAGGTGACGCAAGGCGAAAGGATTTCGACGAAGGAGAACCCGGGATGTTTGATCGCTTCCGCCAGCGCGTCGGCGGTTTGGTTGGGATCGCCGGAGAAGCAGCGGGCGATGAAGTTGGCGCCCGAGGCGAGCGCGACCACCAGCGGATGGAACGGCCGCACTTTGGTGCCGCCCGGCGACAGCGCGGTGTCGAATTCGGGTTCCGTGGTGGGCGAAGGCTGGCCTTTGGTCATGCCGTAGATGTGGTTGTCCATGACGACGTAGGTCATGTCGATATTGCGCCGGCAGGCGTGCAGGAAATGGTTGCCGCCGATCGAATAGCCGTCGCCGTCGCCGCTGGCGACGACAACGGTCAAATCCGGCCGCGTCACTTTCAAGCCGGCGGCGAGCGCCAGCGAGCGGCCGTGGACGCCGTGAAAGCCGTAGCAATTGGTATAGGCGGGGATGCGCGACGAGCAGCCGATGCCCGACACCACGCAGATTTGTTCCGGCGGCAGGCCGAGTTGCGCGAAGGCGCGGCCAAACGACATCAGCACGTGATAGTCGCCGCAGCCGGGACACCAGATCGGCTTCACGTCGGATTTGTAATCCGCCTGCTTATAGACGCGCGTTTCGACGTTCATGGCACTCTCCAGTCCGCGATCGCGCGGTGAATTTCGCCCGCCGTGATCGGCAGCGGTCCGGGCCGGTTGAACACGCGCACCGGCGCCGGCAAGTCGTAATGGGCGCGCAGATATTTGTTGAACTGCGCGCCATGCGTCTGCTCGACGACGAGGATTCGCTTGACGCCGGCGAGCGCCATGTCGAGTCGCTCCGGTTGGATCGGCGCCAGCAGGCGCGGCGCCACCAGCCGCACGTTAATGCCGTCGGCCGCGGCGAGCGCGACAGCTTCGCGCGCGGCGCCGGTAAGCGAACCCCAGGTGATGATGGCGAGATCGCCTTTGCCTTCGATGCTTGCCCAGTGGTCGCCATAGTTGAAGCGCTCGAGCTTGTCGCGCCGCTTGTCGAGCTGGGCGAGATGGTCGGCGGCGCCGCTGGTCGGCGTCGCCCGCTCGGTATGCGTGAGGCCGTCGGCGGTATATTGGCCGCCGCGCGTTCCCGGCAGCGCCATTGGCGATACGCCGTCGGCGGTCATGGCGTGGCGCATATAGGGCGCGGTGATTTCCTTGACGATGCTGCGCGCACCGACGAAAGCGAGATCGGCGGGCCGCTCGATGGCCGCGCGCGACTGGCCCATGAATTGGTCGGACAGCACAATGGCCGGCGCTTGCAGCGTCTCGGCGAGATAAGTTGCCCATTGCGCGGTGAACACGCAGTCGCCGACCGATTGCGGCGCCAGCACCAGATGCGGCGCGTCGCCGTGCATGCCGTAGACGGCGATGTTGAGGTCGGACTGCTCAGATTTTGTCGGAATGCCGGTCGAGGGTCCGCCGCGCATGACGTCCACCACAACGACGGGGATTTCCGCCGAGGTGGCAAGCCCGAGCGCTTCGATCATCAGCGAAAGCCCGGGGCCCGATGTCGCGGTCAATGCCGGCGTGCCGCCGTACGACGCACCGATGATCATGTTGATGGCGGCGAGCTCGTCCTCGGCCTGCAGCAACGCGCCGCCGACCTTGACCAGATTGGGCGCCAGCCATTCGAGAATGTCGGTCGCCGGCGTGATCGGATAGGCGGCGGCGAAACGGATGCCGCCGCGGATGGCGCCGAGCGCGGTCGCTTCGTTGCCCGATACGAGCCAGCGTTTGGCGGAACTTTGTTTGGGCGCGGCCAGTTGCAGGCCGAATTCGATGCCGGCGGCGGCGCCGAAGCCGACCTTGATGCCGGCCAAGCTCGCCTCGACGGCGGCCGGGCCTTTGTCGGCCAGACGTTTCTCGAGCGGCGCGAAAGCCTGCTCGACGGTGAAACCGAGCAGCCGGGCGGCGATGCCGAGCGCGATCATGTTGGGCCGTCCGTCGGGGATAGCCTTGGCCATCTCCTTCATCGGCACGTCGATGACGCGGGCGCCGGATTCGGCGATCATCGGCGGCAGGTCGCCGCCGCGCGGGTCGCTGATCACCAAAGTCTGCGGCCCAGCCTTTATTTCCGCGCCGAACCGGTGGGCGTTGAGCCAATCGATGCCGACCAAGAGGTCATAGCGGTCGGGTAGCGACTCGACCGCTTGGGTGGAAAGGCGCAGCAAAGCGGCCGCTTCGCCGCCGCGGATTTGCGGGCCCATGGTGCGGGTGAACAGGCCCTGCCAGCCGGCGGCACTTGCCGTTTCCAGCAGGCAATCGCCGGTGGTCAGCGCGCCGGCGCCGCCGCTGCCGAGGATCGCGATCGAGATACTGGGCGAGGCTGCCATGGCCATATTCCTTCAACTTGTGCCCATTCTACGGGCCTGCGGCGCCAACTATGTATTTAAGTACTAGAATGCGTTTTTTTGCTTTTCCTTGACCTTGATCAAGGACCGCGCGCGGTCGCCGCCCGATGAATGAAGCTTGAAGGCCGCGTGCGGGTCCGGCGACTGCCGACCCGGCCATTGTGGAGGGCAAATCCATGGACGCCAAGCCGGTTCGTTGGATGATGACGGGCGCCGGCAAGCCGTTCGTGCCGATGGAATTCGAGGTCGGCACGCTTGCCCCCGACGAAGTCCTGGTCGAAATCGCCGGCTGCGGGGTCTGCCACACCGATCTTGGCTATTATTACGACGGCGTCCGCACCAAGCACGAATTGCCGCTGGCGCTCGGCCACGAGATTAGCGGCCACGTCATCGAAACCGGCGCCGATGCGCTCTGGTTCACCGACCGCGCGGTGATAATTCCGGCCGTTATCCCCTGCGGCCAATGTGACGCCTGCAAGCGCGGCAAGGCGACCATCTGCCCGAACCAGAAAATGCCGGGCAACGATATCCAAGGCGGCTTCGCCACCCACATCGTGGTGCCGTCGCGCGGGCTCTGCGTCGTCGACGAGCACCGCCTCGCCGGCGTCGGCATCGACCTCGCCGATCTTTCGGTGATCGCCGATGCGGTGACCACGCCCTATCAGGCGGTCGTGCAGGCCGGCGTGACCAACGGCGATCTCGTTGTCGTCAACGGAGTCGGCGGTGTCGGCGGCTATTGCGCGCAGATCGCGGCCGCCATGGGCGGCGTGGTCGTCGCCATCGACGTCAACCCGGACAAGCTTGCCGCCATCACCGGGCAGGGCGCAGCACTCACGCTTAATTCCAAGCAGATGTCGGCACGCGATCTCAAAGGCGCGATCCAAAGCTTCGCCAAGCAACACGGGTTGCGCCAGACCGAGTGGATCATCTTCGAATGTTCCGGCACCAAAGCTGGGCAGGAGACCGCCTTCAGCCTGCTCAATCACGGCGCGACGCTTGCCGTCGTCGGCTTCACCATGGACAAGGTCGAGGTGCGGCTGTCCAACCTGATGGCCTATCACGCGCGCGCCATCGGCAACTGGGGCTGCCCGCCCGATCTCTATCCCGCCGCGCTCGAACTGGTGATGAACGGCCGCGTCAAGGTCGCGCCTTTCGTCGAAAAACATCCGCTCAGCGACATCAATCAAGTGTTCGAAGCCGTCCATGCCGGCGCCATCAAGCGCCGCGCCGTTCTCGTTCCCGCACCGTTAGGAGCGTCTCAATGACCGCGAAAGCCGCCCGCGTCGCCGCGCAAGACACCGAGCCCAAAACAGAACCAAAGGATCACAACCTCGTCCCCGATGCGGCGCGCGAGGCGATCTCCGAGCGCGTGCATTACGAAAAGCGTCCGGTGAAAGGCGCCGACGGCAAGCCGGTCGCCGGCCTCTCCAACGCCTGGATCACGCTCGACAACCCCAGCCAATTCAACTCCTACACGACCGACATGGTGAAGGCGACGATCCTCGCCTTCCGCGCGGCGAGCGCGGCGCGCGACGTGGTCGCGGTGGTGTTCACCGGCGCCGGCGACAGGGCCTTCTGCACCGGCGGCAACACCAAGGAATACGCCGAATATTACGCCGGCAATCCGCAGGAATACCGCGGCTATATGCGGCTGTTCAACGACATGGTCTCCGCCATCATCGGCTGCGACAAGCCGGTGGTCTGCCGCGTTAACGGCATGCGCATCGGCGGCGGCCAGGAAATCGGCATGGCCTGCGACTTCTCGATTGCGCAGGACCTCGCCCGCTTCGGCCAGGCCGGCCCCAAGCACGGCTCGGCGCCGATCGGCGGCGCGACCGACTTCCTCCCCTATATGATCGGCTGCGAGCAGGCGATGGTCTCCGGCCTGCTGTGCGAGCCGTTCTCCGCGCACAAGGCCTATCGCCTCGGCATCGTCAGCGAGGTGGTGCCGGCACTCAAAGTCGACGGCAAGTTCGTCGCCAATCCGACCGTGACCACCGACACTTATCTCGACGAATACGGCCGCATCGTGCATGGCGAGTTCAAGACCGGCGCGCAAGCCGCCGAAGGCCAGGCGCTGATCAAGCGCGGCAGCGTCGACTTGAGCCTGCTCGACGAGCGGGTCGAGGCGCTGTGCACCAAGCTGCTCTATACGTTTCCCGATTGCACCACCAAGACGGTCGAGGAACTGCGCAAGCCGAAGCTGCAAGCCTGGAACGCCAACAAGGAAAACGCGCGCGACTGGCTGGCGCTGAACATGATGACCGAGGCGCGCGCCGGCTTCCGCGCCTTCAACGAAGGCACACGCGAAACAGGCCGCGAAATCGATTTCGTCGCGTTGCGCCGTGCCCTCGCCGCCAATACGCCGTGGAGCGACGAGCTCACCGACAGCATCCAGCCGCGGGCGAGGGCGTAAGTGGTGGACCTGCCGCTCAAAATCTGGTTCGAGGCGGACGGCCGGCTGTTGCGGCTGCGGCTCGCGCGTCCGAAGGCCAATCTCATCGACGCCGCTATGATTGCGGCGCTCGACAAGGCGCTGGCCGAGCATCTCGGTAACGTACAACTCGGCGCCGCGCTGATCGATGCCGAGGGGCCGCATTTTAGTTTCGGCGCCAGTGTCGAAGAACATCTACCCAGTCAATGCGCCGTCATGCTGGCCGGAATCCACGCACTGATCCTGCGCATGGTGGAATCGCCAGTGCCGCTGTTGGTCGCGGTGCGCGGCCAATGCCTCGGCGGCGGGCTGGAAGTCGCGCTCGCCGGGCATCTTATTTTTGTCGCTCCTGACGCCGCTCTCGGCCAGCCGGAAATGAAACTCGGTGTGTTCGCGCCGGCCGCCTCCTGCCTGCTGCCGGAAGTCATCGGCCCGCAGCGCGCGCTCGATCTGCTGTTGTCCGGCCGCAGCATCACCGGCACGCAGGCAGCCGCTATCGGCATCGCACTGGAAGTGGCCGCCGATCCGGAAAAGGCGGCGCTGGCCTATTTCGAGGAACACCTGAAGCCGAAAAGCGCCAGCTCGCTGCGCCTTGCGGTCAAGGCGGCGCGGCTCGATTTCGCCGCCCGCGTCAAGGACAAGCTCCGCGCCGTCGAGCGGCTTTATCTCGACGAACTCATGGCCACCCACGACGCGGTGGCGGGACTCGAAGCTTTTATCGCGAAGAGGTCGCCCCAATGGCAACACCGCTGAATCCTTCGGCCACGGCCGGCATCGTCGCCCGCGGCACCGCGCTGTTCGAGGATCTCAACTTCACCACCGCGCGCGAGTGGAAGGCCGCCAAGCCCGGCCGCAAGGTGATCGGCTACATGCCGATCTACGTGCCGCGCGAACTTATCCACGCGGCGGACATGCTGCCGCTCGGCATCGTCGGCGGCGGCGACCAGCTCGAAGTCATCCACGGCGACGCCTATTACCAGAGCTACATTTGCCGCATTCCGCGCTCGACCATCGAACTCGGCGTCTCCGGGCGCCTCGATTTCGTCGACGGCATGCTGTTCCCGTCGATCTGCGACGTCATCCGTAATCTGTCCGGCATGTGGAAGATGATGTTCCCGCACGTCTATTCGCATTATTTCGACGTACCACAGAACTACAAAGACGACATCGGCGGCAACTTCTACGTCAACGAGATGACCGAGCTGCGCCACGATCTCGGCGAGCTGCGCGGCAAGCCGATCACCGACGACGAGCTGCGCCACTCGATCGAGGTCTACAACGAAAACCGCGGGCTGATGCGCGAGCTCTATGATTTCAGAGCGGAGAAGCCGTGGCAGACGCCAGCGGCGGAAGTCTATCTGGTTGTGCGCGCCGGCCTGGTGCTACCGGTCGAGGAGCACACCGTCATGTTGCGCGAATATCTGGCCGCGGCGCGCGCCGAGGAGCGGCCGATGCGCGACAATTGCCGCATCGTACTGACCGGCATGTTCTGCGAGCAGCCGCCGCTCAATTTGATCAAGTCGCTTGAGCTTTCCGGCTGCTACGTGGTGGACGACGATCTCTTGCTGGTCACCCGCTGGCTCACCGGCGACGTCGCGCTCGAGGGCGATCCGCTGCGCAATCTTTCGGATGCCTTCCTGCATCACTCGGAATCGACGGCGGCCAAATACGAGCCGAACCAAAAGGAAAAGGGCCAGCACCTGGTGCGCGCGGTCAAGCGCACCGGCGCGGAAGGCGTGATCTTTGCCGCGCCCAGCTTCTGCGATCCGGCGCTGCTCGAGCGGCCGATGCTGCAGCACGTGCTCAAGGCTGCCGGCATTCCTTATATCGCCTTCAAATACGCCGAGAACTCCGGGCAGATGCAGCCGATCCGCGAACAAGCCGGCACTTTCGCCGATTCCATCAAACTGTGGAGCGCAGCATGACAACGCCGCCGACCAAGATTGTCACCTCCCGCGCGCCGGTGAAGGAGGTCGAGAAAGACGCTTCCATGGTGAAGCAGAAGGAGATGATGGCGGCGCACTACGACAAGCTGACAAACGTGCCGGAGACCGGCGCCAAGGTGGCGGCGACCTTCGTGCCCGGCAATCTCAACGAATTGATCATGTGCTTCGACCTGCTGAACAATCTGCCTGAGGTCAACGCCATTCAGAACGGCCTACGCCGCATCAGCGGCAGCTACGTGCTGGAAGCGGAAAAGATCGGCCATTCGGAAGACGTCTGCACCTACGTGAAATCGGATATCGGCATGATGGCGAAGGGCAATCTTGCGCCCAACGGCAAGAAATTCCCCAATCCGGACGTGCTGCTGCTGTCCTACACCGGCTGCTTCACCTTCATGAAATGGTTCGAGCTCCTGCGCGAGCAGTACAAATGCGAGACGATCATGTTGCACACGCCCTACATGGGCGACGGCAAAATCACCAAGAACATGGTCGAGTACATGGTCAAGCAGCTCAAGGAAGAGGTGATCCCGACGCTTGAGCGCGTCTCCGGCGTCAAGTTCGACATCGACCGCCTGCGCGAATACCTGAAGGCATCGACCAAGGCCGAGGACGATCTTGTCCGCGTGCTGCAAAGCGCCAAGTCGAAGCCGTCGCCGATCGACGCCTATTTCGGCGGCATCTATTACATCGGGCCGATCTTCGGCGCCTTCCGCGGCACGCAAGACGCGGTCGATTATTACCGCTTCCTGCGCGAGGAAGTCGAAGACCGCATGGCCAAGGGTCTTGGGCCCGTCACGCCCGACGGCGACATGGGCAAGGAGAAATACCGGCTCGTGGTCGAAGGCCCGCCGAACTACACCAGCTTCCGCCAGTTCTGGAAAATGTTCTACGACGAAGGCGCGGTGGTCGTCGCCTCGAGCTACACCAAGGTCGGCGGCGTCTACGATTTCGGCTTCCGTCATGACCCCGACAAGCCGCTCGAAACACTCGCCGAGTATTGCCTTGGCGTCTACACCAACCGCAGCCTGCCGATGCGCATCGACATGCTGTGCAACTACATCGAGGAATACGAAGCCGACGGCCTGCTGATCAACTCGATCAAGAGCTGCAACAGTTTCTCGGCCGGGCAATTGCTGATGATGCGCGAAGTCGAAAAGCGCACCGGCAAGCCGGCGGCGTTCGTCGAATCCGACCTGGTCGATCCGCGCTACTTTTCGGCGGCCAACATCAAGAACCGCCTGGAGAGCTACTTCCAGATGGTCGATCAGAAACGCGCCGGCGTTGACGCGGCGGCTTGAGGAGGAAGGCATGAAGACTTTCGTCGGCATCGACCTCGGTTCGACGACGACCAAGGCGGTCCTCCTCGACGAGGATCGCAAGGTGATCGGCCACGGCATCACCAATTCGCGCTCGAACTACGCGACCGCCGCGCGCGTGGCGAGCCAAGAGGCGCGCGTCGACGGGCAGTTCACGCTGTTCCGCCGGGCGCTTACCGCCGCCCATGGGCTGATCGACCTCGACGCGTTCCTCGGCACGCTCGAGCGAGCCTTTCGCCTCGAACAGTTTCTCGAGCAGCTCGACGATCTGGAGCAGACCTGCATCGGCCAAATCCAAGGCGAACGCTTCGCCAAGGTCGCGTCCGGCGTGAAGGATTCACTCGGCGAAGTATTCAAGCGCTTGCGCGCCGAGGCGCCCGAGCTTTATGCGCCTGGCGCCAAACGCAAATCGGACTTCTTCCGCGACATCGCCGGCTCGCGCTACCACACCCACGCGGAAGAGGTCGCGCGCGATGCGGGCCTTCCTTACGATCTGCTGCTCAATGTCTACGACAAATCGATCATCGAGGTGGAAAACCGGCCGCCGGCCGGCGAGTTGAGCGACAAATTCCGCCGCGCGCTCGGGCGTGTGCTGAAAACCGACGATTCGGTTAAATCGGCGGCGGCCGACATCCAGAAGATGATCGAGGATGCGCTCGCGGTCGACTTGGAGGAAACCTATCTCGTCGGCACCGGCTACGGCCGCGTGACGCTGCCGTTTTCCAAAGAACATATCCGTTCCGAAATCCTCTGCCACGGCCTCGGCGCCCACTTGATGTATCCGCGGACCCGCACGGTGCTCGACATCGGCGGTCAGGACACCAAGGGCATCCAAATCGACGAGCACGGCATCGTCGCCAATTTCCAAATGAACGACCGCTGCGCGGCGGGCTGCGGCCGCTATCTCGGTTACATCGCCGACGAAATGAACATGGGCCTGCACGAATTGGGCCCCATGGCCATGAAGTCAGACAAGCCGGCGCGCATCAACTCGACCTGCACGGTGTTCGCCGGCGCCGAATTGCGCGACCGACTTTCGCTCGGGGAAAAACGCGAGGACATCCTGGCCGGACTGCACCGCGCCATCATCCTGCGCGCGATCTCCATCATCTCGCGCTCGGGCGGCGTCACCAACGAGTTCACCTTCACCGGCGGCGTCGCCAAGAACGAGGCGGCGGTGCGCGAATTGCGCAAGGTGATCAAGGAAAATTACGGCGAGGTCGTCATCAACATCAACCCGGACTCGATCTATACCGGGGCGCTGGGCGCCGCGGAGTTTGCGCGGCGGGCGCATTCGGGCCAGGCCGACGGGAGCGCACCATGACTATCGCGGCAGGCATCGACATCGGCACCAGCACCATCAAGGCGGTGCTGTTCAAGGTCGAGAACGGCAAGGAAACCTGGCTGTCGCGCTACGTCATGCGCATCCGCCAGCGCGATCCCATGGAACTGGCGCGCGTCGCCTATGACGCCGTGCTGGAAGACGCGAAACTTAAGCCCGAAGACGTCAATTACGTCGCCACCACGGGCGAAGCTGAGAGCGTGCCGTTCCATACCGGCCATTTCTACTCGATGACGACGCACGCACGCGGCGCCATCTACCTCAACCCGGAATCCCGCGCGGCGCTCGACATCGGCGCGCTGCACGGCCGCGCCATCCAGATCGACGGGCGCGGCAAGGTGCTCAGCTACAAGATGACCAGCCAGTGCGCGTCGGGCTCGGGACAGTTTCTCGAGAACATCGCCCGCTATCTCGGCATTGCGCAGGAAGAAATCGGAACGCTGTCGAGCCAGGGCGACAATCCCGAGGTCGTGAGCAGCATCTGCGCCGTGCTGGCGGAGACCGACGTCATCAACATGGTTTCGCGCGGCATTACGACGCCGAATATCCTGAAGGGTATCCATCTTTCGATGGCGGCGCGCCTGTCCAAGCTGCTGAAATCGATCGGCGTTACCGACGGCACGGTGATGGTGACCGGCGGGCTCGCCCTCGACAAAGGCCTGGTCGCCGCGCTGGAAGAGGACATCTCGCACATCAAAGACATGAAGGTCGCGGTGCGCAGCCACGAGGATTCGATGTATGCCGGCGCCATCGGCGCCGCCTTGTGGGGCGCGTTCCGCTTTGAAAAACTGGCCGCCAGCGGCCGCGTCCCGGCGGCAGCCTGAGAATAAGGAGATTACGCCATGGCCCTGATGATTACCGAAGCCTGCACGGCATGCGACGCCTGCGAGCCAGTGTGCCCGAACAAGGCCATCACCGCGGGCAATCCGATGTACGTCATCGACCCGCTGAAATGCACCGAATGCGTCGGCGCCGAGGACGAGCCGCAGTGCAAGCTGGTCTGTCCGGCCAATTGCATCGATCCCAATCCGGACTGGGCGGAGAGCAAAGAGGATCTGCTCGCCAAGTACGAGCAGTTGCACGGCTGAGCCATGAACTTCGAAAACCGCGTCTGCCAGAAACTGCACGACGAACACGCCGCCGTCATCGACCTGATGGAACGGCTGGCGCGGACGGTCACGCGCGACAGCGGCGGCGTGCCGGACGCCAAGGACCCGGCGCTGGCCAAGCTGATGAACGATCTCGCCGTTGAACTGCCGGGCGAGGTCGAACGCCATTTCGCCTTCGAGGAGGCCGAGCTGTTCTCCTACCTCGACGAAGCCGGCATTGAGGGCATCGGTGCGCATCTGACCTACGAGCACGGCATCATCCGCCCGATCGCCACCGCGCTGGTCAAGCTCATCCGCGAGGTGCGCGCGCAAGGCTTCGATGCCGCGCGCTGGGCCGAATTCCGCCGGCTCGGACGCGACCTGCACGATTGTCTGGTGCCGCACGCGCGCAAGGAAGACATGGCGATGCTGCCGATGCTGGACAATTTGATGGATGCCGACAAGGAAACGCAGCTTTACGAGAAATACGTAGAGAACATCTGAGGCTTTTCGCATGACCAATGCCGCCGCGACCGCCGACAATTCCATCCGCCCGCTGCGTTCCGCCGACCTCGAACGCATCATCGCCATCGATTCGGCGCATGTCGGCGAGCCGCGCCGCCGCTTCTTCGAGAAACGGCTGGCGCACGCCAAGCAGCACCCGCAGGATTTCGTGCATGTCGGGGTGGTGCGCAAGGGCGCGCTGGTCGGCTTTGCCTTCGCCCGCGTGCAGAGCGGGGAGTTCGGCCGCGAACAGGCGGTCGCCACGCTCGACGCGGTCGGCGTCGAGCACGACAGCCGCGAACACGGCGTCGGCCGCGCCCTGATGAACGGTCTCACCAAGCTGATGCGCGAGAAGGGCGTGCGCGCGCTGCAATCGCAGGCCGATTGGACCAACCACGCCCTGCTGCGTTTCTTCGATTCGTCGGGCTTTTCGCTGGCGCCGCGCTTGGTGCTGGAGCGGTCCGTGCTCACGCCGCTGGCGGAGGCAATGGATGACGAGTGACGGCAAAACAAGGAGTGGCGGCATGGCGGCAGGCATCACCATCCCGCAGCACGTCGGCGAAGCCGCCGAGATCAATTACAGCGGCGAAGCCGCTCCCGATTACGGCCCGCTTGCGCGCGACCGCATCCCGGTGCGCTCGATGGCGGAGGGCGACCTACGCGCGCTGGTCGCGATCGACCGCCGCATCACCGGCCGCGAGCGCGCCGACTATTTCCAGCGCAAGCTCACCGACGCGCTGACCGAATCGGACGTGCGCGTGTCGCTGGTCGCCGAACTCGATGGGGTAGCCATCGGCTTCATCATGGCGCGCGTCGATCTCGGCGAATTCGGCCGGGTGGAAACGACCGCGGTCATCGATACCATCGGCGTCGACCCGGACTATCGGAAAAAGGGCGTCGGCCGCGCTTTGATATCCCAGCTCTTGGCCAACCTCGGCACGCTGCGCGTCGAGAAGGTGCGTACCGAAGTCGACTGGCGCGACCGCGATCTCATCGCCTATCTCGACCGCACCGGCTTTCTGCCGGCCCAGCAGCTCTGCTTCGACCAGTCGCTCGTCTAAAACGGCGCGTGAAGCTCACCGGCCCCAGCGCACCATGCGCAGCATGAAGCCGCCTTCGCAGTCGCCGCATTGTTCGTCCATGGCTTCGTGCGTCCAGCCGCGTTCTTCGAGCTGCGGATAAAGCAGAATGGGCTCGCCGTCAAAATGCCCGATAACGGCGGAACTCGCTTCGCCGCTTTCCAACTCGCGCAGGATAGTTGCCAACGGTTCGTCGATGCCGCACACGTCAACGTGCAAGCCGTCTTCGCTTTGCCAAACGCGCGTTCCATCCGCCGGTCGCGCGTGATTGTGATGATGATGCACGGGCCGCAACTCTCCCTGGACTATAAATCGGTACCAAAATGCCTAATTCTGCGCTAGGGTGTCTTGATCGGGATCAAGGGCGGATCGTTTTGGCAAAAAGGAAAAAAGCGCAAGCCGTTGAGGCCGATAGCCCGGTGCGCGTGCGCCGCGTGCTGGCCGCCGACATGGCCCAGGTGATCGGCATCGACACCCGCATTACCAAGCTCGCCAAAGCCGAATATTGGAACGACGTCTTTGTCCGTTACGGCAAACGGCGGCTGAGCGAACGCATCTTCCTGGTCGCCGAGAGCGGCGCGGACAAGCGCGTGCTTGGTTTCATTATCGGCGAAATCCGCGCCTGGGAGTTCGGCTCGACGCCCTGCGGTTGGGTCTTCGCGCTGTCGGTCGAGCCGGAAATGCGTCTGCAAAGCGTCGCCACCGAATTGTTCGAGGCCATCTCCAGCGAATTCAAGAAAGCGGGCGTGACCAAGATGCGCACCATGGTGGCGCGCGACGCGCCGCTGCCCATGCTGTTTTTCCGCAGCGAAGGCATGATGGCCGGGCCCTATCTGCAACTCGAGAAAGACCTCGACTAACCGGGAAGCACGTTTATGCGGCTGCAGATTTCCACTCGCCTTGCCATTTTCGCGCTGCTCGAACTGACCGCGCGCGAGGGCCGCCAGCTTTCCGTCGCCGATATCGGCGAGAAATACGGTGTTTCCAGTCACCATCTGGCCAAGGTCATGCACGTCATGGGTCGCGCCGGCCTGGTGCGCTCGGTGCGCGGGGCGGGCGGCGGCTATCAATTCGCCGGCAATGCGCGGCGCACGACGCTGCTCGACGTGGCGCAATTGTTCGAGGAGTTGAGCTCGGTCGAGCACGATGGCGGCGCCTCCGCGACGACGCCCGAGGACACCGCCTTGCGCGAGGTGCTCAACGAGATCGACGACATCGCGCGCGCCACGTTGGGCTCGATCACCATCGCCACCATGCGCAAGCTGGTGGACCGCCGCGCGGCCGGCGGGCGGCTGAAGAGCGCTTGATTCGGTTAGACATTGCGTGTCATTCGCAACGCGCAGTGAATCCTAAGGATTAGCGCGATCTTGTGCGCCGCAGTGTAAATCGGCACTCGAATACTTGATTAAGATCAAAGCGCCGCAAGCCGCCGGCTTCATCAATGAAGCTGGCGTAGTTTGAGGCGTAGCAATGTCTTCAAAGCTGACGGCCGGCGATCTTCAGATCATTACCCGCATCGCGGTCTTCCGCGGGCTGAAGGCGGAGACCGTCGAGCACATCATCGCGCCGGCGACCGCCGCCATGTTGCGTCCGCACGAATGGATCATGCGGCAGGACGACCCGGCGACGTCCTTTTTTATCGTCATCGACGGCTGGGTGAAGCTCTATCGCAGCACGCCGTCGGGCGATGAGACCGTCATCGATATCATGACCAAAGGCCAGAGCTTCGCGGAGGCGGTTGCCTTCACCGGCAATCGATATATGGCGACCGCCGAAGCGGTGAGCGAAGCGCGCGTTGCACGCATCCCGGCCGATCATATTGTCCGTTGCATCCGCCAAAGCCCCGATATCGCGCTGGCGATGATCGCATCCGTCTCCCAGAACATGCATCATCTCGTCCAGCAGGTCGAACAGCTCAAGGCGCAAAGCGGCGTGCAGCGGGTCGCGGAATTTCTTGCTTCGCTGTCCTTGGCCGAACAGGGTCATTGCGCGGTCGCGCTGCCTTACGACAAGGTTCTGATCGCCGGGCGGCTCGGCTTGACGCCGGAGTCGCTGTCGCGTGCCTTTGCACGCCTGCGCAGCATCGGCGTCGTCGTCGACGCGTCGCATGTCGTGGTCAAGGACGTGGCCAAGCTGCGCCAGCTCGCCAATGACGACCGCAGCGCGGTGCGCGGCACCTTACGGGTCGTGCGCTGATGGCGCAGCGGATTCTCCATCCGCCGGGCTGGAAGCCGCCGATCGGCTATGCCAACGGCATCAGCGTGCCGGCCGGCCGCATCGTCTTCGTCGCCGGCACGGTCGGCTGGGACGCGAATCAGAAGTTCCAAAGCGAAGAGCTGGTGCCGCAATTTGAGCAGGCGCTGAAGAACATTGTTGCGATCTTGGCGGAGGCCGGCGCCAAGCCCGCCGACATATGCCGGATGACGGCGTTCTGCATCGACAAGCCCGCCTATCTCGCCAGCCGGCGCGAACTCGGACGCATCTGGAAATCGCTGATCGGCGACCACTTCCCGGCGATGAGCATGATCTTCGTCGCCGACTTGCTCGACCATCCGGCCAAGATCGAGCTGGAAACAACCGCGGTTATTCCGGCGTCATAAGCTTGGTGACCAGACGCCGCGCCAGCGCGGCGGCGGCAACGCGGCGGTAATTGGCCGAAGCAAGTGTCGTGCGCATCGGCTGCACTTGCTTCTGCACCAGCCGGTCGATCTCCTGCAGCAATTTGTCATCGAGTGTCCGGCCGGCAAAGACGTCGGTGCCGGCGAGCAGGAAGGGCCGTGAATTCGTACCGGTCAATGCGATGCTCAGCGAGCCGATATTTTGCCCGAATTTGCTGAGCGCGACGGCGACGCCCGCCAAAGGGAAATCGACGGCGCCGCGCACGCGCAGCTTTTCGTAAGCCGCGACCGGCGCATTCGCCGGCAGATGCACCGCGACAAGCAACTCGCCGGGGGCAAGCGTCAGATGCGCCTTGCCGTCCTCCACATAAAGATCGCCTAAGGGAATCCGGCGCTCGCCTTGTGGGCCGGCGATATCGACGTCGGCGCGATAGACCAGCAGTACTGGCGCCAGATCGCCGCTGAAGGCGGCGTGGCAACGCTGGCCTTGCGGCGCGACGTGGCAGGTATCGCCGCGGTTCTTCAGGCAATAATGGTTGGCGCTGCGCCACCATTCGCTTTGATTGTAATAGATGCAGCGCGTGTCGAGGCATAGATTGCCGCCGACGGTCGCCAGCACGCGGTGGCCGGGCCCGGCGATCGCCGCGGCCGCTTGCGTCAGCGCCGGATATTTTCCGGCGATCGATGTGTCGCGCGCGAGCGTGGCGACGGTGACGCCGGCGCCGATGGTCATGCCACTCGTATCGCTCTTGATCTCGGAGAGCTCGTCGATGCCGGAAAGGTCGATCAGCACGTCGTGTCGGTTAATGCCGCGCCGCATGTTGACGATGAGGTCGGTGCCGCCGGCAACGAAGCGGCTACCCGGAAATTTTGCGCAAGCCGCGACCGCCTCCTGCACGGTGCTCGGCTGGGCCAGGCGGAATTCGGCGAGTGCGCTCATGACGCAGCCTTCTTGGCATCGGCGAGCCGCGCCTGCCGCCGCCGCTGGATCAGTGCCTCCATCACGCGGTCCGGCGTCACCGGCAATTCGTTGAGGTCAATGCCGATGGCATTGGCGATGGCGTTGACCAGCGCCGGCGGGAAGCCGGCGAGCGCGCCTTCGCTCGCTTCCTTGGCGCCGAACGGGCCGTAGGGGTCATGGCTTTCGACGATAAAGGTTTCGATCGGCGGCGATTCCGCGATGGTCGGCACGCGGTATTCGAGCAGGCTCGCATGCGCCGGCAGGCCTTCGAGATAGCGCGTCTCCTCGCTTAGTGCCTGGCCCATGCCCATCCACACCGAGCCTTCGATCTGTCCCTCGACCGCCAGCGGGTTGATGGCGTGGCCGCAGTCGAGCGCGACCCACACTTTGTCGACGCTGACCGCGGCGGTCGCCTCGTCGACGCTCACTTCGACCACCTGCGCCGCGTAGCTAAAGCCCATGGTCGAACCGACCGCGCCGCCGCGATGCTTGCCGCCTTGCGCTTCCAGCGGCGTGGTGAAGGTGCCCTTGACGGTGATGGCGCCCTCGTCGACCAGCGCGGCGGCGACCACGTCGGCGAAGGGCAGAGTGGACTGATCGCCTGTACCGACGCGGAATACCTCGCCGGCGCATTCGATATCTTGCGGCCGCGCCTCGAGCTTGCGGGCGGCGGCGGCGATGAGCACAGCTTTCAGTTTCTTGGCGGCGTCGATTGCCGCATTGCCGACCATGAAGGTGATGCGCGAGGAATAGGCGCCGTTGTCCTTGGGCGTGACCGCGGTGTCGGCGGCGACGACGCGGATCCGGTCGAGCGCAACATCCAGCGTTTCCGCCACGGCGATCGCCACCATGGTGGAGGAGCCCTGGCCGATTTCGGCTGCGCCAGTAAGCGCGGTGATGCTGCCGTCGAAGTCGAGCTTGAGATTGACCACCGCATGTGGCTCGCCGGTGCGGTGGATCGGCTTGGCAGCGCCGCTGACGTAATGCGAACAGGCCATCCCTAAGCCCTTGCCCGGCGGCAACTTGCCGAGGCGCTCATGCCAGCCGCTCGCGCGCTCGACCTTGTCGAGACATTCGCCGAGACCGTAGCTGTTCACGGTCAAGTCGTTCATGGTGCGCATCGGTGCGTGCAGCAGATTGGCGCGGCGCACGGCAAACGGGTCGAGGCCGAGTTCGCGCGCCATGCGGTCGACCAGACATTCGAAGGCGTGGCGCATGTTGACCGAGCCGTGCCCGCGCATGGCGCCGCAAGGCGGCAGATTGGCGTAGACACGGTAGCCGTCGTATTTGACCGCGGGGATGTCGTAGATGCCGTGCAACAGCGCGCCGGCATAGAGAATGGTGATGATGCCGTAGCCGGCGTAAGCGCCGCCGCGCTGCACCACCTCGCATTCGCAGGCAGTCATCCGCCCGTCTTTGGTCATGCCGAGCTTGAGCCGGATGTCGGTCTGCGGCCGGGCGCGGTGGGTGATGAAAGTCTCCTCGCGCGTCAATTGCATGAGCACTTTGCCGGCTGCGGCGCGCGCGAGCAGAGCGGTGACGATCTCGAAATTCAACGTCTCCACGCGCGCGCCGAATCCGCCGCCGATGAACGGCTTAATCACGCGGATACGCGAGGAATCCATCTCCAGGCATTGCGCCAGCATGAGATGCAGGTAGTAGCCGACCTGCGACACCGTCTGCACGGTGAGCCGCCCGGTCGCCGGATCGTAGTCGGCAAGGCTCGCGTGCGGCTCGATCTGCGCATGGTTGATCTCGGCGCAATCGAATTTCTCCTCGCGCACCAAATCGGCCGCGGCAAATCCCTCGCGCACGTCGCCGAACTCGTGATGCACGTCGCGTTCGAGATTGCCCGGCTTGTTGTCGTGCAACAGCGCGGCGCCCGGCGCGCGCGCAGCCGCCGACGTGTAATAGGCGGGTAGTTCCTTCACCTCGAATTCGATCAGGCTGAGCGCCCGCTCGGCGGTCTCCGCGTCGACCGCGGCCACCGCTGCGACCGGCTCGCCGCGATAGCGCACCCGCCCGCGCGCCAGCGGATATTCGTTCATGGCGATAGGCAGCACGCCGTAAGTGTGCGCGCAGTCGTCGCCGGTGACCACCGCGACCACGCCGTCGAGCGCGCGCGCCTTGCTGACGTCGAGCCGGATGATGTCGGCATGGCTGACCGGGCTGCGGAAGATGCGGCCGACCAGCGCGTCGGCGTGGTCGAGATCGGCCGTATAGCGGGCCTTGCCGGTGACCTTCTCGACGCCGTCAATGAGCGGAAAGCCGGGGCGTTTCTTGACGCTGACTTGGTCCGCGGCCGTCGTCATGGTGCCTGCTCCGCCGCGGCCTTGACCGATTCGATGATCTTCACATAGCCGGTGCAACGGCACAGGTTGCTGGACAACGCGGTGCGGATGTCTTCCTCGCTCGGATTCGGATTGCGCCGTAGCAGTGCTTCCGCCGCCATGATCATTCCCGGCGTGCAGAAGCCGCATTGCGTGCCGAGCTTTTCGTGGAAAGCCTCCTGTAACCGGCTGAGGCGGCCTTGCGTCGCTAGGCCTTCGATCGTTTCGACCTCGCGGCCCTCGCAACGCACCGCGAGCGTAATGCAGGACGGCACCGCCTCGCCGTCGACCAACACCGTGCAGGCGCCGCATTCGCCGCCGTCGCAGCCGGTCTTCACGCCGGTAAGATGGGCGACCTCGCGCAGATAATCGACCAGCAGTTCGCGTTCGGCGACGGCGTCTTCGCGCCAGCGCCCGTTAAGCCGCAATCGCAACAGGCGCTTTTTCGGCTGCCGAGCCGCTGCATGCATGGAAGCACTCCTGCGGGAGAAAATGCGCCCTTCGGCGGCCTGTTTCCATGACTAAAATCAAGCCGAAATCGGGCCAAGCCATTCGGAATGCAGCATGATCCGGCGATCTACCTGACCGAAGTCAAGGAACGCAGGGCGGTGACCCGGTAGATATTCAACCGCAATCATCCCAGGGCGAGGCTCAAAATGCCGCTTCGCGACTACAACGCCGCGGTCGATTTCGTGGATCGCAACGTCGCCGAAGGCCGCGGCGACAAGACCGCCTTTGTCGATACCGCGCGTAACCTGACTTATTCGGAACTGCGCGACGCCGCCGCCCGCATCGGTCCGATGCTCACGCGCATGGGCATCGAGCCGGAAAACCGCATCGCCCTCGTTCTGCTCGACACCGTCGACTTTCCCGTCCTGTTCTGGGGCGCCATTCGCGCCGGCATCGTCCCGGTGCTGGTCAATACGCGCCTGACCGTCGATCAATATCGCTATCTGTTCGAGGACTCGCGCGCCAAGGCGGTGTTCGTCTCGACCGCGCTGCTGACGACCATTCAAGAAGCGGCTGCGGATTTACCTAACGTGAAACAAATCGTGGTGGTCGGCGGCGGCCCGGCCTCGGTGCCGCGGCTCGACACGCTGCTCGCCGCCGAGAACGAGGGCGCGGCGCCGGCGCGCACCTGCGCCGACGAGGTCGCCTACTGGCTTTATTCGTCGGGCACCACCGGCATGCCGAAGGGTACGATGCACGTGCACGGCAATCCTCGCGTCATGGCGCAGGCCGCCGGCCAGCGCCGCCTCGGCTATCGTGAAGACGATGTCGTGTTTTCCGCCGCCAAGTTGTTTTTCTCCTACGGCCTCGGCAACGCCTTGATCTGCCCGATGTGGGTCGGCGCGACCTCGGTGTTCTATCCCGAGCGGCCGACGCCGCAGACCGTCTTCGAGATGCTGCGCGGCTATCAGCCGACCATGTTCTTCGCGGTGCCCACGCTTTACGCGGCCATGCTGGCCGACCCCGAGTGCAAGAGCGAAAAATTGCCCGGCCGCTTGCGGCTATGCTTTTCCGCTGGCGAGCCGTTGCCGGCTCATGTCGGCGCGGCCTGGAAGCAGCGCTTCGGCCTGGACATCGTCAACGGCGTCGGCTCGACCGAGATGGGCCACCTGTTCCTGACTAACCTGCCCAATGCGGTCGAATACGGAACCTCGGGCGTGCCGGTCGACGGCTACGACCTCCGGTTGGTCGACGAGAAGGGCGAGGACGTTGCCGATAACGAAATGGGCGAGCTGCTGGTGCGCTGCGAGTCGGCGGCCGCCGGCTACTGGAACCAGCGCGAGAAATCCCGCCGCACTTTCGTCGGCGAATGGACGCGCACCGGCGATAAATACGTGCGGCGTCCGGATGGTGTATACACCTACTGCGGCCGCACCGACGATATGTTTAAGGTCAGCGGCATCTGGGTGTCGCCGTTTGAGGTCGAGGATGCATTGATCACCCATCCGAAGGTGCTCGAAGCCGCGGTCGTGCCGGTCGAGGACGATCACGGCTTGATCAAACCGAAGGCGTTTGTCGTGCTCAAGAATCAAAACGAAAACGACCTGAGCCGCGCGCTTTACGAGGAGCTCAAGGTGCACGTGAAACGCGCGATCGGCCCGTGGAAATATCCGCGCTGGATTGAATTCGTCGACAGCCTGCCGAAAACCGCGACCGGCAAGATCCAACGTTTCATGTTGCGCGACCGCGGGATCGATATGAATGCGGGCCGCCACTGATGGCGCCGCTCGCGCACCTGGCTTGGCCATTTTTCGACGAGCCACAGCGGCGCTTCGCCGCCGCCCTGGCGGACTGGGCGAACAAGGAAGTCGGCCGCTATATCGATCACGGCGATATCGACAAATCCTGCCGGGTGCTGGTGCGCGCGTTGGGCGACGCCGGCTGGCTCAAGGCCGTGGTGCCGGCGGCGTATGGCGGGTTGTCGGAAAAACTCGACCTGCGCACGATTTGCGCCGCGCGCGAGATCCTCTCCTGGCACGACAGCCTGGCCGATTTCGCCTTCGCCATGCAGGGCCTCGGCACCGCCTCGATAACGCTCTACGGCAGCGACCCGATCAAAGCCAAATACCTGCCGCCGGTGTGCGCCGGCCGGCATATCGCGGCGTTTGCGTTGTCGGAACCCGAAGCTGGCTCCGACGTGAGTGCGTTGGCGACCGCGGCGGTGAAGGACGGGCCGTCGCATATGCGCATCGACGGCATGAAGACCTGGATCTCCAACGGCGGCATCGCCGACCACTACGTGGTGTTCGCGCGCACCGGGGAAGCGCCCGGCGCCAAGGGGCTTTCCGCCTTCGTCGTCGATGCCGACACGCCGGGCTTGGAAATCGCCGGCCACATCGATGTGATCGCGCCGCACCCGCTGGCGACGCTGCGCTTTACCGGCTGCCGCGTGCCGCTGGCCAATCGCCTCGGCGGTCCGGGCGAGGGCTTCAAGGTCGCCATGGCGACGCTCGACATCTTCCGCTCGACGGTTGCCGCCGCCGCGCTCGGCCTGGCGCGCCGCGCCTTCGACGAGATGATCGACCGCGCGGCGACGCGCAATCTGTTTGGCGCACCGCTCGCCGATTTGCAGCTCACGCAAGTAGCACTTGCCGACAGCGCCACGGAGATCGACGCGGCGGCGCTGCTGATCTACCGCGCCGCCTGGACCAAGGATCGCGGCGCCGCGCGCATCACCCGCGAGGCGTCGATGGCCAAGTCCTTCGCGCCGGAAATGGCGCAACGCGTGATCGACCGTGCCGTGCAGATCTTCGGCGGCAACGGCGTGCGCGTCGGCGTCAAGGTCGAGGCGCTGTACCGCGAAATTCGCGCGCTGCGCATCTACGAGGGCGCGACCGAGGTGCAGAAACTGATCATCGCGCGCGAACTGCTGAAGGCGCGAGAAGCGACGCGGCGTCAGGCCGCCGAGTGAACGACGGACGCTTTCGCCGGGCGCGTCCATGCGCGCGGGCGGAAATGTCGACAAGCCCGGGAGGAGGGCAAACGATGCGGCGACGCGCGATCAAAACGCACGCGCCGCGTCGATTTTTCGGCGGACGACGTTTCCGGCCATGATCGATTCATATGATCAATTCCTAGGCAATTTGCCGGCCCGGTGATAGTATTTTGCGATCATCAACAAGCTCGCCGGGCTGCCCATGAAGCTCAGTCAACTGCGTAATTTCACCGCCGTGATCAATGCCGGCGCGGTCCGCCAGGCGGCCAAGCATCTTAATCTGTCGCAGTCCTCGGTCACCAAGAGCATCCAGCAATTGGAGGACGATCTCGGCGTCGAGCTGTTGCACCGCGGCGCGCATGGTGTGGCGCCGACCGAGGCGGGCAAGGCGCTGTTCGCCCGCGCCAAGACGATCGAGGCCGAGCTGCGTCACGCGCGCAACGACGTCGAAGCGATCCAGGGCGCCGGTCTCGGCGAAATCCGCGTGAGCGCCTCGCCGTCGGTTGCCACCGGCTTGCTGCCGCGATCCGTCATCGCTTTCCAGCGCACGCATCCGCGCGTGAGCTTTCACATTCTGGAAGGCGTCTATCCCGACATTCTGCCGGCGGTGCGCACCGGCGATCTCGATCTCGCCATTTGCCTGGTGCCCGGCCGGCCGCGCGACGAAACCTTGAATTTTATCAGCCTGGTCAAGGACCGTCTGGTGCCGGCGGTGCGTGCCGACCATCCGCTGCTCGGCCGCCGCAATCTGCGGCTCGCCGACTTGATCGGCCTCGATTGGATCATCTATCGCCGCAGCCGCACCGGCCTCGATATTTTCGAACAGACTTTCATCGCCAACCGGCTGGAGCCGCCGAAAAGCACGATCGAATGCACCTCGTTCGCCTGCGCGCTGGCCATGGTCGAGAATGGCGACTACGTCACGCTCGTTCCCTCGCAGATTTTCGCCGGCAACCGCAGAACGCCGTCGATCGCTCCGGTGCTGCTCGATTCGCCGATGCAGCCCTGGCAGGTCGCCGCGATTTCGCGCGCCAAGCCGGAGCTTTCCGCCGTATGCCTCGCCTTTCTCGCCGAATTGCAGAAAACCGCGGCCAAGATCGATCTTCCGGCCGCCTCCCGGCGTACGGCGCGGCCGCGCGCGTGAAAGCATCGGCGGGCTTGCGTTCGCTATTTTCGATCACGCAACCGGCAAATTGCATCGATAAACGATAGCTGGAAATTCTATAATGACGGCCGGATAGGCCGCCCCGCGCGCGGGCGACGGTCCATGCGCGCATCGGTTAGCCGGGGAAACGCACAATGTTCTCGAACGCGAAATTCGCGCTCATTCTGTTCGCGCTCGCGCGGCTTCTCCGCTACGCGCGCTGGCGCCATCCGCATTTCGCCGCTCGGCTGAAGGAGCGCAACCTGGTCGCGCAGATCAAGGCGCGCGACGAGGGCACCGGGCGGTGGATCGAGGTCCGCGACGGCAAAATCCGCTCGCGCGCCGGGATGCATCCGAAGCCCGACATTACGTTGTCATTCAAGAACGCGGCGATCGGCGCGTCGCTGCTCACCCCGCCGATCAACTGGCTCAATCAGATCAACGCGCAGAAGGATTTTGTCCTCGGCGTCGAGGGGCCGGAGGACCTCACCAACTGGTTCGCGCAGACGCTGATGGCGATGCAGACCGCGCACTGGACCTTCGGCACGCGGATGCCGGACGGCTCCATGCGCTATTGCAACATGACCAACGGCGGGCCGGTCTTCATCACGGTCAAAGACGGCAAGATCGTGCGCATGACGCCGATCGATTTCAGCGACGACGACCCGCAACCGTGGACGATCAAAGCGCACGGGCTTGAATTCACGCCGCCGCGCAAGACGACGCTGGCGCCACACGGGCAGAACGCAAAGTCAATCGTCTACGCGCCGAACCGGCTGCTCTATCCGATGAAGCGCGTCGACTTCGATCCTACGGCTGAACGGAATCCGCAAAACCGCGGCAAGTCGAACTACGTGCGCATTTCCTGGGAGGAAGCGCTCGACCTCGTCGCCGGCGAAATCAAGCGCTGCAAGCGCGATCACGGTCCCGGCGCGGTCGCCACCTCGCACGGCTCGCATCATACCTGGGGCAATATCGGCTACTATTTGTCTGCGCTCTACCGCTTCGCCAACGCGGTCGGCATGACGCGCGTGCATCACAATCCGGACTCGTGGGAAGGCTGGTACTGGGGCGCGACGCACCACTGGGGCTACACGCTGCGCGTCGGTCAGTCGGAGACTTACGGCACCGTCGAGGACTGCCTGAAAAACTGCGAGATGATCGTGTTCTGGTCGGCCGACCCGGAGAGCACGTCAGGCTCCTACGGCGCGCAGGAAGGCACCGTGCGCCGGCAGTGGCTGAAAAATCCCAAGCTCGGCATCAAGGTTGTCCACATCGATCCTTATTACAACGCCTCGGCGCAATTCATTCCCGGCAAATGGTTCGCGCCCAAGCCGACGACGTCGCCGGCCATGGCCATGGCGATCGCTTACGTGTGGATCAAGGAAGGCCTCTACGACAAGGAATACGTAAAGACTCACACCGTCGGCTTCGATGTCTGGAAGGCCTATCTCGCCGGCGAGGAAGACGGCATCGCCAAAACGCCGGAGTGGCAGGAGAAGGAAACCGGCGTACCGGCCAAGGACGTTCGCGCGCTCGCCCGCGAGTGGGGCAAGAAGCGCGTCTATCTCGCGCCCGGCGGCTGGGGCAATGGCCACGGCGGCGCTTGCCGCAACCAGACCGGCATTCAGTGGGCGCGCACCATGGTGTGCCTCGCGGCCATGCAAGGGCTCGGCAAGCCCGGCATCAACATGGGTAATCTGCAATGGGGGGCGCCGCTCGACTTCAATTTCTATTTCCCCGGTTACGCCGACGGCGGCATGTCGGGCGATTTGGAAAACACCTCGATGCCGATCGAGCTCTACCAGCGCATGCCGCAACTGCCGACCATGAGCTCCAATGCGCAGACCATCCCGCGCATCTGGATGCCGGAGGCGATCGCCGACGGCAAGGCGGAGGGCTACCGCTGGAACGGCAAATCGATCGAGCACCAGTTCGCCAAGTTCAGCTATCCGGCGCCCGGCCACGCGCCGGTGAAGGTGCTCTACAAGTACGGCGGCTCTATGCTCGCCACCATGAACAACACCAACCGCCATGTGCGGATGTACCAGTCGGATAATCTCGAATTCGTCGTCAACCAATCGATCTGGTTCGAGGGCGAGGCCAAATTCGCCGATCTGATCCTGCCCGCGTGTACCAATTTCGAGCGCGTCGATATCTCCGAATGGGCGGGTCTCGGCGGCTACGGCCATCACGGCCAGCAGCAGCTCAATCACCGCGTCATCATTTTCCAGGCGCCGGCGATCGAGCCGCTTGGTGAATCGAAGACCGATTTCTGGATCTTCACCGAAATCTGCAAACGCCTCGGGCTTGCCAACTACTTCAACGAAGGCTGCAACGAGATCGACTGGGTCAAGCGGCATTTCGATGCGTCGGACCTGCCGAAGGCGATCTCCTGGAAAGAGTTCATCAAGCGCGGCTACTACGTCGTGCCGGCGGAAAAGGAACACCTGCGCGCGCCGGTGTCGTTCCGCTGGTTCTGGGAAAACCGCAAGAAGGACGTGCCCGAGGCGCAGCCGCTACCCTCCGACTACAGCGAGGAATTCCTGCGCGGGCTGCAGACGCAGTCCGGCAAGCTCGAATTCGAATGCAACAGCCTCAAACGCTTTGCCGATCCGGAGCGGCCGCCCATCGTCAAATACGTGCCGTCATGGGAAGGGCCGCATTCCGGCGAGTTGTTCGCGCGCTACCCGCTGCAACTGCTTACCCCGCACTCGAAATATTCCTATCACACGCAAGGCGACGGCAAAGATTCGTTCCTGCTCAACATCGCCGACCACCGCGTCAATGTCGGCGGCTATTATTACTGGATCATCCGCCTCAACGCGCAAGACGCGGCCGAGCGCAAGATCAAAAAGAACGATCTGGTCAAGGTCTATAACGACCGCGGCGCGGTGATCTGCGCGGCGCTGCCGACGCAGCGGCTGCCGCGCGGCGTCTGCCACGGCTACGAATCCTCGGCCGTCTACGATCCGATGGGCGAGCCCGGCCGATCGGTCGACCGCGGCGGCGTGCTCAATCTGCTCACGCCCGAGCGCACGCAGACCAAGACCACGCATTCGCTCGCCGGCGCCAACGCGCTGGTCGAGGTCGTGCTGTGGGACGGCAAGACCGAATTTGTCTCGGAAACTTTCGCAAAGATGGACCGGCGAGCCGAGGGCAAACACAAAGCGCCGCAATTGGTGCCGGCGAAATAGCTGTAACGGAAGGAGTTTATCGAATGGCTTATGTGTTCAAGGAGGGCGATCTGCCCTCGCTGATCGACGCCAAACAGGCGCGCGAGCGCATCTTCTTCGTCAATCAGGAGCTCACGCATATCGACGACATGCTGGCCGGCGTCATGCACTACAAGAAGGACGCGGCCTCGCCCTTGCACCTGCACAAGAACTGCGAGCACTTCTATTTCATCATCGACGGCAAGGCGACGGTGGAATCCGACGAGGGCGTGCGCCCGGTCGGCCCTGGCGACATGATCTTCATCCCGGCCGAGGAAAAGCATCGCCTGCGTGCGTCGACGCCGCTGTTCTATTTCGAGTTCCAGGCGCCCAACCGTTTCAGGACAACGATCCTCGAAGGCACCGACGACGACCTGCGCTGGGAGCGCAAGGACGGCAAAGTTTGGATTCAGACCTGAGGATCACGGAGAAAGATCATGTCGCTTACATTCATCGATACCAATAAGCTCCCGAAAAAGGCCTCCGGCCAAGGCGAGGTCACCGAGGTGCTCAACGCGGCGCTGTGCGGGGCGAAGAACGTGCATGGCTCACTGCGCTGGCTCAAACCGGCCGAGACCTTCGCGGCCGGCGGGTCCGACAAGCACCAGCTCATCTATTTGATGGAAGGCAAAGGCCGCATCCGTCTCAACGACAAGAATTACGACGTCGAGAAGGGCGGCGGCTTCTATCTCGGCCCGGCCGAGAGCGCAACCATCAGCGCGAGCGACGTGCCGCTGAAGCTCTTCCATCTCGAGGTGCCGCGCATACCGAAATGAAAATCGAGGCGAGTTACGCCATGAATAAATGGAACCTGATTATCGACGTCGCCGAGTGCACCAACTGCAATTTGTGCACGCTCGCCGCCATGGACGAATATGTCGGTAACGAGTTTCCCGGCTATTCGGCGCCGATGCCCAAGCACGGCCACAAGTGGATCGACATTGTGCAGAAGGAACGCGGGCAGATCCCGGCGATCGACATCGCTTACGTGCCGACGCTGTGCAACCACTGTGACAACGCGCCCTGCGTCGCCAAAGGCGGCGATGCGGTGAAAAAACGCGACGACGGCATCGTGTTCATCGATCCGGTCAAGGCGAAGGGCCGCAGGGATCTGGTCGAGGCCTGTCCCTACGGCCACATCTGGTGGAACGAGGAACTGCAACTGCCGCAGGCCTGGACCTTCGACGCCCATCTCATCGACCAGGGCTGGAAGCAGACGCGCGGCCAACAGTCGTGCCCGACCGGCGCCATGCGCGCGCTCTGCGTCGACGATGCCGAGATGAAGCGGATCGCGCGCGAACAGGGGCTGGAAGTGATCAAGCCCGAGCTCGGCAGCAAACCGCGCGTCTATTACAAGAACCTCTGGCGATACACGACATGCTTTATCGGCGGCTCCGTCTCGCAAGAAGCGAACGGCGTCGTCGATTGCGTTGAGGGCGTGAGCGTGCGCTTGCTGAAAGGCGGCACCTTGGTCGCGCAGGCTGTGACCGACAATTACGGCGACTTCAAATTCGACCGGCTGGATGAGAACTCGGGTGATTACGTCGTCGAGATTAAGACGGCTGCGGGAATCGCCAAGACCGTCGCCGCCAAGCTCGGCGCCAGCATCAGCCTCGGCGAGATCAGGCTATAGTCCTTTATGCGCGATCTTCCGCTGGTCTTTCCGCAGCTGCACGGCGTCTACCAGACCTGGACTCCTATTGCAGAGGCGCTATTGCGCGTGATCGTCGGGCTGGCGCTGGTGCCGCACGGCTTGCGCAATACCTTCAATTTATTCCCCACGACCGGGCAGCCTTTGCGCAGCATCCGGGCAATGGCCGACTATATGGACGCGCAAGGCTATCGCCCGGGCATGTTGTGGGCGCCGGTGATTTCGGCGACGCAACTCATCGGCGGCCCGCTGCTGGCGCTTGGGCTATTCACACGCCTCGCCGCCGTGCCGATCGTGCTTTTTCTGTTGGTGTCCAATATCGAACGTTGGCGCGTCGGCAAATATTTCTGGAACCAGCTCGGGCTCGAATACACGCTGATGTGGACCGTCGCGGCGTTTTACTTCTTGGTGCACGGCGGCGGCGCCTATTCGCTCGATGCCCTGCTGCTCGGCCGCGAATTCTGACGATTTTCGGCCTAGGAAAAGTCTTGCGCGTGCCGCTCGCGGACGGCCGGTTTCGCCGCGTTCCTCCCTCCCAGATGTGCCAATGCCGGCCATTTCAAACCTGTCGATGCGGGGGAACAATCACTTTGATCTAGATTACATTCCCATAGCCGCTTATTCTCCGGCATTCTCAACGTGCGCCGGCAAGGACACTTGATGAAGGCTTTCGGATACGTCGCGGCCAAGGACGTCGAGCACGCCGTCGCGTTGCTCGGTGAGCACGGCAGCAAGGCCAAGATTCTGGCGGGCGGCACCGACCTTTTGGTCGAACTCAAGCACGCCGCGCATGACCCGCAAATCGTCATCGACATTTCGCGGCTGAGCGAACTCAAGACCATTGCGGTCGCCGGCGACGGACTGCACATCGGCGCGCTCGCCACCCATTCCGAAATCATGCAGTCGCCGGTCATCCGCGATTTGTTTCCGGCGCTGGTCGACGCCGCGCATTCGATCGGCGCGGTGCAGACGCGCAATCTCGGCACGCTGGGCGGCAATCTCATCACCTGCGTGCCGTCGGTGGATAGCGGCCCGGCGCTGGTCGCGCTCGAGGCTTCGGTGACCGTCGCCGGCAAGGCCGGCCGGCGGACGATGCCGTTGACCGAATTGTTCGCCGGTCCGCGCAAGACCAGCCTCAAGCCCGGCGATCTGCTGGTCGATATCGTCATCGCCAAAGAAAATCTCGGCAAGCCGGCGGCGTTCGAGAAATTCGGGCTGCGCAAGGGCCAGGCCTTAGCGTTGGTCAATGTCGGCGCGGCATTTTTCATCGACAAAGGAAATTTCAGGGCACTGCGCATCGCGCTCGGTGCGGTCGCGCCCACGGTCATTCGCGCGCCCAAGGCGGAAGCCTATCTCGAAGGCCGCAAGGTCGACGCCGCGGCGATGGCCGAGGCCGGCCGCATCGCCGCGACGGAAGCGAAACCGATCAGCGATTTCCGTGCCAGTGCCGATTACCGGCGCGATCTCGTCGCTGTGCTGGTCAAGCGCGCGCTCGCCAGTGCGCAGGCGCGCGCGGCGGCGAAACCGAAGGAGTTGGTGGCGTGACCGACGTGAGCTTGACGGTGAACGGTCAGACCCGCAGCGCTTCGGTGCCGCCGGAAACGACGCTGCTGCAATTGCTGCGCGAGCAGTTCAATCTCACTGGCGCCAAGCTCGGCTGTGACGTCGGCGACTGCGGCGCCTGCACGGTGATCGTCGACGGCCAGGCGGTCAATGCGTGTCTCATGCTCGCCGGCCAAGCCGACGGCCGCCAAGTGATCACCATCGAAGGGCTGGCGAGCCGCGACCGCCTGCATCCGATCCAGAAGGCCTTCGAGAATTCCGGTGCGCTGCAATGCGGCTTCTGCGGGCCCGGCGTGCTGATGTCGGCCATGGCGCTGCTCGACGAAAACCTCGATCCGTCGACGCCGGAAATCCGCGACGCACTATCGGGTAATCTCTGCCGCTGCACCGGCTACACCAAGATGATCGAGGCGGTGCAGGAGGCGGCCCGTCTGTTGCGTGAGGAGAGCCGCGTTCAGCTCACCCACGCGCAAACTTGAAGGTTGAAGGCGCCATGGATGACAAGACCAAGGTCCTGGAACGCGAACGGCTCGATATCGGCGAGCCGCTCACCGACGTCGAGCTGCGCCTGCCGGCGGTGGTGCCGCACGAGCCTTTTCCGATCGAGACGCTGACGCCCGACGCCCGCCAGCAGACCCGCGCCGTCGGACAGCGCGCGACGCGCCCGGACGGCCGCCTGCACGGGCTAGGGCAGACCAAATATATCGACGATCTTTCCTTCCCCGGCATGCTCTATGCGCGCATCAAGCGCGCCGGCATCGCGTCGGCCCGCATCAAGCGCATCGATACCAGCGCGGCCGAGGCCATGCCCGGCGTGATGGCGGTGCTCACGGGTAAGGAAATCCCGGTCAATTCCTTCGGCCCCTCGTTCCAGGATCAGCCGGTGCTGGTCGACGAGTTCGTGTTCCATGCCGGCGACGGAGTCGCGGCGGTGGCGGCGGTCACCGAGCAGATCGCCAACGAGGCGCTCGACAAGATCGCGGTCGAATACGAGCCGCTGCCGGCCGTGCTCGATCCGGTCGCGGCCATGCGCGAGGACTCGCCCAAGGTGCATGGGCCCAACAGCAACATCTATGCGACCAAGGTGATCCGCAAAGGCGACGTCGCGAAGGGTTTCGCCGAATCCGACCACATTTTCGAGGACCGCTTCTCGACCCAGATGATCGAGCACGTCTCGCTCGAGCCGCACGCGGCGATCGCCGATTGGGACGCCAATGGCCGTCTCACCGTTTGGGCGACCATCGGGCGCATCACGCTGGCGCGTTCCGACATGGCGCGCACGTTGAAACTGCCGATGAGCCGCATCCGCATCGTCGGCACCATCGTCGGCGGCAATTTCGGCGGCAAGAATGAGATCACGCAAGAGCCGGCGCTGGCGCTTTTGTCGAAGAAGACCGGCCGGCCGGTGAAGGGCGTGTTCACCCGCGGCGAGGAGTTCACCTCGACCACCACGCGTCATCCCATCATCATGGATTACAAAACCGGCGTCACCAATAAAGGCCGCATCCTGGCGCGCCAGATTCGCCTGGTGCTCGACGGCGGCGCCTATTGCTCGTGGAGCGAAACCACGCTCGGCAAGGCCTGCATCCTGGCGCCCGGCCCCTACAAGATCGACAATGTCGTGTCGGAGGCTTTCGTCGTCTACACCAACAAGACCATGACCGGCGCCATGCGCGGCTTCGGCGCGCCGCAGGTGTGCTTCGCCTATGAGTCGCAGATGGACGACATCGCCAAAAAGCTCGGCATCGATCCTTTGGAAATCCGCCTGCTCAACGCTTTCGACGAAGGTTCGCCGAGCCCGACCGGGCAGGTGCTGCACAGCGTGGTGGTCAAGGAATCGCTGCGCAAGGCGGCCGAGCGCTTCGGCTGGGAGCAGCAGCCATGAAACGTCGCGGCCGCGGCATCGCCTGCATGTGGTACCCGATCGGGTTCACCGTCTCGGCCAATCCGAGCGCGGCGACGGTGAAGATGAACGAAGACGGCACCGCCATGGTGCTCACCGGCACGGTCGAGACCGGGCAGGGCTCGCTCACCGTGCTCGGCCAGATCGCCGCCGAGGCGCTCGGTATTGCCACCGACGACGTGCACGTTGTCTCCGCCGACACCGACAGCACCCCGATGGACACCGGCGCCATCGCCAGCCGCACGACTTACGTCACCGGCAACGCCATCTTCCTCGCCGCTGAAGCCGCCAAGGCGATTTTGTTCGAAACGGCGGCGCCCATGCTCGGCGTCAAGATCAGCCAGCTCGAAGCCAAGGACCGCAAGATCCAGGTGAAGAACTACCCGCAGCGCCACGTTTCCATAGGCGAGGTGGCGCATCGCGCGCAGGTCGTGCTCGGCACGCCGGCGATCGGCAGCGCGACATGGAATCCGCCGACCGTCGCGCTCGACCCGGAAACCGGGCAGGGCAAGCCGTTCGCCACTTACGTCTATGCCACGCAGATTGCCGAGGTCGACGTCGACGACGAGACCGGCGAGGTCGAGGTGCTGCGCATTGCCGCCGCGCACGATTGCGGCACCGCCATCAATCCGATGCTGGTCGAAGGCCAGGTCGAAGGCGGCATTTCCATGGGCGTCGGCATGGCGCTGCAGGAGGAAATGCTGTTCGACGCCAACGGGCGCCACATCAACCCCAACCTGACCAATTACATCATGCCGACCTCGCTCGACATGCCGGAGATCACCGTCGACATCGTGCAGGGCTTCGATCCGACCGGGCCGTTCGGCGCCAAGGGCGTGGGCGAGCCGACCGCGGTGCCGACCGCCGCGGCGATCCTCAACGCCGTGCACGACGCGGTCGGCGTGCGCGTCACTTCGCTGCCGGCGACGTCGGAAAAAGTGCTGGCCGCCATCAAGGCCAAGCGCGCGGCCGAGCAGAAGCAAATCCCGGCCTAGTCCATTCTTCGTCATGCCCGGCACTCGGGTCCGGCCTTCGCGCGCCCGAGCACATGCCTTGCGCCGTGCATCTACGTCTTCGGAACGTCGGACGAACACCGGCGCCGTTCGCGGACTATTCTTTCATACGATTAAGTTGCACTTGAAAATGAGAACGGAAGGAAAATGAAAGCAGACCGCGGCGGCGGCAATTTCGCCGGCACATCCCCGGATACCGACCTGATGTTTTGAGCTATTCCGCCGCCCGATAGAACGCCGCGGCGTCGGCTGAGAACGCCTTGCGCGAGGCGGGATCGATATAGAGCATGTGCCCGCCGCGATAGAGCTTGAGCTGCGCGCGCCCCGGCGGATTGATCGGCGGCAGATGGTCGAGCACGTAGCGCGTCATGCCGTAGGGCGTGACCATGTCCGACACGCCGTGCGCGATCAGCAGGCGGAACGAGGGGTTGAAGGCGAGCAGTGTGCGCAAGTCGTCTTCCGCACCCGCCTGCAGCCGGCCGCCATGCCAATCCCAACCGCCGGTAACCTGCGGCGAGAGCAGCGCATAGGTCATCTCGGTCTTGAAGCCGAGTTCGTTGCGCGCGTAAGACGCCATGGCGCCGCCATAGGCGCGGGTGACGCCGTCGAGGATCGGATCGCCGGTGCCGCGCGACGAGCGCAGTTCGGGATAGGGATCGTCGACCGCGAAAGTCGCATCGTACTGGCTGACGATCTTGCCGTTCGGCCGCAGGCTTTTCACGAAAGCGTCGGCGACGAAGCCGCGCGCCTGCGTCACCACGTCCAGCGGCAGCCCGGTCAGTTTCGCCACGCGCTCGTAGAAAGGCTTACCGGCCGCGCCCTGCGGCGGCGCCCCGGCCATGGTCGTGAGGTAATCGGTCATGGCGAATTTTTCCGCCGCGGCCAACGCCACCGGGGAGAAGGCGTTTTTGCGCTCGAGCTCGGCGGCGGCGAGCGACGGCAATTGCAGCGCCGCGCGCAGCGCCGACTCGTCGTCGCCGAAAGTCAGCCAGCCTTCCAGCATCGGCGACAGCATGACGATGCCTGAAATGACGATACCCTGGTCGCGTTGCAGCGCGCGCGCCGTCTTGGCGGCGCGGAAACCACCATAGCTTTCGCCGAACAGATATTTCGGCGAACCGGCGCGGTTGTTCTTGGCGACGTAGAGCGCAATCGCTTTGGCGAAAGCCTCGGCGTCGCTGCGGATGCTCCAGAAATGTTTGGCGTCGTCTGGCTTGACGGTGCGGCTCCAGCCGGTGCCGATCGGATCGATCAGTACCAAATCCGTAAAACGGAGCCATGTGTCGGGGTTGTCGCGCAATTGCGCGGTCGCCGCGTCATGGCCGTCCGGGCCGAGATCGAGGATGCGCGGGCCGACCAGACCGAGATGGAGGAAGGCCGATGCCGCGCCCGGCCCGCCGTTGAATGCGAAAGTCAGCGGGCGGTTCACGCCCAAATTCTTGCCAGCTAAGTCTTTGGCAACATAGGCGGTGTAAAACACCACCGCGTTCTGCTCGCCGGACTGGTCATAGAACGGCAGCGTGCCGGCGGTCGCCGTGTAAGTGAGCTTGCCCTGGGGCGTGTCGATCGAATGTTCGCTGACCGCATCGGCCGGCAGCAGCCGCAGCACGCCTTTGCCGGCCTCGTGTTGCTCGCCGTGCAGCGCTTGTTTCTTATCGGCTTCTTTGGACGCATCTTGGGCGCTCGATGGGACGATGGCCCCTGCGAGCGCGAGAGCAAACATAAACGCCAGCGCCGAGTTGCGCGCGAGAGTCGGCAGCAATGCGGTCTTCATGTTCCGATTAGCCTGCCACAATGTGGGCTTTGTGGGGCAACAAGTCGGCTGCCGGCCAAACCTAGCTCAGTGCCGGTGTTTGCCGACTGTTAGAGAGGCTTCGGCTTGCGCAAGCAGGTGCGCTTCGTGACGCTTGAACATCCACGCCGCACCGACGATACCGGCGACCACAGCGACGAACAAGACGGTACTGATGGGGCCGGCGATCAAATTTATCGCCTGGCCGAACAAATAGCCGCCGAGCGCAAAGATTGCCGCCCAGACAATTCCGCCGCTCGCATTCCAAAAAAAGAACTGACGGGCAGGAAAATTCATGGCGCCCGCCATCAGGGCCGCATAGGTCCGCAAGAATGCGGTAAAGCGGCCGAAGAAAACGACGCGCCCGCCGTATTTTCGGAACAACCATTTTCCGATCTTCAGGCGGTCTTCGGAAAGACGAACGTAGTGGCCATAACGGCGCAGAAATCTCATGCCGTAATGGTGCCCAATCCAGTAGCCGAGATTATCGCCGAGGATCGCACCGGCCGCCGCCGCAGTTATGATCAGGCTGATATCGAGGCCGTGCGTCGTCGCGGAAAAAACCGAAGCCGCAACTAGCGTCGTCTCGCCGGGAAGCGGAACGCCGGTGCTTTCGAGGAATATCAGAAGAAATATAGCCCAATATCCGTATTGGATAACGAAGCCCGATATGTCCGCTCCGAGATTGCCGAGCTCCATATCGACCCCGTGAGCGGAAATATTGACGGCAGGCAGCCGAGCCACCTGCCGGCGTACGCTTATCGCCGGCGGAAATTCGGCCGGCGCTGCTGCGGCGAGGGGGCCGGCGCATCGCCCTTGTGGCGGAAGCTGATACGTCCGCGCTGCAAGTCGTAAGGCGACATTTCCACGATCACCCGGTCGCCGACGCCGGTGCGGATGCGGAATTTGCGCATCTTGCCGGCGGTATAGGCCAACACCTCATGCTCGTTGTCGAGCTTCACCCGGAAATTGCCGTCCGGGAGAACCTCGGTCACGGTCCCGTCGAACTCCAGCAGTTCTTCCTTCGCCATCCAGTGCTCTCCGGTTGCGTCAACGCGGCGCGCGATGGCCGGCGTTGCGGCGCGGCTCGTTCGGGCGCTTCAGGAATGTAACATTTCCTATGCCGTTTGGCTCCCCTGCGGCGGCTTCTTGCCGGGGGGCCTGTGTATGGCCGGCTTGGTGGCCATTCTGGTGCGGGCGGCCCTGATGGCCGTTGCCTGGAGCTGACGAGCGGTGGCCGTTATTGCCGTTATGACGGCCATTTCCGCTAGCGCCATTTCCGCCGTATCCGCGCTGCTGGCGGCCGTTACGATGCGGCCTGCCGCCATTGCGGTTGCCGGCGTTTTGCTCGGCCGGGCGATGGACGGGCCGTTGGCCGGTGCGCTTGTCGGTGGCCGGGATCGACATGCGGATCAACCGCTCGATGTCGCGCAGGAACGGCGCTTCCTCGTAATCGCAAAACGAAATCGCCACGCCGTCGGCGCCGGCGCGCGCGGTGCGGCCGATGCGGTGGACGTAAGATTCCGGGATATTCGGCAGGTCGTAATTGACCACGTGGCTGATGCCGTCGACGTCGATGCCGCGGGCGGCGATGTCGGTCGCAATGAGCGTGCGCAAGCTGCCGTCGCGGAAGGCTGCGAGCACGCGCTCGCGCTGGTTCTG
The DNA here is from genome assembly GCA_963721665.1 of uncultured Alphaproteobacteria bacterium. GTDB lineage: Bacteria > Pseudomonadota > Alphaproteobacteria > Rhizobiales > Xanthobacteraceae > Pseudolabrys. The sequence goes on from CAVRJZ010000003.1 coordinate 677,666, forward strand.
CGACTTGTTGCCGTGGATTGCCTCGGCTCTATGCCCGGCCTTGTGCAGGCCGCGCACCACCTTGTCGGCGCCGTGCTTGGTGCGGGTGAACACCAGTACGCGGTCGACATTCTCGCTTTTAAGCACCTCGGCCAGCAGCACCGGCTTCGATGCCTTATCGGTGAGGATAACGCGCTGCTCGACCTTCTCGACGGTCGTTGCCTGCGGTGTCACCGCTACGCGCGCCGAGTCGCGCAGCATCGCATCGGCGAGCCGGGTGATCTCTTGCGGCATGGTGGCGGAGAAGAACAGCGTTTGCCGTTCCTTGCGCAGCATGGCGACGATGCGCTTGATGTCGTGGATGAAGCCCATGTCGAGCATGCGGTCGGCTTCGTCGAGCACCAGCGCCTCGACCTGGTCGAGGCGCAGCGCGCGCTGGTTGACCAGATCGATCAGCCGGCCGGGGGTCGCTACCAGCACTTCGACGCCGTGCGCCAGCGAGCGGATCTGCTTGTTGATCGGCACGCCGCCGATGGCGAGCGCGACCGCAAGCGGGCGAATGTGCCGGCCGTAAGCGCGGAAGCTGTCGGAAATCTGTCCCGACAATTCGCGCGTCGGCGACAGCACCAGCACGCGGCAAGCCTTCTTATCGGGCCGCAGGCGCTTGGTGTGCAGATGTTGGATGATCGGCAACGCGAAGGCCGCGGTCTTGCCGGTTCCGGTTTGCGCGATGCCGATGACGTCGCGGCCTTGCAAAGCGAGAGGGATGGTCTGGGTTTGGATCGGGGTGGGCGTTACGTATTTCTCTTCAGCGAGGGCGCGAAGGATCGGCTCTACGAGGCCGAAGTCGTTAAATGAAGTCAAAAGTTCTCTTTCTTATATAGCGAAGCGGCCGGCACGCGGATCGCGGGCGGCGGAATCGCGGGGTTTAAAGACATCCCGCGTGGCCAGGGTTGTCGGTCGTTTGCAGAAACGGAAGAGGCGGGGCGAAATTCGTTTTAAAGAGTTTCGTGCACGCAGCCCGCGAATTCATCCGTGCCGAACATATGACAGTCGGTCATGTCCAATTCAAGGCGGCAGACGCGACTATTGCGCCGAATGATGAATAAAGTGGCCGAAAAGCCACTGTGTCCCTGATGGACAAGCCGGCTTGGATCGGGGAATGTCGGGCCTTAAATTGCAATTCTGAGCCGTAATTAGCCAGCCGGAGCTGTTGAAATGCCGTTTCCCAGGGCATCCAAGGCCCTTTCTCGCTTCACCGTGCTCGATCTGACGCGCGTACGCTCGGGGCCGACCTGCGTGCGTCAACTCGCCGATTGGGGCGCCAATGTCATCAAAATCGAGACGCCGGCGCGCCTGGAAAAGGGCGAAGGGCCGGGCGGTCCGCGCCAGGGGCCGGATTTCCAGAATCTGCACCGCAACAAGCGCAGCATGACTCTCGACCTCAAATCGCCGAAAGGCCGCGCCGTGTTCCTGCGCATGGTCGAGAAAGCCGACGTCGTGGTGGAGAATTTTCGTCCCGACGTAAAGAACCGTCTCGGCATCGATTACGAGAGCCTGAAGAAGATCAATAAGCGCATTATTCTCGGCAGCATTTCCGGTTTCGGCCAGGACGGGCCCTATCGCGACCGGCCGGGCTTCGACCAGATCGCGCAAGGCATGGGCGGGATGATGTCGATCACCGGCCTGCCGGGCCAGGGGCCGGTGCGCACCGGCGTTCCGGTGGCCGATCTTTCCGCCGGCCTGTTCTGCGCCATGGGCATCCTCACCGCGCTGCTCGAACGCGAGGTTTCCGGCGAAGGACAATGGATCACCACGTCGCTCCTGCAAGCGCAGATTTTCATGCTCGATTTCCAGGCCGCGCGCTGGCTGATCGGTCATGAGGTGCCCAAGCAGGCCGGCAACAATCACCCGACCAGCATCCCGACCGGCGTGTTCAAGACCGCGGACGGCTACATCAATATCGCCGCCGCCGGCCAGGTGATGTGGGAACGCGTCTGCAAGGCGATCGAGGCGCCCGAGATGATCGGCAACCCCGACTTCAAGACCGGCGCGCTACGCTCGAAGAATCGCGACGCCATCAACGCGGAAATCCAAAAGCGCATGACCGGTAAGACCAGCGCCGAATGGATCGATATCTACAACAACATCGGCGTGCCCTGCGGGCCGATCAATTCCATTGACCAGGTTTTCGCCGACGAGCAGGTCAAACATCTCGGCATTGCCGAGACCGCGAAGCGGCCCGACGGCAGCGACGAGACTTTCGTCGGCCAGCCCTTCGCCCTGTCGCGCACGCCCGCCCACATCGTGGCGACGCCGCCGGAACAGGGCCAGCACACCGACGAGGTGCTCAAGGAATTCGGCTTTGCCGACAGTGAAATCGCAGAGCTGCACAAGTCCAACGCGCTCTGACGCTGACAGTGGAGAATTTGATAATGACGCAGACCGACAAAATGCTGTCCCGCAAGGAGGGCGGCGTCGGCACGCTGATCTTTAACAATCCCGAGCGGCACAATGCGGTGTCGCTCGACATGTGGGAGGCCGCGCAAGGCATCCTCGCCGACTTCGCCGCTGACAAGGCGGTGCGCGTGGTGGTGCTGACCGGCGCCGGCGGCAAAGCCTTCGTGTCGGGCGCCGACATCTCCAAGTTCGCCAGCGAGCGCGCCAGCAAGGAGGAGATCGATCGCTACAATGTGGCGGTCGATAGGGCCAATACCGCGGTCTACGAGTTTCCCAAGCCGACCATCGCCATGATCCGCGGCTATTGCATCGGCGGCGGTGTCGGCCTGGCCCTCTGCTGCGACATGCGCATCTGCTCGGACAATTCGAAATTCGGCGTGCCGGCCGCCAGGCTCGGCCTCGGCTACGGCTACAAGGGCATCAAGAGGCTGGTCGACGTGGTCGGCCCGTCCTTCGCCAAGGAGATTTTCTTCACCGCGCGCCAGTTCACTGCGGCGGAAGCCTTGGCCATGGGCCTGGTCAACCGCGCGCTGCCGGAGGCGGAACTGGAAAAATACGTGAAGGACTATGCCGGCACGATCAGCGGCAACGCGCCGCTCACCGTCAATTCGGTCAAATATATCGTCGGCGAGACGGTAAAGCCGGAAAGCGAGCGCAACTTGCAAAAATGCGCCGACCTGGTGGCGCAATGCTTTGCCAGCAACGACTACAAGGAAGGCCGCGCCGCCTTCATGGAAAAGCGCAAGCCGGCATTCACCGGCTCTTGAAGTCGTCCCGCCGGTAGGCAGGGTGGCCGCACCGGCCCAAAAGTGCTAATCCACCGCCCGGCAGTTTCCCCCGCGACCAGTGAGGTTTTCCATGTATTCCGATCTCGCGCTTTATATCGACGGCAAGTGGCTCAACGGCGAAGGCCGCAAGGGCGAGGACGTCATCAACCCGGCGACCGGCAAGGTGCTGGCGCACCTGCCGCACGCCACGACCGCCGATCTCGACGCCGCGCTCGAGGCCGCGCAGAAGGGCTTTGCCGTCTGGAGGGCGACGTCGGCCTATGATCGCTCCAAGATCATGCGTAAGGCCGCCGACCTGCTGCGCGAGCGCTATGACCACGTGTCCAAAGTGCAGACGCAGGAGCAGGGCAAGGTCTATGTCGAGTCGCGCGCGGAAGTCCTCACCAGCGCCGACATTATCGACTGGTACGCCGAGGAAGGCCGCCGCACTTACGGCCGCGTCATCCCCGGCCGGCAGAAGGGTGTGCGCCAGCTCGTGTTGCAGGAGCCGGTCGGCGTGGTCGCCGCCTTCACGCCGTGGAATTTCCCGACGCTGACGCCGGTGCGCAAGATTGCCGGCGCCTTGGCCGCCGGCTGCTCGCTCATCATTAAGGCCTCGGAAGAAACGCCGGGCGGCTGCGTCGAGCTGGTGAAATGTTTCGCCGACGCAGGTCTCCCGGCGGGCGTGCTCAATCTGGTGTTCGGCGTGCCGGCCAATGTGTCGGAGCACCTGATCCCGTCCAAGATCGTGAAGAAGATTTCGTTTACCGGCTCGATTCCCGTCGGCAAGCATCTCGCCGGACTTGCCGCCAAGGGCATGAAGCGCGCCACCATGGAGTTGGGCGGGCATTCGCCGGTGGTGGTGTTCGACGATGCCGATCCGGAAAAGGCCGCCGATACCATCGCCGCTTTCAAATATCGCAACGCCGGCCAGGTGTGCATCTCGCCGACGCGCTTCTACGTGCAGGAGAAGGGCTACAACAAGTTCGTCGCCCGCTTCACCGAATACGCCAAGGGCCTCAAGATGGGCGACGGCTTGGAGAAGGGCATCACGCTCGGGCCGCTCGCCAACCCGCGCCGGCTCGACGCCATGGAGAGCTTCGTCAACGACGCCAAGGCGCGTGGCGGTAAGATCCAGGCCGGCGGCTCGCGCCACGGCAACCAGGGTTACTTCTTTGAGCCGACCGTCATCACCGAGGTGCCGGACGACAGCAAGATCATGACCGAGGAGCCGTTCGGCCCGGTCGCGCCGATCGTCTCCTTCAAGACCTTCGACGAAGTGGTCGAGCGTGCCAATTCCTTGCCGTTCGGCCTCGCCGCTTACGCCTTCACCTCGTCGGAAAAGACCGCCGCCGCCATCGGCGACGCCATCCAGTCCGGCATGGTGGGCGTTAATTCTGTCGCCGTGTCGACCCCAGAAACGCCGTTCGGCGGCGTCAAAGAGAGCGGCTACGGTTCGGAAGGCGGCATCGAGGGCCTGCAGGCCTATATGAACACCAAGTTCATCTCGCAGGCCTAATACGCAATAGCTACGCCGGTCTCATTCCCCCTCTCCCCGTAAGCGGGGAAAAGGGGAAGAGAATACGTCACGCGTTGGGGTCGCTGGCGCGGCTAGACCAACTGCTCGCCGTTGATTTTCTAATTTGTAGTTTTCTCCAGCGCTTGCGGCGGTTTCAGCCAGAATAAAAAGCGTACTTACGATTTATTAACGTTCAGGGACAAATGCACGTGACGATTAACATGCTCGTAGCGGGAATTGGCTACCGATTGGCGGTCCGCGTCCGGAGTGCCTATGGACGACCTGCCGATTACCCTCGCTGCGGTCGAGCACTTTATCGCCGCGCGTAAAAAAGGTCTCACCTTCCCCGATTGGCTTGAGCGCCGCCTCGAGCACGATACGCGCCGGCGTCGCGCCCAGCGCTTGCGGGCGGCCATTCCTGCGACCGTCATCATCTACAATCTATTTCTGATTCCCGACTGGATGCTGGTAGGGGACAAATTCACAATCGCCATCATCTTGCATTTCGCGATTGTCACGCCTTGGATCGTGCTTACAGGCTGGCTCACGAGGGACGACAGCCCCAAATTCTTACGGGAAGGCCTTGCGGCGTCAATTCCGGTCACGATCGTATTGCAGATTCTCGTAAGTTTCGTGCTTACGTCCTCGCCAGACGCCAGCCACTACCAGTATTTCGTTCTACTCGTTGTCTTGTTCACAAACACGATTCAGCGCTTGCCATTCGGCTACGCCGTCGCTGTTTCGAGCGTAATCCTGGCGTGTCACAGCCTGGCCGTTGTCATCAGCGGCCATATGTCATTGCCGGTCGCGTTGGTCGCAATGACAACGCTTGCGGTCTCGGCCTACCTAACTTTGATAAGCAACTATTATTTAGAGCGTGACAGTCGCCGCGCCTATTTGCACGCGTTACGCGACCGGATGCGGCACATAGAAGTTGAGGAAGCATCCAAGCGTGACGCCCTCACGGATCTTGCCAACAGGCACCATCTCACCGCACGGCTCGCCGAGCTTTGGCAAATGGATGATGACAACGTCTCGCCCGTTGCCATAATTATGCTCGACATCGATCATTTCAAACTATTCAACGATCGGTACGGCCATGTTTCGGGTGACGCCTGCCTTAAGCGCGTAGCCGCGTGCGTTAACGTTGAGCGGCGCAATGTTGACGATCTCGCGGTACGCTATGGCGGCGAGGAACTGCTGGTATTGCTTCCCAAGACAGAAGCATTGAGCGCGATCCGCATCGCCGAACGGATCCGACGTTCGATAGAGATGCTCGCAATTCCAAACGAGGGACTCGGAATGACGCGAATCGTGACTGTCAGCTGCGGTGCAGCAGCCGCACCGGTTTCGACAATCTCCGAGTTGGAACTCATTGCGGCAGCGGACTCTGCGCTTTACGCGGCCAAGCGCAACGGGCGCAATCAAGTGTGGCCTCAATTGTTGCGCGAGGAAGGCGCTGACAGCGGGGAACCGCTCGCAAACGTTATATCGCTGCGAGGGCAACGCTAATAAAATAGCCCCGGCCAACGCCCCGACGGCAAACCCGAATTGAGTTGGGTGAGCGGTCGTGCGCTAACCTCACCCGCGCGCTTCACGCGTTGGGGTCGCTGGCGTCCGGAAAGAACAACTCCTGGCCGTTGACCTTGTAGCCGGCAAGCGTCTTCTGGCCTTCCGGCGAGATCAGGTAGTCGATGAACGCCTGTCCGAGGTCCTTCTTCACCGTCGGGCACTTCGCCGGATTCACCAGCATAACGCCGTACTGGTTGAACAAGCCCTTGTCGCCCTCGACGACAATGACGAGATCGCCTTTGTTCTTGAAGTGGATCCAGGTGGCGCGATCGGTGAGCGTGTAGGCATTGGAAGCTGACGCGGTGTTGAGCGTCGCGCCCATGCCTTGCCCGATCGCCTTGTACCAGGGGCCTTTGTCTTTATTGATGTCGATGCCGGCGGCCTTCCAGATGCGCAATTCGGCGCTGTTGGTGCCGGAACGGTCGCCGCGCGAGATGAAATCGATCTTCTTGTCCTTGAGGGTCTGGAACGCCTTGGTGACGCTTTTCATCCCTTTGATGCCGGCCGGGTCGCTCTTCGGGCCGACCACGACGAAATCGTTGTACATCACCGGAAAGCGCTTCACGCCATAACTCTGACTCAAGAAGTTTTCTTCCTGCGACTTGGCGTGCACGAACACCACGTCGGCGTCGCAGCGGCGGGCGGTGTCGAGCGCCTTGCCGGTGCCCTCCGCCACCACCTTCACGGTGATGCCGGTCTTCTGCTTGAAGATAGGCAGCAGATATTCGAACAAGCCGGAGTCCTGTGTCGAGGTGGTCGAGGCCACGACGATCGATTTATCTTGCGCCAAGCTGGGCGGCGTGACGACGACAGCGCCAAATGCCACGGCGCCAAGCGCGGCGGCGGCGATGAGAATGCGGCGGTTTAACATGGATATCCTCCTTCTGTTTTTTGTTTAGACCAGCAATTCGCCGGCGATGAATGTCCGCGCTTCCTGCGTGCGCGGGTTTGCGAAAAATTCAGCGGCGGGTACGTTCTCGATCAGCCGGCCGCGATGCAGCAGCACCACGTCGCCGGCGAGCCGCCTGGCCTGGCCGAGATCGTGGGTGGACATCACCACTTTGACGCCGCGCGCGGTGATGGCGCGCACGATGTCCTCGATCGCCTTGGTGGCGGCGGGATCGAGGCTGGCGGTCGGCTCGTCGAGCAACAGCAGCGCCGGATCGCGCGCCAACGTGCGCGCCAGCGCCAGCCGTTGCTGCTCGCCGCCGGACAGCCGCCGCGCCGGCCGTCGTTCGAGGTCGGCAAGTCCGACATCGGTCAAGAGTTCGGCGGCACGATTGGCGCGCTCGCCGCGCGGTACGCCGGCGGCGGCAAGGGCGTATCGCACGTTGCCCGCGGTGCTGCGGCGGAGCATCGCCGGGCGCTGGAACAAAATAGCGCGGCGGTCGGGCGGCGAGGTCTCGCGGCCGCCCCAAGTGATATGTCCGCGGGTGGCGGGGATCAGTCCCATGGCCGCGCGCAAGAGCGTGGTCTTGCCGGCACCGTTCGGGCCGACCAGGACGGTCGGCGCGCCGGGCGCGAGCGCGAGCGAAACCGAATCAAGGATCGTCACCGCGCCGGCAACGATGGTCACATCCGCGAACACTACCGGGAGATCGGCTGCGGGTGCGCGCATGGTCATCCCGCGTAAATTTCGCCGGCGCGGCGCGCGCCCCAGGCCAGCGCATTGATCGCGATCACGATCGAAATCAGCACCATGCCGAGCCCGATGGCGAGCGGCAGGTCACCCTTGGAGGTTTCCAGCGCGATTGCCGTAGTCATGGTGCGCGTGAAGCCGTCGATATTGCCGCCGACGATGATGATGGCGCCGACCTCCGCCGCCGCCCGGCCGAAGCCGGCGAGCAGCGCGGTCACCAGCGAAAACCGCGCGTCCCAGATCAGCGTCATGATCCGCACCGCCGGACCGACATTCATGGCGGCCAGTTCGTCGCGATATTCGACCCACAAGTCCTCGATGGTCTGCCGCGTGAGCGCGGCGATGATCGGCGCGACCAGAATGGTTTGCGCAACCACCATGGCCTGCGGCGTGAACAACATGCCCCAGGCGCCGAGCGGGCCCGAGCGCGACAGCGACAGGAATACGGCCAATCCCACCACCACCGGCGGCAGGCCCATCATGGCGTTGAGGGTGACGATGGCGGCGGCGCGGCCGGGAAAGCGGGTGAGCGCGATCAAGGCGCCGAGCGGCACGCCGATCAGCGCGGCGAACAGCACCGCGCTCAAGCTGACGATGAGCGACAGCTCAACGATGGCGAACAGTTCCGGGTCGCCGGTCAGCACCATCTGAAGCGCGGATAGGTCACTTGTCATGTCGGTTGCCGAGGCCTTCCGCGCCCGCCGGTGGGCTATGTTAAGTCCTACCGTTATCTTGCGCTTTTTTCAAAAATTTGCTCAATCGATGCAATAAAAACATAATAGTGCAGGTCATTTGGGTCAGCTCAGGGGCCTCGAACAATGGCTGGCCGCGTGTCTCTACGGCTTGTAAAAGGCCGCCTACGTCGGCATGACGGTGCGATCAGCGCGCATTGCGGAGGGGTGGCCGAGTGGCTGAAGGCGCACGCTTGGAAAGCGTGTTTACGGGAAACCGTAACGTGGGTTCGAATCCCACTCCCTCCGCCACCATCCCGCAGCGAACGGCTCTCTGTTGCGGATTTGGGGCGAGAAAGCGCGTTGAATTTGCAGCATTCCGAGACCGACCTCTGCACCTTGGAACGCGGCTTATCCAGAAATCCGCTCTCTGAGACGCCACTTTCTCTGAAGCTCTGTACTTTCCTCTAAAAGTACGGTTTCGAAGGAGCCAATGAAATGGGTGTTTTTGAGCTCTCCGACGAACGTCGAGTTTGAAATGAACTCGCTCGACCGAGTGTTCTAACAACTCTTCAGTGAAAGCCGACACGCATTCGCTTGAGGGAACGGACGGATCGCCCACGCATGGCAGAGCACAAGCAGGCCGTCGTCGTCGGCGCGCTGGGCGTAATCGGGCGCTACATCGTCGCGCGATTGCTCGAGCAGCGCGATTGGTCCGTCGTCGGCCTGTCGCGCCGGAGCGCCGGCGACGCGCCGCGCTACCGCCACATCGCAGTGGACCTCCTCAACAATGACGAGACGGCGGCAAAGCTCGCTGGCCTCACCGACGCCACCCACATCTTCTACGCGGCGTTCCAGCCCGCAGCCGGCGCCGCCGCCGGCTATGCCGCAAATATCGCGCCGAACCGCGCCATGCTGGTCAACGCCGTCACCGCGATCGAGCGGGCCTCGCTGCACCTGCGCCGCGTCGTGCTGGTCACCGGCACCAAATACTACGGTTCGCACCTCGGGCCCTACCGGACGCCGGCGCGCGAAAGCGATCCGCGCCACGCCGGCGCCAACTATTATTTCGACCAGATCGACTGGCTCGCCGCCTTCCAGCGCGGCAAAAGCTGGGACTTCGTGGAACTGCGGCCGCAGACGCTGTGCGGCTTTGCACCGGGCACGCCAATGAGCCTGGCGCCGGCCATCGCGGTTTACGCCGCGATCTGCAAGGAGCTTGGCCGGCCGCTGCATTTTCCGGGCAAGCCCGGCGCCTATGCTGCGATCTATCAGGTCACCGCGTCGGAGCACTTTGCCAACGCCGCGCTGTGGGCGGCAATCGAGCCGCGCTGCGGCGGCGAGGCGTTCAACATCACCAACGGCGATTATTTCCGCTGGCAAAATCTGTGGCCGAAGCTCGCCGCCGCATTCGACATGGCCGCAGGCGAGGTCCGCACGACCAGCCTGACGGCCGACATGGCGGACAAGGCGCCGCTCTGGCGCGCCATGACGGAGAAATATGGGCTCAAGCCCTATGCCTACGATGACCTGGTGGCCTGGCCCTTTGCCGACTACGTCTTCGGCTGCGACTGGGACGTGATGTCGGACATCACCAAATCGCGCCGCTTCGGCTTTCACGACGTGGTCGACAGCGAGGAGATGTTCGTGCGGCTGATGCGGCAGTTCCGCGCGGAGCGGATTGTGCCGTGACGGTAGTAGCAGCCGGCCCGGCGCTCAGCCTGGCAAATTGAGCAGTTAAGTCTCGCTTGCCGAGTTTCTTGCGCTACAATGCGTTGCGGAGCGTTACCGCAAAGAACCACTTATTTCAAATAGTTACGACAATTTTTAATGAGCCTTACTTTGTACTCCCAAGTCTTGTCAGCCTGTCCGGGATCAGCGCCTGTGAGACAGATTTAACGGCTTGAGGAAGGTAGGATTTCTGGCTCATCGTAACCATCAAGGAGTGGAGATGAGACAGAAATCCGAGCACCCTGAATTGCCGTCCGAGCGGCTCGTAAAGAACATCCGCCGGGCAACCCGCAAACGTCATTCGTCCGAAGAGAAGATCAGGATCGTTCTGGACGGCCTGCGCGGCGAGTCCAGCATCGCGGAGCTTTGCCGCCGAGAGGGTATTGCCGAGAGCCTTTATTACGCATGGTCCAAGGAGTTCCTGGAGGCCGGCAAGAAGCGGCTAGCCGGCGACACGGCACGGGCGGCGACCAGTGGCGAGGTCAAGGACCTGCGGCGTGAGGCGCAGGAGCTCAAGGCGGTCGTGGCTGAGCAGGCGCTCGAATTGCGCCTGCTTAAAAAAAGCATGATCGGGGATGGGGGAGACGAGGAATGAGATACCCCGCCTCCGAGAAGCTGGAGATCATCCGCCTGGTCGAACAATCCCACCTGCCAGTGCGCCGGACGTTGGCGAAGCTGGGCATCCAGCCGGCAAGGTTCTACCGCTGGTACGATCGGCTGCAGACCGGCGGCCCCGAAGCGCTGGAAGATAAATCGCCAAGGCCGAAGCGCGTCTGGAACCGCATCCCTGACGCGATACGCGAGCGGATCGTTCAACTGGCCCTGGATGAGCCTGAGTTGTCGCCCCGGGAACTGGCCACGCGCTTTACCGATACGGTCGGCTACTTTGTGTCAGAGGCTTCGGTCTATCGGCTGTTGAAGGCGCATGACTTAATAACCAGCCCCGCCTACATCGTCATGAAGGCAGCCGACGAGTTCAAGGACAAGACGACGGCGCCAAACCAGCTCTGGCAGACGGACTTCACATATCTCAAGGTGACCGGCTGGGGCTGGTTCTATCTCAGCACGGTGCTGGATCGCGCTACATCATCGCCCGGAAGCTGTGCACGACGATGAAGGCGCAGGACGTGACCGATACGCTGGATCTTGCTCTCACGGCCTCAGGCTGTGACCAGGTATCCGTCTCGCCATGATCCACATCATGCTCAAGCGCTTGACCAGATCAAATCTTTGCCGCTGAATCCAAACTTCTTGGATCGGCTCTTAGCGAGGTACCGGTCGTTGTCTTGAGCGGGCTCACCGACCTGCAAAGACGCCAGTTGATGCTTGCCGACAACCGCATCGCGCTCAACGCCGGCTGGGATCTTGAAATGTTGCACCTCGAACTCACGGATTTGAAGGTGCTCGGTGCCGACCTCGAAAGACTGGGGTTCACGGCGGAAGAGCTTGCAAAGGCTTTGAATCCCGCAGGCATAACTGGCCTAACGGATGAGAATGAAGTTCCCGAACCACTTGAAAAGGCAGTCACGGCAATCGGCGATATCTGGTTAGCCGGACCGCATCGAATTGGCTGTGGCGACAGCACCAATGCCATTGCCGTCGCGGCGATGCTTGACGGGCAGGTTCCGGGGCTCATGGTCACGGATCCGCCCTATGGGGTCAGTTACGATCCAGAATGGCGTCACCGCGCAGGCGTCAATCGGTCGGCCCGCCGCGGCAAGGTGCGCAACGACGACAAAGCAGACTGGGGTGCCGCCTGGGCCTTGTTCCCCGGCGATATCGCCTACATCTGGCACGGCGCTCTGCACAGCACGACGGTCGCGGATAGTCTCGCCGCCAACGGCTTCGTCATCCGCGCACAGATTATCTGGGCGAAAGAGCGGCTCGTCTTGGGTCGCGGGGATTATCATTGGCAACATGAGCCTTGCTGGTACGCCGTTCGTGACAAGGGGAATTGGACTGGCGATCGCAAGCAGACGACGTTGTGGACCATTCCCAGCGGTGGGCAGGACAGCAAGACGATGCACGGCACGCAAAAACCGGTCGAATGCATGCGCCGGCCGATGGTCAATAACAGCAATCCTGGCCATGCGGTCTATGACCCGTTCCTCGGCAGCGGCACGACGCTCATTGCCGCAGAGACGAGCGGCAGGGTCTGTTTTGGGATGGAATTTGAGCGGCGTTACGTCGACGTCGCGGTGCGCCGCTGGCAGGCCTTCACCGGCAAGACCGCATGTCTTCTCGGTGACGGACGCTCGTTCGAAGTGATTGCTGCGGAACGTCTGAAGGGCGCTGAAAACCAGAACCAAAATCCGTCTGTAGAACCGATGGCCGTTCCCGCAATCGATAACGATCCTCCAGCAGCATAAGGAAATGCCCATGCCAGACCGAAGAACCAACCCGGCGGGTCTGAAGAAGCTCGAGTTCGGTGCGCAAAAGCCCGCGGCCAAAATCGAAGCGGCAAAGCCGGTCCGCATCCTGGAATGCCCGCCGGAGCTCAGCCAGATGGCGCGGCAGGAATGGCAACGCATTGTCGCCGAGCTCACGCCGATGGCGGTGCTGAGCAGTGTCGACCGTGCTCCGCTGGCCGCCTACTGCGTCGCCTATGCGCTGTGGATCGAGGCAACCGAGATGCTGCAAAAGCACAACACCATGATCAAGTCGCCCAATGGCTATCCGCAGCAATCGCCGTATTTTGCGGTCGCCAACAAGCAGCTTGAAATCATGCTGCGCATTTCATGCGAGTTCGGGTTTACCCCGGCGAGCCGCAGCCGCATCTTCTCATTCACGCAAAAGAACGCAATGCTGCTCGATGGCGTTGCCGAACCAGACGATGGGGATTTGTGGTGATCGCTTTGGCGATCGGCGAAAGCATGCTGTCAAGCCAAGCAACTTTGCCGAATTTCGCGCCAGCTTTGCTGCAAATAAAATTCGAATTGGCAAAGCTTTGGCCGGGCAGGGAAAGCGAATTCGCAGAATGAGTGGTTCGGAACGTGACGGCAAGCCAGTCGCTCACAACGCTTGGTCTACAAAGGTGCGATCAGGTCAGGGGTACGAATACGTGTCAAACCAAATTAGGACACTGCCAATCCAACTTTCGCCGGCCCATTGCTAATATCGGCAGGAGCGGCGGCGAGGATGGGGCGACGGGCGCGGAAATCGGCCGCCTTCTCGAATGCATCTGCAACCTGGAACAGCAAGCCTTCCTGAAACGGCTTGGCGGCGATCTGCACCGCCACCGGTAGCCCGCGCTCGCCATAGCCGGAGCAAACGCATATCGCCGGCCAGCCCGTGATATTGAATGGCTTGGTGAAACCGGGACTTGATAGGCCACCCCATTTCGGCACGTTATCCATGCGTGGCGCCTCGGCGGAGGCGCCTGCGGTGACGAGCACATCCACGTCCGCAGCAGATTTAGCGGTGATGGCACACAGCTCGTGGCGTCGGCGCAGCGCTTGCATATAGTCGGCGCTGGTTATTAGCGCGCCCATCGTAATGCGGTCGCGCAGCAGTTCGCCGTAGTCATTGATTTCTGCGCGCATCCAAGTCTCGTGAACTGAGAACGCTTCGCTAGTCAAAATAACGACGTTCACCGCCTGGTACTCGAACAAAGACGGCATCACCAGCTCGACGATCTCAGCCCCCTGGTCGCGCCAAATTCTGATAGCATTCTCGATTCTTTTCTGCACAGCAGGGCTCACTGGGTTATCGGTCTCGTGCCAATGGCGCGCCACCCCGATGCGCAGGCCCTTCACCTCGCGATTGAGGTGGGCGCTGAAGTCGGCACCGGACGATCGACCGTTGCGCATCGGCTGCGTCGTAACCGGCCATCGCCTGTAGCAGCAGCGCGCAATCTTCAACTGTCCAGGCCAAAGGCCCTGGGTGATCGAGCAAGGCTAAAGGCAGAATGCCACGGCGGCTGCACAGGCCATACGTCGGCTTAATACCAACGACGCCGCAAAAGGAGGCAGGATCGCGGATCGATCCGCCCGTATCTGAGCCGGTACCGCCGAGAATAGCCCGCCGGCTATAGCCGCTGCTGTGCCGCTGGACGAGCCGGACGTAAAATGATCGGTGTTCCAGGGGTTGCGAGCCGGTCGCCAGGGAAGGTCGAAAGAAGGGCCGCCAATGCGAATTCATGCGTGGTGAGTTTGCCGAGCATCGACGTCCCGGCTTTCGCCAATAGCGCGACGATGTGGGCATCTTCAGTCGGCACCCAGCCTTTGAGCGGTTTGGATCTGACGCCGTCGTGGATACTCCCTGCGTTGCATAGATGTCCTTGTGAGCGATTGGGATACCGTCGAGCTTGCCGCGCAACGTGCCGGACATCATTCGGATCTCGGCAGCCTTTGCGTCGTCGCGCGCTCGTTCTTGGAGTGACGGTGAGAAAGCTGTGCAGGTCTCCGTCGAGCGCTCCAATGCGGGAGAGACAGTGTTCAACCAACTCCACCGGCGAGAGTTTTCGTGCCGCGATTAGGGGCCGCGGCTTGAGCGATTGTGGGTGTCTGCATTAGGATGATTTTGTCTCGCTCGGGCCCTGCGTATAGGCATCGGCTCGGAAGATATGCGCTGGCTCGGCGCCGCGATTGCGGCCCTCGCCCCGAATGGCTTCGAGCATCGGCTCTACTAGCGCCCAACCTTCATATATCTGCTCGATCTGTGTAGTCGAAAGCGACAGGCCGGCGCGACGAATAAGGGCCTCAAAATCGTCGCGTGAAATGTTTGCCATCCAGCGCTCCCTGATTAGATCTTTTTAAGCTTCGCATCGGGACCATCACCTGGCAAAGCGATGGAAAGAAGGTTCAATAGCGACCTTAGCTCTCCCTGCCGCGCCGCGGTAAAGCTATCGATAAGTTGCCTCTGATTGTCGGCGGATAGTACATCGCGCGTTGCGATCGCGAATTTACGCATTCGTTCGTCCCATGTCGGCCGTAATGGCGGCTCGCCACGTGGTACTGTAGTTGCACCTTCAAACACTCGCCCGCGTGCATAAATTGCAACGCGCGCCGGTGTTTCGGCTGGAAACCGCGCTTCAAGACCGCGGTCAAGTTCGATATGGACCTTACGTGCAAGCTCTTCTGCACTCCTGTCGTGCAGGGCCGCGTTGGTCATCGGCAGCAAAGCGCTGGCGCCGCGATATGCGGCGAGACCGACACAATATGGGATCGAATATTGTGCGTCGACGAGGTTACGCGGTTCTGTCCGATTGGAAATTCGTAGCGCGCCGCTGTAAGCCGCAATTGAATTTGATCGATTTCCTCTGCACCGATCTGGTGTTCCGTCATCAACGCGAGAACGGCATCAACTGGGGCGTGGACGTGACGGCATGCCGCGTAGAATTTGGTATAAGTTTCGCAGACGGCAGGGCGGGGGTGCTCAGCTAAAATAGCGCTGGCATCAAAGAATGGTTGATGATCGACGAGGTCCAAAGGACCGGTAAAACCACTGCGCGCGAGAAATACCAGCTGAAATACCTGTGGCGACGCCCCACGGAATGCCTTCTTTAACATCGCTGCCATTGAGCTGCGGCCAAGCCGGCGGGCTCGTCGTTGTCGCCATATGCGGGCTGGTTTCGGCGGCGATTGCAAGCGCGTGGGCGAGATGGTTGCTGGCCAATCCAACTAGTGTTCCAGCGGCAGCCGCAGCTGCAAAGCCCGCCCAAAATCCGGTCCGCGCATAGAAGGATTTGGCGGCAGCGATGCGCAGCCCAATTTCATAGCCGACGACGATTGCGCGCAAAATGTCGCTATTACTCGGTTCGTTTCCTGCTGCACGTCGATAATCAGCGACGGCCAAGACGGCCGGTATAACGGCGGCGCCCGGATGCCCGCGCGACTTGCGGTGTCCATCGTCGAGATCAAGTGCTGCCGCTGAGAGCGCATTGGCGAAACCCGCAGCAGTCGGGGCAGCACATTTACCGCTAAACCAGATGGCCGAGGGCCCAGCGCCATACGCATCGCGCAAGGGGGCGATGATCTCGTGGCGCGGTGGAGCCGCGGCGACCGCGGTTATCAGATCAACGATCGCCTCACACGCTGCCAACCTGGCGTCGTCAGTAATAGACAAACGCTCAGCCAGGTCTCCAAGTTCAGTCAACACAGTCATCTGTTGCGCTCATCCTAAACTTCGCACTGTCTTCAAGGTCGAGGGCGGCGAGTTCACCAATCGTCAATGGTTTGATCGGAGGACGGATGCGCATATAACCGACGTCGCTCATCGACAAGTTGCGCTTGGCGGCTGTGTTTTCGGCAACAGTGAGCCCACACATCCGTCCTTGACACGGTCCCATGCCCGATCGGACGTAGGATTTAACTTGATTTGGACCAAGACGGCCCAATTGGACAAGCCTCCTCGATGGCGCCAACGGTTACCTCTTCGCAGCGACAAGCCAATATCTCACTTTGGGCCGGCGCCACGATGGACTGTGGCGGACTAAATAATGCGTCCAGCAAGCGGCGAGGGGCCACGTGATGCGCATAGGCGCGGCGGATCGGCTTCGCCGCAATATCTCGCTCTCGCTCGGTTAGTCGGCCCAGCGAACATGCGATCTCAAGCGCGCACAGCCGGCCCTCGCATTCTGCAGCGCGTGCGCCCTCAATTGCGGCTCCGTCACCGGCCACGAATATGGTTGGAATCGAGCTGCGGCCCCAACTGTTAGTTTGCGGTCGCCAATGGCGTTGGGTGGTCATCCACTGGTGCGTGCAGCCGACCTGTCGTGTTACTTGTGTGTTCGGAACAATTCCCAAATGTAGCAAAACCAAATCGGCGGAGATCGTCGCCGTGCGCCCACCTCGCGTGTAATTCACTGCGCCTGCCGACGTTGGCCCATCAATTTCAAAGTGCTGCACGCCACTGATGATCGGCACTCCCGCACGTCGCAGTCGAGCACGTATCGCTAGGCCTTTCAGTAGATATTCGGGCGCGAGCATGGCATTGGCCAAAAGCGGCGAGCTCTTTAGATAGTCAGAGAAACGCGTTGTCTCCAGCACCGCCGCAATCTCCGCGCCGGCGGTGGCAAGTCGGGCGGCGACGAGTAGCAGAAGTGGACCATTTCCAGCCAAGACGACACGTCCCGTAGGAACAAATCCAGGGGACTTTCCCCAGTTGAGCGGCCCCAGCGGTCATAACATTGGGAAGTGTCCATCCTCGCACTGGCACTGGTCTTTCAAAAGCGCCCGTTGCCACAATGACGAAACGCGCCTTTATGATCTTGACGCCATGTTGATGCTTATAGGAGACGGTTGCGTCTTGCTCCACCTGCCAGACAGTTGCTTGGGCGCGATGGTCGACCGACGATATCCGGAGTTTTCAGTTAGCGTATCCCATAAATATAATCGGTGCCCAGCACGCCGCCGTCTCCGGTCTATCGCGAACGACTGCGTCAACACCCTTGTGAATCTGGCCGCCTGGTGCCGGATTTTCGTCAAGCAGTGTGACGGCAACACCGCGACTGGCGAGCTCCGTAGCTCAGCCATGCCGGCCGGCCCGGCGCCAATAACAACGACGTCTTTTTCATCCTCTTTCACGATGCCGCGCCTTCTCCACCTGTCAAACCGGCGAGCGTTACCGCGCCGCGCTGGCGGACCACTTGCATGCCGTCTTCGACAACTCGTAGGCACGCTTGCTGGTTTTCCGCGCCATCGATTGAAACGAGGCACTCAAAACAAACGCCCATCAAGCAATAGGGGCCGCGTGCGCCGCCTGACACCGCGCTATTACGAAAGACATTGACGCCATTGGCAAGCAAAGCGGTCGCTACAGTTTCGCCCGGCCGTGCCGTGAAAATTCCGCCTTCAAAGCTAAAGTGAATGAAGCGCGTATCCGACCCGGACTATCGTCAAGCCGCTTGAACATCGAATCGATCCGGATGAAACGAGGAAAATTGCGTCGGACGACCGCCGTCGACAATCCAAGGCACCAATCGCGTCGCATTGACTGACGCGAGCGTGACGCCGCTGTGCGAGGTGACCGCATACGCGCCCGGCGGGTCGTTCCTCGACACGTAAACCGGGGTCTGTCCGGCGTGAGAACGCGTAAGCCCGCCCAAGATCGGATCAATCGAAGTCGAGCGAGCTCGGGAATGGCCGTCACTGCGTCGCTGGCGATGACGTGCATTCCGTTCGTTGTCGACGTGTCATCGTAGCCGATCCGCTCGTTGGTCACGCCAAGCATGATCGTGCCATCGGCAGTTTGACGGATTCGCTCATGGGATACGGAAAGATCGGACGCGTTCTCTCAGTCACAAGGATCGGGTCAACGCTCCCAATAAGTGGTACCTTCAATCCTGCCTTCGTCGCCAAATTGGTGAGGCCAAGTCCGGCGGCGAGAACAAGCCGTGGCGTCTCGAAATCACCATGTTTGGTCCGGGCTGTCCAAGTCGAGCCATTTCGCGAAATATCGACGACCCTGTGGTCTGGAACATAGATGTCGCCATGACGAACAATTCCCGCATGGCACGCCCGCATCAAATAGAGCGGATTCACATGGCCGTCGTGCGCGCTGAATCCAGCTCCTTCGACCTGTTCGCCGAGTTGAATATCTGGAAAAAGCGCCTGCACCGCGCTGCGGTCGAGAAGTTCAACATCATAGGCCTTAGATTTACTTTGAGCGGCAAGTTGGCCGAGCTTTCGCTTTCGATCCTTTATGGCGGTATGACCGATAAAGATGCAAACCTCCGGACTTGTGGAAGCGATCGATATGCCGGTGCGTCCTGCAGCATCAATGAGAAGTCCGGCCATCGTCGTGTGGCCTCGAGCGTCCACTCGACATAACTCGGCATTCCAAAGCCTTTGCCTTGAAACCAGACAAGACCCCGACTAGCGCGCGCCGCGCGCAACGCGGTGTCGCCCTCGTCAAGGACGACAACGGATAGCCCTCGCTTTGCGGCGCCATAGCCAATGGCAGGCCCGGTGATACCCCACCGACGATAACCACATCCGCCGTACGCGCCCCCATGCAAGATGATTCCCTATCGTCTCGCGCGCCGCCAATTTCACGGCGTCATCTTGACGCTCACTCGTTAAGCTCGACGTGATGGTCAAGCTCATTGAACGACTGCGCGAAACCGATGTATAAAGTCAATTTACTATTTTTTAGCGCCATATAAATGAATGTTATGCCTGATCGCAGATGGCAACGTTCCGTGATATTGATTGAGGTGGTTGCGGTAGTTGTCGATGAAAGCCAAGACGGCCGCGATTTCGGTCGGGCAGCCGGTAGGAGCAACGCGATTCGACCCACAGGTCCGGCTCAACGGGCGAGCGGTGATGTGATTGAGCAGTCACGGCTCGATGCCGAACAGATCGACTAGGCCACGCCAGCCCCATTTCCGACGAGCGAAAATATCACGCGACTGGTGTGACTTCGGCGCGACTTCTCCGCGTGACTTTTTCAGTTTCGAACAGATGGTCGATCGATGTTTGGATTTGCGTTTCCCGCATGATCGAAATGAAATCCTCGCCATCCAAGTCGCGGACAACAACGGATTTTTCTTGGATAACCGATGGCCCGGCGGGAGCAGAAAACGTAGGTGACTTTGCAAGGGGATGGTCTTGATCGCCGGATCGTGATCGGAAGCGTTGCGAGCCCAACGTCCATTTGTTGGAGGCCTATCCATTCCAAGACGCGTCGGCGAGGCGGATTTCAAAGCTGATCGATGTTTGCGGGTCGGCGCGGAGAAATGTCGAAATTGCAGCAGGCAGCGCTCCGTCCAACAACGCCGGCATAGTAATCAGACAAATCCGTCCTACCTGATGATGGCGAATATCAAGGGCAATCTGGAATATCTGATTAAGGCCGACAAACGCCCGCTGAACTTCGCCGAAGAGGACGTTCCCTCCTCCGTTCGTGCGAGGCGGCCTTTTACCCGAGCGAACAGCGCGTAACCGAGCGTGGCCTCGAGTTCGCCGACCAATCGACTGACGGCAGGCTGCGACAGATGCATTAGGCCGGCGGCCTCGACAACAGTTCCGGCTTCCATAACGGCGCGAAACGCTTCGATCTGACGCAAAGTTATCGCCATCGGAATGTCATCCTCGCGGGTGCCGACCGCTTGCCAATAACATTTGGTACTTCAGCTCAAAATAAATCGCATTTACTCTATTGCCCAATCGGGCAGCTTGCAAATTGCGACATAAATTTGACGGGCAGACCAGAGCGGCATCCGAAGGAAGTGGTTTCCGGACGCCTGTAGCCAACCATGGAAATTCATATGATAAAGCAATCTGACTTGAATCGACTGGATGCGCTGGGCCTTGCCGTCGGAGGACTGCCGGCTGCGGTGGTGGGCGGCCCGGCGAGGGCAGCGGGGAAAAGCCCAGTGCCGACGCACAGCTAACGACCGCGACGGCCGCTTTCGATCCCGTGCGGCCGCAGGCGGCGGTGCTCATTTCTCGGGCGGCCAAGCGATAGGCCTCGACATCAATCCTAATCCCATCGAATACAATGTCGGCATTCAGCAAGTCGAGGATCAGTTTAAATTTGACATGTTTCTCGTTATGTGGGGCGGCGCATCGGACCGCATCGATCCAAATCATTTACCTTCAGGATGAAAATTCAACGGCAGCGGTTCCTGGTGGAATTAATTGGCCAGGCTACAAAGATCCCAAACTCGACGAGGTGCTCGAGGCGCAGCAACGCGCGATATGTTGGAAGCGCAAGGACCTTATCTTCAAGGCCCAACAGATGATTTTCGACGCCCATCCCAGCAGCCCGTTGGTAATCCCAGCATGACCCAAGCCTATCGCACGGATATTATCCGCGGCTTGGTGCCGATGATGGGCGAGGGCATCGGCAGGTTCTGGAGCGACATCAATGCGGAAATCGTTAAGGAGCGACGGCTACATCCGTTCCGGAAAAACCAGCGAGCTGTCGACCTTCAATCCGCTCACCGGCTACGTCGACCTTAACACCGCGTATGAATTGCGCACGATCTACGACAGCCTCGCTCGCATCGCGCCGGACGCTCGGTCAAATCGTGGGCCGCCAAAGCGATCACAGTCAAGGATCCGACGACGGTCAAAGTGGGATTGCGCGACGGCATGAAATTCCACGATGGCAACCCCGTGACAGCGGAAGATGTCAAATTTACTTGCGAATATATGTTGAAGTGGAAGTCGGCCTATTTCAGTGAAGCTCTTTCCAAGATCGATAAGATCGATGCTGTTAGCTCGACTGGACTTGTCTTCCACCTGAATGAGCCATACGCGCCGCTTCTGACAAGAATCTGTTCGGGCAACTGCCAATTCTGACCAAGCGATCTGGGAGAAAATCCCGGGAAGCGCGGGGGTAGATGACGCGCTGAAATACGACAATCCGAAGCCGATCGGAAGCGGCCCCTTCCACTTCGACCATTGGTACAAGGGATCGGAGTTGAAGGTCTCAGCATTCAAATCGCACTTCAACCCGCCGAAATGCGCCGGGATGCTGCGTATCGCCTATGGCAGTCAGGACGCGATGGCGGCAGCCATCGAGCGCGGCGAATACAATAAGAAGACGCGGTACATCATTCAGGCCAGTCTAATGGATCAGCTCAAATCCGTGGCGAAAGTGCAGGCTGGGGTTTATCCTAACTTCGGCTTCTACGAGCTCAGCTACAACTTAGTAAGGGTCCCTTCAACGACCCGGCGGTGCGGCTCGCTTTGGAATACGTGCTCCCGCGGAGCATTATCGGCAAGTCCCTTCTCCATGGGTATGCGGAGAATGCGGGTTCAGTCATCGCGCCCGCTAATAAATTTTGGCACAATCCCGCCGTCAAGCCGATCGTCGAGGACGTCAAGAAGGCTCGCGAGGTGCTAGCGAAAGCAGGCTATAGCTGGGACAACTCTGGCCGGCTCCTATATCCGGGCTGAGAAGAGGGAGCTCCACGAATGAAGGAATATATAGTCGCGCGGATCGGCTATATGATCCTTACGCTTTTCCTTATCGCGACCTTGTTGTTCTTCCTTTTCCGGTTGCTCCCGGGCGACCCTACGATCACCGTCCTTAGTCCGGCGATGGACGAGGCCGCGGTCAAACATCTGCGCCATGTGTTCGGCCTCGATTTGCCCTTATGGCGGCAATACCTGATCTTTCTGAAGAACCTTGTCACGCTGGATTTTGGACGATCGTTCTCCTCGGGCCAGGAAGTCGCCGGCATCATCGGCTACCGCCTGATCAATACGTTGTTGCTTATGTCGGCCGGCATGGCGCTGGCAGTGCTGCTCGGGGTCGGGTTAGGGACAGTCATGGCTTGGCGTCGCGGCGGCGTGCTTGACGTCGCCGGAACGCTGGCTGAACCATCTTCCAATCGGCTCCGCCCTTCGTCACCGGTCTCGTACTGCTCATCGTGTTTAGCTATCGTTTCAAGCTGTTTCCTACCGGAGGCATGTTCGCTCCCGGCGCGCGACCGGCGCATGTTCTTTATCTGCTGGTCGATCCTGATTTTTACCATCGGCTAGTGCTGCCAACCGTGACGCTTTGCGCCTACTATCTAGCTTTGCCGATGTTGATCATGCGCGACGGAATGCTGGAGGTAATGGGCAGCGACTTCGCTGAATTTGCAAAGGCGAAAGGCTTAGCCCCGATCCGTGTGATGTTTCATCATGTGGGGCGCAATGCGCTAATGG